>CAYPDT010000040.1:0-1013 GCA_964409615.1 uncultured Candidatus Saccharibacteria bacterium | reverse complement strand
GGTCTCATTGGAGCCATGGGTCTAACCGGGCTTATTGGTCTATATGTATTCATTACTCTTGGTTGTGGAGTTACAGGAATTACTTTGTTCTTCTCATATTCTTCTAAAGATGTTTGATAACTTGCACCAAGTTTAATTAGGTTTAATACTCTTTCAAATACTCCTTGTGAATCGTCTAGATTCTTTGTGAAGAGAGAAGTCTCTAACATAATTGACTGTAATGATAAGCTTGCAGCTTCTTTAGTAACGGTTAGTTTATTTTGAAGGATGAAATTGTTTATTAAAGTAGACATTGATAACTTTTCACTTACAAAGTTTGCCTTTGCAAATTCAGTATTTCCTATCTGGTTATCGATGTTTATACTTTCTGCCTTAGTAAAGAGAGTTGGGTTAACAGAATATACATGTGACATTGCTGAAATATCTTTACATCCGAGGTAAATGACAAGGTCAGTATCGGTTCCTTCGTGAGAAAAACTAATATCTTTTACCTCAAAGTTTCCACTTAATGTTTCTATATTGAAAAGAAGTTTGTCATCTAGTTCTCTCCAAAGTACATTTTTTACTTTTTCTGTGCCTTTATTAATTGTAACTATTGTTCTCTTTGCTTCTATCTGATTAAGAACTGTAACTGAAGTATTTCCATTCTTTGTTAATATGTTTTTTATATCTGTGTTTAATTTCTCCCCATATACTTCTACAACCTTTCCACTGTTACTTAAGGTTATTGCAAGAGTGATGTAAGAGAGCAGGTCTGCTTTCTTTGCGTTAGGATTTATTAAAAGAAGAATTTTGTTTGCCTCGTTTACGTCCATCTATATTTAGTTAAAAATAAATGGGCAGCAAGTTTTAAAAATCTTTTTAGACTACTTTTTCTACTTTGTATGCAACTATGAAATCACCTTCAACAATTTCTGTTTTAGGTTCCATTAATATTCCACAATCAATTCCTTTTGTAATTTCTTTTACTTCTTTCTTTTGTTGTCTTAAAGAAGTGATCTTTCCTTTGTTTA
>CAYPDT010000039.1:0-1044 GCA_964409615.1 uncultured Candidatus Saccharibacteria bacterium | reverse complement strand
TTTCTTTCAAATAGATGATCTCCAATTATTCTTATAGTATCTCTTTTTACTTTTACATGGGCTTCTTCTAAACACTCTCGAATAAAGGTATCTTCAAACACATTGTAGATAGTATCTTTAGTATAATCTTTAATTTCTTGCCTTTCTACTTTACCTCCTATATATGATAATGACCCTGGCGATACTTCTTCTTTTAAACTTCTTTTCATAACTAGCATCTTTCCATCTTTTCTGTACACTACTCCTTGAGGAGCTATCCTAAACAAATATTTGTCCACTAAAATATATTTAAAAGTTAAATAGATATTACTTTAAAATCTTTAAAATATTTCTTAAACCAAGTGATTTGTCTCTTTGCATAGTGTCTATGAGACCTTTTAATATTATCAATAGCTTCGTTTAATGTCATTTCATTCTTTAAGTACATTACAATTTCTTTGTATCCCGTTCCTTTCATACTTTCAGAATTAGTAAACCCATCTATCATTAATTTCTTTACTTCTTCAATTAATCCCTCTTCTATCATTTTAACTACTCTTTTATTTATCTTTTCATATAGATTTTCTCTGTCATACTTAGGAGATATTAATAGAAATTCTTTTAAGGGTTTGGTTTCGAAAGTGTTATCAGAGTTATTAAGTCTTTCATATATTATTCTTAGTCTTTTTAAATTCTTTTTTTCTGATTCATTTAGTTTGTCCCATTCACTCTTAAACTCTGTTTCAAGCTTATCTTTAACTTCTTCATATGAAAGTTCAATATTATTAGTATTATCCCTATTTAATCCTATATATTCTTTTTCATATATTAAAGAGTCTAAATATAGTCCAGTACCTCCCACAATAAGGACCTTTAATCCTTTCTTTTTAGCTTCTTCAATCTCTTTCATTGCTAATATATAGAAATCAAATACAGAAAAAGATTCATTTGGGTTTAAAATATCAACTCCCTTTACTTCAATCCCTAGTTTCTTAAACTTATATGCATCCTTATTCGTTCCTATCTCCATTCCTCTATATACTTGTCTCGAATCAGCAGATATTA
>CAYPDT010000038.1:0-1046 GCA_964409615.1 uncultured Candidatus Saccharibacteria bacterium | reverse complement strand
GCTGCTATCTCCCGGGCGTACTCGGCCCTCAACGACGGCTCACCGATTTCGTCGCGACGAACCTCAACAGTGTGAAGCCCAGCAGTCTCAACATCGTGAACAGCGGAGCTGATAGCGGCAGTCAGGCTTGCGGCCCTACGAACAAAGTGTCCGCAGCTGTCTCCGGAAACGATCTCGAAGATCGCGTCTGCGCAACCGGCGTTAAAGAGCGCGTCGAGGTCATCGTCACTTGGAACTCGATCTAGCACAAGCGTGAACTCATAACCCATAACTGCGCTCCCTCCACGGCTCCGCCACGAGCAGTACGGCGGTCGTTCGTGACCACGCTTAACCCCACCTTGGCCTGAACACGCGCATGATGCAAGGGCCGTACGGCTGCTGGCCAAATTACTACTTTGTGTGCTCCAATCGGTTGGTCTTGTGGGTTGATCTGTCGTGCGCGTGAAGCGACAATCCGTGCCAGGATCGGCATGTGGATTTGGTCGCCGAGCTGTCGAACATCGTTGGTCCCGAGCACGTCCTGACGTCTGCGGACACCACGGCCGCCCACACCACCGACTGGACGTCACGGTTCCATGGCGAGGCGTTCGCCGTGGTTCGCCCGGCTGATACCAACGAGGTCGCCAAGGTGGTTGCGGCATGCGCCGCAGCAGGTCGGCCGATCCATCCGCAGGGTGGCAACACAGGTCTGGTCGGCGGCAGCATTCCGGCCCCGACGAGCGACGCAGCGCGCATGCCGATCGTCGTGTCGCTCGCGCGGCTTTCGTGGATCGGCGACATTGACGTCCATGCCGGGCAGGTGACTGTCGGCGCGGGTGCGACGCTGGCGGATGTCCAACATGCTGCACTGCGTGCAGGCTGGTACTACGGCGTCGATATCGCTGCTCGCGATTCCGCGACGATTGGCGGGAACGTCGCGACGAATGCTGGTGGCGTGCACGTTTGCGCTTTTGGCATGACGAGGGCACAAGTCGCAGGCATCGAAGCGGTACTTCCCGACGGTTCAATCGTCAGTCACCTTGGCGGCCTGCCAAAGGACAACACCG
>CAYPDT010000037.1:0-1065 GCA_964409615.1 uncultured Candidatus Saccharibacteria bacterium | reverse complement strand
TGCTGTCAAACTTTTGGATGCGATGATTCCATTCGTCAGCCACATAGACATTACCACTTGCGTCGACGGCGATGCCGGCAGGCCCCCTAAACTGGCTGCTTCCGGAGCCATTCGTGCCCCACTGAGCCAGGTAGTTGCCAGTGCTGTCAAACTTTTGGATGCGGTTATTGCCACTATCCGCCACATAGATATTACCGGCGGAGTCGGTGGTCATACCATAGGGGCTATTAAGCTGGCCATTAGCCATTAGGTCGCGACCCCATTGGGACATATAGCCAAATGACAATCCTCCAGCCACAGTCTGCCCATAACTATTGCTCGTGCCGTACTCAAAGCCTCGGCTAGTGATTGGCTTACCACCAGCATCACTAATCGTGCCATTGAGAGTAGCGGCGGTCTGAGTAATGTCGCTAGCTGAGCCAGTGACAACCGTACCCGGCGCTGCCTCACTACCATGCTTATCATTCCAAAACCAAGCGTACCCAAGCGTCAGTGCAATAATCAGTAAGCCAACCACCGATGCAATAATCTTTGGTCGTTGCTCTTTCTTACGTAGAGTTCGTTGAAACTCTTGTAAGTGTAAGTGATCTTGCACACTAGCAATGATTGATACGCGATCACTATCCGTATGTTTACTATATTGCTTGTCTGACAAGACTTACCACACCCTCCAAAGACCTCACGCAGTGCTTATCCTTATAGTATAGAGGAATGCACATCTGAAGAGAAGTTTGCGGATATTAAAAATCTCGCCCAAGTTGCCTTGGGCGAGATGCGAAATACACCGTAGTGGTCAGGCGCCCTCAGCGGCATCATAGTCACCAACCAGCGATAGGATCGGGGTGCCCCTGGTGTCACCATCAATCCCAACACCCAGATGATCATCGAGGCTACCGGCCACCAGAGGGTCACTCTCAATGCCCAAGGGTCGCACACCTTCGAAAACCTCATCGATTAGCTCCGGATACGCACCCTCGTCGAAGGCCTCGATGAAGTCCTGCAGTACCTGCGGCAAGGCGATGGCGTAGATCTCAACGCCATCGTAGTTGCACATCGGCTCGAAGG
>CAYPDT010000036.1:0-1103 GCA_964409615.1 uncultured Candidatus Saccharibacteria bacterium | reverse complement strand
AAGCTTTACAGAGTTTCCAAAAAGCAATTTTTCTCGGACTTTAATTAACTTTTTAATAAAAACACTTAAAAAACAGCATTTAGTCTTAACATTGAGTTAACATTAGAGAAATTGCTAAATGAAATGCTTTAGAATCGCTTAAAACTTTTTATTCCTCACTAATTCCCGAATATTGAAAGGAAATGAGGTATTTATGTAATGTTAAAATGTAGAGATTTAATAAAAACTTACGTTTAAGTGGAAGATTCTTGATTCTAAAGAAGAGAAATCTATACTTTTTCCTTGATATTTCTATCAATTCAGAGCTAATTTAGCAGTTTCCTGGGTCTGGAGCAAAGGGTGTCTATGGCTGTTTTATTCTTCCACACCATGTTGCTCGCCAGCAGAGCATGGATTTATTTAATTCCCTTGTCTAAATCAACTTGTCAATTTTGTTTCGCTTACTATCACCATAAGCTTTTGTGTGTTGATGTATTGAACACAAATAAAAAATCCCCTCACATTTTTATTCTTGTTAACACTCTGGTAAAGCTATTAAGCAAGATAAACGTGAAGGGATTATAATATATAAACAGAATTTCTTCTGAATATTCCATATTTCCAAACTTGCTTAAATGACCACTCTACCAGAATGTGACACAAATATAGTAAAGTTTTTCATATTTCAAAATATTGTTAACATTTATTAACAAATAGCTCTCTTAACTTATATTCCAAAGTTAGGAGAAAAATGTAACAAGCTATCCTTTAATATAACTTACAGAATTACGTTTATTCTGGAAATTACTAACTTAGATAGATTAATACCTTGACAAGAGATACTAACTTACAGTTTTTCAAATTTCTCACTCCTAACCCTAAACCCTTAGTCTTTGGTTTATTACGGTTGCTCTGATTATTAACATTGAACTCCTTTCTGAAGGGATATTTAAATGCTCTACATGTATGCTCCTCCTGTAGAATTAATTGATTCATCAACCAATTAACTAATAACCTTAGTGGACACAATGCCACCTACACCTTTCATTCAGACAACTAAAGATTGAAAGATTACATAAATTGTTAAAAATGTTAAGAAAAAATAGACTATCAAGATAGTAATA
>CAYPDT010000035.1:0-1110 GCA_964409615.1 uncultured Candidatus Saccharibacteria bacterium | reverse complement strand
ATCACTATGGACTAGAGGCAATTGATGAAAAACCTTTAACAAATATGGAAGTAGGATTTTTTAATGGATTAGACAGAAAAACAACATATGAGGTTATAGCTAAATTAATTAGTATTCTAAGAAAGCATTATCAATCATATTTACCTGAAATATCACCCAGAGTTGCTTGCCTAAATACATAACTATAGGGTATAATATACTTGTATTTATTACATTAAATTTATGCAAGATAAAGACATACAGGGACCAGATAATTCATCTGATAAACCTAGAAAAAGACCTGGATTAATAGTGGGAATAACTTCTGGATTATTACTAGCAGCTGCATTTGCCATTCTAATAGACCCAAATATAGTCAGAAACTTAAAACAGGGCCTTGGGAATATACAATGTGTACTTCCATATTATGATGTAGCAATAAAAAGACTTAATGGAAAATTAGGATATGATCCGTTACTTCCATTAGGAGCAAATTTATCTAACAATGCAGAACAAATTGGTGCATCTAATACTTTAGCAGCTATAGGATTTGCTGTATGCAATTCACAATAATATGCAAAATAACAATCAATCATTAGAAAACTTTTTAAATGAAAAAGGAGCTGCAGAGAAGCAGTTTAGAATTGCTGTATGTGGTGTAGTAGCAATAGCACTATTAACACTTATATATAATGCTACAGGACCAACTGAAAAGATCAAACCAACTGTAAATCCAACTCCTACACCTGCACTTACTGCAACCACGAATGCTTCCAGATAGAGATGAAAGATGTTCTTAGTGAAGCAAAAGAAAGACATAAGAGTCGAAGATCTTTTTTTATAGGAATATCTACACTTATAATTACTGCTAGTTTACTAAGTTATGGATATAGTAGACTTGATCAATCAACAATACCCTATCCAATTTCCCATCCCGTACAATATCTTAACTGTGAATTTAATGCTTTTAAAACCACATTAAATCAGATTACTAGTAACTACAAACTTGCTATATACTTCACCTGGCCAATGTTAAGAAAGAGATGTCAAAGAGGTAAATAACTAGAACAAT
Organism: uncultured Candidatus Saccharibacteria bacterium; assembly: GCA_964409615.1. Lineage (GTDB taxonomy): Bacteria > Patescibacteriota > Saccharimonadia > Saccharimonadales > AWTP1-31 > AWTP1-31. Next base: position 59 of record CAYPDT010000035.1, on the reverse strand, counting down.
ACAAGTGACTAATACCCTTTTTATATGTTAAAATACCCCTATATTCCGCGTTAGCTCAA
>CAYPDT010000034.1:0-1113 GCA_964409615.1 uncultured Candidatus Saccharibacteria bacterium | reverse complement strand
CAGAACGGAAGATCCCGATGGTGGCGAGCATGATGTCTCGTCCTACTCCGGGCACGATTCCGTTCCCGTACTTCTCGGCGGTCTTCAACATGGACGGGTCGGAGGCCCTGCACTATGGACGGCTGTCGGGCTGGACTCAGTACGGAGCTGGGTTCCCGTGCTTCCTGAATCAGGATCTGCACGACCAGATGGAGCGGGCGATCAGCGGTGAAGGCCTGCATCCCGGGACATGCGTTCAGCTGGATTCCGAGGCGGTGACCCTGCTGTACAGTGCGTCGAGTGGGGCTGGGCGCCGGCGGCTGCTGGCAGGTACGCGCACCAAGCTCTATGCCGGTGACGATCTGGAAGGGTCCTGGCGCATCATTGGACATGGGTATGGCGGGTCCTGTGTGGTGGGCGGAACCGACAGGAGCTGCAGTGACACGCGATTCCACGCGGCGTCCCTCGGGAACTACACGCTGTTCACCAACGGGGTGGACGATGTGAAGTCCTGGCTGTTCGACGCCTCTCCTGCGGAGGGAGAAACGGTGTCGGTCCTGAACGTGGGGGATCTGGTGGCCCTGGGGATCACGGCAGCCCGGCACATCATGGCCTTCGGCGGGTACATCTTCCTGGCGGATTACGTTGAGGAAGGGATTCGCCAGTCCTCGTCGATCATCTGGTGTGACTACAACAACCCGCTGGGATGGATCCCGGGCGGTGAGTCCCTGGCGGGACAGTTCGACTTCGGCCGGGGCGAGCGGTTCCTGGGGATGAAGCCGATGGGTGGTGGGTTCCGGGTGTACACCAGTCTGGCGGTGTACCAGGTGACTCCGGTGAATGACACCCGGGTCTTTGCCTTCGAGGAACTGTGTCGGAACATGCAGCCCATTGCCTACCCGAACACGCTGGTCTCCACTGGAGATGAGCACATCTGGCTGGGCAATGATTCGATCTGGCTGATGGCTGAGTACGACCGCACGCCGCGCCGGCTGGACTGGCTACATGAGGCGGGAGGCGTGATCCACCGCGGGGTGCCGGCGACGCTGGTCAGTGGGATGCCTTCCACGTTTCCGTCCCTGGCCTTCCCGCCCATCAATCGGGACCGGTGCCTTCAGGCGGTGGCGGGATGGG
>CAYPDT010000033.1:0-1124 GCA_964409615.1 uncultured Candidatus Saccharibacteria bacterium | reverse complement strand
TTAGTGTAAGAGAATCTTTTTTACTAGATAAGTCAGAAAATATTTTAAGTTTCGAAGACTTAAAAAGTTCACATATGTTTATTACCTTCTCTAGACTAAGTTTAAGTGAAAGAAAGTCTTTAGGAGAGATTGTGTTAAGTCCAAGTCTAGAAACTATTCTTTCTATGTCATATATATTGTCTAAATTTTCTCTTAATGTTGAAAGAGTAGTTTGATCCTTAAACAGATAATCTACATGACCTAACCTTGTATTTATTTCCTTAACGTCTATTAGAGGTCTTAAAACATACTCTCTAATCTTACGCTTCCCCATAGGCGTTAGAGTTTTGTCTATTACGGATATTAGTGTTGAGTCATTTGATTCGTTTTGATTAAGAGGATAGAGTAGTTCAAGGTTTTTAATAGTGGAGTAATCAAGAGACATATATTTAGATCTATCATCAAGAGAGATTTTGGTAATGTGAAATGATTTCTTAAGTTCAAGGGAACTTATGTACTTTAAAAGTGTTCCGGCTGCACATATACCTAAAACATATTCTTCTACGCCAAAACCTTTAAGAGAAGTGGTACCAAAATGATCAAGTAAAGTTTTACGGTTTGTCTCTCTATCAAAGCTATACCTATCTACTACTTTAATATGAATAGGTATTTGTTCTCGTAATCTTTCTTTTACATCCTCTGTTGTAACTATCTCTCTAGCTTCAAGAACTTTAAGTTTGTTTATCACCATATATATACTCTCTTCTTCAAAGAGTTTGAATTCACCAGTAGAAAGATCTAGATAACTCACTCCATATTTTTTCTTATCTAGGTAAATACATGAAATATATACATGTTCAGAATCTGTAACATTCTTTTCATCTATGAGATTTCCCTCTGTAACTACTCTTGTAACACCTCTTTTTACTACTCCCTTAGCTAATTTTGCATCTTCAAGTTGATCTGCTATAGCAACTTTAAATCCTGCTTTAACAATTCTTCCTAAGTAAGTATTTAGTGCATGGTAGGGCACTCCTGCCATAGGGCGAGCCCTAGATCCTTTTGATCTAGATGTAAGAGTAAGACCAAGTATTTTACTAAGTAGTTTTGCATCGTCATCAAATACTTCATAGAAGTCTCCCATC
>CAYPDT010000032.1:0-1171 GCA_964409615.1 uncultured Candidatus Saccharibacteria bacterium | reverse complement strand
GGTAAAAAATTAGCTTTAAAAGTAAAAGAACAAACAAAACTTTTCCTTTCTTCACATACTAAGTACTTAAATAGTTACATAAGTATTATTCAAGTAGGTGATGACGAGGCTACTAATATATATATTAGGAATAAGACTAAAGTTGCAGAAGAGCTTGGGCTTAAAGTAAAACATATTAAACTTACTGATACATCCACCTTAAAAGAAACTATCTTAAAAGAAAATACTAATAATGAAGTAATTGGAATTCTTTTACAGTCTCCCCTTCCAAATAAAGAAAATCTTTCAGAATATACTAAATACATAGATCATAAAAAAGATATTGATTGCTTAACACCAATGAACCTCGGAAATATTTGGAGTGGAGATATTAGGTTACTACCTGCAACTGTAAAAGCAGTTATGGTAGTTCTAGAAGAAGCATCAAACAATAACTTAAAAGAATATTTAAAAGGTAAGAATATTGTGATAGTAAATCATACGGTAATACTTGGTAAACCTTTAGCAGGAGTACTTCTTAACTACGATGCAACTGTAACTATATGTCACAAGGAAACCAATGATTTAGCGAGTCACACTAGAAATGCTGATATTTTGATTACAGGGGTTGGAATAGAGAACTTAATTACTAAAGATATGATTAAAAATGATTCCGTACTTATTGATTGTGGAATTACAAGAAATGCCGAAGGTAAAGTAGTGGGAGATATGAGTCAAGACTTAGGTGACATAGCATCCATAATAACACCAGTGCCTGGAGGGATAGGACCACTTACAGTAGCTTGTTTACTTGATAATATTAGATTTACACAAGAAGATAATTAGACATTAATTAGACGATACTTCAATTATTAAGAATGCAAAATGTTAAATATCTCAGATCCAAAACTATTTGAATTAATTCAAAACGAAGAGAAAAGACAAAGAGAAACTATTAGTCTAATACCTTCAGAGAATGAGGCTTACCCTGAAGTACTAGAAATACTTGGAAGTAGTTTAAGTAATAAATACTCAGAAGGATATGCTCTTAAGAGATACTATAACGGCAATAAATATATAGACGAGATTGAACTACTGGCAATTGAAAGAACAAAGAAAGCGTTTAACTGTTCATTTGCTAATGTACAAGCATACTCTGGATCCCCTGCTAATCAAGCAATATATATGGCTC
>CAYPDT010000031.1:0-1191 GCA_964409615.1 uncultured Candidatus Saccharibacteria bacterium | reverse complement strand
GTCTGAAAACATTGCTATTGGGTTTTGGAATGTTTTAAAGCTTCTAAAAGCACCTAGAGCTAATGATAAGAACAATAAATATCATATTTCTTTTGAAGATATGACTAAAGAAGAGATCGACAGATTTAACAACTCTTCAAACTTAGCTGGAATAAAACTTTCTTATACATTATTTTTCATTGTTCACTATGGATTATTTACAACCGTTCACGGTTTTTTTATCTTCACAACATTCCTTCAGTCGACAACAAATTTTATTAGTTATTTGCCAGGTGTTTTCTTAACTTTCATTCTCATCTTTTTAAGCCACGGATTTTCATATTTTACGAACTATATTGGTAAGAGGGAATATGAAGAAACTTCTTTAACTGAGCTTATGATTAAGCCATACAAGAGAATATTCATAACTCACTTTGTTGTGATATTAGCATCGGTAGCCCTTCAAGAATTAAATGGCACTTTCCTACCCGCACTTATCTTAATAGTCATAAAAACTATTGGGGACCTCATATTCCATAATATAGAGCATGCAGCACCTAGTAAAAATTGGAAATAAACATATGAATATAAAGGGAATGAAGAGAAAAATACTACTTGGAATATTTGGTGTAATTATGATCTTAATTATTTTATTTGTAATATGGGCAAATAACTCTTACAAGGGAATAGATATTGATACAACCAAGCTAGAAAACACATATTCAATAAAGATTGAAGAAAATGACAAATATATTCAAATTATTCCAAATGATTTTCTAAATGCTAGCGTTAAAAGATCCTTTATCTTCTACCCAGGTGGGAAGGTAGATACTAAAGCATATCTCCCTAATCTTTCAAGAATAGCTAGTGGTAATACAATAAGGATATATATTGTTAAAATGCCTCTTAACTTAGCTGTTTTTAATATTAATGGAGCTAAAAGCATCATTGACGAAAAAGATATTTGGATAATTGGAGGTCACTCACTAGGTGGATCTATGGCATGTGAGTTCGTTAATCAAAATAGTATTACTAGTCTTAAATATCTTATTCTAATGGGAAGCTATTGTAGTTCAGACATTTCAAAAAAAGATATCAAAGTATTAAGTATAACAGGTGAACTAGATGCATTTGCAGGAAGAGAGAAGATAAAACAGTATGATAAAAACTTACCAACAGATAAAATAATATTTAAAGATATTAAGGGATTTA
>CAYPDT010000030.1:0-1200 GCA_964409615.1 uncultured Candidatus Saccharibacteria bacterium | reverse complement strand
GCTAATGTACAAGCATACTCTGGATCCCCTGCTAATCAAGCAATATATATGGCTCTTCTTAATCCTGGAGATAATGTACTTGGATTTGATCTTGGATCAGGTGGACATTTAACTCACGGATCAAAAGTAAACTTTAGTGGAAAGATGTATAACTCAGTTACATACACAGTGAATAAAGAAAGTGAAATGATTGACTATGATGAAGTTGAAAGAATGGCAAAAGAACACAAACCTAAATTAATAGTTTGTGGTACTACTGCATATTCAAGGAAGTTAGACTTTAAAAGATTTAGTGAAATAGCACATTCTGTAGGAGCGTATTTACTCTCCGATATTTCTCACACCACAGCTCTTGTAGTATCAGGGCTTCATGAATCACCTTTCCCATATTCTGATGTGGTTATGACCACAACACATAAAAGCTTACGAGGACCAAGAGGAGCTGTAATACTTTCTAATGAAGAAGAGATAATGAAGAAGATAAATAAAGCAGTATTTCCAGGTTTACAGGGAGGACCTCACAATGCTACTACGGCTGCAATTGCTTTTACAATGGAACAAACTCAAACAGATGAATTTAAAAAATATTCAGAAAGGATAATTGAAAACAGAAAAATACTTGAAGATATACTAAAGAAGAATAACTTTAGAATAGTTAGTGGTGGTTCTGATAATCACCTACTTGTAATTGATATGAGAGACAAAGGAATGACTGGAAAAGAAGCTGCTAATAAATTAGAAGAAAAAGGAATAATTGTAAATGCAAACTCAATTCCTTTTGATCCTGCTAAACCATTTGATCCATCAGGTATTAGAATAGGAACACCATTAATATCTGCTCGTAACTATTCAAAAGAAAAAGTAATAGAAATTGGAGAAACAATAGTAAAAGCCTTATCTTAACTATTCACAGCCAGGCACAGGTATCCTTTTAGGATTAGTAGAATCCTCTGCTCTCAAACATCTACCTAAGTTTGTAGCTCTAGGTTTAGCTGTGGAATCAAATATATTTGTAGGTTTAATAGTAGGAGACGTTATATCCCATACTTTAATCATACCCATATATACAAATAGGTTTGCTATTAAAAGAATTACAACTAGATATGCTGTGTTTATCTTTATATTTATTTCTTTCTTTACAAACATTGCTCCTTCTTTAAGCATAGGCCACATCCATAGTCCTACTCCATATCCAAATAT
>CAYPDT010000029.1:0-1260 GCA_964409615.1 uncultured Candidatus Saccharibacteria bacterium | reverse complement strand
GTTGCGGGTTGGGGTACAGTTTCGGTCATGCTCTACCCTCCGTCCCTCACGCGTGTTTTCTTACGTATCATATCGGCACTTTTAAAGACTCGTTTACAATAACAACCAAACCTTACCACTTACCAAAAAACAAAACTATTGACCAATAGCGTGTTGGTGGTGATTGGTTCAGGAACTATCACCACCAACACGCACAACCACAGTTTGCCGAAGGTGAACGCTGCTGTCCTTTTCCGCTGGGTGGAAAACCGTTCCGCTTTTTTTCGCGGCAGCGGACGTGCCGAACCAGACGTTTTCACTGAAAAGAAATATCGTGAAGACATCGTCGCTATTTCAAGGGAAATGGGCAGGAGCAACCTGGGTACCGTTCTCGCCTCACCCTACATCCCGCTTCCCAGCACCCAAACCCGTTCTGTGCGCGGTTCCTGGCGGGAAGCGCACGTTTACGGTTTCTGCATTGTTGTGAAAAATTTCGATCTTGTGGAAGAGCACCTTGCTGCGTTCTCTGAACCTTTCCGAACAGCGGTTGCCGGGGTGGCGAAACAGGGGAGGTGAGCTTTGGCGGGTGATGGTTTCCGCGCAGGTAAACGTCTGACGCAGAAAACTTTCCCGGCCGATAATGTTTATCGCAGTAAAACACTTTTTGTGTTACGGGTTGCCGGGTGCAGGGTTTGACCGGTATGATAAGTCAAGGCAGGGAAACTTTTCAGGGAAAGGTTAAAGGTACAGTGCATCATGTCCAGTGTGATTGTTCTGAACGCGTCGTGGGAGCCCCTATCCCGCACTAAACTGTCCCGTGCGGTGCAGATGGTGAGGGCAGGTATCGCTGTTATCCATGAGGCGGTTGAAGGTGAAGTTTTACGTTCCGCTTCCGGGGAAACGATGCCTCGCCCTAAAGTTCTTCGCCTTCTCCGCTACATTAGTGTGAAAAGTCTTCACTTGCCCGCTAAATGGTCAAAAAGGGGTGTTCTCCTTCGTGACAGGCACAAGTGCGGGTATTGTGGGCAGAAGGCGGACACGGTGGACCACATTGTCCCTAAATCCCGCGGCGGTCAGCACGCAGACTGGTTGAACACCGTCGCCTGCTGTTTCACCTGCAACAACAAGAAAGCTTCGAAGACTCCGCAGGAAGTCGGCATGGTGCTGCGGTTCACGCCGAGGCATCCGCGGAAACTGGAAGTTGCTTTCAGCGGTGCAGACAAAATGTACTGAACCAACACCGCCTCCTGCTAAAAAGTTTTCGGTGTGCTGTTCAGCAGA
>CAYPDT010000028.1:0-1282 GCA_964409615.1 uncultured Candidatus Saccharibacteria bacterium | reverse complement strand
ATACGATGTCTAAAATCAGTTTCAGAATAGGGGAGAAAGAATTATTTACTTTTGGAAAATCAACGGATTATCCATCAGCACTCCTTTATGTCTTATCACTACTACCTGGAGTATCCTTATTTCTATTAGTTATATTTGGAATACTTTCATATTTTCTGCCTGCTGATCTTGTTTTCTCAAACTTTCTAAATGTTTTGGGAGTCATAGCTCTTCTATCATCTACTATTAAGTTCTTTATTACGGAAGGTACTTTTAAACTACCAAAGCTTACAGATGGAATATTAGTACTATTAATATTGTCATTAGTTGTTTCTAGAATATTTACGGCAATACCAGCTGCTTCTTTAGATCCTGTAACACAAAAGGCATTTGGAGTTGTTAGCTATCTAAGCCTGATACTTCTAACTTCAATGGTACTTCTATTTAGAAGAAACTATTTTGCAGGAATCTCAAGACTTATGTTTTTATCATTAGGTTTTATTTTAATTCTGAAACTAACCCTAGATACAATTGCGTTGTTTGATTTGGTAGTACTTCAAAAGATTACTTTAGCAAGTGTAAAACTTACTTTCTTAGATTTACTAACATATATGTTATCACTTGGATATTTGTACCTATTATTAAGAGGTGGATATAGAAGAATTGTGAAAGTAGTTACATACATTCTTTTTGTAGTAGCACTATTTTTCCTTTCAACACTTATTAGAACAAGTCAGCTTTACTCTTGGGTATTATTCTTAGGGATAGTTTTATTCTCAGCAGTAATGCTTGTATATAATTTTTCTCCTGTTAAATCATTTGTGTTAAAAACAGTATCTTTCTTTAAAGATAAAAGATATGTAAGTGGAGCTATTAATCTAGTTTTAATATTAGGAATATGTGCAATAGTCTTTGGATCTCTATATTTCCTATATACAGGGAATAATATGGATTTCAATAATCTAAAATCTACATTTACGTATTTTACTGAAAGCTACAAGACTGGATTTAGTGCATTAAGACTTATAAGTGGTGATAAGTTTATTAATGCAGGTCAGATATGGTCATTGGTTGGTTTAAACATGGGGTGGGTAACAATGCTAATACTTTTGGTATTACAAGTACTTCCATTCATATATTTATATAGAATGAATCTAAAAAACAAAGAAGCATATGTATTTTTCTTGACAGTTCTTTCTGTATTTAACTTAATAGCAGGTATAAATTTACTATCTATACTTGTCACTCTAGTTATGTTTGTTCTATTATCAGGATCAAGCAAAGAAGATACTTTAAAACTTAA
>CAYPDT010000027.1:0-1312 GCA_964409615.1 uncultured Candidatus Saccharibacteria bacterium | reverse complement strand
AAGCAGAGCTTGCGGGAGGGCGTGCAAGTGGTGGTTTCGCACTGCTTGTTCCCTACGCCTCCGGAGTTGGCCCGGCGAGTGGTGGAGTTGGCGGACATCAGGCCAGAGGATCGGGTTCTTGAGCCAAGCGCGGGCACTGGGAATTTGGTTGAAGCAATCCGTAACGGCGCCGCTTCGCCTGTGCATATCGAAAGGGTGGAGATCAACCAGAAGCTTGCCAGCATGACTGGGGCGCGTTGCGCCGACTTCCTCGCGTGCAACGGAGACCTTGGAAAGTTTGACCGCGTTGTGATGAATCCGCCCTTCGATCACGGCTCAGACATCAAGCACGTCAGGCACGCCCTGGGGATGCTGCGCGATGGCGGAAGGCTGGTTTCGATTATTGCGGCCGGCCGGAAGCAGCGGGAGGCGTTTTCGGATGCTGACGAGTGGATCGACCTGCCAAGCGGATCGTTTCCGGGAACGAATGTATCCACGGCGATTGTGATCTACAACAAGGCCTAAACCCCCTTCCCCCTCATCCCTGGCCCTTCCCTGGAGGGGCCAGCACTGAGGGAAGCGGGTTGGCAATCAGGCCAGCCAGTTCCCAGAGGAGAAACTAGAACATGAACACACTTGCAAAGCACACGCTTGGACCTTGGCGGATAGGTGACGCCGGGAAAACTGTCTTCGGCCCATTCACCGCCTCGCCCTGCCCTGTGACGGTGGCAAAAATGCCGGAAGCTAGCCCCAGGTGCGGAGCGGGCGAGCGGAAAGCCAACGCCCAACTCATCGCCGCCGCCCCTGAGATGGCCGAAGCCTTGGGGATGGCGTTGGAATCCTTGGACGAAACCAACGTGCCCCAAGAATGGGATTGCCGCCACAAGATCCGCGCAGCCCTCCGCAAGGCCGGCCTCCTTTCCTGACACAAACGAAACCCGCAAGGAGCAAGTACCATGAAAAGACTCTGGGCAATCACCCACATCGACCGAAGCGGATTCCGGACCTTCACCCACCCGAACACTGGAAGGAGCCACCATCCATCCAAAGAGAAAGCGGAGGCTCTGCTCTGCGCGACTCTCAAGAACAACGGGGCGCATCGGCTGGTGGATGTCTTTGGCCCCCACTTCATCCAGACGGCGAGGGTTGATTGGGTTGAGTGCTACGGCCACGGGGACCGGCTGGCAGGAGGGAAGGATTCCCGAGGGCAACTCTACTTCCCTGAGTTCGACACGGCGACGAAAACCAAGGAGGAGAAGGAAGCCATTGCCAAGACCATGAACCGTGCCGTTGCAGGCTGAGACCCCCGCCCCCTGCTCCCGCCCCTTGTGGG
>CAYPDT010000026.1:0-1413 GCA_964409615.1 uncultured Candidatus Saccharibacteria bacterium | reverse complement strand
AGTATTATAGATGTTATTGCATTCTTACTTTGTTCAACACCAACACTTGAGCTAATAGTTTCTACTGATTTCTTTGTTGCCCCTTTATAACTATCAGTAATAGCTTTATTCAAAGTGTCTCTTTTAGCATCATCTAGTGATTCTGAATAAATAGTATATAGATTTTCAGAAACTACTATTTTACTTACTTTTACATCTGTTTTAGTTACTCTTTCAAATACTTCTGATTGGGCTGGTCTAGAAGTTATTTCATATTCTGTAATACTTCCCCCTGCAAAATCTATTCCTAAGTTTAATCCCCATATTTTAATAGCAGCAATCGCAAGAGCTACTAGAACTAAAGTGATTATTAAGAACAATCTATTATTTTTTACAAAATCTATTTTCATTTTTTACTTATTACTATTAATAACTGTCTAGTTACAGATACTGCAGTGAATAGAGAGATTAAAACACCAAGTGCTAAGTTAAATGCAAAACCTTTTACTACTGTTGCACCTGCCATGTACAAAATAAAACATGTAATGAGTGTTGAAATATTTGAATCTCTAATTGATGTCCAAGCTCTATCAAATCCTAGTTTCAATGCTTTTTGTTTTGAATATCCCTTCTTTATCTCTTCATTCATTCTTTCAAATATTAAAATATTGGCATCAACTGCAATTCCAATAGAAAGAATAAATCCAGCAATACCAGGTAATGTAAGAGGAATAGGTAGGGCTTTATATAGAGATAGTGATATAAGTGTGTATATAACTAAAGCAATAGAAGCAATAACTCCTTCTTTTCTATATAGAAATATCATGAAGGTGATTATTAAAAATATTCCAACTAGTCCTGCTTGAATACTCTTAAGAAGTGCATCTTTACCAAGAGTTGCTTCAATTACTTTTTGTTCAGCTAGTTCAACTGGTACAGGTAATGCTCCACCTCGAAGTTGTATTGCTAAGTTCTCAGCCTCTTGAGAAGTTAATCCATTAATAGTTACTGTACTACTTACTCCACCAGTAAGTCCCCATGATTCACTTATTGTTGGTGCTGAAATGATATTGTTATCAAGAGCAATTGCAATTCTTTTTCCTCTACTTGCTTTTGCCATGTCATCAAACTTTTTAAAACCTTCTTCTGAAAATACCATTGCTACTTCTTTACTATCTCCTGTGATAGGTGCACTTCCTCCACTTGTAGGAGCAGTTACAGATGCTGATTTAAGATCAGATCCACTAATATTTAGCTTGTCATAAAGATAGTTTAACTGTACATCTACAGGTAATGAATCAAAGTTTTCAGGTATTTGGGGTTGTGGTTCTTTTACTCTAAAGAACTCAAGTTTTGCTGTTTGCTTTAGTACACTAATCTGATTTTCAGTATCAGCTCCAGCACCAGGAAGTTCAATATTTATTTTATAGTCAT
>CAYPDT010000025.1:0-1448 GCA_964409615.1 uncultured Candidatus Saccharibacteria bacterium | reverse complement strand
CCCCAATACCTCCTCCAACAAAGAGTGAGTAATCAAAGAAGTCTGGTAATGCTTTGTTTATAGGGACGAATGCCTCAAGTCTTGCAGATCCAAATCCCTTACTAGCAGTGACGTTTTGTCCGTATTCACTATTCTCAGCATCATATGCAGAGTCAAATGCAGAGCATTTATACTTGTGAAACTGATATGCAAGCTCTGGTTGTGTCCCACTATTGAACCCTTCATTATGAATTGCAAAATCTACTACTGTTGGAGAACTATTGTAATCTGTTGAACCTAAGAACTTAATCTGTAATGACTTTGCTTTATGGTTATTATCAAACTTAACATTTGTAGCTAATTTTTCAAGGTCAATATATAGTGATTTTGAGTCTGTATCTGATATAGAAGCAAGTGTCTCCTCTACAACACCACTTGGGGAGGATATAGGATTTATAACTGTATTACCCGACTTATTAACTATATCAACTAATGATTGAGGGTAAGCTGGAGTTAATGGTTTATTTGAACCTGTAGGAAAAGGTATCGATCCTGGATATCCAGATTGGTTTGAAGAAACTAGAAAACTTACTGATTTAGGAGTTACAACTCCTGTTATTGTTTCTTCGTACTTATATGAAACTTGTATTGCATCTGAGTTTTTAAACTTCAAATATATTTTAGGATGTGCTGCAGTAATAGCATTGTAATCTAATGTCCTTTTTGAATAATCCAAAACTACTGGTTCATCTGTTTGAATTTTTAAAGCCATTCCTCTTATCTCAGGAGTTCTAGCACAACTCACTAAAGAGTCTTTACCACCTCCAACTCTATTACAAGAAAGATCTACAGAACTAACGTAATCACTTACTGTACTAGCACCAATTACTCCAATGCTGCAATTATCAGCACCGTCAGAACCAACAAAAATCCCATTAATATTTCCTAAACTTGCACCTAGTACATTTCCAGAAACTAGCTTTGTTAGGAATTGTTCTGAAAGTGAATATGCTCTTTCATAGCTTTTTTGAACTAAGAGTTTTCTAGTATCAGTAATTGTGGAAGAAACTATTACTGTGACAACAACACCCAATACCATTATGAGTAGCATAATAGTTATCAAAGATTGTGCTTTGTTATTCTTAATCATTTGTTGTGCTTTCTCTAATTGATAATAGGGTAGATCTTCTTCCAAGTATAGATCCCAATGCTACTTGAATACTAGGGTCGTATTCTATTTGCTCAGCTGGTGCTACAAAATTTTGTACCATAATTAAATCTCTTAAGAAACATGGGCTACCAATTCCTGTTGTAGGTTGGTTTGGTTCAGCAGGATATTCACCACCACTATTTTTACATGTAAGGCTTGAGCTATAGTCGACACCATTCATACTTATTGTTCTTCCATGTTGAAGGTTATTACCCAAAGGGAATGTACTTGTCTGAATAACTCCTCCATATATCTTAAG
>CAYPDT010000024.1:0-1484 GCA_964409615.1 uncultured Candidatus Saccharibacteria bacterium | reverse complement strand
ATAGCCAGAGTCAGCCCCACTTTCCCACAGTGGGGTTTTTATTGCATAAATACCAATAAGAGGAATATAATCCACACCTAACTACCCACAAAATGAATTATTTTTTATACATAAAGATATGAATATGTCTCCCATTGATTCCTTGAATCTTCAACTAGCTGTAAGTGCAGCAGTAGATAGTTTTAAATTCCCAGTTCTCACAACTCCTCATACAGAAGCAATGAGAACTATCATTGAAACCACAGAACTTACCGATTATTTTACACCTGGATTACGATATACTGATACTAGAAGTGGTGTGGCAGTTGGAGTTTACCAAGGTATTACCGGAAACGTCGCTGAAAATATTCATCTATTTCTAGAAGGTAAAATAGAAACCAAAATAAAAGATCCAGTAGAATTTATAGTTCCTTCCTTTAGATATCAACATTATATTGATACTTTGGCTAAAGTTATAGAGAGTCGTACTAATACACTTGGTGCATTTGAGAATTCGGCAGAATTAGTTGCAAAAGCTGTTACTAAACATGCTGGGATTTTACTAACTCAAAGACTGGTAGCAAGGGTTAGAAGTCTATTTGTTCTTGAACATCCTAAAAAAAGAGAATTAGTTTGGCAGTATGAGGAAGATAATATTACCAGTTCAGTTGACAGATTAAGAGAGATTCTAACTGGCTTAAAATTAACAGGAAGTCAGGCATTGAGTATAGGTCAGCTAGTTGAAAAAGAGTATTATTCTATCATTAGAAATGGAACTGAAATAATTCATTTTCAATTTAGATCATCTGAGAAAAGTGGAGTTTACGACATTATTTACGATGATAGATTTAAGAAATTCCCTGTATTTCCAACTGATTTAATATTTAAAAGAAGTGTTTTCGATAAAACTTTAAGTGGACTAAACCCTGTTATAGTATCCTGCTATCCTATTTTCATTGGAATTCTAAGAGGAAGGTATGCACAAGCATTGTTAGGGAAATAGATATCAATTGCTACAACATATGTATCTAGGGTATAATGTTGAGGTTTAAGTCAATATATATAGAAGATATGAAATCAAATATACATCCAACATACTACAAAGACGCTAAGGTTATTAGTGCAGGTAAAGTCATATTTACTACTGGTGCAACAGTTCCAGAGATAAGAGTAGATATTCACTCAGGTAATCACCCCTTCTATACTGGTAAACAAAGAATCATAGATACAGAAAACTTAGCAAAGAAATTTGAAAAGAGATCTCACTCTATTAACACTTCTCAAGTACTTGCAAAGAAAGCTAAAAAGATAGAAAGAGTTAGAAAAACCACAAAGATTGATACAGATAGTGGTAAACTAACCCTTAAAGATATGCTTAAAGAAATGCAAGGCAAATAGGTAATGAATTCAATCGATGACTATAAAAAACGAGCTGATGAGCTTGAAACTAAACTATCTAGTGATCCTACAGTCTTTTCAGATCCTTCTAATGTAAAGAAACTCTC
>CAYPDT010000023.1:0-1584 GCA_964409615.1 uncultured Candidatus Saccharibacteria bacterium | reverse complement strand
ATCCCCCAGAGGTCCCAGCGGTTGGCCAGTTCCTCCGGGGTCTCTGTGTACCCGTTGAAGCGGGCAATCTGAGTGAGCGGGCTATCCTCCGCCACAAGCAGGGCAGTCGGGAGGAAGTAGAGCGGCAGGCAGGCGAGGAAGGGGTTCACTTGGCGGCCCTCCGGGTCTTGCCTCGTCGCATGGCTCGGCGGGCCTTGTAGGCAGCCGATCGCCAGCGGTGTTGCTTCGTGGTGTACTCAACCCCACTCCACAGGTTGAAGAGGGTGTGGATGGCGCGGGTCTTCTTCACTTGCCACCCCCTTTCCAGAGGACCATGGGCATGGGGCGGCGGATCACGAGGCCGCGCCGCTGGTTGTGGGCAAGCTCACGGGCCGCCTCCTCGGGGGCGCCGGGCAGGGGTTTCGTTGTGGGGGTGGGTTCGTTGATGTGCTGTGTGTTCATGGTAGCTGTGTTCTAGGTGGCGCTTCTGGCCACCCGCTACTGCCCCCAACCGAAGCTAAGGGCAGGCGCGAGTGGTCAGGTGGGTCTTACGGAAGCCAATGCGACCTTCAAATCCTCCTCAGCCTTCCACACAGCCCGCTGGGCGCGGCCTCGGGCTTCGAGGGCTGGGGTCATGGCTGCATCCGCGTTGAAGCCCTCGGTTGGCAGGTTCGCCGCGTGGGCGTCTGCTTCAGCGTAAATCCTGCGGGCTATGGCTAGCTTTCGGCGTGCGGTTGAAACGGTGGGGTTCATTGTGTGGGGTAACTTGCGGGTTTCAGTTGCACTTACGGAGGCGTGTTGCCGGATTCCCTGCCGCATCCCGGATCCATCGGCGGATCACCCGCTTGCCTGTGTGGGTGGACTGGGGGCCGCTGCCCCGGGACCAACCGCACCGCTCGCAGGTCTGCCACACGTCCACCCCATAGGGGCGGCCTGATCCAGGGGTGACTCCCCAAGCCTGTTCCTTGCTCCACTTGTGATTCATGATGTCGTTTCCTTTCCTTGCGACTTTGCTCGCCGCCCACTACCCCCAACCCACAAGGGGCGGGAGCAGGGGGCGGGGGTCTTAGGCCTTGTTGTAGATCACAATCGCCGTGGATACATTGGTTCCCGGGAATGATCCGCTTGGCAGGTCGATCCACTCGTCAGCGTCCGAAAACGCCTCCCGCTGCTTCGGGCCAGCCGCAACAATCGAAACCAACCTCCCGCCATCGCGCAGCATCCCTAGGGCGTGCCTGACGTGCTTGATGTCTGAGCCATGGTCGAAGGGTGGATTCATAACTACGCGGTCAAACTTGCCAAGGTCTCCGTTACACGCGAGGAAGTCGGCACAAAGACAGGAGAAGTCCTTCCCCATTTCCACGTTGCGGCGTTGCTGCATGGATTCAACGAGCCGATTGTTGATCTCGATCACGACAAGGTTTCCGTGGTCCCGCTCCCTGATCGCGTTGACCAAATTCCCAGTGCCCGCGCTTGGCTCAAGAACCCGATCCTCTGGCCTAATGTCCGCCAACTCCACCACTCGCCTTGCCAACTCCGGAGGCGTAGGAAACAAGCAGTGCGAAACCACCACTTGCACGCCCTCCCGCAAGCTCTGCTTTATGG
>CAYPDT010000022.1:0-1796 GCA_964409615.1 uncultured Candidatus Saccharibacteria bacterium | reverse complement strand
CGCATTATGCAGTTGTAATTACTCCACTAGTGGCCGCCTTGGTAGCGGCGGTATTTTGGTATTTTCGAGAGGTCATAATATTGCATGACCTCGATGCCCCAGGCTTATTGGTGGGCATTGCTGTAGTGTGCTTTAGCGCTAGTATCTTGCCGCTCATATTCTGGCGCGGTCACGTTTGGCCATTGTGGCTAGCCTTTGTTTCGATTGGCATTGTAGCGGTGACATTTGCGCTCTATATATTAGCTCGGGCTCGCCAGAGCAGTACCTGGATGAGGCTGGCCGTGGGCATGGCCTTTATTGCGCTGCTTTTTGCACCGATGGCTTCGAGCTTAGCGAGTGCGAGAGCCCAACAGCGAGGTTTTATCATTTCGGCTGAACCATTACCAGAGGCTATTATGAAGCTTTGGCCGCCAGCGACTGAACTACCACCAGACCTAACCAAATTTTTGGTATCTAATCAGGGATCAGCTACGTGGCTAGCGGCCTCAGTGACGAGTTATGATGTGGCGGCTGTGGAGATTTCGACCGGTCGGCCAGGCATGTCGATTGGTGGCTTTAGTGGGGTTGATGATCCATTGAGCCTGAATGATTTCATGGCTTTAGTTAGGGAGGGTAAGGTACGTTATTTTATAGTTAACCGTAATCAGTCGAGTGAAGTTGGGCAGTGTGGTTTGACCTTTAGGTTTGATCAGCGCACGGAGGGTAACAGCCAGCAGCGTTCGGCTGAGTGCGATGTAGATAGGCTTGATCATGATGAGAAATCAACAAATAACATTGCCGTCTGGGCACAGCAGCATCATCGACTGCAGAGTTCCGGCTTTGAGGACTGGGAAGTATATGATCTCAGATCCGAGCTTGTACCGCTGAATACATCTCGATAGGCGGTTATTTATCATTTCTTATAAAAAAGCTTATGTTATAATTGTCACAACATAAGCAGGGTGCTTGGGTGCGAGGAAAGATATACATAAAAATTCTCATAAGCGCGACCTTGGTTTTGATTGGCGTACATCTTTCGGCCGATTCAGTCCAAGCTGCTCCAGCTGTTTTTACAGTTACCAATATTAATGATTCGGGGGTCGGCTCACTACGCCAAGCAATTGATGACGCCAACGGGAATGCCAACCCATCGGATATGGATATTATTGCATTTAATATACCTGGATCGGGTTTACACGTTATTAGTCCGGCTACTAACCTTCCGGCAATTACTCAGAGGGTCACTATTGATGGCTATACTCAATCGGGGGCTAGTGCGAATACAGCGGTCAGTCCTCAGCCCATCAATGGCATTATTAAGATAGAAGTTGCCGATACGAGCAATAGCTTGACGACTGGCCTGAACGTTCTGGCGGATAGTAGCGTGATTAAGGGCCTATCCATTTATGGTTTCTCTGGTCCTGATGCCAACTTTGCGAATGCCAACGTAAGCTTTATTGGCCAGAATAATCAATTGGCGGGTTCTTATATCGGGCTCAAGGCCGATGGTATGACCGCGGGAGAGTATGACCGAAACTGTGTTGGCGCCGTACTCGGTGGGGCAGACAGTCACATTGGGGGCGCTACGGCAGCTGATAGGAATGTTTTCTTTAATAAATGCTCAGTTCCTCAGAGCGCCATGATTGTGTCTAGCGCTCCAAGGGCAGTGGTCTATGGTAATTACATGGGCTTGGCTCGAGATGGAATGACCGACTTCACGCCTGAAGAGGCCGACGCCAATGGCCTGGCCGCTCCTTTTTCGGCTGGTATTAATTTGATTAATGGCGGCTATGGTACGGTTGGTGGGCCATCAACTG
>CAYPDT010000021.1:0-1872 GCA_964409615.1 uncultured Candidatus Saccharibacteria bacterium | reverse complement strand
AACCCGGCCCAGTACTACACCCAGATGGCCCCCAATACTGCCGGGGCATCCGGTGTTTTGCTGCCAAGTGGGCCGCTACAAATTCCTCGTACTCCAGCCCCGGCAGTAGACCCCATCATTGCATCCCGCACCATCAATGCCGATTCTGGCATATACATCACGTCGGAAGGGGAGTTGATTACGCGGGTGGAAGATGAAATGGGCGAACGGCAAGCCATCCCAACTGGCTTCATGTTCCACACTCTATCCGGCAAATTCGGCGACGGGGCCGGATCCTGGGCGGGGAACTTCCCGGATGCTTCCACCTGTTTACGGGCGTTGGAAATCCTCCGGCCGGAAATTCTGACCCAGGGTGGCAGTGATGCCAGAATTCAGGTTTATGACGTGGCGCAAGTCCAGGGCCAGCCGGTGGTACACTGCAAAGGGCCGGATGGTGAACCACGGGAATTCAACATCCACAATTTCATCACGGCTATTGCCGGGAAAATCCTCCTACGCAAGGGGGAATTGGTGTATGCTTGGGGGCCGACAATCCGGGATATGGTAGCCACGGCATTTGGCGGCGGCTAATCCCGGCCCAGGCAATTGAATCAGGCTGACTACGGGGCCGGAGGCGGGGGAAGGGCATTCCAACCCCCAATCCTTGGCCCCGAATTGTTAAAAATGGAGGTTAAAGGCCATGAACCCAAATCACCCGGTAGCCCTTGAATTGCAGGAGCAGTGGTACAAGATCTGCGCAATACTCATTCACAAATCGGGCGCGACTGAAGACAAAATTACAATGAACGATTTACAGGCTTTTGCCAACTCAGGCTTAGCCAACATCGTTGCTCATTCCAAGGGCAGTGTAATCACATTGCGTCTAGTCAGTGATAAGGAAGCGCAAAACATTGCAAGAGAAGCGGGCGGGTTACCGGTTTAAACGGTTGCAAGCCGCATGAACCCGACAGAGCAAGAATGGAGAGAACACATGGCGAGTAACGCACTGATTGATTCACTGGCCCTGGCCATTGCCCGGATGGAGGGGTATCTGGATGCATCTGGGGCGATACGATCGGGGACGGTTGCCTATCGCAATAACAACCCTGGCAATTTAAGAAGCTGGGGGAGTAATCCGGTTGTAGGCGGGTATGCCAGTTTCCCTACCGCATCCGCCGGGTGGGTGGCGCTGAAACGGCAGATTGAATTGAACATTGGCCGGGGGCTCACCCTGGAGGAGTTCTTTGGGGGCAAGCCTGGGGTTTACGGTGGGTACGCTCCGGGGGCCGATAGCAACGACCCGGCCGGATACGCCCGTAATGTTTCGCAATGGACGGGCATTCCCCTGGGCCAGCCCCTTAATCAAGTGGGTTCCGCGGCCGCCGGCGGATCCACATCCCAGCCCATCGACCCCACCCAAACCCAGGCGCCCTACACCCCCACTCCCGGCAATTGGCAAGTGGTAAATCCGGGTGGGTTCAATTGGTCGGATCTCACGCCGGGGGCCGGGGTCGATTTAAACAGCCTGGTGAACAATGCCCAGTTCCTCAACACGGCTACACCAATTGCAATTGTGGCGCTGGTGGCGCTTGCATGGTGGTTTAGCCGGTGATAGACTGATTCCGGGGTGGTGCACCGGTCCTACAGAGGCCACCGCACGTGATTAGCCGGGGGGTGAGATTCCCCCTGGCATCCCCCCTAACCCAATCCCCCACCCTTTACCCTTCCCCACCCCCTCCCCCAGCCCGTCCCAAAACCACCCCCCGCCCTTTGCCCCCTCCCCCGCCCCTTTTACCCCCCTCTAACCCCTTGATTCCCCGTCCCCGAAAATAAAT
This sequence comes from uncultured Candidatus Saccharibacteria bacterium, assembly GCA_964409615.1. Taxonomy (GTDB): domain Bacteria; phylum Patescibacteriota; class Saccharimonadia; order Saccharimonadales; family AWTP1-31; genus AWTP1-31. The sequence continues at coordinate 58 of CAYPDT010000021.1, read as the reverse complement.
CCCCCAAACCCCTTGACTGTCCAACAATCCCGTCCCATAATTGTCTAACAACCGGGTG
>CAYPDT010000020.1:0-1896 GCA_964409615.1 uncultured Candidatus Saccharibacteria bacterium | reverse complement strand
GATCCTGTCAATATTTCCTATATGCTCACGGACGGTGAGCCGACCGCATCGAATGGTGGCCAAGTCGGCATCAGCCCAGGTAATTTCCTCGGCTTTGTCGCTGGTGGTAATACCGATGTGGGGCAAGCTGATTGGGAAGCATTCCTCCGTGGCGATCTTCCCATTGCTGCTGGCCGGAAGACCATTTCCTATGCCATTGGCATGGGAAGCGGCGTAAGCGCCAATGCGCTTAATCCCATTGCCTACAACGGGGTTACCGGGCAGGATGATAACTCCCTAGTAAAAATCGTCAGCGACATGAATGATCTGGCGTCCGTGCTGGCTGCAACGACACCGGTGCCGCAGGGGGTCGACAGCAGCCTGCTCAAGGGCTATCTGCCGGGAGCCGGGTTTGGTGCAGACGGTGGCTATGTGGCCAAAGTGGTGGTCAACGGACAAACCTATACCTGGGATGGCACTACCATGAGTGGCTCCGGCGGGACCTGGTCCAGCCCGAGTACCGGAGTGCTGAAAGTGATGGGTACTTCTGGCGGTTGGCTGACGCTGACAATGGCGCAAGGCGCAAAATCAGGAGACTTCTCCTTTGAGCCTCCCAAGACAGTGCTGAACCATGATCCGGAGGTCGTGAGCTTCGTCTTTATCGACAAGGATGGAGATACCGCAGCGAGCAACCTGGTGATCGATCTTTCGGCATTGCCCATAGCGGGAGCGACCTATTCAGGTACGCTGCTTGACAATACCAAGACGGGTACCAGCGGGGACGACATCATGGATGGTCAGGCCGGGAACGATACCCTCAGTGGCGGTGCAGGCAACGATATCCTGTATGGAGGATTGGGCAACGATACCCTCAATGGGGATGCCGGCAATGACGAGCTCTATGGCGGTCTTGGCAACGATAGCCTGAACGGCGGTGACGGTGATGACTACTTGGTCGGCGGTCAGGGCAATGACACGCTGACCGGAGGAGCCGGTGCCGACAAGTTTGTTTTCGCAGCCCCCTTGCATTCCACGAACAACCTGGATACCGTGGTCGACTTCAGTTCGGCGGAGGGTGACAAGCTGGTTCTCAGTGCCTTGTTCTTTGAGGGGCTGAAGGCAGGTGACCCTGTCAAGCTGGTCGTGAATGGGCCGGCAACTGATGGCAGTCCAACTGTGCTCTACAACAGCAATACGGGCATGTTGTCCTACGATGCAGACGGTAACGGTGCTGGAGCCGCCGTGGACTTTGCCAAGCTGCAGAACCTGGCACCGTTGAACAGTGGCGACTTTGTAGTGATCTGATCCTTGGCATTCCACGGCTAGCCGGCGGCCTGCAGCCGTCGGGATCAGCGTCTCTCGGCGGCAGGGCCTGCGGTGCACAGGCCCCACCCACCTGCACGGTTGCACCTTCAAGGCGGCATCCACCCATCATGGGCGGATGCCGCTTTTTCCTTTCTGCCTTCCAGAATTCCTTCGTGGGGCGCATGTATGTCAAGCACCTGCAACGCCTGTCACATAACCGGCCATCATGACGTCTGGCAACGCTTGAATATTTCGCTTACATATCCTCGGGTTTTCCGCCTGTCAGAGAGAAGCGGGATGCATCAACATAAAAATGTTACATTGGAAACCATGTGTACGGCCAACACATGGCTGGCGTGGCCTTCAGTTCCAAATGTGCGAGCACGAATCCGGAGTTTTGTGAATTAGTTAACTTAGAAGAACTATTCCGTTCAACCATGATTTTTTCAGCCTTTGTCCCAATGCAAGAGGAGAGTCAAATGAATAGGTTTGTACTATCAAAGAGCGTGGTTCTGATCGCTGCAGGAGCTACGGCATTGACTGTCACAGGCTGCGCCACCAGCGGCGGAGACGCCCATCCGCGCGAGTTCACCACCGGCAAGGTCAACACCA
>CAYPDT010000019.1:0-2061 GCA_964409615.1 uncultured Candidatus Saccharibacteria bacterium | reverse complement strand
TGGTCGGTCATTCGGGGCAGGACGTACTCGTTCCATGGGTTGTGCATGAGGCAATGGTCGCGCACCCTGCTAAACGCCGTGAAGCAGAACGTGTGACGGGTGAATCGGTTCACCGAACGGTTCCAACCGAAATCGGTTTCGGCCCTCGATTCCGGGGGACACCGGGTGACATGAAAACTAATCATTCACCCCAGAGTCCATCCGTCCGCCACCGCAAACTGCGAACCGGTTTGATTGCAGCGATTGTTGCTCCAGTTGCCTTTAGCACCCTTGCAGTTGCCACCCCCCAAGCAGCTCAGGCCGCGCAGGCCAAGCAGGAACTCAAGTCCGTGCCTGCGAGTCAAGTTGAAGTAAGTCCAATTGACGTCATGAACGGCGTCATAACCATTGGAAAGCTGGTCAACCAGGGCAAGAAGAACATTGAAAGCGGCAAGCCATTCTTCGACGACGCGGCGACCGCTCAGGCAAAGAAGGTCAGCGAGCAGGTCGACCAGTTGAGTCAGCAAATGGAGATGAACCACGTACAGGTCAAGTCCCAGCTCAACGAAATTGGCAAGCAAATGGCCGACGGCGCTCGCAAGGACGCTTACCGCCAGGTCGAGGGCCTCATTCGGTACACGAGGACCGCGAATACTGCCTTCGAGGACTTGGTCCGGAGTGCGCCGCTGGTCAACACGGGCCAAGAGATCACCCTGCACGACCAATACGGAAACCCGGAGCGCAAAGTGAAGCCGCGACTGGGCCCAGGTGTCTCGGAGGAAGATGACTTCCAGAAGCAGGTGATTGATTGGTACGTCAGGGCGACAGAGGATCTGCTGACGAAAGGCCCCAAATCGAGTAGCAATCCTGCAGTGAGTCCTAAGGACGCTGCCGAGAAACTATTCCAGGGAATCGGCGGAGAGATTGGGCAACCTGCGAACCCGGGATTCCTTGCGGAATCGTGGAAGTACCTTCGCCACGACTGGTCGGGTCGCACAGGACAGACGGAATCGAACATGGTTGCCTACCCCGGTCTTATGCGTAAGCAGATGAACGACTTGGTGTACTACTACAACGATCTGCAGACGACCTTCGGAACAACTTGTCTTGGCTACCTGCAGTTGAAGGGTGCAGAGCAAGAGGCTTCGGCTCTGAAGAACTTCGTGGAGAACGGTTCGAAGAGTATTCGCGGACTAGATGCTCAGCTCAAGACGTTTTCAATGGGCAGCACCTACGTGAGCGACAAGGACGTCGTTATCAAGATGAAGGACGGCAAGACGATCGGCCTGTCGAATGAGACGGGGCGGATTCTGCCTAAGAAGAATTCGACCGTTCACAAGGCGGACTTGGATGCGGCGTTGAACGGAATCTCGAACGGCGGGTTGCAGTTCTCCAAGCTGCAGGAAAAGCTCCCGAACGCGCTGCCTAAGGGTGAATGGTTCACCTACTCCGAGGGCGCGCTGGCAAAGGACGTGCCGTTCAAGGAGGTCTACCCGATGTGGGTTCCACCCAAGGAGTGGAAGTTGACCTTCACCCAGGCGACCAATCCGTACGGGCACAATATGTTGATCAAGGTCAACATCAATGACAACAAGCCCAACTTCCCAGCGAAGTACCTGAAGAGCTACGACAAGTACGACTTCGCCAAGGGTTGGACGCAGAACGTGAACTCTGGTGCGGAGCCGGTCTGGGAGTCTTACACCTGGAACAGCTACGTTGATCCTTCCGGGGCTGATCACCACGAACACATTGGGCCAGGGCTGTTCGTCAAGCAGTTCCAGGGCACTGAGTCCGGAACAGCGAACGTCTTCTACAAGTACGGCGTCAAGGCCGACCCGGACTTGAACAAGTAGACAAGATGTCTGCGAGCTAGCAGAGAATCAGTCGGGCGGACCGCCGAAAGGGGTCCGCCCGACTGATTCTCTGTGGAACGGTTGGATTGCTAGGCAGCAGCGTTCGGGTCACCCGCCGCTTGCGCGAGCGGGTCGGCGGCGAAGTACTCGACGAAGCGTCGGTCGGCGTCTTCGCCGAAGAGCAGTTGGCATGCCTCGCGAAGTCCGTCGGCGTCCTCGAGAATTCCGC
>CAYPDT010000018.1:0-2249 GCA_964409615.1 uncultured Candidatus Saccharibacteria bacterium | reverse complement strand
AGTTAGCAGCTCCCCGAAGCTTATCGCAGCTTCTTACGTCCTTCATCGGTATCTTACGTCAAGGCATCCATTATGTGCGCTTGAGTAACTTTTTACTCTCGAGCAGTCCCGAAGGACTACTCTAATGCATCGACAATTGACTAGTTATTGGTATATATCATTCGCCTTCACATAATGGCGAACAAAGCCAACAACTAATGCCGTTTGTCTTATTTACTTATTTCTTTGCTAAATTGTTAAGTTACAAACTCTCAGAATCCATCTACAGTATGAATTACTGACAAAATTCTTTGAGTTTACATTGATGACTTCAGGATTTACAGGGGCCGTATCGCCTCAACCTGATTGGTCACGTATCTAAACTCAAAGATACCAAGACAGTTTATCAGCAATAACAGAGGCGGTCAAGCCCCTTATGATGCAAAATTTGCTACGTTTTATCTCCTTGAATAAACTTAGGTGCCCGTCCTCTCTGTGCCTTTTCGTGGTTTCTCATGAGGGGACTTGTTATTTTCTAACTTTTTCTGTAGAATAACCGGAGTAATTTCGTCTATCGTGGGGCAATAGCTCAGTTGGCTAGAGCACCGCCTTTGCAAGGCGGGGGTCCAGGGTTCGAGTCCCTGTTGCTCCACCACGAATTACCGGGCGATTAGCTCAGCTGGTTAGAGCGCGTCACTGATAATGACGAGGTCGGAGGTTCGAGTCCCTCATCGCCCACCAATTAAGGAAACCACCCGACGGGTGGCTTTTTTAATTGGTCGATCCAGTCCCCGGTTCTCCGACTAGCACAGCGAAGCTGGGCGTGGTCGGAGGTTCGGTCATCCAGGCCGCTCGCAGGAGTTTACTCCGAGAACGGCCGCAGATGTGCGCTGTCCCTCATCACAATTGATGTTATCGTGCATAATGGATGTTATGGATGAGTTAATCAAAGCAATTGAGCTTTCGTTACAGAACGAGAACTATTGGGGTGCTCTATACTTGGCAGTTAATATCCCGGATATCTGTGGAAAATTTGAATTCCCAAATGAATATCACTACTCAAGATGGTTCGAAGCAAATATGCCAGAGTCTTACTGGGTAAATCGTGATTCTGTTGTATATCTCAGTGGTCAAGACGCCTTTGCGATAAGATGTAATCTACTGCACGATATGAGCACTGATCTGGCAAGATCTCGAGTCAAAGATACTCTCGCTGATAGATTCTACTTTACAAAACGTGGACCACATCTACTAAAGGTCTCTGATATTAATGGAGATGCAACGGTTAGAGTAAACTTAGGGGTACGTCCTTACACGCAAGACCTAGTTGCCGCCTATAGGGCATGGCGCTCAAAACTGGAAGAAGATGAAGATTCAGAGCCTTACCAAAGATGGCTTGCACTAGAGAACGAGATGTTATCAATTCACGCTACCCACACGAGTATGCCTGGTTTTAGGTTTATAGATAATGAGGAAGTTTAAACTATACTTCAAATAAAAGAGCCCCCACTAGGGAGGCTCTTTCTTAAAAACTGAATTGTGCAAATCAAACGTCAAGTTCGTATTTCAGATCTGATATCTTGTCCTTCTCGGCCGAAGCTCTGAAGGATAAGTACATTGTCAGTACTGATGTCACAATGTACCAAGATCGACCTAGCTCTACACAGAATTGCTTCGTATGTATGCTAGTTTTCTCCCTAGAAAGGAGGTAATCCATCCGCACCTTCCGGTACGGATACCTTGTTACGACTTAACCCCAATCATCACCCCTACCTTAGGCCTAGACAAGCTAGGACGTCAGGTATTGGTGACTTTCATGGTTTGACGGGCGGTGTGTACAAGACCCGGGAACGTATTCACGGTAGTGTGCTGACCTACCGTTACTAGCGATTCCAGCTTCATGCAGGCGAGTTTCAGCCTGCAATCCGAACTGAGACCGGCTTTGATGGGATTTGCTCCGTCTCGCGACTTGGCAGCCCTTTGTACCGGCCATTGTAGCGTGTTTGTAGCCCCAGACGTAAGGGTAATACTGACCTGACATCATCCCCCCCTTCCTCCCTGTTACCAGGGCAGTCTGACTAGAAAAATTCAACTAGCCACAAGGGTTGCGCTCGTTGATGGACTTAACCAAACATCTCACGACACGAGCTGACGACGGCCATGCAGCACCTGTCACTCCGGCCCGAAGGCACTCTCTCCTTTCGGAAAGATTAAGAGGATGTCAAACCTGGGTAAGGTTCTTCGCTTACCATCGAATTAAACAACACGCT
>CAYPDT010000017.1:0-2431 GCA_964409615.1 uncultured Candidatus Saccharibacteria bacterium | reverse complement strand
ACCACATCAGAAACTTTAGCAGGTACTTTAAGTGGTGCTACTGGAAAGTTTTACAATATTACATTTAATGGTTCAGGTGGAGCTTGGAGTTTTACATCTAATCCTGCTGTTGAAGTTGCTAATGATTTTACTATTACACTTGGAGATGTTATTTCAACGAGTAATACTCTAACAATAACAGGAAACTATACAATGAATGGAGGATTCTATAATAATAATGGAACAATTTTAATGAATGCTACTACTACTAAGACTCTTTCTGGAACATTCACAGGACCTGATGCTCAATTATATAACCTTACTTTTGATGGTTCAGGTGGAGCTTGGAGTTTTACTTCTAATCCTGCTGTGAAAGTTTTAAATAATTTAACAATAACTACTGGAACTCTAACCTCTACTTCTAATGCTTCAGGATTACAAATTGGGAATAACTATTCTAATTCAGGAACATTTACTCATAACTCTGGAACTGTAATGTTTACTGCTGCTGATTCTGGTAATACTATCGCTGGAACCTTAAGCGGAGCTACTGGAAAGTTTTATAACCTAACATTTAATGGTAGTGGTGGGGCATGGAGTTTTACTTCTAACCCCGCAGTTGAAGTTGCTAATAACTTTACTATTACACAAGGAACTGTCACTTCTACAAGCAGTACCTTAACAGTAACTGGAAATTATTCTAACTCAGGTACTTTTACCAATGGATCTGGTACTGTACTTATGAATGCTACTGATGCCGGAAATACTTTAGCTGGTACTTTAAGTGGCACTTCTAAATTCTATAACCTTACATTTAATGGAGTTAGTGGTGATTGGAGTTTCACTTCCAACCCTGCAGTTGAAGTTGCCAATGATCTTACAATTACTAATGGAACACTTACCTCAACATCACATGCTTCTGGCTTAACAGTCACTGGAAACTTTACTAACTCTGGAACTTTTACTAATAATAGTGGAACAGTAATATTTAATGCAACTGATTCTGGAAACACATTAGCTGGAACCTTAAGTGGGTCATCTAAATTCTATAATCTTACATTCAACGGAGTTTTAGGAGGTTGGAGTTTCACTTCTAATCCTGCTGTTGAAGTAAATAATAATCTTACAATAACAAATGGTACTGTTACATCTACATCAGGAAATCTAACAGTAACAGGAAATTACTCTAATGCAGGTACATTCACACATAACTCAGGAACTGTAATTATGAATGCTATAGATACTGGAAATACCTTAGCTGGAACACTTAGCGGTTCATCAAAGTTTTATAACCTTACATTTAATGGATCTGGAGGAGCTTGGAGTTTTACTTCTAATCCTGCTGTAGAAGTAAATAATGATCTTACTATTACAAATGGAACTTTAACTTCTACTTCAGGAAATCTTACAATTACAGGAAATTATTCTAACTCAGGAAGTTTTAAGAATAACTTAGGTACAGTTATCATGAATGCTACTGATAGTGGGAATACTTTAGCTGGTACTTTATCAGGTACCACAGGTAAGTTCTATAACCTTACATTTAATGGGTCAGGTGGAGCATGGAGTTTTACAAGTAATCCAACTGTAGAAATAAATAATGATATGACTATTACCTTAGGAAATGTTACTTCAACAAGTGGTAATCTTGTTATTGGTGGTAACTATTCTAATTCAGGAACTTTTACCCATAACTCTGGAACCACAATATTTAATGGAGTTCATACAAGTAATACTTTAGCTGGAACTTTGTCAGGATCTTCTTCATTCTATAATCTGAAATTTGATAATTGTCCTTCTGTAAATAGTCCTGTTGGATACTGGAATTTTGAAGAAGGTACAGGAGGTACTACAGCAGATAACTGTGCAAATGGATTCACAGGTACACTAGGTACTAGTGGAAATACTCCAACATGGACCACAGGAAAATATGGGAACGGATTATCCTTTGATGGAAATGATTATGTAAATGTTGGTTCTCAAAGTGGCCTTCATTTTAATTATACAGATAGCTTTAGTATTAGTGGCTGGGTAAATGTTCCTAGTGTACCTTCTTCCGGGCAATATCAATTCATAGCAATACAAACTGGATCCGACTCTACTTATGGTGCATTTCAATATTCAATTATGCTTGATGGTGACACAACAGGTAAATTATGTGCAGTAGTTGGAAGAGCTGGTGTTGGAAATAATGAAGTTTGTAAGACAAGTGTCATTTCAATAAATACTTGGTACCACATTGTAGGAGTATATGATGGTACATATATTTCAGTATATATTGATGGTACTTATGTAAATAGAGTTGCATATTCACAGGGTGGTGCAACTGCTCCATCTGGAGACTTTATCATAGGAGGTTCAAACAATAACTATTATCTAAATGGAAAAGCTGATAACATAACTGTATATAACTATTCATTAACACCAGAACAAGTAGTGGAAGATATGAATA
>CAYPDT010000016.1:0-3060 GCA_964409615.1 uncultured Candidatus Saccharibacteria bacterium | reverse complement strand
GCAAGCATGGCTTGTCAACAAGGAGGTTTCCTTTGGCCATTGTAGGTCCAATCCTGGGCGCCTTCGGTAAGACCAAGACGATCCAGCAGCAATACTCAGATGAGGTTGGAAAAGCCATCACTGGCGCCGCCTCGGCCGCCCAGTCCAACCGCGCCCTGAGCGATGCCGACCTCGCCCGGTACGCCACCGCATCCCAGCAGGCTGCCGGCCGTGTTGAAGGCCTCCTCGGGCAGGATAACGCCACCCTTGGCGCCCTCATTGCCCGAGCTGGCAACTACGACCCGATGGCTGCCTACCGCGGCATCGGCGACTACCAGACCGGCGTGCTTGATCGGGTGAGCCGAAACCTCGCCAACCAGGGCCGCGCCTCCCAGAACCTGAATGCAGCCCGCCTCGGCTACGGAGGTCGCCAGTCCTCCTACACGCAGAACGCGATGATCGACCGGCTGAGCGGCAACCTAGCCCCAGCTTACGCAAGCGTCCTCGGGAACATCGGCCGCGACACGCAGATCCTCTCCGGGCAGGGAATCGCCAACATGTCCAACGCCGCGAACCTGATCTCCCAGCGGCAGAATGCCCAGGGCGCGGCAGCCAACTACTACCTCAACCCAGCCCTCGCCCGCTCCCAGCTCTCTATGGAGGAGGCGCAGAACCTTGGGCTCTTGGGCCAGGCAGCCAAGGGCAACACGGCTGGCTTCCGCCAGGAGAAGGACTTCGTGGGCCGGTTTGCCGAGGGTCTTGGGGAAGCGGAAGGGACCATCCTCGACACCGCCATGGGGGTGCTGTCCATGTACAGCGGGGGCGGGATGGGAGGGATGATGGGTGGAGGTGGAGGCGGCCCCAAGTCTCCGCCAAAGCAAGCTGCTCCCACGTTCACTCCCACCTACTCGCCGCCTGTGGACTTTGGCAGCTCCGGGGGCTACTACGGTGGCGGGTTTGGTTACTCCCAGCCTTCCGGTGGAACCCTTTCTTCCTACGGCGGGCAGCAGCAGTTCCCCGCTACTGGAGGCTACCTCAACGGTGGCATTGGCTACCAGTACCGCCCAGGACTCTGACCTATGGCCTATCGACCACTCTACTCTGGGGATCTCGCAGCACTGAACGTGGCCGCCGCAGATCAGGAGCGCAACGCCATCGCCGCCCGCTCTGGCAACCAAGCCTTCCTTCAGGGGTTGGCTCAGGTGGCTGCTGCCCGCAGCGGACAGGCCTCACAGGAGCGCATGGGTGCCGCGGACCGGGAGAACCGGATGGCCATGGCCCAGCTTGCTGACGCCACCAACCGCTACTCAACGGACGCCAACGCTGCCCTCGGCCGTCAGCGCAACGCCAACGATCTCCTCTCCTCCATCCAAAGGAATGAGCAAGCCCTGGCCCAGTTGATGACGGAGCGGGATCGCATCACCGCACTAGAGCGCCAGGGCATCGCGACGAACCAGTTGGAGAAGGACAAGATCGCCGCCCTCATCAAGCAGGCTGAGCTGAACCGGGACGCTCAGGTGAAGATCGCTGAGCAGCAGTTCGGCATGCCCAAGGTGGACGCCCGGGTCACCAACGAGATGATTGCGCAGAACCAGGACATCCTCGCCAGCAATGCCCTCGCAGAGGCCACTGCCCAGTCACTGAACGCCAAGCGCAAGGGCTTCTTCCGGGACACTGCTCCGGAGAAGATGATCAAGGACCTCTCAGCCGAAGAGCTGGCCCGGGTGCGCATCGAGAACGGCGCATTCCTCCCACGCACGAACGCTCTCTTCCAGCTCCCGTCCATGGGTCGCCCTATGGCGGCTCCGCAGCCCGCCCCGCAGGCAACCAACGCAGTCCCCCGCATCATCCCGTACAACTCTGTCCGGGAAGGCGCCGGCCCCACCTACCCTCAGCCAGACCCGTCCTTCCTCGAACTCCTCTACGCAAGGTAACCAGTGGGCATCCAGGTTGATTTCGGCACAGAGCTGGGACTTGTTGATTTCGGCGACATGCCGGAACAGGAAGTGGTGGCCACCCTCCGCAGTCAGGGTGAGCGGATCCGCTCCAACCTGATCGCCCGCCGACAGCAGGAGATCGCCATTGAACCCGTCCCTGACTTTGTAAGCGAAGAGGCGTCCAACCGTGGGCGCCTTGCCTCTGCTGGCCAGTCCTTCATGCGAGGCGGTGGTGAGTCGGTTGGCCAATCCACCTCGTTCATGTCCCGGCTACTGGACGCGGTCGGCCCATATCTGACGGCAGGCAGGGAGTCTGAGTCGTTGGCTGAAACTGGGATTGCAGAGATCGCCAGGCGGGAGCCGCTGTCCCCAACCCAGCGGGAGATGGAGCGTCAGGATGACCCACTCTACCAAGCTGGCGTCCAGATCACCGAGGGATCCCGCGAAGCCTTCCAACCCAACCCTGCCTACAGGGAGGAGTTCCTCACCTCCACCATCCCCGGCTCCGCTGGCGGCATGGTGCCCACGATCGCCTCCTCCATGGCTGGCGGGCCTGTACTCGCTGCCCTCCAGTACGGCGGGGCTGCTGGTCAGTCTGCCGCCGAGGAGGCCATTGCTGCCGGCCGCCCGGACCTCGCCCAAACCGCGGCCATGGTCAACGCTCCCATCGGGGCCGTCACGGAGGCCATCCTCGGTCCAGCCGCCAACATCGCCAAGTACGCCAGACTGGCGGGTGGTGGGGCTGGCAGGGCTCTCCTTAGGGGCGCCGGCAGCGAGGCTGTCCAGGAGGGGCTGGAGCAGGTGGGGTCAAACTTGGCCGCCCGTGGCGTCGGGGTGGATCCGAACCGGGAGCTGATGCAGGGCGTCGGCGAGTCCATGGCTGCCGGGGCATTCCTCGGCGGGCTGGCCGGTGGAGGTGCTGCTGGCGCCCGTCAGGTTGGACAGCGGGTGCAGCAGGGTCTCCAGGACCGCATCGCCCCCGACCTCTCCCTCACGCCTCCTCCAGACCAGAACCCGCTGACCCCTCCGCCTGAGTGGTTCAACCGGCAGGCAGAGGTACAGCAGGCAGCCACAGTGGCCATCCAGTCACTGGACCAGCAGATTGCCCAGGCCAACCCGCAGACCCCGCTGGAGGCCAATGTGC
>CAYPDT010000015.1:0-4272 GCA_964409615.1 uncultured Candidatus Saccharibacteria bacterium | reverse complement strand
CGTTTCTTCCGGGATAGCAGTGATGGATTTTTCACCCCTCCACCTCCTTCTCCATCACCTTGATGGCCTCCTCCAGGTTGCCCTTGGCCTTCTGCACCCCAAGCAGCGCCTCCCCATAGGCAGCCTCCTCGCGGCACAGTGCATTCCACTGCGCCCTCATCCTACGAAGGGATTCCTGCGGGTCCTCTGTCGAAACGGTTTGAGGATCACCCGCAGGCCCAGCCTCCGCACACGCGGGGGTTGGGGAAAGTTCGATGGGGCCGAGGTAGCGGACGAGGTCGTATTCCGTCTCCAAATCCGAGGCGATCCAAAATCCATCATTACCCCATTCTGTCTCAGATTCTTCTGATCCCCACGGGTATGTGCTTGTCGGGTTGTGAGTGTTGATTTTATGCACACCCCCGTCCCTATCCTCCCACCTCCCCAGCTTCATCTCGACACTCACAGCACACCTCGCTTCATCTGGAGAGACTCCATCTTGCAGAACTCGATGAACTTCATGCCGCCGTCGAAGTCCAAGAACCGCCGATACCTCTCCGCCCCCTTGCTCGCCTTCCGCACCACCCCCATCTCCCCATACTCCACCTGCCACGCTGGATGGGCCGGAGAGATCCTCGTTGGCTTGTCCTTGTCGAACACCACCCCGATGTGGTGGCCAAGGTCCTTCACGATGATGCCGGGCTTGCCGTTCACGACGACCCTCCTGCCGTACTCGGCTGGCACTCCATAGTGAGTGCGCACGTACTCGAATGGTTCACTGTTCATGATGTCTTCAGTTCATTCACTACCACCGGCCTGACGAGGTAGTTCACACCCTCCTGGGCATTCCACTCCCGCAGGTCAAAGTTGCCTCCGTCGATCCCCAGCTCCTGCGCCAGCCGGACGTACTCCCCCTGTGTGGCCGATGCTTTCCGCAGGTAGCACTTCCCCTCGTACAGGTCCGGGTTCGACAGCTTCTCCACCCCCACTGCTCGCCCGTTGAACTGCTCGTCCACGATCTGCGCCCACGCGCACTCCGGCACAGCAGAGAGCTTGTGGCCCGTCTTCTGGCGCTCCACGTACACCCGCAGCAGCATGTCTGGGTCGATATCACTGGTCCTCCACGCGAGGCAATCCGTGAGCATCTTGAACTGGGAGTAGAGCCCGATCCCGGGGCGAGCCAGATGCTTCTTGTTCATCTGTGGGGCGTAGGTGATGGCCACGTTTGGGTCAGTGAATGGCTCCAGGATCAGGTCACGGAAGCGGCTGTCCACAGGGACGAACCGCTGGCTCAGCTTCAGGCAGATCTCCGCCCCGGTTTGTCGTCCGAAGACAGCTCCGTTGATGAAAGCCTGCCAGTCACCGGAGCAGTGGCTGCGTCTTTGGCTGCTTCCTGCAAAGTGGCAGCCCTCTTCGTCAGAAATGCCTTCAATTTCGCCTGAGGATCCCGAGTGGTCGTCGGAGATGAGGATTGGACAATCGTCGCCAAAGACTCGGCGGCAGGCTTTGATGTTGAGACGGATGAAATCAGGGGCTTTGTAGCTCCCGATGACGATGGCGACTGAAGGTTGCTTTCGCATTGTGCTCTTGAGAAGGCGTTGGACTGTACGACGGCGCTACCAGCTTCGCTAGGAGAAACTCCAACGTAGTGATACAGCATCTCCGGCGTCGTGTGGCCTGAGATCTTCATCACGACATGAGCCGGGATGCCAGCCCGCAGCATCTCTGTGATCCGGGTGAATCTCAGGGTGTGGTACGGGACCGGCTTCAGCTCTGCCGGAATGATGCGGGCCATTTGCGGCTGAGCCTTGTGAGTCCCATCCTTCTTCAGCATCTCAGGCCACACGTACACCCCGTAGGCCTTGAACTTCTCCTTCTTCAGAGACCCCTCGTTCCGCAGCCCGTTCACCCACTTCAATCGACAGGCCACCATCTTGTAGAACTGGCCGGAGGGATCGAGCTGGGTGGTGTAGGTCTTGTGCGGGTAGCGGGAGGCCATCTTGAAGCGGGGCCGGGTGATGGTCATGGTCTCCGTGTCGATGTGCTCCCACTTCAGGGTGGCCACATCCACGTAGTCCATGGCCGTCTCGTAGCACCCCACCCACGGGATGTACCCCACCCACCAGGACTTGTGCAGGTGGTCGGCGATGCGCTTCCAGTGCTCGTAGGTGATGGCCACCCGCTGCTCCATCTTCTTCGACGGAGGCCTCTTCCACCACGCCAGGGGATTGCCGCTGATCCACCCGTTGCGCTTGGCGAAGATGTGGACGCAGCCGATGAGGTACCAGACCTTGGAGTCATTCCTCCCGATGGCCGTGGTGTACTTGACCCACTCCTCAGCAACGTCGGGGGTGACGATCTCCCGGTCGCCAACCCAGTCCAGGAAGGGTTGGATGCGTGTCCACATGTCCGCGGTGGACTTCCGCCACTCAGGGGACTTGGCCTCGTGGAATCGTCGGGCTAGCTCCTTGAACGGGGCGGAGGTCTGGATGATGGCGTCAGGGGCCAGCTTTGCGTATCGGCTCATGGCTTCGGAGTGATGAGGTTGTTGATGGCGGGAAGGAACTTGGTGAGGTTTAGGCTCCAGCCTGCGGGGGCCGGGGCCTTGGCGCGGTCCATGGATCGAAGCAGGTCCTGCATGTCCTTTGCTGACCCGTGGAGCTGGCAGAGGGAGCGGTGGATGCCGTCCTTCTCTCCAATGGTCTCGATGCAGCAACCGCAGGGGAGGGTGATGAACTTGCTCATGAGAAGGCGATGAAGAGGAGGATGAAGGCGACGCCGATCACAATGCCTGCGATGGCCAGCCCTTCCGTGGCGATGGTGCGGGTGGGGTAGATGACGCCAGTGCCGCGGCACTTGGGGCACTTCACCACTGCCCCATTGCGGCAGAAGATGGACCCGTTGGCGCACACGGGGCAGGTTGTGGGGTTGTTCATCAGAAACCCTCCTCCAACTCCTCAATGAGCCGCACAATCCTGCGCCTTCGGTCATTTGGATTCTCTGCACTGAAATCCCTCATGGTTCGGAGTTCAGCCAGCGTCCTGACATGCCTCCTGGAAAGCTCCACGATGACTTCAGCGCCAACCGCCGCACTCAAGCTCACGGACGGCATTGTCTTGGCCAAGTCAGTCGAGATCCCGTTGAGCGCCCCAATCACCATGTCTGTCGTGATGTTATTCTTCATCGCATCTCCTTCTTCACCTTGTTCCAGTAGCTAATCGTCCCCGCCTCCCTCCACCCATCCGGCCCACCCACCCACACCCTGGCCACGTCCTCCTGGGTTGGCTTCCTCCCCAGCCTCCTCTCGGAGCAGTAGTGGGAGAGGTACAGGAAGGCCATCTGCCGGGCCTTGGCGGGGTCGTGGGCGTCCTTGTGGGTGAATCGGGTGGAGTGGAGGCGGTTCACGTCCGCCACCACACAGCGATGGATCTGGAGCGCCCCACGAGCACGGCCCCCATCCCCGATTGCGGAGGGCCTGCCAGCAGACTCCACTTGGGCCATGGCAAGGAGGAGGGAGAGGGTGATGAGGTTGGTCATGGCTTAGTGGGTGTGGTGATGGAACGGGTCATCCAAACGTTGCCCGTAGAACCGGGTTAGGCTCGGGATGTCTTCGTCCAAGCCAGCAAGCTCAGCTTCTTCTTCGATGCGCTCAGGCGGCTTGAGTGAGACGATGAAGGCAACCATCCGCATCATGCCTTCAAGATCCGTGATGAACCGGACAGCATGGTCATCGCCTTCACGGCCAGCGTTCTGGGTGATCATGACGGGTTGCCCATCGAACACTACGACAGCGAGCTGCCAGACTCGGCGCCCATCGAAGCAGAAGTCCTTGATGAATCGGATGGAGACTCGCTCCTGCTTGATGCCGTAAATCCAGGCTTTGATGTCGCACGCCTCCCCGGCTTCTGGCAGGTGGTTGTAGTAGCAGCCGAAGAGATGGGACAGGTCGGCATCCACCCTCTCTGCCGGCATCTCGTAGATCTGTCGTGGTGTCATCGCGGGTATCTCCAGTGGGTGGGGGTGTAGTACACGTACATGCTCATGTCCGGGTGCCACCAGAGCCCGTTGTGGAGGCGGAGCGTCTGATGATTGCGACAGCCCGAGAGAGCATCGTCGATCTTCGTCTCCACCAGCTCCTTGTTGGGAGGGAGCTGCCGGGATAGCGGGATCCAGCCGTCGAATGAGTTGCTCACGACTCCACCTCCACGCCGCACGGGAGCCACGTCCTTCCTTGGTCAGTGGAGTATTCGTGATTTTCGCAGGCGTAACCCAAATCGGTTCTTCCTACAAAAT
>CAYPDT010000014.1:0-4301 GCA_964409615.1 uncultured Candidatus Saccharibacteria bacterium | reverse complement strand
GTACCCGGCACCGCTGTGGTACCCCCCCTCCAACATCATCCGCCACATTAGCTCCGGCAGTATGGGGTTAAGTGGCGTGGACTACGGCATGGGGCGTATTGGCATGGGCGATATGTCCCAGGGATTGCAATCCATCCTGGTATCCACCCCTGGGATTATCGGCGGGGTGTTGACGGCGGGTGGTTCCGCCTCCATCACGGCGGCAATCTGGGGCGCAGCGGCTATTCCCGTTGTCGGGGCCATTGTGGCCGGGGTGACCATTGGGCTTATGGCGTTATTCGCACGCAAGGGGCCTAAGCAAAAGGTGGCCACCACTGAAATCGTTGACAAGGTGGAGCCGTTATTGAAGCAAAACCGTGATGGCTACCTCACCGGCCCCCGCACCGTCACGGCCCAGCAGCAAGCCATTAACAATTTCCATGCTGGCTGGCAGTTTGTGGTGGAACACTGCAACATCCCGGAAATGGGGGATCCCGGCCAACGATGCACCAATGAACGCAGCCGGGGCGGCAAATGGGATTGGTATTCCTACTACCTTGACCCTATCCTAAACGATACCCCCAACCCGGATCCGGTGATTAGCCCGGAAATCCAAGCTGGAATTGATAATTTCAATCAGGTAGTGGACGGGGCGGTAAGTGGGCTGGGGCTGGGGACGGGTGGGTTACTGGTGGCCGGTGGGGTGCTATTGGGATTGGCGTTGCTGGTGGGAGGTGGAAATTGAAAGATATAATGCCGTGGGTGATTGGCGCGGTGGTGGCATATGTGGGTTATAAGTATTGGGAAAGCGGCAAAAACCAAAACGCCATTAACAATTTCTTTGAAGTGGAGCAGTCAATTTCCCAGGCGAAATACCCGGAAGGTGGTACGGGTTACACGCAGTATGCCTACCCGTCCAACGTGATCCAATGAAAACTCAATACATCATCATTGCTGCCCTGGCCGTAGCCGCCTACTTCTGGTGGGATAAGTTGAAAGCCGCCGTGTTACTCACCCCAGGTGCCCCGGCAGTTGGCACCCCGGCCAATAATCAGATTGCCGTGGGGGAGCCCAATGCCCCTATCCCGGATTACGTGAATTGGATCCCAGCCCCCGGAGAAATCGCCGCCACCAATCCGAGCATGTTTGTATGAGGAGCCACAACTAAC
The DNA here is from genome assembly GCA_964409615.1 of uncultured Candidatus Saccharibacteria bacterium. Taxonomy (GTDB): domain Bacteria; phylum Patescibacteriota; class Saccharimonadia; order Saccharimonadales; family AWTP1-31; genus AWTP1-31. The sequence continues at coordinate 3,153 of CAYPDT010000014.1, read as the reverse complement.
CCATGATTACCGGCGTGTATAAATTCGGAACCGATTACCCGGCGGCGTTTGACCGGTTATTCCCCTCCATCACGGCAACCACTAGTGACCCCGCGGGGCCGATCCCCAGTGGCCGGGGCGGGTTTTCCGGCGTGGGTGATGTGGTGGCGTGGAATGTGTACCCGCCGACCATGGCGGATTTGGTGGCCAAGGGGTTTAGCCCGGATCATGCGACATTAGCAGGCACCAGCCTGGGCGATTTAACCATTGAGCAGCAAAATGCGGATATGGTGGCGGCGAGATTGGCCGAAACCGTGCGGCGGCTGGATGATTTGATTGTTTCGGATTTCATGGTAAGCCCATCGGTAATGGGATTCGCCCCGACCCTGGCCAATTACTTTGGGCCGGAAATCGCCTCCCACCCGGATGTTGTATCGGCCATGGCCAGATTAAAAAAACGATATGATTTCTACCAAGCCAATTACCCCGGCACCGATCTTTTATGGGTCGGCTCCACCATGCCCAGCGGCTCGGTTGCCCGTCCCCCCATCGTATTCCAATACCGGGATGGGTCGTTTGCCTACGCCCCAGGGTTTGGGCCAGTGGCCCAGTATGGCGCACTACAAGTGCAATCAAATTCCGTACCGCCACAGCCCAGGGTATCCGCCTACACCGGGTCGGTAGTGGGGCAGGTTTCGCCCGTGGATTACGTCCCGGCCCAGGTGGGGCCAAATGGGATTCCAGGGCCACAGGGGAATTATCCGACGAATACGGCAGCAGGCGGGGCAGGGGGCACCGGCACCGGAACTGGTACCGGCAACACCCAGCCCAAAGACCCCAAAACCTCAATCATGGGGTTTGAGTTGGATTCCAAAACCATGATTATGGCCGGGGGCGGGTTGTTGTTGCTGGCGGTAGTTTCAGGAATGGGGAGGAGATAGGGAATGAATAACGCAATAATGTTGCTGGCGGCCGCCGGATTGGGCTATTACCTGTTTAAGGATAAACTGTCCGGGATGATGGGCGGGGAAACCCCCATTCAAACCGGCGGGGTGGATTTGCCCGTTAACACCAACACGGCATCCACCGCCACCCAGGCGGCCACCACGGCAGCGGCTACCGGCACCAGCCAGCCCAATACATCGGCCATTTTAACCGGCCAGTCCGTTGTAACCCCGGTTGTGAATACAGCCGGAACCCCCCTGCCCACCAATACCGTAGTGGCCAATATCCCTACTGAGGCGGGCACCACTGGGCAAACGGCGGTTGTCACCCCAGGCGGCTCCATTGTTGTGATCCCGGCAGGGGCCACCACCAGCACCAACCTTAATCCTGGCACCATCACCCAACCGGCCCAGCCCGCGCAATTTGTACCCCCGGTTTACACCACCCCGGTGAATGTCCCCACCGTCAATACCACCGATGCCGCCGTGGTGAGTATTGGGGCATTCCAGGGGCAATTGCCCAATCCCAACAACTACCCCTATTTAATGCGGGAGATGAACTCCTATGGCGGGGATTACATCACGGTATTGCGGCAAGGATCGGCAGGGCGAGTCATCATTGGCGATTTGAATTTCCGCCTGCCAATTCAATGGTGGAATTCCTTCCGATATGGACAGGGGCTAAGTGTGGTGCAACCGGCTGAGGCACGGGGCGCATGGGACACCCCGTTGAACCAGGAAGAGTATTTAACCCTGGTGCAAGATCCTAATATCTTCTGGGACCAATATTGGCCAGCGATTCAATCCCGTAGTGGGCTGTCCGGCCTTATGGGCGTGGGAATGGGAGGGTGGGCGTAATATGAACCCGTTGAAACTTGCACTTATCGCCGGGGGCGGGTATTTGCTTTACCGGTATTATCAAATGTCACAGGAACCACCATCCAACACCGGGGCTACCGGCACCGGCCCAGCGGGTGGGACTGTCCCGGCGGGAACTAATCCGGCTACGGGAACAGTGGGGGGTAGCTCCACCCCGGCCAATACCAACACCACCACCGGGGGCGGGGGCGGGAATACCACCACCACCCAAACCACCATCCCCATGCTCATGGCGCAACTGTATAACAACGACGCCGGGGTAACGCCGGGGGTGATCGCGGGGACTCAATATGGCAGTGGGCGGGAGTATGTGACGGCCAAAGGGGCCGCCGGGGATTCCGCCGCCATCGGCGTATTGGATGCGGCTGGGGTGGTGTATGACGTGGACCAATGGAATTACTTCCGGGCATTGACGGGGCTACCGGCCATTGATTCCAGTTCCATGGATGCGATTATTGCCGGGAATGACCGGGGCCAGCAGATTACGGCTTCCCAATACCGGGCGCGGCTGGCCGGTGCCGGGTTGTCGGGTTTGAGTGGAATTGGAAATTTCAATCCCACGATTTTGGACTATGCCGGAGTGTGGTATTAACCCATGAAAGATTCACTAGTCCCAATCTTGCTACTGGCCGGAGTGGCTTACCTCCTCAAGGATAAACTCTTTGGGGCGGGGACGGCTGGCGGGGATCAGGGGATTGATCCGCTATTAACCCCCGAGTCCCCCAACTACACCACCAAATGGCAACGGGATCGGGAGCGGTACCAAACCACCATTACCGTGCTGCCCGCCACGGTGGTAAAGGCGAATCCCCAGGGGGTTTCCGATGCCGAGCAATGGCAGATGACAACCGGCATCACCGGCAATGAACAATTGATCCGGGCGAGCTATGAATGGGCCTGGGCCAATAAACTGCCTAATATCACCTTGACGGTGGATGATTGGCATGCGCTAAGGGATCAATACATTGCCAGATTCGGTGGGAGTGTGTCCCGGCCTAATCTCATTGACGTGAGCGATTCCCCCGCCAATTACAATTTCAAACGCTACCGGGCCAATGAATATTTGGGGATGATCGACCGGTATAAACTGGCACACGGCATGAGTGGGGTTGCAGGCTGCAATGGCGGGATGGGTTGCGCGGGATGCGCCGGGGGCTGTGGATGCGGGGCACGGGATACCGGGGGGTGGCTGCAATGATGCTAGGGCTAAGATCTGTGGATGATGACATTAACTGGGCAACAACCCTGGGGCCGGGGCAGGTGGATCCCGCTACCGGGCCGGTGGGTTATCCCAATCTGCCTACCGCCGGGTTCACCTATCCCACGGCGGGGCAGGTGACGTATGCAACTG
>CAYPDT010000013.1:0-4391 GCA_964409615.1 uncultured Candidatus Saccharibacteria bacterium | reverse complement strand
TCTTACGGTGATGCAGACGGGGAGATGAATGCGCCATATGCTCTAGCCGTCGATAACTCCGGCAGTGTGTATGTAGCCGACACGAATAACAATCGAGCCCAAAAATTTACAAGTACTGGTGGATTTCTGCTGCGCTTCGGTACGCCGGGCGTCGGTCCATATGGGGGTTGGTTAAATAGTTATGCCAATGGGGAGTTTTCTCAGCCAGAAGCCTCGGCTTTTGATTCTTCGGGTAATATCTATGTTGTAGAGTCGAGTAGCAACCGCGTTCAAAAGTTCAGCTCTTCTGGTAGTTTTCTTCGGGGCTGGCATAGCGCTTCATATGACTCCTATGGTAGGCCTTATAGTGGCTCTGGTACCGGCGAGTTTAACAATCCGACTGGAGTTTCAGTTGACGCCAACGATAATCTTTACGTGGCGGATTATCAAAACAACCGCATCCAAAAGTTCAATGCTAACGGTGATTATGTAATGTCCCTTGGTAATTCATATGGATCTGCTGATGGCCAATTTGAATATCCACAAGCTGTGACAAACGACTTGGCGGGCAATGTCTATGTAGCTGACACCGGCAATAACCGTATCCAGAAGTTTGCCAGCGACGGTACATATCTAGCAAAGACTGGTGCAGTTTTCTCAAATAGTGGAGGGCCAGAGGCAGTATCTGTAGATTCAGATGGTAATGTTTGGACACTTGATTCAAACAATCTCTATAAATATTCTTCGAGCCTTAGCCTCATTGATTCGTGGAGCATTGGTCAAAGTTACTATACTAACTCTTCTTCGCTCGCTGCTGACAAGCAGGGTCATGTATATGTAGCCCAATATGGCGATCAAGGTATGCGCGTGACAAAGTTCAGTTTAGCTGCAGATCAGCTTGATACTTGGGAGCCGCCGAATTCTACGAATTACTATACTTATATTAGTGGCGTGAGTGCCGATCCGAGCCAACCCGGTCGTTTGGCCGTATCGCGAAGTAATGAAAATAGCGTTCTCTTCCTCTGTGACACCAGTGTTTCCACTAATAACTGTAGTAGTGCCACGCCCACCCCATCGCCGTCACCAACCCCGACCCCCGATGTTCCGCACGGTGGCGGTGGTGGAGACAGCGCTACAACGACTTACTTCTATCCCAATACGACAAATTCCAGCGTCACCTATCTGGCACTTGGTGGCGGTACGGTTACCAACGGCTCCCTTTCTGAAACGAAGTACGCAAACCTCCCCAAGGATGGCCCCAATCTCTATCCAGCTGGCTTGAGCTCCTTCCAGTTTGACGTTGATCCTGGCGCTACCACGCAGGTCGCTCTCTATTACAACTTGCCAGGCAAGCCGAGCAATTACACAGCTCGCAAATACAATCCATCGACTCAGACCTACACGGATATTTCAGGCGCCACTATTACTCGTGAAGACTACAGTGGTACCAGTATGCTCAAGCTTACCTATAATCTAACCGACAATGGTATTCTCGATCTTGATCCAGCACCCGGCCATGTGGTCGACCCAGTGGGTCTGGCTACTACGAGCCTGGCGAGTACGGGAGAGAACATCTGGGTGATTGCATTGGGTGCGCTGACATTATTCACGGTTGGGCTCTCGAGTGCAGTGATGATGTGGAGGTTGACTCGGATCTCCTGCAGTTGATTGCAGCAGCGAAAACCCTTAAGCTAGATGGTATATGGGCCAGTTAACTAACGACACTATCTACAGAGACTCACTTAATACCCCATTAATCCGGACAAAGCAGCCGGGCCCGGATGCTTGGTGGAAGCGTCGTTGGCTGATTCCCAGCCTAGTCATTGTGCTGCTCGCAACCGTTAGCTTCATGGCAGTTTCATACGTCAAGGCTGCCGGTGTGATAGAGAAGGTCGGCTGTATTCACTGTGTACCAGATGGCGCATCGAGTGTCAGTCAGCCAACTGGTGTGGCGGTTGACGCTGCGGGTAATCTCTATCTGGTTAATAGTAATCGTAACCTAGTCCAGAAATTTGATAGCGCTGGCAAGCTACTATTACAATTTGGTTCTGGGGGGAATGGCAATGCTCAATTTAGTGCTCCGCTTGCTGTCGCTACCGATAGCTCCGGGAATGTCTACGTAACCGACAAGGATAATAATCGGGTTCAGAAATTTAACAGCTCTGGCACTTATGTGAGTGAATTTGGCTCGAATGGCTCGGGCGACGGTCAGTTAAATAGTCCAAAGGGCATAGCTATTGATAGCTCCGGCAATATCTACGTGGCCGATGGTGGTAATAGCCGGGTCCAGAAATTTAACTCGAGCGGTGTCTATCAGGCGCAATTTGGCACGAACGGCTCGGGCGATGGTCAGTTTAGTGGCTTGCAAGGCCTAGCCCTGGACTCGAGCGGCAATCTGTATGCCGCTGACTCTGGCAATTATCGTATTCAAAAATTTGATACCTCTGGTACGTTTGTCAGCAAATTCGGTACTTCGGGGCATGGCAATGGTGAGCTCTACGGTGCCTATGGCGTAGCACTTGATAGCTCCGGCAATATCTACGTGGCCGATGGTGGTAATAATCGGGTCCAGAAATTTAACTCGAGCGGTGTCTATCAGGCGCAGTGGGGCAGCTCCTATAGTTCCTACGGTGATGCAAATGGGGAGATGAGTAGTCCGTCAGCGATAGCAGTTGATGACTCGTACAATGTGTATGTGGCCGATATGTATAACGATCGGGCGCAGAAATTTACCAATACCGGCGAGTTCGTCTTGCGGCTTGGTACGGCTGGCATCACTCCATACGGCGGTTGGGCAGCTGGCTATGGGAATGGTGAGTTTAATAGTCCAGTCTCGGCAGCCTTTGATTCGTCGAGTAACGTGTATGTTGTGGATTCGGAAAATCACCGTGTTCAGAAATTTGACGCTTCCGGCAACTTTCTCAATAGGTGGCAGAGTGCCAGCGTCGGCTCCTATGGCAAGCCCGCCAATGGCACTGCTCCCGGGGAGTTTGATAATCCGTTCGGCATATCAGTTGATAGCAATGACAATCTCTATGTAGCTGATACCGGTAACAATCGCATCCAGAAATTTAATGCCAGTGGCACCTACGTGACGGCTTTTGGTGGCTCTGGCCCATACGGTGGCGGTTCGGGTGATGGACAGTTAGCTCTACCCTACGGGGTGACCAATGATTTGGCCGGCAATGTCTATGTAGCCGATACCTTTAACAACCGCATCCAGAAGTTCAGCAGTAGTGGTACGTATATTACGAAGACGGGTGAAGTCTCGGGGTCTCAAGTGCAACAGCAAGGGATCTCTGCTCAAGAGGGCTCTGGTGGACCGATGGCTGTGACGGTTGATTCAGCTGGCAACGTCTGGGCTGTTGACATGGCTAAGATCTATAAATATTCTTCGAGCTTGGCTTTCATCCAATCATGGGATTTGGTGAGTATGGCCAGTACTAATGAGGGGCTTGATGTTTGGAATTTCACATTGACAGCCGATACACAGGGTCACATCTATGTTACGCAAATGATCGACGGCCAAAGCGGGCGAGTGGCAAAGTTTGATCTGAACGGTAATCAGCTTGATACCTGGAATACCCCAAGCTCTAACACTATGCTCATTGGCCTCGGTGCTGATCCGAGTCGAGCTGGTCGGTTGGCAGCACCGGTGGCAAATCAAAACCAAGTTCTCTTCCTCTGTGACACCAGTGTTTCCACTAATAACTGTAGTAGTGCCACGCCCACCCCATCGCCGTCACCAACCCCGACCCCCGATGTTCCGCACGGTGGCGGTGGTGGAGACAGCGCTACAACGACTTACTTCTATCCCAATACGACAAATTCCAGCGTCACCTATCTGGCACTTGGTGGCGGTACGGTTACCAACGGCTCCCTTTCTGAAACGAAGTACGCAAACCTCCCCAAGGATGGCCCCAATCTCTATCCAGCTGGCTTGAGCTCCTTCCAGTTTGACGTTGATCCTGGCGCTACCACGCAGGTCGCTCTCTATTACAACTTGCCAGGCAAGCCGAGCAATTACACAGCTCGCAAATACAATCCATCGACTCAGACCTACACGGATATTTCAGGCGCCACTATTACTCGTGAAGACTACAGTGGTACCAGTATGCTCAAGCTTACCTATAATCTAACCGACAATGGTATTCTCGATCTTGATCCAGCACCCGGCCATGTGGTCGACCCAGTGGGTCTGGCTACTACGAGCCTGGCGAGTACGGGAGAGAACATCTGGGTGATTGCATTGGGTGCGCTAGTACTACTAACCGCTGGTACTGGACTAGGACTAGTCTGGCGGAAGTGGGGACGGTCTAGTTAGTAGGGCGGATAGCCTAGGCCTCTAAGCTGTTACAATAAGGGGATGCGGAGTGTGAGTCAGCGTGGCTAAGAAAGCCCGTAAAAAAAGA
>CAYPDT010000012.1:0-4514 GCA_964409615.1 uncultured Candidatus Saccharibacteria bacterium | reverse complement strand
TGACATATTGGATATATTATATAACATTCTCCAAGTATTTACAATTGATGGAATAGCCGAGTATACCCTGACGACATGTATAGCGGATATCAGTCTTGTGCAGCTAAGAATGCGAGAGCTATAACTAACAAAATCTTAAGAAAAAAATAATACAGTCGTCTTCTTACCGCAGGCTTCTATACACATAGCGACGTCTTACTAGTGCTGTAGCCAGCCCAGACGTAATCACAAAGATACCAACACTAGCAATGACACGTACATCCTGCCCAGTATTAGCAAGGGCACCATTATTCTGAGCCTCTGTGTTCGTATCTCCATTGCCCTGTGGCAAGGCAAAGACGTTGACATCACTCACCAAACTAAACTCACTAGTAGAACCAAAGCCTGAAGCAGTTGTGTTATCTATAGCAGTAGTAGTAGCAGATAGTACTTTACCAGTTAGGTTAGTGTCAGATGGCAGAGTAATACTAACGTCTTGGTTAGAACCAGGAGAGAGATTAGTATAACCTAAAAAGGTTTGACCTTCACCATAACCAGAAGGATCGGCAGTGTCATTAGCAAATATCTCTACCCGATACTGGTTGCTAGGGCTATCCGAAGCATCAAGGTCAAGGTTTAGATTAAGGTCAAGCCCATCCTGCTCAACACTATTAATCATTGGGAAGTTGATGTAGTTATTAGGACCGGTATCAGTGTCGCCCGTGTCATTTAGTGTGGCCCCTTCTTCATTAAAAGAATCTGGGAAGAAATCTGGCGGTAAAGAAGTGTCTGTCATTTCAACTAAATCAATACCAAGTCCGCTATTGATTGCGCCAGGCGAGGTATTTATGATGCTGTTATTGAGAATTGTCGTACTCTGGGTCGTAAGAGTTAGTGGGACTGCTGCTATTGTTAAGCTAGCTACCGCAATACCAGCACCGTCTGAGTTCTCGATTACGTTACCTTCCCCTGGATTAGGACCACCAACTAGGGTTCCTTGTGCACCAATTATTGTGATCCCTGCGTTTCCGCTCTCAGAGATGGTATTACCCTGGATGGTGTTGTCTAGAGCTCCAGTTGTTTGCAAAACTATTATATTGTTTATGAAGCCCCCAATTATATTGCCTTCTCCTATATTGGAGCCACCAACTTGAGTTCTCGAGCTATTTCTGATAGATATGCCAGATACTGCAGATCCTGATATTTGATTACCCTGGATCATGGTATCATTGGACGAATCATCAACACCTATTGCTACATTGCCATTTTCTGCAATAGTATTATCTTGCAGCAGCGCATTAGTCGAGGCTTCGTTTATGTTTACTCCCATATCATTGTTATTGCTAATGATATTATCTATGATCTGTGCATCATCGCAACCACCTGATAGATTCACGCCTGAACTACCATTCCCAACGTCTGTGATGCCATTATAGCCAACGCCAATATAGTTGCCTTCTATCAATAAATCATCAGTATTGTGAGGTGCAATACCCATTGAGTTATTTCCAGATATTACATTAATAGCCCCTATCTGAGATCCACCTACAATATGTCCATCTGAGTTGTCTATTGAAAGTGCCCCACTTCCACCTGGCTGTGCATTTGCTATTGCTGTCAAACCATCTCTAGCAACACCAATGTAATTGCCCTGGTATGTCCAGTTATCACTACCTGTATTAGGAGAGGAAGCTGTACCGTCATTGCCAGATATTAAGTTCCGATCCTCTGGATCCAGCCCGCCAATTTGTGCCCCCGTACTATTATCTGCGCCTTGCATAATACCGCCATCGTTGCCAGCTTCTGTCATGCCGTCTGGTTCGGTGCCGATATAGCTTCCTTGGACAGTCAGATTATCGCTTCCTACTGCAATACCGCTCTTGCTTGAAGCTGAGAAGTTGTTAATAACTAATCCTCGAATCGTTGAATTGTCGCCGTCTACCGTGAACCCATTCACATTTCCCGCACCGCTCCCATCAACCTCAATCAACAGCCTCCCATTCAACGGGTTCGGTGCTACTGCAGTGTTAGCTTGGGATCCTGGCTGGGTATAGCCATCAATAACTACAGTATCTGTAATGTTTGGTAATGCAGACTGCGGCTGAATGGTGTAACCATTCTGTCCACCATTTGTAAAGTCAGCTGTACCAGTGATGTTGAACCGTATGGTCTGCGTACCAGCTTCATCGTTGGATTCTTCTATAGCTGCTCTAAGGGTACAGTTACCAGAACCATCATCACAGATACTATCACTCGTATTGGCATCTGCTCCATCGCCAGTGCTATCTACCGTAATACCGTTGCTGAAGTCATTGTCGGCGGCCTGGACTCTGGGGGGAGTATACGTGTATGCGCCGAACAGCAGCAGGGTGGCCGCGAATGGAAGTATATAGAAGATGTATTGTTTTGTTTTTGTCATGTTATTTGTAAAATAGCCCTTGGTGAACTTGCTTGCGCTTATTATACCATGTATCTATGGATGGAGAGCAAAAAAGAAATTCTGCTTACCACAGCCCCACTCGATAGCATGTATCCTCGTCCGACTCATCAAGGTCGATCCAGATCTTACCATCGTTTTTGTCCAGTAGTAGAGTTTGCTGTGTAACCCGAAACTCAAAGTCTTGCAAGGCGTTCTCGACCAGCTTGAATAGCCGCTTCTCAGTATGCACATTTCCGGCTACGAGTAACACGTCGGGATATTGGTACTCGCTATCCTCGGCAAATTCCTGATGCTGCCTGAGGCGCTTTCGGAGTAGCCAGGTCATAGTACCGGCTGGAAACATATCAAGTAAGTAGTCCGGTTTGTCAGGCTCCCTAGCTACCAGTTGTAGGTCAGGCAGTGGCTTTGGGTAGTCGTCTCTATCTATCTCATATTTAGTGTAGATACGAAATCGCTCACCGGTTCGGGCTTTGAAGATATTGAATAGCCTAAATACCAGTAGACAGCGATCTACGAGCTGTTCGTTTTCAGAGACATGCCGCTTGTTTTTATAGAAATTTCGTAGTGTTGTTCGGTCGAGTTCTGTAGTCTCTCTCAGATACGCAACACCCTTGCTGGCAAGACAATAGGTGGCTGGTCTACCGCGTAAGCGATATTTGCTGTCATGCATCTTATGTACGAAGCCTTGTTTCTCTAAGACAAACAAACGTTCATAGATAGTTGACCGATCTTTCTTAAGAGCCACAGCTACTAGATCAGTCGTAACAAACCGAAATTTAAACAACACATGAAGTAACTGTACCTGATTAGTATTAACCGATTTTCTATACCTTGGTTCTTTGACTAACACTTACCTGACTCGCTAACTCCCACCCGTATGCAGTATTACTATAGTAGCTCTATATGTATATATAATAAAGGGAGCGTAAAAAAGTATAACTTAACAGGGGTTAAAATCAAATGAAAAGCACATATCGTTAGTGGGGTTATCTGCTCTACTAGCAGGCTACTTTTCGTTCATGAGGTATACTATTTATCATGACAAAACAACCACTTAATGACGACCAGCGACAAGACTTTTTAGATAACCTGCCGGATGATCAGGTACATGAGAATGCTGAGCAAAAACTGGATAGAGCTATTGCACGCGCCGCGCAGCAGTCGCAATCAAAATCGGGAACACCGGCTTCTGACGGTGGTTATACCGATACACGAACTCGTTTAGATACAACTGCAGATACTTCCGACTCACACAATGATACGTCCCGTCCATAGACCGTTTTAGTTGTGACCAAAAGCCCTCAATCGTGTTAGTGTGTACCACTCCGCGACCGTACTCGCCAATACTGTGGTTGACGCTATCGTGGTAGTAGCCGATACGGTGCAGGGTTCGATAGACTCTCGCCTGATCGCTGTAGACGACAGTACCTGGTGTAATACTGGTACTCAAACGAGGCAGTAATATACGGGCACCAGCCGTTGGGACGTGTTCAGCCTTAACTCGACCACCCCGTTCAACCATGCCGAACACCACTGCTTTGTTCTGAGTACTTACGTTTTTGCCACGCTCCCTGCCACCGATATAAGTTTCGTCAGTCTCCACAATACCGGATAGTGGCGTGTTGCTATCGAGCATTAAGATGCGAACCTTCTTGGCAATCCGCCACGCTGTTTTGTAGGTTACGCCAAGATGGCGTTCAATTTCTTTAGCCGAAACACCGTTCTTCGCCACGGAGAATAGGAAGATAACATAAAACCAGTCTTTGAGTGGTGTAGATGACTTATGGAAGATAGTGTTGGCAAGTGGATGAATCTGTTTACCGCAGTCTTTGCATTCGTAGCACTTACGGCTTCTGACACGGTAGTAGCCGGGGTTCGCAACCCCGCACTTTGGGCAGGCTGTCATGTGGCCGTAGGCCAAGTCAAACATATAGTCCAGACAAGCCGTATCATCTGGGAAGCGTTCATTGAAGTGCTTGACCGTAAACTTCATACCTACAGTGTATTACAAAGGTTACATGTTGTCAAGGGATAATCGGCATGGAATACTATTGCGTCTTTTTGACATTAGTTGTATAATATAATCACTTTTAAC
>CAYPDT010000011.1:0-6830 GCA_964409615.1 uncultured Candidatus Saccharibacteria bacterium | reverse complement strand
CGACTCCGCTGGCAATGTCTATGTAGCGGATAGTGGTAACAACCGCATCCAGAAGCTGAACCACCCCACACTTCATCCGGCGCCAGCCGGATGTCTGTTGTTTTGAACTAAAAAAGACGACATACTTTTCCTGGTTAATACTTCTAACAAAAACAAGGAAATAAATATGTCGTCACCAAATATTGTACGTGCTATACGCACTAAGATACAAAAGCAATTACTCCCTAGTGTCCCAAGCCGTTGGCAAAAACAGTTTGACTTTGGCTTACAGGCCTACGGCCTGAAAGCCTTTCAGAGTGCAGCTGGCAATGCTCGGATGACTGCCGAGAAACCTCGAACCGGTATTCGTAAAAGTGAGCGCCTGTTCCAGAATCTCGGGCTAGCAGATGCACTCGGCAGTGCCTTCGACTCCCTTGGACTAGTGAAGCCCAGCAGTTTCGTCAATGTTGACCATTCTGACATGAATGGCCTGACTGCCCTGGTTGGGGCCGTCCAGACACGGAATGGCCGAGCCATTCCGTGCTTTGTGGAAACGACCTACAGCGACCGGTTACCATCTCACCAAAATGCAGCACCTCGAAAGAAAGCTCTGAGAGCAGCCCGAGCTAAGGAGCGCCAGCTCCAAAGCTTCACTGGTCACACCATTGACGCCCTGCAAGACTTCGCTGACCGTTTAGGCTTTTGGCCCAGACTGGTCTTTGATCGGGGATTTGGTAACGAATCCATTGTCGAGCACCTGTCCAGTGCTGGGGCTACGTTCTACATCCGACTGAAGAGCGGACGCTATATTGAGCTCGATGGAAACCGACTTCAGATTCAACACCTCAAAGACAAAGACGCCATCATTCAGCTCTACGGATTAACCCTGCGGGTTATCCGTAGCCCTAGAGACGGTAAGAATGACGAACCGTGGTACATACTAACTAATGACACCAACATGAGCCGCAACAAAGTGGTGCAGATTTACTACCACCGCTTTGAAATTGAAGAAACCTTCAAAGATATGAAGCATATCTTTGAACTCAAACGAACCAGACTCAACAAACCACTTAGCCTCAAGTTCCTACTATGGTTTGTGAGTCTTGGGATCGCCCTACTGTATTTGGTAACCAGACCAAAACAAGCACGAAGCTGTGCCGGTGAAACCGAACACCAAACCAAGACTCACCCCAAGAAGCAGACCTCCTGGCTCCGCCAGGCTTACGAACAATTACAGCAGGCCTCCGGCCTGCTGCTGTGGGGTGGGGTTTGAAGTGTGGGGTGGTTCAGATCCAGAAGTTTGACAGTACGGGCAACTACCTGGCCCAGTGGGGCACATTCGGCTCCGGCAATGGCCAGTTTAGTTATCCTCAAGGCATCACCACCGACTCGGCTGGCAATGTTCATGCGGTGGATGTTAACAACCACCGCATCCAGAAGTTTGACAGTACGGGCAACTACCTGGCCCAGTGGGGTCACGACCCAATCGCTAATGGTCAGTTTAGTGGCCCCTATGGCATCACCACTGACTCGGCTGGCAATGTCTATGTGACGGATAGTGGTAACAACCGCATCCAAAAGTTTGACTCGTCAGGCAACTACTTGACAAAGTGGGGCTCAAATGGCTCCGGCAATGGCCAGTTTCGATATCCTTATGGCATCACCACTGACTCGGCTGGCAATGTCTATGTAGCGGATAGAAATAACAACCGCATCCAAAAGTTTGACAGCACTGGCAACTACCTAACCAAGTGGGGCACTAATGGCTCGGGCAACGGCCAGTTTAACAGTCCTCATGGTATCACCACCGACTTGTCCGGCAATGTCTATGTAGCGGATACTAACCACCGCATCCAGAAGTTTGATAGTGCGGGCAACTACTTGGCCAAGTGGGCACACTAGGCTTCGGCAATGGCCAGTTTCGATATCCTTATGGCATCACCATTGACACCACTGGCAATGTCTATGTGACTGACCACGATAACAACCGCATCCAAAAGTTTGACAGCGTGGGCAACTACCTGACCCAGTGGGGTACGAGTGGCTCCGGCAATGGCCAGTTCTATAATCCTAGTGGCATCACCGCCGACTCCGCCGGCAATATTCATGTGGTAGATGGTAACAACCGCATCCAAAAGTTTGACAACGCGGGTAACTACCTGACTCAGCGGGGCACACAAGGCTCCGGCAATGGCCAGTTTCAACACCCTTATGGCATCACCATTGACACCGCTAGCAATGTCTATGTGGCCGATACCTTTAACAACCGCATCCAAAAGTTTGGCTCTTCACTCAACGACGGTGATTTTCAATCGGGTATCACTGGGCTAACCTGTGGCACCACCTACCACTATCGCGCCTATGCCACCAATGTCGATGGTACTGGCTACGGCAATGACGCTACTTTCGTAACCGCCGCCTGTGCAACTCCAACCCCTATCAACGACGCTACCGCCTTCATTACTACCTGGAAGACTGACAATCCAGGCAATAGTCCCTCAAATCAGATCACCATCCCCACCTACTCTGGCGAGACCTACGACTACACTGTGGACTGGGGCGACGGCAATACCGATGGCCATTATACCGGTAACGCCACTCATACGTATGCCGGTACCGGCACATATACGGTCAAGATAGCGGGTACCTTCCCACGCTTTTATCTGTTTGACTCCAATGACCCCGAAAGAATTCTAACCGTCCAGCAGTGGGGTAATAACCACTGGACGTCTATGGGTCGTGCCTTCTATCGCGCAAAGAACCTCACCCTGACAGCCGCAGATACCCCCGACCTGTCTGGCGTAACCGATATGAGTCTTATGTTTCAAGAGGCTAACACCCTAAATACTAATATCAATAATTGGGATGTCAGCCATGTTACAAACATGGGTGGCCTGTTCACTAAGGCTTACGCCTTTAATCAGCCGCTAAATAACTGGGATGTTAGCCATGTCACGGACATGAATAG
This sequence comes from uncultured Candidatus Saccharibacteria bacterium, assembly GCA_964409615.1. Classification (GTDB taxonomy): domain Bacteria; phylum Patescibacteriota; class Saccharimonadia; order Saccharimonadales; family AWTP1-31; genus AWTP1-31. Next base: position 3,883 of record CAYPDT010000011.1, on the reverse strand, counting down.
ACTGTTTTATGAAGCCCAAGCTTTCAATCAGGAGCTATCAACTTGGAATGTCAGCAGCGCAAGCAATATGTCGTCTATGTTCAGTGGTACACTCGCCTTTAATAAGTCACTTGGTAATTGGGACGTTAGTAATGTAGTCGATATGGCGGGGATGTTTGCCGGTAATGATGGTTTCAATACACCGCCTACCCCATTTAATCAGCCGCTCAATACGTGGAATGTCAGCAATGTAGTAGATATGAGTTTTATGTTTTCAAATAGCAATTTCAACCAGCCGCTCAATACTTGGAATGTAAGCAGTGTGGTTGATATGGAAGGTCTTTTTATGCGTAGTCGCTTCAACAGACCAATCGACTCATGGGATACAAGCAGCCTCGAAGATACCAGCTTTATGTTTGCCATGAATGCTGACTTTAACCAGTCGCTCAGTAACTGGAATATGAGCCATGTTACTAGTGCCGTCGGCATGTTCATGAGCGCCAGTGCTTTTGATCAATCGCTAGCCAGCTGGAATGCTACAGGTATCGAGCAAATGGATATGATATTTGGTAATTATGACACTGCGCTTGAAGCCTATATGAATGGCACCCCCTACGACGACTGGCCACAAGAGCTCAAGGATATGTATGGCTGGCCGCAATCTGGACTCTCAACGCCTAACTACGACGCCACGCTCTCGGCTTGGAGCGGGCAAAGCCTACATAGTGCCGTGACTTTTGATGCTGGCACTAGTAAATATTGTAGTGCTGGAATGCAACGCCAAAGCATTATCACCACCTACGGCTGGACGATCAATGACAGTGGTCAGGACTGCACTTCACCATCGCCTACACCAACCCCTGATCCAGATGGACCAATTCACATTACAGACTGTCGGCAGCTCCAGGCCATTATGATCGATCCTGTCACCTATGATCTTGGCGACCTGACGGCCGATTATGTGCTCGATAACGATATCGACTGCTCAGAAACCGCCACTTGGACGTGGAATGATCTGGGAGGTTCAGGCTTTACACCTCTAGGATTTTTTGCAATCGGGTCGATAGAGGGTTATTTCACCGGCACGCTCGATGGACAAGGCCACACTATATCGCACATATATCAGATGACTGATAATGCTTGGGTAGCCGGTGTTTTTTGGGAAACACTAGGCTCAACTATTAAGGATGTTACCTTCGATGACAATGTCATCGAGCACTCCTATAACTCGGATGCCTTTTATCCAGTCAGTCGTGGGGCGGTAGTATCCGGAGCAGCTGACACACTGATCGAAAACCTCCATGTCACCAACCTCCATATGAATACTAGTGGTGCCACCTATGGGATAGGTGGCTTGGTTGGAGCTGATATGAGTACCTCTACAATGTCTTCAAATAAGCATGATAGAAAACTCACCATCATAAATTCATCCGTACAAGGCAGCATCGACGTCGAACCAATCACCGACACGCTTTTCGATAGACCTCAAGGAATCGTCGTTGATGCGAATGGTTTTATGTATGTTGTTGATAATAATCGTATCCAAAAACTAGACGCCTCCGGTACCTTTGTTAGACAGTGGGGGTCTCTCGGCAATCAAGGTGGGCAATTCAATAACCCGCATCAAATGGCTATCGACGACAATGGTGATATTTATATTGTGGACACGCTTAATCATCGGATTCAGAAGTTTAACAACAATGGTATTCCGCTCTTGCAGTTTGGATCATCGGGTGCCGGTTATGGCCAGTTTACGACTGCCACCGGTATAGCGCTGGATAGTAGCGGCAATATCTATGTCAGTGACAAAATAGATAACGTTCACTCTCGGATTCAGAAGTTTGACAGCAATGGTGACTACCAGTCTCAATTCACCATCGGCACCCAAGCTGACAGCTTAGCTATCGACGATAGTAACGCTATCTATGCGGCGGAGTCATCTAGGGTGGAAAAGTTTGCTAGCGATGGCACTCTTCTCACGCAATGGTCCACTTGGGCTTCTAATGACGCGAGTATCGCCGTTGACAGTCAGAGCAATATCTATATCACAGGCATAGGCGATAACTTCATACAGAAGTTTAATAGTAGTGGCGCCCTTCTCGCATCCTGGGGTCGCGCTGGTTCGGATGGAGATATTACCCAACTCGCCATGGATACGCACGACAATCTTTACGCCAGTGTTTACAACCAGAGCCGTCTTCAGAAATATAGATCAGACGGTATACTCATCGATGAGTATGGCAGCCAATACCCCACCAGCATCCCATCGGCAACCGGTGGTATTCTAGGAGGAAGTTTTTGGTTAGCCTTCACCGATGACATCTTACAGAACGCTAGTTTGATTGAAAATTCATTTGCCGATGTAAATATCACTTATCGCCCATCGAGTGTACTTGCACCAAGCTCAAATTGGGTCGGTGGTGTGGTTGGTATGCAATATGGCACTCTCCAAAACGTGTATAGTCATGGCTCAATCGGAATTAATGGAACCGGTCTCTCGCATGGACCCTCTTTTCAAATAGGTGGTCTTGCTGGTAGTATCATGGGTTCTGTACAGAATGCTTACAGTAGTGCGGCGGTACACGTCGATAATTATCCAGACCCTGATCCTATCAATACTACTGCGGGTGGTTTTGCAGGTGGCCTGATTGGGCTCTGGAATGACCTACTCGGTTTTGACGGCGGCAACCCTATCTTCACAAATCTCAGCAATACATTTGCGACTGGCGCTGTCACCTATAATGGAAGTCATAATGATACTTACACCAAGGGCTTGATTGGTGCACTTTATGATCCAGCCAATGTGCTGAACTCTTACTATGACAAATCACATAGCGGTCAAGCTAATTGCATGTTGAGCTATGTGGAGGGTGACGCTAGTGGCTGCCAGCCGGTTAATATCGATGGCTCCCACCCCAACTACTTCATAGACAACCACACCAACCCACCGCTTAATGTCTGGAACTTTAGTAGTCTCTGGAAGACAAACTACAATACCTACCCAGATTTCATTGGGGGCATTGCACCAACGCCAACAACTCCAACTCCCAATCCACCATCACCCCTCATTCCACGCCCACCGTCACCGCGAGCCACTCCTCCACCGACAGTTCCGCCAGCACCGGTCGTGGTAAGTCCAGCTACCAGCGCCGCACCAACCCCAATTGTGAGTGTCAGCACACCAAATCGAGGCTCCGGAGGTGGTTCAGCTAGTTCCGTAAGTCCGGCTCCAGTCAAACTCAATGCTGGGTTCGGCTTTGGCGAGAGACTCAAGGGAGCTGTTGGAGCACTTGGCCCGAACGCTCTCTATGCCCAAGGCAGCCTAATTATCCTCCTTATTGTTCTAGCCGCGTTCTACCTCTACCAAAGCTGGCAGGAGCATCAGACTCAAGCCAAACTTGAGCAGCTGGTGGCACGTTTCCGCCTGACCAAGCAACTGCGCAGTGACTTTGTGAATCTTGTATCGCACTATCTCAATACGCCAATTCAGATTATGCAAGGCGGGATCGAGCTAGCCGAAAAAACACTACCACAGCTGAACACAACTACTCATGCCCTCTCTGCCTCCCTCAGTATCTTGCGCGATGATGTTGCCGATCTCCTCAAGCATACCGGTGAAGTCGATCAAGTCAGCCATGCCGCCATGCAGGCTCTTGATACCCAAGAAGTACCTCACCTCTGGAAGAGGCCTGGCGTCTGGATACCAGTTGTTAGTACTGCCATTCTGCTAATCATCTTCAATATAATTGTGCTCACAGTTGCCCGAGCTGGCTGGAATCCATATACCACCGGTATTATCATTTGTCTGTTTGTGGCAGCTGCCTTCTTCGTGGCCTTTACCTATCGAGCACGCTGGCGGCTCAAGACATTGAGCCAGAGAGCAGCTAGTGTCCTCGAGTATGAA
>CAYPDT010000010.1:0-7837 GCA_964409615.1 uncultured Candidatus Saccharibacteria bacterium | reverse complement strand
AATGTTGTGTGGGGTCAAACCCACCGTGGGTTCAAATCCCACCGCCACCGCCAAAGGGTGTTCACGAAACTGACGCCCTCGGAGTTACGAAACTCCCCGTGAATTGACGGATTCGTTGATTGCGGGGAGTTTTGCTTTGCCGGCGCTCATTTGACGGGCATCCGATCCCACCGAGTCCGTTCGACCACGACCCGGAACTCAGACTCGTCTCGCTGGAGGCGCTTGCGGGCATGCCAAATGACCCGTCCCCTCACAGGTCCAGGCTCGAGAAATGGCTGTATCTGTTGTGCTACGCCGCGACCGGTGGTGGTGGGTCGTGCGTCAGGATCGCTCCGTCTTCGTCGACTTCTTCCCACGGCTGGTAATCAAGATCGGGGATGCTCATCGGATCAGTGATATCGCCGGTTCGTCTCGCCCAGCCACGTAACAGGCGAATGTTCGAAGCAGCCACCGCCGCCGCAAGCAGCAAGCTCGTTTTGACCAATCCCATGACGCAACACCAGCCGCGTGTGACGTTTTCCGTGTTTGTGTTCTTCATGTTGCCGTACGAGCCCTCAACGTGGCTGCGCCTGTTGAAAGACGCAATCCACTCGTCACTGCCCCAATACAAACGCTGCCGAATCTTCGGGGTCACGCTCCCCGGAATCGTCACAGTGCGCTGCGTGCAACATTTCGGCTGACCCACACCAGTTGGCGGATCAACAACAACCGGAGAGGACGAGTCAAACAACTGCGACAGCGGGCAGTTCGCACAGATGCGCTTGCCGGCCTGGGCCGGGCATTCCCAGCGTTCCTTGCCGCCCTGGTCAGGGCCGGCGACCCGACGAAACGACCACGTCTGACGTTGCACGATGCCCGCACGGAACTTGGCCAACGCTTCAGTGTCAGCGGCGTGTTTCCTGACTTGCTCCGCGGTCGGCTTCGCCGGCAGGTCCCCCACCGCGAATCTGGCAGGACGCGCAATGTTCACAAGGTGGTCGGGCATCGCCGGGCAATGCGGTGTTCCGTCAACCATTCGGATGCCTTCGAAATCTCGGACGCCCCGATCATTGGGATGCAGATCGAGGACTTGCTCAATGCCGCGGTCACGCACCGGGAAAGCCCATTGTTCAGGCAGCGCATACGACCACGCACGATCATTAACGACCTGGGAAAGCTGCGCGCGGGTGCCACAGTACGCATCGAGCAGTTCGAGACCTGGCCCAACAACACCTGCATTCGCAGGCTTGAGCCTGATGCCCTGAGTCAAGATCGGTGCGCGGTCTTCGACGTCACCGACAGCCGGAATCCCAACGATGGAAAACATGTTGTAGCCGAACACCATTGAAGAACCATTGCTATACGTCTTCGTGCGGTAACCCCAGCGGGCGTCGGTGTCGACAGAACACAACGAATCGTTCGCTGCTTTCAGCGCAAGCGGGGCATCAACTGTCTCGGAATCGACGGTGTCGTCGTCGGGTAAAGCACCGCTGCGACGAGTTGACTTGCCGCGCGCCCACGACTGAATCCCGGTGGCGTCAAGAGCAACCGCCGTCATTGGCGGGATGTGCGTTGGGAGGCTTGTCGACAAGACCATGTCCATCAGCGCCTGCAGCGTGTCCTCGTCAGTGTCACCGTCGGGGGACAGCTTGTCTTTCAACGCCGCCAACGGGTAACAGATCTGCCGGTACGTGTAGGCGCCATTGGCCCCTCGAATCTTGTAGTGAACCTGCGCAGAATGAGGAAGCCCCTGCGTGAGTAGTTTCCAGACGTTGCGCAGCGTCAACTCTTTGCCACTCAAGACGGTCAAGATCATTGCCGCGACGTAGACATCCATACGCGTCGCCCGCCGACGCCCGCCGCGCCCTGCGCGCAGAATGTCGTCTATCGCTTTATCGACTCCGGACACCTGAACCGCTCGTACCGTCCGATCAAACTCGCGGCGTCCGACCTTCATCGCCGCTCACCACCAGACAGCGAGCCGTCCATCGCACGAAGCACAACCGCGACCTGTTCTGGTTCGGCCGGCGGGCAATAAGCGAGCAGGTCCGTCAACGTTCGAGCCGACTTCAAACCAGCCGACGACAGCAACGCATTCAGTGGGACTGGCGCATTCATGCACGCCAACAGCCACGTTGCGCGCAAACGGGCCGCGTTGATGTCGACACCGGTTCCGGTGGCGGTGACCGACTTACTCGTCACCGTCGATGTGACATTGCGCCGTGACTTCGACAATCCGTAGATCGGTGTGTGTTTGCCGCGCCGCGACGTGTTGTGCAAGTCGAGCGCTTCACGCAGCAGCGGCTCGTAGGTGGAACGAACAACGACTGCTCGTGGCCGACGACCACGCACATGAACTAGCAAGGCGGTGGTTCCGTCACCAAGATCCGTGTCAACGATGTCCCCTGGGGTCACCTCCCGCTGGTCAGCACCATCCAGGCCGGCACCGAGACCGAGAGCCACCATCGCCGATAGGGCACGGCGTAGATCCGGTGTTGGTTGATTGCGTGCCAGACGCACAAAGGCCGCACACTCCGCGGGCGTGTACGGGGCCTGAACCGGCGTGTACTCGATGCGTTCACGTTGGGAGCCCGACAGGTTGCGGACAACGCGACGCAACGTTGACCGAACCGTTGCACGGCTGGCATCCGGGGCATCGGCAAGTTCCTCCGCCAGATACCGGTCAACCAGGCCCGGTTCCAACAACAGGTCAGCGGTGAACTCCTGCCCACCACCGACGCCGTGATGGCGTTGCGCCACCCACGCGACAAAACCGGTCACCTGCCCGGCCTGGTTGTGAACCCAGCGACTGCTCTTCGGTCGATACGCCCGCAGCGCCACATGCACGACGGGAGCAATGCGGGTCCACTGTTCGGTCGTGAAACCGCGTGGTCGGTACGCGTCGATTGTTGCCGCAACGTCGGCATCCACGTCTGGCAACGACTCCTGCGTGACAGCAGAAGGGGACTGGTCTGACGCGCGGATCGCTTTGAGTTTTGAGCGTGCAGCGCGTGCACGACCCGTGGGTGATGTCGGTCGTTTCGCTCGTGGGGTCGACTTGGTGGGGGCCATCGATGTCACCGCCTGCGGATCGCAATCGTTGACGTCTCGCAAGCTGCGAGCCGCACAGACAACGCTAGGAACGGCATCCGACAAACCCGGTCGAAGAACGGTGGGCGGCCCCACCTCGTTGATCCGCACGGGTGACAAATTCCGCGCGGCACCCCCTGCAGCCAGTTGGTCGCCAAACCCGGTCCACATCGTCGGACACCACTTACGGCCAGACGATTCGTATGCAGTGGCGAGCGCCACGAACGGCACCGCCACAGTTCGAACGGCCATCCACATCTGTTGCGTCGACGTCGACCCATGCGATCTCGGGACCGACGCGGGAGCGGAAACAGAGCCGAGCGATCTACCGATACGACGCAGATCGGTCCGCAAGCGCGCACGCGTCCGCTCGGAGCATTCCGGCATCCGTTGAGGACTCACTGCGGACTCAATGGCCGCGGCAGTCAACAGCTGGCGAAGATTTGGCGGGCTCAAACGATCCCATCCTGCGACCGCCAGAAACTGACACAACCTGGACGCGTACATCCGCCTGTCCCGTTGAGACAGACCAGGCACCGCCGCTACCGAGTGCAGAACATCGTCACGAGCGATCAACCACTGACCTGCACTCAATGAATTTGGAGCGAATGAAGCCAACCCGGCGCTGAACTGGTCGTCAACATGTTCGTCTGTAGACATGGCTGCGACGGTCCTGACCCAAACTCGCTCACGCAGTCGACAACAACTATTCCCTCAAACGGGTGATCAGGTCCCGCGGCCTGAAATGGAACTGTCGTGCCTGCTAGGTAGCCTGCACAGGCGAGTTCACTGCGGACAGTGAACGCAGAACTGACAACGATGACTGTCGAGGAGAGCACCCAACAATGCCGCCACGCAAGCAGAAGCAAGCCGCTTCCAGTCAATCTCTGGAGGCGGCGCTGTGGGATTCGGCGAACAAGCTGCGCTCCAACATGGACGCCGCGGAATACAAACACGTTGTCCTCGGACTGATCTTCCTCAAATACGTCTCCGATGTGTTCGATGTGCGCCGGCGTCAACTCGCGGCCCTCGTGGAAGACGAATCGTCGGACTACTACATGCCGACCGACGCGGCACGCGAATCGATCCTGGAATCTCGCGACGAGTACACGTCCGAAGGCGTGTTCTGGATTCCGGAAGGCCACCGGTGGGACGACCTACGCAAAGCTGCGAAACAAGCCGATATCGGCACGCAGATTGATGCGGCCATGGATGCGATCGAGAAGGAAAACCCGTCACTAAGGGGTGTTCTGCCGAAGAACTATGCGCGCCGCGAACTGACCCCCATCACCCTCGGCGGTCTCATCGACACGTTCTCCCGCGAAGACCTCGCCGCCGCAGAACACCAAGACCTCGACGTCCTCGGCCGCGTGTTCGAGTACATGGTCAGCCAGTTCGCCTCCGCCGAAGGCAAACAAGGCGGCGAGTTCTACACGCCCCGCTCCATCGTCAAACTGCTCGTCGACATGCTTGAACCGTTCAACGGGCGCGTCTACGACCCGGCCTGCGGATCGGGCGGCATGTTCGTTCAGGCGTCACGATTCGTTCAAGCCCACGCGGGGACGCGGAACGATATCAGTGTCTACGGCCAGGAGAAGAACCCCACGACTTGGCGGCTAGCGAAAATGAACCTCGCACTACGCGGAATTGACGCGAACCTCGGCCCGCAATGGGGTGATTCGTTTGATGACAATAAGCACCCAGATCTGCGAGCCGACTTCATCATTACGAATCCGCCTTTTGGTGACAAGGTGTACTGGCCCGCAGAAAAATGCCAAAACGACCCGCGGTTCCCATATGGAACGCCACCCGCCACACGTGTCGTTTACGCGTGGCTGCAGCTCTACTTGCACCAACTGGCGCCCACTGGGACTGCCGCTACCGTAATGCCCAACGGGTCCCTGACATCGTCAAAGCACGGTGAGGACACAATTCGTCAGCGGATGATCGAAGACGACCTCGTTGAGTGCATCGTAAGCCTGCCGGGGCAGTTGTTCTACTCGACCCCAATACCCGTCTGTTTGTGGTTCCTGACCAAAGACAAGTCGAGCCGCCCAGTCAAATCCGAAGTATCGCAGCGGGACCGCAAAGGCGAAGTCCTCTTCATTGATGCCCGCAACGTCGGCTCGATGTTCAGCCGGACCTTGAAAGAGTTCACCGACGAAGACATCGCCACCATTGCCGACACCTACCACTCCTGGCGCGGCGAACCCGACCTACCGGAATACGAGGACGTTCCCGGCTTCTGCGCGTCAACCACCCTCGACAACATCGCCGAACACAACTACGTCCTCATCCCCGGACGCTACGTCGGCACCGAAGCCATAGAAGACGACGGTGAACCCCGCGACGAGAAGATCGAACGCCTCCGAAACGAAATTCGCGAAGGATTCGAGCAACGCTCGCAGCTCCAAGAACAAGTCCTCAGGGCGCTCGACGGCCTCACGGTGAACATCGATGCGTGACGGATGGCATCAAGTGAAGTTTGGAGTGGCCACGCGGTCCTTGGATTCGAAGCGCGTCCCGGTCAAGACGCCAGATCGACGACCAGGTCCATATCCATATTGGGGCGCATCTGGTGTCGTGGACCACGTAGACAGCTATCTGTTCGACCATCCAGCGCTCTTGGTTTCAGAGGATGGCGAGAACCTCAAGACCAGGAAGACTCCAATCGCCTTCCTGGTCAAAGGAAAGTACTGGGTGAACAACCACGCTCACGTGGCGGTAGCCGCAGACGGCTACGACCTCCGATTCCTCTACTACGCGATGTCCATAGCGGATGTCTCCGGGTATCTGACCGGCTCAACTCAGCCCAAACTCACTGCAGGTTCCCTTTCCAAGATGACCATAGAAGTTCCTGAACTCGAAGAGCAGCGACGGATCGCGGCTGTGCTTGGTGGTTTGGATGACCTCATCGGCATTAATCAGCGACTGACGGCCCAACTCAACGACGCAGCGTCCGTCACAGCGGTGAGGGCGCTGCGGCTGGCCCCCTCGCGCATCTCAATTGGCGACGTAGCAGCACATCTCCCAGGGAAGTACCTATCCAAGGATCAGTACGTACCGGCCGGCCCGTTTGTCGTATACGGGTCGAACAGCATTATGGGCAACTATTCTGAGGCCCTCTACGACGGACCGCTGACCGTCCTCGCGCGAATCGGCAGCAACTGTGGCGCCCTTCGGTTGAGCCCGGGGGGAGCATGGATAAACAACAATGCGTCCGCCATCAAAGCCAACTCGGGGCAGCCGGCCTTTTGGATTCATGCTGCGCTCGAACAAATTGACATGGATACCCACCGGGGGGGCTCGGGTCAGCCCTTCATTCGAATCGAAAGCCTCATGAAGGAGTCAATTCCGTGGGGAGATCAGGCACTACTGGAGTCGACCAACAAATTGCTGGGCGAGCTGGCGAATGCAACCGCGACCCTCTCGGAGGAGATAAGGGCGCTGGCCACAACACGTGACGAACTGCTTCCGCTTCTCATGTCGGGCGCTGTTGCACCTGGGGAAGTTACGGTTGCGTCATGACCGGGATGAGCGAGGATGCCTTAGAACAGCTCGTCCTCGCCGACCTGGGTTCTCTTGGCTGGCAGGTGGCCTACGGCCCGGATATTGCCCCCGGTGAACCGGCTACTGAGCGCGCCGAGTTCCGGGATGTCGTCCTCGTCGGACGCCTTCGCGCCGCACTCCGCCGACTGAACCCGCACCTGCCCGCCGATGCGATTGATGACGCGGTCAAAACGGCGCTGCGCCCTGAATCGCAGGTCGTGATGACGGAGAACTGGCGCGCCTATCAACTCCTCACCCAAGGCGTACCCGTTCAATACCGCGACGACAACGGCGAGATCCGCGACGTGCGCGCCCAGCTCATCGACTGGACTGACCCTGTCCGTAACGACTTCCTCGCCGTCAACCAGTTGACCATCAAAGGCACGGACGAACGCCGACCCGACGTCATCCTCTTCGTCAACGGCCTCCCGCTGGTGCTGATGGAGTTGAAGCGTCCCGGGGAGCGCAACGCCACACTGCGTGGAGCGTTCAACCAGGTCGGCACGTACGTGCATCGGATTCCGGATGTGTTCACGTGGAATCAGATCACCGTCATCTCCGACGGGGTCCTCGCACGTGCTGGGACTTTCACGGCCGGGTGGGAGCACTACGCACCGTGGAAGACCATCAACGGCGAACCCGAACCGGCACACAAGCCGCAGGCTGAAGTGCTGGTCAACGGCATGTTCGCCCCCGACCGGCTGTTGGATCTGGTGCGCAACTTTGTGGTGTATTCCGGGGATGCGGGCCAGTTGGTGAAGAAGGTGGCGAAATACCACCAGTACTGGGCCGTTAACCGGGCCGTGATCTGCACCGTCGAAGCCGTCGACGGGGACGGGCGAGCCGGCGTGGTCTGGCACACGCAAGGGTCCGGGAAATCCCTGGAAATGCTCTGCTACACGGGCAAGGTCATGCGCGACCCCGCCATGGAAAACCCCACCGTCGTCGTGTTGACCGACCGTAACGACCTCGACGACCAACTCTTCGACGACACGTTCGCAGGCTCCCTGCCCGGTGCTCCGCTGCCGGAGGCCCCAGTTCAGGCCGAATCCCGCGACCACCTCAAAGAACTACTGGACAAGCGCCAGTCCGGCGGAATCGTGTTCTCCACCATCCAAAAGTTCGGCCTGTCCAAAGCGGAGAAGGACGCGGGCGCCTCATTCCCGACGTTGTCGGAGCGCACCAACATCGTGGTGATGGTGGATGAGGCGCATCGGTC
>CAYPDT010000009.1:0-8869 GCA_964409615.1 uncultured Candidatus Saccharibacteria bacterium | reverse complement strand
CCCGGGCCTGTCGGGAACAGACCCAGCATTTCATTCACCCCCCTCACTGCGCCCAAGCGGGCTTGCCAGAAACGGCGGGCCGCTGTGCGGGTGGCTGCGCCACTGCGGTTGGCGATGCCGCTGGATGTGCAGCTGAATGTGCGGTCGGGACTGCGGGCGGGGCCCCAGCCGTACGGTTGGCACTGAAGCCTGCGCCAGTCATCAGCCCCGCGTACTCAGGCTCACCTGGCTCCACGGCCATCTTGACCACGTTCTTGGCGTCACCGCGACCATCCTTTTCAACATCGATGCGGGCGACGAACTCCAGGCCATCGAGTTCGTGGAAGCCCTGGATGCGGCGAGCGGCGGCGGCTTGCGGGGTGTTGTCGTCGGGGCGGACGTTGCGGGCCGAGTTCAGGGCGGCGCGCACAAAGGTGCGGCCCATGTTGCCCCAGGTCGGGCCCTTGGGGCTTTGCAGGCCGATGTTGGACCACAGCTTGCGTTTGGCAAATTCACCTTCGAGCACCACGAACTCGCAGGCCAAGAAGATGCTGCCGGTCTCAAAGCTCTGGGTGGCGTAACCGCCGACCCAGCCTTGGCTCGGATCGTCGTACCCACCGGGCTTGACGGTCATGCGGACCTTGGCCACGGTGCCTTTGGGGATAAGGTCGAAGGATTGCTGCTGTTCAGCGTCGTTGAAATCGTTCCAGGCGGACATGAATTACTCCTTGGGTGTTTGGGATGTGAAAACCGGATGGGATGGACGGGTGGCGGCGGCGCACTTGTCGATGAGCGCGCGCAGGTTGGGCGGCTCCTGCAGATCGAGCTGGCCGGAGCGGTCCTTGGCGGGGTAGCCGTAGGGGTTGAGCGTTTGGGTGATGAAGGCGCGGTAGCTGCTGCCGTCCTCAGCCTTGATCTCGGCCAGGGTCACCACCTCGTCGACGATGCCGGGCAGTTCGGCGGCGGTCTTGGCGCCTTCGATCTGCGGCACGAACACCTTGCGGTTGAAGTCGTCGAGCTTCTCGTCCAGGATGGCGACGAACACCACGTGCTTGCCACGGGCGTGTTGCAAGTGCGTCAGCGCAGTGAGCATTTCCTGCCCCAGGAGGCCATAGGCCCCGCGGGTGTCGGGCTTGCCCGTGCGCTCGGACAGCGCTTGCGGCTGGACCTTGGCCCAGATCAGTGCAAGGCGTGCCAGTACCGTGATGCTGTCGACAAAGTAGGTGTCGTACTTGGCCAGTTGGGATGGGTCGCCGTAACGTTCGCAGACGTGGCGGAAATGCGCCTCCGAGTACGGGGCTTCAGCCGGCAGTGCTGGGTTAGGACCGGCCAGAAACACCACTAGGTCGCGGAACTCGGGCCAAGTGGCAGGACGTACGCAGTCGCCATGCCAATCCTTGACCGCGAGATCGCCGGCTTCCAGATCGACGAACAGGGTGCGGTCCTCAGGCAGGGTCTTGAGCTGGGTGGTTTTGCCGATGCCGGACTTGCCCAGCAGCACCAGTTTGACCCCTTGCTTTTCTGCCAAGCGCTGTGAGGCGGAGATGATTGGGAGTGCCATCACGCCACCTCCCGCAGTTGCTCAACCACCGTCGGGTTCCAGAGGATCTGGTAGCCGCTGTGACCATTTCTGGAATACGGCATGGCCTCAGCCCAGGCTTCACCAGCGTCGGTCAGCTCCCATTCATCGCGATCGTTGCGGTTCTGCAGACCCAAGGCTGCCAATCGCCGATTCGTGGCCTTAGCGGACAGGCCGGCGAGTTTTCCGAGTTGAGTCGCATTGAGCGAGCAGATGGGTTCATTGGCCGCAGGCAGCGTCCGACGCAAGGTCTCGACAGCCAAGCCCGTGTTCTCCTGGATGCAGGTCAGCGTTGCGGCCATGGCAATGCCAGCCTTGACCCCAGGCACTTTGGCCACGGCTTCGCCGATCAGGAGCAGCGCGGTAACGCGGTCCTGTGTGGGAGCGGGCAGACTGGCGAGCGCTCCGGGAACTGCGTAGCTGCCGGTCTTGCGGATCGACGGTAGTACTTCGTGAGTGACCCAACGTTTGAAGCGTTTGGCCTCGGCCTTGCGACTGGTCAGAATCAAGCTGTATAGACCGGATTCATTGAGCACCACCATTTCTTGAGGGCCGCCAGGGGTACCCACAGTACGGGTATCCCTTTCGTCATCGTCCAGGCGCCCGTATGCGTTTTCAGGCTTGGCGATTTCAAGTACACGACAGACGTCAGTGGCAACGAACCATGGCTCACCTTGTGGATCCGTCACGACTCGGACGGGCCGACCTTCAAAGTCAAAGGGGACAAGTTGGTGGTTCATGATCAATCCTCCAAGTCGGATGACAGCTGGAACGTGGCCTTACCGGCCTCGACCGTGCGGGCTTCGGCAAACTGCTGCTGCAAGGTCGGCGGCCAGTTGGTGTAGCGGGACTCCGGCACCGCCAGCTTCACGTCGAGGTAGCTCTCGACGGCTTCTCCGGAAGCGACGATGCGCTCGGCGATGGCCTTGAGCTTTTTCTGGTCCCAAGACACTTTTTTGGGTAGCTCGAACTTCACGTGCAAGCCGTCGGCCTTGAGGTGGGCGGTACCGAAATCACGCCCGGTATCGCGCAGGGCTTCGCGCCCCTGGACACCAAAGCGCTGCTCCAGGGCGGCGTCCACCTTGGTGCGCGCGCTCTTGAGCCAGGCGATGGCCTGATCAAGGTTGGTGTCGACCTCGTAGAGTTGCTGGGTCGGCAGGCTGGCCAGTTGGGCAATCGACATCTCGGCGATGTCAGCGGGAAAGACAGTCAGATCAGTCATGGCCGGCCTCCTCACTGATATGCGCGAGCAGAGGTCGAGAACCGAGCAACTTGGCGCTCGTATTGCTCGATGGCAGAGATCTGGTACCGAACGCTGGCGCCGAGCTTGCAAAAGACCGGACCAAGCTGCTCTTGCCGCCAGCGGCGCAGTGTTTTGACCGACAGCCCCCAACGGGCAGCGAGTTCGTTTTCGTCAAGGGCCAGACGTGGGGCGTTATCCGGCTGGTAGCGCGGCTGGCTCCGGCCGGTTGGAACAGATAGGGCTTGATTTCGCATTGCGGGACTCCGTTTGTTTTGGGAGTCCCTATTGAATTGCTCCACCCCTTGGGCTTGGGGTTGGTCTTGTCCGGCTTAAGCCCGGTATTCCGGTCATGACGGAACCCGCAAATCCCGTGCAAGTTGTTGATCTATATGGGTCAGAGAGGCCTGTTTCGGTTATTGCGATTTCGCTTATTTCGTTTATAATGCCTTCAACGTGAACTTCACCCCGACGAGGAGACCCTCCATGAACGCTCCCGCCATCCCCAAAACCCTGCCCTCGGAAGAGGACATCGCGCTCGCCAGAGAGTCAGGTCGGGCCCTATCGACCGTGCTCCAGACACGGTCCGAGGTCCAGCAGATCGACTTCCATGACGAAAAAGGTGCTGTACGCGCGGTTCGGATCCCGACCTCCGCGCTACGTCTGCTATTGGAAGTCTTGACTGAGATCGGCCAAGGCAATGCGGTGTCGATCATCCCGATCCACGCCGAGCTAACGACTCAGGAGGCAGCAGACGTGCTCAACGTCTCGCGCCCATTCCTGGTTCAGTTGCTCGAAAAAGGTGACATCGCGTTCCACAAGATCGGCACCCATCGTCGGGTGCGCTACCAGGATGTGATCGCCTACAAGAAGCGTATCGATGCCGAGCGTCGCAAAGCCTTGGATGAACTGGCCGCTCAGGCCCAGGAACTCAACATGGGGTACTGACCGGATGAGTTCGCATTTCACCGTCGTCTATGACGCCTGCGTGCTGTATCCGGCACCGCTGCGCGATTTGCTGATGCATCTGGCGTTGTCGGATCTGTACCGCGCACGCTGGAGCGATCTGATCCACGACGAGTGGACGCGCAACGTCCTGGCCAACCGCAATGACCTGAACAGTGACCAACTCAACCGCACGCGCCAGCTGATGAATGCAAACGTGCGCGACAGCTTGGTCACTGGGTTCGAATACCTGATTCCGTCCATCAAGCTTCCAGACTCCGACGACCGCCACGTGGTGGCTGCCGCCATTCACTCAGGCGCCAACTTGATCGTCACCTTCAACCTGAAGGACTTTCCGGCCGACGCACTCAAGCCCTACAACCTGGCAGCCCAGCATCCAGATGACTTCATCGTGGACCTGTTGGACCTGCACCCGGCCAGCGTATTGGAGGCGGCCGCCAGCCACCGGCGGTCATTGAAGAACCCGCCAAAAACTGCGGACGAATACCTGGACACCCTGCTTGCGCAGGGATTAACTCAATCAGTGGCGGTCATGCGCCAATGGACAGTGGCCATGTAAAAGGCCGGAGGAGACAACATGGGCAAGAAGACCCTGACAAATGCGCACTGCTTGCTGGAACTCGTCGAATTGGCAAGGGTGCCTACTCTCAAGGCCTTCAGTGGTCTTCAAGAATGCCAAGCTCTCGCCCGTGGATTCGATTGGTCGCAAGGTGACGATCTGCTCTCAGTTGCACTGGTCGAACACATCAAACACCTGCGCAAAGACCAACGGGACCCCGCCGAACGGGAAGCCCTGCGTGTTCTGCGTCTGGCATCGCCGCGCGGGGCCCAAATCCTCACCACCGTCGCCGATCAGCTCAACGACAACGAACTGATCACTGCATTCCTGGCTCAAGATGGTGGAGAAATCGGTCGATCCGTCTGGATGCGGACCCACTCAGACGAATCGGCCCGGCTGTTCGATGTCGCCGAGTCAATCCTCAACACTGCCGACATTCGGGGCAGCAAGCGCCTTTATGACGCTTTTGACATCCCGTGCGATGAGGCGCCGCCCTTCATCTGGAACGACACAGTCCGCAAAGAACTGGAGACACAACTGACCAAGGCCATGCGGCTGAATGAGCCCTGCGAGGTGGTCTATGTCCCACTGGCTGACGAAAAGAAAAACGGTGACAGCGCGATCGTTCACTACTTGGTGGTTCGCTTTGCTGGCGACCAGGTGACCGCAGTTCAGATGGTCAATCGAAACCGCAAGACCTTCTGCTACTTTCCTGCTCGAGATGCCACGTTGGTTTACAACCCGGAGAGAAAAGTTGTCGAAGCCTACGCACACACGCTTTCCACGCGGGCACCGCTGGCCAATGTGCTGTCCAAACATGGCTTCAAGATCCCCTTGTCGAATCGACCGCTGAACCGATCGCGCTATGACCTGTCACGATTTGCCCTGCCACTCAAGGATGTCAAACCCCGCCTGGTCGGAGTGAAAGTCGAACGCCTGTACCTGACCGAGGCCAAGGCCTTGATCGGACACTCCACTGACGCTGTCACGCTGCATATCGACAGTGGTGTTGAACTGCACGATGTCATCAGTCAGCGATGGAGTGCCCATCCGTTTTCACAGCCTGGCGCCATCCTGGGCGTCACGCTGGTCGCTGACTTCGTGTTTGATGGTGAGACCGCCGAAACTCCGTTATCCATTGTGGTGGCAGAGCCTGGGCGCTGCAGCCTTCAGGGCGAAAAGGACCGGCGGCTACGAGATGCAGGAACACAACTGCTCGAGGCGCTGGGTGTCCTCAAACCCTTGCATCCTGGCTCGGGAGTTGATGACGCCAATCTCATCAGGCAAGTGGCCAAGCTCCTCGAAAGCGCAACCAGCCCCATGGATGGTTTCGCCTTGGCACATTTGGGCATTGACATCGAACGGTTCGAGGATGAGGGCATCATTACGGAAGGGAATCGCATCACGCAAAAGGTGATCGACGTGGCCGAGGGTGAACGCTTTACCGTTGCCCTGCAGCGCTGTACCGACCCAAACCTCGTGCGTTACCGCGATCCGCTGACCGGAGCCGATGTGACATTGCCTGCCAGGCACGCTCGCCTCTGGAAAGTGGACCTGAACTGGCTGCGCGAGGAAATCATCACCGCCCTGGGCGCCGGTCTGCTGGGGGTTCGTGGAAAGCACCAAGAGGAGGAGCCCATTTTTCTGGGCGAACTAGATATCGACGGTCAGGCGGTTGCGCTGTACTTCGCGGCGAGGATGTCAAATGACCGCCAGTTCGCACAGGTGGATGCCGCTTTGCGGCTTCATCCTGGCTCCGTTCCCGGCATTGTGTTGACGACAGCATCCGCACCGTTTCCATTTGCCGGCACCAATGTGGTGATCGCGATCGATGATGTGCTCGCCAGCGCGGGACAAGAGGCAGCCATCGACACGAACCGATTGAAGGTAGCCTATCGACATGGGCAACTGGCTGCCATGGGCGGAACGTCTGTCAGCTTGAAAATTTCTGCAGATGGCTACTCTGCCGTTCTGTCCATTCCGGGCAAGGCTCCATGGAAAGTGACCAACAAGGCCAAGATCACGGTTCTGCAGCGTTTGGTTGATGCCTATGCGGCACGCACTCCACACGTCAATTCCAAACTGCTGATGGACGGCACCGGCTGCAAATCGCCTTCTAACCTCTTCACCGGTAAAAGCTCCCCATGGCGCGATTACATCGTACGCGTCGAAGGCGCACGGGCGTGGGAACTCAAAATGCCTGGCATGGAGATGGTCATCGATGACGATGGCGAGGAGACATCCGTGACAGAGTTGGTTGAAAGTCTCTGATGTAGCCAGCTGCAAACAAACGACCAGCCTTACCCTGCGTTGCCATCCGCTTCGGGGGATTTGGCGGACCATAAAGACGGTTGCAATTCTTCGGAGCCGTCATGCAAATCATCAAACTTCTATCACCGTCAGAGATGTCCCCTGGCGCCAGAGCCAGCGAAATCTGCAGCATCCTCGCGAACGCGATCACACGCAGTTATGTGGCTACTGAGCCAACGCAGAAGCCGGTTAACCTTGGCTTTCTGCTCGACCAGCGCGTTCATACAACCCCGTCTTAACAAGAGGAGTTGTCATGAACGACACATCATCCGTGGCCAAACAAGTGGCCTCCCTGCCATCGATCCCGCTGCCAGACCTATGGGCTCTGTGGGATCGCTTTTTCAAATCTCGCCCGGAGAAGACCAACCGCGTCTACCTGGAGTCCCGGATTGCATACAAGCTGCAGGAAGAAGCCTTTGGCGGACTGGATCCGGATACGCGTCGGCGTCTGGCCAACATCGGTGCCCGGCAGTCAAAAATCAAAACCCGCCGTAAGGGACCTGAGATCACGCTGGCTCCCGGCACGGTCTTGGTTCGTGAATGGGCCGAGCGGGACCACTACGTGAAAGTGACTGCCGAGGGAACGTTTGAATACGAAGGCAAGTACTTCAAGAGCCTGTCGGCGGTGGCGCGCCACATTTCTGGCAGCTCATGGTCAGGACCATTATTTTTTGGCCTGCGCCGTCCTGCGGAGGAGTTCCAGTGAGCGACACCCCGAACAAAAAGCCACGCCAGCGCTGCGCGGTGTATTGCCGCGTATCCACCGACGAGCGACTGGACCAAGAATTCAATTCTATTGACGCACAGCGGGAGGCGGGACATGCGTACATCGCAAGCCAACGCGCAGAAGGCTGGATACCGGTGGCCGACGATTACGATGATCCTGGATATTCCGGTGGCAATACCGAGCGCCCCGGACTGAAGCGCCTGATGGCCGACATCGAGCGCGGCCTTGTTGACATCGTGGTGGTTTACAAGATCGACCGCCTGACACGCAGCCTGGCCGACTTTTCCAAGATGGTCGAGGTGTTCGAGCGGCGAAAGGTCTCGTTCGTCTCGGTCACGCAGCAGTTCAACACCACCACATCCATGGGGCGGTTGATGCTGAACGTGTTGCTGTCGTTCGCGCAGTTCGAACGCGAGGTCACGGGTGAGCGCATCCGCGACAAGATTGCAGCATCCAAGCGCAAGGGCATGTGGATGGGTGGTGTTCCGCCCCTGGGTTACGACGTCGTGAACCGGCAGCTCATCGTCAACGATGTTGAGGCCTGCATCGTCAAGCGCATCTTTCAGGAAATGCTGACGATTGGGTCAACGACCCAAATCGCAGCCAACTTGACTGCGGAAGGATTCACCACCAAGGCATGGGTGACGCGCAGCGGCCAGATGCACAACGGTTCGCGAATCGACAAAAAGTACTTGTACAAGCTGCTGCGCAACCGGCTCTACTTGGGGGAGATCTCCCACAAGGGCACTTGGCACCCCGGCGTCCACAGCGCGATCATTGATCACGGTCTGTGGAGGCAAGTCCACGAAATCCTGGCCAGCGATGGGCACTCGCGTTCCGTGGAAACCAAAGCGCGCTCGCGAACCGATGCCTTATTGCGCGGCTTGCTGTACGCCCCTTCTGGGGAGCGGATGTACCCGACCTACTCCAACAAGAACGGTCGGAAATATCGCTACTACGTCTCGAAATCAGAGGCCAGGTTCGGTGCTGACAGCAAGACCTACGCGCGCTTACCGGCCGATGAAGTCGAGGCCGCCACGTTGGCACAGATCAAGACCGTGCTCTCCAGCCCTGAATCGGTAGCTGGCGTATGCCAGTACATTCGTAAAAACGATTCAGCCGTGCGCGAGGACGTCGCAGTGTTGGCCATGCGCCAGCTGGGCAGTGCTTGGGAGCAACTCTACCCCGCTGAACAGCACCGCATCGTGAACTTGATGATCGAGCGTGTGGACCTCGTTGCTGGCGGCCTGAAAGTGAAGTGGCGAGAAATTGGATGGAAGGATCTTATTGAAGAATTCGCGCCGGACAGAATAGGTGCCGAGCTGGTCGAAATGGAGGCACCATGAGCGTCACTGAGCCGACGGACCAGAGCACCTTCGTGCCATTGAATTTGAAGCGGCGGGCTGGCAGGCTGATCACGGACAGCGGTGCCCCTGTCCATGACGTCAGCATCATCAACGTCGTCGGTCGTGGGTTCTTTTGGCAAGACCTGCTGGACACCGGCGTGTA
>CAYPDT010000008.1:0-15688 GCA_964409615.1 uncultured Candidatus Saccharibacteria bacterium | reverse complement strand
TTTCCAACGCCCGTAAACAGGTGGAAGCATCCGGGAAGTTCCCCGCCCAGGATCCCGCACCGTCGCCAAACTTGCCGGATAGAGTGTGAAACATGAAGCCGGTGGCCAGGGCTTGCCGTTCGCCTTTTTCATCTTCCACCCGTGTAATCAACTCCCCTTTCGACGTGATGTACATGCCGGAATCAGCATTGATAGTGCGGTCGGCAATGATGGGGTCTACTGGCCGAATGGGGGAACGGGGAACGGATACCACCGCACCCGCCACATGCGTAATGGCCGATACCTCAGAACTGCCAGGGCCGGTAGTGGTTTCAACCGGATGTTGGGTGTAGTACTGGGCCGGGTTGCCAAATTCCTTTACAAAATCGGCAATCAAAAACGCTTCGACAACCCCAGTAACCGGATTAAACCGCAACGCCATATTGCTGGGGAAAGTATGGGTGGTTTTGGCCTCATCCAGCCAATGCGCCAGCGGGATGGGGGATGATGTGCCCTCACTCACATTGATGCGCAACGCTTCTGCCTTATCCACCGGCTTCCATTCGATCATGGGTACCCCGCCCCATTGCTGGAACAGTGGTAGGTAATCCTGGTACAGCCTTGCCGCTGCCTGGGAATAGATGTTAAAAGACGGGTGGCTGAATCCAGCCTTATCGCCCGTGGCGGTCAATTGAATGTGTGCGAGTTTATCCGGCCCCCACACCAGGAACACGTAATCCTGTTTCTCTGGCGCATTCTCCTGCCCCACCAGCGCCGTATGCTGCCATAGCTTTGTCCCCTTGCCCTCTTCCGGGAACAATCCTTTTGCTTCCGGCTGGCTCCCCCAATCAAACCGGCTGGCCCATACCCGGATACTCCGGCTCCCATACATACCCAGATCGCTCAATTTATCAATATGGGATTGCACCATCGTACCCGCAACCCCCGGCACCGGCACGGGGATGAAAATTTGCTTTGTTTCGCTCATTTGAATTTGGTTTCCTTTTTGGTTATTGGGGGTTGCCCCCCGGCCCATAATACAGCCGGGGCCTCACCAAGTCAATGGTTGAATAGGCTGCGTCCCCGCCCGATAATACCTCAACACCCCATTGGGCACCACCACATCATGTGCCGTGGAACTACTGTAATTCGTACACCCCACCGACATGCCAGGGTCACTGCACAACGCCCCAGTCCTAGCCGTGGCATAGGTATAGCGAATTGTCGTACTCGCCGCCCTTGCCACCGTCGTAGTAAACGCCCCCACCATCACCCGCGTTCCATCAGTAATTTTATAGAAATATTCCGTATTCGCACTCAACGCCACACTCCCGCCAAACACATACGAAACGGAATTCCCCCCTGTAATGGAACTAGCCCTATTACACGCCTGGGCTGTTGGCGCATCCGCCGCTGTAGTCACTCTATCCCGATCCGTAAATAATTCCACCGTACACCCGGATCCAGGCGAGGATCCAAACAAATTGAAATTTACAACGGCATAAACGGATCCGATATTCCAGTTGCCTAGTCTAAGTGCCATCTGGGTAAGGGCAGGGTTGATGGTGGTTAATCCAGCAGTTTCACTCCAACCATTTAACCGGTCTTTGACTAGGGGGATATCGGCCCCAGGGTCGCCGCCATCGGATGCCGTACCCTTATATGGTGACGCGGGATCAAGGGCACATTGCTCCCAGGTGGCAAATGCACAGGTGCCGACTAGAGGTACGGCAGCACTGTTAGCTACGGCATTATTGCCGGGGTAAGTGGCCATGATTGTGGCTGAATTCACCGTACCGGATGCGAGAAATAGATTAGTGAGCATGGATGAATCTCTCGTAGGCCAACAAACCAAAAACCCGGCAGATAGACCCTCACCATAACCCACTAGGTTATCCCTTACCAGGAAGTCTATGGGGATCAGGTAATCGCCGGGAATGTCAGGGTAATACGGGATGAAGCAATCCGGGGAGGACATGAAGTAATGGGTATTGGCCCCAGTTTCAGGGATAGAGGTGTTGTGCCGGAATCCGCCTCTTGTAGTGCCGCCACCACCTGCAAACTGGCCAAGGTTTGCAGATACCGGGAATTTTACGGACGGCATCACGTTATTCTCCCAGGAGATGTTGTAAGATCGTGTGGATGTTTTTTCGTCATCTTCACCCTGGGTAAGGTCTTTGTAAAGCGACCCGCCGGAGCCACCAAATAGGTTGTTGGAAAATGTCAGATCCCCGCCTTTGAGCCAGGGATCGTTGCCCTGGTTACGGGCCGTGATGAAAATATTTGTACCTAGCGTGTCGGTGAAAATGTTCCCGTCTATCAGACAATTGACGCACGTCTTTAGCTCCAGGTATCCTTTTCCAGTCGCTGGAACGTCACTTGCCCGGTGAACGGTGTTCCGCCGCACCTCAAAGCTAACATTATTCCCGTTCCAGCGTGTGGCGGTCCCGAGTGTGGCGGTGTTGGTGGTGCCGCTAGGCCCCCAGGGGGTTATGGTTACCGTGTTGCCGCTAATGGCGGTGACCATGCCCACACAATGTGTGGTGTACCAGCAACCTTTTCCTGAGTTTGGGCAGAGAGTGGGTCGCGCCCCTGTGTCATAGTCGATTAAGTCACCCACAGATAAATTAGCTACCTGACTCAGTACCAGATGCGTGGCATCCGTGCCAGCCAACACAGTGGCCCGATTGTCCGTGGGAGAGTATGCCGATCCCCCGGTAAACACGGGCATTTGACCTCCATCTATGTAGTTGTTGACAACGGAAAAGTCCAACCCAGAGTTTGGCACAATGGCAAATGTCGGTTCAATGGGTACAGCGCGTACCGCTGTGATCGTGCCTGTCATCGCGCCTTTGCTAGTCGAGTCGTAGGATATGGGCTCACTCGCCGCCAGTTCGTAGGGTCCGCCGATACCTACCCGTACAGAATCCGCGCTCTCATAGGTGATGTACCGTAGACCATTCAAATCCGCCCAATTTCCCGTTGCGCCTGCAAATGCCGCCATGCGGCAACCCTGGGCCGCCCAACATGCGGCGGTGCATCCGGTGGTGCATCCTGCAACATTGGCAATCCCGTAAGCGGCGGCTATTCCCACCGACGTTAGTACAGCGGGCGAGGCGTTGGTTCCAGCTGTGAACGTAGCGGATACCTTTAACGACGCATCGCTGCCCCCAAACCCAACAACCGATGAATCATGAATGGAATACCTGGAGCCTGTAATGCTCATGCCCACTGATACCGAACGAAAATAGGAATCAACTGAACTGTGGGCCGTCATTGGCCCAAATGTAGTTTCCTCACCGGGGTAGATCAGGCAACGATCAAATTCAATATCATATTCGTTGTCGATCAAACGCCGGTTTACATCACCTTGCACAAAGGAGCTAATCAGCGCGGTGTGAAAGGTGTTATTTACCGATGAGATATCAGAATCCGTAGTAATCGCCACGCCTCTAAACGCGTACATGTTGGTGGCGAAATCGTAGATGGTGATTGCGGCCCCTGAATCTCCAAGTTGTTTGGCCCTAGCCTGTAAAATTGGCATTTGCGCTAGGTTGTCCATTGTTACTCGCTTGCCCGGTGGCAGCCCTGCTAACAATGAGCTAATGATTTGTGTTTTGCGGCCGCCGCATCCGGTTTGACGCCTTAGCCTGAAACCGTACGCAAAACTGCCTGCATTAAGGGTGCGGTATGTCGCCCCGGCATCAAGAATGATCGTATCGCCGCACGCAAATGCAAGGGGAGTGATGGATATGAAATTCCAAAGTGTCTCTCCGTCCACATTCGGATCCCCGGTGCTAGCGCAATGCCAAACCCCTGTTGATCCACGCTGAGTGCAGGCCCCGTAGGCGGGGGCAATAACCAAAACAGCCAACAGTAATAGCCTCATAATGTCTCCGTCCAATTCAGGGAAATTGACGGTACGTACATGGGCTGGGTTGCCGTATCCCCGGTACCAACCCTCCCCCATTTAATGCGCATGATATCCCCAGCCGTGCAGGGGTTGTGCGGGCCAGCGGTGAGGGGAAGCGTGAAACTGGATTCCGAATAGGCCAGAGATGTACCGCTTACTGTGGGGTTGGCTGTTACCGCCCCAGTGGTGAATTGGGTGTTTAAATCTTGGAGGGCATCAGTCCCCGGTGCGATACAAGCAGCCCATACATTCCAAAGTACATTACCCGAAGTAGCCCCGTTATAGAATTGAATTTTCATTGTTACTGCTGATCCGTTCCATGCGGCGGGGATGCGCCAAGTGTATCCCTTGTATGTATCCGCGCCATTAGTCATGGAAAACACAACTTCAGATACCTCCTGCCCGTTGGTAACCAGTTGTGGGCTAGGATTTGTTAAACCCGCCGCTGTAAACCAACCTCCACCCAGATAATTATTCCCGCCAGATTCTGACCCCACTGGAATAGTTATTTCCGCTGACCGGGTTGTGGCCCCACCCCCGCCCACGTAATTGGCCACCCAGGCCCCGGATGCCAGTGACGTGTTATAGCAGAAATTGTAAATCTGGTTGATGATTAAATCTCCGGTTGCAACCGCCCCCGCCGCTGAGGTGCCGTTGTGTTTGTAAATAGGCCGTGCGGTTTCACCATTTACTGCCAGGGTCGGGGTGGCCCCGGAAGTTTCATCCATCTTGGCCAGCACACATACGCCATTGGCGTTGGCCGTGGTCATAGTAAACGGGGTGGTAAGGGTGTAAACGGTGGATGTCCCCGCCGTTACCGTATACGTCATGCTATTCGCCACCACTTCATTCTTAGTTGGCACTACCGTGGGATCAATCGCACACGTGATAATGCCCGTGGTGCCGTTCATGGGGCAGTTAACCCCGTTGCCGCTTTCCACCCCGGCGGATGTGATTAACGGCCCTTGGGCGGATGTGGATGGATCGGCAAACACATTGGCGGTGAAAGCATAGGTGCCGGTGGTTTTGCCCAGTGGGATAGAGCCGGTGGGCACCCCGCCAGTTGTAGCGGCGGTACACCCGGCTACTGTAAGGGTCGATGTGGTATTTTCGTCGCAATAGATGGTGTTGGTGGAAGGGGTGTAATAGATATACAGGCTATTGGTGTTAGAGGTGCCGGATAACTGAGCCGTGATATCGGTTGTGTAGGTGTAGACGGTTACGCCATTCACCCGGATGGCGCAATATGGGGCGGTATCGCAATTCAAGTTTATAGTGTCATTGGTAGCGGATGTGGTGGTGCGAGTGGGGGCGAATGGGGTGCTGGCCGATCCGCCGCCACTGGCATTGATAACAGGGTTGCCGGATACACCATCGGGGTAGGTGATGGTAATGTTTGTCCCTTCTTGCAGGGTCCGGGCTACCGTGGTGTTAAGAGCCGTGCGTACTACAATGCCGTTGGATCCCGGATCCCCCAGCCCGCCACCGGATCCGCACCCCGCTCCAGCCGACACCAACCGGCCAGCGGAATATTCAATGCAATCCCCGTCGGCAATGGAACCGGAAATCAGGCCCACAATGAGGTTTTCAGTTGCCCGGTACAGCAATTGAGTGTTGAGATACGGCACGGAATTGGAATTATCAATGTAGATGGTAGCCGTGGTGGATGAGGATTGCACCAGCCCGCCTGGGGGGTAATCGGACAATGCCGCCCCGGTGTCGGTGATAGATGAATTGGGGGTGTTGAGGGTTACGGCACATGCCGTGCAAGTAGGGTTAGCTGGGTAAATCGGCGTGGTGGATCGCAGTACGTCGTATCCCGTGGCCCCGCCCACCGCCCCCCAGGTGATGGAGACATAGTTGGATGCCGTGAGATTGGCCGTGCCCACGGTGTTGAAAATTGCAACTGGGGTAGTGTTAACTGCGATCCCCGAACTGTACCGGGCAATCACCCAGTAATACAACGTGGTGGAGCCGGATTGACCCACGGTGCCCCCGCCGATTTGGCGCACGGGGGATGGGGCGGGGGAGTAGATTTGTAGTTGATTGGGGGGCGTGGACTGGGCCAATAAGCCCCCGATGGAGAGTAGGGTTAACAGTAGGGTTTTCATGGGGGGTTGGGGGGTATCCTTTGATTATTCCAGGCGGTACGTGACGGTAATAGCGGCGGAGCTATCGGCGGCGGCCAGCCCCAGCACACACAGATTGTATCCGGTGGCGGAAATTAAATACGGGGTGATGGATGTTGGCAGTACCACACTTGCCGCATTTGCCAGTACCCGTATGGTGGGGCCTCCACCGGAATATACCGGACCAGCCAAACACCCCACGATTTGAAATGTGGCGGCATCGGAGGAATCCATATTCGTCACTACGGCTCCGTAGACCACATACTGACTGTCTAATGTGGGGTTTATCTCGATAGTGCTAACGGTGCCTGCTACACTGGCCACGGCGGTAATCGTGGTGGTGGTGTAATTGCTGGTGTTAAGGGTGGCTTGCGGGTTGGAAATGGGATTCACCGACCCGATATAGTAGACAGTGTACTTGCAAAACGCCTGGGACGAACTCGCCCGCACCCGCAAAAATGGATACACGCCATTGGCATACACGTTTTTGGTGAACACGTTGCCCGCATAGTTGAGATACATGGGCTGGGTGATATTGAAATAGGTTACGCCATCGGTGCTGCCTTGCAATGTGATGACGGTTTGGGTATTGCAGGTGCCGCCGGATTGCGCCACAGTGGCTTGCAGGAAGTGTTGACCAAAACCGGAATTAGGCAAGCTGGTGGATACCTGGGTACCGGATTCTGAACTGAAAACCTTTTTCACCACGTTTTGGTTTTGGGCAGTAGCACATGAAGCCTGGGCCAGCAATGCCGCCACCAGCCCCAACAGTTTCCAATTGAAATTTGTAACTCGCATTAGTATGTCCCCCCTTGTGAGCGCCAGAAATACCCGGATAAGGTGCAGTAGATTTTGCTGCCCCCGGCGAGTGACGCCACGTTAGTGATTTTGTATTGAATGGTTTGTTTGGACCGCACGATAAACCCGGAAATATCCCTGGGTTGGGCTACACTACCGAATGTGGTAATGATTTGCCCGTAGTTTTTCACTGGCTGGTTGGTGTTGTAGAGGATTTGCCAGATTAGGTCGCCGGATGCCTCGATAAACCCGGTGCCGATAAACACATTGGCGATTTTGTTGACCACACCATCCCAGCCCTCCGGGACTGCCAATTCCACCACGGTAGAGGTGGAGCCGATGGCGGGTAAATCCACGGCCCCGGTTAAATCGAAGCTTTCAAATCCCGGCGGCAGGAAAATCCAGGGGTAGAGTTGGTGAGGCAGTTTCTCCGAATCCGGCACATCGCAAGTGTAGGTGGAATACCCCCGATCCGGGGTATCCAAGCCGGGGCGGGATGGCAGGCCAAACGGCGGGCTAAATGAGTTTCCCATATTATCCTTTTTGTTACCGGCGGCGGAATGAACCTGCCCCGGCCAGTGTTACGGTTGGGGTACCGGCCACAGCCCCGCCGGATTGGGGTTGGCTCATGCCGGTTGCCGGGGTGCCGGGTTCGGCGCAATGGAGAACAAATTGCACTTGTACAGCGGATGAGGATTTATTGCGAATTTGCACATCGATTAGCCCTTGGGCTTGCACCTGATAGGGCGAAAGCAACAGGCCGGGGCGGCGGTTGGCGTAAGTGGGATTCCGAAATGAATTGCCCGATGCAAAAAACTGGAATAGGGCGTGCCGGGAGCACGGATCCACCACCTGGATAAATAAATCGGTAATGGTGCCGGTAATCATGGCCAGATTCCACCCCCAGATTAACGCGCCGGGGGTAATCCGGTGCTGCTGGGCGTAGGTGTCGTATGCCGCAATGGTGTAGGCGTAGTTGGTGGGGGTCGGGTACCACCGGGGGAACCAAACCCCGGCCGATTGCCTCACCCAGGAAAGGGAATCCACCGCCGCCTCCCGGTAACGTTTGGGCAATGCCCCGCGCAAATACGCATTCATCGCAAATCCATCCGGGATCATGGATTGGTCGGGGATTTGCCGGTCGAGTTCAACCCGGTCAGGTAGTACAGTCTCAGGCATGGGCAGGGTGCTCCTTTTGATTACTTGTTTAGGGGATACCGCTGCATCCCAACGAATTCCACCACGTAGGACCGGGGGCCGGTGGCGGGGCAAATTAGGGAACGGACGTCAAAGCGGATTTGCGATTCCGCCGGATAGAGGATGCCGGGTACGGGAAATACGGAATTCAAATTGGCGGCGGATTCGTTGAAGTAGTTGATGTTGACGGGGAGATTACTGGTGGCGCGTTCATACGCATCATACAGGGTGATTTGCCAATAGCCGGTGGTGTCGAGTGTGTAATCGCTAAACCTCACCCGGATGGCGTGGAGTTCGAAATCGTAATCCGTCAGGGGCAGGTACTGGGGCCGGGGCGGAGTTTGAGTCGGGGCCGTGGTGTAGTAATCCCAATCGAGGGTGAGGGCGTAAGTGAAAGTGTAGGGCAATCGCTTGTACTCAAATGGGGTTTCATAACTCCCGGTGTAATCCGGCAGGTATTTCACGCCCTGGAACCCCAAATAGCTGGTATAAATGGGATCTGCCCCACACGCCAGATTGGCTTTCAATACCGTGCCCAAGTCAATGGAAATCGCCCCATCCGCCGGAAATACAATTTCCCTGGGCAGTACGTAATTGTCGGGCAGGGCGGCCAAGGTCGATTGATACCGGCGGCCATTGAATTGGCGCAACTGGATTTTGGATGCGACTTTCGACAGCCCAAACATGCGGCGCAAGGCAAATGCCCCGTCACCCTGGATGGGCAATACCAAATTAGTGGGGCTGGTGGCGTCAGTTAGGCCGGTGGCGTCAAACACGTAAGTATAGGGGAACTCCCTCACCCCTACCCCGCCCTGGGCATTGGTGGGAACGCCGGAAGTAACATCAAACCCATTGCCCAGCATGAGTGATGGCCGTAATTGTTCTGTGATTGCCATTTGAATGGGTTCCTTTAATGCGGCCAGTGCCTACCGGCGGTTGTATCTCTTCGCGCCCCGGAATAGCAATTGGATGGTATTGGACGCTACGCTGGTATCGGCAATGTCAATGGTAATTCGCCCACCGGCAGGAATCACCAACGGGGGCATCAGCGGATAGGGGTCGTTCGCAATGTAAATGGCGGATGCAATGCGGGCATCAGAAAGGTAATACAGCCGGGAATCCCCCAGCCGCAATGTGAAGGTGCCAGTGTTAAGGGCAACACTCACCGCCTCCCACACAAAATCCGCATCCGGGTCAATGGATTTTTGATCCGTTAAAATCTGGCTTGCCGTCAGCGTCACATCATACACATAATCAAATGCCTGGAAATCGTATTCCGGTGTAACCTCCCTCATGCCCAAGTAGGCGGCGGGAGCATATGGATTAAGGATCGATTGGGCCATGGGGGGTATAATCTCCTAATTGAAATTTGCAAACTGACTGGGAAATCCCCCTGGGGGGCGGGGCCGGGAGGCCGGGAAAAAGGTAGCCAAAACCCATATCCCAACCCCGGACCCCAGAGGAACACAACAGTGATGGGGGATCGTCTCCCCCACCCCGCTGTAA
Source organism: uncultured Candidatus Saccharibacteria bacterium (assembly GCA_964409615.1). Classification (GTDB taxonomy): domain Bacteria; phylum Patescibacteriota; class Saccharimonadia; order Saccharimonadales; family AWTP1-31; genus AWTP1-31. The sequence goes on along the minus strand of CAYPDT010000008.1, from coordinate 6,166 downwards.
ACGCGTAATCGCTGGCAGGGTGCTGTTTATTGCACGCCGCGAGCGTAGAGGCCATCGAGAAGGCAGGTAAGGGTCAGGCCGGTGCCGCCAGAGCCCGACGCGGTAAACGTCTGGGAACTGGTGCCGACCAATTGACCAAAGAAGGTCATGCCGTTTTCGATGACGATGGGGATAGCAAGTCCGATTTGCGCCTCACGAGAGGCAAGGCCGTTGCTGTACACGCCGGTGTTGTTAACAGTGGTGGCACCGTTGATGCCGCCGCCCGCCGCATACTGCCACAGGGGAGCGCGTTGATACTGCTTCTGGCCCAGCCAGAATTCAAACGCGAAGTTGGACAGGAGCGAGATCACATCCGCGTAAAGGATGTTTTCCGCCCAGCGCAACTTGATCGACATAATACTGAACGCTTCCGGCGATGGCAGCCGCTGGGACTGGCTCATGTTGGTGCTGGCGTAGGTTTTGCCGCTGGCCGATCCCACGTTGGTAAAGAACTGGGTGCCGCTTGTCAGGGCCGCACCAGCCGCCACCGTGATGGTATCGTAAATCGGCGTGTGTTGTACGTCAATGCGATCATTGATGTAGGTTTGTGACCGAAATGCCCCGGCAATAAAAGCGCGGGAATCAGGAACAGAATACATATTTTCTCCTTAGACTTTTTTCTGATTCTTCATCGCCCAATTACGGGGACTTAGAACGAACGACCGAAACCGGACACGCCTTTACCGGCGTTCGCCACCATCACGGGCATGGGCGGCGGGGCCAGGGCGGAGTAATTCACGGGGTTTTGGGGCATGGGGAAGCCGCCGGGGACGAGATCCCCGATACGACCCATACCGGACAACCCGATCTGGGAACCGATAGACGGGATGAACGCATTAAGGGCAACACTGGCAGTCTGCATGAGTCCGCCAAACGTGACCGCCGAACCGAAATTCGGGTTCATTTTGTTGGCCAACATACCGGCACCAAACGCAATCGCGCCCGTGACGATAACCCGCAATGCGGCGGAACCAGTGAGGGAGGCCGGAAGCATCGGCGGGACCAATTTGGCCACCGTCACGCCCAGCAAACCGCCCACAATGCTCTTGCCCAGTTCCATGGGGCGAACACTCTGCCCGAACAGCATGGGGTTCCGGCGGCGAGTGTGCCGACGCCGTGCGGCATTACGCCGGGGGGCGATAACCGTTACCCGCGTGGAATTCTTCCGGCGGCGGGTGCGCGACTTGGTACGAGCCATTTTATTCTTTCTCCTTGTTGGATTGATTGCGCCCAAAGTCACCAGTAAAGGTGCCGGGTTCCGGCGGCGGGAATGGGTATTCCGTTTCCGGCGGGAAGTGGTGGTGGTAGTGCAAGATGCATTCCGGCGTCTACGGCGGCGTACGGGGTTGGCCCGTTTTACTGCCACACGGCGGGATACACTGGCGGGGTTGCGGCGAGTGTGACGGCGGCGGGTGGTGGATGCGGTTGCCCGTTTACGGCGACGGGTCGGGGCTTTCGCCTTTACCGTACGTTTCCGGGTTTTCCGTTTGAATCTACCATTGGCCCCACGCACTACACTTGCATTCCGGCGGCGGCGGGTTGCGCCCCCTACCGTTCTACGCTTGTGTTTTGTCGCGGGGCGGCCCACTGCACTTTTCACACCGGCACGGCTCCGGCGGCGACGGGTGGCGGTTGTAGCCGCACGCCGTTTGGCCGCTTTGGTTCTGCGATATGGATTAGCCAGCCGCAGGACCTTAACACGGGTTGCCATAGCCTATTGCCCTCCTATTTTGAATTCAAGGGATGGGGAGGTTTAAATTCCCATTCCCCCTTGCGGCTGGTAATCCAGGGTTCAACCCCCAAACTACCGGACCTTGTACCGAACATTCCCCCCCGCAACAGAAACCGGAAATTGAAAATTACAATCTAGAAGAACCTGCGCTTGCGGCCCCCCATCATGCCCAGGATGAGCAATACGGGGAGCGCCACCCCGGCGGCGACGGCCAGCCCCGGCCCCTTGCCTTGCACGGTGTCAGTCACCACGGCAATGGCCTCAGATGGGTGCATCCACTTTTGCGCCCCGGTCCATGCTTGTTGGGCATAGGTGGAAAACGTGCCCATGGTGGTAAGCGCTACATGGTCGGTATTGGTGTTGCCGGGAGCGGATGATGGGGTACCGGCATCCCCTAGATGAGATCGAAGCATCATGGTAGTTAGTTGGTTATTCCTTCCGGTTTGATTTGGTATTGGCCGCCCAGGATCGACAATTTGCAATTGCGTGTGTCATAGGCCAGCATGGGTTGCACGCCGGTTTCCTCGCCCAGTTCGTGGTAGTAGTCGGTTAACTGGAAATCGTGAAAGCCTTTTTTGGTTTGGTAGGTGACTTCCAGGCAAATCCCCAAGAGCATGTGTTCTTTGTGCCAGAGTTTGGATCCCATCCCCAGGGCTTTAAGGTCCATGGTTTGATCGCCCCCGGCAATGTAAAGCTGGGTGCCGGTTTCGTTGGAGCATAAATAAGGCCGGTCATCGGCAAAGGCGATTTCTACTTGCTTGTCGGCAAGGGTGTGGAGTTTGATGGTTTGCAAGGTGCCTAATGTGGTGAGGTAATCGTGTTCATGGATGGTTTCGGCTAATTCCACCACTTCAGTGCTGGGGGTCTGGTGGAATTTTTCGTATAGAGTGGCAGCGGCGGATTCCGGATTGCGACGGGGGCCGGGATTTTCTTCTGCCCATTCCTTGGTAACGGTTCTAGCCGCTTCCCGTTGCGCCAGTTGTTGGAAATCCGGCACTCCTACCCTGGAATCCTTGGCAAAATCTCGAATCTGGGTAAGCATTGTACTTTCCCATTCCGGGTATATGGCACGGGTAAGCATGGAAAGTTTTATGGGCGAATTTTCCGCAATGTGCAAACTCCGGGGTAGATTCCGCATATCGGTAAGCATGAGTAAAAAATCTTGAATGAGGCGCAACCGGGTAGCGTTTACATACGCCTTAGTTGGCTTCAATGGATTCACCACCCGTCCCACCAATTCCCCACCCATTTCCATTGGCTTCAGCACCACGCCCGCCGCCTCATCCAGCAACCCTTGGTCCACGGCATCCACAATATCCGCCGCTGTAAGGGCCAGGGTTGCGCCTGGGGCCAGGGTGCCGAATGCCACACGGGCGGCAAGGGAACCCGGCGTAGGGTTACTGCATTTGCTATTGCGTCTTTTAGTCAGCATTTTCATTCACCTCCAGCCCGTGATTTCCATTCCCCCCACTATCCCCGCCCCATCTCTTGCGCCTACTCCCCCTCACTACCACCACCTGCCCCGCCCCGATTCCCAGCAGCCCCGCCAATTGCCCCAGGGTCAGCCATTTATTCTGGCTGGTGGTTTCCTTGATGTCGGCAATGGCGGATTCCACTAGCCGGATCCGGGTATCCGCCTGGGCCGCTTCCAATTTCTCCACCCGTGAATCCATATACTTCATTTGCTGTTCAGCAATCAGGATCCTATCCCCTTGGCCCACGTTCCCCTGTTGCCCCCATCCAGCCCCGCCAAACACAAACACCAGCCCGGATGCCAATACCACCGCCATCCCGGATGCGTGTACAGCTTTTAATCCTTTGTTCCACATATCTAATTCCTCTTTGTGAAGTTGTTTGCTGTACCACATGGCGATGTCGATGGTGTCGGGTGAATGCCCAAACCAGTGCATGGTAAGGCGTGTCATCCAATCGGCCCACTTCAATAGCAGGTTCATTTGCGCCCCCGCTTGCCACCGCCCCGGCCTACCAAATCCTTTAAATCCTCTACCGCGCCCTTTACTGACCCCTCCATTAAATCCACGGGGAAGTACGTATCCACCACACTGCCAATTAAACTGGGCCGGGTGAATTGGGGATTGGATTGCACCCCGGCGGTTTCCATGGCATTTTCCCAATGGGCGGAGGTTACCAATTGACTCGCCCCCGGAAACAAAATCAGGTAAACCCCGGTACGATTATCCACCGCCTTTTGCAACACCCCTGGAAATCTCACCCTTGCCGCTTTCAGCATGCGGAATGCGGTGTCCCGTTCACTTGCCGATTTAAACCGCAAGGATCCATTTTGCGATTTTGGAATGGCGCTAAAATCCGGCATGGCTGCCCGCACTTGCCAATACTTCTCTGAGTACTCTTTTTGCAAGGGACTGCCCGACATGCATTTCATCTTGGCGCGAAAAAGCACAGACTCAGCCTTGAGCAATTCCGCCCTTGTGGCTGTGGTTAAATCTAGTGCCATCGCTTGTTTTGGTCCCATGGTGGTTTCCGGGTTGAAAATTACAACTTGATTTTGGCCCCTGGTTCAGCATCCGCCGCTTTTTGACCTAGCATCCCGGTAGCCAGCATGGCTACCACGGTGCTGATTTGGCGCGCCTGGGCCGGGATCATGGGAGCCAAGGGGGAATCCGCACTGGCTAGGATCATGGCGATTCCGGCGACCCAGCCCAGGATTGTTGTTTTGCGATTGGTTTTCTGCATTCTGTAATTTCCTTTGTGAATTGAAATTTAAACTGCCCGTGCGGATCCGGTAATGCGCAATCTGGTGGGGGCGGCATCCTCACTGGCCCCGGCCCCGGCCCGCTTGCCCCGGCGGTAGCCCCCGGCAAATCCCCCGCCCAGTACCATTAACAGCAGCAACCCCACCCCGGCATACATCAGGAGGGTGTTGGTGTCGGGTAGGTTGTCGGTAATCACATTGCCCATCCCGTCTACCATAGGCTGGCTGGGGCCGTATGCCCCGGACCCATACGCCTGCACCTGGGCCAGGGATTTCAGTAGCGGGTTTTGGGGCATGGTAAACATACCCGGCACCAATTCGCCAATTGTTGGGCGGCGGTTGCGGCCCTGGGCGTAGATCCCCGGCACCATCTGGGCGGTTCCGGCGGCGGGATGTGAGGTTAAAAACATGGTTTGTGAATTCCTTTTTATTTCTTTGCCAGCATAAAGATGGCGGCGACAATCGCCACGTATGGCACCAGAATGCCAGCCCTGTAAGAGATGGGAGTTTGGCCGCTGGTATCGGGCGCGAAAGCGTTTAACAAAGGATAGATCCCCATGGATTTACCTTGTACCGTGTTTCCCAAATCCGTCATTGTTAATTTAATGCCATCGTTGAATGTTGGGACATAATTACCCTTTGCAGCGGCGGCGGCAAGTTCTTCCGGGGTCGGAAGTGGTAACGGGCTGGTGGTGACCCCGTTTGTATCGCCCAGACCTAAATGAAGCATCATGCCCATTACCTACCTGTTCCTTTGCAAAAAGTACATGGCGATTCCCGCCACCAGTAAGATTCCAATCAGGGAGGATAATAATGCCCCGTCCCCAGACCCCCCGCCTGATCCTGAGTTTGGAGCACCAAACGCTGATTTACTCCAAGCCGACCATTGCTCTTTCCATTTGGCCGCTGTTTGGGCATCCAAATTCCCGGCATTGGGGTTGGTAAGGGCCGCTCCTGGGGCTTGCTGTACCGGGGGCGTGGTCAATGTCTCCCCCGGATTCATATATCCAGGCGTCCCCCAGCCAAAATTCCAATAATCCACCACCCCTTGCTGGGCCATGCAATACGCATCCGTAACCGGCCCGCGATTTGGGTTGGAGCAATCCACCCAGGCCCCAAGGCCCGCCAGCCCATTTACCGTACTTCCCCCACCTACCGATACCATCATGGGTTAGATCTCCACCCGCATACGGCGGATTGCCCGTGGCTTGCCGGATTTGGTTTTCGGAGCCAGTAGCCCCGCAATCATCCCATCCACCTCTTGCCCGTACGCTTGATAAACCGCTTGCAAATACGGATTACCGGAATTGGCAATCACCCGTTCCACCATGCGGGATACGGCCACATCAATGCGCCCCGCCACATCTGGGACTAGCACAGTCTTGGGCTTGGCCAGGGCCGGGTGTTTGCGCTTGCGGGATCCGGCGGCGGAGTATTGCGCCTCGATTACGGTATGGCTTGCGGCTTGCGGCATGTGATTACCTTCCCCCCTTCAACCCGATCAACACGGTCAACACCACGGCGGCCACGATCAACATGGTCAAATTGCCGCTAATGGATTTGTTTTCAAATTGGGCGATGGATTGATGCACCACCCCGGCTTGGCCAGTTGCATACGTCACCTGCCCCGCCGTGGGATAGGTGAACCCGGCGGTAGGCAG
>CAYPDT010000007.1:0-23428 GCA_964409615.1 uncultured Candidatus Saccharibacteria bacterium | reverse complement strand
TGACAGATTAGAGTATTCACTGAGCTCCTCGAGTGTGGGTGGTCGACGGGACTTCTGGAAAAACGAACTTGGTAAAGCTGGTGAGTTTCAAAGAGTTAAAATGGCTGCCGGTATAACAGCCAAGATTGGTCGATTCCTATTTTCGGCATCCGCACGCGCAGTACTCGAACAGCCAAAATCAACCATTAATTTTGAGGATATTCTTGCTGAACGAAAGATTCTGATCTGCAACTTTTCTAAAGGCCTTCTCGGAGACGACACTTCCACTCTATTTGGTACAACTGTTCTTGCAAAACTTCAAACAGCGAGTTTGAGAAGAGCGAGGATTAAAGCTGAAAACCGTACACCATTCTTCTTGTATGTAGATGAGTTTCAAAACTTTGCCACTATGAGCTTTGTTCAGATGTTGAGCGAAGCTCGGAAGTATAAGCTATTCCTAACTATGGCTGAGCAATCCACCTCCCAGCAAGACCAACAGCGACTAGTCGATATTATCTTAGCCAACGTTGGTACGGTAGTGGTCTTTAGGTCTGGGAGTCCGGCCGACGAACGGCTAGTTTTACCTCTCTTTAAGCCATTTATTGAGGAGGGTGAGATAGCTAACCTGCCAAGTTATACTTACTACGTTCGAATCGCAGCCATTGAGGCCCAAGAACCAATGTCAGGTATGACAGTACTCTTAGGGGATAACGGTAGCGAGAGGGTATTTGATTCAGTTATTAGTTCTTCTCGGAAGCTATATGCGAAGAAGCGAGACTTAAATGAAGTAAGTACAGCTAAGAAGGAGAAAGATGATTCACGGGAGTCAACCCATGCAAAAGCTGTCAAACCTAGAACCAAGAGAGACCTTGCCAAAAGAAGAAAAGCCATAACTTAAACTGTTTGTATCTAGAGGGCTATTTTTTCTTAGCATATGTCGATCTTCGACGACTGTACAAAGCAATGCTAGCCCCAGAAGCAATTAGAGCAAGCCCAGCAACAACTGGGTTATAAAGAGCTTCTCCTGTGTTTGCTAGCGCAGATGCTATAGGATTTTTGGAAGCATCATCTGATTCTGCCAAGCCAACTGGGTCAACGATGATTCCGTTAGCTTGATTATCTATATCAAGTTCTTCTCCATCAGTCACTGAATAACTTGCGGTGGTAACGATATGACTATCTATTGTTTGGGTCGCGATAGAAGCATCCGAGATATTGCTGTAGTTTGTCGTATTCGGGTTATATTTTCGAAGTATAAAGTCTCCATCTGCATCATAATAATATAATTTGACTGTCGTAGTTACCCCGGCTGAGCCACAATCCGCCGTGAAGTTAATAAGTGCATGTGGATAATTAAAGCTCGAGTCACTCGATGTTTGTGAAGATTCGGTCTCGGTGCTGGCAGATTGAATAATGCAGTTTTGACCAAGTTCGATGACTGTCGCATGGTTTGTGATGACGTTCGAGAGTGTTACAACATTTGCCTGAGTGCTATCTTGAATATTATCGTTATTGGCATCTCCACCATTTGGACCAACATCTTCTGTTGAGTCTGGTATGCCGTCAGAATCGGTATCTTGAGGTGGCTGAGAATCATTATCATCTGTTAAGAACGTTTGATCTGATGAGTTGGACACATTGCCGGTTGAATCAGTGCTGACAACCCGATAGTGATAGACCGTTCCTGGAGTAAGTCCAGTAATAGTTGTATTGTGACTCATGCTGGAAGCACTAGTAGAAGAACTACTTCCATACGACAATGAAATGCCGTACTCAATGTATGAATCGGAATTCTCGTTTGTACTCCACGTGATATGTGCACTTGTATCAGTATTAGATGTCACGCTGATATTGCTTGCAACTGGGGATGTAGAGTCAACCACAACCGTTCCGTTGCCTGAATAACTCGAGTGATTATTAGCAAGATCAACAGCCCGTACTCGAATGTACCACACTCCATCTGTAAGAGTAGTTGGCAACTCAAAGGGAAGGTTGTTTGTCGTATCAGTTGAGACCCCGCTATTGAAAGTGTTGTCTTGTGAGTATTGAACCTCGTAGGCGGGATCGGCCAAGCCAGTACCATTATCGTTAGAAGTCGTCCAGTTCCATGATGGAGATGTATTATTGGTTGGACTTGGTGTGCTCGGTGTGCCTGGGGTCGTCGGGGCGGTGGTATCAACAGTAAAGCTATCCAGTGTAAGTGTATTTGAACCATTGGAAGCTGAGTCTGAAATTGATACCGTACAGTCGCTATAAGTACCTTCAGGTAGGAAACTGAAAGTGATAGTGTTATTACCGCTAACAGCGTTTGAAGTGGCTGAGCTGCAAGAACCGCCATAGTTTATAGAGCCATTTTCATTGGAAGAGAATACAAAGTTAGGTGTGGCATCATTGTTGGGGGTAGTCACTTGTGTGATGGCGGAAATCGTAGGTGCGGTTGTGTCAACCTTTATTTCTTTATTGCTAGATAGGTTTGTCGACGGAGTAAAATTAACCATAGCATTTTCCACTGTATCTTTAATTGTTCCTGTAACCGAAAGTACATTTAGATCACTGGATGTATCACCTGCTTGCACTATGTAGTTACAGGTACCACTGGTAGCATTACTGACAGTAAAGGTACAAGTTCTGTCAGTAGAGCCGGTCTCTAAAGTAATGGTAACATTCCCCGTAGAGGTGACAGGCTCGGAAAATGTTACATCTATATCAATAACCTCTCCCGCTTTATAACTACCATCTGGTTTATCGGAGGTCACATTTGAAATGGTGGGCGCTGTACTATCAATTGCATTGGCTAATGCCTGTGCTATCTGATTATGACCAGCTGACGTAAAATGGACCCCATCTGCACTATATGCAGGCTGTATGTCCCACAAATTGCCTGGATCACCACCAGACCTAAATTGGCCAACGTATGAGCTTGCATCTACCACTGTAGCCTTGGAATAACCTGCTGCAAGCGTTTCTAGCGATGCATTCCAATCATCCCGAGTTTGGTTTTTGGCATTAGTACCATTGGTCCAGGGCAGAATCTTTAAGACTATAATTTTAGAAATACTACTGCTGGCCTGTGCCGCATTCAACATACTTGTCCAATTCGCCATAAAAGTAGATTTCCCCACATTATTGTGTAGATCATTTACGCCACCCTCCATGACTACTATCCTGGGGTGTAAATTAATAACGTCGGCGGTGAAACGATTTGCCATTACTGTTGTAGTGTCACTGCCATGTCCCATATTTTGGTATGAATAACCAGTGATTTGATTGAAGTGACCTTCTATCGATGTCCCTAAATTGGTCGTATCTGTTGGATCAAGAAAACTATAGTTATTGGGAACACCCTGTATAATTGAATCGCCGATAAATACTGTTTGGGGCGCTGGGCTCATATACATTTCTATCGGAACCACAGTTGCTGAATTAGTCTGGGCGGCCCAATTCATATTGGTAGACGAAGCAGTACCATTTACCATGAAACGGGTTGAGACACTACCAGGATTGTATGCGTACATGCTTGCATTTGCGCCCGATGTCTCCATACGAGCACCATAAAAGTCTCCCATCTGAACTCCGGATATCGGACTGGCTAGATCGATTGTGGAAAAGCCACCGCTGCTCAAACTGCTAACTACGTTATTACTTGTTCCGACTAAGTCATAGTTTGTACCATTTTTTCTCCATACTTGAAGATAAAATCCAGTCATTTGCGTTGTATTTGCAGTGTAAAGCCTTATACGGCTAATTGTTCCAGATTGCCGAATTCTATACTGATGACTATTCACAAGCCACTGAACTGACCCGGCACCACCCGGACTCCAGTTCCCGGTCCCGGATTTGGCAGTATCGTAAGGCCCAACTATTACTGTGTTCGGGTTGGCAGTGTATGGCGGGAAGACATTTGGCGTAGTTACATTAAGGGGATTAGAATATATGACTTCTGATGCTGCATCTGCATATCTTACCCGATACTTATAACCAGTTCCTGGACTTAAGCCCGTGTCTGTATACGGACTTGATGTTGCTCCGCTGACATCTATCCATTCATCAGTGTTTTGTGGGCTACGTTGTAGCTGCTGTGAAATGCTTCCATTCCCATTAGTAGCTTGTGTCCATGACAAGGAAGCCGATGTCGAAGTGACCGAACCGGAAGAGATAACCCCAGGAGCGTATTCGGTAATACCGGATGCAGTGGCATGGGCTGAAATCCGAGCAGCGCTAAGGTCGCTGTATATCGCTAAATGCTGCATTTTACCTGCAGTAAAATACTGAGACCCGCCCCGACTCATTAGATAAAATAAAGAATTACCAAAGTTGTTAGTATTATTAGTATTAATTCCCCTTGCTACAGTGGACTGCAGTACTCCATCAATATACAAATCTACTTCGTTTGTAGATTTAGTCTTATCGTAAACCGCTACAACTTGATGCCACGAGTCAGAAGGCGCTTGATTATAAGTGGCCAAGTTAAATCCTGTATTGCCTTTTAGGGCGACGCCAAACTGGCCGTTGCCGTCAGATGTATTCTTGGGTGCAAAATATAATCCAGTGGTCTCAGTTGCCGTTCCTGGACCCAGTTCCCAGCCAAGCCTAACATTGTCATCACTTATATTGGTGTAGTTTACTAAAGCCTCTATAACAACCTTGTTATGGCTAGAGAGATCAATATTTGATGCGGTCACAGCATAATTATTTGTGCCGTTGAATGATACCGCCGTGCCATCGGTTTGACCAGGCTGACCCGGACTCGCTCCGTTTAAATTAATACTTACTCCACCCGCAAGCGATGCAAGTGTGGTACCAGAGGTTTCATCCATAGGCCAATAGTTAAGGAGCGTTGGTTCAGCTTGAATTGTATCTCTATATGATGCCGCTTTCACGGGATCTGTGTCATACAACAGAGTCAACGCCATTCCTACTATAAGCAACGACAATAGACATATCGAAGATATGGAATAGCCCCGCTTTTTAAAAATAGTATTTACATTCATTTTTCTTACACCTAGTCTTGTATTATTTTACCATAACGACTTTGAAAACTGTCGGTGGTTTTTTTTATCACTAATACAATAATCCGGTGCAGAAACGGGTGCTCTCAAATTCGTACTAGGTTTTGAGGCCTAAAAACGTTACTCCATATACGGGTTTCACCACTCGATAGCCTATTTATGCTTGTAGCCAGTACAGTTAACTCGCCTTCATCCATACCCATATCTTCTAGCTTCTTGTTTGTTTTATACAGAAAACTATTCTGATCTGCCTTGTCCTTTAATACAAAGGCAATGATTGGATATACACCACCTTCCCAGCCTTCATCCTCACAATGCTCAATAATTTCGTCTAAGCGCTTGTTAAAGATGTATTTGGGCTGGTTATCGGCAACTACTACAATGATTTCTTGGTTGCTGGGGGTGCGGATATAGAGATCAGGTCGGGTCTTTGGGAACTGACTAAAGCGGTTGATCTCTGTTTTGGTGAAAATATCTGTGTCTGGTGGCAGATTTGGTTTGAGAGCGACGTAGCAGGCAAGGACAGTTTGGCAGTGTTCAATAAAGTCTTTGGAGGCGTGTTCATCTTTATAGAGTGTGTTGACGGCCGTTTCTTTGACTTCTAGCAGATTTCGAACGACCGTTACACCGGACTTAGCTAAGTAGTAATAGGCTGGCTTTCTATCTATTCGATATGATTTGCTATAACTCTTTCTGACAAGATCTTTAGATACCAAAGCCTCTAGCATGTAGTGCATTGCCCTTCTATCTACTCCGACTACTTGGGCGAGTGATTGGGTATTTACGAATCTAAATTTAAAGAGCAACTTTAATATCCGCGCCTGTTTTCGAGTAACTGTGACTGTGTTCTTGTTCGCTTCCATATTTTCTACTTCACTATACGTAAGTATATATAAAGAAGAAGTAAAAGAGTAGTATTTATATCTGTTGGTAGTAGGTGTAAAACTTCCTGTCCATAGGAAAGTTTATCCACAGGAATATTTATAAACACCCTTGATATTTATATTAATTACCCTGTATAATTAAAACAGATTGGTACGTTAACAGTTCGGCTAATAAGATGGTAAAGACGGAGGCAGTGGCAGAAAAACACACTATGCGTTAAAATAGTGCTAATGTCCAGAAAGACTGTAACCATGCAAATCTATATAACTGAGGCCGTCAGAGAACGAGCTAAGTTAGTTGCGAAACAAAAAGGTAAGACTCTCAATGAGTTTATTATGAGCCTGTTCTCCAGTGCTGGAGATAAAGAGCTTAAAAAACTAGTAGAACAAGAATTAAAAGGCAGACCAAAACCAGGACGGCCCTGGGATAAGTAAACCACCTAGTTAGTCGAATTGTTGACGCACCAATCTCAAGGTGTGTTTTTTAGTATGGAGGGTACTAGCATGAAAAAGCAACAAGACAGTCAAGTAAGTATTAATTCACCTACTGATTTTTATGTACCCAGTGAAGAAAAGATTAATGAGCTTAGAACTATCCTTGAGCAAGATTTAAACAAAGTCATTTCATATAAAGATGCTCAAGAGATAGGCATACAACTCATTGGACTATATGAGTGTTTAGCCTGCGACAAAAGATTATTGAGGAAGTTTGATGAGTCAACTTCATAATAATGCCGTAATTCTAGCCCGTGTATCTAGTAAGGGTCAGGAGGATGAAGGTTATTCTTTAGAGTCGCAAGTTAAGTTACTTAAGTTGTACTGTGATAACAATGGCCTTAATACGCGCAAAATATATAAAATTGCCGAGTCTGCTTCGAAATCCGAGCAGAGAAAGACATTTAAAGATGCTATGCAGTTTATAGCCGAGAACAAGATCAAGAATCTTGTCGTCGAGAAAGTCGATCGTCACGTACGTAATTTGCATGATGCCGTAGAAACACATGATTGGTTGCTTGCTGATGAAAACCGAAAAGTCCACTTTGTAAAAGACTCTCTCGTTATGCAGAAAAACTCGCGGTCCCAGGAATGGCTAAATTGGGGAATCCGAGTAGTTATGGCAAAAAACTACATTGATAACTTACGGGAAGAAGCCATGAAGGGTTGGGCCGAAAAACTAGCTCAGGGCTGGCTACCATCTCCTCCTCCACCCGGATACCATACAATTACCCAAGATGGTAAACGAATCCACGTTCCTAATCCACAAACTGCAAGATCCATTAAAGAATTAAATGACCAGCTTGATGCTATGCGCTTGCCGGCTGAGAAGCTCCTAGCTACTGGTCAAGTCCCAACTTTTGCTAATGGTTATGCCATGCTGGGTCAGGTAGCTACTAAGCTTAGTCAGATTACTACGGTTGGTCAGGTCTCAGCCGAAACTGCCCTCACCCCACTCAAGCCTTGGCTAGAGTCACACTTACCAGTCATGACGGAGTATGTTGAAAGTCAGGGCATGAAGTTTAACTCTAAGATTGAACCAAATCTAGCAGTCAACCTCACTCGAGAAGCACTAGCTCAGATAGTTAGCTCACTGATTGGTAATGCGGTGAAGTTCTCTAAGGCCGGAGCTGAGATTGGACTGACCATTGTTCCACAGGGTGATATGATTCATCTTGCTGTTCAAGACACTGGTGTGGGGATTGCTAAAGACAAGCTTGCTCAGCTAATGCAACCCTTTGCTAGAGGGACTGATGTTCTAGCCTATGACTATGAAGGAATTGGTTTGTCACTGTACTTAGATAGACTGATTGTAGAGCGAGTTGGTGGTGAGCTAACTATGCAGTCGGTGGTAGGTAAAGGCACCACTGTTAGTTTGCTGCTGCCTCGGGCTGGAAAGTAGTGGGGAGATGAATAATAGTATTATTATCCTCATTATTATTGGTAGCCAACTTCTGTTTACGATTGGTGATTTACTAGCTAGACATAATATGCAGCTCAACGGATTTAAGGCGGTACCTTTACTTCACTATGGAGCAAGTGGAGCAAATCAAATACTGCCTGTACGCACGTAAGTCTTCCGAGCAAGATGAACGACAGGCTATGAGTATCGATTCCCAGCTAAAAGAGATGGCAGATTTGGCGCTCGCCAAAGGCCTAGAAGTGGTGAAGGTTAAGCAGGAGAGTCATTCCGCCAAGATGTCTGCACAGCGTCCAGTATTCATGGAGATGCTTGAGGAGATAAGAGGCGGTGAATATAACGGCATACTTACATGGGCGCCGGATCGGCTCAGTAGAAATGCTGGCGACCTAGGCTCGCTTGTTGACCTCATGGATGCCAAGAAGCTAGCGCACATAAAAACTCACTCGCAAGAATTCAGTAATAACCCGAATGAAAAGTTCCTACTAATGATCCTATGTTCGCAGGCGAAACTTGAGAATGATAACCGAGCAATTAATGTAAAGCGTGGCATTCGGGCCAAATGTGAGATGGGTTGGCGACCTTGCATGCCTCCACTCGGTTACTTTACTAGAGCAGCGACTGGTAAAGAGCGAGATGTCATTATCGATGAGGATCGAGCACCTTATATAAGAAAAATGTTCGAGATGTCAGCTGAAGGTAAAGGTGGACGACATATTAGGAGCTGGCTAGAGGACAACAAAGTCTTAACCCGAAAAAACAAACATATATCACTCAGTATGATTTATAAAATCCTAAACAACACATTCTACTATGGGGAATTTGAGTATCCAGCGGGTAGTGGTAAATGGTACAAGGGCAACCATGAACCGATGATAAGTAAAGAACTTTTTATCAAGGTGCAAGAGCAGCTGAAGGTTCCTGCAAAGCCAAAGTGGGGAGCAAAGGAATTCCCATACAAGCGATTCTTGAAATGCTACAGCTGCGGAGCAAATGTGGTTGGTGAAGAAAAGTTTAAGACTCGCAAAGATGGCAGTAAAAATCGGTTTATCTACTATCACTGCTCACGGCAAGTAGATCATGACTGCAAAGAGCCATTTGTCAGGGATACAGCAATTACAAGTGAACTAATCAGATTCTGCGACGAGCTAATTACTGACGTAACGATTCTAGAGCCAGGGCTAAAAGAAGCAATCGATAAATACACTAAGATGATGAAGTCTACATACAAATCTACTAAAATTGATATGGTCGCAGGATATGTGAAGTATGTATTGAACGAAGGGTCGCATTTCGAAAAGATTCGGCTTATAAGGAATCTGGATATTAAGCTGGCCCTCCACGATAAAAAGCTCGTAAAAGTTGACGAAACCTCATAATACTTGTGCTTAGTGTTATAATGAGCATATGAAAACTGAAAAAACACAAATAAGTTCTGGTGGCTTCCATGTAGCATGGCTAATTCCCCTTGAAGGTCTCTTTGCTTTTTCAATGCTATCAGTTGGTTTAAAATTCGGTTTCGGTGCAGCATTTCTAGTAGTTTTGCCAATCTTTGGATACGTAATCAAAAAGATTGCAGACAATCAGCCAAAAGTAACTTACGATATAGAATCTTGGACAAAAGCAATGGAACTAGCCATCCAGAACAACCAAGAAGTACCATCTTTAGAATCTTATGCAGTTATAGAGTACAAACAGAAGAAAACAAGAGTCGCCAAACACAGCTTTGGAGGTTCTAGACCATCGTTTGAACAGATTAAGATACCAACAAGGATTCGAACTAAAAAAACCGACCTAACAGCCGGAATTTTAGCTTAACAATTCATAAGTATCTTCTTGGCAAGATGTGACCCATTCGGGTCGCGTTTGGTGCATTATTTGGGTGGCTTTTTCTTTGGTTGCGCGGAGTGCAAGCCAAAGAAAAATCGCCCTGGCGGGCGACAATTTGGATTTAATCTCGTATATGGCTGAGCATACAGGTCACGAACATCGCAAACAGGGGTAATGGGACCCAGAAATGAGACAAATGAGACACAAAACAGCTATATTTTAAGTGTCTCATATCAAAGCTAGCTGAAGGAGGTACTATATGGCATCCGTACGGAAGAAAAAGCAACTTGATCCGATCGAAGAAGCGAGAAAGCGTGATGCGCTGGCATTGGCGCAATTACTGCTAGATATGTACCAAAAAAGTAAATCTAAGCCTTAGCCGGCAGCTTTTTCAATCCATTTGCCCATATTTTCGGCAGCATTATTTTTATTCCAAAGATAAAAATCATAGCCTGCAGGCAGCGGGTTTGTTACCGTGCCATCGTCTATGTTGCCGTTACTGTCTTTGATCTTGCTAATGTCAATCCCAATGAGGCCCTTTCCAAGTTCGATGCTTTTTTGAATCTCGTATTTTACCCATCTACGCGTATGGGTTTCCTTGCCGACCAGAACAACCGTTACAGACGTGCCTCTAAGTTGGTTATCAATCCAATTTTTTACAGCAGCGTCACCCTGTTTCTTAATTGATTCCCACTCTGCTTTGTCGTAAAACGGTGACTTCTCAAGGTTACTAATTACGTTGCAGTTGCGAACCTGGCCAACTCGCCATGCGTCTCGAGCATAATGAAAACTGAAAAATACTTTACGTGCCATTTCTATCTCCTAAAAGTTACTATTAATATTGCAAAAAGCATCGCCCCGTAAGGCAACGCTTCTACTACCGCAAACATGCACTTAAGCCAAGTAGTTTGGTTTGTATGATCGCTATCACCGGGTATCAGGGACAGATTTACCTTACTTTGCTTAGCAGATCGCTCATACATATTGCGGAACAAACGTTCTTTGGATAGGTAGTATGCATCGAGCGACCAGAACAATAGCACTACCCCGGTGCTGATTAGTACTATCTCTTCCTTGCTGCCCCTAGACAGTCCAGCGAGCCCTGCAAGCAGGACAATCGCCCAAGACTTAGCTTGTGAAGAATTCTTAGCTTGTCGGCCTATTATCGACTGTATGAACTCCAGGTGTTTTAGCTTTGCCTGGTTCACTTTGACCGCCAGATATATTTATAACCTGGGGGAGCCGGTGGTTTTGGTGGCTTAGGCAGCTGCGGTGGCCGTGGTGGCTGTGGCCCTCTAGGAGGTCGCGGTAAGCTCGGTGGTTTAGGTAGTGAGAAAGGTCCGTTGGGATCTTTTATTAATTTCCAGGACATAATTTGACTCCGTTCGTAATATGTTACTTGATATAGTTTGTTGACTTTGCTATAATTAAAAAAGCGTAAAATTGGTTCGCGCCGGTTTTCGCCTTTAATACCACTGTTTGCGCAGTGGTATTTACTTTTTAAGAATTTTCACTTTGTACCTCCTTATTTAGTTCTATCAATTGAAAAATAAACATTGGATCAGTAGTGTCGAGTGAAAACAAAGCAGGATCAACGGATTCATAGTCATATCGTCGTTGATATTTTTTTGGGTCTATTCCATATGTGGCCAAAAAGGTAGACACGCTGACATATGCGCCGTACCTATCGCTCTTCACCAGCTTCATAACTGCCTTAGGGCTCATATCATTTGTAAATCTGACCGCCACAACCTTTTGGTCGGGGTGCCAGTATAAAAGTACACCTTCGTAGTCGTGCACGTTATTCTTCTTGGTAAACGCTTGTGGGAAGCCAATCTGCTTACTGGTAGTCAATGTAATTTTATCGACTATGCGAGCTACATCGCGTGTGTATGGCTGAAATTTTGAGTAGTCAATATTCATACCTAGCATTATAACACAGACTCTTTCTTTATATCAATATATACGAATAACTAAGACTGCGGCAAAACAAGAAGGGGCTAATAACTCCTTAGGTTTGACACTTCAAACTCAACTTTGCTATTGTATGGGTGCGCGATAGCGCGATATTAACAATCTAGAATCTACTACAAGTTCCATAGCGGGGTCAGAAAAAGGCTGCTAAAGAAATAAAGCCGATCGTGAGGAATTGATTATAGCCACACTCTTATGGGTGTTTAGTTGTAATTAATTCTTTGTGATTGGCTTTTTAAATTTGTAAAAAGCTTCATTCCAGAGATGTTGTGGTTATTTCTAATAACCTACAAGGAGGTGAGGCATGGGTGCTTCAAATCAGCTCAAGATTGAGCAAGTA
The DNA here is from genome assembly GCA_964409615.1 of uncultured Candidatus Saccharibacteria bacterium. Taxonomy (GTDB): domain Bacteria; phylum Patescibacteriota; class Saccharimonadia; order Saccharimonadales; family AWTP1-31; genus AWTP1-31. Next base: position 11,497 of record CAYPDT010000007.1, on the reverse strand, counting down.
AAAATATCAAAACTAAAAGCGGCAACCTACAATCCGCGCAGCTGGAGTGAGGAGACCAAAAAGCAGCTGACCGATAGCATCAGTCAGTTCGGATTGGTAGATCCACTGCTGGTAAATGGTGCTGAGAGCCGCAAAAACGTAGTAATTGGTGGGCATTTCAGGCTTCACATAGCTAAGGAACTCGGGTACAAAGAAGTACCCGTGGTTTATTTGGATATACCAGATGAAGCGCGTGAGAAAGAGCTAAACCTTCGTTTAAACAAAGCGCTCGGTGAGTGGAACTGGGAAATGTTATCCGAGTTCGATGAAATCCTGCTGGCTGACGTTGGCTTTAGTAGTGAAGAGTTGGATACCATCTTCGATATTGAACTTGAGGAGTCAGACACCTTCGACCTGCAAAAAGAGTTGAAAAAATTGGATATCAAGTCAGTCGAAGCCAAAAAAGGCTATGTGTACAAGCTTGGTGATTCAAGGCTAATGATTGGTGACAGTACTGTTGATTCTGACTTCGACAAATTAATGGATGGTCAACTGGCTGATATGTGCCTAACGGACCAGCCGTATCGGCTTTCATACACAAAAGGTGGCATCCGCCAGGGCAAACCAACCGAGGGTTTTGGTGCTAAGCGCAACCGTAAGTATCTGGAAACTGACGAGTTACCCGAAGACTTTGTGCAGCTCTGGATGGCAAATGTCGCCAAACACGCCAAAGACGACTTTTCTATCATTGCCTACGAAGCGTGGCACAACATGCGTGAGATGTGGGACTGCATGTCCGAGCATTGGACCATCCGGAATATGCTCATCTGGCATGTACCGACACGTCATCAAGGTTTTGCTGCCAAGTACAAATTCTTCAGTAAGTACGACATAGCCATGGTTGGCGGCAGCGGCACCGTGCAATACAACCACGATGAAGAAACCGATGGCTTACAGGAGGAATACGAAGCTGCACTTTACGCCACAGTTGGTAAGCCGCACTGGGAAGGCTATCAGAAAGGTCGCAAGTATCAGCCAAGTGACTTTGTATCGTTTCCTGCAAATGATGAAAAGAGCTCCGGCCAAGGAATAATCTTCGGCACTAAGCCACTAGAAATCTTGATTCCGTACATAAAAGTACTGACAAGACGTGACGACCTGATAGTTGAGCCTTTTGGCGGGTCAGGATCGACGCTAATTGCAGCTACTATGCTTAAACGCCGTTGTTTCATCATGGAAAAATCACCAGTTTACGCCGAAGTGATTATGAAACGATGGGAAAAGCTTACTGGGCTCAAGCGGGAGAAGCTGTCATGAGCCGAAATCAGATAGCAGATAAGAAACTATTGTTAGCGAAGCTAGCGGAATCACCGATTACTGAGGCAGCCTGTAAAAAGGTTGGGCTGCCTCGCTCAACCTATTACCGCTGGCGGAAAGAGGATCTGGATTTCGCTGAACAGTGTGATGAAGTCATTGAGCTAAGTGTTGGCCGGATTAATGATCTGGCCGAGTCACAGCTCATCAATGCCATAAAGAACCAGAACATGTCTGCGATTACGTTCTGGCTCCGGCACCACCATCGCAGTTACCGTAACCGGATGGAAGTCGATGCTCGAATTAATACGACTCAACAGGAGCTAACGCCAGAACAGACAGAATTAGTAAATAAAGCCCTGCAATTAGCAGGCATAACAACTGTAAGTGAGGAACAAGACAATGAATGATGAATTAAAGCGAAAGCTATTTACAGATAAATTAATAAGAGCAGAAGTAACTGCTAATAGCCATTTGTACTTCTTCTCAACATATTTCGCCAACTACATGGAGTACGAGATATCTGATCTGCACCGGGAGCTGTTTGCACTCACCGAGCAAGATGAAACACCACTGGCAGTCGTGATGGCGTTTCGTGGTTCTGCCAAGTCAACGATTATGACAATGAGCTACCCTATTTGGGCAGTTGTCGGACGGCAGCAAAAGAAGTTTGTGGTTATTGCTAGTCAAACGCAGTACCAGGCGCGGGTTCACCTAACAAATATAAAGCGCGAGCTAGAAAGCAATGAGTTGCTGGCAAATGACCTTGGACCATTCGTCGAGCAACGGGAAGAGTGGGGCGCTACCTCGCTCTTCATCCCAAAGTACAACGCCCGCATTACGGCCATTTCTACGGAACAGAGCGTTCGAGGCATCCGTCATGGCTCTAAGCGCCCAGACCTCATAATTGCCGATGACGTCGAAGATGTGCAGTCCGTGAAGACACGTGAAGGCCGTAACAAGACTTTTGACTGGTACACCGGGGAGATAATCCCTGCCGGTGATACCAATACAAAGCGTATTGTTGTTGGCAACTTACTGCATGAGGATTCACTACTTATGAGGCTAAGAGATCTGATTGAGCGTGACGAAATTGATGGATCATTTATTGAATGGCCAATTATGCGACAAGGCAAAAGCACATGGCCGGGTAAATTTCCTGATAAAGCTGCCGTCAAGCGAATGGAGCGTAGTGTTGCCAGCCGTATCGCTTGGGAGCGTGAATACATGCTTAATTTGGTTGCTGACGACGATCAGATTATCGACCGCAAAATGATCCAACACTATGACGAGCTGCCAGCACACCTACGTGGCCAATACACGCGTATTATCATTGGCGTCGACCTTGCTATATCTGAAAACGATAAGGCTGACTTCACTGCCATTCTAATACTGGATATACGTGGCTCTGGCGACAGACAGCGGATGTATATAAGACCAAATATCGTAAACAAGCGGATGTCTTTTCCCGATACGGTTAGCTTGCTTAAGGAGACTAGCGACAGCTTTCGATACCCGAAGCTTTACATCGAACAGACGGCGTATCAAGCCGCGGTCGTACAACAACTCACTGCTGACGGGTTTGATGTGCAAGGCGTGACACCGCACTCCGACAAACGTTCACGACTTAATATGATAGCCGACAAAATTCAACGTGGTGTCATACTGTTCCCGCGTAAAGGTGCAGAGGAACTCATTACACAGTTAATTGGATTTGGTGTAGAAAAACACGACGACCTGGTGGATGCCTTAACGACAGCTGTTCTTGAGTTTATACGTGATGATCGCCGTGGAGGTACGGTAACCATAGGCAGAGCCTCGGATATTTTTGGTGATAGGTATCCTGGATCAAACCGTCGCAGAAGTGGCCGTGATTATTGGAATCGACGGTTAGATGATTGGGATGAAGCAACGTCTGGCAAATGGTAGAGCACTTTACTTAGCTTCGGCTTGTTTTACTACTTCGTCGCGATGATTCCAGAAAATGCAGTAGTCACAGTCTGAGTTGGCGGCTGGTATTGTGTCAGCATCTAGGGTTTGTTTTAGCTCCAGGATCGTAGGCTCGACCCAACCATCATTGCCTTCGTGCTCTATCACGTGGATATCGAAATTTATACAAGCATCGAAGGATTCTTCGTTGGGTTTGCCAGTACAGTAAACCCAATATGCTTTGTTGGACACTTTGAGGCCATTGTTACGTAGAAGCCATTGGTATACCTCCAATTGACGTCGATAGCTATTGTGGTAAGATGCATCTCCCAACTCAGTCACAGGATCGGCCTTAGCCGTTGCCTTGTAGTCGGCAACAATATACTCGCCTTTACTGTTTATCCAAAGGTCGTCAATTGCACCAGTAATGATTAGATTAGTTTGCTCGTGTAAATACTGAACGCCTTTGAAGTTTTCGCGCCATTCATCAATCATGTCGTGAGGGGCGGGCTTAGCATCAAGACCGAATTGATCCAGTATAGGGTGGGAGCCGCCATTTTCGCGTAATGCATCAAACTCTTTCTTTAGCATTGAGTCTACAGCTGAATTTAGTGCAAATGGGAATCCAGGAGGTCTGCCAAGCCCAAGTCGGCGGTCGATATAAAAGCATTTTGGGCACTCCAGAAAGAGGTCAATTTTTGAACGGGACAATCTGAAAGGTTTTTCATCAGCAGGCGAATAGATATTTCTAGTTCGCTTGCCTTTGTAATACTCACTCATTAGTAACCTTTATTTGCTCAGTTATTAGCATTGGCAGTAACCAGTTTCGTAGCTTGATAAGGTTTGAGTTTTCTTGCCGGCTAAGATCAATTAGCTCAAACAGTGACCTTACCGCATCATCATATGTAATTAAGGTGTTTCTATCTGGGATTATAAGTTTAATATTCTTCAGATCTCCGTTGCCTATACCAGACATGGTAGCACCGTGTGCGTTTAGATCCTTTACTTTTTCAAAGTATGGGTTGCGTATAAAGCTAGCGATATATGAAAAAGCGCACTCACGGACTTTTAGACCCATAAATCCAGTAGAGAAAATAGCTTGTGAAATCAGATCCTGAGAACAATCTCCAATAATCACATGTTTTATACTATCTTGCATTTTAGCAAACCAAACCGAATTATTAATAGGCTGCATATTTGCTCGACTTTCGCGATTACCAAAGTCAACAAGAGACCCCTCTGAGATAAATAAATCATTAACATCGGCAGTAGCAATGTACCTCTTGGAGCTTGTGAATTTTTCAACACCTGGTTTTATAACAGTAGTTAAATCATTTGTGTGTAAGTTTTGAACTTTCCAGCCCTCAGGTATTTCGCGCTTGGCCAAAGGTGAATACACCATCCTACCTCCGGATGATTTATAGGGTTGACCATTTACGTTTGGAAAATCAAACTGCGTGAACCAGTAATCGTATATAAGTCGGATTGTACTTTCTATCTGAGAGTTAATTCTGTTGTTTAGCGCTATCTTGGATTCTAGTTCTGAGAGAACTTTTGCAATAGCCTCTTGAGTTCCAATTGGGGGTTTTAATAGTGACAATTCTTGAACTATTGTTTTTGTAAGTTGAGGCTGACTTGAGCCAGTTGTTAAATTGGATAGCTGATCCTTGATAAAATCAGATTTAAGTAACTGATACAGATATTCCGGGTTGAAGTCGTTGTTGTTTCTTATGATTAACATTCCAGAGTTTATGCGCACATTGTTAAATGGGACGCTGTCACTAAAATAACCAAAATTGCCTATCGTACCACGAGTTGTTAGTACTATATCGTCTCTTCTGAGTTTGCCTTTTCCAAGTAAATTGTCTCGATCCTTTGAGATAAACTGTGGCTCGAAAAATTGAAAGCCGTTTTTTGTTACATTAGAAGCATCTAGAAAAAGGCAGTGACCTTGTGAAGAAAAATCACTTTTCTTAGGGTAATTTACTCCCCTGTCACCATCAATAATCTCAATGTCGGTTTCTTTAATCTTTAATATGGTACTTGTCATATCTCAATTTACCCAAGCTTTCTGAAATTTTTTCCTCGAGCTTCCTACTATCTATGAACATCTTATTTAGGTTAGACTTGTAAATTTCAAGATTATCATTAAATTCTTCAGTAGTTATGTCGCTATATTCAATCTTAATATCAAAGTATTGTCCTGCACTAAAACTATAATTCTTAATTTTAATCTCATCGTGATTTAGAATGACTGAAAAATCCTCCACAGATTCGTCAGAGTTAAACGCGCTAATAATCTGTAGCTCATCGTCATGGCTAAGAACAGTTCTTTGATTCTTCCCATCCTTAATCTTCTTACCAAGCTTTGAGGCATCAACCAACACCACATTGCTAGAATTCGATTTATCAATAAAAATTACAGAGACGTTTGTGCCGGTGGTGGCAAATATATTTGATGGCATCGAGACTGCACCTTTGAGCCATCTTTTGTCCACTAACTTTTCTCTTATAGACTTTTCAATTCCACTCTGAGCTGTGAGAAAACCGGTAGGTACTACAACCGCTGCACGGCCCGCATCCGTTAGACTAAACATTATATGTTGTATGAAGAGCAAATAGATTGCCATCTTATCTTTATTTTTGTTAGGAACTTTGGGGATGTCAGCAAAGAATCTTTCATTTACATTTGGTAAATTTGCTATTGCGTCGCGTTCATCAGAAAAATCAAGTTTGAATGGAGGATTACTAACGACATAATCAAACTTTTTACTAATATGTTTAGGTTCTGTCATTGTATTACCTTGAACAATATGATCAATCGAGTGACTTAATCCGTTCAAGATAAGGTTTAGTCGGAGTAAGTTTGAAGACTTCTGAGACATATCTTGTGAATAGATCGTGCATTTATCCTGTCCTATTTTGTGCGCAATATTCATAAGCAACGTCCCTGAGCCTGCAGCTGGGTCATAGGCAGTTACGTTTGTAGGTAAATCGCTACCTACCAATATCTCGGCCATAATTTTAGCTATCGAATGTGGGGTATAGTACTCCGCGTATTTACCTCCACCGTCTTTGTTGTAATCTTTGATCATGTATTCAAACAACGTAGAGAAGAAATCAAATCCTGCTGAAAGTATCTCGTCTAATTCGAACCTGCTATTTGCTAGTTTGTTAATTATTTTTCTTGCTGTTAAATCATGCTGTGATTTGTCATTTACTGCATCAGCAATGAGCTCTTCTTCGAAGAGGCGGATTTCGGTATTTCCTGCAGTGTGTACCGAAAAGACATCAGAGTTATCTACAGCAATATCATTTAGCGTGTTATCAAAAAGCTTGGCAAAGTCATCGCTGTTTGAGTGACTGAAAAGGTAGTCTAATAAATGCTCCGGTTTTAGATGTGCAGTTTTAGTACCGAGTTTTATCATTAGTAACTCATACTTGTCGTCGCTAAGAGCTTTTAGATCTTCATATGATTTCAAATTACTATCTAGTTTTCCAACTTCGTGTAGGAATTTGTCATTAAGGAATTTGTACAAAAAACTTTGTGTAACTATCTTATACTCATTTGCGTCACCGCCTAATCCGGCGCTTGCACAGATACCTTTTAGGTCGTCTATGAGTTGCTTTGCTTTATTAGAAAAATCTGTATGTTCCATTTATTCTCCTTGGTATTCTTGAATATATTCATCCGCTGTATTTTCAATTAAGTTACGCACTAATCGAGCGTTCAGATCGTAGCTTCCTTTATCGAAAATATCAAGGATATACTCTCCTGTTGTTTGACGGAAATACCCCTGATTAGAAAGGATGTCTTGCGAATTATTTAGACGTGCGTCAATTTTTGCCTTTGCGTCACTAAGTAAGTTATATAGCGGCATGTTGTCACTGACCTTTCCGCTTGTTTGGTGGTTCTTATAAATAACTGCAAACTTGCGATCTCCATCAAACTTCGATATTAGAAGTGAATTCTTCCGGTTCAGTTCCTTAATCTGATCAAAAATTCTTTTAAGCTCTTCGGATTCGAACTTCATTGAGTCTAGGTTTTCAGACTCTGGATCTATATTGTGCTTGTCGAGTAGCTTTACAAACGCCTCATAGAGCGACAGCCACTCAGGATCTTTCTTGTTAAAGTTTTTGTCCAATTCATGACGAACCATGCCTGCAATATTGTGAAGGTCTTCAGATAAAAGCCTCAGCTCTTCCTCGCCAGTTTTAGTAAAGCTAAAGACGACATCTTCAATTGCGGTATTTAGAAGTTCCTTAGAGTTAATGTCGTTCATCGCGTCTTTCAGGTTCAATAACTTCAGACGATCACTTACCATAGTCAATAATTTAGCGAGTCGTTTGAAGTCTAGTTTCTCTAGAATTTCTGTGTAGCCAAGTAGGCGTGCCACGTTATAAACATCTCTCGCTGATTCAAGTGCATTTTTTAGCTCCAGTATCTGATGCCTGTCTTCAATTTGGCTTATTTGCTGGCTAAAAGTTTCAAGATTCTCTGTAGTAAAGTCTGAAATCGCAGCTTGAACATCATCAATTTCTTTATCTATCTCAGCTTTACTCATAAACAATGAGCCAAAAATGTTAGATGGATCTTCCTCATCCAAATTCTCAGAATATTCTGCTTTAAGCTCTTTGAAATATGCTTGGTTAGTAATTTCGAATTCCGCAGATATATCTGCAAAATCTACTACATAACCCAACTTGAAGTTTTTATACGGACGGTTAACACGAGTTAAAGTCTGCAAGAGATTGTGTGCTCGTATTTTTCTACCCAGGTACAACTTCTTAAGTCGTGGTGCATCAAAGCCAGTAAGCAGCATGGAATATACGAACAACAGATCGATCTTTCCGTTCTTGAAAGCTTTTGTTTTCTTCTTCCTTGTGTCTTTATCGTCTTCATCATGCAAAATCAAAGCTGATGTCAATCCATGACTTTCGTCAGACTCATTGAATAGGCGGAACATTTCTCTTGCTTGGTCCGAGCTGTCACAAACGATCATCCCACCAATTGATTTCTCGCCAAAACGAATGCGAGATTCAGCAAAGTCTTTCAAGATGTATTCAAGCATCGGCTCAACGAACTTCTCGTGAGCGTATAGATCTCTCTTATTAATATCTCCAGCCTGAACTTTAATATCGCTAATAATGCCTCGAACTTTTTCTTTATAGCTTGTCTCTATCTCTTCACGAAGTAATTTTAAAGTATATCCATCACGGATTGAGTCGTTGTAGTAGTACTTGTGTATATAGTCACCAAAAATATTGCGTGTTGTCTTGCTATCTTCTTTTTGTGAAGAATCCTTGACATCGCCGTTTTCACTGTGGTCCTTATAGATAATCAATGGTGTACCTGTTAAAGCGATCTTTATTGAATCCTTATCGGAGTTGTATAGATTTGCGAGAAATGATCCACGGGGGTCATAGCTACGATGCGCTTCGTCAATGAAGAATATTCTTTGGACTTTTATGTCATAGCCGCTGTCATTTAATACTGTGGTGTCTTCACGGAATTTATGAATGTTAAGAACCGTAATACCTTCGTTTGAAGTATTATCTTTGAAATCCTTGATGAGAGCATCTTTACTGTCAATTGTGTTTACTTTAAGACCACGTTTACTAAATTCATCTTTAGCTTGATTCGCAAGATCGATTCGATCGACTATAAAGTAGAACTTCGGAATAATTCCTTTTGCAGCAAAGTAGTCATTAAGTGATCGAACATTGTAAAAAGAAAGAGCCGTCTTTCCCGAACCTTGAGTGTGCCATATAACACCTTTATTCATGCCTTCATTCAGCTTTGCCTTGATTGCTTTTGTTGCAAAGAACTGAGGATATCTCATTATGTGTTTCTTTATAGTTACGATTCCGGTTTCTTTATCAACTTCGTCAACGTAACAGATTGCATACTTTAATATTTCATGAAGCCTATTCATTGAATAAAGGCTTGAGATCAGTCGATTTGTTGGAGAATCAATATCTTTGTTGGAAATAAATTCAGGTGAATGCTTGATAACCTTACAGTTATTATCGGTGAGAATCTGATCTTCAATTTCTTCATCGATATCCTTTATTAGATCTATGTACTCCGACTTCTTTTGTTCACGGAAGTTATTAAACATAGTCTCAGAGTTCTTCGATGATGTAGCGTAAAAAGCACCTTGTAGCTTATTTGAATCAGTATCGTCATATTCCATGTTGTTAGAAAAGACTAACAACTGTGTAATATTAATGAATCGTCGAAACTTATCGTTCTTAAAACGAACCTGTATTCTGTCTCTTTCTGCCTTGATACCCTCATAATTATTTGGCTTCTTAACCTCTATGAATGACAGCGGTAGTCCATTCACAAATACAGTGATGTCAGGCCTAAACTCATCGTCACCATTTTTACATGTCAATTCAGTAGTTATATGGAAATCATTATTTTCGAATTTGTTCCAATCTATCAGCTTTAAATCACCATCACCTGTACCTATAAGCCGTTTATAGAATGCTCTACCTAGGTCATTATAGTTCAGTTCTTCAATGATGTTTTTAATCTCAAGATCTATTGATGTTTCATCAGCTTCAGGATTGAGTTCGGTAATCTTTTTGGAAAATACATTTGTAAGAATGTTTGTATCAGAATTGATATCAAAGTGTTTATCTTTTAACGAAAAATACTTGTAGCCTAATCGAGTCAAGTGAATTAAAGCAGGGATTTTTACACGCGTATCTTCATTAAAAGCCATATTACATAACATTATACCGTTTTATCAGAGGTAATGACAGCTAGACTTTACCTAAGATTGGCGGTACCTTTGCTTCACTATGGAAGAAACGGAATCAATTAAATACTGTCTCTATGCACGCAAATCTTCTGAACAAGATGAGAGACAGGCAATGAGTATCGATTCACAGCTAAAAGAGATGGCAGATTTAGCATTAGCAAAGGGATTGGAAGTAGTAAAAGTTAAACAAGAGAGTCACTCTGCAAAGATGTCAGCACAAAGACCGGTATTCATGGAGATGCTCCAAGAAATAAGAGATGAAGAGTATAACGGAATCCTTACATGGGCACCAGACCGACTCAGTAGAAATGCTGGGGACCTTGGATCGCTCGTAGACTTGATGGATGCAAAAAAGCTGGCTCACATCAAGACTCATTCTCAAGAATTTGGCAACAATCCAAACGAGAAGTTCTTATTGATGATTCTGTGCTCACAGGCGAAATTAGAGAATGACAACCGAGCTATAAATGTTAAACGCGGCATCCGCGCAAAATGTGAGATGGGCTGGCGGCCTTGTATGCCACCACTCGGCTACTTTACTAGGGCTTCAACCGGCAAAGAAAGAGATGTGATCATTGATCAAGAGCGTGCACCGTACATTGTAAAGATGTTCGAAATGTCAGCTAGCGGAAAAAGCGGAAGACACATTAGACAGTGGCTCGAGGATAATAATGTTAAAACAAGAGGTGACAAATCTATACCACTAAGTATGATTTATAGAATGCTCGGAAGTACCTTTTATTACGGTGAATTTGAATATCCAAAAAATTCAGGAAAATGGTATCAAGGCAACCACTCACCATTAATCACGAAAGAGCTGTTCGATAAAGTGCAGATTCAGCTCAAGGTACCTGCCAAGCCTAAATGGGGATCAAAAGAATTTCCATATAAACAATTCTTAAAATGTTACAAATGCGGCTCAAGCATAGTTGGTGAACAAAAAGTACGAAACTATAAGAACGGGAATACAAAAATCTTTACTTACTATCATTGTTCTAGGCAGGTAGATAGAAATTGTAAAGAACCCTACGCCAAAGAGAGCGATATAGCAGATCAGTTAAGCTCAATGTGTAATGAATTAATCACTGATATACAAGCCGTTGAGCTAAACTTAAGAAAAGCTATGGATAAATTTGCACGCATGATGGCGATAACGCATACAGCCCAAGATCAAAAAACTATGATTGGAGCATATATCAAATACGTGCTCAAAAATGGAACTACCTATGAGAAAACTAGACTAATACGTAACCTTGATATAAAACTTGCACTTCACGAAAGAAAACTAATCAAAATCTAGAGGTTCTAGACCCGTGTTAGTTCAGATGAAGATAGTTTGAGGGTATAAATACAAAAACCGATCATTTGGTCGGTTTTTAATTAACAATCATTGTTTCCAACAGATTAGATAAACATACTATGCAATCGGGTCTATTTAGATGCAATGCTTGGCTGGGGCGGAGGGATTCGAACCCCCGTATGGCGGCACCAAAAACCGCTGC
>CAYPDT010000006.1:0-25875 GCA_964409615.1 uncultured Candidatus Saccharibacteria bacterium | reverse complement strand
CACGCGACCAGCGAAACTTTTGTATGTGCATAATCGAAAATATTCTTGGCTGGGGCGAAGGTTCCTTAAGATAACTTTTTCTCAGCAAGAAGATGACCCGATTGTCGATGTCGATGAGATCCGAGAGCTACTTGATGAAGGTATCAAGGAGGATGGTAATGAATAATTCCACCCTCTTTGATAACAATACGTTCTATAAAGCATTTGAGCGTGATTTGAGACGTGCTAGGCAGTCTGTAATCATAGAAAGCCCCTTCATCACTAGAAGAAGGATGGAGCACCTGCTACCGCTACTTACAAAGTTGCGCCGTAAAGGTGTACACATCATAGTGAACACCAGAGATCCAGAAGAACATAACGAAGAATATGCTATCCAAGCAGAAGATGCGATAGTGGCCATGCAGGATATTGGCATAAATGTACTCTATACCGTCAAACACCACCGAAAACTTGCAATAATTGACGAGGGAATACTTTGGGAAGGTAGCTTAAACATCCTATCCCAAGGTGATAGTTGTGAGATCATGCGTCGAACTGTATCTAATAGCCTCGCCTGGCAGATGATATGTTTTACTAAACTGGACTTGGTTATTCAGGGAAGTCGTTGATGTTGATATCAAGCACCTTGGATAGCTTCTTGATAGTTGGATAAGACGGTTGCTGAATGCCCTGTTCAATCTTTGCGATGGTATTAGAATGAACACCAGTTTTCTTGGCAAGCTCAGTTTGAGTCAGGCCTTTGGTGACTCGGGCATCTTTGACTAGTTTAGCTGCTGATTTATTGCTCATAGATTCCTTATACCCATTATAACATTCTGGGGTTAGGCGCGGTGTATAAAAATAGCTCATACCCTCTCGCAAGACGTACAAGCTATTTCAGTTCAATAGTAGCATATTTTATGCAGGTAACTCTTCGACGGTCGGGGGAGGCATCACAAATGGATCACCATGATATTCAACTCCTTCAATATCAGGAGTATCACCAAGTACGATACAGACGGCTTTATGGAAACCTAGCTCGAGGTACATAGTGTAGGCATTATAATCATCACTCATAACGAGCTTACCGTCTTTAGCGTACACATGCATGGCGGGTGGCACATCATCTCTAGCTTTGCTCTCGAAGTATGCGCGATATTGGTCACTTACTGTTGGCTTGAAATCAGAGAAGGGCTTAATGGCATCCATTTCAGCCATTGCCATCGTACAAAGAATGTCACCTTTGTATGCCTTGCCTAGAAGTTCAATAAGATGATCGTCACGTGGTTCGGTATCTTCGGTGAAATCTGCATTTGATATATCGGATAGTTTCATGTCTCAATCTTATCACTTTATCTCTGTTTCGTTGAGTCTTAGAATGGATCTGAAAGGAGTAATATGGTGAAATCCAACAGACCCAAATCCAAAGAATTAGATGCACTACGAAAGCGTGATGCCTATGCGCTTGCAGTACTCATCTACGACATTTACCAAGATCATAAGCGAAAGGAGAAGAAAGATGGCACAAGTATCCGACGAAAGTCTCGATAAGTTTATTGAGATATCAGAAAAAGAAGGTCATGAATATAAGTCTCGCGAAGATGCTCGCCAATCTGCGAACAATCTAGTTGGTTTCTTTGACGTACTCATCCGAATTGATCAGGAAGAAAAAGCCAGGGAAAGAAAACTTGAAGATCACCCGAAAGGTTACGCTATTCCGGCAAAAGGACATACTTGTCCACTCTGCGGCCACTGCTTGTTCGATGTAGATATGTGGTACGACAAGTGGGGTATGAAGTGTATGAATTGCCAGAATGCTTTGAACAAGAAGATTGTGCCAGGTTACGTCTTTAAAGACTACAAACACGAAAAGAGTGTTTCTGATTCAACGCTCTCTTGGAAAGCTGATCTCCACATTCAAACAATCCGTAAACTAGTGCGGCAAGGAAAACTCAAGGCACGAATTGTACCAAATGGGCCTTATGTATTTTTACGGAAAGAAAATCCAAATCTCATGGATATTATTGATGAAGAGATAGCGCAACGAGTTAAGAAGAAATAGCTATGATTCTCTTACAGTCCTCAATCTCACGACTTATTGGGTAGTCTTGATAGCGTTGCTTTAATCTTTATATATTCCAATTTATTATGACTGCTTAACCCATCACCGCATTCAAGCATGTGAATCATTTTGCCTGTGTGTTTAGTAATATCATTTACTATGTCAGACATCACCGATTCGCTAAGCTCTACTCCGATGAATGTAGACATCTCTTTGGCATAGTTCTCGGGAAATACTTTCAACACGTGGAAATATGTACTAGACAGCCTTAGATACGAATGGATCACTTCAGTAAATAGATCTAACATCTCCTTTACTGCAGCTAAGTCTCTTTTGAATTTCTGTCTCCTGCTGTGTGTAACGAACTTTATTCCTTCGCCGTTCTGTCGAGTAGTATCCACTTTATAATACTTTCCATTACTCGGTTGATGAAATGCAAAGTTTTGATAAGGCTCGATTCGCTTCATATATAGAGCACTGATCTTTGATAGATTTTCACCAGCCAATATAGGTAGCGGTTTAATTACTCCGATCTCTTCGGGGATCAGATTATGTTGATATTTTGTACTGTAATAACTCTTGAAATCGTCAATATTCAAATTATTAATCGTTTTTAAAAATGCATCTGCCAAGTATGGCTCTTCCTTGGAAAAAAGTAATCGCATGTGTAGAAAGAGAGAGTCGGTACAGGAATGATAAATTTGGAAAAACATATCACACTGGTTACAATTCCTGCCGTTAATATGCTCATGAGCACCTTTAGTCCGCGACCAGACCTCAATCAATGTATTAGTTGTAATAAGCTTATCTACACACTCGCGGTAGATATTCATAACATACCTATTAGTTCTTTCCTTACCGAAAAACTCTTGATTGATCTTCTGGAGCTTCAGTTCTTGTTGCGCCATATTAATCTGCAACCCTACAAGCTTTTTAGCTTGTTGTATATCTCAACCATAGCAAGCGTATCGAGCTTGCAGTATTCGAGGAGTGATTCATACGTTTTATTAGCTAACTCAGTATCATCAGATGTTACTGCTTCGTACCAACGTAGTGCAGCAGCTTGGCCATTAGATATATCCATATCATCATAGGTAAAGCCGTCAACAATCACGGGAAGTACTTTCTTAATAGAGCTGCTGCCTTTAAATTTATGATGAACATAATGTTGCTTGCTGAATATCTCCATCAAATCGAAGACTCGGTTATTAATACCCTCCATAAGTTCGGTAAATTCAGGATATTGTGCAGCCATTTCTCGGTTTCTACCCATTTCAAATGACTTGTTCCATGTGATGACGCTACCGGTTGGCCCAATATGTTGCTTTAAGTTGCTAAGAAGTTCATGAGCAGGTAGTGTAGTCGAATCATGAGAAAGATACTCGTAGTGTTCCAGGGTACCGTTAGGCTCGTTTAAAACATGCAGGGAGTACTGGAATGGTATCTGTTGATAAGGCTTGCAGTCCTCGTAGAGAGGTAATGCCGTAGAAACTGTCTCATAGTCGAGAAAATAGAGTGGGAATTCGAGTTCATTCAAGGTGTCTGCGATTGCAGCTTTATCTATCTTTGGCTGCTTAGTTTTTTCGGCGTCCACCTGATTCTGCTGGATCACCGATAGCTTTATATCTTCTGGCACATCATGAACATTAACGATGTCATTGTCTACGAGCAGAGCAAGCTTTTTTCCGTTTATTCTACTAATATTGAACACTGAATAGTCTGGAATGTCCGGGTTTAGATAATGGAACGTGGGGCAGTGTTTAGATCTTGAGTTGAGTCGGCAACTACAACCGCTAGGCTCATCGGTAAGATTGAGATACTTTAGTGCATCCTGGGTTTGAGCACGGACGGTTTCAACAAGTTCAGCTACTTCAGAAGTTACATCGGACTCCATCAGCAAGTCTTTTGGCACAACCTGCGGTCGTCGTCTGTAGTCTTTGTTGAGATAAATAACCTTTACTTTACCAATAGTGTAGCCGGCGTCTTCAAATGCCACACGCTGGAAAGAGAGGTCGAGGATATGTTCTTTTTTGATTGAGTTGGTTGACTTAACTTCGTATAGCGTCCAGGATTCAGATGCATCATCTCGTGTGATTATGTCGGCCATGGCGAGCAAACCATCGTCGGTAATTACAGTGGCTTGAAAAATTGTCTTAGTGCCATCAGATACTAATTTCTCGGTATCTGCCTTAGCGGCCAGGCCTCCTGTTTCAACAAGTTTGCCTTCGGGGAATAGTAGTCGAGCATATCGCTCAATTTCATTACCTTGCTCGAGACGTGCCTTGATAGTTTCTTCTTCATCAGTAGGTACGGTCTCAGGTTTATTTTTCCAGAGCCACAGATAGCTAGGGCAGATGAGGTATTTTAGGTAGTCAGACTTGGATAAGTTTACAGTACTCATAACCGGTATTTGTCTTTACGTTTTTCAAAAGCTTCTTCGCCACCGTCAAGTATCTCGCATGCATGCTCTCTTATGCCGCATGTATCAAGTACACACGTTGCGACATGTTTTGGGGTACTATCTTCAAGCGACCCGGTTAAATAATCGAACGTCATGTCGTTGCGATTTTTTCGGTCGTCACCATGCTTATTTGCAACTATTATTTGTTCTGAGTCTGCTCCAACAACTAGGTTGGCGTTATGACTAACCATGATAATCTGTCGTTCTCTTTTTCTCTGCATAATATAGGGCACTATCTGCTCATAAATTGATCGGCTATCTAGGTCATCTTCTGGCTGATCAATTAACAGCGGCCAGCCGCCTTCTGTTTCGCTTAATATGAGGGTGAGTGCAAACAAAGCTCTTTTACCAGGAGTCATTGAAGAAAGAGCGAATCCACCAATTTTATCTTCCTCAAGCGTCGCACTGAACCTTATTTCCTCGGTTGCGCACAAGACATCCTTTGCTGTCTGTTTTTTGTCTTGGCTACTTTTGAGTCTTTGGGTACCATCTTCAATAGCCTTGAGAAAATTAGGCGCATCATCTCGTACGGCAACCATATTAATGAGTCCGCCGTCAGCTTCAATAATATAAGGGCTCGCAAACGAACGGTTAAACTTATCCGCAAGCATCAGACTCGTCTGTCGATCATAATCGAATTCGACTCCAAAAGTAATTTCATACTTAGTCTGATCTAGACCAGCGACCTCTTTCAGTAAGTCGGAAAGAGTTTGTGTTCTTAAGGCAATATTGTTATTAATAAGGCCTGTCTGGACGTCGAGCTGGTTTGTTTTTTCGGTTATCAATGTCTCCTTCTCTGAGATCGAAGTTAATTTCGCTACCTGCTCATTCACACTCTTAACCAAGCCTGCTAGCTCATTATTCTGTTTATTCTTTTCAATTAACTCGCTATTATCTGCTTGAATACGGTTGATGTCGGCAGTAAGCTTGCCCTCTTCTGTATTGAGCCCGTTATAGTAATCCAAAACTTGCTCTTGGGCTTCTACTCCAGCCTGGGCTTGAATTGTACTAATTTTCTCGCTAATTTTCTCGCTAAGTTTTAAGGGTAAACTATCAATTGATGGGTAAAAAGACACAGTTACATTTAAAGGAGCTGCTTCGACGGAGTTTTGAGTAACCGTAATGAAAGGTAGTACTGAATTGCGCTCAGCAATAATCTCTATTTTGCGCACTTCTTTCGCCGAGATACTCTGAGTCAATGCCTGGTATGCAGCGATGTCTTCATCGGTGATTGAAAGCTGCTTTTTTAATTCGTTAATTTGAGTTTGATAAGTATCTCTAGCTTTCTCAATTTCGACTTTGCTTCCGATCTCTTTAATCTCTTCACTGAGTCGGTTAATCGACATTTTCCCATCGAACCATTTATTGACTGCGTTCTCAATATTAAGGTTCGCCGCCTCAATATCAGAATTGGTCTTTTCATACTGGCTTTTTACGTCAGGAAAATTCTTAAACAATACGGGTACAACTTTTTGTGTAATTTCCGTCGGCCTATTGCTAATTGAGTAGAGGTAGTTCTGGGGAATATATACTACTCTCCCTCCACCAATAGCTCCTGATGCCCACACAACTTCACACGTTATAGAAGAGACCGAGTTCCAGGTTATCCCTGCAGCTGGCCCAATATCTTCCCTGCGCATGCCTTCTTGTGATGCGAGCTGACGCTCAACTGTTTCTTCTGCGTTTATAGAGTGAGCCATATACGCCAGGAGTGCCGACTTACCAGATGACCTACTCCCGATTATAGAAGAAAGGTTTTCGTTAAATGTAATAGCCTCAGGAGGGAAGTCACTTGTACCAGAAAACTTCACACTTTCAATAACCTTGTATTGCTCTTTGATATCAGGCTTTATGGGTGAAATAGAGACGCGTTCGTCGGGTTCAATAAGAGTCTGTAGTAGTCCGTCAAAGGTGGGGTTTGATTTAACCCAGGTAATCTCCTTTTTAGTTGATGTTTCATTAACTGTCTTTCCGACCCAAGCATGAAATTGCTCGAAACTATGAGCATCACTGCTACTGAAGACTGGTTTTGCTTTTATACTCTGAGTAGCATCCTCTAGGCGATCTGTCTTCAAAAAATGCAGACGATTTTGTGACCCGCCAAAATATGCATCACTGAACTTATCAATCTCATCTGTGATGTTTTCTTTGCGATTCTGCCCTCTAGTTGGCCTAATCCCGTCATTGTTTGCAGCAGTTATAATGATCATATTTTCTTGCCGTACCGCATTTTTCCCAAATGTATCAGTGAAGGCATCTGATATGTTACGTCGAGTGATCACAGCGGTTTCGTAATGTGATTGAGTAGACAAGTCGGCGCAAGTTAAATTTCGACCTTCTATACTAGTGATCTCAGTTTTAAGTTTCATCATGAACTCATTGGCTTTTGTTGGAGTTACGTCACACTTAAACAAAAGATGTACATTAACTTCCTCAAGTACCTCATTAACACTCTCGTTTAATCTGATCTCAACGTTAGGAAAGAAGCATTTTTTAGAATGTGGATACTTAGCCTTGAACTTCTCTAGGAATAGAAAATAGTTATCGAACGAAAAATAGTCCGTGATACCAAACACTACTACGTCAGACTCTTCAACACTATCGCAAAATTTGTCCCAGACATCTTCCTCAGCAGACACAATATAACCATCAGATAACTTTGTAGTCGGGATATGTAGATGAAGATCCCATTTACGCCATTCCGAACCCCTGGGATAGCTATTCATGACCTATAGGTTTCTTTCGATAAGGTCTTTGAGGTTTGAAGACAGAACTATCTGATCATGCGGGATTATAACGTACTGCCACTTCTTGCCACCTTTTTCGGTAGTATATTCGCTAGCTTGATCGCAGTACAGTTTGGCTGCTTTTGCCTTTTCTTGTACGTCGGTTGTATCTACATCTTTGGCGCTTTTCACTTCAACCATGTATATGGTGTCTTTAGTCTCTACGACAAAGTCGGGCTCATACTTCTGTCCGAATTTACCCCAAGTAATGTTGAATTGTCTTGCGGATGGACGCAACCACTTAGTGACGTGTCCGGACGAGTCTTTTTCAAGAAGTGTTGCAAAATCTTTCTCAGACTTTGAGTCAAATTTATATATGTCGTGACAAGCCTTCTTGAAACCGACAAACAACTTCTGCGGGATTGTGTTGGTTGGGGCGATGGTCTCGGTGTAATGATAAGTCTGATCACCTTTAATTTGCTCATAGGCATGAGGATAGATCTCTGTGAAAGGTAGGGTCTGTGTCAAATCATAGCTGACAGGTGATCTGGTTATATGATCACCAATTTGTGCGGCTATTAAGTCTGCAACTCGACGCTTTTGTGTATACACAACATTAGTGACATCATCCTGATTATCGAGGTAACTCCTGAAGTTATCGACTGCCTGTCCTGCTAATTTATACAGGAGCTTGGCATTAGCATCATAATCAATAAAATCTACATCAAGTAATTGAGAGACGATAACATTCTCGATAACATCTTCTTTGTTATTGATAACTGAGTTACTGATTGTCTGGCGTTCAGCATCAGTATTCTGAAGCGACTGTAAATATATATCGTTTGACTGTGGTCGTAGGTTAAGGTTGGTCGTATCAAGATCAAAGTCACTAATTGACACAATAGATTCATCTGATGGCACAACTGTTAGGCGGGGTATCTCGATGATATTCTTTTGGATCTTGTCGATTTTTTGATCAACCGCATTCTCAATTATTGCGGATGTATTCTCATTTTCGAATAATGCACTTTGCTTGCCGTTATCAACGCGCATTTGAACTCGCTCAACTATCTTTTTGCGCACTTCCGGATTACTCAAGTCGTCGACTCGAACATGCTCGCTAGCTAATGCAACGATAGCATCTTGTACTGCAATACTCACAAGAAGGTGATCACTTTTTTCTGCACGCTCTGTCGGGTCAGAAATAGCTGCAATTTCTTTTCGCGCGTTAGTGAAGTCCTCAAATGCATCTGAACTTGAGCTTACGACAACTTTCGGTTGGTCAATTTCTGGGATATCCTCAATTGTAATTATATTCCCGCGACGCACGAGGGAATCGGGCTTGTTGGCCTCTTCAATTATTGCCTGGTATTTATCATGCGATACGATAGTTAACCTGTCTGCATCAGGATCGTTAACCCTTTGACCGTAGGGTAGGCGAAGGCCGCGGCCAATTGTTTGCTCTGTGAGCGTTGCACTGGCTGAGGCACGAAGCGGGATAATAGTGTAGAGATTAGTAACATCCCATCCTTCTTTAAGCATATTTACGTGCACTACAATCTCAACAGTGTTGCGCGGATCTTCTAGACTAACGAGTTTTTCGATATTCTCATCTTTTTCATCCCCGCGTTGATTAGAGTGAACTTCGATAACCTTATCTTTGTAGTACCCTCCGAAGAAGCTCGTACTCTCAATAACTGCTCTGATTTGAGCGGCATGTGTAGTGTCTTTTGCTACTACAAGAACGAAAGGCTTAACTATCTGTCGACCATTGTTGCGGGCGAATACTTCCAGGGCACTTTTGGTCTGCTCATGAATCTTGATGCCATCTTCCAGTTTGATGATGTCTGTTTCTTCATCCTTATGTTGACTCGGATCGAAGTTGCTTCTAGTGGCAACGAACGGTTCTTTTACGTATCCGTCATCCATAGCGCGACGCAGTGAGTACTCATACACAACATTCTTAAATTTTAGACTTTTACCCGCAGTTTCAACTTGGGGAGTGGCAGTTAATTCCAAGCCTAATATTGGTTTTAGCTCGTTAATTACAGTCATACCACGGTCAGCACGGTAATGATGAGATTCATCCATTAGAACCACAAGATCATCTAGGTTTGAAAGATACTCAAAATACGATTCTCCCAAATACTCACTAAGACGTTTCACTTTTGGATCTTTGCCGCCTTTGCTCTCGGCGCTAATTTTCTGGATATTAAAGATATGGATATCAATCTCGTTCTCAAAGTAGCCCATAGTACTTTGTTTCCTAGGTACAAGGATTTTTTGATTATAGTTATCACCAGTGATAATTCTTGGGGGAGTAATTGCAAATTCTGATATGCCCTTAAAGACGTATTTTGGATGTGCCGGATTGCCCAAATCTTCGATGAGCTTCTTATAGATAGTCATATTAGGTGCAAGCACAAAGAAGTTTCGAACACCTTTAGATAGGTAAAGGTAACTAATGAACGCACCCATGAGGCGCGTCTTACCAACTCCTGTCGCTAAAGCAAAGCAGACGCTTACAAAGTCTCGTTCAAAATCGGTGCATGTTGGATAAAGTTTATTAACTCGATCTAGTTTACTCGATAACTCACGATCACTGACAAGATCAACTTCTTTAACAAGTTTAGTGAGTATATCGAGAGCCTCTTCCTGCGGCGCACGGAGACTTAAGCGTTGACGAATCTGAGTAGATACTCGGTCACTCATTACTCATCCTCTCCTTCGTCGATGTTAGGTTCGGTGACCTCTGTGATATTGAGGCTATAGTCGTTTTTACCGAATTCGCACCGCCCCAACAGAATATGAGGAATTTTTTTAACTGTTATATTGTCATAGCGATCTTTACATGCACTGTCAAATGCCTTACAGGCTATAAGTAAGCTTTCGCCATCTTGCATTGCGGCATGAATAGCATCGAGTAA
Organism: uncultured Candidatus Saccharibacteria bacterium; assembly: GCA_964409615.1. Classification (GTDB taxonomy): domain Bacteria; phylum Patescibacteriota; class Saccharimonadia; order Saccharimonadales; family AWTP1-31; genus AWTP1-31. The sequence continues at coordinate 15,720 of CAYPDT010000006.1, read as the reverse complement.
CTCAACTGTAATATGTTGAGTAGTAGTAAAAATGTAGTCATTCTCAGTAGAGAAGCCCTGCTTCCAATATGTGTTCTGGCTTGGATTATAAGTGAACCCTTCTTGCTTTGCCATGGCATGAGCCAGCATATTCGCGTCATAGTCTTTACTAATTATCCAATTACCGTGTTGATCCTGAGCTAAGAGACTAGGAGCAAGCTCGTAGAACTTAAAGCCGCCTCCGCCTTGCCAGCCCACTGCTGTACTTATACCGCCCTGATCGGTGCCGTCTATGACCTGCTTGAGTCGAGGGACGCAATGGGTATTTACGTGATCGCCGAGCTCGACCCCGATCCACTTCCTATTCATCTTGTGCGCTACCGCAGATGTTGTTGCAGAACCAAGAAATGAATCAAGGACAAGATCATTTTCGTTAGTAGATATGTGAAGAATACGTTCGAGTAAACGCTCGGGCTTTGGCGTACTAAATACGTCTGATGCATTAAAAGCTTTGACCTCTTTTTTTGCCTCCTGATTGTCGCCAACTTCATCTTTAAACCAAATTGTAGTGGGGACTAAGCCGTCCTGGACTTCCGTAATAAATCGCTTATATCGGGGAGTGTTATTACCAGAAGTTCCAAAGTATATACGATTATCTGCGATCAACTGCTCAAACTTTTGTTTAGAAAATCGCCAGCTTGTCCCTGGTGGAGGCAAAACTTTTCTACCAGACGGTGTAATGACTTCAAAATAAGTACTGGCGTTTGGTGTTTTAGCATGACATGGCCCTGATGCCCATACTCCCCTCGAGTCGTTGTCGGGGTTAGTATAGCCCTTAGCATCGCCATCTCTTTTAAGTAGGTTACGCTTCCAAACCTGTTTGTTCTTCGCAAAACAAATAATAAAATCGTGGTTATCCGAAAGCCACTTTGCATCGTTACTCCTAGTGTGCTTCTTGTGCCATATTACAGAAGAGACAAAGTTGTTGCGCCCGAAGATTTCATCACAAAGTACTTTCAGATAGTGAGCCTCATTATCATCTACGGAGATCCAGATTGACCCATCTTCTGAAAGAAGGTTCTTTAGAATATTTAGTCTTTGGCTCATTAGATTCAGCCAAATTGAGTGCTCTATCCCGTCGTCATAATGCTCAAAGGCATTACCCGTATTATATGGGGGATCAATGTAGATACATTTAACTTTTCCTGCATAATCTTGCTCGAGTGCCTTTAGTGCAAGTAAGTTATCTCCATGGATAAGCATGTTGCTAGTGTCGGTATCACCGTAATCCTTAGACGTATCCTCAATTAGAAAACGAGGCTCAAGAGTAGGCTCATCACCTTTGCCGATCCATGTTAATTCTAGTTTTTGCTTTTTACTCATAATAATATCCTCATACTAACTTCCATTTTAGCGTAAATAACTCTTCAATGCTCGACTCGCTTTCAAGACGTGACTGAACGGTGTCGAGTAGCTTATCTTTTTCAGTATCAATTTCATCCTGTTTATCGAAAAGTTCGCGCCTCAAGTTGTTTCGCTTCTTCTCTAGTTCTTTAATTGCGCGCTGTTCATTCACTTTAATATCAAGCTTCACTAGTTTTCGTGCGTCAGTTCGCCTAGTCTTTATTTCTTTATCCAGTTCTTTGATTTTAAGCTCAAGACTAAGCTTTTTATCCTCTGCCCAAGATTCAATCTTATCAAGCTCCTCGTCGAAGTAATTACTGTTCCGCTCAGCTATCTCTGCTTGCTTCGATTTAATCGTTTTCTGTACAAGGTTGTCTACTTTGGTTTTATCTTCGTCTGAGGATATATTTTCGGTCTGCATATTTGAAAAGTGGAGGTCTAGTAGTCGCGAGCATTGGTCTTCGGTGAGTTCCTTGCCTTCGTTTGTTAGTCCAGTTGCAAGGATATGCTCTTCTTCGTTTGTACCTTGTACATGTAAGCGCGTAACGGCTAGGTATCCAAATGAACCAAGTAGTGAATCCAACGCAGTAATTTTTTCTACTGCTGAAGAATAGCGGATATCGCAGGACACGGTAGGGGTATCCGTATTCTTAGAATGAGTTAGCAGATGCTGAGCCAATGGAGATCCTGCGCGGTAAGTATGAGCATCTACAGCAGGTTTCATCTGGTACTTTTGGCCACTCGCTTCTTCAAAAACAGGTTTCGTTATTTCGAATGAATGATCTTTTTCGTTAAAGTTTGCGTGCTCGGATAATTGTTGGCGAGTCACGCTCCAAAGCCACTTTTCGTGCTTGTTCAGATATTCTTGGCTTTGATCTAGGCTAATGCGTAGCTTTTCGTGTACATCTTTATCAAAATTCTCTAGCAGTTTTTGTTTGGTAGACTTCATGTTTGAGCTAATGTCATTTTCAAGATCGTTCTGAAGCTGATCGAACTCCACTTTGATCTCATCTGGCGTACGAGCTGTCTGATATATAGTTGCGATGCGCTTTTCAATATCCACGCCAGACTCAATAGCCCCAAGTACTTCATCACTAGCACCAAACACGCCTTCAAATAGTTTAAACTTCTCGCTGAGCAGTTCGAATACTCTTTGATCTGCGGCATTACTTTTATTCAAGAAGTTGAGTACAACAACATCATGTTTCTGACCATAGCGATGACAACGACCAATACGTTGTTCAACTCTCTGTGGGTTCCACGGCAAATCATAGTTAACAACGAGTGAGCAGAACTGTAGGTTTATGCCCTCAGCGGCAGCTTCAGTGGCAATCATAATCTCGGCATGGTTTCTGAAATGATCGACTATTGCAGCTTTACGATCAGCAGTAATTGAACCTGTTACTCGATCCGTGCCTTCATTTTCGGCAAGCCACTGGTGATAAATATCGGTAGAAGCAGGGTCGGTATTAGAGCCATTGAAAAGCACTATTTTACCCTCAAAGCCATTTGAGTTCAGGAATTCAAAAAGGTACTTTTGAGTCCTGGTTGATTCAGTAAATATGATCGCCTTTTTCTGCGCACCCAAACGACTGAGCTGATCAAAACAAGCATCTAGGCCGTGGTGGAGCGCATCCGCCTTGTTATTATGCTTAATAGACTCAGCAATCCCAGCGTACCTTCTTAAGTCTGCTACTTCTTGCCTGGCAAGGCGCATATCGATAGACTTCTGATTATCTTCAAGGGAATCGCTTACATTTAGTTCATCCTCAAGTTCATCTAATAGTTCATAGTCACTAAAAAAGCCTGTAAGCGCATTGGCTTTTGTAAACTTACCGCTAGCCATCTCGTCTTCGAGCCTGCTGGCAAGTGAATGTAGTGTTTTAGAGATTGCGTACGACGACGAAGCAAGCAATTTTCTCATAACGAGTGTCGTAAGCTGGCGCTGGCCGGCAGGAAGTGCGTAGATGATGTCGCGCTGAAGGTAGTCAGACACTAAGTCATACAGTTCTTGTTCTTTTGCGGAGGGCTCATAACTCTGTGTATGGGGTAAGCGATTGGTGTAGTTGATATACTCCATTACTTGCTTGCGTAGCGTTCTGTAGGTGAATCGCTGAAGACGGACGCGCAGGTCACTGAGAGTCGTTTCATTACCTCTGTTAATATACTGATCTTTGAAGCTTTTTTGATCACCGAAAGCATGTTCATCGATGAAGCTGACAAGACCATAAAGTTCGAGAAGGCTATTCTGTAATGGAGTGGCCGTAAGCAATAGTTTTGGTGATTTTTGGAGCGCTTTCTTTAGGATGTTGGCAGTTTTGTTGTTGGGTTTATAAACATTTCTGAGACGGTGGGCCTCATCAATAACGACGAGATCCCAGCTAATCAGCGACACGTCCTTCTCCTTATTACTAGCGAACTGGTATGAACATATAAGGATCTCTGGCTGAATAAAGGGTGATACGCTAGAGTTATTTTTTTCGTGTAACTTGTAGTTTTTGCCTTCAAGGATTGTACTGCTCAGGAAAAACTTGTCTTGAAGTTCTTGTCTCCATTGCTGACGTAGGCTTGATGGGCAGATTACTAGAATACGCTTTTTGCCTTCCGCCCACTTCTGAGCGATCACAAGCCCTGCTTCAATAGTTTTACCAAGACCAACCTCGTCTGCCAAAATTGCACCACTCGCAAAAGGACTTCTAAACGCGAAAAGCGCCGCATCGATTTGATGAGGCTTAGGTTCTACCTGAGCATCAAGAATAGTAGTGATGAGTTTTTCTTTATCGTTTGAAGGAATCTTACGCGTTAAAAGATGAGCAAAGTATTTGGCTTGATGATCGGTAATTAAATGCTCCATTACTATTAAGTATATAGTGTGACCTACGGTAAGAGAAGCACAAGCGTGTAATTAATCTCATGAAAATGCAAGGTAGTTTACAGATGAAGCGAATAGACCAAAGTGGTTATGTTATAAAATAACTATTGCTTTTTTGCAAATCTTTGTTCTATGATGAAATTACAAATTATCAACGGAGGGTCATATGGCTAGAAGTTCCACGGATATCAAAATAACTTTGCTCATTGTAGCATTGGGGTTGCCTCTTGTGCTCTCGGAGCCAGCGTTCGCAGCTACCGCAGGGGTAAGCAACGTCGAAAACTTTATAAGATCCATAATCACGGTCTTTGCAGGACTGGCCGGTCTCGTCGCGACCGGTTTTTTAGTTGCTGGAGGTTTTACCTATATCACCAGTTCCGGAAACCCAGAGCATCTGGATCGTGGTAAGCGGACCATTACTTATGCGTTGATTGGTCTTGCTATCACAATAGGGGCGTTCGTGCTCAGTAATATTGTGACTTCACTAGCGACCAGTGCGTTCGGAGGGTAGGCGCAGTGCACAATTTAACACTTAGCGGTCTGTCGCTTCTGGCAGATACGTCTGGTGCTATTACAGTAATGCGCGACTATATAGCTCCAACAATACAAATACTTGTTGGAATCGCTTCGATTGCGTCTGTCTTCTTTCTTGTGCATGGTGGATATCTGTACATCACGAGTCGTGGAAACCCCGAATCACTTGAAACAGCTAAACGCATACTTCGAAACGCACTCATCGGTCTCGTTCTTGTGATTGGTGCCGCAACACTGACGACAATCTTATCGAGTGCCTATGGTAACCCGTCGAATACTGCGGGGGCGTCACTACCAAACCTACAGGCCATCCAGCCAGAAGACGTAGGTAATGGACTCGTTGAGGTTCTGATTAGGGCAATAACAGGGTTTCTAAATAACATCATACAGACTGTCGCAACACCGTTTCTTTCGGCGCTAGACTACTTCACGAAAGAAACACCCTTGATGGCAAGCAACTCTGGGGTATTCAACCTCTGGCTTGCGATGGTAGCAATAACAGATGTTCTGTTCATTCTCATAGTCGCCTTGCTGGGCTTCCACGTCATGAGTGCAGCCAGCTTTGGTTTTGATGAAATTGAGTTCAAACATTTGCTTCCAAGAATTGGCCTGGCGTTTCTACTGATTAATACCTCGATATTCTTTATCGATGCGATTATTCAACTTTCGAACGTACTCATAACTGCGGTAGGCAAAGTGACTGGTGCCACTTCTGTATGGATAACACTCACTGCGGTTGTAAAAGAGAGTAGTGGGCAGGGTGCGGCGGCACTGCTAGTAATGCTGGCTTTTCTTATCTTTGCCGTTATTCTACTGGTCTACTATGTTGGACGTATCGTTGTGCTGTTTCTTGGTGCAGTGCTGTCTCCACTCGTCATTGCCTTGTGGTTGCTGCCAAGCTTCAGAGACTTCTCAGTATCGGCTATCAAAACCTACATCATGACTATTTTTGTACTATTTGTTCACGTCGTGACCCTGATGCTTGCAGCCACATTGTTCGTTGGTATGTCGGCGACAGACGGAAATAATCAAGTACCGAATGTTTTGATGTCGATGGTAATTGGTCTAGCTACCGTACTCACACTGCTCAAAACCCAGGGTGTCATGATGCAGTTTAGTTATGTAGGTATGGGAGCAAGAAACGCCCGTAAGCTTGGTAGCCAGTTCATGAACGGCGTGAGCTATCTTACAGGCAAAGGTCGCGCTGCCATGGCGAGTGCGAGTGGCGCAGCTACTGGGCGCGGTTCGATGCAGCTCGCCACTGCTGGCGGATCAGGCAGAGGAGTTAGAGGGAATACTACCGTAATCAGAACTACAAGCAGTAGCAATAAACAAGCGTCGGGATCTTCAAATAAATCGAATCGGGCACCAACAGGAACTACCACGGAAGCACCTAAAGCAACCTCTCGCAGTGAAGCATTAAAACAGTCCACAAAGAACGATAAGGAGGCCAAGTCATGAGAACTACCGTCGTACCTGCGCAGGTTACCACTGTCGAAGACCGAATTATGGGTAATCTTGGATTCTCACAGTTAGCGTTACTTGTCTTGCCATTATTTGTCGCTGCTGGAATATTCATCGTATTACCGCCAGTCATGCACGGTAGTTTCTATAAGTATGTTGCAGCGATAGCAATCGGACTGCTCATGGCAATTCTGGCGATCAGAATCAAGGGAAAGATTATCCTATTCTGGCTGATCACAATACTACGCTACAACTTCAGACCAAAGTATTACCTGTTCGATAAGAACACTACTGCGCTACGAGATAATCTACCACCTCGCATGCAGGCAGAAGAAGATATGGCGAAGCCAGCCACGAAACGAGACACTGTAAAACTACCAAGGCTTGCGCTTCATGATGCTACTAAAGTACTAGAAACTATCCAGCAGCAAAACAGTAACCTGAGATTTGAAATGACTAAGAAAGGAGGCCTCCGTGTTCGCTTTACAGAAGTCGACAAATAAAACCAGTAGTCGCCAGCAAATTGCCATCAAAGGAGTTAGAGATAATATCTTGATGCTCCCGAACAACCAGTATCGAGCATTACTACATGTTTCCTCACTAAATTTTGAACTCAAGAGTGAAGAAGAACAGGATGCAATTATCGATACTTACGAGAGCTTCTTGAACTCGGTTGGCTCGAACCTACAAATACTCATTCGTACCCGCGAGATCGACATGGATAAGTATTTGGAGGAGCTGACAGAGCGTCTGGACGGCGAAGCAGAACCAGTCTATCGCAAGCAACTTAAAAACTACGATGAGTTTATTCGCTCACTCATTACTACCAATAAAATACTGACGCGCCACTTCTATGTAGTAATACCGTACGCAGCAAGTGGTAAAGCCGACTTTGAGCTCATCAAGGAACAACTTAATCAAAAAGTAGATATTGTTTCCAAGGGCATGACCAGACTTGGCATGCACACCAAGCAACTCAGCAGCCTAGAAGTGCTGGATCTCTTCTATAGTTTCTATAATCCAGCTCAGGCCAAGATCCAGCCGCTTACCGAACAAGCCTTACAACTTATCCATACTGCACTTATCGAGAAAGGAGACGAGTCATGAATGTACTTCAAAAACGCAGACAGCTAAAAGCAGAGAAACAAAAAGAAATGACGCTCACTTTTGGCGAACAAGATGCCGTTGATGTTCTGAGCTACGCCGGGCTTGAAGAAGATGTAGATCACTTGCTTATTGACGGTGTGTATATTCGCACCCTCTATATATCTGGCTATCCGTTCGTGGCTAGTTCTGGCTGGCTCGATAGCTTGATTAACTTCAACCACGACACCGACATTAGCTATCATCTGCATGAGGTTAATGCACTGCACGCCTTGCCAAAGTTACACCGTAAAATTACTGAGCTAGAGTCTACTAAACGAGCCATGATGCGTGCCGGTAAGATCGTGGGCTCCGAGGTAACCGACCCGCTCGAGTCTGCCATAGAGCTTCGAGATAAGATCCAGCGCGGCCAAGAAAAACTATTCCAGATGTCTATCTATATAGCTATCCGAGCAGATAGCCTTGAGGGGCTTAATAAAACTACCAAACTACTGGAAGCCACTATGTCGGCACGACTGTTTTACTCCAAAACCGCACGATACCAACAGTTGGAAGCGTTGCAGTCTATTCTGCCTCGCGGTGAAGACAACTTGGCTCAAAAGCGAAACTTAGATAGTAGTTCAGCAGCCCTGACATTCCCGTTCATGAGTTCTGAGTTGGTACAAGAGTCCGGTATTCTCTACGGTGTTAATAAGTCCAACAACTCACTTGTCATTTTAGATCGGTTTAGTTTGCATAATGCGAATTCGATTGTCTTTGCTCAATCAGGCTCAGGCAAAAGCTACACAACTAAGGTCGAAATATTACGCCAGCTCATGCAAGGCACAAAAGTTCTGGTGATTGACCCGGAGCGGGAATATAAACGACTCAGTGAAACCGTCGGCGGCACCTACATTAAGCTATCCGCTAAAAGCAAAGAGAAGATTAATCCATTTGATCTTGCTACAACATTTCATAGCAAGGGGGATCTCGCCGAACACGTCCAAGACTTAACTGCTGTGATTGATCTCATGGCTGAAGGGTTGGATAAGCGCGAGAAAGCAGCAGTCGATAAGGCAATATTAAAAGTCTACAAAAAGGCAAAAGAAGAACAGCCGCTGCTCGAAGATCTTTACGCCGAGCTACATGGCCTTGGACAATTGCAACTCTGCGAACGACTAGAAAAATACATTACTGGTTCAAGCTCTGAAATCTTCAACTCTCACACAAACATAGAACTCGACAACCGTTTAGTGATTTTTGATATCAAAGATATGCCTGCCAACTTGCGGCCGATCATGATGCTGATAATTTCTAACTTCATTCAAAATCAGGTTAAGGCCAAGCCAGAAAAACGGATGCTCGTCATCGATGAAGGCTGGTTACTACTCCAACACGAACAAAGTGCTCGTTTCATCGCTGGACTCGTTCGTCGAGCTCGCAAGTATTACCTAGGTGTTTCATTCATCTCCCAGCAAGCCGACGACTTCCTTAAAAGTGACTATGGCCGCGCCATTGCCTCGCAATCTGCGCTGCGAATTTTAATGCGTCAAGATACTACTACGATTAAAACCGTCGTATCGGAATTTAACCTATCTGAGTATGAACAACAGTTCTTGCTTACTTGTGAACGTGGCGACGCACTGATAATTGCGGATCAAAACCATGTAGCGGTTAAAGTAGTAGCGTCGGATAAAGAACATCCCCTCATCACTACCGACCCGACGGAGCTGTACGCATGAATGCGGGCCTGCTCGCACTAAATGTTGTGACGGGCGGGAATCTTAAGAAGCAAGCAGCATTAGTGCTGGCTACGATGGCCGTTGTTGTTGCTCTGCCGTTTGCGGCGGTGTTTGCTATGGGTGAAAGTGTGGTCACGTTTTTATCGGGCGTTCCAAGTCTTGAAGCTGCTGAGTCTCAAGGGTTCTATACCGGTGGGCCAGTTGAGGGTGATACATACGCTTGGGGTAACTGTACCTACTGGTCGTTTGCCATGAGACTTTGGGCGGGCTATCCGATACCGACTAGCTGGGGAAATGCTAATACGTGGGATGATCGAGCCATTCGTGACGGATATGAAGTTAACCATACGCCCGCTGTTGGTGCAGTCTTTCAAACTGATAACGGTGAATGGGGACACGTCGCGTATGTGGCTAGCGTCAACAACCAGTCTGGTGAATGGGCAATCTCTGAAATGAACTTTATCGGGCTTAATATTATAAGCAAACGAACATTTGCGAGAGAAGCAGCCGCCTCATATACATTCATTCACGGCAAGAAAGGAGCGCCCCAATGGAATCCAGTGCCTATCTCTCTTTAGTAAAAGAGTATGCCCTAATGGCAATCGCTTTGGTTGCAATTCTCTTGTTTCTGTATTGCCTAGTTAGATGTATCAGCCTGATAGTAAACCGTATTTATCTACATAGTCGCAGCATGGTTTGGCTCGAACTGACACCCCCGGCCTCGATCTCAAAAACACCCGAATCGACCACGCAATTATTCTCGGTAGTTCATGGATTTCGAACTGCCCGTACGTTAAAAGAGAGATTGCTTCGTAGAACACCTGCGCTGTCTTTCGAGATCGTTTCAACTAAAAAGCAGGGTATTCGTTTCCTTGTACAAGTTGAGGCGCGCAGCGCGAACTCGATACAAAAAGTAATCGCTGCTTACATTCCAGAAGCAAAGATAAAGATAGTAGACAATCCTGCTGGCAAGCCAGATCTTATTCAGGAGTTTACCCAGAAACATCACTTCGTATTACCGCTTGCACCGAGTGAAGCATTTGAGCAGCACGACCCTTTGTCATACATTACAGCTGCCATGACTAAACTTGATGATAATGAGAGCCTTACCATGCAACTTGTTATCCAGCCGATAAAACTCACCGAAGCAAGTAGGCTATCTCGTAGAATTCTAAGCAATGAAGACATACTAAAACGTGTGTCTCGTGGCAAATTATCTCCACTGAGCAAAGTGGGCGAATTGTTTTCAGGAGCAGCGCTAGGTGTAACCGACACAATAGGTGAAGTCTATAATGGTTCAACTTCTAGCTACTATCAGAATAAGTCTTCGAAAGATGCCGCACTCCAAGCTCAAGTTCAGAAGCGCCAGCGCCCAGCCAGAACGCTTAGTGCATTTGAGCTTGAGCTCATGGAATCCATGCACCAGAAAGTCTCTCAGCAACTATTTCAAGTTGATCTGCGACTACTTGTTAATAGCCCTGATGCCAAAGAGCAGTTAGCAACCCTTAGGTCTGCGCTTGATGGATATTCAGTACCACAGTATCAATCCTTACGTGCCAAGGCTCGGCTACCGCTCGTTCAAACCTACCGCACCAGACTTGCTGCTCTGCGCCTCCCAAACCTAATGAGGAAACAATCACTCGTTCTTTCTGCAAGTGAAGTATCGAGTCTGTTCCACTTTCCAGCTAGTAACATCAGTAAAACAGACAATCTTGTAACTTCATTAAGTCGCACGCTCCCTGCGCCAGTATCGCTTAAGTCTGGTCAGGAACTGTCCGTACTTATTGGCGAGAATATTCACCACGAAGTTACAACCACCATTGGACTGACCGAGGCAGAAAGACAGCGCCATATGTACGTTATTGGTGGCACTGGCAATGGTAAAACCACTATGCTACTTTATTCCATTATTCAAGATATTAAGAGTGGTAAAGGCCTTGCTGTCATTGATCCGCACGGAGACTTAGCAGAAACTATCTTGCATCATATTCCTGAAGACCGTATTGGCGATGTCATCTACATGAATCCTGATGATCTCGCATATCCGATTGGCGTAAATTTACTAGAACTAACACCTGGGCTTGAAGGCGACGATCTGCTACGCGAGAAAGATCTTATCACTGAATCAACGATCTCAGTGCTACGTAAGATATTCTCGGAAGATGATTCAGGTGGTCACCGTATTGAATACGTACTGCGTAATACCATCCAGACTGCGCTAACGATGGAAAATCCCAATCTGTTCACCATCTTCCGACTTCTCAACGATAACAAGTATCGTCGAGAGATAGTAAAAAAACTCGATGACGTTGACCTGGCAAACTTTTGGAAGAACGAGCTTGGTAAAGCTGGTGAGTTTCAGAAAGTTAAGATGGTAGCAGGTATTACCGCTAAGATTGGTCGTTTCCTGTTTTCGGCATCCGCCAAACGAATACTTGAACAGGATAAGTCCACGATTGATTTTGGTGATATCCTCGATTCAGGCAAGATCCTCATATGTAATTTCTCAAAGGGCAATTTAGGTGAAGATACTTCAGCACTATTTGGCACCACAATCCTTGCCAAACTTCAGGTTGCTTCGCTGAGACGTTCACGGCTCAAGCAAACCGATCGCCGACCATTCTACCTATATGTTGATGAGTTCCAAAACTTCGCCACGATGAGCTTTGTACAGATGCTCAGTGAAGCTCGTAAGTATAAGTTGTTCCTTATCATGGCAGAGCAATCTACTAGCCAGCAGGATCAACAAAGATTAGTAGACATTATTCTTGCTAACGTGGGTACAGTTATTTGTTTCCGTTCTGGTAGTCCGGCTGACGAACGGTATGTATTGCCACTATTCTATCCGTACATTGAACAGGGAGAGATTGCTAACTTACCAGCCTATAACTTCTATATGCGTATCGCCGCTATAAGCGCCCAGGAACCACTGTCTGGTGAGACAGTGGTAGTAGAGGAAGCGGCGGATGAAATCGTGTTTAAAGAGGTTATCCGCTCTTCACGAAAGAAGTACGCTAAGAAGGTTGTTGAAAATACTGAAACTAAAAAGACCAGCGCTGTTCCTGCATCTAAAACTGCAGATACCAAAAAACAACGTGTTAAAAACCATAGGGTACGAGACAGGGACAAGAAGCCTAGTTAGACGAAGTTTCTTTAAGTTCTCGTATGATCTGATTGGCCTGCTCATCGCACAGGTTTGCAAAATCTTGCCATGTATCAGCAAGTTGATGCAGCACCTCGGCCAGTGTTGGATCTTGATTATTGTTACTCATATATCGAGTGTAGCAACCAAATATTAAAAAAATATTAAATATATGGGTGTTTTTCGAAAAAAGATAAAAAAAGACTGTCTGGGTATAGACTTCCTTCCTCTGTCTCTTAATTGTACGGGTGAACCAAGAGTATCAAGGTAGTACAAAGTCTCCACCTTGACACTCTTGGCCTACGCCCGAATCTCCTTTGCCAGAGAGGCAGAAAGTCCTCTCAAGAATTAACAAAGGAGGGTTTCATGGAAACTCAAGTTCAAGATATCGCAAAATTAAACGATAGGTTCCGCGGTATGTGCCTCGATGTGTTCTACACAGCAGGGGTACGTGATGGAATTATGGACCTTATCGGGTTATCTCAAGCAGTTGAGAATTTCAACAATTTCAACGAGAATAACGACCCGCATGGAGAACATGACTTTGGATCACTGTTCTTTGAACGCAAGAAAATCTTTTGGAAGATTGACTACTACGACCAGGATTTAAAGTTCTGGTGTGACCCACTAGATAAGATGTGTCGCCGCACACTTACCATAATGCTTGCCGAGGACTACTAGTTCCTCGGTTTTTGAGTCCTGGGCAAGACGGTAAACTGCTCAAATAGTTATCAAGTTATTTGTTTCATTTATATTAGTCCAAACAGTCGTATGATACGGAGTCGATACCAGAGCTTTATAAGTAGTTGTGAGCACCTGAAGATCATCTATCCCTGCTGCATCGAGTACTTCACGAGCGAACCGAGCGAATGAAGTCTCTTGCCGAGCTGTACCAAGAATAAATAACAATCCTGGATAATCACCATCGGGCCAACCTTCATCGTCATAGTGCTGTATGAGTTCTTTGAAGCGTTGTCGGATCAAGAACGGCTGGTTAGTGTGATGTATTTCAACAAAGTACTCGTTTATTTTCTGGTCACCGGTTTCAATTCTACGTAAATAGAGATGTGGACGAGGTTTTGGAAAATCGATATCCCGGGATATTTCTGAAGCACTGTATAAGTAGAAAATATCAGGATAGGTTTCTTTAAGACTAATGGCCGTTTCCATAACTGCTAGACTCTGCAGGACAAAAGGTTCCTCGGACTTGTTATACATGGCATGCAGTGTCTTGTGGTTTAAGTCAGAGTTTTTCATCAACCAAGTGATAGCGGTAGGTGCAAGACTAAAGCGAGCGCCCTTGCGATCAATACGATACGAGTTGTCATACTGCTTGATTAGGTACTGCTGATCTACAAGACGTTGTAGATTTCGGTTTAAACTTGATTTATCACTATTGCGGTACTGTGCAAGTAAAGAAAGAGTAGTGAATCTGAATTTGTAGATTGTTTTGAGGAGTTGGATTTGTTTAGCGTTAAGCTGGTTTCTGCGTATTGGAGCTTCCATGACTATGCCTCTCATCTTTGATCTTCTCATTTATATATACTATATATAAGAGGATGAGTAAATAAGTATATTTTATACCTGTTAAATGTTTCTAATAAGTACCATATGGACATGGTAACTATTGTGGATAACTTTATCTATAAAAACCCTTGCAACTATCCGTGCTCGGATAGTATAATAGAGAGGTAAGGATAACTATTATGTCTGTAGAGGGTACAGCTGGAACAATTCCTAAAGAAACGATCGAGGCACTACGCCTTATCCTTGAACGTGAGCAATCAAGGCGTATCGAAGAAGCCGAAGTTATTGAGATCGGCGAGTCTCTACTTACGTTTTACGAGCTACTAGGCCAGCAAGAAGAGGCGTCTGATGAGTAGTGAGAATAAAGCCGTTATTATAGCTCGCGTGTCTAGCAAGCGACAGGAGGACGAGGGATATTCGTTGCCAGCGCAGAAACGTCTACTTAATAGTTACGCTGTAGATAAAGGCCTGAATGCCCTCAAGAGTTTCGAGATTGCCGAGTCTGCTTCTAAAACTGAACAGCGCCGCATTTTCAAAGAGGCCATGAGCTATATCGAAGATAACAATGTTAAACACTTGATTGTTGAGAAAGTTGATCGGCACGTTCGCAATCTGCATGACGCTGTCGAAACAAATGACTGGCTCATGGCGGACGAGGCCAAGAAAGTCCACTTTGTAAAAGATTCCCTTGTCATGCACAAGAACTCTAGGTCTCAAGAATGGCTTAACTGGGGAATCCGCGTCGTTATGGCCAAAAATTACATAGATAACTTACGAGAGGAAGCTATGAAAGGTTGGGCTGAGAAACTCGCGCAAGGCTGGTTGCCTGGCGTACCCCCTCCTGGTTATATGACAGTTACCCAGAACGGTAAGCGCGTCCATATCCCTAACCCCGACACCGCAGGGCTAATGAGACGAGTGTTTGAATTCTATCTTGAGCCAAGTCAGTCTATCGCGTCGGTTGCCCAGGAAATGGCGCGTATGGGAATACGAACGCGCAAGGGTCATCCGTATTACAAAAGTCAGGTGCAGCGCATCCTTACTAATCCCTTCTACATCGGTATCAACAGACACAACGGCAAAGACTATCCTGGGGTACAGGAAACTTTCGTCTCAAAGGAAGTATTCGATAACGTCCAGAAGAAAATGCGTCGTAAAACACCGACACGGTACAGGCAACATAATCCAGTATTCAAAAACCTCATTAACTGCACGAGTTGTGGTGGCTTAGTAACTTGGCAGCTTCAAAAAGGACGCTATTATGGAGCTTGCCAGCGAAAAAGCATTGAGTGCCAAGGCCGAAAACTTCTAAGGGAAGATGCCATCGAAGAAGAGGTTGCACGTATGCTGCAGAATCTCGTTTGTCCTTCGCCGGAAGTCATCGAATGGGTGGCCGAGGCTATGCGCGGTAAGCA
Source organism: uncultured Candidatus Saccharibacteria bacterium (assembly GCA_964409615.1). GTDB lineage: Bacteria > Patescibacteriota > Saccharimonadia > Saccharimonadales > AWTP1-31 > AWTP1-31. The sequence goes on along the minus strand of CAYPDT010000006.1, from coordinate 558 downwards.
CCACGCAACTATTGAAGATAACTCTAAGTTGATCGCATCTATCGAAACGCAATTAGACCGTATAGGACGTATGGATAGCAATCTCTATGACGACAAGCTAGCTGGTGATATTAGCGAGGAGAGATACCGACAGAAGCACCAGGAGCTCAACAAAAACAAGCTTGAGCTAGAAGAGCGCCTCAACAAGGTGGATAAGACGTTATCAGTAATCTTAGATAAGAAGCTAGTGTTGCTAGAACTATCCCAGAAAGCTGCCGAGATCTACACCCACAAGACCCCAGAACAGAAACGCACGATAATAACCAAACTATTCAGAAAACTAGAGTATACCGAAGGTGCCGTATCTGTTATGTACACGAGTTTTAGCCGAGCGATTGCTCAAAACGTTAAATTAAGCCGTACTTTAATAGGAGGTACAAAATGAGTAACCAAACTAATAAAAAATCACCCGACAATAGGGGTGAAATTAAAGAAAAGGAGATAAATATATCCTTGCGTTCTATTTGGCTGGGGATGAGGGATTCGAACCCCCGATCTCGGGACCAGAACCCGGTGCCT
>CAYPDT010000005.1:0-40747 GCA_964409615.1 uncultured Candidatus Saccharibacteria bacterium | reverse complement strand
TATTCCATCAATTGTAAATACTTGGAGAATGTTATATAATATATCCAATATGTCAACACTTGCTCAACATGCCTTTGTCGAACGTTCAATGGAAATGGCCCAAGCTTCTTTGCAAAATCAAGAAGTTATTGCTCGACTTGGTCAAGAACGTGTTGACTATCTGGGTGAAGCACTTGGAAGAATAGTACCCATCTTTTCTGCTGATGGTGCACGTCGTGAGTCGAAACTTGATGATGCAGATACAATCCCGCTGTTGGTTTCATCGTTTGGAGATGAGACCTACTATGTAAGTCGTGGAACTGCTCAGTATTCCTCTCGTCAAGCAATTGCAGTCGAGCGCGAAATATCTCTTTGGGAACCAACAGAGATTATTCCGGCTCGAATCGCGCAGGATTTGATTGATGCAGCTACTGGCCAGCCAATTACTCGTCTTGGCTCTGATGTTAGTGACAACTCTGACGCAGTCTTGAGTGCTCCGAGTATACTTTTTGATGCCGAAATGGCTACATCAACATATGGCCTGCAAAAGCCGCTCCCACGTGGACTTATTAAAATCAATTTCCGACCCTTTATGAAAGTATCACCCGTTGTGCAGGTCGGTGGCATTATTCCTCCGGAGCTATTCTTGCATGAACTTACACACGCCGGACAAAAAGAAATGATACCGTCACGAACTATTGGTTCGGAAAACGAACTGAAAGCTATCGAGTTAGAAACCGAGCTTGAGGCATATTATGTCGGGGCACAAGTCACTTTGGCAAATGAAGGCATTGATTCGGTCACTGATGATGTAGTTGCTGCACGACCCCATAACATGCAACTAGCTGTTGAGCTCGTACGTCAGAAATTCACTGGTTCAAGTGACCCGGATTTTTCACTACCGCTTCGTCCTATGCTTCGCGCTCTGGAGCGAGCAGGCTTGGGAGAGGCCCGCATGTTCCCGAATCGAACCAGCTACACCTCAATGCGCACCAGTATAAATCGAAAAACAGTCGCCCAGCGACAAAAGCCTGTACCGCCAAAAGCACGAAGTTCGAGCGGCCGTGTTACGCCTCGAAAAAAATAGATTAGTCGTCGCTTTGGTTGAGGCGAGGTATACGAGAAATAAGTACGGCATACAGGGAGGCAATAACAGCGATAATATGAAAGTTAAATCCTAATGCCATGCCAACGGCGGCTGAGTACCAGATGCTGGCAGCAGTCGTGACGTTGGTGACAGTCTTTTTTGATTCGGATTTCAAAATAATGCCCGCCCCGAGGAAACCAATACCAGAAACAATTTGAGCAGCAATACGGGTTGGGTCACCTTCCCCTACGGTTTGCGACAAGAAAGCAAACATCATAGATCCGGTTATGACTAAGGTCTGAGTGCTGATTCCGGCTGGCTTCTTTTTGAGCTCTCGTTCACTGCCTATAACCAAGCCGCAGAAGAGTGCTAAGAGTAAATCTATGACGAAGTTAAATTCTATCGATGAAGTTACTTGCTCTAGCATATTAAGAGATATTATAGCACAAAATTACCCCTGTTGGGAGGGTAGAATCTACAATTCTTTTGCTTGTTTTATAACCCTATACTGCCGGTGTCAACTAAGCAAAGGAGTCGCAGATGAGAGACCAAAAAGCTCGCCTACAAAAGCCTGGAGTGGGCCCCGACAATCGTGCCTACGAGATGCATGTAGTGGTTGATTGTGGTACCTCGCAATTCGATGACTTTAAGTTGCATGCACAGGCTTTAGGCCAAAAAGCTCTAGCTATCCAGGTAGATGCTTTTACAGAGACTTCTGGACATGTTGAAGTTATGACCGCCGGAAAAGCATTAGGTACATCGACTGAAGCAATCGCTCAAGTAGGACTGTTAGCTGGAAAGTTGGCTGAATGTACCACCGTGCCTGTTGTGCCTGTGCGGGCGCGCGTAGAGTTAGCGCCTTGGCACCCCGAAACACCCCAAACTGCTGAAGAGCTGCATGCTGCTGGGGGTTATTACGAAGGCCACATTCAGTTATCGGTGCCGCGTAGGTCGACGAGCTATCTACTGGAGTTTTGCCAAAACGCCACCGAAGCTGGCTACCAAGTTGAACTTTCTCGCAATGTTATGAAAAGCCTGAATCAGCACCAAGAAATTCCCTACATGGTAACTCACCGCCGAAGTGATATTGGCTTAGATGATTTCTGCGCCGCTCTCGAGGACATCAACGATAATCACTTTACTGGTTTTCGTACTCAAGAAGATCATACGATAGAATATGTAGTGTACGATCAAACGCTAGACAGAGAGGCAGCCTAATGGACGATACCAAGATTTCTTTCATCACCGGAAACGACAACAAATTTGCCGAAGCAATTCACCTAGTGGAAAATTTAGTTCGCCTCGATATCGACCTGCCCGAAATACAAGAACTTGACCCCCATAAGATTATCGCCTACAAGCTAGACCAGGCTCGACTACAGTTTGGTGGCACCTTTGTGGTTGAAGACACCTCGCTTTGCTTAGACGGCATGAACGGCTTCCCTGGCCCACTCATAAAGTGGTGGCTCCAAGCCCAGACACTTGAAGAGATATACGATATCGTGGCTTCCACGGGCAACTTCTCGGCAACTGCTCGAACGCTCGTGGGGTATTCAAGCAAAAAAGGTGAGGTTATATTCTTCGAGGGTGAAGTGCGTGGGACTATTGTCCGACCCGAAGGTCCCTACTCTTTTGGTTGGGAAAAGCTTTTTAAACCAGATAGCTCAACTATTAGTTATGGCTTTATGGACCGTACTGAGAAGCAAAAACATAGTATGCGAGCTAAAGCCTTCCGAAAACTGAAACACTACTTGTACAGCAATTAAGGTCTATATTCAGCTAATGCTAAGGTGTCGATATGCTACTATATAGACATGGTTTTACAGTACTTTGCAGCGGCGTTATTTCTGCTATTTGTAATTATCTTTTTTGCATTATTCATACAGTATCGTAAGCACAAGAAACCCCTTATGGCCATTGACCCAAATGTGCAGTATTCTTTCGCGCATCACATCAAAATGGTGACCTTACCGACGCTCACATACCGTTTGCATGACATTTTACCCAAGAAAAAGCGTGCTGCCATATCCAAGCCGACCATTACGCCAGATTCACCTAGCGGTGATACGGCTGACCAGCGCTAATCGTACTGGCTCGGTACAAAGCTTCTGCCAAGATAACCATGGCAAGGTCGTGTGGAAAGGTTAATTTAGAAAAGCTTAGCAATTTGTCAGCGGCTTCGATTACTTCATTTGGCAAGCCGTCTGGCCCGCCAATCATAAAGCAAAGTTCTCGGCCATTCATAGCCTGGCTGTCTAGAAATGTAGCTAACTGGGGGCTGGATAGCTCTGGCCCATCAATTACCAGAGCTACCTTGTAGGCTTTGTCGGCCGTGGCCAAGATATGCTGGGCCGTATTATGTTTATCGGCGATGTGCGATGTGCGCAATTGGTGAAAGTGCGCTAGGCGTTTGGTGTATTCGCTCCAACCTGCCTGAGCGTAAGCTAATTTGGGCTCACCGACTGTTACGAGGTGTATCTTCATGCTTATATAGTACCTTTTTTGACTGTAACGGTGGGCAGCTCATCCCAGGCCGTGGTGTATCGAGGGCTACGAAGTTTATGCACGGGTTGCCATTTTTGGGCCAGATCTTCTGCGGCATAGCGAAGTGTATTTCGGCCGAAACGACTATTAACTGCATCGACTGATTGCATACGCCATGACGACCGATCGTGTTGGTGGGCATCTGCTTGCCCAAGTAAGTCGGTCTGTAGATAGTGAGCCGGTTTAAAATCGTATAGCCAAACACCTGCACGGTGGTACGCCTGTCCGGGCTCATAAATCTCTGACATGAGCCGCACCATTGCTTGTATGAGTAGCCCCGTATCGGCCGTAGGGGTGTCGAAAACAATTTCTTTACGCCAACTTCTAAAGCCAGGTTTGTGGCGGTTGGTCATGGCAAATAAACCTGCCCGTTGGGTGACTTGGTTAGACGCGCGTAGACGATACGCCGCTTGAGTAGCAAAACTTGCCAACGCAGATTCGATAACATGGAATTGATTGGTATCTTCGCCAAAAGTTCGTGTACGAGCAATACTTTTCGGCTTTGCCCCCAGAACCTGTAGCGCAAAGCAGGTTTCGCCATTGAGTTCTCGAACCATCTGCTCGCCGCGTACCCCCATAAGTTGCCGTGCACGCTTGTGTGACATATTTGCTAAATCCGCAGCCGTGGCCAAGCCTTCGCTGCGTAGTTTTGGAGCTAGTCGCCAACCAACACCCCAGACGTGCTCAATTTTAGTAGCTTCAAGGGCGCTGCGAGTTTGCTGGCTTGACTGTGTAAAATCGACGATGCCATTGGTCTGGGGGTGCTTCTTTGCGTATTCGCTGGCCAGCTTAGCAAGTGTCTTGCTGGTCGCTATACCAATAGATACCGGAATGCCTACTTCGTTCCAGATGCGGTCTTGAAGTGTTTGAGCTACATCCTGATAGTTGGCTGTTGCTAACTGTGATAATTCCAAGAATGCCTCGTCGATACTGTAAATTTCGGTACGCGGCGTCAGCTCAGTTAGAATCCGTACGATACGCTTGGAAACGTCACCGTACAGCTCGAAGTTGGCCGAAAATTGTTTAACTCCCTCGGTTTTGAACAGCTCGCGGTACTTAAAAGCTGGCGCTCCCATGGGTACACCGAGCGCCTTTACTTCGTTACTGCGTGCTACTGCGCAACCGTCATTGCTACTAAGCACAACCACTGGCTTGCCTTCTAAATCTGGCCGAAATATTCGCTCGCAGCTTACATAAAAGTTATTGCAGTCTACCAAGGCAAAAACGGTTTTCATGCTGGCTTCCCTCGATATTCATGGATTACATAAGTAATAACACCCCAGGGTATTATCTTTGGCGGGAGTTTACTGGCACGACTTATCATAAATGCGTCGTCCCACCAGATGACTAGGTCACTTTTCTTGGGGGTGAGCGCTCTATCGACCACGGCGATATCTCCGGCATAGATATTTTCTTCAACACCACTGTCGCCACTGATGCGCATATAGAATGTACTAGAGGGGTGTCGTACCAATAAGGCCGACAGATCGAGGGCTGTTAAGCGCTGGTCGGTCGCAGCATTCGGAAATCCGGTATGCTCCGATACACCGTGTTCTTGCAACTCCTCATTATCCATACCTTTATTTTACAGGTTGGATGCTGTTTGACTAAGGGGTATAGGTGACGGCGCTGTTTGAGCTGACGGCGCTAATCCAGGTTTGGCCAGGATTGAGCCGTATGTTTTCACCACGAGAATCCTTAAATATGGTCTGGTCTTTGGCGTTTGCTTTTACCCACGTGCCTTCGGTCACTATGCCGTCTTGGAATATATAACATGGGCCACTGCCAATTGAGTTATAGGTAGTATAGACTCCTTGCCGACCTTGATTCATGGCGAGGGTAATAACTACTTTTGGACTGAGCTGAGTCTTGGATATATCATCCATATGTGGTGTTCCGCCCTCTCTACGCAAGTAACTGTTACTTTTGGCGTCATAGCTGTATTGAACATTAAATGCAGCGCTTGAAATAGATATGTTTATTGTCTTTGCAGTCGGTGTTTTGCTGGGTTGTTCTTTCTTGCGAAGAAAGCTGGTAAACGAGCTACTCTCGAAGCCTTTACTTGTCTTGAGCGCGTCAAGTTTACTGCTGTTGGTGTAGAGGTTGTGCGGTGCAGCCCTGCTTGTGACACGGTCGTAGAAGTCACCATTGGCAAATTGGTCAAGATCTTTAACGCCTTCGGCTCGTAACTTGGCTAAGGCATCCGTGCTGCCGCCTGCGTGAGCAATAGGAGCGTCGAAGCCCTGAACCCAATCGAGGTAATATGGTCTAACACTTCGGACCGGCCCAATATTTGTAGGTTGGCCTTCTTGGAATAGTGCTAAGAAGCGAGTAATACCCCCTTCTGCTATGGCTTCGTAAACTACCCCAGCTTCTTTGAGCCCAGCTTGTGGCCGAGCATCTTCACTGTTTTCAATCATAACACCGGTGATACTACGCTTGTTGAGTTCGGGTTTTACTTGTACGCCAGTTAGTTTGCTGGCTTCTGTTTTGGGCTTTTCTACTTTTTTTACACTTTTTGCTTTTGTTGTTACTGGGGTTGCTGAGTCCTTGCTAGTAAATACTATAAGTCCAATAACAACTAAGGAAAGTGTAAGTACTAAGCCAAGGCAAAAGAGAATTTTCTTTTTTTTAGATAAATCTAAAAACCATTGCTTTGGGCTTCGGCGCTTACGGCCGTTCTTCTTTGCTTTTTTAGAGGGCTCATCATCTGTAGTCGATACTTCGGACTCACCAGAAAAATCGAGCGCTTCGTGCCCGTCTTCCATAGGTGGTTCTTCGTCGATAATAGGCTCTTCGGGTGGTTTGGTTGGATTGGTTTTTTGAGGCGCAGGCCGTGTTTTTTTTGGCACGAAAACATCGTCATTCATAGTAACTATTGTAACAGAGCTTATGCTTAGAGGTTAGCCTAGAATTGTAAGGCTCTTTTTTATTCGGCTGAGTGCCTTTTCTTTACCGAGTACATGTAATGTGTCAAACAGGGCTGGCGAAAATGGCGCGCCGGTGGTTGCGATGCGCACCAAACTGAATAGTATGCCCGGTTTTGTTTCGAGTGTAGTCAATAGTGCGTTAAGCTTTGTTTCAAGGTCGGCCACACTAAAATCAGATTGCTCAAGAGTCGCTAGAACTGAACTCAGAAGTTCTATTTTTTGTGCGGGCTCAAGCTTCCGGAGTTGTTTATTTTTTTGGTCATCCATGAGTGTGCGGAGTGCATCATCAGTGGGTTCGCTAAAGAAAAACTCGGTCAACATAGGCAGTTCGCTGAATATCTTCAAACGCTCCTGAGTTATTTGTAAGACGGCTTTGCGGTACTTGTCATCGTAGCCAAGAGCGCTATCTGGCCAGTAGCCTTGGGTTTTAGCGTACAACTCATCGAGCTGAAGACCGCGAATGTGTGAGCCATTTATCCAGAGTAAGCGTTGTTCGTCAAACCGTGCCCCACTCTTCTGCACCCTATCAAGACTAAACTTAGCTATGAGTTCGTCAGTATTGAATATTTCCTGCTCGGTGCCGTCATTCCAACCTAGACTGGCGATGAAGTTAATCATGGCCTCTGGTAAAAAGCCATCACGAATATAATCGAGAACATCCTTCGCCCCGTCGCGCTTACTGAGTTTCTTGGTACCAGTGGGGCCTAAAATATGCGGCATTGTTGCCAGCACAGGCTTAGGGATATCGAGTGCTTCATAAAGATTCAGGTAGTTAGGGGTGGATGCTAAGAATTCCTGGCCTCGAATCACATGGCTTATGTGCATCTCGACGTCGTCGATAATATGTGCAAAGTTGTAGGTTGGATAGCCATCAGACTTTACTAGTATAAAGTCGTCAATCGCTTCGGCACCAGCTGACATATCGCCCATGACTGCGTCATTCCAGGTGTAATCTTTTGGCTCAGACTTGAATCGTAGCGGTTTTGTTCCATCCCAAGCTGATGGATTTTCTGGCCGATGGTTACGGTACAGAAAAGGTTTTTTAGAATCTCGGGCTTCTTGCCGGAAGGCTTCGACTTCTTCTGGGGTATAAGGATCGGCGTATGCGCGTCCAATATCAATAAGTTTCTGGGCCCACGGTTTATAGCTTTCAAGCCGTTGGCTCTGACGATATGGTTGGTAAGGGCCGCCGTTGTCCGGACCTTCGTCGTATTGTAAACCAAGCGCCTTGAGGCTATCCATGATATGTTTGTCGGCACCGGCAACTTCTCGGGCTTGGTCAGTGTCTTCTAGTCGCAAGACGAATTGTCCGTTAGCTTGGCGGGCTAAAAGCCACGCAAACAAGGCGGTACGAATACCACCGACGTGTAGGAGCCCGGTCGGGCTAGGTGCAAAACGAGTTCGAACATTCATTACAGTAAGTATATCATGACCCCTGTAGTTTTCATCTAGATACCGGCTGACTGCAATATCTTACCCCTGTTCCAAGGTCCGACCTTGGACTAGTGTTAGATGGAGGCGACAATGTTGGTGAGCTGGTCTTTTGTCAGGCCTGCATTGCCATCGATGGTGTACCAAACACCGTGACTGACCCAAGTTGCACGAGAGTTTTCGTATATGTAGATAGGCTGGCCTTTTACCAGAGTGGTCTCGTACGATTTGTTTTGCGATGCAAGATATTGCTGCACCATAGCGGTGTTATCGAGTGTGGTACTTGCTTGCGTGACGGTATATTGCCGGTCATCGCTATTGGAGCGGAAGTTTATGACCACCATTCCCTTCTGGTATTGCACTGGTCCAGATAATCCAAAACCTGACGGGTTGTACCCCGGCAGTTTGGCATTAAAACCAATAGAAGACTGTGCGTTACGGAGTGCTATACGAGGTGCGTTTTGATAGGTGAAAAAGATTCCCAAAATAAGAACAGTTAACCCTGCCGCGCCGAGCCTGCCTAAGCGGCCGTATGTGCGCTTCTTGGCTCGATGGACTGTCTTATGCGATGTAGCGGTCTGAAGAGCATCCTCGAATATGTTGCGGCCTGCGGTTTGTTTTGTAGGTGATTTCTGAAATTGGAGTGACGGGGGCGTATCTTGAATACTATATCGTGCGGCTTGCGGTTTTGCATGCTTGGTGTTGCCGGGTGCCTGCTTAACCGGTATGTCGGCGGTTTTGCGAACTACACCAGCACTGTAATGTTCGAATTTACTAATATGCTTACTGCGAATTGTTTGGCTGGCTCGTTGTTCGCGCTTCTGATGTGTGCCACGCACGATTGTATGTGAGGGCTGAGAAATGGGTGCAGCGATAGAGATGTTTGGTTTTGACGCCACCGGTTTTTTAACAGCACTGCGAATGAGCGTTTTGGGGCGTTCGGTGCGAACATGGATTGCATGGGCTTGACTGGCTGGAGTTCGGTCGCTAGCTACATGTACTTTTATTTTGTGCATGGGCTTGACTGGCTGGGGTTTGACGGGGCTAATATTAGTAGAATCAGCAGTTTTGGCGACTGTTTTTATCTGTGAATCAGTTATTGGACGGCCGGTTGACGCATCGTACACCCTACCGTTAATGGTTATTGTGTTTTTTTTAACACCCACTGTTTGTTCCTTTGGTATTCTTATGTCTCAATAGTACCGGTAATGCTTGTAACTTACAAGCAGTTGCCGACGAGGCGTGATATACTAAAACAAACTGTCGCCTAACAAAAACTATGGATTTTCTAGACCCCGCAAAAAAACGCTCCCACAACCGCCGACTCTTCCTCGGCTACCTGTTAGTAGGCATTACTATTCTAATGGCTTCCATTATCTTGATTTTCTTAACATACGGTTATGATTTGGATCGTAAAACAGGTGAAGTTATACAGAATGGATTGATTTTTACCGATACTGCACCCGAATCGGCCAATATATATCTAAATGGTAAAGACAATGGCCAGACAGATAAGCGACTCACCGTACCTGCCGGAAAGTACGATGTTGAATTCAAACGAGATGGCTATCGGAGCTGGAAGAAGACATTACAACTCGAGGGCAGTAGTATTGAGCGATTGGTATACGCCAAGCTATTTCCCGAGAAACTGGTTCAGGCAACCAGCACTACCTACACCGGCACGCCAACTTTCTCGAGCCAAAGTCTTGATCGTCGATGGCTATTGGTTGCGCAGCCTGGTTCGATAACAAGCTGGCAGGTATTCGATACCGGCGCACCTACAAAAGAGCCAACAGTACTCACCGTACCTGCGAATGTAATGACTTCCCCGGCAACAGGTAGTCAGTCGTTAACACTAGTAGAGTGGTCAACAGACAACCGGCACGTACTTGTGCGACACGACTATGATTCAGCGTACGAATTTATTATGTTCGACCGCGAGGATGGCGCGGCAACAGTTAATATTAATAAGCTTTTAGCTACAAATCCAACTACCATTTCGCTTCGAGATAAGAAATTTAACCAGTTGTATCTGTATGATGCTACTACAAAGGTTCTTAGTAGCGCTGACACCAAGACAAAACAAGTTGTCCCATTAATAGATAATGTAGTTAGCTACAAATCGTACGGTGCGAACCTAGTGCTTTATGCTGGCATCGATCCTGCAAAACCAGGTAAAACAATTGTAAAGGTGTGGGATGAAACCAAGGCGTATACGCTACAGACCTATAACGAAACCAAGGTATTACTGGATCTTGCGCAGTTTGACGGTGCTTGGTATGTAGTGGCCGTACCTGTTGCAGAAGGACGCGCCTACATTTATAAAGATCCTTTTGACAAGATAAAGTCTAAAGCGGCTTCAGCCAGTGTATTTGCAGTCATGAAGATGACCGACCCGGCATTCGTCTCTTTTTCTGCAAATACACGGTTTGTGAGCGTGCAGTCAGGAAAACGCTTTGCTGTTTACGATTTTGAAATGAACCGACGATTTGGCTATGAAATACCTGGCGAATTGGCTACAACGCAGAAAATAAGCTGGATGGACGGTCATCGCTTTATGTCTGACCAGGCTGGCAAGGTGGTGGTCTTCGACTTTGACGGTACTAATCGCCAAGAACTTTCATCTACTATCCCCGGGGTACTGCCTTACTTTACTCGTGACTACCTAAGGCTATATACCTTGGCTCCAGTTGAAAAAGACCCTGCCAAGATTACACTTACTCGCAGTAGTCTCAAGGTTAATCTCAAGCCCTAGCCAGGCTGTATCCCCTGCTTCAACATGCTAATTCCCACAACCGCTCACGCGGATGGCATGACAACTGAACTGCAATAACACTATCGCATTTCCTCGACATACCAACCCGGCTGCGCTACGGAGAGTTGCGAGAATTAGTGAGTTGAAGCGGGACTTATAACGGAACTAGCTGTAGCTTGATGCTGGTGGTTCATTCACGAGAAGAGGCTCTTGATTCGCTCCCAGAGGCTGGGTGCATTGCTTGGAATGATAGTCGTCTGTGCATCAGCTTTATTTGCGGTACTAGCCTTGTTACCGGTTGGGTCGGGACTAACTTGTTCACCAATTACAATTAAGCGGTTTAACGATGTCCCTGGCGGGTCGCAGGTTATAAGTGTGGCCGTGGCTGGTTTGGTAGTGCTATTGAGTACATCAACTTCGGTGGGTTTAACGATGCGTTTTTCATAGATACGGTAAGCATAACGCACACCATCTTTGTTGAGGTAAAACGTATCACCAATCTCGAGCCGATTAAGTAGTACAAAAGCAAATTTATACTGACCTTTGTTGAGGATGTTATTACTAGAGTGCCCGAAAATAACCGAATTCCCTTTCTCGCCTGGCTTGGGAGTGGTGGCATAATGTACCACGCCACGCTCCAAAGCGTTTTGGATAGCATTTTCTTCTACGGAGGGCTCATCGTAAACGACAGGAATTTCGACATTTATTTTGGGTATTACGACTTTTGGCGAAGGGTCAACTGGCCCGTTACTGTCGATAAGTATTGGGGTGGCACTAACTGCCTTGCTGGGTGTGATAAACGGAGCAATAAAACGGTCATTAAAAAAACTAAACAGCAAAATTAATACCACTAGCGACCCCATCCCGACTCCGAAAAGCAGTGATTGGAAGTGTTGTTTAGCTTTTAGTTTACCCGAGGCATTAGACGACGCTTTGGATAATAGTTGTGTCTTAACCTGTGCTACGGTCTTGGTAGTATGGTGGGGCTTACGTTTGTGCTGGGAAGAGTTGTAACTATGGGCAGGAGCTCGACTGACTGTCTCTTTGCTATCTTCAGAGTTTGGCCTAGCTTCAGGCAGTGTCAGTTCTGAAGCCCTCTCTAATGTATCTGTCGAGGTGTTGGATTTGTGCTGTTGGGTAGTGTGCTGTGTTTCTTTTTGGGCATCATGAGCGGCATAGAATTCTTTCCACACTTGATGTTTCTCGGCATCTGGTAGGCTTACGTAATAGTTGTGCCAAGCTGTTTGTATCTCTGCTAACGATCGACCTGATTCGGTTAATTCTTTCATGTACGCTTGGTGCTTACTCGGTTGATTATCGAGTGAGGCGACTTCGGCCACTTCTTCTTTGACGTTCGGTTCGTTGGTGTAGAGGGCGTCAATTTTTTCACGAATTAAATTCACCGCCGGATCATTGCTGGCAGTGTGAGTATCATGCTGGTGTGACGAGTCTGAGTCGGTCATGCTTACATATAGTATACATCAGAGGCGGCATATCTGCTGCTGGATGTGGTATAATGGCCTCTGTTATTCGCTTGGGCGAGTGGCGGAACTGGTATACGCGCACGACTCAAAATCGTGTTCCTTACGGATTGAGGGTTCGATTCCCTCCTCGCCCACCAAAACATCTGTTAATTCTTGTAATTTCCAGATGTTTTTTAATGATATCTCAATGCGTACTGAACACTCAAAACTAGTCTAAGAATCATGTAACGCAGTAGTTAGGGCTTCAAATGGTTTTGACTGGTTCTGAATCCACCATACTGCGGCCCGGGTTGCAGTTGCAACTCTCCAGCTATCTTCAACGTCAAGATTCGTTTTTGTGCTACTGACCTTTCCATGACTAGCTACGAAGATGGAGTCTTGTTTCTTAGTGATAATGTGCAATGGGAATTCGGTGGTAAATGTATGGAGTGCCTCGACGAAATGCAGGACGTCCATGCCAAAAGTGAAAGGTGTGGCGAACTTAAGGCTCATGGCAAGCTTTTGTAATTGGGCCAGGCTTAATGCCAGGCACACGTTTTCTCGCTCGAGTAAAGACAAAGGTGCGCTGCAGAAATAGTCGACTGCATCCTTGGTGATTGTAAGTGGGAACCTGGTCTTTGCAACGAATTTCTCTAGCACAATGGCAGTTTCACTGTTACGGCCTAAATCTCCGGCAAGCAGCGCTCCGTCGCACCAGTTGCCTGCAGCGAGTAGCTCGGCTAGTGCCTTTGATGCAAAACTCCCACTGGGTGTACTCGGTGCGAAATCCATCTCTAGGTTTACACCTTGAAATTTTAAAAACTGTGGTCGAATGTGGTCTGGCAGCATTACGTGAGCAGTGCCGATACCGGCAGTTTGCGCAACCTGGTATGCCTCTGCTGGTGCCGCAAATCCGTGTGCATGGCCACCGATAATTAATAACTTCCCCGCGTGTTGGCGGTTTTCTGGGCGGCTCCATAGTAAGTCGCCGAATAACGGTTCACTTGCCTGTTTTTGCCAGTAGTCTTGCATGGCTACTCGGCTTTCTTCCAATCACCACCGTTTAGGCGGTTTCGTTTAGAATTGACATGCCAATTGTGTGGGTCTGACTTCTGAATTTGGGCAAATATTTTCTTAGCAGTCTTGGTGTACAGGTAGTTATCAGCTACGTGTTGACGATACGGAGTCCACTGATGGATTGGTATTCCGTTGGTAGCTTGTTCGCGTATCTCGAGGTCTACATCAAGATTATCGGCATCTTTTACAATCTTAGCTTCTAATGACTCTCGTTTTTCGTACTCTTGGATAATTGCCAAAAACTCTTCTTCTAGGCTTGTATCTTCGAGCATGTCGGCAATGGCTAATTCTTCATTACGCTGCACGTACTGTCGTGACAGGTAATCAACATCGTTGGTTCGGCTTTCGGCAATGTCATGTACCAGGGCCATCTTCATCATCTTTTCAATATCGACGGCATCTTCGTGGCGGGCAATAACAAGTGCCGTCCATAACACGCGAAAATGGTGGTCGGCTAGATTGGCAAAATTAATACCACCAAAGCGTTGCCACTGTCGGGGTACGTGACGAAGCATACCTATCTCGTACAGAAAATCCACGTCACGCTCACGACTCATATGCTCAGTATAGCACCAACGCTGTTACGCCGAAGGATTGGCTACTTCGGCAATAACTGCAGACATAACCTCGTAAATACCTCTATCGCCACCGGAATGTCCAGCTGTTGTGAATAGTAACTTACTATTAGGGAGTTTCTGGTGCATTTCGTAGGCTGTTTTGGGCGGACAAACCATGTCGTAGCGGCCCTGGACTAGCCATACTGGCACCTCAATTTTATGCGCATTATCTAGGATGTATCGATCAGGCATAAAGCAAAGGTTTGCTAGGTAATGTAGTTCGATGTTCATGCCACCGGGTTCGAACGTCTGGTAGTCTTGCTCAGTATGTCGATCATCGAGCGTTAGGAGTGAACCTTCGAGTTCGCTATATGCATAAGATGATGCTTTGACGGCGTTACCATCAATACTCTTGATTTGCTGGTAATGGTAGGCGCTTGGGTTGTGTTGATGTTCTTTGGGTGTACGCTTGAGGTAGGCATCCCACACGTCTGGGTAGAATAACTGGAACATCCCGTTATCAAGATAGTCGGTCTCTTCTTTAGAACCGGTAAAAATACCCCGAAGGACCATAGCATGGACACGTTCAGGGTGCTTAAGCGCGTAGGCAAAAGCGAGGCAAGAACCCCAAGAGCCACCGGTTATTATAAATTTCTTTAGATTATAATGATGAACAATTTTCTCGATATCAGCAATCATGTCATCGGTGGTGTTTTGAATGAGTGAGCCACTAGGCAGGCTCCGTCCCGAACCGCGTTGATCAAAGAATATGACGCGCTGCGTGGCAGAGTCAAACATTTGTTTGTGTTTGTCGTTACATCCTGCACCTGGGCCACCATGCAAAAAGATAATGGGGGTTTTAGCATCGGCATTTCCCCATTCTTGGACGTAAAGACTGTGTCCATCTCCAACATCAAGGAAGTGCTCGCTAATAGTATGTTGGTCTTTGTTCATGCTAATCTCCTATATTCAATGTAATGCTTACTGGACAGTGGTCGGAACCCATGACATCAGGGTGTATAGCAGCTTCGGCAATAGCGCTCTTTAAATCGTTAGAGGCCAGCCAGTAGTCGATGCGCCAGCCCACATTACGCGCCCGTGCGTTAGCCCAGTGTGTCCACCAGCTATATGCTTCTTTCTTATCTGGATATAGCGTGCGAAATGTATCTACAAAACCAGCATCCAGAAATTTCTGGAAGCCCTCGCGTTCTTCATTAGTGAAACCGTGTTTCCCAATGTTTGGCTTGGGATTAGCTAGGTCAATTTCTTGATGAGCGACATTCAGGTCGCCACAAAATAGCACTGGCTTGCTTGCTTCGAGTTGCTTTGCGTACGCCAAGAAGGCTGGGTCCCAATGCTTGTGCCGAAGTTCAAGGCGGGTTAAATCACCTTTACTGTTAGGGGTGTAAACAGTTAGCACCCAAAACTTCTCAAATTCGGCTGCCATTACGCGCCCTTCGTCGTTGGGGTTGCCGTAGGTATCGCCGGTAACGCTATATTTTTTAATGATATCTTCTGGGAAGCCATTACGCACCTGCAAGGGCTTTGTCTTACTGAAGATAGCTGTGCCGCTGTAACCTTTTTTGGTGGCCGAGAACCAATATTCATGATAGTCACTGAGGTCTATTTCGAACTGATCACGACTGGCTTTTGTTTCTTGCAAACACAATACATCGGGTTGATGCTCAGTAATAAATTTTTGAAAAGCACCTTTGTTTAGGACTGCTCTGATTCCATTGACGTTCCAGCTATACAATTTCATACCTCTAGTATACCGTATGCTTTCGAGGCTACCCTACTATCGATAGCGTGTGATAGACTTGGTGATAATGACTAAAAGCTATTCGCGTATCCTGCTCAAACTATCTGGTGAACAGTTATCTGGAAAATTCGAGAGCGGTATCGACCCTGCGCTTGCCAGCTGGCTAGCTGGCGAAGTTAAAAAAGTAGTCGATGCTGGCTTTCAGGTAGTGATAATGGTTGGCGGTGGCAACTATGTTCGCGGGGCACAGATTGCCGGGCACGGTATCCAGAGGGTGACTGGTGACCATATGGGTATGCTGGCAACCATGATTAACGCCCTTGCCTTAACTGATATATTTGAAGCGCACGAAGTACAGACACGTTGTCTGAGTAACATTTTTGCCGAGCAAGTTGCTGAGCCTTTTGTATTTCGATTAGCCAATAAACATTTGCAAAAGAATCGGGTCGTAATCGTTGCCGGCGGTATTGGCCGACCATACTTGACCACCGACACAGCTGCAGTCAGCTTGGCGCTAGAGATGAATTGTAATGTGGTACTCAAGGCTACTAAGGTGGATGGTGTGTATACCAAAGATCCAGCCAAGTATGATGACGCAACCCGACTAGAGCACATGAGTTTTCAGGAAGCTGTTGAAAACACTGATATAAGTGTCATGGACAAGGCTGCTTTAGGACTGGCCATGGAACAGAAGATGCCTGTTATCGTTTTTAATGCCATGGAGGCCGGCAGTCTATTGCAGGTAGCCCGTGGTGAATCTATCGGTACGCTCATAAATTAGTCGTTATTGCGAAGGTGTGCCATAAAAAGTACAATAAGCATAAGTAATAACGAAAGGCCATAATGGACCCCACTCAACCAACCGTACCTACCCCGCAACCAATGGAGCCCACACCAGTGGCACCAAGCGTAAATCCGATGCCAACTCCTATGCAGGCCGGCCCTACTCCAGCTTCACCAGCGGGGCAACCTACGCAGCCCGTACAACCTATGCAACCTTTACAGCAAGCAGCGCCCCTGGGGCAAGCTGCTCCAACTGCTTCGCCAATGACTCCTGGTATGCCAGCTGCTTCTGGGAATCCTGCACTGCTAGATGAAATTGCTAAGAAGACTAAAACTGCCGGTACGATTTCTGTTGTAGTTGCCGTAATTAACTTTGCAGTACTTCTGCTGCTTGTCTTATTCGCCGGCCAAGATATTCAAATAAACTGGATAACTACTATCTTGTCTATGCTCGGCGTAGTTGGTCTATTTATATTTGGTTTGAAGTTGCGACAACTTTCTGTAACGCAAGATGTGCCGGCTATTAAGCAGGCCATTCAGCTGCGGTTGTTCCCTGTTATGGCAGTATTGATTGTACTGTCTGCAATTAGTGGTGGTGGCATCGGTCTGTTGCCTCTGCTCATAATTGTCTTCGCTGGCCAAGCACTACGCAAAATTAGCCAGTATCAAAAGGGATAATCACCCAGCGGCACCGACCGATAAAAGTTAAAAAGCTACCAGTTGTGGTAGCTTTTTAAAGTGTTCATTATTATGGCGGAGAGGACAGGATTCGAACCTGCGAGAGACTTGCGCCCCAACACACTTTCCAGGCGTGCGCCTTAAACCGCTCGGCCACCTCTCCAAAATATCAAACGATACTGCACATTATACTATCTTTATACCCAGAAAATTAATCTATAGCTAAACTGTATTTTGAGTTCAACTTTGAGTGGTTGCAGTAGCTGTTTGCTGAGTTGGCGTGGCTGTGGGCGGTGTCAGCCCAAGCTTTTGGCTGAACCAGTGCATCTCGTGCAAACGAGTAGTCAGAAAAGGATGGGTCTGTAGCGATTCAGACATTCGTTTGGCGACCGTACCGCCAAGCTGTTCTTGATAGGAAATTCCTTCCTCAGATATATAGACGGCAAACTTGGAGCCCACATGTATTTTAACTAAGGCATTAATAACGGTATGTGGGTCACGCGTGTATGCTAGTGCTAGTCGGTCGCAGGCCATCTCGGCCCGCCTTCCCCAGAAGCCAAACAGCCAACCGACTGCTGAACCTAAAACGGGCACCAAAACCGACAAGGGTTGGATGTAAGCAGAAATGATGGTGTGGCGGTATTTAATGTGCCCCATCTCGTGGATCAGTACGGCTCGCAATTCTTCGGGGGTGAGTTCTTCTACAGTTGCAGAGTGCAGTACTATGGTAAACGGTCGAGCGTATCCAACTGCAAAAGCATTCAAATATGGGTCTTGAGTGATGTATACGTCTACGGCAGGCATTTGTAAATTCGTGGATATCTCTTGCACGATTTCTAGCAGATATGCGTGGCGGCCATTCTGTACCCGAAAAGCGTTGCCTAGGAATGCTACCTGGCTGAGCCGAACATAAACCAAAGAAATAATAATTGCCAAAACTGCAGTTATGAAAATTTGGATTGCTGTACCCTCGAAAAGCAGAAACATCAGTACACCGCTGATAAGGATTGTCACAATCAGAACAATCACATCACCCGTTTTGCGCGCGGATTTTATGACTGCCTGATAAGCTGGGTTGGCCGGGGCGATTGGTTGTGGGGCCTGTACGGGCTGTATAGTTGGTGGCATATTTTTGTGTTGTTTAGTATTAGCATAAGTGTAGCACAAGCCAGTCTGTGACTATAGATATTATTACTACATTAGCTACTTGCGATACGAGTAAGATACGACGTAAGATATACCTAGTCTTCACTCCCCTTTGGGAATTAAGCAAGCCTCAACTTCCATGCCATTAATCTCACTAAAAGACGTCAGTAAACTGTACGGCTTCGGCGATGCAACTACTGTTGCACTCGACGAGGTCAACTTAGATGTTGAGGCTGGTGAATTTGTCGCAATCATGGGCCCGAGTGGTTCTGGTAAAACAACACTTATGAATGTAATTGGCTTGCTCGACCGGCCAACGCACGGTGATTATCTGCTGGGTAAGCGTGCTGTTGCTAAGCTTCGTCCAAATCAACGCGCAAAGGTTCGCCGAGACCGAATTGGATTTGTATTCCAGTCTTTTAATCTGCTACCCAAGTTAAATGTGCTTGATAATGTTGCCCTGCCTTTAATGTACAAAGGAGTTACTCCAGTTAAACGCCTGAAGCGTGCCGCGGCAGTGCTGGAGCGAGTGGGTTTGAGCGAGCGGCAATACTTTATGCCCCGCGCGTTGTCTGGCGGACAAATTCAACGAGCAGCAATTGCCCGAGCGCTGGTAAGCGACCCACAGATTATTATCGCTGACGAACCTACTGGAAACTTAGATAGTACTGCAAGCTTGGTAGTTATGGAGCTTCTCAGTGAGCTACACCGGACCGGTAACACTATTTTGATGGTTACGCATAACCCCGAACTTACCCGCTATGCCGACCGAGTTGTCTACATGCACGATGGGGGTATCGTCCATGACCAACGTACTCCTCTTGGTGAAGTTCCTGATTTAGCAAGTCGTGCAATGTATTTATTCCCTCGTCGCACTGAAGAAGACGACCTGGCCGGAGTTTCTGCCCTAATGGAGACGTTGCCTGATAAGACAATCGGTAAGCCGAAGAAGCGACGACCAGTCACTAAATCAAAACGCACCACCAAGAAAAGGAAAACCAATGTTCAGCGGTAATTATCGTACAGCTCTTAAGCGGTTACGAAGCTCAAAGTGGCTGAGCGCATTAACCATGTTCGGTATTGTGGTCGGAATAGTGTCTGTTATTACTACCGTAAGCCTGGGCGAAGGCATCAAAAGACAAGTCTTGAGTCAGTCCTCGCATATTGGTGGCAACCTACTGACGATACGGCCAGGTACTATTGTGCAGAGGGATAAGAACGGGGCAATTACTAAAGTTAACCCATCGCTGGCCTATGGATTTGGTAATGGTAGTCTGAGTGAAGAGGACATTACGGTGGTACACAAAACTAAGCACATCAAGGCTGTTAGTCCTATTAGCCTACTTAATAGTGGTGTAAGCTCGGGTACAGACCGCTACGGGGATGGTTTTGTGTTAGGCACCGATGCTATCTTCCCGGATATGGTGCAGCAAAAGGTTGAGTTTGGTAGCTACTTTAGTGCAGGCGAAGAAAACCGGCAAGTGGCGGTGATTGGTAAGCGCGTTGCCGAGCAATTATTTAAAGAGAATGTACCAATCGGACAAACCCTAACGATTCGAGGACAAGACTTTATCGTTCGGGGTGTATTTGAAGAGTTTAATAGCACGACTATTGGTCAGGGTATTGATTTGAACAAAGCAATATTCGTACCACGGACTGTGCTCAAGGATGTTGCAAAAGGCTCTACCCAGCTAATTCAGATACTGGTAAAGCCAGCCGATACAACGGTAACGCCAGATGTTATGAAGAACCTGGCTAGCAGGCTCACCGATGCTCATGGTGGGCAAAACGATATTACAATTCTGCGGCAAGACGAGAATGTCATGGTTACTAACGATATGCTGACTTTACTCACCGGTTTCGTAGCTAGTATTGCTGCTATATCCTTGCTGGTTGGCGGAATCGGTATTATGAACATTATGTTGGTATCAATTAGTGAGCGTACTCACGAGATTGGTATTCGCAAGGCGGTTGGCGCTACTAATAGGCAAATCCGTAACCAATTTATGGCCGAAGCTATTGTTCTGAGCCTTGCTGGCGGTATCGTGGGCGTGGTGGTCTCGTTCTTTGTTAATTACCTGTTACGAATTTTCACCAACTTCCATCCCTTTATTACCTGGCAGGTTGTAGCTATCGCAACTGGTGTGTCGTTTGCAGTTGGTGTGGTGTTCGGAACTATCCCCGCAGTTAAAGCTGCGCGCAAAGACCCGATTGAAGCTCTTCGAACTGGCGGCTTCTAGCTATTTCAGGATAAGTGTTGCAAGGCCGAGGAAAGCCATAAAACCCAGAATGTCGGTGGCGGTTGTTATGAATATTGTGGCCGAAGTAGCTGGATCTTTGCCAAACTTCTGCATGATGAGTGGTACGAGCGTACCAAAGAATGCGGCCACCAACAGATTGGTAACCATTGCCATGGCCAGAATGATGGCAATTTTGACATCGCGGTTGAGTACAATAACAACCAGCGCAACCAGCACACCATTTAGTAATCCATTAATGAGGCCAGCACCAAGTTCATTCCATAAGGCTTTCGCAGCAGTCTTTAGTTCAATTTGTCGCAGTGCAATACCGCGAACCAAAACAGCCAGTGTTTGAGTGGCAGCATTACCACCCATACCAGCAACAATCGGCATATATACAGCAAGCAGAACGTATTTACTAAGTACCGGCTCGAAACGACCGACCGTAAACGACGCTAGAAAAGCTGTGGCCAGGTTGATAACCAGCCAACGGTAGCGGTTTCTAACCTTGGCTTTTGCAGAGTCAGTAACGCTTTCTGATTGCACGATACCGGCAAAGTTATACAGTGAAGAGGCTTGATTGTCTTGCAGTATTTTTAGCATATCGTCGGAGTAGATAATTCCGACTACCTCACTTTTGTCGTTGAGTACGGCAATTTTATTATGAGGATTTGATTGGAATAGGCTTACTACATCTCGATGTCGGGCAGCGTAAGATATAGTTAAGAGTTTTTTACTATACTTGCCAATCAATTCACTCTTTGCGGCTAGCCCAAGCCGGTGACCAGGCAGTGTGCCGACAGGCTTCCCGTCTTGCATGACAATAATAATTGGCGGGCGGCCAGTTTGCTTCTCGTGTTTCATGAACTTGTTGGCAGTTGCTTCAATATTTTCTGTGGCATCAACTTGGATGTAATCGAGGTTCATAAGCCCTGCAGCGGTTTCTGGGTCGAACGCCAACAGTGTAGACAATGAGTCTTTTAGTTCTTGACTTACCTCATTTAAAACGCGCTCGCGCTTGGCCTTACCGAGTAGCTGCAAGAGATCGGTCGCCTCGGTTGGTGACAGCGGCTGTAGCAATCGCACAAGTTCACCTTCTGGTACTCGGCGCAGTAAATCTTTACGGACATTTTTTGTCACGGAGCGTAACATATCGATGCGTTTTTCGGGTTCAAGGTCTAGGAAAACTCGGGTACGACTGTCTTTTTGGAACAGGATATCGGTGAGTGCGACCGGGTTTACGTTTAGGTTAATACTTGGGAGGGATGAAAACTTTTTGTGTAACTTCATAACTATTAGCAGTATACAGTATTATCTTTCCCTGCAGAGAGGTTATGCACGTTATCGGAATTAGCTGGGCATGACTGCTGTAGTTTGAGAGAAAATGGTTATAATACCCTGCATGATTGTGCTGATTATCTTTTTTTTGCTGGCGTTAGTGTTTATGGTGACAAGTATATCGGGTGCTCCGTGGGTTCCGGCACGGGCATTTGATATAGAAGCGCTACTAGATGACGTGAAACTTAAAGAATCTGAAGTCTTTTATGAATTAGGATGTGGTGATGGTCGACTAGTAAAGGCTGCCGCTCAGCGTGGTGCTCGGGCGACAGGCTATGAGCTCAATCCCCTACTCTTCGTGGTGGCATGGCTGCGGTGTTGCGGGCAGTCGGGTGCAAGTATCCGATTGGGTAATCTATGGGATGTAGACTTACGACCAGCTGATGTGGTAATGGTTTTTTTGGTACCACGTACTATGCCTCGCTTGCATCGTAAGGCTCAGCAAGAGCTTCGGCCTTCGGCGCGATTGGTGAGCTATATCTTCCCTATTGTCGGCAAGAAAGCTGTATATCATTCGAAGAGCTGGTATATCTATAAATATCCTGCACGGACATCTTAGAAATAATGCTGGAAAAGGGTGGTAACGGCTGTCCCGGCCCCTATAATGAGTCCAATCCCAACCATGCCTACCACAATCCCCAGTAGTGCTAAAACAACATCTTCGAGCAGAATGCCGAGTGCGATAATGACGCCACCAAGCGCAGGTAGCGTATCAAGTCCCGAAAACGGCACCGCAAAAAAAGCACCGAGTGTACAAAGCAGGACCATAAAGCCAAGCACCGACCGTGTTATAGGGTGTTCGAGCAAGTCACTCAATCGTGGTCGTGAGTATTTTTCGAACCAGCGGATACGCTTAACCATAAAAGGTAAGGCACTTCTAAGAACCCTGCCTTTTAGTGATAGCTTACGAAACCGTTGAGGCAACCATAAACTGTGCCTGCCAAGAATCATCTGTAGTGCAGCAACAAATGATATTGGCAGCAGTAATACGTGGGTAATGCCTCCGGTCGTGATAGGCAGGGCCGGAATAGATAGCATGAGCAAAAAGATTAACGCAAAACTTTTTTGCTTGAACATATCAATTAAACTACCTAAGTTCTTAGCTTGTTTACTTTCAAGCCACTGGGCAATTTCTTGGCTGAAGGGGATGTTTTTTGCTTGCGCCATACGGCGAAGTATAAAGTAAAGTCGCCCCACTAGGAAGCTCTGTGCATTTGTTGGTCTGGGGTCGGTACTCTATACTTAAGATTAAGTACAACAAAACAGAAAGCGTTCTTTATGACACGAATATTCCATAGCTCAACAAAGTCTCCCAAACTAGCAGAGTTATCCCAGGTAACAGATGGTGCATGGATACACCTAGAATCACCGAGTGAAGCCGAGCTAACCGTCTTGAGCGTCGATTACAACCTAGATTTAGATTTGCTGCAAGACGGCATCGACCCTAATGAGTCGCCGCGTATTGAGCGTGACGGTGACCAGGTGTATATTTTTGCTCGTTTTTGTTTGCCAGAGGCCGAGAAAGCCACTACGGCACCGTTATTAATTGTCTATGCTAAGGGTGTGACTATTACCATTTGTGAGCGGCCGTTCACTCATCTTGAGCAGCTTATTAATGGCCCTGCCGATATCATCACCAGCAAGCGAGCACAGTTGATTCTAGAGATTCTACAGGCTGTGAATGGTGGCTATAAGCGGCGTGTTAATACTGCAAGCCGGCGCATTCTGCAAACTCGTTCACATCTTGATAAAGACCAGATTACTAACAAGGACTTCATTGGCTTTATCGACATAGAAGAAGATTTAAATGATTTCTTGCTTGTTTTAGAGCCAATGACAGGAGTGCTTCACTCGTTGCTTAATGGACGGTTCATGCGCCTATACGAAGAAGATAAGGATCTTATTGAAGATCTTTCGTTAGGCACGCAGGAGTTAACTACCCTGGCACAGTCACGCTTGACGACACTACGAAATATTCGTGAGGCCTATAGTACAATCACGGCAAATAACCTCAATAAAGTTTTTAAACTTATGACCAGTATCACTATTCTTATGGGTATCTTTACCCTCATTACTGGGGTGTATAGTATGAACATTGCGCTGCCAGCTGCCCATAATCCAAATGCTTTTTGGATTATTCTTGGCACCACCACTTTCTTTATCAGTATTGCTGCGATGTTCTTTAAGAAGAACCGCTGGTTCTAAACCTTAGGTTAGCTGTAGGAATACTGGCCTGGACGCTCTAACCCAATGGGCTTGTTGACTTCAGAATGCGAGTTGGAATACGCAAGTCTTCACGCCGGCGAGATTTTGGAGCAACAATAGTAACGACTGTGCCCTCTTGTGGTTTGCTAGAGACTTTTAGTTCTCCACCAACCCGCGCCATGATAATTTTGTTAATATGCAAGCTCAGTGCCGGCGCTTCTAGGCTTTTGCTGTCTGGTGTCGCGCTAGAGGCATCGAATAATTGTCGCATTTGGTCATCGGCGATGCCGCTGCCTTTATCAATAACTTTCAAAATCGTGCGGCCAAAACGACGACTACCGCTAACTACTACTTCTCCGCCGGGCTTGCTGAACTTCATGGCATTATCGACAATAGAAGTCATTAGTTGGTTAAAATCCTGAGGCGTAATGCGAAAAGCAAGACCATCGCTGACAGATAGACGTAGCGTTACCCCATGGTCGGTTGCAAGCGTGGCGTAGTCTTGTTCGGCTAGCTTGCGTAAATAAGCAGTAACCGCAAACAGCGGTGCGTCTACAGTTAGGTTGGATGCACTATGGGCGCTTTCGAGGCGATGACAAATGGCGTTTAACCAACTGATACCCTTTAAGAAGCCTCTTGCTTGCGGGATACTGCTCATCTGACCGGCAAATTTCTGGAATAATTTAACGAATTGCTGGAACTGTATATGGGCATCATAGACATACTCACGACGCACATTGAAATTCTGAGCTAGCAGTGCTGCTTGGCGTTCGATAAGTTTGCGAGAAGAAATTGTTTTACTCAGTCGTGACTGCATTAGTAGCAAAAGAACTATACCAACTATCAAGACACTTGCATCAACAATTTTCAGAGATGAGCTGAGGCTGGCAACCAGCTGTACTGTTATAAACCCACCAAAACTTACAACAATCACGAGCCACACAAGCCACGACTTAAACGGGTTGCCTGCAGCCCCCTGCGGTGCTTGGGTGAGGCCTGAGCTTCGTAGTGCTGATGTCTCATTATCACGAGGTGCTTGCTGTGCTACCGATGTGAATGTCTTTAGGGTTGCCTGCAGCTCCTGCATATCAGATGCTTGTGCTGGATTTAAGGAGCGCACTTTGTCAATCGCCTCGCTCATAATTCGCGATGGTGCTTCTATGTTAACCATAGCAATTTTCATAAAGTCATCGAGCGTGCCAAGTACGGTGAGATAGCGATTCATTACTCGAAGTAACCGCCGGTGCTTGCGTTGTTCCAAGATCTGGCAAAGCAAACTATATAAACTGGCAATAACTGGAATCAGTACGATGCCCCAGTTTATTACACTTGTACTAACAATCATGTTCTAATCATAGCATTACCTCTATAGGCTCGCCCAGTACATTGTTGTTATGATGCCTTTTAAATACTGTTCATTCAGGCATCTTTCAGGCTCAAGAGGCTATACTAATAGTATGAAAGTACTTCTAGTAGAAGATGAACCGAAGCTTGGTCGAGCAATTAAGCTGGGCCTAGAGCAAGATGGCTACGCTGTTGACCATTTATTAACTGCCGAAGAAGGTTTGGCGTACGCCGAAACCGAAAACTATGATGTGATAATTCTAGACCGGATGCTGCCTGGCAATAAAGATGGATTAGATATTTGTCGGCAGCTACGCAAGAGTGGAAACAGTACACCTACTCTTATGTTAACTGCTCGTGGTGAAACTATCGACCGCGTTACGGGCCTGGATGCTGGTGCCGATGATTATCTGGTGAAGCCGTTTGACTTTAATGAGTTGCTAGCACGCCTGCGCGCGCTCAAGCGGCGACCACTACACGCACTTGGCCCGGTGATAAAACATGGTGACCTGAGTATCGATACCGTACTTAAGCAAGTCACGATTGCCACCAAAGTGGTCAAGTTAAGCAAGAAAGAATATGCCCTGTTGGAATATTTGGCGCATCATACCGACCAGATTTCTAGTAAAGACCAGATTCTAGACCACGTATGGGACTTTGACTCAGATGTGTTGCCCAATACGGTAGAAGTTTTTATCAGGAGTTTGCGTAAAAAAATTGATGGCTCGACTGCTGAATCACGAATAGAGACGGTTCGTGGGTTTGGCTATCGACTCAAGGCCGTGCATGTTTAAGTCGGCTGTCGTAAAGTTGACGGCTTGGTATGTAGGGGCATTGGTGCTGGTTTGTTTTATGTTTAGTTTGCCACTATATAATATTGCTTCGACAAGGTTGCGTCGGGGTGCAGAAATGCAAACCGATATCGTCCGTCGCTTGCCCGAGCCTTTCTATAATGATGATTTTATACCGCAGCTCGAGCAGCAACGTGAGCGACAATTGTCTAAAGACCGGCAAGAATTATTGCTAACGTTTATTATTACCGATGGCATCATTATTATCCTTGGCGGTGCGGCAGGCTATTTATTTGCGCGACGTACCTTACAACCAATTCAAGACGCACACGAAGCGCAAGCCACCTTCACTGCTAATGCCAGCCACGAACTTCGTACCCCCCTGGCGGTCATGCAAACCGAGATAGAGGTTGCCCTACGTAATAAAAAATTGTCGGCAGCAGAGGCCCGCGACATTTTAGCAAGTAGCCTCGAAGAAGTAGAACGCCTCCGCTCGCTGAGTGACCAACTGTTGGGCTTAACGCGCGCCGACCAGCCACTTCGTTTACAAAAAGTTAATCTCAGCCGATTCGTGACAGCTGCAGTAAAAGAGTTATCGAAGCGACACAACGTTAGTATCGCAACTGCCATTACCAAAGATGTTGAGGCGCAGGTCGACAAAGTTTTATTGGGGCAAGCACTCGGAATTTTAGTTGACAATGCAGTTAATTACAGTGGTGAAAAGCCCGAGATTTTAGTTGGTCTGGCCAAGAGTGAAGATAGAATACATCTTACCGTGCACGACAACGGCCTTGGTATTAGTACGCAAGATATTGAGCGCATCTTTGAGCGATTTTACAGAGGTAGCAATGCTACAAGTGTTAAGCCGAGCGGCCACGGGTTGGGTCTTTCGCTTGCCAAAGATATTGTCACTCGTCATGGAGGTAGTATAACGGTACAGAGTAGTAAAAAAACGGGCACCACTTTTACAATCAGCATTGCTCCGTTGGTCTAGACGCGCCCATAGTACTTGCAATTGAGTTGAAGGGGCGTATGCTAGAGGTGTAAACGGAAAAACAAAAATATGCCACAATTACAGCTACAAAATCGCTCGTCTTTTAATTTTAAACGTGGCTTGATTGTTACCCTTGCAATTGCTCTTGTCGGTACAGTTGTGTTATTTCGGTCGTTTGCGGCTACTGTCACCGAACCGAGTCAAGGCTTGTTCATTCAGGTTTCTAGCCTAGCCCCAACTACTACCCCGCAACAACTGCAGTCTTGGCTTGAAGAAGTCAGGATTAATCACCGAGGTGTGGATGGCAAATCAGGCAATCCTAATCCCGGCTACATTAACGACTTAGTCATACAAGATATTGCTGATGCAAATGGCAATTTGCTGACTAATTACCTCGATGTCATCGCCCCATATCTCCCTGGCGGTGCCAAAAAATCTTTCGACCGAGTGTTTGTGGGCACCGTAGATCTATCGTGGTCGGGTGCCGGCTCTAAATATATTGAAGGAATTAAAGATAAAACATTCCAAGATAGCAATATTTCATTATCAGATAAAGCAGC
Organism: uncultured Candidatus Saccharibacteria bacterium; assembly: GCA_964409615.1. Classification (GTDB taxonomy): domain Bacteria; phylum Patescibacteriota; class Saccharimonadia; order Saccharimonadales; family AWTP1-31; genus AWTP1-31. The sequence goes on along the minus strand of CAYPDT010000005.1, from coordinate 13,083 downwards.
TCGTGCCTTTGTGCAACGGTACCCTACCGCTCAGATAAACTGGTATATTACCTACGAAGCCAACCTAGCTGGATTTTGGGATAGCTCGATTGAAACAAGCTATGCCTCATATATCGACCGACTAAGTACTACTCTTTCTGCCGTATCACCCAACAAGACCTTTATGTGGTCGCCTGCTTTCTGGACGCCACTGCGCAATGAGCCAAGCTGGGCGCTTCCCGACCTAAAGACCAATCTCAATCATTTGTTTGCGAGTTTTAAATATCCCATGGCATTCAATCTGCAAGATTTTGTCGGGCAAAGTAATGGTGTTTCTACAAAAGACGATGCTGTAGCATGGATTAATTATCTTAAGACTAACATCACCAAACAGCCAGCTAGCTTATCTGTTAATACGGAACAGTTTATCCAATCACCGGCCGGTGCAATAACAGTGGGAGATTCTAACGAGGTACCAGCTCGCGAAAACTTCTATGCAAGTCAGGGCATAAAGCTTGGGCCAGCATGGGAGATGCGCTACTGGTATAAGCGTGTGACTAGAGGCGCTACTGCACCCGCCACTGCTCCTGCTCCTACAAAATAACACAACGCCCAAGGTTGGGCGCTGTGATGATACGGCTTTTTGTACTGTATTATCGCGACAATGGTGATGTACTCAGTAGAGTCCAGGTGAAGTTAGTAGTGTCGAATTGTAGGCGATAGTTGCGAACACCGTCACTCATATCGAACAGCTGTACCATGCTGTGGCCTTTTTGTAACAAGTAGCGCATGCCGGTTTCTACAAATGTTACTTCTTCGGTGTCGATTGTAATCTGCTTTGGGAAGGTACGGAACTTGCCCTTGCCTGCGAATGATAGCGCTTTGACTTCGACCTCTTTGTTAACGTAGTTTTTGTTATCGGTTTCTTGGTAATGAGTGATTGACATAAGAGATGCTCCAGTGATTTTTAGAATAATAAAGAGGTACCTTGTGGGCTATTCCCAGAGGTAGGACGGCTAAAAGATTGGAGCTAACCGAGCCATAGAACTGCAACCGTCCGATGCGAACTATGTATGCCCGAGAGCTAAATCTAAAGGGTTGCCAGTGACGCCTTGCCAAGAAAAGATCATGGCTGAGTGTGTGTGGTCCCCGAGTTGACTATCTACCGGAGTAGATTATTAAGCCTATGAGTAGGAAGATAAAGAGTTGACCCTGAATCAGCACCCATATTGCTAATGCTAAGTATGCGCTCGGTCGCAGGCTCTGACAAGTTTGTTTTTTACAACTATTTCACCCCCGCACCAGCCTACGGCCATGGCCAGACTCTCCGTCAGCGCAGCCGGGTTGGTATGACAAGGAAATGCGATAATGTTATTGCAGTTCAGTTGTCATACCATCCGCGCGTGAGCGGTCTGGCTATGGCCGGAGGCCGGTGCGGGGGTGATTGCCTGTAAAATAGCTTCAAATCTTAAATGGTGGTCTACTCTGAATTTACAGGGCTGTCTCAGATATGCGATGATAGAGGCATCTAAGGGGGCTCGATGATAGCAGCAACAACACAACGGTATACTTTACGAGATAACGATTACATTATTGGCGAGGGCGATACCCAATATATACTTCGCGTGAGGGATTTGCCTCTAGAAGAAAAACCCCGAGAAAAAATGCTGCAGCAAGGCCCCGAGGCTCTGTCTATAGCAGAATTAGTAGCTATTTTAATGGGAGTAGGCACTAAAAAAGAAGAGGTTATGCAGATGGCCCAACGCATTCTCAAAGAATACGGTGAGGCTGCCATAGTAAACGAACGAAATGCCCAGAAGCTTGCAGACTCTTTGGCAATCCCCTTGCCGAAAGCCTGCCAGATTGTCGCTAGCCTAGAACTTGGGCGCCGTTTCTATCAGAAACGATCAGGCCGAGCAGTGTTTATAAGTACCGCTAACCAGGCGTTTGATTACTTGCGTGACATGGGCACTATGAAGAAAGAGCAGCTACGCGGTTTGTATCTTAATAGTCGTTACCAGGTGATTCACGAAGAGGTTATCTCTGTGGGTAGCTTGACGGCGAATATTGTTCATCCCCGCGAGGTGTTCCAGCCAGCTATTGAGCATGGCGCAGTTGCAGTGCTTATTGCACACAACCATCCTTCCGGGAGTCTAGCCCCTACTTTGGCCGACCACGAGGTGACTGAGCGACTATTGACTGCTGGTAAGGTGTTGGGGATAGATTTACTCGACCATTTAGTTATTGCAGAAGATGAATATCTGAGCATATTGCCCAACCAAACATATTAAATATTGCCGAGCTAACAGTCACGACTACTCGTCGATGTGAATTTTTTCTGGTGCTTCTTTGCGTGGCCATCGTAACGACACGAATATGCTACCAAATAAGAAGATTGCCAATACTGCTAGGCTTATTGCCACTGGCACATGCAAACCCAGTGGTGCAGCAATCATCTTGAAGCTTATCCAGGCCAAAATGCCCGATAAGGCCCACGATAACGCCCAGAACTTGTCTGCTACCGATTGGTATACAAAGAACAATGCACGTAAGCCTAAAAGTGCGAACACATTGCTTGAATATGCGATAAAGCGGTCAGGGCTTACCGCCAATACGGCTGGGACACTGTCGACGGCAAAGATAATATCGGTTAGTTCGATGAGGATAATAACGGCCGCCATGAGTGTTAGCATACGCTTACCATTGATTTTGGTAGTAAGCTTGTGGCCTACAAATTCATGGTGGATTGGCAGCACTTTGGTCATGACTTTCCACAAGCGTTTGTCGGTAATTTCGACCTGCTCTTCTAGCTCGTCACCTCCCCGGGCTTCCTGGAAAGCTTTCCAAGCAGCACGCATTAGGATGAGCCCAAAGATTATGCTCACCCATTCAAAGCGCTTCAGTAATTCGAGGCCGGCCAGGATAAAAATAAGTCGAAACACGATAGCGCCAGCAATACCGTAGTTAAGCATGCGTCGCTCAAGTTTTTTACTAACGTTAAAGCTGGTAAAAATGAGACCCATAACGAATAAGTTGTCTAGGCTCAATGCTTTCTCGATGGCCCAAGCCGCTACATACTCACCAGCTGCCTGGTGCCCAATAAAGAAGAATACGGGTATGGCAAAAGCCAGTGCGATGGATATGTAAAAGATAGACCAGCGAACAGCTTCGTTGAATTTAATTTCGTGATCACGCTTGGTATGGTGAAGCTCGATAGCCGTGTAGCCAGCTAGAGCAATCGCAATGAGTATGTACATAAACCATGGCACATGATAATGGTGGACATTCTCAGCGGCTACCGCCGAGGCGACTATTGATAACATTTACATTAGTGTAGCAGATTTGTCGGCTTTGGTAAGTAGTTTACCGGTGATACTGCGCGGCCATGCTCTATCTTTCTGTACAATGCTAATCTCTACGGCGTATAACACTATGAGTGCCTGGACATAAATCCAGAACAGCAATCCAAGCACTATAGCAAAAGTGCCGTATAGCGGGCTTAACGTCTTGAGTTGGTTGGTGACTAAGTACCCACCCAGGGCTTGTGCCGCGACAATGCCGATACTCGAGGCAATTGCCCCGTGTATTAAATTCTTTTCCTCGGTAAAGTTATGCGGCAAACTAATCCAGTATAGAAAATAGAAGGTCGGAATAAGTACTAGCAGACTAGCCAAAGCCGAAAGACCCTTAAATATAAATGACCGCCCTAGCCCAGCGGCGTAGGCCGACAGCACAGCAGCAGTAGTGAGGCCAACTCCACCGACCGATGTCATGGCCATATTTTTGAGAGTATTTTTTGGGAAACCAGGCCACTGTTTTTTAGGCACATGCCATAAGTTATTCAGTGCTTCGCGGAATGCGTTGGCGCCTCCCCTTGCACCGTAGAAAGCTACAACCAGACCTACTACAAGAGCAATACCCGATTTTGATGAGGCTTGGATGTTGCGGGCCAATTGGTCGCCAATCACGGGGAAATAGGTTGCAAGGCTGTGCATGACGTTGGCTTCGATATCGCTATTTCCGAGCGAAAGAATGCTGACCACAGAGGTGGCCACCAGTAATAAGGGGAATAAGGATAGAAAACCGTAATATGTTATTAGGGCTGCCTGTGAGCCAGCACCATCATCGGCCACCTTTTTAATAACGGCAATTGGGAAACCTATCACCGCATGTTTTTGCTGGAAGCGGTCTATGTTTTGCAGAGTTTTTTCGATGACATTCATTAGCCTCAACTATAGCAAACATGTGTTGTAAATGCCCGCTTAAGCCCATACGTCATGACTGTGCGACGGTGAAATTACATTTGATGCTTAGCGCTTTTCGAGTGGCTACGGAAGTGGTCGCCCAAAGTGTTGTACAACGATAGTTTGAGGGCCTGCTTGTACAAAGTTGGTGCTTGTACAGATGCCATAACCAACGTCAGTGTATATGGGGTCTAAGAGTGTCTCGCGGTGTGCTTTGCTATTCATCCAGCCCTCTACTACTTTGTCGGAGGTGTCAAAGCCATAGGCAAGATTTTCACCGGCCGCTTGCTTTTTGTAGCCCGTTGCATCAATAAAATGCCAGGGTTCTTGGCCGGCTAAATCGATATGAGACCAATAATTGTTAGTGACCATATCGCTACATTTAGCCTGTGCCGAACTTGATAGTTTGTTTGCCAGGGTTAAAGTTGTAATATTTGCCTTTATGCGTTGCTGGTTGGTGGCATCGAGCAAGCCCTGCACGTTTATTGGGTTAAGGGCTGGTGCTTGCCAAGTTATCGGTGCTGGCACCGATTGAGTTACTACCTGTGCGCCTCGAACTTCTGGCTGTGAGTAAATTCGAGCAGTTGTGCGACTGAAATGTTCAAGCCCGGCTACCGTTACGCTGGCTGCTAGGATGATTGCTATAAGTATGCCTGCTCGTAGGCCATGTCTTGCAGTACGTCTTTGTTGGTTGTAAATGTAATAGCTTTTCATACGTGGTTGTTAGCGCCTGGAGAATATTACCTGGAATGAGTCACGAGTCCGAGGGGTAGCACGTTTATTAGAGGGGCTTCTATGGATGTGATTTTTAGTTAATAGATAGGCACTGCCATCTGGTGGTTGTACCCAGCTCAACCCCATTTCTTGCAGAGCCTGGTCGCTGTACCTCTCTTCTTCCATCGCATCTCCAACCGTTTCTAAATCAAAATCTGCCGGGTGGTCGATAGCGCCGATGTCTATCATCTCGTCGATAAAATCCTGAGTGATATCACCAGACAGGTGCTCAGACCCGTCCTCGCTATCTACTCTACATGCTAAGAAAAAATCGCCATCGCTGTGCCATTCCTGGGCGGTCTTGATATACGGCATGCCCGGCAAGACTGTAACTCGACTAAAGTTAATCTCGTTATATTCAATAGATCTCGCTGAAATGCCGAGGTAGCTTGCTAGATGCTCTTTTACAGGGTCGAGGATAACTTTAGCAGCCTTTAAGATGTGAGGCCTCACAGTGATTGCATCTAGGGCAAACACTTCACTGCCCAATATATTACTATCTCCAGGAATGTGATTTGTTTGGTCTTTGAACTGATTAAAAAAGTCAGCAAGAAGTTGAGGTTCGACAAAATCGAAGACTGCGGGTTCGGGAAATTGTAGCACCTCAGACATATCATAATTATACCACTTTTATCTAAAAAAGCAATATTCTACGGTGTTTTGCTTGGCCCTACTTTACGAATAACCGTGTGCCCATTACTATGAGAAAGTACGTAACGCAAATGCTAAGCTCGAAAGGAACAGCAATGGCTAAAAGCGAAAATAACTTTATTAAGATCGGCAAAGATAAGAAGCAATCTGGGTCTGTTGCCTTTCTGACTTATATTGGTGCAGCCGTCTACTTTGTTAACCACGTCGATGGCTTCTGGAACATTATTGCAGCCCTGCTGAAAGCAGCAGTTTGGCCGGCTATATTGATTTACAATATTCTACAGAACTTCACTGCGTAACAGCACGAAACGTTCAAGTACAAGTCAATATTCATCTTTTGTAACAGATACCACTTAATGTATTTATGCAACTTTCTCTTGCGAACGTATTTTTATTGTGCTAAAATATACAACATTGTTTTTGATGAATTCTGAGATGGTAGTGTAAAGCTCGATGTTCATTGCAAACAGTCGACATCACTATCTAAACAGGATTTTTTTATGCCTCAGAAAATATTACGGTCATCAAGCCGAGCTACAACTCGTGGTTCACGAAACTATAGTTTTAGCAGCAACTCACGAAATTCATTCAGTCGAAAGCCACAGCAACGTAGCCGTGGCCCCAAAAAAGCTTACATTAACCCCGACAAATTTGTACAAAAAGCAAAACCGCGTGACGAAGCGCCATATCAGCCAACTCACGCCTTTGCAGATTTTGCTGTAGACCCGATTTTGCACCGCAACCTTGCGGCTATGAAGTTTACGCAGCCCTCACCTATCCAAGACCAGGCAATACCACCAGCACTCGAAGGTAAAGATATTGTTGGTATCGCTAATACTGGTACCGGTAAGACTGCAGCATTTGCCTTGCCCGTGCTACATAAACTAATTACTGAGCCAAAGAGCCGAGCTATTATCATGGCACCAACCCGTGAACTTGCTCAGCAGATTGAGCAGCAGTGCCGAGCTATTGGTAAAGGTAGTGGCCTAACTGGCACGCTTCTAATCGGCGGTACTGCAATGGGCCCACAACTTCGCGATTTGCGTGACAACCCCCGCATTGTTATTGGTACCCCAGGGCGTATCAAGGATCACCTTGATCGCGGCACACTGAACATTACCAGCTTTAACGTTGTTGTACTCGACGAAGTTGACCGCATGCTAGATATGGGCTTTGTGAATGATATTCAAGACATCCTCAGCCGCATTAATGTCGACAAGCAGAGCTTTTACTTCTCTGCCACACTCGATAACCGTGTAAAAGGTATTATTCAGACGTTTTCTAAAGACCCAGTTCATATCACGGTTAAGTCTGGCGATACCAGCGATAATGTTGAGCAAAACGTCGTGCCTTTCCAGTCAAATGACCATAAGCTCGACCAACTACACGATATTTTGATTCACCAAGATACAGCCAAGGCTATCATCTTTGACGACACGCAACGAAGTGTTGAGCGATTATCAGAGATGCTTATTGCTCGCGGTTTTTCTGCCGACTCTATCCATGGCGGTAAGTCACAAGGTCAACGACAGCGCGTTCTCAGCAAATTTAAGGATAGTCATATTACCGTATTGGTTGCAACAGATGTTGCAGCTCGAGGCCTTGATATTTCTGATATCACCCACGTAATTAACTATTCATTGCCACAGAGTTACGATGACTACGTGCACCGCATCGGCCGCGCTGGTCGTGCTGGTCGCATTGGTTTTGCACTTACTTTCATCCCTCGATAATCTACTAGATCAGCGACTGTACTCAGCTGGTATACTAGAAGTATGAATGGATTAACTCTTGCCGGTGGTACTGTGCACGCTATGCCCAAAGACCTCCGCAAGGCTCTGGCAAAGAATGCCGCTGCACGGGCTGCTTGGGAAGATATTACTCCCCTAGCTCGCAACGAGTGGATTTGCTGGGTTGAGTCTGCAAAACTTATCGAGACGCGAGCCCGCCGTGTGGAGCGTACTTATACAGAACTAGCAGAAGGTATTCGCCGACCCTGTTGTTGGCCAGGCTGCTTGCACCGTGTGCGTAATGGTAAGGGTAATCACACCCACTTGGTACAAGTCCAGTCCAAAGGAGGACAATATGGACATGTACAACCTCAAACAAATCCCCAGCGAAGCAAAGATACGCAAGTATCTTCGCGTAGCCATCTTTGGCAGTAGTAAACTAATCTGTCCGCAGTGCCACCACAGCAACCCAGTGGTCTACGAGAACAGGTATCGGTGTAGACGCTGTCGGTGCAAGTTTAGCCTACTGAGTCACACCTGGCTTGGTAATCTCAAACTACCCCTCCAGCAGTGGTGGCTGCTACTCTGGTGCTGGACACGGAAGATACCCGTGAAGCAAGCTCAGGACTTGACCCTGCTCAGTGAGAAAGCCGTACGCCACTGGTACGACCAGTTCCGGAACCATCTGCCAGAGGAGTACCATGTCCTAGAGAATATTGTCCAACTAGACGAGGTCTACTTCCGCAACTGGTGCCTACTCATGGGCAAGCAGATTGGTACCCGTAAACTAGCCTACGACCTCATCTACAAGTCTAGCCCGGGCAGGCTGGAAGCGAATAGCTTCCTGTTCCAGAAAGTCCAGCCTGGTGCTAAACTTTGGACAGACGGAGCTTCCATCTACAAACGTGCTGAGGAGCACTGGCCGGTGGAACATACCGTGGACATTCACAAGAAATTCGAGTTCACCCACACTAGTGAAATAGAAGGAACCTTTGGCAATCTCCGAACGTTTATCCGACGTATGTACCACCACACCACGCCCGAGAAGTTCCCCGACTACGTGAGAGAATTCTGTTTCAGATTTTCCACGCCAGAGTTATTTGATTCACCGAAGTTATATTGTGAGAAAACATTAATTCTTGTACCAAGAGAGTAGGCATACCCGAAGGGAAAAATGTTGTAGTATATTCATTTTTATAGTATAATATTATCATGAGTCAAGAAACTACTACTCCTCAGGATAGACTGGTTGGCAATTCACTAGTTGACTGGGCATTAGACGGTATAAATGGTGGTGAAATTGCAGATGGTATGCGCGAGGTTATTGATATACACCTAGCAGCGCAGCAAGTTGTTGAAAGCGGTATTGATGGAAGCCGTGTCGGTAGCTTCAAGGCTACCAATCTAGGTTTTCTAACAACAACTGCAAGCGGTGAGCTTATGAAGCTTCACCTCAATGGTTTTCTCGAAACGAGCGAGCCTATGTCTCGTCTTGCCGTAGCAGAAGATGGAACTGTTACAAAGCGAGGCCGTGTAGCTGTTCATGAAAGAGACTTAGACTTTGAGTTAACTGGCATGCATTTAGAAGAAGATGGATCAAGGAGTGCATGGTTTAGGTGGCTACCACTGGAAGAGATAGTTCAGCCTACAGGTTTCCTCGCACGACACCCTAGAATCGCAAAGTTAATTGGTGCAAGCGCAGTTACAGCATAGCTGGTTCAAAAGTCTTCACACCATAGCTGATAGACTCCGCTACTAAAGTACAGTTCTGCTGCTTTCGTAGACCTACCTATAAAAGTAGCCGGCAATGCTATCATTATTCTATGACAGCGAAAAAAACAAAGAAACCAGAACCTACAAAGAAGACATCTATAGACGTGCCGGTGAATAATCCTATGGGTAAATTTCACAAAGCTATGCAGAAAATCGTGTCTGTCCCAAAGTCAAAGATTAAAGACAAATAACCTTACCCACAGAGAATATTTAACAAACTTGATTAGCCAAGTATATTAGTGCTAAAATTAGCTACTAGGGTAACATGGAGGGGCCAGTAATTATCAGCAATAAACTCATCACCTTCACTCATCTCTTCCAGAAATTTTACTAACACATACTTCTGCATGGTTATATCAATTCCTTTACAACGCTAGCATCCATATTTATATGGTAGCAGAATTAATGTTCGAACCTTGACCACGACGGCTATCTAATATAGCAGCAGAGGCCATTCACCTCTGTTATTTTAGTTCTATAATTCGCTCCCCATAGTAGACAAAGTTGGAAACTTAGTAATTAATGTTCATTAGTTAATATGCATCAATAATACTGGCAATTATTAATAACACTAAACCAATTTGTGCAGTTGCGCTTGGTAAAAACACTCTAAAATCTATTATTCCAAGTGATGTTAAGGAAGAGATGGTAAATACGGTACTGCGTGAAGGCCGGCTGGCATATGTACCAATTGAGGCTGCCACAGATGGTAGAACGGCTTTTGTCCGATATAATCCAGACAATGATATTAGCTATGTAGAGTAATTACTGGCTGATTATCCATTTAATGTAAAGTTCAAGGCCCGCACGTTGACCCCACTCAAAACAAAAAACAAGAGATGGTGGCCACTGTTTTTCTTAGTTCTAAACTTGGCTCCCGGGGCCAGACAACCTCACGGCTGCGCTCGGTCTCGAAGCAAGCTTCTGCGAACGAGCTTGCCGACCGAACCGGCAACCTACCACCAGCAAGCTGGGTGTGGTTGCTAAGTTGGATCTAGCTCAGGGAAATAAAAAAGCCGAACCATTTGGTTCGACTGTTTTATTTGGCTCCGCATACAGGTCACGAACTATTTAATAGGTGTAAACGAGACAAATGAGACACTAAATGGCATGTTATGATAGTGTCTCGTTTTAACTTGACTCTAGCGTACCTTTTCTTACATTAAAGTCTTTTATATATGGGATTGCTGAAGCTGCAATGATTACGATTGCTCCAACCAGCGCAAGTGCTCCTGGTCGTTCGTGAAAGAAGATCATTCCAAACCCTACGCCGAAGACAATCTCGAGCAAGCCTAGAATACCAGCTGCACCAGCTTCAATAAGTTTAACTCCCTTTACCAGTGACCATGTAGCTATTACTGATGCTATAGCAAAGAATAAAAGGTAAACCCACTGCATATGCAGACCAACGTCTGGGTATTTTTCTCGGAAAATAACCGCCATGAATATATTCGCGATAACCGATGCCACCCACATTACTATGGTTGCCTGAGTAGCGTTGTATGGAACCTTTTTTACAAGCACAGTATTGAACGCCGAGCCTAAACCACTGATAGCTGCGAGTGATAATGCGAACCATGCGACATTTGAGCCAGTTGGAGAGAAGATTAATGCGAGACCAATAATTCCGAGGAGCGCCGAGATAGCTTTGTCTTTAGTGAACCGCTCACCTGCCAGCAACCAACCAAAGACAAACATGCCAATTACAATGCTTGCGTAAGCTACCGTAAGTGTGAGACTGATTCCAGCATGCAGAATCGAGTAATACAGAGGACCCCAGATGAAACATGAGGCGACTATCAGGCCGATAATATAAAGATAATTCTTTTTTAGGTTTAGCGGCTCGTACTTTCGGAGCACCAGAGCGATTGGCATGAGTATCACTAGAACTAAAATGCTTCGTAAAGCTGATGCGGTGTAGCCTTCAAAGAAATTGCCCATCAGTTTTGTCCAAACGCCATAGCTTGCGTAAAAAAATGACGATAGCACTACAAGACTCGCACCAAGTGGTGCGTTTAGTTTTTTAGTTTTCGTATTGCTACTCATGATAGAACCTCTGCTCTAACAATCTCGATGAGATGTGGTCTGTAGTCTCCGTTAAAATCGTGATTACCGTCAACTTGGATCAATTCTATTGCTTGATTAGTCTGGTCAAAGTTGGACATGCCAAGTACTTCATCGTCATTGGCAATATAGAATTTGACCTCAGAGTGAGCAGGTAATCGGTTATAGAGTCGTATGGGCTGAGGTGCCTCAATGCTCCTCCAGTAGGATGCAGGGATAATGGTAGTTGTCCCGTCACGTCGTGGAATGCGCGACTCCCCCTCTAGATTAATTTGACTTCCCGGCCGATCACCGAAGAATTTAACAAGTTTGTCTTTATCTAGGTTGTCTGGCGGGGCAAGAAATAACATCTTTCTCACATTTGTTGGCTTTGCAATTGCAGCAACGATGCAACCCTGAGAGTGAGCAACTAAATCAATAGTTGCATCAGGATCGTTCCTGAGGCTTTCAAGCTTCTCTTTCAGTTTTGCAACTTGAGCATTGAGTGGGCTGACCGTCATAGTATTAGCGACTTCGTCAAAGATATTATAGTTAAAAAGGATATGTTCGCACTCAGGTAGAGCTGCAGCAATATCTGTCATGAGGCCACGATCATCTTTACGAACTCCGAAACCGTGTGAGTAGACTACGTAGTGTTTTTTCATAGATTCGTTTCTTCAGAAAGCTTTTTACGGACTTTTTGAGACATAGTGTTAGTACTCACATAACCAAGAGCATCAACGTCTGGGTCGTATAGCTCGATCATATCTAAATCGTTTCGAGGGAAGATTCGAGCTCCGTGAACTTGTTTGCCATTTGCAAGATCTGATTTCAGAGCGTCATATTCACTTTGCTCAAGGTAAAAATCTATGTCACCAACTTGGGCTCGGTAGATATCGGGTTTGCGTATATATAGATGGGTATATGTGGTTTCGGGAATATCATTTTGCGCAGGGATGATTATAGGTTCGTATAGTTCAAAGTACTTTTGATTTGGATCATCTGAAGGTTCAGCTATTTGTTTTCGTATTTCTACCAAGTTTTTGTATTCATCATCGTGGTGACAGAATACGCCCATATTCCCGGCATTCGGGAGGTATCTTCCGAAAGACTGCTTACAAAGTTTATAGCAAGCAAAATGTACGTACTTTACTGCCTCAATAAGCTGTTCTTGATTCTGGATTGGACTGAAGCGGTAGAGTTTCATAGTGATACCCGCTTATCGATATAGAAGCCGTCTTTAGTTACTCCATCGTTAGTCCAGCCTTCTTTTGTGACTGCTTTGTAGATTCTTGTTGGAGCACTCCCGGTACAGTTTTCTCGATCAAGCTTAAATATCTTCGTTGAGTTATTGTAGCGTTCGATAGCAGCATTAAGCTCATCATCGCTAATTTCGCCAGCCCGTGCCCGAAGGTACAAACCAACTCCTTCACCTTCCGGGAGAGTAGAATCAAAAACAGTTACATATATGTTGGGGTTATTGCTGATATTTCTTGAATGTTGCGCTTCAAGCGGTGACCACCAATAGATATCAAAGTTATCATCAAATACATACCAGACTGGTGCGGCCCAAGGTGCCCCGGTCTCATCTACGGTCGATATAGTGGCGTACCTAATTTTTTCAAGTATTTTTTTGCCTTTGTCGTTCATAGTTAAAGTATAACTTACAAAATCACTTCTTTGCCATCTGGTGTTTTAAGGGTTCTGTTTTTATTAATATTAACATTATACTGCTACCCAACTTTAAAGTGTTTGCAGCGCCACTAGCTTTCCAAAAACCTTCGCGGTATGATTGTTGCTTGCAGCCATGCTGGACGAAAATACTCAACCACTTAAATACTGCCTGTACGCTCGAAAGTCTTCCGAGTCTGACGAGCGTCAGGCAATGA
>CAYPDT010000004.1:0-94257 GCA_964409615.1 uncultured Candidatus Saccharibacteria bacterium | reverse complement strand
TTGGCTGGGGATGAGGGATTCGAACCCCCGATCTCGGGACCAGAACCCGGTGCCTTACCACTTGGCCAATCCCCAACGGTGTATGAATTACAAGGGTGGATTATAGCTGAAAATATACGTATTGGCTAGATATTATGTCAGTCTAACGCTTAAGCCAAGTCCGCCGAACTCTGTCGCTACAAAGACGGGTTCATGTTCAGTGCTTAGCTCCTTGTCATATACATAGTTTAGGTCATTGAATTTTTGTAGGTCTGCTACGCTCTTTATTCTATTCTTGATGCACCAGCGTGCCATGGCACCACGGGCAATCTTAGCGTGTACAACTACAAACCTGGGTTGCTTAGTTTTGGGGTCGATGGTCATAAATTTTGGTGTAATAACCTGCGTGTCAGAAAGGTGAGGCAGAATCGCACTACTATACTCAACGCTAGAAAGATTGCATATCAGAGCTTCATCAGAAATAGTTTTGGCTAGAGATTCGCCCCAGAAATTGTACAGATTTCGGAATGTATCATTTGGCAGGCGATACGCCATTTCTAGTCTGTAAGGCATTACACCGTCTAAGGGCCTAAGTAAGCCGTAAAGCCCCGATATGATGCGTAGATGTTGCTGGGCGAAGTCTCTGTCTTGTTTATCTAGAGATGCTACCTGAAAGCCGCTATATATATCACCCAAGAAACAATCCATGGCGGGGATTTGTTTGTTTGTAGCGGTTGTCCAGTTGTCAAATGACTGCTTGGTTGCCTGTGCAAGCTTAGGAGATATCTTCATAACACGGGCCAGGCTTGGTGTATCAAGCGTGCGGATATACTTTGAGAGTTGCTGGGCTTGCGCTAGGAATATTGGTTTTGTTGCGCTGTAATCACTAGGGATACCAGAACGCATTGTCTTGGAGGAGTGCAGCAAAATAATCATAGACTAATGGTAACAGACAACGCCAACCCAGTGATTAATTGCTAGGATGGTTGGAGCGAACAATATGTTGTTTGGTGTAGTCCATAGAACCACCAACTTTTTTACCGGGGTTAAAGATACCTAGTGGATCAAACAACTCTTTCACTTTTGCAAACAAAGTATACATCTCTTCGCCAAAGAACTGCGGCAGATACGGTGTTCGGATGATACCATCGTTGTGATCTACACTAATCGAGCCATCCATGGCTATTACAAGGTCATTAACACGCGTTTCTAGTTCCACGATTTTCTCTGCGGCGCCATCTTCTTCCATGTTCACCAGTGGCACGAGGCGTATACTTCCGTCACCAATGTGGCCAGCATAGGTGTAAACCATATCGTATTGCTTTAATATGGCCTCGAGAGCTGCCAGGAATTCGCCGTAAAGTTCTAGAGGGACGATAGTGTCTTCCAGAAAGGCCATAGCTCGCTTATCTTTATGGGGGTGCTCGAGTAGCATCCTAAAGCTCTTTCGCCGTATCAGTAGTAGACTTTCAGCGATTGCCAAGTCGTCAATCCAGGCTACTTCACGACCTAGATTCAGTATGTCGGCCTGAGCTTTCTTGGCAATGGCATCAACTTGGGCTTGCGTGTCACCTTCGAACATCACCATTACTACCATGTGCTTGCCTTTGGCAATGCTGGCACGCTTGGCGTCTTCAGGATGGTATTTTTCGGCTAACTCATATGTGTGGTAGTCAAATGTTTCGCAGGTGACCGGCCGATGTTTCATGGCTGCCTGTACGGCACTTGCAAGGTCAGATAACTTCTCGATAGGCACAACTATCATACGTTCATACTTAGCCATTGGTACGAGCTTCAATTTCGCCTCTGTGATTATACCGAGCGTTCCTTGAGCTCCAATAAACAGTCGAGCAAGATTCAGGTGAGACTGCTGTGCGTCCCATAGCTCCCATAAAGGATAACCCGCAGCATTTTTAGCAGTGCGAGGGTGGTGTTGGTCGATTAAGTTACGATTTTCTTCGAGTAGTTTGGTCATTTCACGGTAGATACGACCCTCAAAGGTTGGTAGTTGTTTTTTAGCGTTCACTTCTTTGGTGGTTAAAGCCTCGAATTCATAAATTTCTCCATCCGAAAGAGCAACCTTGACCTTGCTAACGTTGCGGCTAGTTGGACCATACTTCACTGATTTTTCACCCGAAGCATTATTACCCAACATGCCACCAATGCCGCAAATGTCTCTTGAGCTAGTGTAAGGAGCAAACAGCAGATGCTTGGGGTGAGTGGCTTTTTCTACATCTATATGCATTGCACCACCTTGCACCCAGACGCTGCGATTCTCGGTATCTACATGACCAATATGATTGATGTGCCTAGAGACATCCACGATGTAGCTATCGTTAAGAGGGCCGCCAGACATACAGGTACCCGCATTACGCACTGTCAGTGAGACTGCGGTGCCTTCTCGGCGTTGGTTTGAGGCGAAAGTAATGAGCTTCTGTATGTCGCCAGTCGTTTTAGGGTAGATTACAGCCTTGGGTGCAACTTCGAAAATACTAGCATCGTGACTATACGCACGGCGAGTAGCGTCGGTGCTGTCGACCTCTCCTTTGATGATGTGGCGGATATCGTGCAAAATATGTTCCTTTAAGCTCTTATGTTTATGCTACCATAATACTAAAGCTTAAATAGGTATGAAAGAAACTTGGTGGCAAAAAAGAAAATAATTGCAGTTGGTGGTGGATTCGCAAGTGTTAAGTTAGCCCTGGAGCTCGGTAATAACCCAGCTTTCGAAATTACGCTCATCGCACCACAGAGTCAGCTCGAGTACCACGGGGCCCTCTACCGTAGTACTACCGGCCGTTCGCCATTGGAAGTGGTTGTACCATTCCGTGAAATATTTGCCGATATGCCACAAGTCAAACTAGTTAATGACCTGGTAACCGATTTACGTGCCGAGGTAAAAGAACTAAAAGGCCTCAGTGGCAAGACATACAGTTATGATGCTGTTGTGTTTGGTGTCGGCTACGAAAAAGAGTATTTCAATACCAAGGGTGCTCGTGAACACACCGAATCGATGTATGCCATGCAAGATGCTCTAGCACTTCGAAATAGGCTGCGAGATTTGTTTGTAGCTAAAGCGGGTAAAGCATGCGACATTGTGGTGGTAGGTGCCGGACCTACCGGTATCGAACTGGCTGGTGACATTTCTGCCATGGCCGATATTGTTGCGAAGCAGTTCGACCTGAAAGCGGCCAAACCGAAAGTGACGGTTGTAGATAGAGCCGACAGAGTGTTGCCTATGCTTGATAAAAGCGCATCGAAAGCTGCCGAGAAACGCCTAAAAGAAGTAAGCGTGACCTTTATTGGCGGTATGGCAGTAGACCACTGCACATCGAACCATCTGTGCTTACAGGGGCATAAGGTGCTGCCAGCTGATATTATTGTTTGGACTGCCGGTAGCCGGGCCAATCCATTCTTCGAGCGTTATCCAGAACTTTTTGATCTCGATCCCAAAAAACGCGTAATCGTAAACGAATACCTCCAGGCTAAAAGCCCTAATATCTACGTGGTAGGCGACGCTGCGAGCACTCTGTATAGCGGAATGGCGCAAACAGCAATCTATGACGGTATTCAGCTGGCTACTAACTTTGCACGATTTGTTGAGGGCAAAGAACTAATACCGTACGAACCGCAACCGCCTATCGGCGTGGTGCCTATTGGCAAAGAGTGGGCTGTAGTCATGAAAGATGGGAAGCTATTGACGGGTGCCGATGGCTGGAAGATTCGACGGGCCGCTGATTTATGGGTGTTAAGTAACTTCTTACCAGATAAGCTAGCCAAGGAGCACTGGCGCAAGGGCACACAAATAGCGCAGCTTAAAACCACGTACTAAGTATCAACACTTTGCCATGCTTGCGCTGTAGCCATCTTCATGTTAAGCTGTAGCGGTTAACAATTTGTAAATATAAAGAAACGGCGAGAGATCTAGCTCATTGACCCGTTAGCAACTTGTTCTAAATGAATAAAGTGCTCCATCTAGTCCCATTCCGGGGAAGATATGTAGGTTAACATGCATCCTTTTTCCGGCACGGGGAGAGGATATTTTTTATGTCAAAAATTAAAACACTATTCACCAGTGAGTCAGTCTGTGCTGGACATCCAGACAAAATAGCAGACCGCATCAGTGATGCAATTTTGGATGCCATTTTGCAACAAGACCCGCACGCACGCACTGGCATCGAAACCGTTGCTGGCGCAAATAAGGTTGCGTTATTCGGTGAAATAAACACTACTGCCAAAGTCGATTTCGAAAAAGTGGTACGCAGTACAATCGCTGAATTGGGTTATACCAATCCAGACTGGGGCTTTTCTGATCAGTCAGAGTTCGAGAATAATATCCATCAGCAATCACCAGAGATAGCACAAGGCACCAACAATGATACTGGTGCAGGCGACCAAGGTATGATGTTTGGTTTTGCCATCGACGAGACACCCGAGCTATTACCATTGCCTGTTGCCATTGCTCATTCGTTGACACAACGTCTGGATGAAGTGCGAGAGAAGCAGATTTTGGATTATATTCGTCCAGATGGCAAAAGCCAGGTCACTGTGCAATACGAAGACGGCAAACCAGTCGGTATCGAGACGGTAGTAATTGCTACGGCACATCGGGAAGACGTTAGTGATACAGCTGTTGCGCAGGCAATTTTTGAACAAGTTGTCACACCGGTTCTGGCAGAGTACGGATACACCATAACTAAAGAGCAGTTGATTGTGAATGGAACAGGCACCTGGCACATACCCGGCCCAGAAAGTGACGCAGGCTTAACTGGCCGCAAAATCGTCGTAGACACCTATGGTGGATATGCTCGAGTAGGTGGTGGTGCTTTCAGTGGTAAGGATCCAAGCAAGGTTGACCGTTCTGGCGCATATGCAGCACGCTTCATTGCCAAGAACATCGTGGCAAAGGGCTTAGCTACTAAATGTGAGGTTGGTTTGGCTTATGTAATCGGACAATCCAAGCCGCTCATGAAAACAATCGACGTATTCGGTACAGGCACAAAAGACCAGGCCGAGATTGAGGCTTATGCAGAGACATTGATAGATACAAGTGTGAAGGGAATTGTTGAAGCCCTAGATCTGCGCAAGCCAATTTATCAGGCTACAAGTGCTTATGGTCACTTCGGCAAAAAAGACCTACCATGGGAGCGAATTGTCTAGCCAATGAGAAGTATCGAAGCTTCAGCACGTATTGGTCTCTTAAACATCATGCCGTCTGCTGCACTTGACAAGACTCATCAGCAGTGGCAAAACGCACTGACCCAAGAAGTTGAGGTTATCCCCGTGCGGTTTAGTGATGACCCACGTATTAGTGGATGTACTTCATCGTCGCAAATAGAATGTTTTCAGGTGATTGACGACGTCGCGGATACACTGGACGGTCTCGTAGTGACAGGAGCGAATCTTGAGCGCCGTCCAGACGGCTCGGAAATGCCATTTGACGAAATTCGTTTTGCACCCCAGCTTGCTGAGGTTATTGACTGGGCAGAATCTGAAACCAGGCTAACAATCTACTCTTGCCTTGCAAGTCACTTCGCACTTAATCAATTATTTGGTATGCGTCGTGATATTGAACCAGCTAAAGTTTTTGGTGTGTTCTGTCACGATGTTATCAAAGACTCCCCCTATACTCGAGGACTCGAAATACCGGTCCGAGCACCTCACTCTAGGTGGGGCGGTATATCATCGAAACTACTTCGAGACGCTGGGGTCGAGGTACTAATCGAAGGCTTCGAGCCTGAATGGCTTTTAGCGCAATACGAACGGCCAACAGGCACTAGTTTGTTCCTGCAAGGACACCCGGAATATGAGCGTGACGACTTGAAATCAGAGTACGAAAGAGATGCTCTTCTGGGGCAATTCTTGCCTCATAAGTACTTTCCAAGAAATGATCCAAGCCAAACACCAGATTATTTGTGGGGGCAAGATTCTGCGACCATATTTGCCAACATTTCTCGGTCATTAACCGAAGCAAAAGTGCTTGCATAAGCACAATAAAAGGCATAAGCTAAATATGGAAGTGTGAGGCTTCCCGCGAACCCTGAGCCGAGCTCGGGGTTCCTTAAATTTCGGACTACTTTCATCAATTTGTTAGTCAATTTTGTTTAAACGATGTACAGCGTTTCTATCGAACGTTGTCATTATGAAACAATTTCCTTGGTGAATCTGCTCCCCGTCAGGTGCGTAACGTCCACGCACGTCTCCGTTGTCACTATCGACATTACCAGCGTAGTTTAGCGGAGCAATAGCAGTCTCTGTAATCGTTACCTTATCATAAACTTTTCGAAAGGATATTTCGCCCTCTGATACTACCCCCTCAACTGTTGCCGTACCGAGCACATCATAGATAGTTCCTGTAAATGACGAACCGAGTTGACTGTTTATATGAAGTTCGAACAGACTTGTTTCCGCAATGTCAGATATGTAAAATCGTCCCAGATAGACTGGCAATGGATCTTTTCTGCTTAAAACACGTCCAATTGTCAAAGCATTGTATCTACGGCGATATAGTTCACGCTGTATTTTATGTTCACTTGCGTCAATTTCTACTTCTAATGCATCTGGCACGTATAGATGGCTCTCGAGTTTATCAAGACCGTATGCATACTGTAGATTATCGGCAGTAATTGGATGTCCATTAATCCGCGGCTCAACTCGCAGATATTCTATTACACGCAGCCCTAGTTGCTCTTGGAGCGACGCATCACTAGCAAGCCTATCTGTATGAGCTTGGCCAAGAATAGCGACATCGAAGGCACCATGTGCTATTCGCTCGAACATACGACTTTCTCTTACCGAAGTGTCCATGTGTCCTAGAAATGCTTTGGCATATGCAATTTTGCGCGCCAAACGGTCAGATAGTATACCGTCGTTAAGATATGTTAAGACAGGGATATCATTAATCAAGGCTTTATGTCTAGGGTAGGCATTATGTCTTAGTCGCTCATCATCAACGCCGTAAACATGACAACCTGAACCTATGAGCAGTCGTGCTGCTGCACCAAAAAAGTATTGTCCTTCTGCAATCGCAAAGGCCTCTTTGTATTTCTGCGCAGTCATTGATGGAGTTTCAATTACCTCTCCGGCAGTCATCTCACTGCCCGGTACTGTTTCAATGGCGACTTCAGCACCTGCGCTGATGCCTAGTCCAGCAATAAAGTCCTCAGGAGGTAGCACCTCATAATGCCTTGCATTGCCAAACCTAGAGTATGCCTGCACGCCATGAGTGACTCCTACGAGCTGTATCTCTTTCATATGACGTCAGTATAGAACAGATAGCTACCCTATCCATAAGTAGAATGGTTAGTCGGAGAGTGTTGCAAGAATTGATGTATTTTGCGACAAAGTTGTAATAATAACCATGCCGTTTTAATCTAAGCTCATGGCTAATTACACAACTGTTATTTTCTTTTCATTAATTGGGGGACTCTTTTCTCTCATCGGCGGCATAGTGCTGCTCAGTAATAAACGGCTGGCTCGCACACTAGCAGATTATGGCATGCCGTTTGCAGCAGGTGCTTTGTTGGCGGCTGTTTTCCTAGATTTATTAAAAGATGGGCTCGAGGAATCTTCGGCCGACAGAGTGTTGGCGGCAACGCTATTTGGGATATTGTTATTCTTCTTCGCTGAGCGTTTTCTACACTGGTTCCATCACCACCATCAGCACGAAAAACAAGACCCCTCAATTCCCCTGATTGTTATTGGCGATACTGTACATAATGCACTTGATGGCATCGCTATCGCTGCTGCATTTTTGGTAAGCGTGCCCACGGGTATCGTGACTACTGTTGCTATCGCTGCCCATGAAATCCCGCAAGAAATTGGAGATTTTGGACTATTACTATCTAAGGGAATGAATCGTCGTAAAGTCTTACTAGTGAATATCATTAGCTCTCTGGCAACCACCGTGGTGGCGGTAGCCACATTCGCCCTGGGTAAGGTCAGTAGTTTGCCGATTGGCGTACTACTAGGTATTAGCGCCGGCTTCTTGCTATACATTGCCCTAAGCGACATCATCCCGACTATCCATGAAAAAGCTAACAATAAACGCTTGTTCGAGTTTCAGCCGCTATTAATGCTGCTCGGGGTTGGGTTAGTGGCGATTTCTATACAGTTAGCGCACCATTATGTTCACCAGGATGAAACGCCAACAACGGTGCCTGTTAAGACAATACATATTGATGAGCATGGCATCGAGCACGGACAACCCGGCCATGGTCACGGCTCAATGATGCAGATGAATCATTAGAGACGCAGTCACAACTAAGCTATACTAGTACTATGGAAATTGTGGGAATACTTCTGGGGGTAGCAAATTTTGGATTGCTACTATACTTACTGACAAAAAAACAAGGCACAGGTCTTGATAGCGCTATGCGCGATGAATTTATGCGCAACCGCAAAGAGTTTGCTGATGCCAATAAGGATTTACGGCAAGAACTTACCGGAGGCTTGGCGCAAAGCCGAGAGGGTCTCGAAAAACGGCTTGAGCAACTGCGTGATAAAAACGACGAGAAGCTAGAAGCAATCCGTAAAACAGTCGAAACCAGGCTGGAAAGCTTACAAAAAGACAATGCCGAAAAACTAGAGAAGATGCGTCATACTGTTGATGAAAAACTGCAAAGTACGCTCGAAAAACGCCTCAGTCAAAGCTTTAAAATGGTTAGCGAACGCCTAGAATTAGTTCATAAAGGCCTTGGCGAAATGCAAAATCTAGCCAGTGATGTTAGTGACTTTAAACGGGTGCTCACTAATGTAAAAACTCGAGGCACCTGGGGTGAAGTACAGTTGGAGAGTCTGCTTGAACAAGTATTCATAAAAGACCACTACAGCAAGCAGGTTAAAGTTAACCCCAAAACAGCCGATGTGGTTGATTTCGCTATAAAGCTGCCCGATAAGAGTTCTGAGCGCGGCTTCATCTATCTACCGATAGACGCTAAGTTCCCGCTCGAAGATTACCAACGCTTAGTAGTAGCTCAAGAGAAGGGTGAGATTGATGTTGCACTAGCTGCCCAAAAAGCTATGGTTAGCAGAGTTAAATTAGAAGCCAAGTCAATCAAAGCTAAATACATCGCTCCACCACGGACTACAGATTTTGCCGTTCTGTATGTACCTACCGAAGGAATGTTTGCTGAAATACTGCGTGAGCCAGGGCTATTCGAAATGCTCCAGACAGAATACCGTGTGACAATTGCTGGGCCAACCACTATCGCAGCTATCCTGAATAGCTATCAACTTGGTTTCCGTACTCTGGCCATTGCCGAGCAGACCGGCCAGGTATGGGAGCTACTCACCGGTATCAAAGGCGAGTTTGGCAAGTTCGGTGACTTACTTGATAAAACACGCGAAAAACTGGTACAAGCAACGAAGACTATCGATAGTGCCAGCACTAAGAGTCGTACTATTGAGCGCAAACTCAATAAAGTACAGTTACTGGCCGACAAAGTTGATCAACAGGCGGAACAAACCACTATCGCCCTTGAAAACGCTGACTAATAGCTGTAAAATTGACAAATTATTAATAACTTTATGTAACATATTTAGTTATGTCATTTACCTCAGAAAACTATCCATATCGCCCCGATTGTAACCCCGTAAGCCAGGAAGCAATAACTGGTAGCTACGAACTGCATGTTGCATTACTAGTTAACGAAGGCATCGACAATGATGTTGCGTTGCAACAGGTTGTTGAAATGCACCAACAAAGTAGTGAGGCTTTTGAATGGTATGCCGGCCAAATCGATGCCTACCGCTCCGAAAGCTTTCGGCGAAGTAACAGTTCTGCTGAAGAATTTACGCACGAGTGGGTAACAAGAATAAACCAGCAACCGTCAGACATAATCCGGGAAGTTGAGGTATGGCGCAGCCGGGGTCGTAATAGTATCTCTGAAATGTCATATGAACAGCGGCGGGAACTTGAATCGATATTTATCGATGAAGCTATCGAGCAGTATGCCCAGTTTAGTACGAGCTTATTACAGCAGCGTGGCCTACAGACTGAAAATGCCCACTTCTTAGTCAGTATGCAACGTGCTTTTCGTTCGGAACATTTTATTAATCAATGTCTCGATTTTGCCGTATACCGCTCTGAAATTATCGACCGTATGGCACGCAACGGCGACACACTGGCAAGTGCAGTCGAAGCATGGGATGAATGGGTACAGTCGGACCCTGAAACAGTCCAAGACTGTGCTAGTGACTGGCTTTGGACGGAGAAGCCTCAGCTAAGTCAATCGCTAGCGCCGCCGTCCAACTAAAATTTTGGGCACCGGCCGGAGTACCATCGATTGGTGAATAGTATTCATATGGCCCATGTTCGCGTACAAGCTGGAGTGACTTCAATCTAATTATCTCGGCTTCTTTCTTATATCCATAGCGAAGTAGCCCCTGCACAATCATCCAATTAGTATTTATCCAGGTTGGACCCTGCCAATAACGCATAGCGTTAAAGTAACTAGAATTGAGCGGCACGCTCGCCACCGGATATTCAGAACCAAATACGTTTCGGTTATGCAGTAGGCGAACGAGCTGGCTAGCCCGCTCCTTAGTGATATGCCCGGCGTAGAGTGGCAACAGGGTGGCAATGCTCGGTATTCTAATTAACTTGCCCGTTTTTTGATTACGTGAGTAATACTGTGCACTATATCCATCCCAGAATTGTTCGAACGAAGCTGTCGTCGCTTGCATGGAGTCTAGTAGTTCGGGCGGCAAATCATACGCGGCTACTTTAGCAATTTCTTTGAGGCATTCATTAGCTCGCACAAAAATACTATTGTAAGAGAGGTCTTGGATTACAAAGGTATTTCGGCGCGTTGCACGTTGCACATCATAGCGTTTAGCACGTAATTTACGAAGTACGTCATAGTACAGTAAGGCGTCCAGATTATCCATCCGCTGACCCGGCGGAACATGCCTTGTGTCGCGCCTAAACAAGCTAACAGCATTAATAATGTGCGACTTTTGTAACACTACTGCCCACCAGGGCTTGTGATGTCGGTGCAATTGGTCAATCCACGGCGGTGTACTGTCTAGACCAGTCTCGTATGGGTGGACCTGAAAAACTAACCCGTTAGCGTTAGCATCACGCTCTCGGTACAGCCACTGATGATACTTAACTAAAGCCGGCAACATTGTCTGGTACCAGCTGCGCTGCTCGGCTTTTGATAGCTTTTGCCCTACCTGCAATACCGCCTCCGCAAGTACTGGGGGCTGGGTGATACCAGAAGTGCTTATTTCATCAGGAGCATATACCGAGAGCTGGCTGCGCCAGATATTACGGTCTTGTGTATACAGTAATGCATCATCAAAAATCATATGTGGCAACATACCATTACTCCACTGGCCCCGCAGTAAGCTAGTGAGTTCTGTCTGTGCACGGTCGATGTTTATATGCCGTAGGCCAATTGCCACAAAACAGCTATCCCACAACCATTGATGTGGATAGAGTCCTTCGGCAGGAAGCGTAAACAACTTCTTATCGTTGTGGACTAAAACAGCCTTGCATGCTTCAACAACATCTTGGTGAACGGTCATGCTATATAGTATACCTGGTTATGTTTACCAGGATTAGTTGTAGGTGTAATTCCAGCCAGGTTGCCAAGCTTGGGCAGGTCGCCAGTTTTCGGCAATGACTGTTTGCCAAGACTTATCATTACAGATAACTTCCAAGCACAGCTGTGTGGCTTCGTGCCCAATTATTGCAATGAAGCCGTCGGCAAATTCTTGCGAGACTTCCTCTAGAAAATCACGCATGCGTTTTTCTGTGTCACGGTAACTTTCACCACCAGGGTAGGGCGCATCAATAAACTGTGTCATGTCGTTCTTGAAGCTTTTATCAGTGCCATCTAGGTCGCCATAGTTTGCTTCACGTAAACGCCAGTCAGTTCGTATAGGATGTGTATCTTTAAACCCTAACTCTGCAGAATCTATGGCTCGCTGCAAATCAGATGTGTAGACAACTGTAAATGAAGCATCTTTTACTAATCCAGGTAATGTTTTTGCCTGTTCTATGCCTTTATCAGACAGTTCACCCTGTAACCAGCCAGTTGCTCTATGGGCCTGATTATCTGTTGTGGTGCTATGCGCGAAAAATACAATCTTCATAAAGTTACCTGAAGTTAGTGAAACTCAGTGGAAAATCAAAGTCTGCTTCTCGCAGCAGCTGCATAATCGACTGTAATTCATCTTTACTAGTGCTAACTACACGCACTTCTTGTCCTTGAATTTGTGGTTTGGCTTTAGGGAAGGCTTCGCGTATCTTGCTGGTAACTTTCTTAGCTTTGTCTTGATCAAGTCCTTGCTTGAAAGGCACTTGCCAGGTCATCTTTAAATTAGAAGTAACGGGTTCTTGAGAAACATCCAGTAGTTTCTGGCTTTGATTACGAGCTGCCAGTTTTTTACGAATAATGTCGGCGATAGCGTCTAGTTGGTATTGATGGTCGCCGGTTATTTTAAATCCTGACTTGTCGTCGTTGAGCCACTCGACGGCTGCCGAAGTGCCCTTAAAATCATAGCGAGATGTTATTTCACGCTGGGTCTGATCAAAGACGTTATTGAGTTCTGCTTTGTCGTAATCGCTTACGATATCAAATGAAAAGTTAGCCATAGGTGTAATTGTACAACCTTAACTCTACTCAAACCACCCCTTAAACTGGTATACTACTAATAATTATGTCTGATATACCACAATCCATAGCGAAAGCTGCCGAGCAGCTTAAAAAAGAGTACGAAAAACTAGACGATAAACGCACAATCCTGCGGAGCAAGACTCTTGAGGCTTTATTCATAGAGCTGCGCACTCTGCCGGCCGAAGAGCGGGCTGGTTTTGGAAAAGCACTTAACGACCTCAAACAGCAAGTTGCGGGCTGGCTGGAAAAGGTTGAAGATGCAAATAGTGGACTAGGGCCAATAGATGTAACCGCACCGCGAGATGTTAACGCCAATCAACCAGAACTCTTACCGAGCGAGACTGGGTCTAAACACCCGCTCATGACCGAACTGGAATACATGACAGATATCGCCTACCGCATGGGTTTCAATATAGAGCAAAGTCGCCTTATCGATGACGATTACCATATGTTTGAATCATTGAACTTTCCAGAAGGTCACCCGGCACGTGATGATTATGATACTTTCATGACTACAGAGGGCTTGATTGCTCCTGCACACACCAGCACTATGCAGAATCGTGTCCTTAAAAAATACGCCGGTAATCTTGAAAAGGGCGAGCCGATTGCGGTACTCGTGCCAGACCGCGTGTTTCGAAACGAAGACATCGATGTTACCCACGAACACACGTTTTATCAGTACGAAGGCGTATATGTTGGCGAAGGCATCACTGTTGGCAATCTCATCGCTACTCTCAAAACACTTTTAAGTGAATATTTTGGGCAAGACTTAAAGGCAAAACTACAACCTTTTTATTTTCCATTTACCGAACCGAGTTTCGAGTTTGCTATCGAGCGACCTGCTGCTTTGCGCAAGGGCGATACCGAAGCTGATATGTGGCTTGAGCTGCTAGGTTGCGGCATGATTCACCCCAATGTGCTCAGTGCAGCCGGCATAGACCCAGTGAAGTACTCTGGTTTTGCGTGGGGTGGTGGAATTGAACGATTAGTAATGATGAAATATGGCATCGAAGACATTCGCCATTTTGAGTCTGGTAAACTAGATTTCTTGAGGCAATTTTAATGAAACTATCCGTACAACTCGCAAGTCAATATAGCAACATCGACCTTACTAAAATGCCCACTGATGAACTTCTGCGAAAGATTGGCGCCCAGTTAGGGGCTGTCGAAGAGGTTATCGATTGGGGCTCACGCTACAACGGAATTGTAGTAGCTAAGGTTGTTAGTTGTGAAAAACACCCAGATGCAGACAAACTGAACGTCTGCCTCATAGATGATGGTGGTGTTGTTGAGGGTGTACAGCGAAATGCTGATGGTTTGGTGCAAGTTGTCTGTGGTGCGCCCAATGTCGCCGCCGGGCTAACAGTAGCGTGGCTGCCGCCAGGTTCTACCGTACCAAGCAGTTTTGACAAAGATCCTTTTGTACTCGGTGCCCGTGAACTACGTGGTGTAGTAAGTAATGGTATGTTGGCTAGCCCAAGCGAATTAGCGCTTAGCGAAGATCATGACGGCATCCTAGAAATTACTGACAGCAAGGCAGCGATTGGCTCTCCTTTTGGTGATTTATATTTTGTCACGGACACGATTATCGATTGCGAAAACAAGATGTTTACGCACCGTCCTGATTGTTTCGGTATTCTGGGTATTGCTCGTGAGTTAGCAGGTATCTATGGACAATCATTCGAAAGCCCAAGCTGGTATAGCTCGCAGTCGCTTCAGCAATCAAATATAGTGAACAACCCTACGACCTTACCGCTGGCAAGCAAAAACGATGTAGTCCATAAAGTACCTCGTTTTATGGTGCAAGTTGTCGAAAATGTCACCAACAAGCCTAGTTCAATTCAGACACAATCTTGGCTGACACGGCTTGGAAGTCGACCAATTAATGCAATCGTCGACCTGACAAATTTCTACATGCACCTAACTGCCCAACCGACCCACGCATTTGATTACGATAAAGTTAAGGCATTGTGTCAGGGCGAGGTTGCTATCTTCCCGCGCATGGCGCAGGCTGGCGAGACCATTGAATTATTAAATGGGAAAACCATTACCCTGACTGCAGAAGATATAGTTATTGCTACAGACACCCAAGCAATTGCGCTGGCTGGCGTTATGGGTGGCGCTGCCACAGAAGTAGATGATGACACAAAAAATATCATCGTAGAGTGTGCTAACTTCGATATGTACACTATCCGCCGAACAAGCATGCGCCATGGCCTATTCACGGATGCTGTAACTCGTTTCAACAAAGGCCAATCGCAGTTACAAAATGGTATCGTACTACAGAAACTAGTATCTGATATATGCAGTGAGCTTAATGGTACTGCTGGGGTGCTGTATGATTCTGCCCCAGAAGACAACAACTTTAGCTGGGAGCCCGTTGAAGTAGCTGTCGCCTTCGTTAATAAGCGTCTTGGCAGTAGCCTAACAAGCGAACAAATGAGCCAACTCCTTACTAACGTTGAGTTCACTGTCGAGACAGTTGATGAGACCATCATTGTGACGCCACCATTTTGGCGCAAAGACATCGAAATTGCTGAAGATGTAATCGAAGAGATTGGTCGGCTTTACGACTACGCTAATCTACCTGTTGAATTACCAACGCGTACCACAGCTCCAGCGGCCAAGAATGCCTCTTTAGAATATAAAACCCAACTTCGTAATGCGCTGGTCCAGGCTGGTGCTAATGAAATTGTCACATACAGCTTTATTTCAGGGTCACTGCTCGACGCTGCTTCTCAAAATCGCAATGAGGCCTATCAATTGGCAAACGCCCTCAGCCCAGAGCTTCAGTATTACCGTCTAACTATGACTCCTAGTATTCTGTCGAAGGTATATCAGAATATTCGTGCCGGTTATGATCAGTTAGCACTATTCGAAATTGGCAAAACTCACATAAAAGGTCAGGGAGTTAACGACGAAGGTCTGCCTATCGAAAATGATATTTTAGGATTCGTCTACGCCGCCAACGACAAGAAAGTAGCTAGTAATGCCGGTGCCGCATACTTTATAGCAAAGCGGTATCTTGATTATCTTGCCGATGAGTTAGGAGTAGTTTTTGATTACGAACCTATCGAGAACAGCCCAAGCTACGAAATAACTAAACCTTACGACTGGAAGCGTTCTGCACTTGTTACCGACCGTGCCTCTGGCAACTACATAGGAGTTATTGGCGAATTTAATGCTACAGCTCGTAAAAAACTTAAGCTTCCGATTAACAGTAGCGGCTTCGAGATAATGCTCACGCCACTATTTGAATCTACGTCGCCTCGACGTAACTATCAGGCTTTATCGCGTTTCCCACACGTAACCCAAGACATTACCTTCAAGACTGCTAAAGACCAGCGTTTTGACACCCTGTACGAAGCAGTTCAGGAAGGTGGCCAGCAGCAGGCTGAAAAACACGGCTACATCGTACAGACTTCATCTCGTGACATTTACCACAAAGAACATAGCCCTCAAAAACACATTACTGTTCGATTAGACATTCATCATGCCGACCGCACCCTCACCACCGACGAAGTTACCACATTCGTTAATAGCGTAGTATCGGCCGTTGAATCCAAGCTCGATGTGAAGCGAGACTAGGTACATGAAACACCTCTTACGTATTTTGCGATTCAGTAAAGAACTACGTGGTTATTACGTAGGCATCAGCATTATTTCAATCATTGTGAGCCTGACGGCTCTTCTGAATCCTTTACTCAGTGGTTGGGCCATCGATGAGATTCGCAAAGGCAGTACGGCCAATATCCAATACCTTGTCTTGGTGGCCTTGTTTATCTTTGCATTGGATGTTCTGGGCACGTTTTTGAACAATATCGGCGGCTATCTCGGTGATCAAATGTCCGCAAAACTCAACAAAATACTGAGTCACCGCTACTATGAGCATTTACTTGAGCTACCGCAACAATATTTTGATACTGAGTTAACTGGCAAGATAATCAATCGTCTTAACCGTTCGATTGTTCAGATAACTAGCTTTATGCAAATGATGAGTAACAACTTCTTGCAGTTCATCTTTACGACTATATTTTCACTCGCTGTTGTCTTTTACTACAGCTGGCAGGTGGCTCTGCTATTGTTTATGCTGTATCCAATCTACATTTGGCTGACAGTCAAGACGAGTAATACATGGCAGGAGTACCAGGCTAAGAAGAACTTGCATGTTGATATTGCGACAGGGCGTTTTGCCGAAGCAATTGGGCAGATTAAAGTGGTTAAGAGCTTCATCCGGCAGAAGAGTGAATTATCATTTTTTAATACTGAATTTCAGAAAGTCATTAATACCAACCGGCCACAGTCACGATTTTGGCACGAGCGTGATGTTCGGCGTCGGCTCGTGCTTAATGTAATCTTCCTGGCTGTTTACGTATTTATCTTTGTGCAAGCAGCTCACGGGCACTTTAGCCCGGGCGCGGCAGTTGCCTTGATATTACTTTCGCAACAGATTAGGATACCAATCTTTACCATCAGTTTCTTGGTAGAGAACACTCAGCGTGCGGTCGCTGACAGTAAAGATTATTTCGAGGTTTTGAGCCTGCAGCCGGACATTGCCGATGTACATAACGCGCAAGAACTCCAAGTAAAGAAGGGCGCAATTAGCTTCGAAGATGTGGAGTTTAGTTACGACACCAAGCAGGTACTCCGTAAAATTTCGTTTGAGATTAAACCTGATAGTAAGGTTGCCCTGGTCGGTGAAAGCGGCGAAGGCAAGACGACGCTCACCAATCTATTGCTCCGACTCTACGAGCCACAGCAAGGAATAATCACTATAGATGGAACAAACATCAACCAAGTAAGTCAGCAGAGCTTACGTAAAAATATTGGTGTAGTGTTTCAAGATCCGGCCTTGTTTAGCGGTACCATTAAGGAAAATATCGCCTACGGCAACCCCAAGGCTAGTAAAGAACAAATTCAAGCAGCAGCAAAAGCCGCCAACGCCCATGAATTTATTGAAAAGCTAGAGAAGGGTTACGATACCCAAATTGGTGAACGTGGGCTAAAACTAAGCGGCGGTCAGAAGCAGCGCATTGCGATTGCCCGTGCACTCCTGAAAGACGCGCCAATATTAATACTCGACGAGGCTACCAGTAGCCTAGATAGCAAAAGTGAGGCTATGGTTCAGCAAGCCCTAGAACGCTTAATGAAAGGCCGCACCACGCTGATAATTGCCCATCGTCTGAGCACCATTCAGGGAGTTGACCAAATTATCACGCTTCAGAATGGTAAGGTAAACGAAATTGGCTCGCCAGCAGACCTAGCAAACAGTGGGGGAATCTACGCCCAACTGCTCAAACTTCAACGCGGCGATACCGAGCAAAACAAAAAGAAACTCAAAGCCTACGAAATCGCCGACTAGGCTGAAGGTTCGTCAACTCTTTCTCTACGAAACATAGGAACTGACACTTTAGCCAAAGCGCCAATGCCGACGACACCGAATAGCGCCGCTTGCTTTAAGTCTGATTGTTCACGTATTGCATGTTCATCACGCACTACTTGCTCAACTCGTTCATCGCGGGAAACCTGACTGTGGACAAACGCACTCGACGCAAACACGGCTGCCATCGCAAGTGTACCACCTGCCAAAGCCATCCATAGTACTTGCGCGCGACGTGCGTTGTCAATCGCTACGTCTGCTTCTAGTTCGTGATTATTCATATGACCATATTACTATACTTTTAGCAAAAGTGAAGTATGTATCCGCTTTACGGTATACTTATGGTATGAAAAGAGGCGTAAGAGCAATCATCATCGAAGATGACAATCTGCTTGTCATGAAGCGTGATAAGTTCGGTAAGCAGTACTACACACTTATTGGTGGACATGTTGGGCTAGGTGAGAGCCTCGAAAAAGCGCTGCTACGTGAAATCCATGAAGAGACAATGGTTCATACCGCTAATCCTCGACTGGTATATGTCGAGGAAGCCAACGAACCCTACGGCACTCAGTATATTTATGTCTGTGACTATATTTCTGGTGTACCAATTCTTCATCCAGATGCAGACGAGCGCAAGATAAATAAAGGTGGGCAGAATATCTATACCCCTATGTGGTTACCGCTGAACCAACTCCAAAACGTACCATTTGTACCTAAGAAGTTGGCTCAGAAGATTCTTAGGCACTATAAAAACGGTTTTCCAGAACAGCCACAAACCTTCAAAGCTGAAATTTAAGTTGTGTTATCAACATAGCCATACTTAAGTGAACTCGCACTCTGTTATAATGATTAAGTAAATATCGAGGGGTTGTATGTCTCAGACAAAAGTTAGTCATCGTATTGCTGCCATCGTGCTAGCGCTACTTTTCCTAGTAACATCACTAGGGTTCAGTGGATTGGTAATTTGGGAAATGCACCAAGAAAATAGGCGCAACAAAGCAAACCAGAACACGAACCAAAACACTACTCAAAATAAATCTATCGAAAATAAGACCAAGGAGGGTAAATTGGAAGGAACAAAATTAGCAGACTTTACACCAGGTGAAGCCGTAACAGAACTACAAAAGATTGACTTAACCGAAGGTACCGGCGATGAAGTTCAGGCTGGTGAAACAATCACCGCACACTACACAGGCGCACTGGTAAGTACTGGTGTGATCTTCCAAAGCTCACACGATGCAGGTCAACCATTTACGAGCGCTCTCAGTGGCCTTATTCAGGGCTGGCAAGAAGGTATTCCGGGCATGAAAGTCGGCGGCAAACGACGTCTGATTATTCCTGCTGCTAAAGCATACGGCGCGCAGTCACAAAACGGTATTCCAGCTAATTCCGACCTCGTATTCGACATTGAACTTGTTAGCATCAACAAGTAGACGTTACCCAGTAAATTAGCCATAAAAGCTGTAGAAAACACAATATATGGTGTATTGACTCATATTGCTTACGCTAGTTATAATGAAGTAACCTCACAAATAAAAACGTAAAACAATTAACTCAGGGAGGCCTATCATGGCAAAGGATATAACGATTTTTACTACCAACACGTGCGCATACTGCGTAATGGTAAAGAAATGGCTTGGCGCTAAAGGCCACAGCTACAACGAAGTTAATCTCGACGAACATCCTGAACGCCAAAAAGAAGCCTTCGAAATGAGCGGTCAGCTTGCCGTACCTGTAACCATCATCACCAAAGAAGATGACTCCAAAGAAGTTGTAGTCGGCTACAACCTAGCCAAGCTTGCACCAGCCGTTTCATAGATTACTACTTCACAATGTAACTACTGGCTAAAGTACTATTGATACATACAGATTAAGTACGCTAAGATAGCTACAATAATTGTAAGGTTAGGGGACCAGCATGTCAGAACAAAAGAAAGTGCTCGACGCTACCGCCCACCGCGTGTGGGATGTAGTAATGATTGGTGCTGGCCCTGCCGCACTCAGCGCTGCAGTGTATACCACACGTGAAGATATCACGACATTACTCTTCGAAAAAGGTGTTATTGGTGGATTAGCTGCAATTACTGATTGGGTTGATAACTATCCTGGGTTCCCAGAAGGTGTAGCTGGGCTCGAGTTAGCCGATAAGTTGCGTCTGCAAGCTGAGCGATTTGGTGCAGTCATCGAACTTGGTGAAGTCACAGAAATTGTCGACGGCAAAGATTACAAGACACTCAAAACTACCAGCGGTGACATAAAGGCTCGTGCCATATTGATAGCCACCGGCAGCGATTATAAGAAAATTGGCGTACCAGGTGAGCAAGAGTACTATGCTCGAGGCGTACATTATTGTGCGACCTGCGATGGAGCCTTCTACCGCGATAAAAGACTCGTGGTAGTTGGTGGCGGAAACTCAGCCGTACAAGAAGCAATCTTCTTGACGCGTTTTGCTAGTCATATTGACCTGCTTGTTCGTGGAGATTCATTCCGCGCCAGTGAAGTGCTAGTAAAAGAACTCGCAAAGCACAAAGACAAGATTAGCGTACACCTCAACCATACAACCGACGAAATTGCTGGCGAAGCCGGCATGGTGACTCATGTCGACAGTACTCACACCACAACTGGCAAAAAAGTAAAATTCGAGACTGATGGTGTGTTTATCTTTGTTGGACTTGCCCCAAATACACAGTTCTTAAAAGACAGCCCCATTGAACTTGATAGTATAGGTCTTATCAAAACAAATGGTGAGCTTCAGACCAACATGAAGGGCGTCTACGCCGCTGGTGATGTGCGCAGCGGAGCGACCATGCAGATAGCAAGCGCTACTGGAGAGGGTGCTACAGCCGCTCTGATGATACGAGAATACTTGGATCACATGAAACAACAAGTCGATTAGTACATAAATTATATTGGGTAGCCAGGGAAGTAATCGGTGATGAGCTTATCTTGAGTTATACCGTAATCTTCAGTTAACTGCTTCACAATACTTTCGGTCATTGGTTCTGGTCCTGATATAAATAACTGCTTACCATCGAATCCGCCCACCAGTGTATCAATATCTTTTGCCGTTAATTGGGGCTGGTCTACGCGAGTAATAACTTGTATAAAGTCATGTGCAAGCAATGTACTGAAGAGTAAATCATCTTGCGAATGAACTGAGTATACCAACTGAATGCTACGAGTTTGCCCGGTATCTACTAGCCATTGAATAATAGAATGGAATGGGGTTATTCCAACACCACCAGCAATAAAGACTAACAATGTATTGGGGTCTTTAGGTAGTACAAAATCACCCATTGGCTCGCTAATATCCACCGTTTCGCCGGGCTTTAAATTCCATAACTGTGCCTTAAAAGTACTCGACTTCTCGGCATGCTTTGTAGTGACGCTGATCAGCTCGTGGCCTGGCGCCGAAGACAATGTAAACCAGCGTTTTATACCTCGCTCATCGGGGCTGACGTGCGGCAATGTCATCTCGATAAACTGCCCAGCAACATATCGTAATGGCCGAGGCGTCGTAAAGTAAAAGGTAGCAATATTTGGCGTCTCGTGCTCAATGTGATGCAATGTTGCCAGCATATGAATTAGGTACGCCTACCCTTAATAGCTTGCAGTAGGTGCGGATGATCGGTAGTAATATTAATTGCCGGGTAGAGCCGCAGTAAGAGACGTGCCTGCCAGAGTTTATTAACAGTGTAGACAGTTATCTCTAGTTTGTGCCGTCGTGCGAGCCAATAGACGAGTGGGTTGAGCGTCCAAAAGTTAACATCTATGCCATTAAAACCATAAATACGGGCAGCATTTATGGCATCCAAGGGGTTGCGATGCTCAAGAACATACACAGGAATGTCAGGGCATAGTTGCGAGAACTGATCGAGTGCTTGATGATCAAACGAAATAACCGTCAGACGCTCCCGGTTGGGGTGTTTAGCCAGGGCTTTAGCTAGGGGAACGGCCCAGTTTTCGCGTTTTCCTTCGATGAATAACGGCTTATCACCGGCTGCTTGCATTGCCTCTGCTAGTGTTGGAACGCCATGACCTTCGGGTGACTGCACCTTGCGTATCTCCGAAGCCTTCATATCATGTACCTTTTTCTTGACTCCATGGGTACGCTTTAAAGAAGCGTCGTGCGAAAGTACTAATTTATCATCCGAAGACACTCGGATATCAAACTCAATAGCGTCAGCTTTGCTTTTGGCACCAGCTTTAATACTGGCAATGGTATTTTCGGGGGCAAGGCCCTTTGCGCCCCGGTGGGCTATTATTCTCATACTTACTACTTAGTGTACAATATATCTGATTGAAATGACCAAAAAGGAGTATGTATGGCTGATTATAATAAAATTCTAGACGCTGGTAATGTGGCCGACGGCATCATCAACGTTGTAACTGAAATTCCAATGGGCTCTAAGCTCAAGATTGAATGGAATCGCAAAAAAGCTATCTTCGAACTAGACCGTGTAGAACCTGGCATTTTTGCCAAGCCATGTAACTACGGATTTATTCCACAAACGCTTGATGAAGATGGTGACGAACTCGACATTCTGCTTATCTGTGACGAGCCAATCCCGACTGGCATTGCGCTTGAAGCTCGAGTCATTGGCATAATGAATTTCGAAGACGACAACGAGATGGATCACAAAGTAGTTGTTGTACCCGCAGATGACCGTCATACCGGAGACGCAATCAAATCGTTAGATGACCTGCCAGCACAATGGCTCAAGCAGGTTGAACACCACTTTAACCACTACAAAGACCTCAAGAAGCCCGGAAGTACTAAAGTACTAGGTTGGGGTACAGCAGAAGACGCGAAAAAGACCATCCAAGAGTGCCAGGAGCGCTGGACCACAGAAGCCTAGTATGCCACGTATCATCGTTACGGCGGGTAAGGACTATCTTGACATAGATGCCTATGCGGGCATCGTTGCCTATGCCGAACTGCTTCGCCAACTCGGTGAAGAGTCAATAGCGGTTAGTACGGCACCGTTCAACAGTAGCATTACACCTGCCCAACAAAAGCTAGATGTAGGGTTTACCCGTACATACCAACCCCGGGCAGACGATACCTTTGTAGTTATCGACCTATCCAATCCTGAATATTTCGACACACTGATTGCCCCTGAGCGGGTAGTGGGCATCATTGACCATCACGTGGGGCATGAATCGTACTGGCAAGAACGGATAGGTAACGGTGCCAGCATTGAGTTTATCGGTGCAGCCTGCACATTGGTCGTAGAGCAGTGGAAGCAGCATGGCAAGCTAGACACTATGCCACCAGCTGTCGCCGAACTGTTGGCAGCTGGTATTATCGATAATACTTTAAACTTTAAAGCAACCTTAACGACACCTCGCGACCACGCCGCGTATGCAGCGGTATGTAGCGTTGCTTCACTTGATGGCGATTGGGCAGAGAGTTACCTGCGACAGTGTCAAGAATATCTGTTGCAAGATTTTCCTACTGCCCTCGCAAACGATACAAAACTTATCACATACCCCGACCACAGCCAGCCGGTCGCTGTTGGCCAACTGATGGTGCTCAACGCACAACAAATCATTGATACATTTGGACCAGTAGCAAAAGACTTACTAACTAAGCAGTCTGACAGTTGGTACCTCAATATCTTGGATATGCACCAGGGTGTGAGTTGCTTTTATACTAGCCACCAGCCAACAAAGTTATGGCTCGAGAAAGTCTTGGCCGTAGAATTTGACGATGATATAGCCGTGGCAAAGAGACTTTGGTTGCGCAAAGAAATTTTTAAGGAGGCCACCAATGAACAGTAAGGCTACAATTACGAAATTTGTTCCAACCAATGCGGTCACTATACCACTTCATGCTGCCAAAGTTTTTAGTGGCGTACTGTTTGATGTATTCCAGTGGCCTCAGGCGATGTTCGATGGTACCTCTGCAACGTTCGAGATGATACGTCGACCAGATACGGCGGGCACTATCGCTGTTAAAGATGGACAAATTGTTATTTTGCACGAGGAACAGCCAAATTTACCACCATATTACTCCATACCTATTGGCCGGCATGATGTGCCAGGAGAATCAATACTCCAGGGTGCCCAACGTGAGCTCGCAGAAGAGACGGGAATGTATTTTAAAACCTGGCGACTTATACAAATCTCCCAACCTATAGCTAAAGCTGAATGGTTCGTATATCTCTACTTAGCAACCGATTTCGAAAGACAAGAGTCGAGCACTCCTGAATCTGCTGGCGAGAAAATCGCTGTAAGTCTGGTAAGTTTTGACGAAGCAAAAGCACTGGCTTTGCACCCCAAAAATCGGCACATTCCCCGTGATATTTTCGAATCCACAGAAACATTAGATGCCTTGCTAAACGCACCAGATTGCGACTACAAAGAGGTTGAAGTTATTGCCTAGATTCTACGCGATTAAGCAGTCGCGTGCCGGTGAATGCTAGAGGAGTTATTAATAACACTAAAGCAACCGAAATTACGGTAAATCCCTGGTAGTAGCCAATAGCGCTGACTATGGCTGTGAACGCCAGTGGAATCCAGGCTTCGTTGGCACGACCAAAGACCGACAAAACAGAAATGAGCGTCGCCTTATATTGACTACCTTTAAAGATGCGCAACAAGTGATATTGATACATAATATTACGTAACCTAAAGAAGCCCATATTAATCCAGAAGAATACGATTGACAGTGCCAAATTACGAGTGATACCAATTACAGCAAACAGACTGACAGAGGTTGCAATATCTAGTAATATAAACCAACGCAGACTACGTTTACGTAGTAAATGAATTCCATAGCCACCAATAATCCCCAAGATACTGCCTCCAACATAGGCAACTCCCATATGATTGGCACTCAAACCCATATCACGTAACGAAAGATTCAGAAAATCTGTACTAGCGCTCAATCCAGAAATTATGCCAATGGATAGAAACATTAAGACGGTTTTGCGCGTCACAAACAAGCGCAGGCTCTGGCTTAGGTCTTTTACTAACGTATGTCGCCGCTTTTGTTGCGCAACAGGCGGCTCTTGCATGCCAATCACAATGCACAGCAAAACAAAGTAACACAATGCACCAATTATGAACGGCAGCCGTGGGCTAACCGTGTATGTCAGAGGAACAAGAAGCACTAATACGGTATTCCCAATCAAACCTAATGACTGCGCACGACCAACAATTTTAGGATAATCGTCTACTCGATTGAGGTGCATTAAGGTGTCGTGCATCAGTGCCTCACCGGCTCCACTTAAAAATGAGTAGGCCAAAGACTCTACAACAATGGCCATGATGGCACCACCAAGGCTAGGGAATCCAGCATATAGCAGGGCCGCAATTATGGCCAGTGAAGCTGCAGTAATCAACGAAGTCTTTCGACCAATCTTATCTGCAAAAAAGCCAGTAGGTACATCGGCCAACAAACTGACTATTGCGCTTAGACTAGCTAATAAGCCAATCTGCTTGAGGCTCAATCCGCCAATCTCGGCCAGGTAAATTGTAGTCAGTGGCAAAAATACGCGTTTAGTAAATATCTTTAGAAAACCGTATAAACGGATATTGCGCTCAAGTTCTTTTTGCATAGTAAATTACAGCATATCACAAGAGGTCGTTGCGGAGATACTAGGAATCGGTTATGCTTGAGATATACGATAATTCAAGAGGGTACACATATGAAAACACGGGTGGCAATTAACGGTTTTGGTAGAATCGGACGCAATGCTTTTAAAGTAGCGTTCGAGCGCGCAGACATTGAGCTGGTTGCAATCAACGATTTAACAGATACAAAGACGCTTGCTCATTTGCTGAAATACGACAGCAATTATGGCACGTATCAATACGATGTGACCTACGATGAGCAGAATATCATTGTAAACAAGCAAAAGATTAAAGTACTAGCCGAACGAGAACCAGGTGCTTTGCCCTGGAAAGAACTTAAAATTGACGTAGTTATAGAATCAACCGGATTCTTTGTAGATCCAGCCCTGGCCAAAGGTCATATCGACGCCGGTGCCCACAAAGTAGTTATTTCTGGCCCTGCTAAGGGTGACGGGGCAACCACCATCGTACTAGGTGTAAACGAAGACAAGCTTGAAACGGCCGAGGATATCATCAGTAATGCATCATGCACCACAAACTGCATAACACCCGTCGCTGCTGTTATCGAAGAGCACTTTGGAATCGATAAAGCCATGATGACAACTGTTCATAGCTACACTGCCAGCCAAAAGCTACAAGATGCACCAGCTAAAGACTTACGTGAAGCTCGTAATGCCGCCGAGAATATCGTCCCAACTACTACCGGAGCATCTAAAGCAGCAGCATTAGCGCTACCAAGCCTCAAAGGTATCTTTGGTGGTATGAGTGTTCGCGTTCCAACCCCCGTCGTATCGCTCAGTGATTTCGTCATTATCACTAAAAAGCCAGTGACTGTTGAATCAGTAAATGCTGTCTTTAAAAAGGCGGCCAAAGAACCATTTTATCAGGGTATTTTGACAGTTACCGAAGAAGAACTTGTTAGTAGTGACTTTATTGGTAACAGTCATTCGGCTACTGTCGACCTCAATTTAACAGCAGTTGTAGGCGATAACATGCTCAAAGTAGTAGCTTGGTATGATAACGAATGGGGCTATAGCAACCGTCTCGTCGAAGTTGTAGCCGACACTGGCAAGCTATTACATAAGAAACGAGAGCAAGCAGGACACAACAGTTAATGGAAATTTACATTGGCGCCGACCACAACGGTTTTGAATTACGCAACGAACTAATCCTATACCTTCAACGCTCGGGCTACACCGTCCACGACGATGGTAACGACACACGTGACCCTCAAGATGATTATCCTGTCTTTGCTAAGCGGGTAGTTAATGACATGCTTGCAACCGGTGACCCAGAAGTTCGAGGAATTCTGATTTGCGGTAGCGGCCAGGGCATTATGATTGCCGCCAATCGCCATAAAGGAATCCGCGCTTGCCTGGGTTATGACATTGATTCCGTGAAAGCAGCTCGCAACGACGATGACTGTAACATCCTGGCTTTACCTGCCAAGGTACTGCAAGACGGCCAGACTGAAGTTATCGTGGAAGCATTTTTAAATACCCCTTTCGAAAACACTGAAAGATACGTGCGAAGAATTCAAGAAATGGACGAACAATAGGAGTAGTTATGGATCCAAACACAACACCACAGCCAATGCCACAACCAATGCCGCCGGAAACACCGGCAGTAATGCCTGGTATACCAGAACCGCAACCTGTGTCACCAGCCGTACCACCAACGATATCACCTCTGCCAACCCCGCAAGATACAGCGACTATAGCTCCGAACACCCCCGATGCTTATCAGCCGACGGCTTTCATGCCGACCGTCAGTACGCCGTCAACTCCCACGAGCGACGCGTCTGCACTAGGCGCTACTCCACAATTTGCAGCTCCTATTAATCAAATGCCAGGCCAGCAACCAGGCGTCACCCCGCAGCCAGCCTTTAATGCGTCTCCGACCGTTGAAGCTTTTGGAAACCCACCCGGGATGATACAACCATCTCCAGCTTCTAGCATGCCGCCTACCAACGCTACAGGCCAAAATAAAACAAAGCTGGTTATTGGTGTTGTTGTAGCAATCATTATTTTGGCTGTTGGCGCCGCTTTTGCATTATCACCAAAGAAAAGTAGCACTTCACAGACCGGTGGAGGTAAATCTACACCTACAAATAACACTTCGAAAGGTAATGCTTTAACAGCTGAATACCTAAGCGAATTCAGTGCCGTATGTAGCGGGAGTACTATCAGCAACGCAGCAGATTATACCGGTACTGCGCCTCACCCGATAGCACTGTTTGAGAGTGGCCTGATTGATGCCAACGACTACACGAGCTCGAGCGTATATCTATCTGACCAAACGTGGTCGGCCACAACGGAGAATTTTGCCAAGACTCAACTTGTTGGCTGTTTTAGTAAAAAGTCGACTAACGCTACTGGCAAAAAATGTGAACTTAAAGATAGTAGCGAAAATACTGTTAGCTTGGAACAATACAACGTAGTATACAGTCTCAAAATTTACGAGGCTAAAAGTGGCAAAAAGCTTGGCGAGAAAGAGATAAGTGGGCCTGCAACGACCTGCCCATTCTTCGCGTCATACAACAAGAATGACCCCAAACTCTACGGCGACCCAGACAAGGGCGCTACAACCGAAGCAGTCAAGGAGTTCGTAACAAAATAATGGCTATCATTTGCCCGACAGTTACGGCAAGTGAACCCCACGAGTACCGTGAGCAAGTGGAAAGAATAGCGCCATTTGCTCAGAGGATACACATTGACTTAGCAGACGGTGTTTTTACCACTAACAAGTTGATAAGCCTAAAAAAAATATGGTGGCCGGTGGGCGTGACAGTAGACGTGCATTTGATGTACAAAAGCGTACGACCGTTTCTTGAACAGCTGACCGACCATAAGCCATCGCTGGTTATTATGCACGCCGAAGCAGTTGGCTCGTATTATGAACTAGCGAGAGAGCTAAAAAAACATGGCATTAAGGTAGGTGTTGCATTACTTCAGGACACCCCTGTAAATACTATCGCGCCAGCAATCGATGACATAGACCATGTGCTAATTTTTAGTGGTGACCTTGGTCATTTTGGTGGTACAGCACAACTGAGCTTACTTTCAAAAGTCACTGAACTTAAGAAACTTAAACAAAACATTGAAATTGGTTGGGATGGCGGCATTAACAAAGCCAACGTTACACGTTTAGTGGCTGGAGGTATTGATGTTTTAAACACAGGTGGTGCCATACAGCGAGCCAAAAATCCAGAAGCTGCCTATCTGGAGCTTCAAGAACTCGCATTGAAGACCGCTCCATCCAAAGCATGAGCGTGTTATGATGAGTAGTATATGAGCAGCCTATCACTCGAAGACCTAGAGCGTAAAGCGGTTGAAATTCGTGAAGACATAATCCGAATGTTAGAACATGCCGGCAGCGGTCATAGTGCTGGCCCATTGGGTTTGGCAGACATCTTTACTGCGCTGTACTTTGACATTCTCAAGCACGATGCCAAAAATCCAGACTGGGAAGAACGCGACATTCTGCTCCTAAGTAACGGTCACTGTGTGCCAGTCCGCTACGCCACAATGGCCCATGCCGGATACTTTGAACGTGCAGAACTTCAAACGCTACGGCAACTAGGGTCTCGCTTGCAGGGTCACCCAGAGCGCACAAAATTGCCGGGACTCGAAAACACTAGTGGACCACTCGGCTGTGGCCTTAGTCAGGCAGCTGGCATAGCTTTGGCAATGCGTATGAATCAAGAGAATCATCGCTGGGTGTACGTTGTCATGGGTGATGGCGAACTAGACGAAGGCAACATCTGGGAAGCAGCAATGCTAGCTAGCAAGTACAAGCTTAACAATATTATTGGTATTATCGACCGCAACAACATACAAATAGATGGTCCGACCGAATCAGTAATGCCGCTCGAGAATCTTCGTGCCAAATGGGAGAGTTTTGGCTGGCATGTTATAGAAATTGATGGCAACAATATCGAAGCAGTTATCGATGCTTGCGCTATGGCCCGTGCCGTGGTGGCTAAACCGGTCATGATTATCGCCCACACAATCCCCGGTAAAGGTGTCGACTTTATGGAATACGATTTTCACTGGCATGGCGCTCCACCAAACCGCGAACAAGCCAAACTAGCATTACACGAACTGCGAACCTTGAAAGGCAAAATTCGGGGTGAACATGAGTAAAAAGGTATTATTATGACTCAACTACACTTAGCCACCACAACCTGGAAAGATAGTAAGCTGGACAGCGAGCCAATTCGTAAAGGTTTTGGGCGAGGGCTCAAGGCAGCCGGAGAAGATAACGTTAATGTTGTGGCTGCCTGTGCTGACCTGACAGATTCCACTCAGATGAGTTTATTTAAAGAAGCCTTTCCCGAACGCTTCGTAGAGATAGGGGTGGCCGAGCAAAACCTGGTAACCGTCGCCGCCGGAATGGCAGCCATGGGTAAAATTCCTTTCGTTAGTTCGTATGCCGCATTCAGCCCCGGTAGAAACTGGGAACAAATTCGGACCACTATCTGTCTGAACGACCAGCCTGTCAAAGTCGTGGGCTCTCATGCTGGTATTTCAGTTGGTCCAGATGGTGCGACACACCAAATGCTCGAAGATATTGCCCTAATGCGCGTTTTACCAAATATGGTTGTTATCGCACCCGGCGACAGTTTAGAGGCAGAGCGTGCAACGTTAGCCCTAGCAACCGACAAACGACCAGCCTATCTGCGGCTCGCTCGTGAGGCAACCCCAGTAATTACCACTGATAAGACACCTTTCGAAATTGGTAAAGCCTACGTATACAAAGATGGAGCTGACATTACAATCGTAGCTACAGGCACCATGACGTACCAAGCGCTGGTGGCGGCTGACATCTTAGCTAAAGACGGTATTGCAGCGGAGATTGTTCATGTACCAACTATTAAACCACTCGATAATGTAACTATCTTGGCAAGCGCTAAGAAAACTAAACATGTTATAACAGTAGAAGAAGCACAGATAATCGGCGGACTAGGTGGTGCTATAGCCGAACTTCTTAGCGAAGAACAACCGACTAAGATGGCGCGAATCGGTATGCGTGATCAGTTTGGCGAATCTGGCAAGCCAGATGAATTACTTGAACACTTTGGCCTTACGGCAAAA
This sequence comes from uncultured Candidatus Saccharibacteria bacterium, assembly GCA_964409615.1. Taxonomy (GTDB): domain Bacteria; phylum Patescibacteriota; class Saccharimonadia; order Saccharimonadales; family AWTP1-31; genus AWTP1-31. The sequence continues at coordinate 63,595 of CAYPDT010000004.1, read as the reverse complement.
CATATTGCTCTGCGCGCCCACTCCTTACTTAATTAATAGGGCAGCCGTGTAATCCATCCTGTGCACCGATAGGCATATCGTAAAGGATTACTATTGGTTTAATCTGCAAACACTTTTTTGCGTAGCAAAACCAGCCGTGTTAAGACAACTATAAGGTGTAGCATTAACAATTCACTCAGAATAGTCAGCCCCAATGTTAACCAATCTTGCTTAGTAGCCCATCGTTCTGTGACAAGTGTAAATTTATCGGTAATCTTTGGTAAGCCTGAGCTGATGACAAAGTTAAAGTACACCAGTCCAACAATTGCAACTGTGGTGCGTATCACCGTGCGCTTTATAAAATCCTCAAGCTGTGCGCGAGGGCTGACATCTTTTGGATGAACATACTTGCTGTAAATTAAGTTATTGTTAAGCTCGGTAGAAAAGTTAGATCCTAGCCACCATAGCAAGTTAACCACTAGACCAATTATTCCCCAGAAAACCGCCAGAGAAAGAGCCCCTGCAAAGCGTTCACCAATTACTCGACGCAGTAAAAAATCTACCCAACTTACACCATAACGGATAGGGTTAAAGTTGCCGGTAGCGAAAAGTAATTTATCGATAAAGTCTTGGCTTGATAAGAATAACGTAAGTGCAGTTATTAATACGTATACTGTAACTTCGACAGCCGTTGGCAAAAGCCACACTGCAACAATCTGTGCTTTTGATTGATGTGAATCCATGTTTCGTAAACCTCTCATTCATTATATGGTATTCTAAGCGTAAGCGAAAGAATAATAGGGAGGGGTTATTGTGCCAGTAACGTTAGATCAAGCAAAACAAAATTGCCAAGCCGCGCGAGCGGCCATGGATCGAGCAAGAGCTGGCAAATACGCCCTAGGTGCCTTTAACCTTGATAACCAAGAGACTTTAATTGCAGTAGTGCGAGCAGCGGTCACCACACAAGCACCAGTGATGGTTGAGGTTAGTCATGGAGAAGTCGAATTACTTGGCTTAGAAAATGTCCGTGATATGGTAGACAATTACAAAGCTGAGTATGGAGTAGAAATCTATATCAACCTCGACCATTCACCTTCAGTAGAGGCCGCCAAGGCGGGAATTGATGCCGGTTTTGAGTTCATTCACATCGACATATCTCAGGCCAACCATGATGCAACCGAAGAACAAATTATCGCCAAAACCAAAGAAATAGTTGAATATGCTAAACGTACCGGTGCACTAGTCGAGAGTGAGCCACACTATTTTGGGGGTGGCTCGAACAAATTCACCAAAGCTTTTGATTATAAAGAAATTCAAAAAACCTTTAGTACACCCGAAGGGGCTAAAGCGTTTGCCGAAGCAACGGGAATAGACACTTTTGCTGCAGCAATTGGTAACTTGCATGGCTCGTATCCAGTTCCTAAACGGCTTGATCTTGACTTGCTCCGACAGCTTCGTGAAGCACTACGTTGCAACATTAGCCTACATGGAGGCAGCGGCACACCGCTACATTACTTCGAAGATGCTGTTGAAATTGGGGTGACAAAAATAAACATCAATTCCGACATGCGCGTAGCTTATCGCACCACCTTAGAAAAACAACTTAAAGAGAACAAGACAGAGTTTGCCGTCATCAAGCTAATGGATGAGGTTATATCAGAAGTGCAGAAAGTAGTTGAAAGCAAAATTAAAGCCTTTAACGCAACTGGAAAAGCCCAGATATAGCTTTGATACCGGTCGGTTGTATCGTACAATAGACATAAGCGAAAACGTAAAGCAGAGGGTGGTATGAGCATAGACGTGTTATCTGTAGGCGACATCGTAACCGATGCGTTTATTAAACTTGAAGACGACCAAGCACGCGTCGAAAAAGACGACAAGGGCAGTAAATGGTTAGCAATGCCGTTTGGCATTAAGATTCCATTTGATCACGCCGAAGTAATTAAAGCCGTGGGCAATGCAGCTAACGCTAGTGTCAGCTTCGCCCGCCTGGGCCTAAAAAGCGCTTTACTAGCTAATGTCGGCAATGACCAAAATGGTCGTGACATGTTGGTTGCCCTAGAGAAAAACAAAGTCGACACCCGCTTAATGAAAATTAACCCCGGTAAAACCAGTAATTATCACTATGTACTCTGGTACAAAGAAGAGCGCACCATCCTCATCAAGCATGAAGACTACGTATACCACTGGCCACATCTGCGCCCAGACGAGATGCCAAAATGGATATACTTTAGTTCTATCAGCAAAAATGCCGAGAAATTTCATGACGAACTTGCTGAGTGGCTACAACGTCATCCCGATGTCAAATTGGCTTTCCAACCAGGAACATTCCAGATTCAAATGGGCGCAAAACGGCTTGCTGCCTTATACCAGCAAACTGAGGTTGTAGCCGTGAACCGAGAAGAAGCGGTCATGATTACTGGCGGTGACTACAAAGACATTAATGGCTTATTCGATAAGCTCCACGCACTTGGGCCAAAAATTGTAGTCATAAGTGATGGCCCGGACGGCGCATACGCTTCTGATGGCAGTCGACGACTCAAGATGCCTATCTACCCAGATCCATCGCCACCCTACGAGCGAACTGGTGCAGGCGATGCTTTTACCTCTACCTTTGTTGCAGCTCTAATCCATGGTTCGGACATAGAAGGTGCGTTGCAATGGGGGCCAATAAATTCTATGAGCGTTGTGCAACACACCGGCGCCCAGGCAGGATTACTTACCGAACGTCAGGTCAGCACTTTGCTGCAGAATTCTCCTAAGTGGTACCGTGCGACACCACTGTAAGCGTAATAATATCCATTCATAACCAAGGTAAGTCATATTCATGTCGAGAGTTCTGTCACAACTACTAGCCGCCGAAGAACCACTCTTTTCACGGGCTCTTGCTGATTTAGAGGCCAAAAGTGGTCATCCTTCGGTAGATATTCGCTTGGCTGCCAAGATAACTGCAACAGTGCATCGTAAAATAAACGAGCTGGCGCTTGACCCTGAAGATACTACTGGCAAAGAACTCTACCACGCGTTACAGGCATTAGTACGCTTGCACGACCAATACCTGGCTCATGCTATTGGAACTGACGCCAATGCTTCGTTGCGTGAGCAACTACTCCACATAAAACAAACCATTGATAATTTACCACTCCCTAACAAGGCCTGGGTAATAAAACATAGCGTAGCCAAGAAGCTCTTGAAGGCTCAGCCCCCAAAAAAGGTCATGAAGCAGCTGGGATACAAGTCGGTGGACTCGTTACTAAAGCGAGAAAATATTAGCGAAATTCTAGCCTCCACTCGCTTTCTAGAGACAAAAAGCTGGCTCAATAAGTTTACTAAGTCATATCACAAATTAGGGCCCAGCGATTTTGAGATTCGCTCAATCGAGATATTTGTTATAGATAAAGCGCGTTATGGTGATTCTGCCCAAGCTTTTATCATGCAGCAGAAGCATAACATTACTCACCTAAAAGAAATGGGCGTAATTCTAATCTTACCTCTTCCTATCGAACATATGCGGGGAGCAACAATTACTATCATGCCCTTTGTGTTGCACTATATTAACGAAATTCGCTCATATAGCGCCTTCTTCAAAATGCAGCAAGTACGTCCAGACTTTGGCGCTGTATTAGTCGACACCATACTCAATGATCCGCACCACGCTGCCAAAATTGGCGGCAAGGATATCCATTGGCGAATTATCCAAAGACACTTTGGCTCACAAGACCCAGCATCCCATCCAGAGTTGTTCGAGCCGCATGTACAGCCCGAGGACTTGCACTGGCGAAAAGCCGAATCAATTGTTTATTGGCTCGAGCCAGCCCTTAAATTCTGGGAAGACCTTGATTATGTTGCGGCCTTATACCCCGATGGAATCGTCTCATTAGGTTTGATGGACAACGCTGTCAGCTACTGTAATGGCTTGGAATACGGCCAACACTCCGTAGGCCATTTCCGTTCAAGCCTTTGGAATACAATTTACGCAGAATACATCGGCCAAGAGAATTTTGAGAGTCAAGTACTATCCGAGCTCAATCAAGATATGTTGGCCAACGACATACTGGAGGTGATGTAATGTATCAAATTTGCGTATCGGCGGCGGCAAAAGGCAAAAGCGTGCAAGATGGTCATGAGCTGGCCGAAGCCGCAGGTGAAGCAATTGCTAAAGCCGGTCATGCGCTAATGACTGGTGCCACTGTTGGTTTGCCAAACGTTGCTGCAGAGAGTTATAAAAAACATAACGGCACCATGAGTCTGGGTATCAGCCCGGCCGCTAGCAAGATAGAACATGTTATGAAATATCGACTACCTACCGAAGCCTACGATGCAATCCTGTACTCGGGACTCCACTATGTTGGTCGTGATGCATTGTTAATTAACTCAAGTGACGCGGTTATTAGTATAGGCGGTCGACTGGGCACACTCCATGAATTTACAATAGCCATGGAAACAGGGACACCAATTGGATTCATACAAGGCGCAGGTGGCATTAGCTCCGAAATTATGGATATTATGCATGCTGCAGGGCGTAAAGCAGATGATGATGTGGTATTTGGCGATACTGCTGACGAAGTTCTGGAAGGGCTTATTAAGCTCCTGAACAAGCGCAACAAAAAATATTCCCATCTCTACAAATAAGTCTTTCATGCCCTTGACTAGACAGTTCTTATAGATAATTATGTAATTTATGGAAATTCTTACGACTACTGGCGATATAACACCTATAGGCCAGATTATCCATCCCGTACTTGCAGAAGCAATTGGCTCAACATTACTCCAACACCATCATGATTTTCACCACGACACAATAGAATCTGACGGGGATGCACAAAGCTACTCGCCGTACATTTCACGAGGTCTTATTGCGGAAAAAATCGGGCGCTATGACCTCAGATTTGACGAAGTTACGCTTTGGGAAACTGCTAAAGAACAGTTTGTTACACAACTTACAGACCACGATGTAGATGTGGATGCCTTAAACTTCACCGGTGACTTTTTTGTCGGCACGCCAGGTGAGGGACGTTGGCATATTGATGGCAGAGACTATCGTCTTCTTGTAAATCTTAGTATTTTGCCGCTCACACTCACCGTTGCCACTAGTTGGCGCAAGGCTACCCGTGCACAAGACGCATATTCGCCACATCCCGTAACAACACAGCAGTTCAGCTATATAACAGGCGAGGGGGTATACCTAGACAGCAACAAACACGCAGCGCTACGGCAACCCCATGCAGGTACCTATGCTCATGGAAAGGTGTTTATGCGGCTCCGAGCTTTCCCGCGGTATGGCTCTCACACATAGAACAAGACCGTACTCTCGTATAGGTGTACAATATAAGGATGACCAAATTCGAACTTGTTAGTAATTACCAGCCGAAAGGCGACCAGCCGCAGGCAATTGCACAACTGACCAAAGGTATCCAGGATGGCCTAAAAGAGCAAACGTTGCTGGGTGTGACCGGCTCCGGTAAGACATTTTCGATGGCTAACATCATCCAAAATATTCAACGGCCAACGTTAGTGCTTAGCCACAATAAAACGCTCGCTGCTCAGTTATATGCCGAGTTCAAGCGATTCTTCCCTAATAATGCGGTGCATTATTTTGTCAGCTACTTTGATTATTATCAGCCAGAGGCGTACATCGCACGTTCTGATACCTATATCGAGAAAGATAGCCAGATCAACGAAGAGATAGATCGACTGCGACACGCAGCTACCGATGCACTATTAACCCGCAAAGATGTACTGATAGTTGCCAGTGTGAGCTGCATTTATGGTATCGGTTCGGTTGATGATTACGACGGTATGGCTGTGAGCATCAAGACTGGCGAACGGCGAGTGCGAGATAAACTACTCCGACAGTTAACCGATATCCAGTACCAGCGCAATGATATAGATTTTCATCGTGGTACGTTCCGAGTAAGGGGCGATGTAGTTGATATTTTCCCGGCAGGTGAAGAAGTAGCTTACCGTATAGAATTCTTTGGCGATGAAATTGAGCGCATAACTCAAGTCGACCCGTTAACCGGCGAAGTTTTGAAAGTTAAAACAGGATTAAAAATCTTTCCAAGTTCTCACTATGTGACTCCTCACGACAAGCTCAAACATGCCTTAGGATACATAAAACAAGAGCTTGATGAACGGACGCAATTCTTTAAGAAGAATAGTTTACTCTTAGAGGCTCAACGCATACAGCAACGGACAAACTTTGATATCGAAATGCTCGAAGAGACTGGTTTTGTGAAGGGAATCGAGAATTACAGCCGATACCTAACTAACCGTGAACCTGGCGAACAGCCAGCCACACTCCTCGATTATTATCCTGACGACTTTCTGATGTTTGTCGATGAATCGCACATGACAATGCCTCAAATACGGGGTATGTATAACGGCGACCGCGCTCGTAAAGAAGTGCTGGTAGAACATGGGTTCCGCCTGCCAAGCGCCCTAGATAACCGACCATTAACCTTCACCGAATTCGAACGTCACGTCAACCAGGCAGTCTACGTTAGTGCGACACCGGCGGAGTACGAGCTCAGTCGCAGCCCAGCTCCGGCACAGCAGGTCATTAGACCAACCGGACTTCTTGACCCACCGATAGAAGTACGGCCAACCAAAGGCCAAGTAGACGACCTGATAGCCGAAATACGAGATACTGTCGCCAAACAGCAACGCGTACTGGTCACAACACTGACCAAGCGCATGAGTGAAGACCTTACCGAGTATCTGAAAGAGCTCAATATGAAGGTTGCCTATTTGCATAGCGATGTCGACACCCTAGACCGAACAGACATCCTGCGCGACCTTCGGCTTGGTGTTTATGATGTACTTGTTGGCATTAACTTGCTGCGTGAAGGTCTCGACTTGCCGGAAGTAAGCCTTGTGGCAATTCTCGACGCCGATAAAGAAGGCTTCTTGCGCAGCGAGCAAGCACTCACGCAAACCGTTGGGCGTGCCGCACGTCACAAAGACGGGCACGTGATTATGTATGCCGACAATATAACCGGCAGCATGAAGCGTACTATGGACGAAACATTACGTCGTCGCAAAATTCAAGAAGCCTATAACACCGAGCACGGCATAACACCGATGGGTGTTTCGTCGCAAATTGCCGAAGGTATGAACCCTGATCTCCCAGAAGAAGCTAAGAAGGCAAAACTCAACTTGAAGAAGATTCCAAAAGAAGAGTATGCCCACCTTATAAAAGATTTGAGCGCACAAATGGATATGGCAGCAGCTAACTTAGAGTTCGAAAAGGCTGCCGAACTCCGCGACATCATAGACGACATAAAATCAAAGTCATAGCTAGCAAGCACGCATCCTGTTGGGTGACAGGAGGCGGGGCAGCTCCCCCGGAGGCGAGCGTAAGCGAGCGAAGGAGGGGCGGACCGACTGGCAGGACCCGACAGGTTATGCGTGCGTAATAGCTGTGGAATAGAGGTGGATTAAGCTGCGACAAGATAATCTTGTCCAGCAATCCAGTAATCTTGCGTCGGCTCTAAAAAGTCAGTTGGTTGTAGGCCAGATAAGGTCATGTCGTGTGCTTTCATAAAATCCATCACTCGGCTAAAGCGTTCAACTTTTTTACGGAGCATCTCTTGAGTCACGCCCTCCACGTGCGTACCTTCATCCTGTACCAAGGCCAAATTCGGGTGACTGGCGTGTATTAATAAATGGGCTGCATACTGCGACATATCATCTTGTGTCAAAAAACCACGCACTCCAACTGTTTCGAGTGGGATGGCTCGAGAATACACACCGCTATCACCATTAATCAGAGGTCGAATCCAGGCAATCTCGTGGGCCACGTTCAATGGATGTACATCGAACGTGCCGGCCATCTTTAATACAGCACCGCGTTCACCAGCAAGTTCACGGCGTACAGTTTCTTGGACCAGACGGCCAAGCCCCAATGCTTCCTTGGGACCTTGGCGAACCATGGCTTTCACGTTGCCAAGCGTGTCATAACCTTCAGCGAAACATTTTGCAGTCAAGTCGCTGTACAGTACAGCGCGTTTGTACAGTGGAGCAAGCGCCACAAAAGCTTCGCCCGACATAGCACTTCGTGAGAAACCGTCCCGCAATACCTCACTTGTGTCATAGGCAATTCCAGTACGACGGTCTAGGTCATCAAACAATGCGTGATCATGATGTGCAGACCTGCCGACACTTTTTGTCGATAAAAAGTGCATCATGGTTAGCATTCGCTTGCGACTAAGCGGCAATAACGTATGTCGCCCCTGGTGGTGTAGCCACTCTACTGGATAGCCTAGCTTTGCGTAGGCATCTAACAAATCATTGTTAACGCCATTCGGTCCTGTAAATAAAGCATCACCATCAGAGATAGGGAAGGGGCTGATATGTTCCTTGCCGAAGTATCGCCGTTTAGGCTCGGCACGACTCAGTAATCGTACCGCTCCATCACTGAACCTTACCCGCTCTTGAGTAAAGCGGGCATAGGATGTTTCACCTAGGTCATCATGCAGAGTTCGCTCTACAACCCGCACCGGATAGTGCTCTAAATCAGATAATGCTTGTTGCTGTGCTGCATATGCTGCGTTGTTCGGTAAACAAAAACCCTCGTCATCAAGACGAGGGCCAGGTGTTTCTGAGGTAAGATTACCTCCAACTGCTTCTGTAAAACCAGTTGCTACTGCACGCATTGTTTGTTTCCAAGTTAGCGAACTTTACCTCATAGTAAACCTTAAGCACATACTTTGTAAAGTATGCGATATACTTAAGGTATGCAAAACAAACGCACTCAAGGATTTGAGTACTGGTTCGAGTTGTACCTTCTTAAAGATGCGCTTGATACCGACGCCTGGAACAGTATTGTGCTAGGCATTTCGCAGTATATTGGATTTCTGAAAAGCTGGAAACTACTGGTCACAATACACGATAATACCGTTCGCTATTATGTTGGTGTTAATAAAGACGTAGGCCTACTATCTAATAATCTCGAGGGGGTCGTGCTCCGGCCAGTAGACCACGATGCAATTTCGCTACCTAAGGTCTTATCGGCTGAGCGCTTCATACAGTATGTTGGCGGCGGCAATCTGCTTGATCTAAAAGAAAAATACCAAGTTAAGCGTAAAAAAGAGCTCGAAGTTGCCGAATTCACCATTCGTACAGTTAATATTCAGAAGGCCCACGTTAAATTACGATTCTTCTTTAAAAACACTGCTGGCCAGCATAGTCTGGCCAAAAAAACACTGCTGATGTTGCCGTCTCATTTACTGGCAATTGATTTCCTGGCAAACACCAAATATCTTCGCCGCAAAGAACCAAAGTATCTTGATATTCAAAAGGCTCTCCACCTTATGCAGAGCGATAATGTAAACGCTCTATTCGAAGTAGACACCTTTCCGTATCGGCCATCGAATTACTTTTTGCCGCTAACCTCGTACGATTTCGATAAACACTCTTTCATTGTTGGTGCGAGCGGTAGTGGTAAATCCAAACTTATTAGTCTACTCGTAGACCGGCTGGCTACAACAGCATTGAAGATGAACTATCGGGTGGTAGTCATCGACCCGCATGCTTCGATTGCCGAAGACTTCGGCCACATTGATGATATGAAAGTAGTGAATTTTGGCAAAGAAGACAGCACCGAGCTGTTCCCAGATGCCAGTGCCGACTTAACGGCAGCCACTGAGTTAACCGCAACCTTATTTAAGTCACTACTAGGCGAGCAATACAACCCTCGTCTCGATAGATTACTGCGCTTTAGTTTATTTATCTTGATGACGGCTCAAACAATGTCATTGCAGAATCTTCGACGCTTCTTAATGGAAATTGAGTATCGCAATCAAATCGTAGAGCATGTCAAAGGATATGTACCAGACAACATCGTTAAATTCTTTGGTGCTGACTACAATGAAATCCGTACCCATAACTATGACACGACAGTCCTGCCACTCATATCAATGGTCGACGAAATGCAACTACAACCATCATTGGTCGGCGAGAGCGAGTCTTCATTAGCAAAAACCATTCAAGATAATTTCTTAACAGTTTTTTCGCTGAACAAGGTAAGCATGGGCGAGAAAGTTGTCAAAACGGTTGCCGGTCTACTTATCCAGCAGATTTTCCTCTTAGCTCAGGCCCGAGCATTTAACCAGAAAATAATCTTGGTTATAGATGAGGTGTCTGTGGTGCAAAACCCAGCACTGGCACAGATTCTAGCCGAGGCACGCAAATTTAATTTAACCGTCATACTTACACAACAGTATTTTGGCCAGGTAGACAAAGACCTACGGGATGCAATATTTGCCAATGTTTTTAACTACTATGCTTTTAAAGTTTCGGAAGAAGATGCCCGTGCCCTGGAGGGCAACCTAAACATTGAACTGCCACAAGAACTAGTCACAGCCGAACACGCCAAAGGGCTAAAAGAGGCAGATATTAAGGTTAAGATTATGACCGAACTACATCCCCGAGAGTGCTTAGTGCGCGTTGTTGCTAATGGTCAAGTCATACCCTGCGTCAAGGCAAGAACCGTCGATGCACCGCATTCTACTAAGCGACATGCTAAAGAAGCGTCACTCATGCCAGTCTTGCCTGATAAATTTGTTGAAGGTGGCAAAATTATCGAAAAGCCGATTGAATTTTCTCGAGAATTCGTCGAGCAACTTGCCCAGCGTAGCACTACAGACCTGCATGATGACCGCCTATCAAAACGCGTCATGAATGTAAAAGACCTGTTAGCGGCACATTCATCTAGCCGTGCCAAACTTAAGCGAAAGGACCAATAATGACACATCGTGAAGCGCAAGAAGTACTTGATAAAATCGTAGGCCAAGTGTTTGGTTTTAAAAACCCGCTTTCTCTTGAACAGTTCATGCAAAAATTCACCTTTGATATCCGTTTGCCGCAGCAAGTAACCGATGCATACGACAATCAGCTCACCTGGGCGTCATCGACAAATCCAGTCAAATTTATGAAGATGGAGCATGCTCGTGGTCTCGAAATCGCCGGTGCCAGTGAAGCCACCGACTGGCTACGCCCAGCACGAAAGCTCAATTCTATCGAAGACATTATGGGTGCATGGAATGAAATAAACTTTACCACTACCGAACGGATGAACGACAGCATAAATGTTTCTGAATCAGATAACATCGAGATGTCAGAAAATGTCTTTCGATCACAGGATATACGACGTAGTAAAAATATTCTGTTTTCAGATGGTGTAGGAGGTTGTGAGTTCGTCGCCGCCAGTCAACGAAGCCGTGATTTAGTATTTTGCATCAGGGTAGAAGATAGCGGAGAATGTTCGAATAGTTTCGGTGTTTCGTGGTCGAGCCGTATCACCAATTGTTTCTTTTTGCATGATGCAGGTGATATGCAAGACAGTATGTTTTGTACAAACATCTCCGGCAAACGCTTCTGTATTGCCAATATGCAGTATGACGAAGCAGAATATATGCGCTTGCGCGATATTGTTGCACGCTGGATATTAACCGGCTAACCGTGATAAACTAGACGGTAAATGGCGAACCTCACACGTGACGATGTATTACAATTGGCCCGACTTGCAAAGTTGGAGCTAACAGAAGAAGAAATTGTTAAGTTCCAACACGAGCTTGCAGATATTTTAGGCTATGTGGAAAAACTTTCCGAAGTAGATGTTAGTGGGCTAAAGCCTACCACCCAAGTAACGGGGTTGGTAAATGTTATGCGCAACGACGACATTATCCCTTATCAAGCTAGTCAACAAGCGCTACTGCACAATGTACCTGACCGCAAGGGCAACACTATTAAAGTTAGGCGGGTGCTGTAATGGCTAGTGCAAATACTACTTGGCCTGCTATCGCCGACTTGGCCAGTCAGGTTCAGTCAGGTAAAACAAGCGCCGTTTCTTTGGTAGAGAAATCTCTAACTATCATCGCCGAGCAAGCAGACTTCCAAGCAATCATTGCTACCACAGCTGAGCGTGCGCGAGCACGAGCCCAGGAGATTGATAAGCTAATTGCCGATGGTTCGCAGGTTGGTCGACTTGCCGGAGTACCGTTCATCGCCAAAGATAACTTCCTGGTGTTCGGGGCTGATACAACGGCTGCAAGCAATATTCTTAAGGGCTTCGAAGCACCATATCAGTCTACTGCAATCGAACGACTGGAGGCCGAAGGTGCAATCTGCGTTGCAAAAGCCAATCTAGATGCGTTCGCCCACGGTTCTAGCACCGAAAACAGCGACTTCTTTACCACCAAAAACCCTCATGATAAAACCCGTGTCCCTGGCGGATCTTCTGGCGGGTCGGCTGCGGCGGTCGTACTGGGTATGGCACCATTTGCACTCGGTACCGATACAGGCGGCTCAATTCGACTACCGGCTAGTTTCACTGGTTGCGTTGGCTATAAGCCCACCTACGGCCTGGTATCACGCTCTGGTGTGATTGCTATGGCAAGCAGTACAGATACTATTGGCCCACTTACCCGTACTGTCGAAGACGCAGCCTATGTGCTTGATATTATGGCCGGCAAAGATGAACTAGATAGCACAACCATTGCACGTGACGAAGCCGGTTACACCCTCGACGTTTCGGAAAAATTAACCAGCCTACAGGGCAAAAAAATTGGAATCATTAAAGAGTACATGGGTGAAGGCATAGATTCTGGCGTTAAAGCAGTCATCGAAAAATCTATAGAGTCACTCAAAAATGCTGGTGCTGAAATAGTAGAAGTATCATTACCAAGCCTAGAATACTCGCTGGGTGTCTACTACATTGTAGTGCCTGCAGAAATTAGCAGTAACCTTAGTCGATACGACGGTCAGCGCTTTGGGTATAGTGCCCCTGATGCAACCAACCTTGACACTAGCTACACACAGTCACGCACACAGGGTTTTGGAGCAGAAGCAAAGCGGCGCATCATGATGGGAGCCTACGTGCTGAGCAGCGGCTACTACGACGCCTACTACAACCAAGCGCAGACGGTCCGGACTAAAATTATCAACGAATTCGCCGACACATTCACTAAAGTAGACTTCTTGATTGGCCCCACAGCTCCAACCACCGCCTTCAAGATTGGTCAGAATAGCGATGACCCCCTCCAGATGTATTTAGCAGATGTTATGACAGTTGGCCCGAGCCTCGTGGGTATTCCATCGTTGGTTATTCCTGCTGGTAGTGCCAACGGGCTACCTGTTGGATTACAAATCATGGCTCCTCAAAAAGCTGATAGAATATTATTAAGCGTCGGCGCAGCTGCCCAAGCACTTCTAACAAAACAGGCACAAGACGGCACCTCACCCCTCTCAAAGGAAACACAATGAAACTAAAATTATTACCTCGCCGCAATCGAATCAAACCAGCTAAATTCAAAGAGCAATGGACTGAACTACAGAAGTTCTGTAAGAGCAAAGACACCTGGGCACTGGCTGTTATTAATGCCGACAAACTGTTAGATGAAGCACTACGCAAAAAACGCCTCAAGGGCAAAAGCATGGGCGAGCGACTTGTCGAAGCACAAAAACTCTTAACAGATAATGATAGCGTATGGTTTGCTCACAACATGGCTAAGAAATTACTCGATGAATCATACGGTAAACTTAAAGAAACCGACGTCAAGAAATCACTTGTTGGCGTACGACAAGCTTTGCGCGACCTAGGAGCATTGGAATAAAACAGCATATATGTGCTGATTTCCAAATTACATTATGATTACCGAAGCTACTCGCAAACAATACACTGTAACAATTGGTATAGAATGCCATGTACAGCTCAAGACCAACACAAAATTATTTGCCGCCGTTGGTAATGATGCGCGCGATGCAGAGCCAAACACCCTCATAAGTCATATCTGTTTGGGCATGCCTGGTGCTTTGCCAGTGCTCAACAAACATGCTGTAGAACTAGCCAGCAAAGCCGCCTTTGCACTCGGTTCGCAGCCATCTACCTTCAGTACCTTCGATCGCAAACACTATTTTTACCCGGACTTACCACTGGGCTATCAAATTACCCAGTTTTACCAACCTATTGTCTTAGGTGGTAGTATCGATATTTACGTTGATGGTCAAAAAAAGGCGGTTAAAATTACTCGCGCCCATCTAGAGGCAGATGCCGGTAAAAGCTCGCACCCAAATGGCGCAGATTACTCACTGGTAGACCTCAACCGGGCCGGCACACCACTACTAGAAATTGTCTCCGAACCAGACATCCACAGCCCAGCAGAAGCACGAGCGTATGCTCATGAGTTGTATTTGCTTATGAAGTATGCCGATGTATCAGAGGCAGACTTATTCCAGGGCAACATGCGTTTTGACGTAAATGTTAGTGTAAGCAAAACAGACGAGCTTGGCACTCGCACAGAGACAAAAAACCTCAACTCATTCCGCAGTGTTGAAAAAGCTGCCGAGTTCGAGATTAACCGCCAAATAGAACTACTCGAAAAGGGCCAGTCCATTACACAAGAGACACGAGGCTGGGATGATGCTAAGCAAAAGACTATTAGTCAGCGAGGCAAAGAACAAGCACACGACTACCGCTATATGCCTGAGCCCGATATACCTCCTGTAGAACTTAACCAAGAGTTTATTGATGCCATCAAAAAAACAATGCCTATTCTGCCAGGTGAATGGCGTAATAAACTTGGTAGTCTCGGCTTGAGTGTTAGTCAGACCGATATCCTCATCGATGCCGAGGTTGCTCGCAGCGATGTGTCATACCTCGAAATGCTCGAAGCAAATATCGCTGATAAAGATTATGCCAAACAACTGGCTAACTGGTTTGTAAACATCGAAATACCGTTCCGCGATAACGAAGATACTGTGGTAGCGCTGGATAATAGCCAAAGAGCTACGCTATATGATGCTATAAATAACCTCGTTACAGCCAACAAACTTAGTTCAAGTAATGCTAAATTATTAATTCAAGAACTACTAGCGCATGATACGCTCCCTTCAAATATCGAGAAGTATGCCGACGAGCAAGGGTTTATTCAGGTATCAGATTCAGGGGAAATTGATAAGATTGTCATCGATGTCATCACCGCCAATCCCCAGGCCGCCGAAGATGTTCGCAATGGCGAAATGAAGGCCATAGGCTTCTTGGTAGGACAAGTTATGAAAGCGAGTCTGGGCAAAGCTAACCCAGGGCTAGCACAAGAACTGCTCAAAAAGCATCTTTCATAAATGTCTGCTATGCTATAAGCATGCAAAGTATGCCTGTACGAAAAGCTGTCATCGCAGCCGCCGGGTTTGGCACCCGCTTTCTTCCACAGACTAAAGCGCTTCCCAAAGAGATGCTGCCATTGGTCGACAAACCAATTATTCAATACATTGTCGAAGAGTTAGTAGCGGCAGGAATTGAAGATATTGTTATCGTCACGGGCTATCACAAACGCTCCATAGAAGATCACTTCGACTACATGAGTGCTGACTTGCGAGCCAATTTGCGCCAAGGCGGCAAGCTTGAACTGCTTGAGGCAACAAAAAAGATTTCTGATATGGCCAACTTTGTCTATGTTCGCCAAAAGGGTCCGTATGGTAACGCTACGCCTATACTTAACTGCGAGCATCTTATCGGTGATGAGCCGTTTATCTACACCTATGCCGATGATTTTATCGACGCAGAACCCTCGCGCTTTAAGCAGATGATTGACCTACACCAAGCCACCGGTGCGAGCGTGTTGCCGTGCATCGAACTCACCAAAGACGAAGACTTCAGCCGCTACGGTGTTGTCGCCGGTGAAGAGAAAAGCCCGGGCATCATACAAATGACCACCATTGTCGAGAAGCCCGGCAGGGCCGATGCTCCAAGCACTTTGGCTAATGTTGGTGGGTATCTACTTACACCAGATATTTTTGGACACTTGCATAAATCCTTAACAGAACTCGAAGACGGGTCGGAATTCCAGATTCAACCTGCAATGCGAGCTGCGATTGCAGAGGGTAGTGAAATTCTGGCCTTCAAGCTTCAAAATGCTCGATATTACGACACTGGCAACAAATTAGAGTATCTCAAAACAGTGGTCGACATGGCATTAAAGCGTGAAGATTTGCGCGACGAATTCACGGAATACCTTAAGACCCTTGTAGGCTAAGACCACAAGGGTATAATAAGAAGTATGGATTTAGGAACAACCCAACAAATCATCCTTATTATTTTGGCTTCATGCCTAGCAATCTTCTTAATTCTAAGCATTATTGCCGCTATACTTATTATTAAAGTAATGAAGCACATTCGTCGGATTACTGAGAAAGCCGAGCAAATTGCCGATAAAGCTGAATCTGTAACTGCATTCTTTCAGCAAAGTGCTGGTCCGGCCGCTCTTGCAAAACTGCTATCAAATATAGTCCATACCGTAAGAGATAATAAGAAGAAATGAGGTTATGATGAATAAAGATACCAAAAAATATGCCGTAGGTGCTGCCATCGCTGGAGCCGTAGGTTACTTAGCAGGTATTTTGACAGCTCCGAAGAGTGGTAAAGAAACCCGAGACGATGTTAAGAACACTGCTGTCAAGGCAAAGCGTGATGCCGAAAAAGAACTCAAGCAGTTACATAGCGAAGTTAACAAATACATAGATAAAGCCAAGAACTTCGGTGGTAAGCTCAAAGACGAGCACAAGCCCGAGTTCGATAAAGCAGTAGACAAAGCAGTTTCGGCAAAAGAAAAAGCTCGCGAAATGCTCACCGCTCTTCACGATGGTGACGCCGAAGACAAAGACTTAAAAAAAGCCATAAAAGACGTTAACGAAGCCGTCGGCCACCTGAAGTCTTTTATTGAAAAGTAAGTAATTACCCCTCTCAGATAGTCATTTACCGGATTACCGAAAGCGTTGTAATTAAATGGTCCCCACAACATCTGTGGGGACTTTTTCTATATAATGGTTATAGATATCTAACGACGGGGTAGGGGCCTGCCGAATGGCAACCAAGACTAAATTAACGCCAGCCGATTACGTTCACCTGCACAACCATACGCAGTACAGTCTGCTTGATGGCCTAACAAAAGTGCCAGCGCTTATGGAATATGTAAGTAATATTGGCATGGAAGCTGTAGCCATCACCGATCACGGTACAATGTCGGGCGCAATTGAATTCTACAAGACCGCTAATGCTGCCAAGATAAAACCAGTTATCGGTATGGAGACCTATGTTGCCCCTCGCGGTCATACCGACCGGGACCCTTCGAAAGATAAAACACCATTCCACCTAATTCTGCTAGCCATGAATAATACCGGCTACGAGAATTTGATGCGCCTGAGTAGTATTGCTAACCTAGATGGTTTCTACTACAAGCCACGTGTCGACCATGAGCTACTCGAAAAATATAATGAAGGCATCATTGTGCTGAGCGGTTGTATTGGTGGTGAAATCGGCGATGCTTTGCGTAACGGTCAATACGATAAAGCCAAGAAAACTGCCGAGTGGTACAAGTCTGTCTTTGGTGACCGCTATTATTTCGAGGTACAAGATCATGGCCATCCGAATCACCAAAGTGTTTGGCAGGAGCAAGTTGGCGTTACCGAACAGACATTCAAACTTGCCAAAGAACTCGATATTCCGTGTGCGCTAACCTGTGACGCACACTATTTAACCCATGCCGACCAAGAGGCACATGAGCTACTGCTTTGTGTGCAAACTGGATCGTTCTTGAGTGACGAGAAGCGAATGAGCCTGAAAGAATTCGAGCTTCATGTAACCGACCCAAACGAAATCATCGCTCGTTGGGGCGATGAACACCCAGAGGTAATCACTAACACCAAAGCAATTGCTGACCGCTGCCACGTGGATATCCAGCTAGGGCAAATACTCATTCCGAAGTTCCCAGTGCCCAAGGGTGAGTCTGAGGCATCGCACTTGCATACACTTGTCTATCAGGGCCTCGCCTGGCGCTACGGTGATGTGAATCAAGCGGATGCCGCAAAATTAACTATTCCACTCGCCAAAAAAACCTTGCCTAACGATATTCTCGTTCGTGCTGAATACGAATTATCGGTGATTCAAGATATGGGCTTCAACGGCTATTTCTTGATTGTTGCAGATTTTATTAACTGGGGTAAAGGCCAGGGGATTGTCTTTGGTCCGGGGCGCGGCTCGGCGGCTGGTTCTATCATTGCCTATGCCATGCGTATAACAGAACTTGATCCAATCAAGTACGACTTGCTGTTCGAGCGTTTTCTAAATCCCGACCGTATCAGCATGCCAGACGTCGATATCGACATCCAAGACACTCGCCGTGATGAGGTTATCCAGTACTGCGTACAGAAATATGGCAAAGAGCGAGTGGCTAACATAGTGACGTTTGGCCGTATGGCAGCACGCAATGCGGTTCGCGATGTCGCTCGAGTTCTGCAAGTACCGTACGCCGAAGCCGACCGACTGTCTAAAATGATTCCGCCACCTGTGCAGGGTCGACATATCCCACTGGCAACATCGCTGGTTAAAGACCAAGACTTAAAAGCCGAGTACGAATCGAGTGAACAAAGTAAGCGAATTTTCGATCTGGCTGTACAAATGGAAGGTACTATCCGGAGCCACGGTATCCATGCTGCCGGTGTAGTAATTGCTCCTGACGAAATTGTAAAGTTTGCACCGCTAGAAATGGCCCAAAAAGGCGTGGTTTCAACGCAGTATTCTATGGGCCCAGTCGAAGAGCTGGGCCTATTGAAGATGGACTTCTTGGGCTTGTCTAACTTGACCATCATTAAGAACGCGCTTCGCATTATTAAACGCGTGTACGATATCGACATCGATATTTCGACCATCCCGCTCGACGATAAAAAAACGTTTGAACTACTGCAACGAGGTGACACCACAGGAGTATTCCAGCTAGAATCTGCAGGCATGAAACGCTATTTGCGTGAACTCAAACCAACGGTCTTCGACGATATCATTGCAATGGTAGCTTTATATCGCCCCGGGCCAATGCAGTTTATCGATGACTTCATTGCTCGTAAGCACGGCCTCAAAGAGGTAACGTATGAACACGAGGGTTTACGTGCAGCGTTATCTGGGACGTATGGTATTTTGGTCTACCAAGAGCAGTTTATGCAGATCAGTAAAGATATGTGTGGCTTCACCGGTGGTCAAGCCGATACCCTGCGCAAAGCTATCGGTAAAAAACAGCGCGAAACAATGGCTAAAATGAAAGTTGCCTTCATCGACGGCATGGTCGAGAACAGCAAAGTACCAAAGAGTTTTGCAGAGAAATTCTGGGCTCAGCTTGAAGCCTTCGCTGATTACTGTTTTAACAAGAGTCACTCAGCATGCTACGGACTTATCGCCTACCAGACTGCCTATCTCAAGGCACATTACCCTGAGAGCTTTATGGCTGCCCTAATGACCAGTGACTATGATGACATCGACCGCTTAGCGATTGAAATTACTGAGTGTAATAACATGGGCATCAAAGTACTTGCTCCTGACGTTAACGAATCGTTTGTTGAATTTGCTGTGGTGCCCGAAAATCATCAAGTACGATTCGGCATGGCCGCTATTAAGAATGTCGGCACTGCAGCAGTCGAAGAAATACTGCGAGCCCGTACCGAAAGTCCGTTTGCCAGTCTCGAAGACTTCTTTGAGCGGGTAAGCGTACGTATCGTCAACCGCAAAGCGCTAGAAAGTCTTATCAAAACTGGTGCCCTAGACAGATTCGGTACACGCGCCCAATTACTCGAAAACCTCGATGTCTTACTAGCGTATGGTAGCCGTATTCAAAAAGAGAAGGCCAGCGGGCAAATTGACTTGTTTGGCGACGCGATAGAAGCCGATGAACAAGTTAAGCCAAAGTTAAAATTGGCAGAACTAACAGGCGAACCTGTTATGCGAGAGCAGTTACAGTGGGAGCGGGAACTGCTCGGCCTATACCTTTCGCAACACCCCTTAGAAGATTACAAGGTGTGGCTATCAGAACAAACGGTGCCCATCAAGGAATTAACTCCCGACCTACATAACAAAGCAGTCACCGTGGGGGGTGTAATCTTAGATTCCCGTGAAATCACCACGAAAAATGGTCAGAAAATGGCCTTTGTGCAAATCGCCGACGAAAATGCCGAGCTTGAGTTAATCCTATTCCCCCGGGTATATGCCGAAAGCACCAACTTATGGCAACGCGACACGGTCGTAACAGTAACCGGGAAGATATCCGGCGAAGATCGTGACGGCAAAGTGTCAAGCGAGGTTAAGGTGCTGGTCGACTCGGCCAGGGAAGTAACTCATGGTGAAGCAAAAAACTACATGCCCAGCATGAAAAAACAAAAGGTACCCAAAAAGGCAGGCACCAAGAAAAAGGCCGAAGCTAAGAAACCAAGTGACGAACTGGGTCAAAATCCACGCCTATATATAAAGCTTGCCAACAGCAGCGACCAGCAAACCCTGATGCAGCTCAAATCAGTCATTGATCAGAATTCTGGAAGTACAGAGGTAGTCCTCGTCTTAGGCGATGGCGACAACCGGCAGGTTGTTAAACTACCGATGCAAATCGGTCATAACGATACAGTCCATCAATCGCTCGTGGCTCTTGTTGGTGAATCCAACATTAAACTTAATTAGATACGAGTAGCTAAAGAATACTGCCGACGGTTCGCGTCAAAAAATAGAGTGCAATCAGCAACAGCACAACAGCGGCGTCGACATATTTATGTCGTAAGATATACCTTTCACCACGTACAAAGAATCGATGAGCCGCGATACTGTGCTTCACTAACATATAAGCTCCACCAATAATCACCGCTAGGATAAGCAGCCACAGGGCCCACATAGCTCGGCCGGATGTCAAGATAGCGAAACGATTAACTGATTGTGGAGCGACCACGGGCAAAGTACCATCCGCGTTCAAGATCACTTTATTGCTCGTCAATTCTGGTTTTGCGACTGTCTTCTTAAATTCAGCTGCCTCGTTTGTAAGGTCGATTGGAATTTCAGACTTTGCACCACTTACTTCGATTATTATCGTATGCTTGCCTGTAGAAACATTACTAAACGTAACTTGGCCATTCTTGTCAGTGATTCCCGTTTGAGGGTCAGAATGTAGAGTCACCGAAACCCCTGGCGCTGCCTTGCCTTGACTATCAGTAACCAGCAAAATAACGGAATGTTTTTTATCTTGGCCATTAGTTCCAGTCGTTGTCTCTTGAGCATTAACTGCTGGTTGCGAAGGTTGAGGCAGTTCAATGACAGTCTGCTGCTGCGGTGCGGGTTGATTTGCAGCTGGAGTATATGGAGTACCATACATGGCGACAATGACAGTTTGCTCACTGGGCCCGAAGTCGCCACAGCTGTAAGCTGATCCATTAGCAATACCAAAACCAACATCGGTGTACTGTGGAGTTAGCATGTTGTCGCGATGCGACGGACTGTTGTACCAGCCAGTAATTACTGAGGGGCTATCATCAAAGCCACATGCCAGGTTTTCACCTGCACGACTATAGCTATATCCCGCATTGGTAATAAAAGCCCATGGCGGCGTACCATCTGGGGTATTGTGTGACCAGTAATTACGGCTAATCATGTCATTAGCTTTAGCCTGAGCTGCCTGAGTGAGCTTGTCATTAATACTCAGCGCACTTTGGCCTACAGCAGCACGCCGTTGGTTGGTGCCGTTTAGCAGCCCATTAGGTGAGACTCCCGTGGCATAAGCCAACACCTGTGTCTGAGGTGATAAAGTACTTTCAGAACTGTGTGTTGTAGGTTTATTTGCAAACCGGGTTGTAACCACTATACCGGCCATAAGTGCAAGCAAAAGGAACGGTAAGAATGGCTTGTAAACGTTCAAGAAATGGTTGGTGCGTTTTTGGTGGTGTCCATGTCGCTTCCGATGTGCGGCATGAGTTTTTTTGGTGCCAGGCATGTTACTGTTTATTGTAAACCATAAGCGCCTGGAGGCATAGCCATCTGAGCCAGCACTAGCCAATCATGAATCGACAATGGTATAGCGCCATAGCTGCCGCCTGAACTACATTAAATGATTCCTTGTTGCCGAACATCGGTATTTCTAGTGCTCCGTCGCATAGGGCTAACACTTCAGGCTCAATACCCTCTACCTCTCGACCTAAAATCAATACTAGTTTAGTCGGTACTTGAAAGTCGGGCAATGCTATAGATTCGGCTGTCTGCTCCAATCCATAGATTGCATAGCCATCTTTTTTCAATGCTCCGATTACTGGCGAGATATCTTCAGTAAACTCCCATTCAATAGACTGCTCAGCATTAAGCGCCGTCTTGTTTATCTGCTTTGCCAGCTTGGCTGCAATATGGGGTAACCGCGTATCAGCAGCATATTCGGGGTGCGGCGTATAGCCTGTTAAATACACTTTGGTAACGCCCAGACCCTCTGCAGTGCGCAGCAAAGAACCTACGTTATGAGTGCTACGCATATTGTGCGCTATTACGATAATGTCGTTCATCAGATGTATTATAGCCAAAAACAACCAATTTCTTGCATGATAACCTCTAGGCCCTTCATCTTACTTATGCTTTTAGGCTATACTAGATTGTAATGTCACAAGATATCCGACTCACCGAAGAGCAGTCCACCGAACGTCGTGCGCGGCTATTAGGGCTGACTTATACCGACACGTCGCAGCCAGGCGAAAAACCCCTGTTTAAGGACTTTCTGCCAAAAGAAGAGCTGTATTCGTTACGTGTTGTACCGCTCGATGTGACTCAAAACAAAGTCCTACTTGGTATCACCACAACCACCTCTCAACAGACTATGAATGCGCTGACCCAGCGTTTTCTCGATCAGCGCCTCAGCTATACTCTTATTTCCGATACTGGCTACCGCGATTATATGAAACTTTACGACCCACCCAAGCAAGTGGTCTATCAAGATATAACCATTAATGGCAGCCAAGCGTCACAGGCAACGTTAGTTTCGCAAGTTTCTGCCACTCTAGACCAGGTGCGAGCAGATGACATGCTAGCCTATCTGACAGACCAAGCACACAAGCTTTCTGCTTCCGATATCCATGTAGAGAATCAAGTAGATGGTGTACGAATTCGCTTCCGTATCGACGGAGTTTTACACCCCATTGCTCGTATTAGTCACGATCGCAGTCGTATGCTTACTGCTGCAATTGCTAGCAATGCCAATGTCTCGACAGCTGCCAACGAAGCACAGCAAGGACATATCACGCAAAAGGTGACCATGGCTGATAAATCGGTTGTCGATGTCAATCTTCGCGTCGAAACAGTGCCAGCAATACACGGCATGGATATTGTCATGCGCTTATTCAACATGAAAGCGGATATGTACAGCCTAGACCGTTTGGGTCTGAATGAACAAGAGCGGGGTATCGTAGATGCAATCATCCGCAAACCGAGCGGATTAGTATTAGCCGTTGGTCCGACTGGTTCTGGTAAAACGACTACGCTTTACTCTATGCTCAATACACTTAACACCGATACCCGAAAAATAATCACCATCGAAGACCCTGTCGAATACCAGTTCGATGGTATTACTCAAGTGTCAGTCAATAGTAAATCGAGTGAAGAAAGCCACTTTGCCGATAATCTACGTGCTGTACTACGTCTAGACCCCGACGTAGTTATGGTAGGCGAGATTCGTGATAACGATACAGCTCGCACAGCGCTACAAGCCTCACTGACCGGCCACCTGGTTCTTTCAACGTTCCACGCTAGTTCGGCAGCGGCCGCACTAACACGAATGGTTGATATTATCGGCCAAAATCCATTATTCACTTCTGCAATTCGGCTCATTATGGCTCAGCGCCTGGTCCGCCGCCTCGACGACGCCAGCAAAGTTGCCTACCAACCCGACCAAAACACCATCGCCAGATTACAGGCAATCGTCGATACCTTCCCACCTCAGATACCAAAGCCTACTCTTGCTGGAGTAACACTATACAAAGCTGGGTCTTCGGCCAACAATCCATTTGGTTTCAAAGGCCAAATTGCACTACGCGAACAGCTCATCATGGGCGACACCTTACGCGACCTATTAACCCGTCCTTCGAGCGAAATTACAACTCAAAAGTTAGAGACGGCAGCAGTACAAGGTGGCATGTTAACCATGTTGCACAATGCCGTATTACGGCTCCTCAAAGGCGAAACCACTATCGAAGAAGTCTTCCGCGTTTTGGGTTAATAATTAGATAAATAAAAAGACTCAGTAATAGGCTAGTAATATTCAGCACGTGACACCATTCTAATCATATCCGCTTATGATTGCGCCTGAAGCGTATGTACTATAGTATGGTCGGATGAGCGCAAATCTGACAGCTTCCGGCGAGAGTGTTTATACCGTTAGTGCTCCTATTGATGCCCGAGCCGACAACTCAGTCTACAATACCGTAGAGGCAATATTAGCTCAGGCTAATCCTGAAGCAGTTCTTGATATCGGAGCCAGCGACGGTGTCGTAAATTATAACCAGCGACTAGTTCCTTCAACTACGATGGTAGGGCTCGATATTGCCAGCAATGCCTCTCTTTCAAACCGCTGGGCAATGCCTGTACAGGCCGATGCCGTTTGCTTACCTTTTAGAGATGATGCGTTTACGCACGTTTTAGCCCTAGATATTATCGAACATCTAACGCCTACCGAAGCCGTACAAAGCATGCAAGAGATACAGCGGGTTGGGGCGCCAAACCATCAGCTTATTGTGTCTATGCCCATTATCAGCCCGACCAGGCTCATGACCTGGATAGAGGGCCGTCGTGCTTTGCAAGCTCGGCAACGCCCAGAAACTGGTTTATTCGACAGAACACACCGTATTTTGAGTGGGCCTCTGTTCCACCGCTTACTATTTGAAACGGCCGGATATGATATTAATGCTGCTTACGACACCGTAGCCCACACCAAGGGGTCACGACATGTCTCGGGACCAGATGTACTACCAGCGGTTACTACCGAAGCGACTGGCCCTGGCCGTCAAGCCCGATTGGCACGCTTCTATAGTAAACATCAAGACAACCCACTGGTCCGAGAAACACTTGGTCACATCATGGGCTACCAACGCATCTACGTCTTAACGCCACACCGTAAAGCACAATCTTAAGAAGTTGCACGCACCAAACGACGAATAAGTCTTCTAGACGATGACTTTTGCGATTTCAGGCACTAAACGTTCGTCAAGATTACTGGGAATAATCATTTCGGCAGTCGGGTTTTCTACGAGCCCGGCAATCACCTCAGCAGCAGCTAGTTTGTGCTCATCAGTTATCTTACTGACTTTATTATCGAGAGCTCCGCGGAAAATACCTGGAAAGGCCAGCGAGTTATTAACCTGATTAGGGAAGTCGCTTCGTCCGGTTGCCATAATCGCCACACCGGCAGCCTTTGCATCTTCAGGCATAATTTCTGGTAGCGGATTGGCCATTGCAAATATGATTGGGTCTTTAGCCATTGTCTTAACCATGTCAATCGACAATAGTCCAGCTTTCGAGACGCCTATAAAAATATCGGCCCCTCGAAGGGCGTCAGCCAAGCTGCCACTAACGTTATTCTTATTGGTTACCTCTAAGAGCTTTTTCTTTTCATCATTCATGTCAGTTCGGTCAGCACTAACAATACCCTTACTATCAACAGCCAGAATATCAGGCTGCGCATACAAGTACAGTAGCTTCATGATTGCCGTGCCAGCAGCACCAGCACCCACGCAGACTATCTTACAGTCGGCCAAAGTGCGTCCGGTAATCTTCATAGCATTGATTAAGCCTGCCAACACCACTATTGCCGTTCCGTGCTGGTCGTCATGAAAGACTGGAATATCCAGTTCCGCTTTTAGACGCTCTTCCACTTCAAAACAAATTGGTGCGGCGATGTCTTCTAAGTTAATGCCGCCAAAACTTGGGGCCAAAGCACTCACGGTTGCCACAATTTCGTCTGCGGTGTGTACATTCAATATCAATGGTACGGCATCGATGTCAGCAAAGTGCTTGAAAAGCATGGCCTTACCCTCCATAACTGGTAGTGCGCCATACGGACCAATGTTGCCTAGGCCCAGTACAGCAGACCCATCACTTATAACAGCGACACTATTGTTAAGCCAGGTATAATCACGTGCTTCTTCGGGATGCTCCGCAACATAACTGCTCACCGCCGCAACACCGGGAGTGTAGTAAGTACTTAATTTATCCTGACTATCCAGCTTATCCTTAAGTGATACAGCTATCTTTCCCTTGAGTTCTTTGTGTTTCTTGAGTGCTTCTTCGCCAAAATTCATATGTTCTATTGTACGTGTCTTTATAGCCACAAACTAGTTTCAATATAACAACAGATATGGTATACTTGTGTGAACGAAGTAAAACGTGTAAGGTAATTAAAGTTTTAAGCTAAGGTTTTAAAGTAATTTTGTTATGGAATCAGTACTAAGACAAATCGAAAATCGTTATAAAAAACATGCTGTTGTAGACGTGCGTCCTGGTGACACTGTTCGCGTACATCAGAAAATTAAAGAAGGCAACAAAGAGCGCATTCAAATCTTTGAAGGCCTTGTTATCCGTGTCGGTAAAAAAGATAGTTTAACTTCAACTATCGCCGTACGACGCGTTGCCAGTGGTATCGGTGTTGAAAAGACCTACTTGCTTCACTCACCACTTGTAGTCAAGGTAGAAGTTACCAAACGAAGCAAAGTTCGACGTAACTACCTCACCTATATGCGCAGCCGAACCGGTAAAGCAGCTCGCCTTACTGGAGTTGCCTTCGATAAAAATGTAAACGAAGTACCAGAAGACCCAGCTATCCTCGAAGCAGAACGACTCGCTAAAGAAGAAGCCGCCGAAGAGCATGAAGCAGCCGAAGCTGCAAAAGCCGCTGAAGAAGCCGAGGCAGAAGCCAAAGTTGCAGCAGCACAAGCAGCCCACGAAGAAGCCTAAACAACGCAGCTTCAACAAACCGCTCCTGGTACAATGCCTAGGAGCGGTTTTTTTATATATAAGGATACCTATGATTGACTGGAAAACTATCGAAACAGAGTTACCGCAGCTGCAAGCAGTTGAGGGTGGCTACAGCAATGCCGAACGTGGCCTATTATCTCTTCCGTCCGGTCAAACCGTGTTTGTAAAAGTTGGTCACCACCAAAATACTGCTGTTTGGGCGCGAAAAGAAGTAGCTGTCTATGACTTTTTAGCACGTCATGGATATGAGCACATACCCGAAATCTTGGGTACCAATCAAGACAACAGCGGCTTCTGCCTAGAAGCCTTACTACCATCTGGCGGATGGGACTGGAGCGAGGACTGGCACGAAGCTCGCTTACAAGCAACTTTACAGGCGATGGATGAGCTTGCGCAGATTAAGCCAACACTCCCCGCAGACAAAGAATTATTTGGCACACCTGGGGTCAGCCAAAAAGAAAATGGCTGGGTAGTGTTAGCAGATTCTGATGAAAAACAAGCTCTACTTGCACAGAAACTTTCAAACTTGCAGGCAGTTGCCACAATTGAAGCGATAGACATACCAAATGACACAAAAAGAAGCCTCAACTACACCTTCAAGCAGACTGAACTTACCCACTTTGATATTCGGGGCGATAACTGTGCATGGAATAATAGCACCGGTGAAGTAAAAATTGTTGACTGGAACTGGACCCATCTGGGCGACCGCGATATCGACCTCGGTGCCATGTTCGCGCATATCGAACGCTCAGGCTACATAATTCCAGACGACTATATAGATAAGCTAAACCCACAAGCGTTGCACTGGCTAGCAGGATTCTGGTTCAACGCAGCAACAACTCCAATCTTTGAGGGTGGCCCGCCACACCTAAGGGATGTACAGCTGGCAGCTGGTATCGCTGCCTTACGACTTTCTCGTCTACTCAGCTAGATTGCCCGCTATACTATATCCATGCAGTTAGTTATGGGTATAGACGAAGTAGGGCGAGGCTGTTGGGCAGGACCGCTAGTGGCTGGGGCAGTCATTCTAGACCCCACCTTTGACGTTTCCAAGGTCCGACCTTGGAAACTGGCGGATTCTAAAGTGATGACGCGAGCAGAACGATTGCTTGCCGATAGCCACATACGGGATCAAGCTTTAGCCTTTGGTCTAGGCTGGGTTAGTGCGGAAGAAGTTGATTCGCTCGGCCTAACTCAAGCTGTAAAGCTAGCCATGGAACGGGCAGTCGCAAAAATCAACCAGACGTATCATCAAATCATTATTGATGGTAACTACAATTTTCTACCTGAAAATCCAAAAGCATCGTGTTTAATAAAGGCCGATGCTACTGTACCTGGGGTCAGTGCAGCTAGTATTCTCGCCAAGGTTGCCCGTGATACCTACATGGAGCTCCTTGCTCAAGAGTTACCGCAATATGGCTTCGAGACTAATGTCGGCTATGGCACTAAAAAACATCAGCAAGCTCTTTGTGAGTTCGGCGTTACTCGGCATCATCGTAAAAGCTACAAACCAATCAAGGCTCTACTATGACCAATTACGCCACTGGCCATCATGCCGAAAAGATTGCGGCACAGCACCTAGTATCGCTTGGCTTTCGTATCATAGAACTTAATTGGCGTACAAAATGGTGCGAGATTGATATTATTGCTCAAAAAGATACTGTAATGCACTTCGTCGAAGTAAAATATCGTCAAAATTCTTACCAAGGAGATGGCCTTGACTATATAACCAGTAAAAAGCTGCAACAAATGACGCGTGCAGCCGAGAGCTGGGTTACGCTTCGTGGGTATGATGGCGAATATACATTATCGGCTATTAGCATGACAGGGCCGAATTATACTGTTCAAGAATTTTTACTTTCTGTATAATCCATTGCAATGGATCACCCTAAACCTATAGATGACGCACGTCAACAAGAGGCCTCAGAGCATTTTGTTAGTATTGCAGGAGCCTTATTTGTTAATAATTGTCCAGCCGATGTCTGCGCAATGGAAGACATTGTATATGATGGCAAATTTGAAATAGAGCCCTTATCTGGCGATATTCAACACGCAGAGATAGACATAATGCCGAGATGTGCGAATGACAACTGTCCACTAGCGCTGACCGAAGAAGTTTGCCGAGAAATCGGTGGAGCAGCCTTCAGCTTTACACGAAATAGTCTTGGGCCAAACAAGAATTAGTGACTAGGAAACGTTTTTAAAGAAGGCTTTTACTAATTTTAAGTCGCGCTTCTTCCAGGCAGATTGCCACTCAATCATTTCTAATCCTTGATTGTAGGCTCGTTCAAAAGCCGGCGATAAAACCTTACCAAAGAACTTCTTGTAGTCTGCGATAAACGACTCATCACTAAAACCGCGGGCGGCATAAATTGGCATGCGGTAAAACGACAAATCGTTGCCCATATTATCTTCAAGCCATTTCCAGTTATCCTTGAGCCATTTCCAGGTTGCGTCGCGAGCATAACGGTTCGTGAAGCTGTAAGCCAACCAGTAAGCCACGTCTTGCAGGCGAACTTGGTCACTGTTAATTAGCCCTAGTGTTCGAGCGATAAGTTCCGGCTGCTTGAAACCAGTCAGTGCGGCGCACAAGTTAAGCTTCTCCTCGTTAGAATGTGTGTGGTTATGCATAGCCAAAAGCTTATTAAACTCCGCCTCACCACCAGTGCGAGCAATAGTACCGTAGACAACGCCGCGTAAGTCAGGATCAAGGTTACTATTACGCAAGCTTGGCCGGCGGCCAGGAATCTTCATTTGAGCTTCTAGTTCTGATGGGTCGTGCATCTCGGCAAAACGCTCCTTGGCAAACGCAACAATTTCTGGCTCGTCTGCCGAAGATGCCATGCCTAAAACAGTTGGGCGTAGCAAGCGGTCGAAGTGCGATTCATGTGGCTCAATGGTCCAGCCTAAACGGGCAACTTGCGCAGCAGTTAACTTGCGAACGTACGGTTTCATAGCTTCACGCACAGTATCATCGTCCATAATGAAGCGAATACTGCCAAGAGTGGCAGCCATAACATCCCACACAGCGTTATCATCTTCATTCTCATAGGCACTAAGCAAGCTCAAAACTTCTGTAACATCCAGTAGTCCTGCTTTTGCTGCCTCAGTGACATCGGCAAGAATGCCCAGTCGGTCAAGCGGTTCGAAGTGGCCAGTCTTAATCCGAGCAGCTAGAGCCTGTAGATGTGAAGCGTTATAGACAGTACGATAGAAGCCGCTACCGCCAGTGTTGAGCTTAAGCTGACCCAGACCTTTATGTGCAACTGTAAGCTTTGGTTCATCAAAACGGTCAGGTAGTTCTTTGCTCGAGGCCAATAAAGGCACTGGCCATGTCTCGGTAGTTTCTGCCTTTGACAATGGATTGAGTATAAAACGCTTTTGGCTCACCGTAACACCTGTTTCGTCTACATCGGCACGCACAATTGGATATCCAGATTGGCTGGTCCAGGCGTGCATAAATTCGCGCACTGGCTTTTTAGAAACTTCCTCCAGGGCATCCCACAAATCTAACGTGACGGTATTCTTGTAGGCATGCTTCTTGAGGTAATAGCGCAACCCGGCCTGGAATGCATCGGGCCCCAGATAGTTGTAGAGCATATGGATAACACTTGAGCCTTTGCTGTAACTAATCGCATCAAAGATTGTGCGAATTTCATCAGGATGATTAATTGGCACCTCAATCGGATGAGTATGTTCTAGTGCATCCAACTTCAGAGCCTGCTGTTGCTCGTCTACAATAAACTGCGTCCACATCTTCCAGTTTGGATACAAATGGTCAACGGCCAAGTACTCGAACCACGAGGCAAAGCCTTCATTCAGCCACAAATCGGTCCACCACTGCATAGTTACGAGGTTACCGAACCACTGGTGAGTTAATTCATGAGCTACCACCATGGCAACATACTGCTTCATACCCAGGCTCGTATTCTCGGGGTCGACCAAAAGTGTTTGCTCACGATAGGTGATACAGCCCCAGTTCTCCATGGCACCACTGGCAAAGTCGGGCAGGGCAATCATATCGCATTTTTCTAACGGGTAATCGATGTCGAAATACTCACTATAGAAATCGAGGCACTTTACAGCAGTATCCAAAGCGAACTCAGTAAAGGCAACGTTATCAGGTGTGGCATACGTCCGAACTGTTACACCCTTTTTGGTTTTAGCCTCTAGGTATTTCATTTCGCCGTACACAAAAGCCAGCAAATAGGTGCTCATATGCGGCGTCCTCTCGAAAGTTGTATGCACCATCTCACCTTGTTCGGCTTGCTTTTTGACTGGTGTATTAGCAATCACAGTCTCGCCCTTGGGCGTTGTCAACGACAGGTCAAACGTTGCTTTGGCCTCCGGCTCATCAATAGAAGGGAAGACCTCACGAGCGTGATGACTTTCGAATTGTGTAGCTATCAGCTTTTTCTCAACTCCGTCATGTGTAAAGAAGCAAGGATAGACGCCGTTCATCGCCCGGGTAATTGTGCCCGTAAACTCAAGGGTAATTGTGTATTTTCCAGGGTATAGTAATTTCTTTGCGTGTAAACGGACTTCATCAAAGCTGGCGTGATGGTTAATACGGTCAATCGCAACTTCCGTATCACCAAGCTTATCGTGAAACACTACATGAGCTTTGGTTATCTTCAAGTCTTTCTGATGAAAAGTCAGTCGCTGGCTTGGGCGGCCAGTTTTATTGCCCGAGATAATCACCGAACCGGTAAAGGTCATATCATCTCGATTTGGCACAAGGTCGAGAATATAATGGTTTGGCTTAAACTGGTCATAGAGTCGGGTTACTTTTTTCATCTCTCAAGTGTACCATTGTCACTAACGCTCACGGAAGGCGTAACCGCGCAAATGCTGAACTTGTAAACTCCTTGAAAACGCGCTATACTAAGTGCAGTTAATCCGGCCAGCAGGTCGGATTTTTTCATAGAACGTAACTGAAAGGACAAAAATATGGAACTAGATATGAAAGGCCTGGCACTTGCCGTAAAGACTATTGCCGAAGAGAAAAACCTACCCGAAGAAGCCGTACAAGAAATTGTCGAACAAGCTCTTGCTGCCGCCTACCGTCGTGATTACGGTGACCGTGAACAAGAAGTACGCATCACCATGAACCTTAACAACGGTGATGTTGATGCTTACATTAGCAAAGAAGTTGTTGAACGCGTTGGTGACGACCGATTCGAAATTAGCGTTGGTGACGCTCAAGTTATTCGCAAGAACGCTGCTATTGGCGAAACTGTTGAAATTCATGAAAAAGTCGAGAACTTTGGTCGTGTTGCTGCTCAAACCGCTAAGCAAGTTATTTTGCAGCGACTTCGTGAAGCAGAACGAGAAATTGTTATGGCTGAATACGACGATAAGATAGGCACTATTATCAATGGATTGGTATCACGTGTCGAAGGTATGATTGTTCGTATTGACCTTGGTAAAGCACAAGGTATCATGCCAAAAAGCGAACAGATTCAGGGCGAACGCTACTATCCTGGTCAGCGACTAAAGGTCTTCCTTAAAGATGTTGAACGTGGTTTTCGTGGCCCACAATTGGTAGTTAGTCGGGGAAGCACCGAATTTATTCGTGACCTTTTCAAAAACGAAGTGCCAGAGATGGAAAGCGGCATGGTAGAAATCAAGAACATCGCCCGTGAAGCAGGTGTTCGAAGCAAGATTGCCGTCGCTAGCAGCACACCTGGTGTTGACCCTGTTGGTACTTTTGTTGGTGGTCATGGTACGCGTGTTAACGCGGTCATGAGCGAAATTGGTGAGCAAGAGAAGATTGATATCGTTGTATTCAACGATGACCCAAAGACATACATCATCAATGCTCTAAGCCCAACCAAAGTTGACCGTGTCGTAATTAACGAAAACGACAAAAAGGCTACCGTCTTTGTTCCCGAAGATCAACTTAGTATTGCAATCGGCAAAAGTGGCCAGAACGTCCGTCTTGCAAGCAAGCTCACTGGGTACGACCTAGACATTTCAGGCGAAGTCGCTAAGCCGGCGCCACAACCGGTAGTCAAGGCCGAGCCAAAGCCATTACCAAAATTAAAACGTAAAGAACAGCTCGAAAGCAGTCTCCTAGAGGCCATCGAAGAACACGGCGAATAGTTTTCAATAGTTCACCAGTTCTCCAAGCTCTCCAGCTAATCTAAAAGTAGCGGCCACCCTGCCGCTACTTTTTGTCTAAGAAGGCCAGGTATTCTTTACTGTTTAGGTGATTCCTTAGCGCGGCCCTGTAATGACTGTCAGCATTATTCTCCAGATAGGTTACGTGCGCTCTATGTTTCTCCAGGGCGCTTTTAAACTTTCTACTAATAGAATAGGGTAATACTTTATCCTCACGTGCTAAATACAACAAAACATCGCGGCCTTTAAATTTAGGCGCTAACACAACCGAAGAGTACTGTCGTGCCCTCGCTTGCAGGTCGTTTGATGAGCCAGCTGATTTCATAAAATTTTCAATACGCTCTTTAGACAAAAACCTCATTTCGGGAAACGCCAACATCTGCTCATATAGGTCTCCGTATGCAAGATTCAGTACTACCTTACGAATTTCTGGCAGACTAGCGGCAACATACATGGCAAACTGTGTACCCATGCTTGTACCAAACACACTTATATTAGTGACGCCATGGCGCTTTAATACACTAATCCGCTTTTCTGTGTCGGCTTTAACGGCATCTAAAATTGCAAAAACTTCTTGTGCAGAACTAGTAACCCGTCGGACATTAAAATCAAATACAACAACTTGGTAGCCATGTTTTATCAAACGTTCAATGGGCAAAAATGGCAAACGCAATTGCCATCGACGAATTCCAAAGGGGCAGTACAAAAACACAACTTTATCGGAATTCTTTCCATATGTTTTTACCCGATAGGCTTTGAGTCGACTTTTCATAGCGTCAGCTTATCATTTTGCGCCGTAAAGCAAAAACGTAGCGTCAGCATTAGCACTCTTGCATGCGGAGTGCTAATTTAGTATCATTATTTTAGCGTTACTAAATTTCGCTAGAAACATGGGTATAAGACATGCAAAACACACCAGATTTTCAAGACTTTTTGAATCACCTAACCGATAATGCGCTTCAGAGCCTCAAGCACGCAGATGCCATTGCGCGCAGCTTTGGCAGTGCCTACATCGGAACGGAGCACCTACTGCTTGGCGTTCTCGCACAAGACAACAGTATGGGCGCCAAACTTCTAGAGGGCGCTGGCGTAACACTTGACCGTGCCCGACTAGCCCTTAATTTATCCCCTAAAACCATCGTTATGAATACTCAAGCCAAGGGCTTGAGCGAAACCGCAAAACTGACTCTTAAAATGGCGTATGAAGTTGCTCAAGACTTTACCCAAGAATATTGCGGTACCGAACACATCTTATACAGTATCCTTTCGCAAAAAAATGCTCGTGCCACGCTACTCCTAAAAGACATGAATATTAATGTCGACCACCTTAGCGGCGAACTTGAGCAATTCTTGAACCGTCAACAGCAAAGCGATAGCAGCGATAGCACAACACGCCGCCGGAACAAAAAAAGTCGCAAAACAGCCCTCGACTTTTTTGGCACCGACCTAACTGCCGAAGCTCGTGAAAAAAAGCTCGACCCAGTGGTTGGTCGTGAAAAGCAGATTCGCCGTGTTATCACCATCCTCAACCGACGAACCAAAAACAATCCAGTGCTTATTGGTGAGCCAGGTGTTGGTAAAACTGCCATCGTTGAGGGCCTTGCTCAGCGAATTGTCACCGAAGATGTGCCTGATAGCTTGCTTGATAAACGAATCATCATGCTTGATCTAGCCGGCATGATAGCTGGTACAAAGTATCGTGGTGAGTTCGAAGAGCGATTAAAGAAAGTTATGTCAGAGCTCGAAGATGACAAAAAGACTATAGTTTTTATTGATGAACTTCACCTAATCGTGGGGGCTGGCTCAGCAGAAGGAGCCATGGACGCAGGTAACATCCTAAAACCAGCACTCGCACGAGGAAAGATTCAGCTAATTGGTGCTACCACAACTGATGAATACACCAAGCATATAGAAAAAGATGCCGCTCTAGAGCGACGTTTCCAGCCAGTTCAAGTGCCCGAAACAACCGTGCCAGAGACACTCGCCATCCTAAAAGGCCTACGTAAGCACTACGAGGAGTTCCACAACGTCACAGTCAACGACGAGGTACTCAGTGATATTGTGATGTTTGCCGAGCGTTATATTAACGACCGCTTCATGCCAGATAAGGCTATCGACCTGCTTGACGAAACAGCTGCACACCTCCGTGTTGACCGAGGTAAAACCCCACCGGAAGTGCGAAGCTTACAGAAAGAACTTAAACTAGTTAATACTCGAATTGACGAAGCTGTTGATGCAGAAGATTACGAAAAAGCTGCCCGCTTTAAGACGCGTGCTAGCCAAATTGATGAAGAACTGGCCGAACTTGCCAAGACTTCAAAAGCCGCCGACCAGTTAGCGGTTAGCAGTGATGACGTAGCTGACGTGGTGGCCCGTATGACTGGTATTCCTGTACAACGCGTTATCCGTACCGAAGCAAAACACTTGTTAGCCCTTGAAAAAACTCTGGGCAAGCATGTCATCGGCCAAAACGAAGCGGTGACTGCTGTCTCGAAAGCAATCCGCCGTAGCCGCTCTGGTGTTGGAAGCAGTCGTCGCCCGATTGGTTCATTCATATTCTTGGGCCCAACTGGTGTTGGAAAGACCGAACTAGCTCGCGTATTGGCCGACCAATTCTACGGAGGGCGTGATGCTCTGGTTAAAATAGATATGAGTGAATTTAGTGAGCGACATAATGTCTCACGTTTAGTAGGTGCACCAGCAGGATATGTTGGTTACGACGAAGGTGGTCAACTTACCGATAAAATTCGCCGTCAACCATACAGTTTGGTACTCTTCGATGAAATTGAAAAAGCGCATCCTGAAGTCTTTAATATGCTCCTACAGATACTAGAAGATGGAGTGCTTACCGATGCCAAGGGTCGAAAGATAGATTTCACCAATACTGTCATCATCATGACAAGTAATGTTGGAGCAGATAAACTGCAAAAAGAAGCATCCCTCGGCTTCCAGGCAACGGGCAAGCAAGACCGTAAAGATCTCGATGCCATGCATGCTGCAAACAAAGATAAAGTACGTGATGAGCTCAAAAAGCTGATGCGCCCCGAACTACTCAATCGTATTGATAAAGTGGTCGTCTTCCGAGCACTAACCCAACCAGACGCCCTCAAGATTCTTGATTTACAGTTAAATGAATTATCTGAGCGACTAATTAAGCATGGTATCGGCGTTGAAGTCAGCCTGAAGGCTAAAAAACACTTGTTGCAAGAGGGTTACGATGCCCTCAACGGAGTACGACCAATGCGACGACTCATCCAAGATACTATCGAAGATGAAGTGGCCGAAGGCCTACTCGAAGACCGCTATCACAAAGGCACTATCGTAACAGTCGATGTCAAAAGCGATAAGCTTATTTACGGCATCAAACAAGAACAGTAGCCCAAAAAGAGCATTGCGCATATACTAAAACCATATGCAACCGCAAAAACGTTTTAGACTGTCACGCTTTCTATTTTCAATATCACTTGTAGTGCTTATCGGTGTGGGTTTCTGGCAACGTCAGAACGTGATTGACTGGTATCAACTTCGTGGCTATGAAGCCCCAATACCTATTGCTGCTTTAGCAACAAAAGCCGAAATGAGCGACAAAGCTCGTAGAATCTTCTACGTCAATAAGCCAGAAATTCAAGAAAAGGCCACCTTTTATAAAAGTTGTGAAGAAGGAGAAACCGCTGTTGTTTTAGGCTGCTACAAGCCACGTAACGGCATTTATCTGTTAAAGGTAGATGACCAGCGCCTTGCAGGAGTCGAAGAAGTAACCGCTGCCCACGAGATGCTTCATGCAGCATACGGCAGGCTGGATGTACGCCAACAGCGACGAATTGCCAAGTTGCTCAACGATGCCTACGCTAATATTTCTGATGCAAGCATCTCCGACAAAGTTGCCCTCTACAAACAGAGCGGGGCAGATGTGACCAATGAACTTCATTCCATACTCGGTACCGAAGTAGCTAAACTTCCGCCCGAACTCGAGACGTATTATCAGCAGTATTTTAGTAACCGCCAAACTGTTGTTACCTTTGCTGCACATTACCAGGCAGAGTTCACTAGTCGAAAGAACAAGGTTATCGCATACGATAAACAGCTTGCCGACATCGAACAACAAGTGAACAGTAATAATAAAGACCTCGATACACAACAGGCCGCCTTACAGGCTGAGAGCGCTCGCTTAGATGCTTTACTCAAGAATGGTGATATCGCCGAGTACAATGCTGGCGTAGGTGCCTACAACCAAAGCATAGTACCTTTCCGTAATCTCCTCAGCCAAACACGCGGACTGGTTGAGCAATACAAGACAATATTGGCTGAACGCAATGCAGTAGCCGTAGAAGCGCAAGAACTCAACAAAGCACTCGACAGTCGCATCCAGACTAATGCCCAAGATATACCCTAGACAACACTAACTATAGAGTTCGATAATTGGGCAATGCACTCTATACTATAAAGAGATAGAGGGAGAGTTATGGCCAAAAAGAATATCCGATATGAATGTAGTAACTGTGGGGCATTTACCAGCACCTGGACAGGCCGGTGCCAGAGTTGCGGTGAATGGAATACTCTACAAGAACAGTTGCTCGTAGATTCAGTAGCCACAGCAACTCAAAGCGGTACAGCACTGACGCCAGCTAGTATTCAGAAAGTTAGTAAGACAGGTAGCGAGCCACGGCTAACCACCGGTATGAATGAAGTTGACGAAGTGCTGGGTGGCGGTTTTGTCGCTGGCAGTGTCACCCTGATTGCTGGACAACCGGGTATTGGTAAAAGTACCTTACTCCTACAGTTAGCAAGTGCACTTGGTGAGCAGTATCCAATTTTATACGTCAGCGGTGAAGAATCCCTGCATCAAGTTGGCATGCGTGCCGAACGGCTCAATGCCAAGAGCACACAACTACAACTTGCCGCAAGTTCGAGCACAGATGACATAGCCGCAACTATAGCTAAAGGTGGCTTTAAACTGGTAGTCGTCGACTCCATTCAGACCGTTACCGCCAGTGGCATTTCTTCGGCACCAGGTAGCGTCAGCCAAATTACCAACAGCACTCATTTGTTAAGTGTTGTAGCTAAACAAACCAACACCGCATTAGTGCTGGTTGGGCACGTCACTAAAGAAGGTTCGATTGCTGGACCAAAAGTCCTCGAGCATGTGGTTGATGTCGTCCTACAACTCGAGGGTGACCGCTACGGTGGCTTCAAGTTACTGCGCGGGATAAAGAACCGCTATGGGTCTACCAATGAAGCCGGTATCTTCGAGATGCTTGATAATGGTCTCCAGCCAGTTTCTAATCCATCTGCGGCCCTTCTGGCCGAACGCCAGGCCAGTGATGGCTCGGTCGTCCTGGCAACCATGGAAGGCAGCCGACCACTACTCGTAGAAGTGCAGGCGTTGGTAAATAAAACAAGCTACGGCTATCCTAAACGAGCAGCCAGCGGTATAGACCTCAACCGCGTCAACCTGTTAGTTGCCATGCTTGAACGACGCACTAAACTCAACCTGGCAGATCAAGACATTTACGTTAATATCGTCGGCGGGATTCGGATTGGCGAACCAGCTGCCGACTTAGCTGTTGCCATGGCCATTGCTAGTGCTAGTAAGGGCATGCAACTCAAACAGAACGCAGTAGTCTTTGGCGAACTTGGACTCAGCGGCGAAATCCGCCATGTACCGTTTATTGATAAGCGAGTGCAAGAGGCGAAAAAACTTGGTTTCGATGGCGCCATCGGCCCGGTCATTCGCAGCGGTAAAGCACCAACAGGCTTAAAGAGCGTTGCAGATATCCGCACCGCTCTCAACCAGTTTTTAGAATCTTAGTCCGTGTTAAGGACCTGATACGGTGACTTGTTTGCCCGAAGAATCTTTAGCATAGGCACCACTCAAAGACGTAACATTGTAAACGCCTGAGCCGCTTGTACAACCTGTTCCAGTGGCTGAACCATTACAGATAGTTGAACCGTTAGAACGATAGACTGTTATCGCACCAGTACCGCCAGTAGACCAAGAGAAGCTATATTGATTGGGCCCAACGTTTGTAGCTAATACCGTAAAGGCACTTTGATTAGCACTAACGGTGCCTGATTCGCTTGACCCGTCATACAGAACGCTGTCAATAATCTGTGCCGAAATTGACTTACTTCCACTAAAGTCTGGGGTGTAGGTGAAGCTAGCCAGGCCAGCGCCAGGATTATCGATATTGAACGACCGTACAATTTGGCCGTCAACGATGTAGTTTACTGTTCCCTTGAACTTATCACTCGAGATTGGGTGCGTACCCTGAGCTACATCAACAGATAGATTGTAGCTGCCGCCACTCGGTGTAATGTTTAGCGAAATAGTCGGCTTAGCATCGTCACACTTGTGTACGTCATCGTCTTCACTGGTATTAGTGTTTGCACCGCCGCCACCGACGAAGCGATCAGCAGAGAACTGGTTGGCCGAGCCACCAGTTACGGTTTCTTTAGCAAGGTCTGGCGTACAATTAGTTGCCAGCTTACCAGAGACTTTATCAACTGTCTGGCCAGTTGTAGCTTTATTGCCGTTCTTGTACCATGATGGGAATAAATCGGTAGAGGCGCTTGGTACAACTGCACCAATACCTGGGTTATTCCTAACCACAAAGGCTGGTAAGTTTTGCAGGCCAGCAGGCTTAGCCCTGTCGAAAGCAGTAATGTTATCGTGTGCTGCGTTCATCCACCCCTGCCAAATAGGTTGCGTCATGTTTTCCATAGTACCGCTCATAACTCGTTGTCGTGTGTGGTATCCCACCCAGACACCTGCTGCATATTGTGGAGACATGCCCATCATCCAACCATCTTTTCCATCATTGGTTGTTCCGGTTTTCATGCCGAACTTCCAGTTCTTGTAGCGATGTGGTTTACGGCCGGCAGGGAAGTAGCTCGCGTTAGGGTCGCTTAACATATCAGAAACAATATACGCTGACTCAGCACGGATAGCCTGAGTGCCTTTGGTTGGCTTCCACTCGCTGATTACCTTGTTCGATGAGTTGGTAATCTTCAGGATGTATGTCTGTGGCAAGTTTAGACCGTTGCGTGACAAGCTGGCGTAAGCATGAACATGCTCGTCAAGATGTAGAAAGGCACCGTCACCAATAGCAGAAGATGCGTAGCAAGGACCTTCTTTAGTGTTCTGCTCATCTACATAACATTTATAGCCACTTTTCAGACCGAGCTTTTCAGCAACCTGGATAGTCTTATCCACGCCAGCTGTTAGCATTGCCTTAACGGCAGGTACGTTGCGTGAACCACCCAGTGCATAGCGTAGGGTTACAGGGCCAGGGAACTTAAGATCGTAATCCCACAAGCAGTTACCACCCTGTTTTGGCTGTGCCTTATTTGTACAAGGATACCCGTCGATAGCACCTTGAGTGTCGTACAGTACGCTACCGGCACCCACATTAGTGCTATTTTCAATCAACGAAGCGTAGTCATATGGCTTGAAACTCGAACCAGGAGGAAGCGGCTGCGTAGCGTAGTTAAACTGGCCGAACTCTGGGTTGTTAAAGTCAACACCACCCACCAAAGCTACCATCTGACCAGTCGTCACGTCTTCTGCGGCAAAGGCTGCAGTATCGCCACCCTGGCGCTTAATCTGAGCCAAACCTTTAGCCACTTGGTCTTCGGCGATTGCTTGCTTGTCCATGTCTAGAGTAGTTACAACCGTCCAGCCACCAACTTTAACCGAATCAACTCCACGCTGTTCTTCGAGTTGTTTTTTTGCTGCGAGCACAAACCATGGAGCTTTAATTCCCGCATACTTGGCTTGTGGTTCTTTAACCTTTGCTAACACATCTACTTTTTTGGCTTCGTCACGCTGTTTTGAGGTAATCATGCCTTGCTCAACCATCAAGTTGAGAATGTAATGCTGTCGCCCGATTAGTGCACCGCGTGACTCTTGCTGGTTAGATTTATAGTAAGCTCCATACGGAGAGTAGTAAGAGGGAGACTGTGGAATTGCTGCCAAGAATGTTGCTTCGTCGAGTGTTAGATCTTTGGCAGATTTTTGGAAGTAATCACGAGTAGCTGCTTCAACACCGTACTGTACGTTACCGTAAGGTGCGGTGTTAAGGTAGCCTGCTAGAATCTCTTGCTTTGAATAACTTCGCTCGAGCTCTACGGAAAGTATCAGCTCTTTAGCCTTACGAGTATAGCTACGATCTTTGGTCCAGTTCTGAGTAAGTTTAACCAACTGTTGTGTAATGGTTGATCCACCCTGCTGGCTTGAACCTCCGGTGACATTATTAACACCAGCACGAACGATACCGCGCACATCAAAACCACCATGCTTAAAGAAGTCTTTGTCTTCGATAGCAACGGTTGCATCTTTCATGTATTGATTAATCTCTTTGTCTTCTACGGGGATGCGCTTTACAGCGTCGTAATCCTCCCACAGAAGTGTCTTTCCGGTTCGGTCATAATACCGCACACTACCACCGAAGTTATTGCCAGAAATATCACGTAGGTTAGGTAGGTCTTTTCTGAAGTATGCAAAGAGTCCGACAAGCAATAAAAAGCCTGCAATAAGGCCAACACCAGTAATCTTAAGAGCCATAATGCCACCATCACGACTGAACCAATACTTATACATGCGCTTTGGCTGGAAGTGATACAGAAAACGCTTTACACGGCCCTTAGGCAGTGTAGCCAGTCGTTCTGCTTTTCGATTAGCCTTAGCACCTTTACGAGCATTCAGACGTTCACCAAGACTACGGTTAATCTTGATAGTCTTGCCACTCTTAGTGACATGTTGATTTTTAGCGGCACGAGGTGATCGACGACCCCCTCCACTTGTTGAGCTATTCATGCGTTGTTACAGACTCCTTTGATGGCTCTAGTATAGCAAAATTCTGCAAAAACAACCTGAAAAACATAACAGTAATACCCGTTACGCCTCAAGGTATTTTGCGTCAACCAAAAACTTTCCCTGATCAACATGCATATCATTCGGAAGTGATGCGAACCAGTCCTCTGCAGCAGCTTCTTGGTTAGCTATAATTTGCCCCTGGTAACCGGAAATTTCAAATACCACGCCAAATGGCGAATCAAGGCCGTTCTTATAATGACTCGGATACTCGATGTGGCCGACGGAGCGCAGCGTTGTGACAGAAATACCTAACTCACGTTTAGCGATTCGCTTAATTGAATCGCTAAGCGCCTCTCCAAACCAAACTGTTCCGCCAGGTAAATGCCACTGCCCCTTGCAGGGCTCTATAGAACGTTTAGTTAAGTACACTCTGCCAGAATCATCACGAAGTAAAATTTCGACGGTCAATCTAGGGACTTTCGCATAAAAAGTTTTAAATTCTTCATCAGTTAGGGGAAATTCGTTTTTTGTCATCGTTTAATCATAGCAAACCCCAGATGAGTTAGGTATACTACTCCTTATGAAACATACAGCTCTCAGTGATGAATTAGCCTGGCGCGGATTCGTCAATCAAACCACCTTTAAAGACGTAAAACAACTTGATGGCGAGCCAATCACATTTTATTTCGGCGTAGACCCAAGTGCAGCCTCGATGACCATCGGCAATCTTGCCGCGGCTATGATGGTACGTACCTTTATGCGGCACGGACATAAAGCCGTAATTCTGGTCGGTGGCGCAACCGGCTTAATTGGTGACCCCGATGGAAAAGCCGACGAACGTAACCTAAAAACACTCGAAGAAATTGCTGGCTACAAAAAGGGTATCGTTTCGCAATATCGCACTATATTTGATGGTTACGATTTTGATGTGGTAGATAATTACGACTGGTTCAAGGGCTTGGGCTACCTTGAATTCCTGCGTGACATTGGCAAGCATGTACCTATGCGCCAGATGCTGGGCCGCGACTTTATACAAACTCGGCTGGGTGAAGATGGCTCCGGCATCAGTTATGCAGAGTTTAGTTATGTACTCATCCAGGCTTACGATTTTGTGCACCTCTTCAAAGAAAAAGGTGTAACGCTACAACTCTGTGGTTCAGACCAGTGGGGTAACAGCATTGCCGGCGTAGACCTTATCCGTCGTCTTACTGGCAAAGAAGCACATGTCTGGTCTACTCCACTTGTTATCAACAAAGCTACCGGTAAGAAGTTTGGTAAAAGCGAAGGTGGAGCTGTCTGGCTTGATGCACAACTCACCAGTCCATACCAGTTCTATCAGTTCTGGCTCAATGCCGAAGACGACGCCGTAGAAGACTACTTAAAAATATTTACACAGCTCGACAAAGACCAAGTAGTCGATA
Organism: uncultured Candidatus Saccharibacteria bacterium; assembly: GCA_964409615.1. Lineage (GTDB taxonomy): Bacteria > Patescibacteriota > Saccharimonadia > Saccharimonadales > AWTP1-31 > AWTP1-31. The sequence goes on along the minus strand of CAYPDT010000004.1, from coordinate 20,460 downwards.
TTATGGAGCGCTTTAATGCCGACCGCTCTTTGCGATTAGCACAAAAAACATTAGCATATGAAGTCACCGCTCTTATACATGGCTCTAGTACCGCAGATAGCGTAAAACGAGTAAGTAAGGTGTTGTTTGGTGGTGATGATTACGCACAACTGACTGCAGATGATTTTACAGTCATTAAAGCTGAGCTTGGTAGTATTACTGCTGATGCCAACAGCAATTTAGTAGACTTGCTTGTCGATGCCAAGCTAGCTAGCTCGAAGGGAGAGGCACGACGCTTTTTGAGCAGCAAAGCAATTTACATTAATGGCAAACAAATTGGTGACGATACTGATACGCTAGATGCCAGCAATACTATCCACGGGCATATTATTTTGCGGCGTGGCAAGAATAACCAGATAGTGGTTGAGCTCTAGCTCAACGCGTCGTACTATATATTAGATTTAAACCAGTAAACAAATAGACAGGGAATAGATGGCTCAATCACAAACCAAGACCAAAAAGGTCGCTGATCAATATAATGATGAAAAACATAACTACCTCCGCTATTGGGATGGTCGAGATTACGAAAACGAATCAGAGCGCATAGCACTCCGACGACTACTCAAAGGCAAACACTTCAAGCACGCCGCAGATATAGGTGGTGGCTATGGCCGCCTATGTGTATTTCTAAAAGACTATGCCGAGCAAGTAACCCTGGCCGAGCCAAGTCAGCAGCAACTTGATATCGGAAAGGATTTTCTCAAGAATCAAAAGGGTATTGATATGGTTCTGACTCAAGCCGATGACCTCAAATTCAAAGACAAGTCACTCGATTTAATTACGATGATTCGAGTCATGCACCACCTGCCAGACCCAACTACCGAATTTTCTGAGATTAAACGTGTAATGACTGACGATGCCTACTTTATCCTCGAAATCGCTAACTACACCCACGCTCTCAACCGTGTGCGACATTTCTTAAAAGGCGAAAAGTTACCGACCGAACCTGTAGACATCCGTTCTAAGAAGAACCGTACCAAAGATGAGATTGCTTTCGTGAACCATAACCCCCGCACAGTAATCAAGCAGCTTGCCCACGAAGGTCTCAAAGTAGAGTCAATCTTGTCTGTATCAAACCTTCGCAGCCCTGGGATTAAAAAAGTCTTACCACAGGCTGTAATGCTCAGCTTTGAAAAAGTCATGCAGAAACCATTGGCCAAGTCATTCTTTGGGCCCAGCACCTTCTTGGTTATTCGAAAAGCCCAGTAAGAAAAGCTATACAAACCTAAAAAGTAAGCTGTAAGTTGTATAGCTAGTCAAATGCTTGCTGGTATAGTAGTCACATGACTTTAAGCAGTTCTCTGACTGAGGTAAAAGGCATTGGGCCAGCAATAGCAAAGCTATTTGAGCAACTCAATATTTTTACAGTTGGTGACTTAATTGATTACTATCCCCGTAAGTACGATGATTTTTCACAAGTAACAAATATCGTCGCCCTTAAGCCAGGCATGGTTACAGTTCAGGCAGTTATCAAGCAAGTTACCGGCCGCTACGTACGGCGAGGCATACACATAACCGAGGCGGTGGCCAGCGACAAAACAGGGAGTGTACGGCTCGTCTGGTTCAATCAACCATATCGTGCTAACAGCATGAAGAGCGGCCAAGAATATTTTATTTCGGGCAACTTTGAGCTTAGTCATCAAAAGATGGCCATCATGAACCCAAGCACCGAACAAACCAGCGACTTTCCAGTCAGCACTGCTCGAATCGTTCCGATATACCGGGAGATTAAGGGTTTAAAGTCGGCACAGATACGGCGCGCCATCAAACAAATCGCACCGTTTATTTCTAAACTTCCCGAAACGTTACCCGAGTGGATAGTTACTGAACAGAAGCTGTTAAGTCGCAGCAGCGCAATCCTTGGTTTGCATTTTCCAGATACAGCCAAAATACTCTATGACTCCCGACACAGGTTGGGATTCGAAGAGGTGTTCCAACTAACACTGAGCGCCTTACTGACTAAGCAAGATAATAACGCAGGCCAAGCCCTCCCAGTACCATTCAACAAAGAGCTTGCTAAGCAATTCGTCGGTCATCTACCTTTCACACTAACAGATGATCAACGACGTGTGGTATGGCAAATCTATCAAGATATGCAGAGTGGCGAGCCTATGAATCGCCTGGTAGAGGGTGACGTAGGGTCGGGCAAAACTGTGGTAGCTACCATGGCTTCACTAATGGCAATGGAGCAGGGCTACCAGGCTGCCTTTATGGCTCCTACCGAGCTATTAGCACGTCAACACGCCGAAACAATCTATAACCTGCTGCAACCGCTTGGCTACGAAGGGCAAGTTGCTTTGCTTGTCGGCAGTATGAAGCCAAAACAAAAAGATTTAGTCCGGGCACGAGTAGCAAACGGCGATGTTCGCTTTATAGTAGGTACCCATGCGCTCATACAAGACAGTGTCGACACTCATAAGCTTGGTCTGGTTATCATCGACGAGCAACATCGCTTCGGCGTCGAGCAACGTAAAAAGCTACAGGTCAAAGCCGGCCACATGCCCCACGTCTTGTCTATGACAGCAACGCCCATCCCTCGCAGCCTAGCCCTGACACTATATGGTGAACTCGACATTTCAGTTATCAGTACCAAGCCAAGCAATCGACTACCAATTATTACTGAGTTAATTTCGCCAAACTCAGTCAATACTCTGTACAGTAAGATTGACAAACAGATTGAGCAAGGCCGACAAATATTTGTCGTCTGCCCATTAGTCAGTGACTCAATTGCACTCAAAAATGTTAAATCTGCCGAGCAACTATACAAAGAATTGTCACTTGGTGCTTTCAAACATCGTACTGTTGGCCTGTTACACGGCAAGATGAAGGGTGATGAAAAAGCCCGTGTTATGCAAGACTTTATTGATAAAAAATATGACATGATTATTAGTACTACCGTTATTGAAGTGGGGGTTGATGTGCCCAACGCCACTGCTATGATAATCCAAAATGCTGACCGCTTTGGCCTTGCACAGCTACATCAGTTGCGTGGCCGAGTTGGCCGGAGCGAGCACCAAGGGTATTGCTACGCAGTACTCAGTGACTCCAAGTCGCCAACCAAACGTCTCCGTGCTTTTGCGCAAACCAACGACGGATTTAAACTGAGTGAATTAGACCTCGAACTGCGTGGCCCGGGTGCAATTTATGGTACGTTTCAGCACGGGCAACTAGACCTGCGAATCGCCAAATTATCAGATAGCAAGCTTATTGCTATTGCGCGCCAAGCTGCACAACATTTTATCGATACCAACCAAAGCCTGGTACAATATAAGTATCTGGCGACACGCGTGCAAAGCTTGCGTGCCATAACCACCTTAAACTAACATGCTAAAACAGAGAATATTCTAATGTACTCAGGTACGACATTGACCGTTAAGTCGGGCAGGGTTATTGGTGCACACCAAAAAATTGATCGCGTAGCTCGCAAAAATCTGCGGCAACTTGGGGTCAAAAACACCGCTTTTCCAACTTCTAAGCGAATATTACATTTCGAAGGCAAGAATGGTCCTGATGGTATCAAGCGTAAGAGCCCAGCGGTTAACGAGCCATGGCATTACTTCAATCCGTTTGACGATGAAGACACGGCTTTGATAGACCTCATTGAGTCTCATTACTCCATTCTGGTGAATGCGCTCAAAGATAAAGAGCAAGAACGTGCATCCTTCGAAGCTGCCTGGCTGGCTCACGCTATCGTAGACGGATTAACACCAGCACACCATTTTCCGTACGAAGAAAAACTCAACGAGTTACGCGGGGGTGAAGGCATCGAGACCCGAACTACAGTTAAAGACAAACTCGTACTCCCCGGTGAGACGCGGCGCGAACAAGTCAAAAACAACTGGAAAATGTGGGGGCCAAAAGGCCTCATGACCACTCACGGCCTATTTGAAATAGGCATTGCAGCCCTTATTGCGCCGCTGTCATTCGTTGAAAGTCAGCCTCAAAAAGAAGATATTGCCCGCATGCAAGACCTTGGCATTGGTGAATACTTCAAGCAGACAGCCCGCGAGATTGCCGTTATGGATCTATATACTCGCTACTACGAAAAAGGCTGGACTACCAAGCTATCTATGGATATTCGAAAAAAACTACTACCTAGTATCATCAAAACTGTTTCGTTAGCCTGGTACTGTGCGCTCGTGGAGTCTCGCAAGCGATCATGAGAATCATTGCCGGAAAACTCGGTAGCCGACAATTTGACGCCCCAAAAGGCTTCGCCACTCATCCTATGGGCGATAGAGTACGCACCGCTTTATTCAATACACTTGGAGATATCAAAGGCCTCACTATCCTTGATGCCTTCGGTGGCAGTGGTGCTATTTCATTTGAAGCCCTAAGTCGTGGCGCTCAGCACGCTACTATATTAGAAATAGACCGCGATGCCTACGACATCATCCTTAGCAACATCACCAAACTTGGACTAGAACCACAGACCACCCTCATGCATATCAACGCACGGTCTTGGTCGTACCGCAACAATACCGAACGATTCGATTTAGTGTTTTGTGATCCTCCGTACAACCAAATACAAGAGACCGTCATTGAAAAACTCGCTAAACACACTAAGGTCGGCGGCCTGATGATTTTGTCTTTACCACCTCATGGTGACATCCGATTACCCAAAGATATCTTCGAGCTGGTAGCCGACAAACAATATGGCGATGCAACTCTAGCTTTTTACCGCAAAATGTCATAGAATGTCATCTGTTACTCTCCACGCGGATGTGGTGGAATTGGTAGACACGCTAGCCTTAGGAGCTAGTGCCGCAAGGCGTGAAGGTTCAAGTCCTTTCATCCGCACCAAGCAAAGTACCTGGCCCCGTGTCAGGTTTTTTGTTTGGTAGAGCGATAGCCAATATCTATGTGTTCGCCAGCACGAATCAAACGTAACAGTCTTAAAAGCCTCAGCCCACGCAGTGCATCGGTTATAGTATCGGTTAGCGGTATGGCGGCAAGCAAAAGATACCAGTTTTTCTTTAGGTACACATTTCGTTGCTTAGATTGATACATCTCTATTATAAAGTCGACCAAGAAAATGCAGGCGATAGTGAAGTCGATGCGGTTTAATAGGCGGAGTTCTTGGCTATTTAGGCCTCTAAGCAGCTCAACAATCACTGTTCCTAGGCTAATGGCGGCCAGAACGGCTAGAGCTATTTCTTTAAATATAAAAAGTCGAGATTTTTTAGCAGAAGCGTTTTGTTTCACCATTGCATTGTATCGCAATGGTCATCTAAAAACAGCTCCGAAAGGAGCTGTTTTGTTAGCCAAAATACGGTGCTATTAAGCGACGTTTTTGAGTTCTTGGTAGCGAAGTGCTGGTGCTACTGAATACACAACACCTGCCAAGGCTCCGATAATTGAACCTACTACAGGGATGATACCCGTTAGTGAAAGCAGAATAGTTACTCCAATAACGCCGTAGATTGAGCCAGAGAATGGTTTAGAAATTGCCGCACTTTGCTTCATAGCCTCACCGATGCCGAGATTCTTATCTACCAGTAGGTAAGGGGCCAAGAAGTATCTTCGGAGGGCTATAACACCAGGCACAATCAGACAGATAAAGCCAAGCAAAATTAAAATACCTGTCACGATACTGAGCCCTAGAATACGCAAGATGTAATTCTTACCCTCATCCCAAACTTGTCCAAAGCTTACAGTCTTTCCTTCTGAAGCTCGCAACTGAGCGACTACGGACAGTGCTTGCACCACAACACCAACTACGAACAAGATTAGTCCTACTACAGCGATACCACCCACAAAACCCGCAAGTGAGGCAGTAGGGCCGTTGCCAACTGAATTAAAAGCTGCAGTGAAGCTCTTTTCGCTACCCTTACTATTAATAAGCCCAAGGATAGTGCTGATTGCAGTTGGGATAAATAAGATTCCAAATACTACAATGTTACGTTGTACGGCTTCCCAGCTTTTTGATATTAGCGAAAAAGCACTTACTGGCTGAGTCTTGGCTGTGGCCGTAGGTGTTACCGGCGCCACTGAAGGCTGTGGATTAGTTACTGGGGTCTCGGTTGGTTTTTCGTTCATACGAACTCCTGTTAATTTTACTTACCTCGCATTATGCTCCGGCAGACTAGCGTAAGCAAGTACTATTTGAATTTTGACCACAGTTATGCTACAGTGCACGCTATGTTAACTAAAATTAACCGAACACATCTACATATTGCGCCGGAGCAACTCGGTTAGTTTTTAGCGTAGTCTAAAACCATACGCCGGGATTGCCCGGCGTTTTTTATGTAATCAATTTCTATAACTAATTATTTAACCGAACCTGCTGTTCGGAGCTCAGAACAAGAAAGAACAATATGAAAAATATTATTGATGGTTTTTACCGTCCACAACAAATTGCCGAACTATACCCTGATATAGGCGAGGTATACAAGACCGCCTTTGCCGGAGAACCCTGGTACGAAGTGAGCACCTGCCGTCAGCCCAACTTAGCCGATAGCCAGTGTAATGACGGACTGTCGCCACTCCCAATCGGCCAGTTATGTACCGATTGTAACCAATGTACGCTGCAGCCAGCCTACACCACCGAGGCACTCGTCGAAAAATTCACAGCCATTGCCGCGGCTAAAGAAACTGATTGGTATATCGAAATGGTAGATAATCGTATTGCGGTGGCCGCCTTAGCATGGGTGAGCGACGCCCGCACAATCGCTACCGAAAAATATGCTAACAATCCCGCTATGGAACCATGGCTACAAGAAAATCTACCCGAGCAGTTTATTTGGGTCGATGAAGTTTTCGCCGATAAACAAGTTCGACCAACTGGTAACCTGGTGAATTTCTCTTCGATGGTCACTGGCTTTGCAGAACGGCTACAAAATAGTTTTGTAGCTTACCGCACCATTACACCACAAATGGTGGCCGCAGGTCGTCGCATCGGAGGTCTTATTTGTGAACCAGGAGATGGCAGCCAGTTGCCCGATAGACGTTCATTCGTACGCATAAATACTGCGAACAAGGTATAATAAGGCACTATATGGCACTATCTACACAACCCTACAAAGGAGCGCGTGACTTCTACCCCGAAGATAAGCGTTTACAGAAGTATCTATTTACTACCATGCGGCGTGTTGTCGAACGATTCGGATACGAAGAGTATGACGCACCTATCCTAGAAAGCCTCGAACTGTACAAAGCGAAGTCTGGCGAAGAAATAGTAAATGAACAAACTTACACCTTTACCGATCGTGGTGGCCGTGAGGTTGTCATCAGGCCAGAGATGACCCCAAGCGTCAGCCGCATGGTAGCCGGAAAACGACAAGAATTGGCCTATCCCGTGCGCTGGTATAGCATTCCTAACTTATGGCGCTATGAACGTCCACAACGAGGAAGGCTCCGAGAACACTGGCAACTCAATGTCGATATCTTTGGAGTTGATAGCTTAGCTGCTGAGCATGAGCTTATCGTTATCGCCGACTCCCTTTTAAAGGAATTTGGCGCTAAGCGCGATATGTACGTCATCCGCATAAACAGTCGGCAACTAATGGACTTCATTATGTCCGACTATCTGGGCCTGGATAGTGTACAGTCATACACCTTGTCCAAGCTTATCGACCGCATAGAGAAGATTCCTCACGAGGTTTTCGTAGCCGAAGCAGACGCAATGTTTACGCCCTCTCAAAAAGAGTCAGGAGCTAGCGAAAAGCTACTCGAAATTCTATGTGCAAAGAGAATAGTTGACCTGCCTGAATACGTCCGTGACTCCGAAGCAGCTCAACAATTAACTGAACTTCTCGAAATGCTACAAGATTCCACCATTACAAATGCCCAGTTCGACATCACCATCATGCGTGGCTTCGACTATTACACTGGGGTAGTGTTCGAGATTGCTGATACCGATGCCCAGAATAATCGCTCAATGATGGGCGGTGGCCGCTACAACGGTCTTGTTGGCCTATTTGGTGTCGACCCGGTACCAACAGCCGGTTTTGGCTGGGGCGACGTGACATTGCAGAACTTCCTAGAATCTCATGGTCTCAACATACCTATGCAGGTCGAGACTGAGCTATACGTCATATTAATCGGTGATATCTACAAACCGACCCAGAAACTACTAGAAACTCTTCGTGCAGAAGGCCTGCGTGTTGCTGTTGACGATACTGACCGAAAGCCTGCCAACAAACTTAAAAGTGCTCTCAAAAAAGGTATACGCTACGCATTATTTGTAGGTGAAGAAGAACTCGTCAACAATCAGTTCAACCTTAAAGACCTAAAAGCCGAGACTGAGCAAACACTGAGCCCCGAGCGGATAATTAGTCTGATTCTAGACGAACGAAACAAATAATTACAGTTTGTCATTAGTGAACACCTAGCCATATCTGTTATTTGGCTGTATACTAGTGAACTATGCAAATCAAACTCACTTACACCAACGAGACCAGTGCAACACTCAACATTGTTGCCGACCAAGAAACACTAACCAAAATCAAAGAAACCATTCTGCGACAACTAAGCAAGAATGTAAAAGTTGCCGGTTTCCGCGAAGGCAAAGCGCCGCTAGAAATGGTCGAAAAAAACCTCGACCCACAGATGCTACAATCAGAATTCATCGACCAGGTACTCAACCATTACTATATCCAGGCCGTTACAAAAGAGAATCTCCGGGTTGTCGGTCAGCCAGAAGTTAACCTTAAGAAGTTCGTACCGTTTACAACCTTCGAATTTGAGGTAACTGTCACGGTCATCGGTGAAGTGAAACTTCCAAACTACAAAACCATCACTGTACCCGCTAAGAAAGCTACCGTTAGTACAGACGATGTAAAAGACGTTATCGAGTCACTTCGCAAGCGTGCAGCAGAAAAGAAGATTGTCGACCGTGCAGCAAAAGACGGCGATGAAGTTGTTATCGACTTTAAAGGCACCGACGAAAAGGGCAAACCAGTAAACGGTGCAGACGGCAAAGATTACCCCCTTACCCTCGGCAGTGACACCTTTATTCCTGGTTTCGAGCCGAATATAGTTGGCCTAAAAGCCGGCGAAGAAAAGACCTTTACCATACCTTTTCCTAAAGATTACGGTGTAAAGGCCTTACAGGGCAAAAAAGTTACTTTTGCCGTTACAGCAAAGTCTGTCAGCGAACTAGCACTACCTAAAGCCGACGACGACTTTGCCGCTAAGGTTGGCCCCTTCACTTCATTGCAGCACCTCAAAGATGACATCAAGCAACAGCTAACTCTAGAGCGGCAAAACGAGCTAGATCGTGCTCGCGAGAATGAGTTACTGCAAAAGATTGCTGCAAAGACAACCGTTGCCATCCCTGATTCAGTTATCGATGAGCAAGTGCTCCGAGCCGAAGAAGATGAGCGCCAAAATCTTACCTACCGTGGCCAAACTTGGCAAGAACACCTTGATGGTGAAGGCGTAACCGAAGAAGAGCATCGAGCTCGTAACCGCAAAGATGCCGCAGAACAGGTCAAAATCGGCATCATGATTGGTGCTATCGGCGACAAAGAAAACGTAGTAGTAACCCCAGAAGAAATCGAAGTTCGATTACAATTACTTAAGGGACAGTACGCCGACAAAGCCATGCAGGCAGAACTCGACAAACCAGAGGCCCGACAAGATATTGCTGCGCGACTACGTACCGAGAAGATAATCGCCCTCCTTACCAAGGATGCAAGCACTAAATAATCCCGAGTTCCCCCAGTTCGTACACAGACTCGCAGAAGAGCCACTTGAACGCATATTCCCCCTTGCAGACGATGAATTTGGCCGATTAGTGCTGTGGCATTACGATCAATATCCCCTGATATATAAAGGTAATCTCTCAATCTCTTTGAGCATGGCCATGCATCACGGTATTGCCGCTGCTCACAAAGAGTTACAGGAGTTTCAACAGCAGCAAAACCAAGAATTAGCACTCAAGCTTGACGAGTGCTAATTTTGGCATATACTTAATTGTATGAGCAACCTTACTAACTACTCAACACTTGTTCCAACCGTAATCGAAAATGATGGTCGCGTAGAGCGTGCGTATGATATATACAGCCGCCTTTTAAAAGACCGTATCATCTTCCTTGGTGATGGCGTAAACGAACACACGGCCAATGTTATTGTGGCTCAACTACTGTTCTTGCATGCCGAAGACCCAAAGAAAGACATTTATTTTTACATTAACAGTCCTGGTGGCAGCGTTTATGACGCTCTGGCAATCTACGATACCATGCAATATATCAGCAACGACGTACAAACCGTCGGTATTGGTATTCAGGCTTCAGCCGCTGCATTCTTGCTCAGCTCAGGTACAAAAGGTAAGCGAGTAATACTACCAAATGCTACTGTTATGGTGCATCAACCAAGCAGCGGTACGAGAGGCAAGGTAACCGATCAAGAAATTGACCTGCGCGAAAGCCTTCGCATCAAGAAATTGCTAGAAGAAATCATGGCCAAGAACACAGGCCAGAAGATTACTAAAATTCACGAAGACATGGAACGTGATAAATGGCTGAATGCCAAAGAAGCCGTAGCCTACGGCATCGCCGATAAGATTATCACCAGCCTCAAGTAAGTATGTCAGCCGTCTCGCCGCCACAGGTTATACAACTAGCAGTGGAAGGGTTCGAGCTGCAACGCGTCACGGTCGACAATGTCGAATTACTTCATAAAGCCTACCGAGAAGCCGCGGCTGATGAGGCGGTAGTGCGTGAATTTTCGTCCAGCATAGCCGCCTATAGTGACACACTAGCTGAATCGCGTGCGCGGGTCGAAAGACTCTATGATACAGCCCCACAACAGCGTATCGGCTACTTAGTAGTGAATTCCGAGATGGAAAAAGCAGTGGGTATGACTTATCTGGGAATCAGACCAGATACAGAAGTGTTTTCACATGACTCCACGGTAACGAGGTTCAAGGGTATTAATTTTTCAAGCTGGCTCCTAGCAGAAGCTCGTAACCGAGGAATCAGGTGCGCCATTGGCGATTCGACTACCAACATGGGGCGAATCCTAAGCCAAAGTACCGACCCTGACGACCAAGAATGGGTTGGGGGTACAATCTATACCGGTGTCCGTGAAGGCAATAGTGCCAGCGAGCGAGTAGTCACAAAACTTGGCTATAATCCAGTTGGCATATTACTGCACGACAGTGCCTACCGGGCTTGGCTTAAGCCGTTGGATTTTAAGGACCTCAAAGAAAGACAACTACAGATTGCAGCAAATTCCTAACAAATAGTTGCATAATCAAGATAAATTCACTATTCTAGTATGTAAGAAGTAGAGTAAGCGGGCACCGCTGTGTCGTCAAAATAATGACACTTGTAGGCCTCCCCACTTAGAGAATCTTCGCCGGCAACAGATCAAACATACATAAAAATAGTCAAATCAACATTATTATCAAACTAGCTAGTTAGAAGCGGAGCGTTTTAGCGTATGGCAAAAGATACAGTAACCCCCAAGGACAACAAAAGGGTTTATTTTACAAATGCAAAAGATGTAATTGAACTACCAAACCTGGTAGATCACCAAAATAAGTCATGGGACTGGCTTGTCAAAGAAGGGCTCGGTGAGCTTCTCCACGAAATTAGTCCTATTGATGATTACACCGGTACCAAATTATCATTGGCATTCAAAGACTACCGATTTGAAGACCCCAAAACAACCGAAATCGAAGCTCGTGAAAATAACGTTAGCTACGAAGCCCCTTTAAAAGCAACTGTTGTTTTGACCAACAAAATTACCGGCGAAGTCAAAGAACAAGAAATCTATCTTGGTGACTACCCATGGATGACCAGCCGAGGAACCTTCGTCATCAACGGCGCAGAACGCGTTGTCGTAAGCCAGCTAATCCGCTCAGCTGGTGTTTTCTTTACCGCTGACACATCTGGTGCTGTTCGAAAATACGGTGCTAAAGTCATCCCTGGCCGTGGTGCATGGCTCGAGTTCGAAACCGCTGCAAACGGCGCACTATACGTAAAAATCGACCGCAAGCGAAAAATTGCTGTCACCACTCTACTTCGTGCACTCGGCATGAACGAAGCTCAAATAAAAGAGACTTTCAAAGATGTAGATACCGGTAAAATCAGCTACATTCAAGCAACCCTAGACAAAGACCCAAGCCGTGGTACCAACGATGCACTTATCGAAGTCTATCGTCGACTCCGACCTGGTGACCTCGCCACAGTAGATAACGCTCGGTCTCTACTCGAGAACATGTTCTACAACTTCAAGCGTTTCGACTTCTCTCGAGTTGGCCGCTACAAAATCAACAAGCGTCTTAACCTTGACGTGCCTAACACTACCAAGAACCGTGTTATGCGTCTGGAAGACCTAACTGCAATTATTGCTGAAATTATTCGTCTAACTAACACTGGCGAACCAGCAGATGACATCGATTCACTGGCAAACCGCCGCGTGAAATTGGTTGGCGAGCTAGTACAACGTCAATTCCGCATCGGTTTACTTCGTATGGAGCGCAACACCAAAGACCGCATGAGCATGAGCGAAATTGAGACCGTTACTCCAGCTCAGCTTATTAACGCTCGTCCAATCGTAGCCGCCGTACGTGAGTTCTTTGCAAGCTCACAGCTTAGCCAGTTCATGGACCAAATCAACCCACTTTCTGAGCTTGCTCATAAGCGACGTCTCAGTTCTATGGGCCCTGGTGGTCTATCGCGTGAACGCGCAGGCTTCGAAGTTCGTGATGCTCACGCAACTCACTATGGTCGTATCTGTGCCGTTGAAACCCCAGAAGGCGCTAACATCGGTTTGGTACTCAACCTTGCGAGCTACGCTCGTATTAACGAGTATGGTTTTATCGAAACCCCTTACATTAAAGTTAAAAATGGTAAAGTTACCAGCGAAATCGAATACCTTGATGCTGCCGACGAAGAAGATGCCATTATCGCTAGCGCAGGTGAAGAAGTTACCGCAACAGGTAAATATGTTCGCGAACGTGTTAGTGCTCGCCGCAACTTAGTTGCAGGTGAAGTTGACGCTAATGAAGTAACTCATATGGACGCTTCAAAGCGGCAGATTATTGGTTCCAGTGCAGCACTAATTCCGTTTATTGAAAAGAACTATGTATACCGCTCACTCATGGGTAGTAACCAGCAACGTCAAGCAGTACCACTTATTCAGCCGATTGCTCCTACTGTTGGAACCGGTCTAGAAGGCGAAGTTGCCCGTAACTCAGGCCAAGTCGTCCTAGCCGAAGCTCCCGGTGAAGTCACCAAAGCAACTGCCGACGAAGTAGTCGTAAAGTACAAAGAAGGCAGCAAAACATACGAACCACTGCACTTTATTCGTTCTAACGAAGGTACCAGCATCAACCAAACTGTTGTTGTTAACACCGGCGATAAAGTTAAAAAGGGTGACATCCTTATCGAAGGTATGTCTGTGGCCAATGGTGAGTTAGCTCTCGGTAAAGACCTCCGCGTCGCATTCATGCCATGGAATGGTTACAACTTCGAAGACGCTATCATCCTTAGCCGACGCCTCGTCGAAGATGACACGCTAACAAGCGTACATATCGTCGACTTCATGACTGAAGTTCGTGAAACCAAGCTCGGTCCTGAGATTGTGACCCAAGATATTCCAAACGTATCAGAAGAAGCCCTTCGTCATCTTGACGAAGACGGCATTGTCCGCATTGGTGCCGAAGTTCACCCTGGCGACATTCTAGTAGGTAAAATTACTCCAAAAGGTGAACAAGAGTTAAGCAGTGAAGAGCGACTTCTTCGTGCTATCTTCGGTGAAAAAGCCAAAGAAGTACGTGATACCTCACAGCGCATGAGCAATGGTAAGCATGGTAAGGTCGTTGGCGTTAAGATTTTCAGCCGCGAAAACGGTCACGAGCTTAAAGCTGGCGTCATCATGCAAATCCAAATCTTTGTGGCTCAGATGCGCAAAATTGCCGTTGGCGACAAATTGGGTGGACGACACGGTAACAAGGGTGTTATTGCCCGCATTCTACCAGTCGAAGATATGCCATTTACCGCAGACGGTACCCCTGTAGACATCGTACTTAACCCACTTGGTGTACCAAGTCGTATGAACGTCGGTCAGCTATTTGAAACCCACCTGGGTATGGCGGCTAACGCGCTTGGCATAACAGTCGCAACACCTTCATTCGATGGTGTTAGCACCGAGAAAATTCAATCCTTGCTCGAAGAAGCTGGCCTGCCAAAAGATGGCAAGCAGCAACTCTATGATGGCCGCACCGGTGATGCTTTCAAAGAACGAACAACTGTTGGTTCTATGTACATGATTAAGCTCAACCACATGATTGCCGACAAGATTCACGCACGTTCAACTGGTCCTTACACTATGGTCACCCAGCAGCCACTTGGTGGTAAAGCTCAAAACGGTGGACAGCGCTTTGGAGAGATGGAAGTATGGGCCCTCGAAGCATACGGTGCCTCAAACACCCTGCAAGAAATGCTCACCATTAAATCAGACGATGTATACGGCCGCTCAAAAGCCTACGAATCTATCATTAAGGGTACCGAAATTGTTGGTCCAAAGATTCCAGAAAGCTTCAACGTGCTCGTGAAAGAACTTCAAGGTCTTGGCCTCAAGGTCGACCTTGTAGGCGAGGGTAAGGCAATTGACGCCGAAGATGTACTTGCACAGAGCATCAAAGATGATTCTAACCACCAGGCAACAGTTGATGTTCCAGCTCCAGAAATTTCAGACATCGATGTTACTGCCGAGGCAGTCAGCGACGAATTTAGTATTCTCGACCTCGACGACCAAGTGGGGGATGATTCAACCACACCGATTTCAGACGACGATGACGATAACAACGATGCGGCTACCATCACCGCAGATGACCTAGAAATGGAGGCAAAATAATGCGACGCTATTCTACAGGCACCAATATTGCCGACTTCGATGCAGTACGTTTGGCAGTTGCGAGCCCAGAAGATATTCTGGACTGGTCACACGGCGAAGTTACCAAACCAGAAACTATTAACTACCGAACCCAGAAGCCAGAACGCGATGGTCTATTCTGCGAGCGTATTTTCGGACCAGTAAAAGACATCAGCCCGCACGATGCTAAATACAAAGGTGTTCGCTCACGCGAAGCTGCTGTCGATAAAAACGGCGAAGTAGTTACCAAGAGTATCGTACGCCGTGAACGTATGGCGCATATTAGCCTGGCTAGCCCTGTTGCACATATCTGGTTCCTGCGTGGCACTCCGAGCGCCATGGGTCTTGTACTTGGCATGACTGTCAAGAATCTAGAACGCATTGCATACTTTGCCAGTTACGTCATCAAGACGGTTGACGTCGAAAAGCGCGACCAAATCTTGGCTGACCGTGAGGCTGAGTTTAACGCCGCAAAAGAAGCAATTCGTTTGCGTTACGAAAACGAAGCTAAAGCAGAAGATGCCAACACCAAGGCACTTGCCGAAGCTCAAACCAAAGAACTCGAAGAACTTGCAATCGACTACGAGCAGACCAAGACACAGCTCGAAACACTAGTTCAGCTAGCACTTATTAGTGAAGCCGACTACCGAAGCTTGCCAAGCGAATTCCGTGCCCTCATTACTGTTGGCATGGGTGGTTCTGCACTAAAAGACCTTCTGGATGCCGTCGATATGAGCAAGCTCATCGAAGACCTCAGCAAAGAAGCTGATGAAGCTAAGGGAATGCGCAAGAAGAAGCTTATGAAGCGACTTCGCTTGCTTGAATCTATGCACCGTGCCGGCATCAAGCCTGGTAGCCTCTGCGTTAGTGTTCTACCTGTCATTCCTCCAGATCTTCGTCCGATGGTTCAGTTAACTGGTGGTCGCTTTGCAACTTCCGACCTTAACGACCTCTACCGACGTGTCATCAACCGTAACAATCGCCTCAAGAAGCTCATCGACCTTAACGCTCCAGAAGTTATTCGCCGTAACGAACAACGTATGTTGCAGGAGGCCGTTGATGCTCTCATTGACAATAATAATGCTCGATCTGGTCGTGCAGTTGCTGCTACCGGTCAACGACGACGCCTCAAGTCCCTCAGCGACATGCTCAAGGGTAAACAGGGTCGTTTCCGTCAGAACCTTCTTGGTAAGCGTGTTGACTACTCTGGTCGTTCAGTAATTGTTGCTGGTCCAGAACTCAAGATTAACCAATGTGGTATGCCAAAGATGATGGCCCTCGAACTGTTCAAGCCATTTGTTATTGGTTATCTCATTGCCAATGAGCATGCTCACAACATTCGTTCTGCAACTCGTATGATTGAAGCAGGCGAAGTAGCAGTCTGGGATGCCCTTGACGAAGTGATTAAGGGTAAGTACGTACTCCTCAACCGCGCACCGTCACTCCACCGTCTTTCTATCCAGGCTTTCCAGCCAGTACTCATCGAAGGTAAGGCTATCCAGCTTCACCCATTGGTGTGTAAAGGTTTCAACGCCGACTTCGATGGTGACCAGATGGCTGTACACCTTCCACTGTCCGACGCCGCACAATCAGAAGCCAAGAACATCATGGCTGCAAACATGAACCTCCTGAAGCCAGCCGATGGTTCACCAATCTTGAACATCGAACAAGATATCGTGCTTGGTTGTTACTACCTCACATACGACCGTCCGGTTGTCAAAGACGAACCGCGCCGAGCGTTCATGGGTATTGAAGAAGCTATCATGGCTCGTGACGCTGGATTGTTGAGTGTACAAAGTCCAATCACTATTCCATTCCGTGGTGAAACACGCGAGACCACACTGGGGCGTGTACTATTCAACGAAATATTCCCAGAGGACTTCCCATTCCAGAACGAAGCAATGACCAAGAAGAAGCTTGCTAACGTTATGGCTTTGGCTTACCAAAAGTACGGCCAGGCAGCCACAGCAGTTATTGCCGATGACCTCAAAGACACTGGCTTCCTGCACGCTACCGCTTCGGGTATATCCATGGGTATGGACGACTTCCGCGATATTCAAGGCTTGAAGGAAATGCTTACCAAGGGTGAGTTACGTTCCGTCGAGATTAGCGACCAGTTCGATCAAGGTTTCATTACCAACGACGAACGTTACCGCTTGACTGTTGATAACTGGCAAGATGTTGTTTCTGAAGTGCAAACTACTCTGAGCAATCAGTTCACCGAAGAGGATAGCTCAATGTCTATCGCTGTAGTGTCTGGTGCTCGTGGTAACATCGGTCAGGTGATGACCGCCGTCGGTATGCTTGGTGTCACCACCGATGCAACTGGACGTGCTATCGAGCTTCCAATTCGATCAAACTATAAGGGTGGTCTTACTCCGCTCGAATACTTTACCGCCACACGTGGTGCACGTAAGGGTATGATTGACACTGCACTTAAGACTGCTGACTCTGGCTACCTAACTCGTCGTCTAGTAGATGTCTCACAAGATGTCTTTACTATCGACGAAGACAACGATGACCCAGGCTTCTCAATCCACCGTGCAGATGCCGATGAAATTGGCGTAAGCTACGCATCTCGACTTAATGGTCGGTTTGCTGCTCAAGACATCGCAAAGCTTGTTAAGCGAGGCGAACTTATCACCCCTGAAATCGCAGAAGCTATTGAAAAAGATGCTTCACTTGACGGTGTGAAAATCATGAGCGCCCTTAGCTCTACTAGTGTTCGTGGCGTTGGCCGCAAGTCGTATGGCGTTGACCCTGCTACTGGTAACCTGGTTGCACGTCACCATCCTATTGGTGTCATCGCTGCTCAGAGTATCGGTGAGCCTGGTACGCAGCTAACCCTAAAGACCTTCCACTCCGGTGGTGTTGCCGGTGAAGATATCACCACTGGTTTGCCACGTGTCGAAGAACTCTTCGAAGTCCGTACTCCAAAAGGTCAAGCTTTCCTCGCTGACATTGCTGGTACTATCAACACTTGGGATGATGGCGACCAATACGTCGTACAGATTACCGCTGATGAAGGCACGAAAGTCGAACTTGCACTCAAGGGTCGCACTGTTCAAATCAAGAGTGGCACCGATGTTGCTATCGGTGATGTCGTTGCCAGCGCAGACGAAGGTGCAGACCCACTCATCTCACCAATTGCCGGTAAGGCCGAAGTTAGCAAGACTAAAATCATCATCACACCTGCTAAGCAAAGTGTCGTTAAATACGAAATTCCTGGCTTCAAGCAAGTTGTGGTCAAAGATGGCGACAAAGTCGTCGCTGGTGACCGCCTAACTAACGGTTCAATCAACCTGCATGAACTCATCGAGCTTCAGGGTGTTGAATCAACTCAGCGTTACATCATGAACGAAATTCTTCGTATCTTTGCTTCACAAGGTCAGAACATTGCAGACAAGCACCTCGAAATTATCGTTCGACAGATGTTTAGTCGAGTTCAGATCGAAGACGCTGCAGACAGCGAATTCGTAACAGGTGATGTTGTCAGCAAGCTTGCTGTTGTCGAAGCTAACGAAAAACTCGTAGCCGAAGGCAAACAGCCTGCTAAGTACAACCAACTATTGCTTGGTATTACCAAAGCTTCTCTTTCTACCGACTCCTTCCTTAGCGCCGCCAGCTTCCAAGACACCACTCGTGTTCTGATTGCTGCCGCAACCAGCGGTAAGGTAGACAACCTTTACGGCCTCAAGGAAAACGTTATCCTCGGACGACGAATTCCTGTAGGTACCGGCTATGTCGAAGACGACGCCGTTGAAGAGGAAGAAGAAGTAGTAGCCGTTTAGTCCAGCAGGAGTGACCCTTGCGGTCACTCCTTATTTCTGGTAAAATAACACCAGAGTTTCATATAAATGTAATGGAAGTCGAGTCGATGAATAGGGAGTGCTGACCCTAAATATTCATCCTGACAGTAGCTTCCCATAAAGGAAAACCCCTTGCCAACAATCAACCAATTGGTTCGCAAGCCACGCGTAAAAGTAACTGGCAAATCAAAGTCGCCAAGCTTACAGCGTGTCGTCAACAACCTCAAAACTCGTAACTACGAGAAGCCTGCGCCATTTAAGCGCGGTGTCTGTATCAAAGTAACCACCAAAACACCAAAGAAGCCTAACTCAGCACTTCGTAAAGTTGCTCGTGTTCGACTCAGCAACGGCCATGAAGTTTGGGCCTACATCGGTGGTGAAGGTCACAACCTCCAAGAACACGCCGTTGTGCTCGTACGTGGTGGTCGCGTAAAAGACCTTCCAGGTGTTCGTTATCACATCGTTCGCGGTAGCTTCGACCTTCAAGGTGTCGCCAACCGTAAGCGCGGCCGTTCTAAGTACGGTGCTAAGAAGGAGAGCAAGTAATGCCACGAAAAGTAACCAAAGCTCTCGTCCGAGACATTCAACCTGACCGTACCTACAACAGCGTTATGGTTCAAAAAGTTATCAACCGAGTTATGCTCGATGGCAAGAAACAACTTGCTGAAAAACTAGTCTACGAAGGTATGGAAAAAGCAGCCAAGAAACTCAAGGTAGACAATCCCCTTGATGTTTTCGAGCAAGCACTTAAGAACATTCAGCCGCACGTCGAGACTCGTTCACGTCGTGTTGGTGGTGCAAACTACCAAATTCCTTTCGAGGTTAAAGGCCAGCGACAAAATCACCTTACAATCATGTGGTTCGTTAGTGCAGCTCGTGCTCGCCGTGGCATCCCAATGGCAGACCGCTTAGCAGCAGAACTCATGGATGCTTACAACGGTCAGGGAACTGCCGTCAAGAAGCGTGAAGACGTACACAAGATGGCTGAAGCTAACCGAGCATTCGCTCACTTCGCTCGATTCTAAGGCCCACCATGACAACCGGGCAGCAGACCGAACGACAAACAAGCTCATGGCCACAGCTTAGTGCTGAATGGAATAATCATAAGATTGAGCCAAGTTTTCCCGAGTGTCCACTAGTTGTTGACGTAGATGTTGCCGAACAAGTTGTCCGTGCTGCCCTAGAAGATGGCATGATAGACGAAGATAGTGCTAAGCGCAGACTTACCACCCTCAACCTCCGTCGTCTGGTCATTGCAGGCGCACAAGATGCCCATGGATGCCGTGGAGAATGCAGCCCGGCTGGTCCGAATGACTCAACCGAGCAAATTCCTAAACCAGCGCCAGCCCCAGGTCAACTACCAGCCGACTTGACCTGTAACCTTCCAGTCGGCAGAATTGAAGCAAATGCTTATGGCAACGGCATGTCAGATCCGCAAAATCACGCAGTAATAGAAACTAATCGAATAGGATACTAAAGATGGCAAAGAAATACGCACTCACCAAAATTAGAAACATCGGAATTATCGCGCACATTGATGCCGGTAAGACCACAACCACCGAAGGTATTCTGTACCGCACTGGTTTAAAGCATAAGATTGGTGCTGTTCACGAAGGTGAAACTACTACCGACTGGATGGCACAAGAGCGTGAGCGTGGTATTACCATCGTATCTGCTGCTGTTTCTTGCTACTGGAAAGACCACCAGATCAACATTATTGACACTCCGGGTCACATCGACTTTACCGTAGAAGTAGAGCGCAGTCTTCGCGTATTGGACGGCG
>CAYPDT010000003.1:0-103360 GCA_964409615.1 uncultured Candidatus Saccharibacteria bacterium | reverse complement strand
GGTGCATCCGGTTTTCCAGCTAGCTGGACTTGAAAAATCGCTTATGGTGACCTCACGGGGAATCGAACCCCGATTTCCGGGATGAGAACCCGATTTCCTAACCGTTAGAAGATGAGGCCTTGGTGTGCAAATATTACCATATTAACAGAGAAGCGTCTAGATATACCTTATTGGTAATGTGTGCCATAATTGCTTATGGTATTATGCCAATCCTGATACAACACGCCGTATCAGCAATCCCGGCAAACTTAGGGTGGGAATTGCTGTCGTACAAAAATCGCACAGTAGCGATGTTATTAACTGCACCCATTAAAAGCTACCAGGGGGAACTATGCTAATTCCCCTTATCGTCGTAGTCATACTGGCCATAGGCTGCCTGTTACTTTGGCAACTTGGAAGTAAAAAACCAAGTGAAGGTGGCGTGCATTCTCCTGCGGGTAATATCGAAGGCTCGAGCATCCTCGAAGCTGTTTCGGACGGTGTAGTAATTCTCGACACTCGTGGCACTATTTCAATGATGAACGAAGCCGCCGGGCTCCTAGCCGGCTGGACACCAAAAGACGCAATCGGCATCGACCACGCACTTGTTTTCAAACTCAGTGATGAAAAGGGTGTACCGTATCATCCTTCAAAAAACCCTTTCAGCCTATTACTAAAAGACGGCAAGCCGCACCGCGACGACAACGCTACTCTTATTACAAAAGTCAGTCAAAAACACGTCACCCTGAGCATGAGCGTATCACCCCTGTACAAGCACGGCGAATTAAGTGGTGCTGTAGGCATTCTTCGTGATGTCAGTGAAGAGCGTGAGGCCGAACGTCAGCGAGCTGAATTCATCAGTACCGCCAGCCACGAAATGCGTACTCCGGTAGCTGCCATTGAAGGGTACCTAGCGCTAGCTATGAACGAAAAAGTGAGTAAAATCGATGCTAAAGCACGCGGATATCTTGCTAAAGCCCACGAATCAACCCAGCATTTGGGCAGTCTGTTCCAAGACCTACTTACAAGCGCAAAAGCCGAAGATGGTAGGCTTATCAACCATCCCGAGGTGGTTGAAATGGGTCAGTTCTTGACCAAGCTCACTGAAGACCTCAGGTTTGTAGCTCAAAAGAAAAACCTAGCCGTAGAATTCGTGGTTGGCATCAGTGGGGCAAACATGGATTCTAATAGTGAAACGGGTAGTATCCGCGTAGTACAGCCGCTGTACAATGTACGAGTTGATCCTGACCGCTTGCGCGAAGTGGTTACCAACCTATTCGATAATGCCGTCAAATATACCGAAAGTGGCAAGATTTCTATCGGCCTCACAGGTGATGATAATGTTGTCCAGGTATACGTTCGCGATACTGGCCGAGGAATTCCAAAAGAGGATATACCTCATCTGTTTCAAAAGTTCTACAGGGTCGATAACACCGACACTCGAACAATTGGCGGTACGGGTCTGGGACTGTTTATCAGCAGAAAAATTATTGAGCTGTACAACGGCCGCATTTGGGTAGAGAGTGAGCAGGGAAAAGGCAGTACATTCTTTATTAACTTACCCCGGCTTTCACGAAATCAAGTTAGCATACTTTCAGATGAATCAGATAGCGTGGTAATGGCAGATAACCCTACCGGCAGCTAACAACAGCGTGCTACAATATACATAAACATAAGCATTAATAGGAACACGAACAGCCATGGCAAAAGTGATGCTCGTCGAAGACGACAACAACCTGAGAGAAATTTACGGCGCTCGATTACTCGCCGAAGGATACGAAATTGTTTCTGCTAAAGACGGTGAGGAAGCACTGGCGATGGCCGTCAAGGAGAAGCCCGACCTCATTATTAGCGATATCATGATGCCTAAAATCAGCGGCTTTGATATGCTCGATATTCTACGAAGCACCGCCGAAACTAAAAACACCAAGGTAATCATGATGACTGCCCTTAGTCAGGCCGAGGATAAAGATCGTGCCGACAAGCTTGGTGCCGACCGTTACCTAGTAAAATCACAAGTCACCCTTGAAGACGTTGCCAGAGCAGCAGCTGAAGTGCTAGGTACCGATGCAGCAGCTCCAGAAAGCGTCACTCCTGAACCAGTCGTAGAAACACCTGCACCTACACCGGCGCCAACTCCAGCAACTGAACCTGCCGCAGCAGCTGCAACAGTAGAGCCTGTAGCATCTACAACTCCAGTCGATACCCCAGCAGCTACGCCTGTTCCCATCGCTACGCCAGAGCCTGTAGTCACACCTGAAGCCGCTCCGACGGTGCCAACTCTTACCCCTACACCAGTCGTAGAAACACCTGCACCTACACCGGCGCCAACTCCAGTCGATACCCCAGCAGCTACGCCTGTTCCCATCGCTACGCCAGATGCAGCAGCACTAGCTAACAACTTACAGGTCTTAGCAAGTGCCGTCGCAGCAGTCAGTGGCGCCGTAACACCTGCAGCAACTCCTACCCCTACACCAGTCGTAGAAACACCTGCACCTACACCGGCGCCAACTCCAGCAACTGAACCTGCCGCAGCAGCTGCAGAAGCACCCCAGAATCCAGTAACTGCCGGTGCAGACGCAACCCAATCAACAACTCCGGCAGGTGACCGAGCCCAAACATCGGTTCATACAAAGGTTATTGCACCAATTAACGACCTCAGCTCTCAACCACCAGACCTCAATGCACTGCTTGCAAAAGAGGAGGCTAAAGAGGCGGTATCAAGTACCAGCTCAGCTCCGACACCTGAACCTGCCGCAGCAGCTGCAGCACCACTGCCCGCACCTACGCTTCCTCCAGCCAACACGGCAGTGGTTAATGATGTAACACCTCCGCCCAAGCCACCGGTCGCAGAGCCACTAAACTCTGACGATGCCACCGCGCCCATTAGCATTTCGCCAGACGGTACCTTACAGTCGTAGGGTATACTTACGCTATGCGTATCAATAAATACCTGGCACTCAGTACAGGCCTCTCCAGACGTGCTGCCGACGAAGTTATTGCTCAGTCTCGGGTACTTGTTAACAACCTCTCGCCGCAGTCTGGCCAACAAATTCAGCCTGATGATGTGGTTTTACTAGACGGCAAGCCTGTCGCACCGTTAACGACCCAGACAATTATTCTTAATAAGCCAGCGGGCTATGTGGTAAGTCGTAACGGGCAGGGGAGTAAGACTATCTACGACCTACTACCCCAAGAACTCCATAGCCTCAAACCAGTGGGCAGACTAGACAAAGATTCTTCTGGGCTGTTAATTCTAACCAACGACGGTGACCTTGCGAATCAACTCACACATCCACGGTACGAAAAAGAAAAGCACTATTTGGTTGAACTGCACCAAGCACTACAACCAGCTCACAAACAAGCTATCGAGCGAGGCGTACGCCTCGAAGACGGCATAAGTGCGCTAAGGCTGCTTGGATCTGGCAAGAAGTGGGAAGTAACAATGAGCGAAGGCCGGAATCGCCAGATACGACGCACCTTTGCAGTACAAGGATATTTTGTAAAGACACTGCACCGTGTTACTTTTGGTAACTACAAACTAGGGGATATGTCTCCTGGAGCATTTACAAAAATATAGTTTTATTGTATTTTACCTTTTATGTCAAACATACTCTCGGCAGATGTGCTAGGGATCGAGCCCTGGACACCTCCTGTCTATCCAATTGAACTTCATCATGCAGTGGCTAACTGGCGTAATTCTGTATCTAAAGGTGAACCCGACATTACTATTATTGCCGCTGAACTTATGGTAGCGAACATAGTCGCTAAACTGCCGGATAACCTGAATGATGTTACGGATACCGATACAGACGAACTTGGTTTTAGCTTTGCGCACAGTTCAAACATGTCAGACTGCGTGTTCGCTGCCGACGTTGCTGCAGGTTTTGGGGGTCAAGAACAATTGGACTTGTTTGCTATGTGGGATTTTAACGAAACACACACTAACCTAATATGACAAGGCGAGAAGCTGGCATGGTTTATCGATCCATATAATGAAAAGGCTAGGGTATTTGGCGAGAATCGGCCCGAAGACTTCTTAAAATTACAGACGCTTATGCGTTGGCTCAGCAAAACAGGGCACGGTGCATACCTGCGCATGTCAGATGAGCCTGGAGACGAGGGGGATCATCCACTTAATGCAATTGCCACCGCGCCTGAACTTGGCTCGCAAGTCATGCCGTTCAACGAACAGATGGGTGAGCGTTTAGCACTAATTCTACCGAGTCGACGCGGAATAAGGGCTTTACTCGC
Source organism: uncultured Candidatus Saccharibacteria bacterium (assembly GCA_964409615.1). Taxonomy (GTDB): domain Bacteria; phylum Patescibacteriota; class Saccharimonadia; order Saccharimonadales; family AWTP1-31; genus AWTP1-31. The sequence goes on along the minus strand of CAYPDT010000003.1, from coordinate 99,127 downwards.
GGCAAAGGCGATGCGTGCTCAATTTAGCCAAATTACAGATGTACAAGCCCGTGAATTCAACAAGTTAGTACCACCGGACGCCACATAGACGCTTACCTTTTCGCTGAAAAATTAACACTAGCTAACAGATTGATTTTGTGGTAAAATAAACGTCAAATGGCAAAAAGATTACCAATAGTCGCTATCGTTGGCCGGGCTAACGTTGGCAAATCAACCTTGTTTAACAACATCCTCGGACGGCGCGAGACCATTGTTGCCAATGAGGCTGGTACAACACGCGACAGTATTTGGGCCAAGGCAGATTACGACGGTAATCAGTTCTGGCTTATCGATACCGCTGGTATGAAAGATGCCGAAGATGATTTTGAGTTCACCATTCAAGAGCAAATTACCCAGGCCGCTGATAGTGCTGACGTTATTTGGGTTGTCATCGAAGGCACAACAGTAATCACCGAAGAAGATCGCCGTGTTGCTAAAATGGCCCTACGTAGCAAAAAGCCGGTATTCCTCGTAGTGAACAAAATGGATAAAGCTCCTAAAAAGACCTTCAGCGATTTTGAGCGCCTCGGCATTAAGCCAATCATTCTGGTTAGCGCCACCCAAAACATGGGCGTGGGTGACCTCCTAGACCGCCTAGTTGCACAAATTCCACAAGTGACTCAAGATGAAGCGCCAGACCGACTACGGATTGCACTGCTGGGTCGGCCAAACGTTGGTAAATCTCAGTTATTTAACACTTTAGCCAAGAAGCAACAGGCAGTAGTGGCCGACCGTGCAGGCACTACGCGAGATATCAACCGCGCTGTTGTTAAATACCAAGGGCGTGAAATAGAGATTCTAGATACCGCCGGCATCCGACGCAACGGCAAAATTGAAGTTGGCATCGAGCGTTTTAGCGTAATACGTTCATTAAGTGCCATCGAACAAGCAGATGTCTGCGTCATGCTAATGGATGTCAATGAGCTCAATGTACAGCTTGATCAAAAGATTGCCGGCATGATTAAAGAAGCCGGTAAGGGCTTGATCCTGGTCATCAGCAAGTGGGATAGCATTTCAGACGAGAAAACTGCTTTCACCCGTGATCAACTGGCCAGTCAAATACGTCACACCTTTGCATTCGTACCTTGGGCACCGCTCGTTATCACAAGCTCTGTCACTGGGCAGAATGTTGCCAAACTATTTGAATTGACCCTCGAGATAGAAAAACGAAGACAGCAAAAATACACCACCAGTGAGCTCAACCGCTGGCTTCGAAAAGTAGTCAGTATGCATCCGCCAGCCGGGCTCAAAAACCGCACACCTAAACTCAACTATATCGTCCACGAAGACGATAACCCCATCCCAAGCTTTAAGGTCTTCGGTGCACACACAAAATTCCTGCACTGGAGTTACAAGCGCTTTATGGAACGCGATTTCCGCGAGACATACGATGTAGCTGGCACTCCGGTACAATTCTGGTTTATCGAAAAGCACGAGACTCACAAGCACGGCACACGACCCGAAAAAGATTAACGACAACATCGTATATACTGATTGTTATGGGTTTATTCACCAAAAAGCCAATTCAGACTAGTTCGTCCGCACCACTGTATACATTAGGTAACCAAAAAACTATCCTACTTGTCGGGCTCGGCAATCCCGGGCCGGAATATGATGGTACGCGCCACAACATCGGCTTCGATTCATTAGACGTGTTTGTGGCCGGCCAGGATGAATTCGGTGGCTGGGTAACCAAAAAAGACCTTCGCTGCCAGCTGACCTCCGCCACATTAGGTAGTAATCGGGTTATTGCTATTAAGCCAACTACGTTCATGAACGAGAGTGGGCAGGCAGTCAGGGCAGTGCAAGACTTTTATAAAATTTCCAACAGCAATACTATCGTCATCCATGATGAACTCGATATTCCATTTGGGCAACTCCGCACCCGTGTTGGCGGTGGTAACGCAGGGCATAACGGCATCAAATCTATTACTAACCATATCGAAGATAACTACGGCCGTCTGCGGGTCGGAATAGATAGCGAGCAGCGTGTTAAGAATAATGAAAAAGACTTCGTCCTCAAGAAATTTAGCAAGGCCGAACAGGCAGAGATACCGAATCTCTACAAAGAAGTAACTGCGCTTCTGACCGAGTACATATATGGCGGGGTACTGCTCGCAGAAACACGTAGTTTCTTAATCTAGTAACTTGTTTGTTGCAGGTAATTCTCAGCTTGCCGCGCAATAATTGGTCCCATCGCTCCGGCAATCACGTCAGCCATAGCCCCACGCAGCTCGTAGAGCTCCTGGCTTGCAACATGGTGCTCTGCAGGAGTTAACCCATCTGGGCTAATTGTAACCATCGATAAACCAGCTACGCGGTTCACTAATGCTCCAGCATAAACAATACCCCAGCTAGCTCGGCCACCAAGCAAATTGACCTCTTCAGGTGTGTCACAACAAAATTGCATGCGCTCGGAGTCATAAAACATAGTACTGTTATACCACAAGCTTGGCGCCGTTGAATCAGCGTATACTAAAGTTATGTCTAAAACATTGCAAAAAATAGCTATCGCAATACTAATCCTCTTAGCATTTAGCCCACTGGTTCTGCGCAAACAAGTGTCGGCCAGCGCACAAGATTTCACCATACAGAGTTTTACAGCCGACTACTATTTATCGCGCACAAGCGAAAAGTACAGCCGCCTATCGGTAGATGAAGTTATCACTGCCGAGTTTCCTGACTACGACCAAAATCATGGCATCTTGCGTGCTATACCTAAGAAATATCAGGGTCACGGGGTCAATCTTGTAATCGACAAGGTGACTGATTCAAATGGAAAACCATACCCCTACACATCGTCGACAGAGAAAGACAACCTAGTGCTTAAAATTGGCGATGCTAGCACTTACCAACATGGCTCAGTAACCTATCACATTGGTTATAGTCTCCGCAACGTCATCAGCTACCCCGAAGGCACCGAACAGCTCAATGAATTCTACTGGGACATCAATGGCGACCAGTGGAAGCAACCCATCACAACAGTCACCAGCCGTCTGCACGTTCCCAAAGATCTTACGGGCAGTCTAACCGGTCAAACCACATGCTATAGCGGTGCTAGTGGTTCAAAGGAACAAGAGTGTAGGATATCTGCTCAGCCCATGGGTGACGAGACAATAATTACTACCTCTGGCGGGCTACTCTCACCAGCCGAAAATATCAGCCAAGTTATAGGCTTTGCAGCAGGTACATTTGTGCAAGGGCCAGAAATCGCTGCCGAACAACGACGCTTCATAACACTGCTTATAGCAGCTATCGTCGGCAGTACTATACTGCCAATGATCACCTTCATCGTTTGCTACCGTACATGGCTAAAAAGTGGAAAAGACCCTAAGGGCAGAGGAGTCATCATCCCCGAGTACGTCTCGCCAAAAGGTCTCAACTTATTTCAAAGTGCCTACATCCTCAATCAGCAGTTCACTCCTATGGCATCCTCGGCCGGCATCATTGAATTAGCGGTACAGGGCTACATAAAAATAAACGAAATCCAGACTAAGAAATTCCTGAGCAGTACTACAGATTACCAACTCGAGATTATTAAAGATGTTTCTAACCTCACGAGCGACTACCAACTAGTACTCAACTCATTATTCTCTGGAGCCACCGTGGTCGGCTCCAAAACCAAAATATCTGACCAAAAGAACACACTATACACCACCATAAAAAAAGTTGGCGACAACCTGGCGAGCGACCTAGCAACAAATGGCTACTTTAGTGGCGACCCAAATACCGCACGCAAACGCCTTATTGGGCCAGCATCAGGTATGCTAGCTGGTGGCTTTGTATTACTCTTCTTACTTCCTGTTGGGATTGGATTGTTGTTATCGAGTATTATCGCCTTTATCTTTGCTTGGCTTATGCCTGCCCGGACAGAAAAAGGCGTAGCTACAAGAGAATACCTGCTAGGGCTGAAAGAGTATATCCAATTAGCCGAAAAAGACCGCATAGCCTATCTACAGAGTCCTCAGGGCGCTATAAAGAAGCGTATCGACCCAACCAATCACTCACAGCAAGTAGAATTGTTCGAGGACCTGCTGCCGTATGCCATGCTGTTTGGCCTCGAAAAACAGTGGGCAACTCAGTTTAAAGACCTATACACCCAGCCACCAAACTGGTATTCAGGAAACATGAACACTTTTAACACAGTCTATCTAGCAAACTCACTCAGTAGCTTTAACAATGCAAGTACGGCTGCATTTAGTGCACCTACTAGCTCTAGCTCAAGTGGCTTTAGTGGAGGAGGCGGCTTCTCTGGTGGTGGAGGAGGCGGTGGTGGCGGCGGAGGCTGGTAATCTACGCAGCTTGTGGCAGTGCGTAGTTTAGTTCGCTCGTACGGTAGTGAATAGATGCAATCTCTCGCAATGTATCCCCACGCCCTACGTGACTAGCCCAGGTATAGTTCACAGATTCATCATTAACCCAAGTGAGTCCTTGGCGAACGACTACTACGTCTGTTACGCCATATTCCACAACGAAACCAGGTATCTCATCTGGAGAGAAGGGTTCGTTGTTCGCTCCGAATATTGCCTTACCTCCCAGTAGAGGTACAAGTAGCGTTAATCCGGGTGAGATTGCATCGGTGTGTATGTCACCGGTATTCGCCTCGACTGGAAGTCGTTCAGTAGTTATATTGCCCACCTGCTCATCGTCAACGCCTAATATATCAAAATACGTTTGCAACTCTGGAGCACGGCAAACTAGCAAAGAAGGTATACTGGTTAGCCCATTAGTTATGAGTGATTTGATAGATTTTGGAGAAAAAAAGTTATCTACCTTTGCAGCACCATGACGTACTGCGTAGTCAATTGTTCCGGCACTCATGCGAGAAAAGCTAGGACTAAATTCAGCAACCGAAAGCATTTCCATAATAGATATATTGTGACACTTTTTGTAATAAATGTAAAGAGCCTACAGAGGGGGTGGGCACCGCTGTAGGCTCATTACACCCTTCAACCCACCCGAGCGAAGCATCAGCGCCTAATAATATGTAATGGCCTGTGCCGCCCCAGAAACCTGGGGACATCTGTAAGACTCGCTTTGAATTCGGGTTCACCTACCTCTCGAAAGCGGCAGTGGTACTAGTTAAAGGGGTTAGTCTGTCTTAGAGCGCTGCCGATCTGGTAAACCAGCGGCAACGAAAGAAAAGTGGAGGGTAACAACTTTTGGCTCGAACGCTCTAAAACAATCTAACAAATTGTTAGAAATTTGGGGTAGAAGGTACGTAATAACCACTAACGTGGAATTACAAGTTGCCATATTAGCAAATTAGTTACATAATGTCAATACTATTTATCAAATTAGGGGAATTTGCAAATATATTTCTTATGCAAGTATTTAGGGTAACTACTAGCCAAGAGAGCAATCTATCTCTGTTATGCAAGCTCGCACAACCAGTAGAGGAGTTGTTCTATAAAGGACCATTGTTAGATTTACTCAACCAACCCCGTGTAGCTATTGTCGGTAGCCGAAAGGCTACACCCTACGGGCGTTTTGTAACAATTAAGCTTGCTACTGAGCTAGCCCGAGCAGGCGTGGTAATTATCAGTGGGTTAGCGTTGGGGGTTGATTCAATCGCACATCAGGCCTGCCTGCAGGCCGGCGGCAGAACAATTGCCGTTCTACCATCAAGTGTATCGCGAGTATACCCAGCACAACATCGCCAATTAGCACAGGAAATTACCACCCATGGCGGGGCACTAGTTAGCGAATACTCCGATACGCCATCTCTGCCAATGAAATACCAGTTTATTGCGCGTAATCGAATCATCGCAGGGCTGGCACAAGCCGTTATCATCACCGAAGCTGCGCAGAGAAGTGGCAGTCTACACACCGCCAACTTTGCGCTCGAACAGGGAATCGATGTTTTTGCAGTTCCAGGTAATATTACTAGCGCCAATTCTGCTGGAACCAATAATCTCATAAAAACCGGCGCCCAGCCTATAACAGAGTCATCAGATATACTTGAGGCACTTAATATTACTGCCGCACCAAACAATGGCCCCAGTAATGTATCACCAGTAGAGGCCACTATTATAAAGAGTCTACAGACCGGCCCACTTACCACCACCGAACTAGTGAACTCCAGTGGGTTAGGTGCTGCAAACTTGCTACAGACATTAACATTGCTTGAGCTCCGCGGGGCAGTAAAGAACCTTGGAAATTCCAGCTGGATGTTGATGTAGTTTGCATTATGCGTTGTTTTACAGTACCCTTACGTCTTGCATGCCCAGGTTCAAGCGATAAGGCAAGCCAAGTAAAAGCACACCAAACCTAATGGTATACTTAAGCGGTATTTATATATGGCAAAAAATTTAGTAATAGTAGAGTCACCTGCAAAAGCAAAAACTATCGAGAAGTATCTCGGTAAAGATTTTCATGTACTATCCAGTATTGGTCATATCCGTGGCATAGCTAAAAAAACCAAAGACGGTAAAGAAGCTATCGATGTTAAAAATGGTTTTGAAGCTACCTACGAAGTCGACCCCGAAAAGAAAAAGACTGTTGCTGAACTCAAAAAAGCGGTAAAAGTAGCCGATAGTGTTTGGCTCGCAACTGATGAAGACCGCGAAGGAGAGGCTATCGCCTGGCACCTATGTGAGGTACTTAAGCTCAACCCCTCTACAACCAAACGCATCGTTTTTCACGAAATTACCAAAGATGCTATCGAAAATGCAGTTAAACAACCTCGCACCGTAGATATGAATCTTGTTCGAGCCCAGCAAGCACGGCAAATTCTTGACCGTCTAGTTGGATTTGAGCTATCACCAGTTGTCTGGCAAAAGGTACCTGGCGGAAAGTCAGCTGGTCGTGTGCAATCACCGGCAGTACGATTGCTTGTAGAACGTGAACGTGAGATTCAAGCCTTTGAAGGCTCGGCAACCTTTAAAGTAACTGCCGAATTTAATGCGCACGGAACATCCTTTAAGGCCGAACTACCTAAGAAGTTTAAGACCGAGGCAGAAGCTCAAAAGTTCTTAGAAAGCTTAGTCGATGCCACCTTTACCGTCAGCGACGTTACCAAGAGTCCTGGTACCAGAAACCCAGGTGCTCCATTTACTACGAGTACCTTACAGCAAGAGGCCAACAGTCGTCTCGGCTTTGGTGCAAAAGCCACTATGGCAGCTGCCCAGAAGCTATATCAAGAGGGTAAGATTACCTATATGCGTACCGACTCCGTTAATTTGAGTTCGCAAGCCTTGGGCCAAATGACCGAATACATAAGTACCAGCTTCGGAAAGGAATACCACCAGTTCCGAACATTCAAGACAAAATCGAGTGGTGCCCAAGAAGCTCACGAAGCTATCCGACCCACCGATGTACGTGCCGAAAAAGTCAGCAGCGACAGTTATAACCAAAAGCTCTACGACCTCATTCGTCGCCGCACTCTAGCCAGCCAAATGTCACCAGCAAAACTAGAAAAAACTACTGTTACCATCACAATCTCAAGTACCAAAGAGGTATTCGAGGCCAAGGGCGAAGTCATAATCTTTGACGGTTTTCTAAAAGTTTATGGCACCAATAAAAAAGAGGACGACATATTGCCAGCTGTCCAGGCTAATGATGCCCTCAAGCTAGAAGTCGCCGGCGCCAAGCAAGTATTCGCTCGGCCTCCCGCTCGCTATACCGAAGGTAGCCTCGTCAAGAAGCTTGAAGAGCTGGGTATCGGTCGTCCGAGCACCTACGCTACCATTATCAATACAGTACAGGTACGTGGCTATGCCGAGAAAGGTGATTCCGAAGGAGCACCCCGCGATGTTATCGTGCTCAACCTCAAGAATAAAGCCGTCGAGCGTGAAGTTATCCAAGAAAATACCGGTAGCAACAAAGGCAAACTCATCCCAACAGCAAGCGGTGAAGTGGTTAGTGACTTCCTTACCGGACATTTTGACCAAATCGTAGACTACGACTTTACTAAAGATGTAGAGCAAGAGTTTGATGATATTGCCGACGGCAAACTCGAACGCAACAAAATGCTCCAGGAGTTCTATGATCCATTTCACAAACTTATCGAGAAATCTGGTGGCATCAAGCGTAGTGAAGTAGCCCAAGCTCGAGAAATTGGTAAAGACCCCAAGACCGGCAAGCCAGTGCTCGCCCGTTTTGGTCGCTTTGGGCCCATGCTCCAGCTTGGCGACACTGAAGCTAAAGATGCCGCTGGCAAAGAAGAAAAGCCACGGTTTGCCCCACTTCCTGCTGGCGCTCGACTCGAAACCGTCACACTTGAAGATGCCCTTGAAATGTTCAAGCTGCCCCGTACGGTCGGGCAGACAGAGGATGGCAAAGACATGAAGGCCAACATTGGTCGTTTTGGGCCTTATATCCAAGTTGATAAGTTGTTTGTTAGCATTAAACCTCTAGACCCATTTACTATTACCCACAAAGAAGCCCTCGAGCTTTATAAAGCCAAGCTTAAAGCGGAAGCCGAGAAGTACATAAACGACTTCGGGGACGGCGTACAAGTCCTCAACGGTCGCTATGGCCCATATATTACTGATGGCAAGAAGAACGCTAAGATTCCTAAAGATTCCGACCCCAAAAAAATAACGCACCAAGAAGCCCTCAAGATTCTTAAAGAGACCCCCGAAAAAAAAGGACGCTTCGCTCGCCGTAAGAAGTAGTTGTCCACATAATTGTATCTATTACCAGTTAATACTGCAGTAATATTGACATACACTTTTTGTGCTAAATCTGCCATAAACTGCTACAATAACTTCATTAGCATATATGTTTGACTTTAATGACTATTAGTTATATAATTATTATCAATAAAGTCGTTTAACAGATTAATTTCACAGCAAAAGGGAAGAACTTTATGTCAGACACCGCCGAACGCAAGACCGATATTGAAGCGATTGTTAAAGATATCCTCAATACAATTGAGCGTGAGCGAGAACGCGAAATCGTCTCTCGTCGTTTCGGTCTCTTCGACCGTAAAGAAACCCTTGAACAGATTGGTGAACTACTCGGTATTACACGTGAACGTGTGCGACAACTCGAAAAAGCCGTTATTGCCCGACTTAAGTCTGCGGCCGAGCAAGATCTTCCTCATGTCAGTGACATCCAAAAACAATTTGTCCAAGAACTAGTTGCCATGGGCAATGTAGCTCGAGTCACCGACTTAACTCCTCATTTTACCGAAGAAAACGATCGCATCAACCAAGCTCGTATTTCTTTCCTCGCTAGCTTATGCCCCAAGCTAGTAGTTGTCGATGATAACGACCACTTTTATCACACCGTAGGCATCGCCTCTGTTCATGATGAAAAAGCCCTTAAAGAGCAGGTTACCGCTGTTGTAGCGGCCATTAAGAAGATTGGCGAACCAACCGCAATCAAAGCTGTTGCCGAAGCCGTCAAAGATAGCGATTCGCGGCATGTCGAAGCACTAGCAAGTGCCAGCAAGCAACTTGCTACGCTTAACGGCCTCTGGGGTCTTGTAAAGTGGCCGACCGTTAACCCTAAGAATATCCGTGACAAAATCTACGTCATCTTACATGTAGGCGGCAAACCACTGCACTTCAATGAAATCGCCAAAGCTATCAAAGGCTCCGAATTCAAACGTAAAGATGTTACAACACAGGCAATCCACAACGAGCTTATCAAAGACGGCCGTTTCGTCCTGATAGGGCGGGGGATTTATGCCCTTAAAGAGTGGGGCTATAACAAGGGAACAGTTGCAGATATTATCATCGACGTCCTCAAAAAAGCTAATGAGCCACTTCACCGCGACGAAATCGTCAAACGCGTTCTAAAGAGCAGGCAAGTGAAAGAAACCACTATCCTTCTCAACCTACAAGGCAAAGCACAGTTCAAGCGTGTCGCCAAAGCAACCTACACCTTAGCAGAACTTTAGTCGTAAACGGTCTACACTCACTAAACTAAAATGGAAATTCTACGGTTTAGCGGCCTTGATTTACCTATTTATCCAACTGATATCGTCTTAGACCAGTTAGGTTTTAGTGATATTGGTGAGCGAACAGCAGCAGCACTAGCAGCAGAGCAGCACCCGGACACAACATTTATACGAACTGCTGAACCTTTTCGTAATTACTATAACGAAGACCTCAGGTCACGCCTTGACCACACCGACAAAGCCTTAAGGGTGGTTTCGGATGTTTGCGAAGTGCCAATTGTTGAATACACCTGGGGCTTGTGTCTAGATGACGGGCAAATTTCATATAACCGCAAATACCTTGGCGGACTTTTACCACCCGGATACTTGCTAGTTGCGGAGGTAGAGATAATTCTACCAGCCCCCAACGGCTCTGATACGACTCAACAGCATGTCCAAGCCCTTAAAAGATACCAGAAAGGCGAAAAGAAGCTTCGCTCGATACAAAGTCTTACAAAAATACCTAATCTGCAGCATCAGCCAGATTTCGAAGACTACGACGGTTCTCAGACCATGTTTGGTAGCCGAGCATCACTGCCGAACAGTGCACCAGCTCTTTGGTTTATAGACATTGAACCCATACGATTATAATACGAACGTTTTGCGAACACTAAGCATGGTCAAGATTTGACGCAAGGCTTAGAACACAGCTCTAACACAGGCCAGAATTTTGAATGCCAGAACATGAGGGCAGGCAGTGCAAAAAATAAACAAAGCAGGCCAAACAATAGAACGAAAGTCAGTTGTACTGAAATCCTATCAAAACAAAAGGCTGCACATTCAACGTCGCACAATGTATATTTTGCGACTCTTATATGCTGCATAAAGATGAGTATGTATACCCCTCCTGCAGGGGATAAATAATGAATGTTACCATGTGTGCGTTATAACTCCACCTGCAGCTGCGCTATTGTTTGTATTAACATTCTTTTAATGCCGTTCCAGGTATGGTCCATTATTTCTACACATACTGAATCATCATCCACAGATAGTTTTCCACAGCACGATTTGCAATATTTGACTTTTGTTTCCTTTTATATGTTTTTATAGTTTTCCCCTGCACTCGTCAATATTTGATAAATTTGACTTTTACCCTGCTATGTATTGTTCTATATATTTTTTGGAGTTATAACCATTTATCGATAACTGAACATTTTGCGAACATGAGAGAAGGGTGACGGGGGACATCTTCTTATGTCTACCCACTATCTAGTGGGTTATTCTACTTGTAGTAGATACGTTCTTCTACACGTGAATCGACATATTCGGCAGGGCTAACCTTATCAGCCTCAAGTTTCTTCTGTAGAGCGAAGTACTGCCCTGCTGCGATGCGCGGGTCAGACAGTAAACTAAATTTTATATAGTATGGTTTATCGGCAATACGAACATGTAATTCAGCAGCAAGAGCCGGGAGGGTCATCGAGGATATATCTATATTTTTCGCTTCAAACTGTTGAGTGAGTGTTGTAATAAATATTACATCCTGACCAGATAGTACTCCCTTACCTGGCTTGACGGTCAAATTGGCATCATCACGAACCGTCGGCAGTTTGTCGGGTATGTTTGTAGCGTCAGAAACCTTCATCAGCGCTTTACCACTTTCACCAATCACGAAGACACCTTGTTGGGTAGCCAATAGTAGCGCCGGCCTCTCTGATATCGCCTGGATTACTGGTCTATGGCCTGTTAGTGGCAAGACTACTTCGATATGACTGAGTTCTGGAAACTGCCGCTGCATAGCTTGACTAACTGCGGTATTGTTAAGGGTTAGCTTACTTTTATTACCAACTGAAGACTGTAGAATCTCGGTGGCCGCATCCTGGTACACTTCTACTTTTCGTAGCACTTTAAAGTCTGCTCCACCGTCGATTACAATCTTGGGAACTGAGGACAAGGTGGTCATATATAGTAAGCTTGCGCCGAGCACCAGAAGCGCAAGGACTACTGGTAGTCGTTCTTTGGATAAATGACGAGCCATACGCTCTTGAGCTTTAGCATCGAGGAGAGGTCGGCGCTGACCCGTATTTTTGGCCTGGGGCTGGCTTGCTGGTCGTCTATTGGCATGGTACGAAAAAAACTCTTGCCGGGGGGCTTGCGGAGCAACTTGCCGTCTTGGCTGACGAGCCTGACTATTCTTAGCGTTCCGGCCAAAAGCCATTAGTTCCGTACCTTCTGCATCGAATCTAAGATTAAATCAGCGATTTTCTCAGCGGCCTTAGCATCGGCAGTGGCGTGCAGGTTCCGGGCAAGTTCAAGTCTACGCTTTGGCTCGCTCAGTAGCATTTCGATTTGTTGCAGTAAGATTTCAGGATTTTTCTGAACCGATTCATCGGGTACGCAAACTATGGCACGACTGTCTTCGAGCACTTGGGCATTCTTAAGCTGATGCCCACCCGTCAATTGTTGATTCGGGACGATAATGCAGGCTTTTGCCTGAGCAGCGAATTCAGCTAGACTATTTGCCCCTGCCCTTGCAACAATTACATCTGCTGCACCGCTATATCGGTAGAAGTCTTCTACAAATTCCTTAACGTCTACCTGTACCGCTTTAGCACCCAAGGCCTTTCGGTATGCCTCACTGAGAGCAGTCGCCTTCCCCCGCCCTGCCAAATGTAGTATATGAAGTTGTGGGTGTCGTGATAACAAAGCCTTGGCAATATGCACTATAGAATCATTGAGCCGAAGAGCACCCAACCCCCCACCAGTTATACAAAGTACTGGATTAGATCTATCTAAGTTGAAGGACTTCTTAAAGCCAGCCTGCTTAGCTGCCGTGACTAAACTATAGTCTGCAGAAATTGGCACTCCAGTTTGGTACGTCTTTGCCTTCGGGTACGAGTACGCATCTTTTGGCATAGCTACAGCATGTGCAACCGCCCATCGAGCGATGAGTCGATTAGCCAAACCTGGCAATGCATCGGAATCATGAGTTATATACGGAATGTGCATAGCTGCCGCCACGAGCCCAATGGGTACGCCTACAAAGCCACCTTTTAGGAATATGATATCCGGCTTTTCTCGACGTAGTAAAAAGAATGATTCAACAATACCAGCCATCACTAAAAATACATCTCTAATATTTTTAACAGTGGTCGGTAGGTCAAATATTTGGCGCAGCCCTTCGCCGTGGTACCGTCGTAATTTGCCGGAATGGATACTGAACGTACGGTCCACGCTAGAATTGCCAGCAACGACATCGTCTAATCGGTCACCCTTACCGATAACGTAGACCAGTTCGCAGTCTTTTGCCTGTTTTTTTAGCTCAGCCGCGACCGCCAGAGTTGGGGTGATATGCCCCCCGGATCCGCCGCCGACTAGGAATATTTTCATCGCTTGTTCCCTCAGTACCTTGATCTGTAATAACGCTATAGCTAGTATACCGTGAAATCTGGAATACGATACCAATTGCAGCTGTAATAAATATAATACTGGTGCCACCGTAGCTGATAAATGGGAGTGTGATGCCCTTGAGCGGCAACAACCCAATCATAGCCCCGATATTAATCATTGTCTGTGTACTAAGCCATGCCAGTACACCAACAACCAACAAACGACTGAAATCATCTGAGGTTCGTTCGATTATATTTTTTAGCCGTGCAAAAAAGGCTATAAAAAATGCCAATAGAACACTCACACCAATAAAGCCGAATTTCTCTGCAAAGATAGCAAATATCGAATCATTAGCTGCTTCTGGCAAATATCCATAGGCTTGTACGCCACGGCCCAATCCCAACCCCGTTATTCCACCAGACCCAACGGCGATAAGTGCCTGACACGCCTGATAGCCGGTGGTCTGACAATCTCGCGCCGGGTTCAGAAACGTCTCGAAGCGGTCACGGCGATAACTTGAAGAAGCAATAAGTAAGGTAGTTCCGATTGCGATAATTCCGCCAATCATCAGTATTTTCTTCAGGGGTAGTCCTACCACAAAAATCATACTAGCCATTATCATCACCATCACGCCGGTAGAGCCTAAATCACTCTGTATTTTTGCTACAACTAACGCGATAAGTGCCAAGGCAATCAAGATTGGCTTAAAAGTCCGTTTTTCATCGGCAATCTCGCCTCGCCGAAGCCTATCGACCAAAAAGCCTGCTAACCAAATGAGCAGTGCAAATTTAATCAGCTCTGCTGCCTGAAATGATAAGCCACCCACCTGGACCCAACGGTACGCACCGTTCACCCGCTCCCCCACAAAACGCACAGCAATTGAAGCAATGACTGCAGCTATGATGAGTGGCTGTTCAAAACGCCGCCACCACGAAGTTGGTACATTAGACGTGACCAGAAAAGCCACAATACCCAAGACAACAGCAATCAGCTGTTTCCCGACATAATAATTTTCACCGACGCCCTTCTGCGCACTCAAGCCTGGACTAATTGCATACACAACAACTAAACCGAGAGATAGTAGGACTAGGCTCAATAATAATAAGATGTAATCTGGTTTATGTTTGCGACGAGCTTTCTCGATAACTGGCCTTCGACGTTGTGCTCTAGCGTCCATAAACCCTCTGACTCGCATGATGTACTGTAGTTTTTATCATAAGAACTTTCATCATTATAGCTTTATGAGCGTGGACTAACATTAAAATTATTAATAAGCATATTTGTAAGATTAGTGAATATTGGCGCTGCTGCCTTAGACCCCGCGTAGCCTTTGATGCCAGGTTCGTTTACGCGTACTACAATCACATACTCTGGTTTGTCGCCACCAACAAATCCCATAAAGGTACCGTTGAATCGATCTTCGTAGTAGCCGCCCCCAGGTTTTGTAATTTCTGCTGTACCAGTCTTACCACCAACTAGGTAGTTAGTAGGACGCTCATTGAAGCCGTATAAGCGGTAATTCTTATCGACTACACCTTTCATCAGTGTTTGCATTTCAGAGCTAACCTGCGGGCTTACAACGTCCAATTTAACAATCTGTGGTTTATGAGTTGTTAATTTCCCGGCTGAATCCGTAGATTTATCAACCAGAAAGGGCTTGTAGTAGGTACCACCATTAATAACTGCGCTCAATGCCGCCCCCATTTGCAGTGGCGTGGCTGTCATTCCCTGGCCAAACGAGGTATTGGCATATTGGATGTTAAGTCCGAATCCATCGTTTGGATCAGGTACGCTGCCATCAGCTTCATAGCCTTGCTCAATTCCAGTAGACTGGCCAAAACGGTAATGATTAACCATGTAATCATGCCACGTCTCGCGTGCCTGCTTGTTCACTTCACCACCGCCCATTTGCATTAACAACCAAGTAGCACCAGTGTTCAGTGACATTTCTAAAATATCAGCAACAGTTCGCGTACCGGCCCCACCATCTTCTTCGATATTTGTAATCTTGGCATCGCCAATCTTATAAAAGCTGGGATCATAATAACTTGAATTCGGATTCACAACCCCTTTGTTCAGAGCTGCTGCTGCAGTTAATGGCTTCATAATTGAACCGACCTCTAACGGAGAGCTGACAGCTGCATTATTGAAAGTTTCGCCGTTTTCAACTTTGTAAAATTCAGCCGGATTATATGTTGGGTAATTAGCCATAGCTTTGATGGCTCCGGTATATGGATCCATAATCAAGGCGCTGCCGGATTTTGATTTAGCAGCATCAAGACCCGACTTCAAGACATCTTCTAGTTGACGCTGCATCGACACATCAACCGTCAGCAACACTC
This sequence comes from uncultured Candidatus Saccharibacteria bacterium, assembly GCA_964409615.1. Lineage (GTDB taxonomy): Bacteria > Patescibacteriota > Saccharimonadia > Saccharimonadales > AWTP1-31 > AWTP1-31. The sequence goes on along the minus strand of CAYPDT010000003.1, from coordinate 83,527 downwards.
TATCGCCAGCTTTAGGCTTGGTGACGATATTATCAGTGTTAGCAACCAATGGCACCCCTCGGGCGTCAGTAATAGCCTTTAACTGTCCCGGTGTGCCTTTCAGCTCCTTGTTTAGCGCCTGTTCAACTCCGTACTTGCCGACACCCTCGTCATCAACAAAACCTAATAGCTGAGCTGCTAGGTCACCTTGTGGATAGGTACGAATCGATTCCTCTCTGGTTCCAACACCTTTAAGTTCAAGCTTGTCGAGTTGGTCTTTCTGATTCTTGGGTAGTTTTTTGGCCAATATCGAATAGCGTGTTTTAAGCTTGAGTTTCTTTTCGATGTCAGTTTGGTCGCCTCCGATAATTTTTTGGATTTTGGCAGCAACTGGCTCCGCATCTTTGATGTACTTTGGGTCTGCAAACAAGGTATAGCGTTTTTCATTGAGCACTATAGGAACTACAGAATCACCATCGTGAGCTTCAATTATTCCCCTGTCGGCAGTAATTTGATACTGCTTCAGTTGCCCTGACAATGCGGTTTTTTTGTAATAATCGTGACGAATTATCTGTAGGTAAAATAAACGGATACCAAAAATAGCCATCACTACTAAGAGCGCACCGTACCAAACACGAACACGCTGGACATGATTAAATGAAGGTCGGGTTATTTGTCTTTGATTCACCTGTACCTAGTATACCGCTTTTGGCTAATTAGAGAGAGTACCTGCCGGAGTTGCAGAAACCAGATTCTTAGCTACTTCACTGTTTTTTACGCGATCTAACGCCTGTAATCGTGCAGATGCAACTTCGAGCTCGTCATGTTCTTGCTGCAATTCAGTCGCCTGCGTGGTGAGGGAGTTTATTTTATAACCGTAGGCGTTTGTTTTTGTTACTTGTGTTAGATACAACAAACCAAGCACACAAGCCAATACAATAAGTACAATTGTGTTACTTACCGGCCCGAGTGTTGTCTCGTTGGTACGAAATTTAGTGGTGTTTTGATTATTAGCCACAAACCGTTGACGGCTTGAAGCTAGGGAGTGTGAGTATGTCATTGATAATGTTTGTTTTTCTTTATGTTTGTCTTTGGTTCAAGCGGTCCCGCAAATTGCGGGACCAGCTTGATTTTGGCGCTTACAGGACTTTTACTTTGACCTTGTAAGCTCGGGACTGACTTTTGACCTGAATAGGCATGTCTATCCCCTTTCTGTTATTTTTTTATTTTCACTGCGACCCGTAGCTTGGCGCTACGTGCACGCGGATTAGAAACTAATTCGGAATCGCCCGCTACGACTGGTCGTTTGGTCAGAAGTCGTAGTTCGGCATCGTATGTGTTCCCTGCTCGTTCAGCAAATGCATTCTTTACAATGCGGTCTTCGAGACTATGAAAACTTATTACAGCAAGTCGTCCACCGGGTTTCAAAAGCTGCAACCACAATGGTAGCGCTTCTTGCACCTGCCCCAGCTCATCATTCACAGCTATACGGAGCGCTTGGAAGGTCCGTGTGGCTGGATGTGTTTTGCTGTGGCCCCGAAATGTTCGGGCGACAACTTGCGCAAGCTGCGCTGTACCAGTGATTGGCCGAGCATTAATAATCGCTCGGGCGATGGTAAAAGCCCGTGGCTCTTCCCCATATTCACGTAGTATGCGCACAAAATCCTCCTCAGAATAGTAATTGACTATATAGTCAGCTGTTAATTCTTGAGTCTGATCCATCCGCATATCCAACGGTCCATCCTGTTGAAATGCGAATCCTCTGCTTGCAATATTAAGGTGCGGTGACGAAACGCCGAGATCGGCTAAGATTATATCGAACGTTCTACCTTCTCGGACCAGCTGTTTGCTTGCATCCAGGAAGTCTGAATGTACAATCTCAGCCTGTTCGGGGGTAAAGCGTTCTCGCAAACGACTAACCGCCATTTGATCTCGATCAACAAGAGTTACGCGTGTCTGTGTTGCTTCCTGCACTGCCGAGGCATGCCCACCGTATCCTGCAGTTAAATCAAGGTATGTTTCCCCGACCTGTGGTGCAAGATACTCTAATGTCTCGGTAAATAGTACCGGCACGTGCAACGCGGTTGTCTTGTCTGTCATTTTTGTTTTGGTGTTTTTGTTTTTTACCTAACATAAGCATTTTAGCATACTTTTGTTTGGTTTGTTCAAGATCACCTAATCAGCAGTCAACTTTTTATTTTTGTGGGGTGTTTTTGTTTTTGTTTGTTAGAGATTGAACGAGGAGTTGTTTGGTGCAGGTTGCCCTGTAAAACGCTCCTCAAATCTTTAACTAAGTTTGAGAGACTTATGTGTGAGGTGGAGTTTTGGGAGGTGTTTTTTTGAGAAATGTTCTAAGGTTTTATAGTGGTTACCTTCTATCCACTTGTTGACTGCCGAATAGCTAATCTCGATGTTATATCAAAAATTATATATTCGTAGTTTGTGCTTGCTTGAGTTGTTAAAGATCAGGGCTATGCAGCTAATAAACGCCAATATCGGCCAGCTCGTACAGCGACTACCGCACGGTCTATGCCGGCGAACTCGAGCAGTGCTGGTTCTATAGTGATTCGTCCTTGCTTTTGATCAAGCGGACTTTCACTCTTCCCTGTGCGGAATTGAACGTTTAGGTCAGCCACTTTTTCATCAAGAATGTTTCCTTGTAATTGTGGTTCAACCTGTTCGTCCCAAACTGCTTTGGGATACATGTGAAGATACTTTGAGAAGCCCTTGGTCATCACTACTCCGCTCACAAACTCATCACGAAGCTCAACAGGAATTGTTAACCTGCGCTTGTCATCAAGTTTACGCTCGAAATAATCGACGGTAGCCATCTCACCTTTCACATTACCAATTTGATGTTTTTGTTTTTGAAGTGCCGCGGTTTGTCCTGATAGCAAGCCTAATGTTATTTGAGGCTTACCCACGATTACCCACTAACATGAGCATACTACCCACTGCTACCCACAAGCAAGCACTTTTTACCTAAAATGCACCTCTTCACGCCAAAGTTATCCACAGTTATACAAAAAAGGAGTTATCCACACAACATATGGTGGATAACTCCCGTTTAACACACTAGGCTAAAAGTATCTACTGGATACGTTCTCGTAACATACCCAGTGCGAAGTCAGCTTCTTGAGCTTCGAGAATTTGCGCTAAGCCTGCGTTACCACCAAGTGCAGAGTAAAACTGGCCATCTTCACCGATTGTGGTATGCATCTTGTCTTGACCACTTAATTGCTCTGCTGTGGCACGTGGGTCTTCATATACGTGAATCAGCTGGTTCTCGCTGTCACCAGCAAATGACGCTACCCACAAAGTGTGATCAGCAATATATGTTGCGCGTTCGTCTTTATCAGTTATAGATGCAAACTCTTCAGCAACTACCGGGTTAGTTGGGTCCATGAATCCATAAAAATCACCAGATACGATTGGGTTACGTACCACCAAGAATTTACCTTTTTCAGTAAGAATGCCGGCCCTGTTATCATCACCATTTCCATGGTGATCTGAATTGTAAATGTCGGGAGTTTCACGAGTCGCAACACGAGAGTCAATCTTAAGTACTACAGGGAGCATTCGAGGGCCTTTTTCAGTAAGCCACTCTTTAGCATCCCTACGCTCTGGTCCATAAATCCTCTGCTCTGTTGCATTGCGATCAGATACAATAGAAGCCGCTAACAGCGCAGTAGCTGCACTAGCTGCTAATCCGCCTAGTACTTGTCGACGCGTGAAATTAGGGCGCATGCCGCCACGCTGCATTCGCTCATCTGCTTCGACTTCGTTTCCGTCTTTGTCTATATCGTATCTGCTTATTGCCATGGTCATACTATAGCAAACATTAGCGTTTTTGTCAATATTAGGTGCGTTAGATATCTTTGGTGGGAAGGTCGCCCTGTCGCAGCGAGGCAATCTTTTTTGCAAACCATAATGCACTCGGCCGAGGGGTCCGCTTCATACCATGCTCCCTATCAACATGCACCAGCCCAAACTTAGGCCACCAGCCATATTTCCACTCAAAGTTATCGAGAAGGCTCCAATGGAAGTACCCTCTCAGGTCAACGCCTTCACTCAAGGCGCGCTCCATGGCAACCATCGTCTCTTCGAGCCACCACTGGCGATACTGGTCATTACTATCAGCAACGCCATTTTCTGTAATAAATATGGGTTTTTTATAGTGCGCCCAAACTCTTGTAAGTAGCGGGTGCAGGCCCTCGGGTTCCATATACCATCCGAGGTCATTTACTGGTGCGTCAGGATTATCTATCCGCCCCGTCTTGTAGTAATCCGAGAAATAGTAATTAAACCCTACAAAATCAATTTTACGTTTAACACGATTCATAAACCACCAGTTCCAAAAGTACCGCATCCAGGTAGTAGCAATGATATCAATTGGATTATTTGGTCGCTTAGATTGTATATTTGCAAGTGCTGGCGCAATACCGATGCGTAGCATTGGGCTGTTTGCTCGTAATATCTTATATGCCTGCCGGTGAGCGCGAGCTAAATTGTAATAGACTGCTCCAAATGCTAGTGGATTCTTCTGCTCAGGTACCCACTCACCTATTAAGTAACCGAATGTGGCATACACGTTAGGCTCATTCAATGTGATGATGTATTTGAGTTCACTCGAGTACTCGTCGGATATTTTTTGTATGAACCGTCGCCAATACTTTAAATTACTACTTTTCTGGAAGCCGCCCTTTGCCGTAAACCAGGTGGGCATGGTCCAGTGCCATATGTTTAAGAATGGCTCAATGCCACGCTTCTTGAGCTGACGAATGTAATCACGATAGTGGTCAACTTCGTCTTCGTTCCATTCACCCTCTTTCGGCTCAATGCGCGACCATTCGATACTAAATCGAAAAGCAGTCATATTGAGACTCTTGAGGATATCGAAATCTTCTTGATAGCGAGTATAGTGATTGACCCCTCGGCCAGATACATAGTTATTAGGGTTTTCTGCCTGTTTTTGTATAGCATCCCAATCAGCCACTACGTGCTGAAGCCGCTTTTTAGCCGTGCGCGCTAACTCACTGGCGTGCGCAAGTTCCCATTCAGTCCATTGGTTTACAGTGCTACCCTCCACTTGATGACTTGCGGTACTGGCTCCCCAGTAAAAACTTTTGGGAAAAACATTTTTACTCATTGCTATGTATTATACCTACACTTGAGCATTAACGGTATTCGGGGTTTTCAAAGTCAAAACGCGAACCAGCATCCCACTCCTTGCGCTGATTGCCGAATGCCGGCATACCACCCGCATCTTTGAGCATGCGGGCCATGTGTAATAAATTCCAGGTCATAAAGGTTGTATTACGATTAGTAAAATCGTTATCCATACCCACTCTACCCTTACCATCTGGGTTCTTATCTCCATAGCTAGGACCGGGGCCCGCTTCGCCAATCCAGCCGGCATCTGCTTGTGGTGGAATGGCATAGCCAATATGCTGCAAGCTATATAGGACATTCATGGCACAGTGCTTAATGCCGTCTTCGTTGCCAGTTATTAGGCAACCACCTGTTTTTCCATAATAAATCCACTGTCCTTTATCGTTCAGCTCACCAGAAAGTGCATACAATCGCTCAATTATTTTTTTCATTTCACTACTGTTGTCACCGAGCCAAATTGGACCAGCTAACACGAGTATATCGGCTGCCAGAATCTCTTTACTTAAAGTGGGCCACTCATCCTTGTCCCACCCTTTAGTAGTCATGTCTGGGTACACCCCACTGGCAATATCATGGTCAACAGCACGAATCACTTTGGTCTTTACACCCTGTTTTTCCATAATCTTCCGACTAACCTCAACCAGTAATCCAGTATGACTGATTGCCGGTGACTTTGTGAGAGTACAGTTAATAAAAACTGCCGTTAAATCATCGTACTTTGTAGTTTGCTCTGCCATAACACCATCCTCTAGTTACAAGTCTATTGTACGCCCTATATATGATGCTTTTGCCAAAATATACGTATCCGCTTCATAGCTAGCGTTGACAATAAAAACCCTGCCGGTGGTACAAGAGCATTAATAATAGGTTTATCGTTACCAATTACAGTTAGGAATAGTAGTACTACTATATACGTTAGAGCGGCAATTGAAATGCGTCTCGTCCAACTGGTTTCCCACGCTTTATCCAGTTCGACTTTTTGATTGCGTACTTCAATTGCATCAAGTCGTTCTGTAATTTTCATTTAATACCTTATTTATCCCCGGTTGTTGGCTTTGTAGACTTCTTGTAAACCCTATAGGATAGTTCTCTTCGGTGCTTATCTATCCGCTGGATGTAGGCTTCGTATTTGTTATATAAATTAGAGTAGTGCGAGTTAGGTGCAAGTAAGTGTAATAGTTTCTTCTGCGATTCTAGATATTCAACAAGACTATAAAAATCACCATCACCACTCACAATTACAGCTTTTTGATAATTGGGCATCTCTTTTACTGCCCATAGAACCAGCTCGGCATCGACATTGCCTTTAACTGGTTTTTTATCTTCAGGTTTTTCTTCATCTTTTGGTTCTTCAACTTTTTGAGGCTTACTCATATCGAATGTTGGCTTAAGGACAATCAGATAACCTGCATCATGTAGCTGCAGATACATGTCCTCATGCTCAGGCATATGCCCGATGAACATGTAGGCGTTAGTAACGTTATACTCATCAAGTAAGAATTTCCTAAACTTACGCCAATCCATTTTCCAGCCGAGTTTACGGACACCAAGGTTCAGGTTTTGATTATCGATAAAGGCAAAATTACCTGTCGTAGATGAGGTCTTCATAGTTACGCCTATGATACCACTTATTCTTGTGGTTCTTCCTCTTTTATCTTCAAGGGGCGCTTGCTAATTATTTCGTAGCGCTTACCAGTGATTGCTGATTCCATATAATCTTCGTTGAGCAAATTCACAAATGTGTTTAAATCTTTGGTGTCCATAATAATTATGGCCCCGTCATTATCGGTCATTAAATTCAGGCCCAATTCTTCTGCCTGATTCATTAATTCCTCTTGTTTTACTTCACCAACTTCAATCTTTTGTAATTTGTTGACCAAACTCTTTTGACCCTGTACAAGATTCTCCCAGCTTAAACCTTCATCAAAATTAAAAGTAAAGTTTGCTTGAATTTCTTTCATTTTCTTTACGGCAATACCGTACTTCTTAGCATTATACCCAAAGAGTTGCTCTAGTTTTGGCTGGCTGAAAGCGTAGATGTCATTCTCGAGGATCAACAATTGATTGTCTGGCGGAATACGTACTCCACCTTCTGCATCAAACGGTACAAACTTACCTGCTTTCAGCATCCATGAAGATGCACCCTTCATAACCATGCTTCCTGGTAAAAGCTTGATTATGTAGAAAGGTGTTGGGATATCTGCATGTCGGCAACGTGCCAAAACACCTTTGACCCGTTTCAAATCATGCTCTTCTTCTACAAAGGTCTCGATTTCAGCCTCTTGGGTTTTCACCCAGTTCAGTAACTCTTGAGCTTTTTGTACTTTATCAAGTGTAGTCCGTTGCAAGACGTTTTCTTCGGCTTCACCGTCTTCAAAATCACGTACTTCCATGCCTTCCCCAGCACCCTGGAGTACATATTCCAACAAGCCATCAATCAATAATGGCTGGTATGATCGAGTCAAATCTTTACTCACTTTTGTACGGTATACAACATAATTTTTGTTAAACAAAAATAAGTCAATCTCAAGTTCTTCTTTGATTGGAACAAGGTTATTTGCCCATAAGAAAACATCCGTTCGCTTGTCTTGTTGTTTCTCATCAGCTACTGCCGCCGCCTGCTCTTCATCCATACTATGCCCTCATTAGATGCTAGATAACTGCTCTATTCTACCTGAAATTTATAATGCTATGTAATGTAAAATTGTCGTTTTAGCCTAGTTCTGTTGTAATTTCGTCGAGTGACGTAACAACTCGAGTATGGGATTGCCAATCATGAGTTAGTGAATCTACACCATGCATTTCTTCACCAGAGCGATTGACGATAATTGCATCTACACCCAGATTATAGGCGAAAGCAATGTCTACAAACTGGTCCCCCACTACTATGGTTTTGCCTTGAAGTTGATAGTCTCCCAAAACTGCCATTTCTGGTTTACGATGCTGCCCGTCATCTCCGGCTATGACATGACTTATCAATGGAGCTAAGCTTGATTTCTCGACAATACTTCGCGGGCTAGCATTGAGCCTGCCTTCATGATCACGATTAGTTACAATAATCTGCGTAAACCCATGCCTGTGAAATACTTGGGCTAATCTAAGCGAATCCTGGAAAAGATGATGCTCGAGTACCTCATAATGTTTGTTCTGAAAGCTCAAGAAGTCTGCCTCTATATCATCGAGCAACTTGCCAGACAAGCCACCTAGCGCTGAAGCTATCGAGTCACGCAGACTACCATGAAAATGCTTGGCCAACTCCGTATCTTCGGGCACAAAAAGTTTTCGTGTAGCTGCTGCCTCTCGAAGCACCTCACTAAATATCCCAAAACTATCCAGTAGAGTGCCGTCTAAATCCCAGATAACAGTCTGAGTATTATCAAGCTTCAATAGTAGCTCCCTCACGAGCTTTGTTAGCCCACTCATCGGCCAGCTCATTACCTGGGTCTTCGGCATGGCCACGCACCCAAATAAGTTCTGCATTCGCCTCTTCGTACAGCGGCAAGACCGCCTGTACAATATCTAGATTTTTTATAGGACCAGATTTTTTCTTCCAACCGTTTGCAGCCCATCCTGGTGCCCATTTAGTAATAACATTAATCCAAAATTCACTGTCTGTATAAATTCTGCATTGTTCCCCGCTAGCATTTTCTAAAGCGGCAATGATTGCCAAACCTTCCATACGTATGTTTGTCGTGTCGATATCACGACCTAAAACAGCAGGCTGCATATCACGAATCACAGCGAAACCACCAGGGCCAGGATTAGGGCTACAACTGCCGTCAGTGTAATAAGTTATCATGTATTTTTCCTCATATTTTTATATTCACTTAATGTCATGAATGTGTGTGTATCCTCTACTCTATCAACAAATAGTATACCGTTTAGGTGGTCGACTTCATGTTGTATAACTTGTGCCATAAAGCCATCAAAGTCAGCTTCTTGCGTGTGCCCAGATTCATTGTGCCAGCGTAGTCGAATTTGAGTATGCCGTACCGCTTGAGCATACGGAGTGTTGCTTGTTCCGCCAAAACTAATACAAGCTTCCCACATTGATTTTTTTACTGAAGAACTAGATATAACTTCTGGATTTATTATTGTTAGTTTCTGTGGCACAAGGTCAGGTCGAGTTGGTGTTGGTTTTATGGCAATCACCGCAATCGCAACTGACCTGCCGACTTGCGGCGCTGCTAGCCCTACTCCGTAATTTTTATGGTCAACAGTGTGGTACATATTTTTTATGAGGCCCTGTATCTCTGGGCTCAGAATTTCGTCTTGTGAAAGTCGGTGAGTAGGAGTTCTTAATATTGGGTTCCCAAATTGAGTACGGCGTAGTAATTTCATCTCTGATAATAGTATCAGGTATACTGCCGGTATGAATAGAAGAGTAGCTGTGCGAGGAATTATTGTGGACGATGGTCAATTACTTTGTGTCAAACTCAAGCCCTATCATGGAGCCCAGCGTTCAGACTTTTGGTGCTTACCTGGAGGTGGCGTTGACTCACAAGAAGCCCTCGTCCCAGCCTTAGAACGTGAACTCATAGAAGAACTTGGTGTTGCCCCATTAGTTGGGCAGTTATTATTCATTCAACAGTTTCACGATGAACACACAGATCATCTTGAATTCTTTTTTGACATAACCAATGCCGCAGATTATATAGACTTAGATTTAGCCAACACAAGCCATGGGCATCTAGAGATTGAGTCTGTGGATTTTCTGGATGCAAGTAAACACACCGTGTTACCAACTTTTTTACAATCCGTAGACTTTAAAGACTACCGTAAGAAACCAGTCGAAATTGTCAGCTATACCAATTAGCTAGTATTTCTAGTAGTCGAGCGTTATGCCTTAGCACTGATAGCTTTTGAGTGATTCGAAAGTGCTCTATCGAGCATTTTATCAGTATTAAATATGTACCATAGGATTGTCATGGTGTGGCCCATGAGCTGCTTCTTGTACATCTTTACCGGCACACCATCTCGCTTCCATCTTCCCATTTGTACCGTTGCTTTGCGGTGGTCTACTACCCTGTCTACTCGTCCGTTAACAATTACCAACGACTTATCCTGCAAAAGTGGATCTTTATCTGCAATTTCAACGTCTTGCCAAACTTCTGCTAGTTTTTCTTGGGTAAACCCATTCTTTAAAAATGCATCTTTTACGGGTTCAAAAGCCTTCATCCAGAATATACCTTCCGACACCGCAATACCTGCCGTAGCATACGCACCAATCGAAGCGAGTGGTAATTGCCGTTGCACGTTAAATGCGATAAAAGCACCAAGGCTTACACCCATACATATAACAGACTCGTATCCTTCGGCCTTATCGCTTGTCTGGTCGACAATATACTCAATAGCATCAAGAACGAGCTGTGGGTCACCTTTCAAAAGAATATCGTTATCGTATTCGAATGCCAAAACATCGTAGCCCCGCCTATTAAGTTTGCCAATGGAATACTTAAACTGGCTGACCCTGCCAGTAAACCCAACGGCGTAACATACCAGCTCTTTACGATGCTGCTTAGCTGTTGATTCAAAGAAATACCCACGGACTATTTTCTTACTCATGCCCTGCCTATTTTACGGGTATTTGAGTTTTAAGCAACCTGCTTATGCTAGACATACTTTGCTTGATTCAATCGAAAAACTAACCACATAGCAATACAAATTAGCCCCGAAGCAATAAGACCGAACGATAGCTTAAAGTTTCCAATATAGTTTACTGTTAGCACCAGACAGCTACTGACCACTCTGTAAAGCATGCCATATACGGAAATCGCTGTCGCCTGTATGTCGTCTGGTACAACTTCCTGAATATACGGTTTAACCCGTGCAGTATTAATACCCCTTGCAAAGCTTGTTAGTAGGAAAATTAAAACTGTTGCCAGACTAATCTGCCACCCAAGCGTAAAGTATGCCACTGCCGCAACGAGCAAAGGTGTCGTAGGATGTATCTTTCGATTATTGCCCACCAGTTCGCTGCCGCCGATTGCAATAATTGAAATTGCTGCGAAAAGTAATCCATGGAACTTTATGTCTATTCCTGCTGCAAGAAAAGATGGCGTCATAAACCAAACCATCATCATAGTAGAACCCATCAAGCAGGCACCTAAAACCATCCTCCATGCCAACTTTGGGTGACCACGCAAGCAATACCGAATGATGCTACTTATATCTTTCAGCGGGTGCACAGTTGTTTTCCGCATAGTGCCTGCGTTTTTTATCTGAAATGCAAGTATCGCTGCAGACAGAAAGACTATTGCCTGAATTAAAAATACCCAACGGATGTTGTATGCTCCAATAAAACCACCGACTATCGCCCCGATTCCGTTGGCAACAAAATTTATGCTCTGCATACGTGAAGCTAACTTAAGGTAAGATAGTTTCTGTTTTTCAGCATGCGCCTTAAGTAAGGCACTGTCTGCTCCACCAGTCAGACTCATACCAATGCCGAATAAAACCTCCGCAATAACAGCATGCCAGAATCCTGTAGCTACAAAATATATTAATACTGCTGCTGCAATAAAAATATCGCCACTTGCGTTACTAATGCGCCTACTGACCCTGTCTGCAAAATAACCAGTAGGTACCTCAAACAACAAAAGAGTTGCTGCAAAAACAAACTGAGTCAAACCAATTTGAAATTGGTTCATACCAAGATTCTTAAACAGTAAGTAGGCCACGGGCATAAACAATATGAAGCTTGTGAGTGCTGACTCTACAAACAATAACCGTATATCCCTGCCCATCTTAGGACTTTTCATGATTTTCCTGTATTAGTTTTTTAATTTTCGAAGTAGTTGAAATCTGGTCGTGAGTCAGTCTGTGCAAACATTTGTCGCATTTCTTCGGGAGTATTAAGTCGGATAATCTTATACTTTCCGCTGGTCATTCCAGTAGTATAGTCGTGGTGAATCTCTAAAATATGGCACTGTCCCCAGTAAATCCATTTTCCATCGAGGTCTTCGGCCAGAAAATTACGTACAGGTGGCTGCTGATAGACTCTAATTTTAGGCTTAGCACTAAAAGTAAATATTTGGTCAGCAACATCGCTTAGTGAATAGGGCGTTTTAAGATGTTTTACAATATCTAGTTTTACAGGAAACCCCTGCTCTTTTGTAATCCGCAACGTGTCATTAAGTTCCACCATCGAGCCCATTACAGCTCCTCTATTGCAACTCTAGTTTGCGCCGTTGTATCGCGGTCGCGCACAGTAACCGTACCATCTTCAAGTGTCTGAAAATCAATAGTTACACATTTTGGTGTACCAATTTCGTCTTGCCGGCGATAACGTTTACCGATGTTCCCATTATCATCCCAAAGTACTGAGCCATATTTTTTCTTCATAGCTGCGTATACTTCTCGCGCCTTTTCAACAAGCTCTGGCTTATTCTTTAACAGCGGTGAAACCGCCATCTTAACAGGCGCAAGATGCTCCGGTAACTTCAACACCGTGCGGATTTCACCGTTCTGCTCGTCCTCTGAATACGAACTATCTATCACTGCGAGCACTAGGCGGTCGAGCCCGAATGTTGGCTCAATCACATGTGGGATATAAGCTTCGCTACCATCTTTTGGAATATACTTTAGATTTTTGCCAGACATTTTGGCATGTGCCGAAAGATCATGATTAGTGCGATATGCACAGCCACCAAGTTCTTTCTGGCCAATAGCAAAATCAAATTCAGTATCAATAGAATGCTTACTGTAATGCGCTCTGTCTTCAGCTGGAACTTCTACCTTGTGAATTTTATCAACAGGTAACCCTAAGCTTACATAAAAATCCTGCTGCAGCTGGAGCCATTTCTCGAATTGCTCTTTCCAACTATCAGGGTGAATAAAAAGCTCTATTTCCATTTGCTCCAATTCACGAACTCGGAAAATAAAATCACGGGGGCTAATCTCGTTTCGGAAGGCCTTGCCCACTTGCGCTAATGCAAAAGGAATATTTGGACTAAAGCTGTCGACAACATTCTTGAAGTTAACAAACATACCTTGTGCAGTTTCTGGCCGCAGATAACTTACGGCGTTCTCGTCTTCCGTGACACCAATAGCAGTCTTAAACATCATGTTAAATTGGCGAATCTCACTCAGCGGATTTCCATCGGGGCTTTTGATGCCCTGCTCTTTAATCACTGCGTCCATCTGCTCAATAGACATTGACGCGACACCTTCAATACCCAAGTCTTCAAGTAGATTATCTGCACGGTACCGTTTTTTGGTCTTAGTGTCTTCGACGAGTGGATCGTTGAAGCCATCGACGTGGCCACTGGCCTGCCAGACTTTTTGATTCATTAAAATAGCCGCATCAATGCCGTAAACATCGTCACGACTATCTACGAAAAAATCCCACCATGCATTTACAATATTGCGCTTCAGCTGAACACCCAGCGGACCGTAGTCCCAAGTACCAGCCAGGCCACCGTATATATCACTACCTTGATACATAAAACCGCGCCGCTTACACAAACTAACAATATCTTCTAATTTTGTATTACTCATTTGTGCATATTATACCAGATGTTATCAGATATAAGACGCTTGGCTATGGGCTAACTTCTGGCATACTGTTTGAGCATCGTGCGGGTCAATTGAACAAGTGGTGCAATATGTTGATTTATATCCGTTATCTGGACGAGTTTTGCCGGCGCCATGCCTTGAGCGAGCCGCAATATTTTAATGTGATGACTATCGAAGCCACCGTTACGCCCAACTGTAAAACACATGTCATCAAAACTAAAATTGTACTGCTCCTCTATTTTCAATGGTGCGCCCGTTTCGTCAGTTATAAAATTTGGCGAGTGACCACTAAGCTCTAGTAATCTGAGCGCTAACCAGAGCCTAATATAGTCAAGGTCTACGGCGGCATCATTAATAGTAGCTAGCGTTAGTTGTAGTACGTCAAAGTATTCTGGCTCCGGCGATTCTTCGGTCATTTTATGCATCAACTTAAGCACCTCATAAGCATACATTGTACGATTTACGTCTTTAACAATGTCACCATAATTTTTCTGTAAGCGTGAAGAAATAAGGGTGTGTAGCTCACTTCGACCTTCTATATATGTCAAGTCGTTCACACTAAAAAGCTCGATACCCCCTGCAAGCCTGCTTTTTATTTTTCGAACACCCTTAGCTAATAATTTAATTTTGCCTTGGCTGTTCGACAAAACAGTCAGTATCCTATCGGCTTCACCATAATTAGTACGCGACAAAACAATACCAGTGGTCACCTGCTGCTTCATGACGCTGACAATATCTTTTTAATTGCCTTAGACAAGTCTTGTAGATTTGATGTCGGTTTGTACATATATTTTGTAATGCCTAAGCGTTGCAGTGCGTCTTGTGGCAGCGCATTTTTACGTACATTAGTATGCAGCAGTACCGGTAAACCCTGCCATTCTGGATAAGACCGAATTTCATACAAAAATTCAACTCCGTTATGAACTGCCAACTGGAGCTCTAAGATTACTAGCTGAACAGACTGTTCATCGAGTGCCATAACAGCACTTTCGGCAGTTTTTCTTTGCAGTACTTCATACCCTTCACTTTCGAGATGCACTCGATACAGTTCACTCAGTGCGTAATCAGGTTCGATAAGCAGGATGCGCGCCATTACACTAATGATAATTGCTGACTGGGAGCAAAGGTGGCAGCTAGTCCAGTCATTCTTTGATGATGTGCCACTCGTAAACCTCCAGACATGCTTCTTAGCAAAGAGTCAGCCACGAACAGGCCAGCACCAGGCATAGCAGTTAATTGAGATATGGGAGCATTCGACTGGCCGTACAGCGTCTTGGCACGACGAAACATGTCAACGCTCAAGCCATCAATATCAGTGAAAGCACCCGCCACGATACCATGACGCGTTCGGTGGGCTGCTAATTTTATAACAGGTCTTTTAGTGTGTGTTCTCTGCCCCTGACTCTCAAGAAAAGCAGTCCCCACATCAAGCAATGCGGCAGTTAAACCTCCACCATGAGCCATAATCGGCCCGTACTTACCGGCGAGATGTAATTCTACATCACAGTCGTAACGCTTGGCTGCATGTTCAAGCTGATGAGCTACATCAGACAAACTTGCCGCTAGAGAAACCGGCACTAAGAACATCTCCGAATCTGCCTGTTGTAGGCGTATCCCCAACAAGTAATGATCAAGTAGTGCAACAGCCGAGTCGGCAGTATGTTGGATGTTCTCAGCCAACGCACTGTCTGGCTGGTTTGAAAGCAATTCTGCCGTGCGAGCAATGGTCATAAACGGCTGCTGAAGGCTTTGTGCCAGCACTGAAAAGAGTCGAGCCTCTTCATTATCTGTATAACTTTTTTGATCATCTCGCAACACCATGCCAGCAATACCCTCACTTAGCTATCCGTAGTATACCCTAGCGATCAGGATACGCGTGTTTTAGTTTTAACCACGCCTCACTAAGGGACGAACGTAAGATTAGTTAGAATAATGTCGTTAAAGTCTGGAACAAACTGTGGTGACTCTGTCCATATCTTAAGCGTCTTGTCGCGCAACGGTAAGATTATCATTGCACCAGTTTTCTTTACTGCAACTTCACCGTCAACACGTACACCAGTAATGCTTGGTACCTTAGCAGCCACAAATGGAACAGTCTTAATCTTTCCGAGCTTTACCTGTGGTTCAAGATTCTTTATAGCCTGTGCATAGGCAGTGTCGATTACCTGAAATCGCAATGCCACAATTGGATTGTCTTGCAAACCAGGTACAAAAGCCGGGTTTAGATAACCATCAACAGGGCTACTCGACTTGCCCGACTCGTCAATATACGCAGCCCAGGTTTTCGGGTAACTTATGGCTAGACTTCCGTATGCAGCAGGTCCGGTGTACGTTCGAAGTGGCTGTTTTTCACGCTCTAAAAACTCTGCTTCCTTTTTTTGCGTCAGAGTCTCTTGTGCAGATCCAACGGCATCAGAAATCTTCTGGTCAACATTGTTCTTATAATCCTGACGCGACGAGAACATAGCAAACCCAAAACCGAGTGACCCGAGAAGTAGTACTAAGGTTAAAACAAAGGCAACAAGCCACGAGTCGACTGAACCCTGTTGATTTAACTTCTTCATAACGCTAATGGTAGCACAAGATTATACTTTGAGCCAACGGCTATGAGGCTTGTATTTTCTTTACTTTGTTCTCGGCCTGCTTGAGGTAAGACTCAAGCTGTTTAGTAAGTTTTATGGCTTCTTCGTATTTAGCTATTGCTTCATCTATATCTAGGTTATCTTTTTCGAACCACTGCAAGATATCAGTTAGCTCTGCTTGTATGTCTATGTATTTTTTGGTGGCCATAGCTCTAGTATACCTTGTTTACAGTTGCCGAGACCGAGCCGTCGCCCAGCCGGAGGTCTACCTGCTCACCTACATGTAATTGCTTAATAGAGGTGATGGTATGATTACCTTTACGAAGTGCAGCATAGCCATTACGTAGGATTCTCCGTGGGTCGTAGGCATTAAGTTGTGTCTGAGCTTGATTAATTTCCTGGTAAAGCTCCTGAAAAGTAGCGGTCAACGAAGTACTCAGGCTTTTGATAACTTCCTGCTGATTACTTTTTTGTTGGCTAATTGTGTGCAGTATATGTGTTCGGGCCATCTGTAAATCACGCTGGCTTTGTAATAGTACAGCCGTCCGATCAGGTGTTAATAACTCAGCAGCATTACTTGGAGTACTTGCTCGCATGTCGGCAACAAGTTCAGATAGGCTTTCATCAATCTCATGCCCAATGGCAACAAGAGTTGGTACTCGACTAGCTGCGATTGTCCGTACTACCTGCTCCGTGCTAAATGCTGCTAGGTCATCTGCACTACCACCTCCTCGAGTAATCACAATAACGTCAAGGTTGCCCATGGCATTCAGCATGTCTAGCGCTGCCACAATTTGCCCCACTGCCGCTTCGCCTTGCACTTGTGATTCTGCGTGCAGTATCTCAATGCCTCCCCAGCGAGCATTCAAAATTTTCAAAAAATCGGCATAGGCCGCAGACTCCCCCGAAGCCACCAATCCAATTCTTTGTGGTGGGTACGGCAAAGCCTGCTTACGCTCTGCAGCGAAAAGACCCTCTGCTCGAAGTTTGGCGCGAAGTAAGTCGGCTGCACGCTTCAAAGCTCCTTCCCCAATAGGACGGATAGTTTTTACGTTTACAGAAAAGCCAAAAGTATTATGTAGTCGTGGCGTACCTGTTACCTGTACGACCATGCCGTCTTCGAGTGGGCCCGGTAGTGCATAGGTAGTACCAAAAAAACGAACGCTCGACTGTTCATCTTTTAAGTCAAAGTATATCCATTTGCCCTTGCTGATTTTAAAATTACTAAGTTCACCGACTATTGATACAGTCGGATAAACATATTCAATTGTCTGGTTGAAAACAGCAACAAAGTCACTAACAGAAAAAATAACTTCGTTGTTCATGACTTGGATTGTCGCATGCGTCGCTGATAGAAGTAATACCCAGGTACCAGCTGAATTATCATACTAAGCACACGGTACATCACGGTAACCGGAATGCTAATTGCTGGCGATACTCCACCTATAGCTAAAACGGCCGTCATGAGTGCTTCATAAACGCCCACCCCACTTGGTAATACGGATAGGAATCCCGCCATATTTGCTAGTGCATAAGCCAGAATGATTGCCCCAGGGTTAACGATGTGGTCAAAAGCCAAGTAGACTGTATAGACAGTGAGAATTTCTGTGACGTTGGCTACCAAAGACCATATTAGAGGCCATTTGAGTACTTTGTAATCGTTTTTGATGATTGCGTAATTTTGGTGCAAATCTTCAAATGCATCTTTTGCGCGCTGCACATTAATAGTCTCGGGATGCTTTGGCCGAACAATATGAATAAGACGATTGAGCGTTTTGGTAATAAACCCAAAGAAAGCATTAATCCGACGTTGGCTACCAATAACAAAAGCCATCATCAACGTGGCCATTACGATAAGTGTAGAGATGGAGCCACCGGCCAACAGTACAAAGCGATTAACATGCCCGCTAAAACTCAGCATAATTAGCGCCATAATTAACAGCGCCATAAATGCTATATAGACAAGTACAAATCGCAACAACTGCACTAGTGATGCTTGCGCCCCGCTAATGTTCTTATCTTTTAAACGTAAGCTGAAGTACGAAAAGCCCGACACCCCTCCACTAGGGAATACGTGATTAACAAAGTTGAGCTCTAAATTTACCTTTATTAAAAACTTGTAACTTATCTTTTTACCAAGGATTGCAAATAAGTCCCTATTCTGTCTGGCATAAGCATCGTAATTCAGCAACTGCCAGACCGGTAATAGCAACAACCACCACCATCTGATGTGCCCGATAGTACGAAAACTTTCTGCAATTTGGCCTCGTATAGCGAAGATAAGCACAAGTAAGCCCGTAAATGTGGCGATGTTTAATATTATCTTCCATTGGGCTTTTGATTGCTGACTCATATATTCTCTTATAGTACCATTTTTGGTGTTTTTGGTGATCTTACGGCAGTTACCTATATAATAGCCTGTATGCAATCACTCTTAATTCTCGGGAGACAGCCGGCACTTGGCCTAGCAGAACTTGAAAGCCGCTTTGGTGCAGACGCCCTAACGCCAGTCGGACTCCAGGCAGTCTTACTAGATGTCCCAACATCAGAAGTACGGTTCACGCTTGGCGGCAGCATGAAATTAGCGAAAGTTATAGCAACAATACCTGCTGCTCAATGGCCTAAAATTGTTAATCACATCGAAAAAGAACTGCCTCGTCTGGTAGCTACTATGCCCGAGGGTAAAATTAAGTTCGGCATAAGTGCCTACGAAATCGATGTAGATGGAGCAGCAGTGAGTCGAAGTGCTCTGCGACTTAAAAAAATCGTCAAATCCTGTGGTCGTTCGGTACGTGTCGTCCCAAACAACGAAAAGGCCTTGAACAGCGCACAGGTGTTATACAATCAGCTGACCTCCCCTCTTGGCATAGAACTGGTCGTAGTTCGTCATGGTCATAGCGCAATCCTGGCCCAGACAGTTGCCGAACAAGATATCGATGCCTACGCTGCCCGCGACCAAGGTCGCCCGAAGCGCGATTCAAAAGTGGGTATGCTGCCACCAAAACTTGCACAGATTATTATCAACTTAGCCGGCAGCCATCTTGTTGATGGGAAAAAACCGACTCCCGAGCAAATTGATCATTCTAAGGCAGGTCGTATCACAAAACTTCTCGACCCCTTCTGTGGAACTGGAGTAATTCTACAAGAAGCGCTCTTGATGGGGTACGAAGCCTACGGTACTGATCTTGAAACTCGTATGATTGAATATTCTAAGGATAATATGGCGTGGCTTGTCGAAAGACTAGATGACGGCTTCCCTAACTACAACTTGTCACAAGGTGATGCTACTAAGTTTAGTTGGGAACCCTTTGATGTTATCGCCTGCGAGACCTATCTTGGCCGACCGTTCTCCTCGCAACCCGAAGCTTCTACTCTGCAAGAAGTAATGCAAGATGTAAACCACATTCACAAGAAATTTTTACAAAATGTCGCTCGTCAAACTCCCCCAGGGTTCAAGATGTGCATCGCGGTACCTGCCTGGAAAACCCCACAGGGGTTCAAACACCTTAAAACACTTGATATTCTCGATGAACTTGGGTATAATCGTATAGAATTTGTTCACGCTCGGCAGGAGGATATAATCTACCACCGCGAAGGCCAAGTGGTCGCCCGTGAACTAGTTGTCCTTTCGAGAATTTAAAAGGATATAAATTTATTAACAACCCAGTCTCAATTGCTCCTTATAGTTATAAGGTGTTGGTAGTTAGATTGGTAAGAGGATTCATATGTCACACGTTAAAGCTGGTGGTACCAGTAAAAACAACAGAGATAGCCAGGGTCAACGACTCGGTGTTAAACTTTTCGGTGGCGAAAAAGTTAAAGTCGGCGACATCATCGTTCGTCAGGTAGGCCTTACTAAGCGTGCTGGTGTTGGTACTAAGCTGAGCCGAAACTTTACAATCCATGCTGCCAAAGATGGTGTTGTTGCTTTCAAATCTCGAAAAGTACGACTTTTTAGCGGCAAATCAGTCCGCCGCACCGAAGTTACCGTCGAATAATAATTCGATTCCTAGGCTACCATCAACTCTCTTGTGAGGTCTTCTGTCCTACGATAATCCCATGAACGTGGATTGTTTTGCGCATCGGCAAGAGTGCCGGCAAAACGCTGTGCAGGGTCGATTATATAAACCTGGCCGCTTGCAGATGTATAGCGCGCCCAAGCGTGACCGCCCCTTTCACCATTAATAGTCTGGGACATGTTACGGTCTATAGAAACACGACCATCCAGTTTGCCACTCTTTATCAGTCTTTCGACCAAGTAGGCAGAGAGCGCTGCCTGCGTTCTACACACTCCAACACCTTTCTGGATATACATAGATAACTCAATCTTTTGGCCGCGACTTGCGAGAGCGTCAGTCTCGGGGATACTGTAGCGCAGCGTGTCCATGACTAAGTCGAGCGTTGCCTTTACAACCCCCATTTCCTGACTACTGTATTCGGCGCCAATTCGTCTCTTTAACGCCCCAAGACTAAACTTAGCGATATCTCCAGTACGCAAAACTTCTTCAAGTTTGCCATACAGTTTTTCGTAAGCTGCTGGATACTTCACATCATCGATAACCAAAGCCTCACCGTCACGGTGACCTACAGGGTAAACGCCTCCGTTAATAGGTGTGTCACGTGCAATAATGGGTCGATCACCGTATACTCCATGACCCCAGCCCCTCTCTGTTTCGGGTGGTTGATAGAATCTACCCTTTCCAGCCTGGCTTACGTTTTCACGGATATTAACAGTGTAACCAAAATCCGACTTGCGGTCTGCATGCAAAACGCGCTCGAGTGACAAAGGCTTACCAGTACCATTCAGAGAACCCTGGTCTTCTAGGGTGATATTTCCCCATTCACCATCAATGGTTAATTTAGCGTGCCTACGAGAAACAGTCGTGTCCTCAGAATAACCAAGTTGTTGCGCAATGGCAGATTCTCTACCTAGCTCTATCTGTTTACCCACGGGTACCTCAGCAAAATATGAAACAGCATTGCCATCCCTGTCTTTGCGCTGAGTCATCATAACGTAACTGCTGCTAAATGTACGTTTTTCGCCACTGCCATCTAAATCGTAAGGCCCGAATTGCCCGTTGCCATCTTTACGAAAACCAACATCCATCAATATCATACGTGGTGATGGCTCTTCTCCTTCATATGTTGGGGTAAGGTCAAACGCTGCACAGATTGCAGCTTCATCACCACCAAGCCTAACCCTATCGAGGGGTCCAATTTGTACAGGTTCGTGGGGTGTTAGTTTTTCTGGATTAGCCATGTTTTTGGTGTTTTTATTTAGCTAGTTGTATCCAGTATACTAACACAAAATACTAAAAAAAGCAATAACGTTTTACGGTATTGCTTTTTAGGCTATGGCTATGCTGTTAGGTGATGCTTGATTCGCTCTACAACATCCGCAATAACAACTTGCGATTTTACTAAGTAGTCATCTGCACCAAGCTTCTGGGCGCGTTCTTTGTCGCTATCTTGGCTCAAGGCTGTTAGCATGACGACTTTTACTTTAGCTGTCTCTGGTGTATTTCGAAGTATGTCGAGCACATCAAACCCACTGACCTTAGGCATCATGACATCTAATACAATTAAGTCTGGCTTGTACTCTAGGGCACCAGCAAGGGCATCTTCCCCATTGGGCACGCGCTTTACATCGAAGCCTTCTGCTTGCAGACGTGTCTGATAAACACTTGCTAGTGCATCGTCATCTTCAACGAGAAGAATCTTATACTGTTTTGTTGGCGCTGTATTAGTTATTGGTTCATCCATAGTGCTTATACTAATATATTACCGTGACCTTGGCAACTACTATAGACTGCTACGATGCAATAAGGCTCTCGATGAAGCCTACGAACATAGGGTGTGGCACGTTTGGTCGTGAAAGAAATTCAGGATGGAACTGACTTGCTACAAAAAATGGGTGGTTAATTGCTTCAATCATTTCAACCAGGTTTCCATCTGGTGATTTTCCGACTGGCTTAATGCCCCAAGCTTCATACTGGTCTACATATGCATTGTTGGCTTCATAGCGGTGTCGATGTCGTTCGGTAATAGTTGTCGTGCCATAGAGCTTTGCCGACAGACTGTCTTTTGTGATTACGCAAGGGTAATCCCCAAGCCGCATTGTGCCACCAGTATTCTCTTTACCTTTTTGATCATTCATAGTAGCAATGACTAAATCGGAGCCTTTAGGGTCTAGTTCTTCCGAGCTGGCGTTTGTTAATCCAGCGTTACGTGCTGCGGCGATAACTCCTACCTGCATGCCTAAACACAGTCCGAGATATGGCAAATTACTCTTCAGAGCATAGCGAGCGGCACTAATCTTGCCTTCTACTCCTCGTGTACCGAAACCACCAGGGACAACGATACCATTAAGCCCTTCGAGCATCTGAGCAGCATTACTATCCGTTAATTTCTCTGCATCTACCCATTCGATATCCAAAGCAACCTTGTGTGACCACGAAGCCGCACGCAGCGCTTCAAAGACTGACATGTACGTATCCTGGTTGTCCATATATTTTGCCACAACACCGATACGTAGTTTTGTCTTTTTATCAACTAAGATACTTTCTACAAGGGTCTTCCAGTCATCAAGTTTTGGCTCGTGTACGGTAAGGCCAAGCCGCTCGACAATAAAATTACCAATACCTTGCTCTTCAAGTGTTAGAGGTACTTCGTATACTGTTTTTGCATTTGGCAAAATTGCTACACCTGCCTCAGGTACGCCACAAAAAGCACTCAACTTAGCCCGTGTATTGCCATTTGTTGGTACTTCACTTCGAGCAACTAGTACATTAGGTACAATGCCCATGCTGCGTAAGTCTCGTGCCGCATTTTGTGCCGGCTTAGTCTTAATCTCTTTGCTAGTTGATAGGTATGGCATATATACAACCTGCACAAATAGACTATTTTCGGAACCAACTTTGTAACCCAGCTCACGAATTGCCTCGAAGAATGCAGGACTTTCGTAGTCGCCAACCGTGCCACCAATTTCAACAATATGCACATCAAAACCATCGGCTGCAGCTTCGACTGCTTTCATAATCTCACCAGTAAAGTGTGGTACTACCTGGACCGTCTTACCAAGAAACTTACCAGCCCGCTCGTCTTCAATAAGCTGTCGAAGGATACGGCCACTCATAATAGAACTTTTATTGGTCAGTTGGATGTTCAGGAAACGCTCGTAATGTCCTAAATCTAAATCAGTTTCAGCACCATCATGCGTAACAAAACACTCGCCGTGCTCTGCCGGATTCAGTGTTCCAGCGTCGACGTTGAGATAAGGATCGAGTTTCTGAATGTTGACACTAAGACCGCGGGCTTGAAGTATATTGCCGATTGAGGCGGCGGTAATACCCTTTCCGAGACCGGAAAGCACTCCACCTGTAACAAAGATATACTTAGGCTGCTTAGCCAACACACATCCCCCTTTTTTATACCTAACGAGTCTACCAGATTATTCCACTTACGACAATTGCAAAGTTATTTTTTACTGCAAACGCTTTATGGCAGCATCCAGCTGTGGGTCACGGTTATTCTTGGCATCGTCGGCACTTCGCCCAACCTTTAGGTCTGGAGTAATACCTTCTTTGTCGATATTCTTACCTTTTGGAGTAAACCAACGAGCAATAGTCACTTTGAGCAGCCCACCATTCTTGAGTGTCTCTGGTTGCTGTACACTACCCTTACCGAAGCTCTTAACTCCAACAAGTGATGCAACCCCGTTGTCATGCAGTGCTCCTGCCGTAATCTCGCTAGCGCTGGCACTGCCCCCGTCTATTAGTACGACCGTCGGTAGCCCAGCCAAGACTGCCTCGCCTTGAGACTTATAGGTCTTTATGGTGACATTGTCACGCTTCTCTTCAAGTACAGTCTTATTGTTGAGCCATAGGCTCGAGACATCAACCGCCGAGTTGAGATAACCGCCGGGGTTACCTCGAAGGTCAAGAATCACACTCTTAATATTCTGGTTCTTTAGATTATTTGCAGCTTCTTGCGTGAGCTTAGATGTATCATCGCCAAACTGCGATATTTTTATATACCCAATACCGCCATCTAGCACCTTCGATTCTACGCTTGGTATATCAATCTGTGCTCGGGTTATGTCGAATGATAAATCCTCGTTACCGCCTCGGATAATACGAAGCTTGACTACGGTGCCTTTAGGCCCCCGGATTTTATCCCGTGCCTCATCAACTGTCCAACCTGTGGTATCTTTGCCGTCAACCTGGGCAATCACATCGTTTGGCAGTAGACCAGCCTTTTTAGCCGGAAAACCATCGATTGGGGAGACTATAATGACATTGCCAGCATCGTTCTTGCCAAGCTGTGCACCGATACCCTCGAATGACCCGTCGAGCTGACTCTGAAATTCTTTGGCTTTTTCAGGGCTCATATATTCTGTATATGGGTCGCCGCTCGCAGCAACCAGGCCCTGCTTGAGGCCATCCATGAGCTTATTAACGTCGAGCTTTCCATCGTAGTTTGCCCGCAGCTCATCATATACCTGTTCTACACTTGTATAATCAAGATTCACCGGCAGATTCTTCTGAGTCGTCTTCAAGCCACTACCAAGTAACCTGAAGCCTCCCTGCCCCGTCTGAAAACCTGCTAGAAAAACAAGCCCCGCGAGTAAGAGTGCCGCTAATTTCTGCCTCGTACTGAATTCTCTCTGCTTTACAACCGGCGTCTCTACTGGACTGTTTTTTGACACACACCCTCCTAAAAGTTAGCAACTCTTATTGTACACGACCGTTACCTGATTACGCTTGTCTTTTGTTAAAAGGATCTGGTTTGTCGGCTCAATGTACCGGTTAGGTACGTGTTGTATTCGGTAGTGGTAAAGGTATTGCCAGAAACAGATTCAACATACATTGCATGACCCCAGTAGCCGGCAGTACTAATAGCAACATCGCCGGGCTCTGGTGAGCGTGAAACGGTGATTCCACGAGAGTAAGCAGCAGACACCCAATCTCGCGCATTGCCATAATACATTGGTGGAGTACGACCCGAAGCCAAGACAGCCCAGGCAGTATACGAAACACACTGTCGAGTGCAATAGCCCCAAGCATCCGGACCATCATTATCGACACAACCTGGCCCTGGACTCATTCCAAATCCCGCATTACGGTATGGATAGTTATCGGGGTTAAAGCCGTTAACAGCACCTGGGAAACGCAAGAAATAGTAGCCGCCGTCAGGGCTAAAGTTAGCTTGTCGCTGTGAAGCAATTAGGGCATCTATCTTGCTTTGGTTATCCTTAGTTTTTGAGTTAAAGTCAGCCTGCTGACTCTCGTTGTAAGCTAGCAAATTTGCCTGCTCGGTTCGACTCCCCGAAAGTTGATCCTGCTGACCCTGCTGTTCTTTCAGGAGCTTCTCGACACTCTCTTTTTTTGCTGTCAGTTCAAATTTAAGAGTCGTAATTTTTTCTAGTGTTGTCTTGATTTTGCTTTGCACCGAGTTTCGGTACTGCTGCTTATCTACAAAGTCGCTCAAGTTTTTGCTAGAGGCCAACATCTCGAGAGTACTAATCTGGCCTTCTAGGTACATAGTCTTAATGTTTTCGCCTAAAACTTTTTTCTGTTTGGCAAGTTCTAACTCGGCAGCCGTTATTTCACCCTGTAAGCGTTGTTGCTCAGCAGTGTTAGCATTAATCTGCGCTTGTAATGTATCAATCTGCGCTTGTAGCTTATTTATGGCATCTTGGTAACTTGTTGCCTGATTCCGTAAGTCGTTAACTGCCCGCTTGTTAGCGGCGTTCTCACGCTCTAAAGCTGCAATTTGCTCTTGTATTGATAACGCTTGCGTCCGGTAATGAGGAATAGTCCCCAGACCCAATACCATAACAAGTACTAGCAAGGCCGTTACAAGAACTGGTCGTGATTTTATTATTTTTTGGAGTTTTTGTTTTATCATAACCACTATTATCATACCACTCCTGACTAGACTTTTCAAGATTGCCCTACCTGCTGGTCTTGAATTTCAGGTACCGTCTTGTCGCAATCAGCGACGACATTGCACCAATAAGTATTCCGGCACACAGCTGTAACCCTACAAATGCCCAAAAATGACTACTAAAGTATTGGTTTGAGAAGTTAATATCGAGCAAGCCTAAGCTACTTGCTTCGAAGGTTTTGGCTGATATCGAAAATATTGTTCGGACAATAGCGATTGATAGTATTCCCGAAACCAATCCGTACATAATACTTTCAACGATAAATGGACCTCGAATAAAATTGGTACTGGCCCCAAGTAGTCGCATAATTGTCAGTTCGTCACGACGGTTAAAAATAGCCATCTGAATAGTATTGAAGATAATTAGCATTGAAATAACTGCAAAGACAATCACTCCAGCTACACCTGCCCGCCGAAAGAAGCTCGTGGCACTGGTTATTTTATCAATCGCTTCTTTGCGATCACCCGAGTAAGAAGTTTCATCGGATTGTTGATTTTTTATTTCTTTCTTTTCTAGAAATGCCTTGATGTCCTCAATCTTATTTGGGTCTCTTGGTTTAATTTGTAGACTAACAGATAAGGGGTTATCCGTCTGAGAGATTGCATCGAGTAACTCTTGATTGTCCTTGTTTTGCTCACGGTATTTTTTTAAAGCCTCTTCTTTTGTAACAAAAGATACCGACTTCACATTATCCAACGTTTTTAGCTGCTCTATTAAGGTGTCTCGTTCTTTTGGGGTGACGCTATCTTTTAGGTAGACCGAGATATCTATCTTGTCGGTAATGGTTTGGACGGTGTTAGAGAAAGTTGCATTAGCAATAATCGAAAATAAGATAATAGTCAGCGTTATTACCATTACTGCAATGGCAGCGATACCAAGCCAGGCATTACGTACGAAATTTAGTACACCGGTGCGTACAATTCTACGGAACATAATGAAACTGCGACGCACGTTCACGAATGATACTCCGCATTAGCTCTGTCGCTAACGATATTACCATCTTGCATTGTAATAACTCGCCGTTTGAGCTTGTTAACAATTTCCTGGTTGTGAGTGGTCAGTAAGACGGTTGTACCAAAGCGATTAATCTTTTCTAGAACCCGAATCACATCCCATGCGTGCTTGGGATCAAGATTACCAGTCGGCTCATCAGCAATAAGTATACGGGGCTGCCGAACAATCGCCCGGGCGATTGCAACACGCTGTCTTTCCCCGCCCGATAGCTCGCGGGGCATTCGTTTTTCTTTATTTTTTAATCCCACGATATCCAGAACGCGCGGTACAGTATGAGCAATTTCTTTATTCCCCATACCTACAATTTCAAGGGCAAAGGCGACATTTTCAAAAACTGTCTTGTTGGGTAATAGCTTGAAATCCTGGAACACAACACCGATTTTCCTACGCAGCAAAGGGATTTCTTTATCACGGAGCGTCTCGTAATCGATTCCCCCGACAATAATCTTGCCACTCGTTGGTTTCTCTTCTCGGGTGAGTAACTTAAGTAGCGTTGATTTCCCCGCTCCACTGGGACCGACAATAATTACAAACTCTTTTGGTTCAACATGGAGACTAATCCGCTCAAGTGCTGGTCCGTACCGATTATATTTCTTAGTTACCCTGTCCAATAAAATCATGTCTTCCCATTATACCAAACTGCTCGTGGTAATGGGTTAAGAACCGATATTTTGTTCTAGATATGCATCAATAAAAGGCTGTAGTTTGCCGTCTAAAACACCTTCCGCGTCACTTGTTTCGTACTGTGTGCGAAGATCTTTGACTTGCTTATATGGGTGTAGTACGTAGCTCCTAATTTGATTACCCCACTCCGCTGACTGGTTTGGCCCTTTAAGTTCACTCAATTGTTCTTTATGCTGTTGTAACTGCATGACTGCGAGCCGTGACCGCAAGATAGTCATAGCGACTTCTTTATTCTGCAGCTGTGAACGTTCATTCTGAATAGCAACTGTAACTCCTGTTGGTAGATGCGTGATACGCACAGCAGAATCGGTGGTATTAACACTTTGGCCACCATGACCACCAGCCCGGTAGACATCAATTTTAAGGTCTTTACTGTCTATCTCTAGTTCAGAGGGACTATCTATCTTAGGCAGTACCTCAACCTTAGCAAAGCTAGTCTGTCGTAAACTATCTGAGTTAAAGGGGCTAAGCCGAACTAGTCTGTGAACTCCAGCTTCTGATAGAAGCTTCCCAAAAGCAAAATTTCCTAATATTTCAAGTGTAGCCCGCTTCAAACCCGCTTCTTCACCTGCAGACTCTTCAACAAGGGACACGCTAAAATTTTCGGCCTCTGCCCATCTGGTGTACATCCGGAGCAACATGGCAGTCCAGTCTTGGGCATCCGTACCGCCTGCCCCAGCCGATAAAGTAAGTATGGCGTCGTGGTCATCATACGGGCCGCTAAACTTCAGCTCTTCTTTAAGCTCGTTGAATGTCGATACAATCGAATCAGTTTGAAGAAGTAAATCTTTTTCTAAACTTGAGTCCTCAAGCGTGACAAGCTCTAATACATCGTTTATTTCTTGCCCTAGCTTTTGCCACGGGTCTATCCGAGACTGTAAGTTCGATTGCTTTTTCATAACTTCCTGTGCAACACGATTATCGCTCCAGAAGTCGGCATTCTGTGTCTGTTCAGTAACAGCTTCAAGCTCATGCTTCAGTTCGGCAATACGCAAACGCTCGACAGCTACGTCGTACTCTTTCTTTACTAAAGTAATCCGCTTGGTAAGATCATCCATTAGGCTAAGTATAGGTTATCCTCTGTCTGCTTGTCACCTCTGGAATAACGACTATTTATTATTCCAGAGTCCGGTTGCCTGTGACTGCAGTTCTTTAACAAAGGCTGGAGTGGCATTACCGAGTGCGCCAACACCCCAAATATTATCCGAAAACATTGCTGAACTAACGGCGACAATACCTTTTTTTGTAATGGCATCAATACGCTCGGGTATCTTGTAGTAATCATCTATTTGATCATCAAAGAAATATCTAAAACTATAGCCGTTGGCGGTTCCGCCAACCGTCTGCCCACTCCGCTGGTAACGACCAAGAGCATACTGTTTTGCTGATTCGATATCCTCATCCGAAAGATTACCAGCGAAAACTTCTGATAACTCATGAACCATAATGTCGAATAGTGCCGGCGCGTTCTTGGGCATAACCTGGGCACCAAACCACCAGTTTGCACTATTTTTTGACTGACCTATGCCTGAACTCATGCTATACACCAGACCGCGCTCGCGGGCGGCACCCAAAATTTTTGAATACAGAGTCTCCGTCAACATGGTGTTAATGAGACTTAGGTTATCCGACTCTCTATCGGTCAGTCGATGTCCTGCAAAGGTATCAAGGTAAAAGTAGAGATTCTCCACGGTGTCGTTGTGAATGAATAATGGTTCTCGTAACTTTTTTGGTAACTCATCAGGTAAATCAGTCCGGCCATTCCCGCGTGGCAACTCTATATTTTCGAGTAGCTGCTCAATTGTTTTGCGTCGTGAGGCCAACAAGTTACCGGCAATCACAAAGCGCAGATTACTACTGGTATGAGTCGTTTGATAGTGTTTGGTTATATCCTGGATGGTGACGTTATCCATAATCTGTAAACGGTCTTGATCGGTGAGCACATGGAAGCCATACTTCTTGCGCAAGGCTAGGCTGAGATGTCTAAAGTGGTTATTCGATCGGGCCGTAAGTTCTTCACGTACATTCCCAAATTCAGCTTCGAATTCTTCTGCCAAGAATAACGGTTTGGTCACAGCAGTCAGCAAAAGCCCAAACACCCTATCCCACTCAAAATCTGCACATTCAGCTTCGTAAATAATATCGTAACTACCTGTTGAGGCGTTGGAGTATGCTCCATTTTTTTCAAACTCAGCCTGAAAGGCACGCGCTTTTGGAATCATTTGGTTAGCACCAAGGAGCATGTGCTCCATTATATGCGCAGTCTCCCACTTGGTTTTTTCAACCAGGTATTCCCCTGCTCGGAAATTGAGCTCAAATGTCATGACACTTGCGTCAGGAACATGAATAAGTAGTCCTTCTGTTCCATTAGCTAATTTAACCTGGTGTACCGTATGCTTCATACTCGCAGCCGCCGCGGTTTAACGCTTCTTGCCCTGTTTGCGTCGCTTTCGCTCCACTTTATGCGCTTTTTTGCGCTTATTTGCGCTAACGAGTTTTTTAGATCCACCCTTAGGGGCGCTGGCCGTACTTACAAAATCGTCTTCGGTAAATTCATCTGCTTCGATGATTTTATCTGCGTTATCAACTGACTTTCGGGCAGCTCGTGTCAACTCGGTCTCTGTGGGCTGTTCGGTCACATCACTCGGTTCAGCATTGAAAACAGCGCGCATAACATCGTGGCGAAGTTCATCTTGCATTTCTTCGAACATGTGTTGGCCTTGTCGTCGGTATTCTACAAGCGGGTCTCGTTGCCCAACGCTAATCCAGTGGATACCTTCTCGCAAATGGTCCATATTCTCGAGATGTTGCATCCAAAGATTATCAAGAATTTGCAGGTATATGTCTCTTTCAATTTTACGCATAGCCTCGACGCCAAATGTTTCGGTACGCTCTTCGTACAACTTCTTAGCCTGCTCAAGCAGGGCCTGCTCAAAGTTTTCGGCAGGAGTATCGAACAACTCATCCAGAGTAGTTTCACTAAACGGAAATACTTCTTTGAGGAGTGCCTCATATTTATCGGTCGTGGCGAGTTCGGAATTTGCCAGCGCTTTAACCTCTTCTTCGATATATAGCTTTATACGCTTACTAATATCGGTCTGGTGGAGAATCTCACGCCGCATGGCGTAGGTCGCCTTACGATGTCGGTTCATCACATCGTCGTACTGAACCACATTCTTGCGTTGATCAAAGTTATGACCTTCTACTTTCTTCTGTGCTCCTTCTAGACTTTTGCTAATGATTCGATTCTCGATAGGAGTTTCATCGTCAACATTCAAACGTTCCATGACGCTTGCGATGCGCTCACCGCCAAAGATACGCATTAAATCGTCTTCGGTACTTACAAAGAACTGGGTCACACCAGGGTCACCCTGCCGACCAGAACGTCCGCGCAGCTGATTATCGATACGTCGTGATTCGTGCCGCTCTGAACCGAGTACAAATAGTCCACCGAGCTTCTTTACCTCTTCGTCTAAAACAATGTCGGTACCACGACCAGCAATGTTAGTGGCAAGCGTAACAGCACCCTTCTGTCCTGCTTTTGCGACTGTGTCGGCCTCTTTTTCGTTATTCTTGGCATTAAGTACCTGATGCGGTACCCCCGCCTTAGACAATAGACGACCCAACTCTTCGTTCTTCTCGATTGAAACTGTACCAATCAACACTGGCTGACCTTTTTGGTGGAGCACTTTTATCTCTTTGGCAATGGCCTGGAACTTACCTTTTTCTGTCTTATAAATACGATCTGGACGGTCGACGCGTATTAGAGGACGATTGGATGGAATCTGCAGTACATCGAGTTTATAAATCTGATGGAACTCTTCACTTTCCGTTTCGGCGGTTCCAGTCATGCCAGAAAGTTTGTCGTATAGACGGAAGTAATTCTGGAATGTAATGGTTGCCAATGTCATAGACTCTTCTTGCACCTCGACGCCTTCTTTGGCCTCTATTGCCTGATGAAGACCTTCGTTATAGCGTCGCCCTTTTAGTAGGCGCCCAGTAAATTCGTCGACAATCACCACCTCTCCATCGCTGGTAATAACGTAATCTTTGTCTTTTTTAAACAATGCCTGCGCCTTAAGTGCTTGGTCGAGATGGTAGATAGTTCGGATGTTATCACTACCATATAGATGGTCGATGCCGAGGAGTTTCTCGACATGCTCCACGCCATCGTCAGTCAAAATAACTGCTTTACGCTTCTCGTCAATTTCAAAATGCTTGTCCGCCTTAAGCTGGCGAGCAACTTTTGCGAATTGAGCATAGGCGTTTCCACTTGTCGCTGCTGGAGCGGAAATAATAAGTGGTGTTCTGGCTTCGTCAATCAAAATTGAGTCACATTCGTCAACGATAGCAAAATGAAGTTCTCTTTGTCGCAACTGATCAAGTTCTCGAACCATGTTGTCGCGTAAATAGTCAAAACCAAACTCATTGTTAGTTCCATAGGTCACATCGGCAGCATAGGCTTCTTGCCGAGTGCATGGCTTAAGGTGTTGCATACGCTTGTCCGAGTGGTTTTTATTGATGAAGCTGGCATCGAAAATATAGGATTCATCGGCAATGATTGCGCCAGTACTCATACCAAGAAAGTCAAAAATCTGGCCCATCCATCCAGCATCACGCTGCGCCAGGTAGTCGTTAACAGTTACTACATGCACACCCTTACCAGTAAGCGCATTTAGATAGACCGGTGCCGTAGACATCAGTGTCTTACCCTCACCGGTTTTCATTTCAGCGACACTACCTTCGTGAATTGCCATACCACTTATAAGCTGTACGTCGAAGTGCCGCTGGCCAATCGCGCGCGAGGCGGCCTCTCTGATAACAGCAAATGCATCGGGAAGTATTTTATCAAGAGATTCTTTTTCTAATCGTTTCTTTAAGACATCGGTTTGCTCACGCAATGCTTTATCTGATAACTTCTTATACTTATCGGACAGAGCGTTAATATCTTTAACACGCTTTTGCAGACGCTTTACCGTCTTAGCCTGTGGGTCGCCCAATACTTTCTTTAAGACCTTATTCATTCGCTACCAATCCTCCACATCCATGCAGTCAATAAATTTGTTGATTCGCAGCTTATATTGTAACGCACTTCTGTCGGGTATCAGAAGTAATTTTTACGTTAATCTAACAACCCTAATTGGCGTTAGTTACTGCCCGCTTTACGCGAGCCAAAATACGGTGGTGCAAGCGCCCTGAACCATGTTTTTGCTTATACTTTGTAAGCTGATTTTTTAATTTTTCCTCAACTACATCAACGGCTGCAAACATATTAACGGTCGTCTCTTTTGTTGCAATCGTTTCCTTGGGGAGGTGCATTATCACCTCACAAGTACAACTAACTCGTTGTTTGCTCTTTTGTTCTTTAAGTTTAACTTCGGCATGTGCAGACTGTCGCGCATGTGGAGACATATACTGGTCGAGTTTACCAATTTTTTTTGATATATATTTATGCAAATCTTCAGTGACTTCGGTATGTATGCCATTGATTTCAATTTTTTGAATCATATTTGTGTCCTTCCACCCATAAATGGTCGTAAGACCTCTGGGATTATTACATCACCGTTCTCTGTCTGATAATTTTCGATAATAGCAATCAATGGTCTCTGTGATAATGCTGTCGCATCATTAGTATGGGCCAACGCTAACGTACCATCACTGCGCCTGATTCGAGTTTGCATACGACGGGTTTGATAATCTGTTATCAGGTCGGCAGTATGGGTTTCTCGATACTTATCCTGACCCGGTAACCAAACGTCAATATCTACTCCGCTGGCGTTTGGTCCACCAATATCTGCAGTACACTTAGCGACTACTCGATATGGCAAGCCTAGTAGCTTCATGAGTTCTTCCTGAATTGCGACCATCAAATAGTGCTCCTGGAGAGATGTTTCTGGCGTCGAGAAACACTCCATCTCGAGTTTGTTGAACTGATGAAGACGCAAGATGCCTTCCATGTCTTTGCCGTAAGTACCTGCTTCGCGACGGAATGCAGTTGTGTAGCCAACATAGCGGATTGGTAACTGAGACTCTGGCAGTATTTCGTTGAGATACATAGGTGCCAGAACATGCTCTGCACTAGCGTTCAGCCAAAGGTCATCGTCGGCAAGTTTGTAGGTTTGCTCCTCTTTGTTTAGGCGACCAGTCGCCTCGTAAACATCTGTCTTGGCAACTGCTGGCGGCTGAACCGGCACGAATGCAGTATCTGCTAACTCAAGTTTATTATCGGTAATCAACTGAGCAATCCAAGTCTTGTCGGTCAGTTTTGATAAGGCAAACATATTCATAGCCCAATCAAGCATTACGAGGTCGCCTTTTAGATACGCAAAGCGTGATCCCGCCACTTTAGCTGCACGCTCTTTATCAAGCCAACCCTTTGCTTCAGCTATTTCGGCATGATTCTTGGGCTTAAAACTGAATGTAGTTGGTTCCCCTACCGTCCTACTAATCACATTCTCTTCTTCAGACGCACCAATAGGAACACTGTCTAGCGGCATATTCGGAATTGATTTTAAAATCCTAATAACATCATCATCAAGCGGAGTGAGTTTTTGCTCAAGAAGCGTAACTGTTTCTTTAAGCTGCTTGCCCTTCTCGATTTGTTCTTCTGTTGGTCGTCCTTGCTTTAGGCTATTTGAATGTTCATTTCGTTTTGCACGAGCTTCCTCGAGTTCAACCAGCAGATTGCGGCGTTCTTCGTCGAGTTTAAGCAACGCGGCCACATCAACGGCATAACCTTTTTGTTTGGATTTTTCTTGGACTAGTTCTGGATTTTCTCTGACAAACTGGATATCTAACATACAACCATTATACCTGAGTCGCTTATAGTACGTGTTACCTTTTCTTTGCTGACTGCATATATTCGAGCGTCAGTTCAGTTCGCTGACGCGCATACATACAGAAATCACACGGCCCGCCCATTGCAGCCTGACCAACTGCCGGCATATCTCCCTCCATGCAAGCCTTCATACTTGCCAGAGTGTCTTCCACCCAAGCATCGCTTCCGTGATGCGGAAAAACGTTAGTGCGAAACTCAACCACATCATTAAATGCATCTTTACTAGCGTCACCATTAGCATATACAAAATAGCCCGTATCACTGACTTTATGCCCATTTGCACGCAGAAGCCACTGGTATGTTTCCATCTGTCTGCGATAACTATCTTGCCAACTACCAACAGGCCCTAAGCTAGTTATTTCCTTGTCTTTGGCAGTAGCCTTATAATCAACAACAATCAATTCACCTTGTTCGTTTACCCAAACATCGTCAACTGCTCCAAAAACGTGTAAATTTGTTGGTTCATGGACGGTGAACACTCCTACAAAATTCTCTCGCCAGGTATCAATATCCTTATGGTCATAAGGCTTTGCGGAGATTTTAAATTTTACCTGCAGTGGGTGCTGAGTACCAGCCTTGCGGTGAACATCAAACTCTTTCTTAAATAGCTCATCAATCGCTTTGTTTATATTAAACGGGGGGCTGTTAGGCCGAGTAATTTTGTATCGAACATCCAGCCAAAAACAACGAGGACATTGCACAAATAGTTCAATCTTACTACGGCTGACCTTAAATGGCGCCGTCTGACCTGGCGAGTAAGGTTGGCTGCGCTCCCTCCAATAACTCATCTCTCTAGTCTACCATTACCGGCCGCACCTGCGCATATTACTAGTTCAGTTTTGTAATTGCAGCCACGCTGGCCGTCTCGGCGCGTAACGTAAAATCGTGCAGACTCAAATGCTTAAGCCCTAGTTGTTGAAATAAGGCTTTTTCGTCGTCGCTCCACCCACCCTCAGGTCCAATCAACACACCAACCTTATCAGTAGTCACTCCGCTATCATTAGAGTCTTGTTCGCAAATATATATGGTGACTTTTTTGGCATACTGCTCAAGTGCCGTACCGACATGCATTGGCTCTCTGAGTGTGGGGATATCACTCCGGCCGCACTGCTCAGAAGCTTCAATGACTATTTTTTGAGCACGTTCGATATTAAAACCGGTTTTTTCTGACCTATCCGACAACAACGGAATAAAATGACTCACTCCTAGTTCAGTGCATTTTTGTAGTACCCAGTCATTCTTATCTTTTTTTAAGAGTGACCAGAATAGATAGATATCTTTCTTAGGCACTTTCCGACTATAGTCAGTAACTAGCTCTAGATGCGCTTCATTGCTATTAATTTCGGTAATACTATACAGCCTGTCTGTGTCTAGCCCATTAAAAAGCACCACCTGCTGACCTATTCGAAAGCGAAGGACTTTGGTCCATTGATGAAGTAATCTTTCGTCTTTCAACCAAAAACCATGCTCTAGACGAATTTCTGGTGTGTAAAATCTATGAATTTTCATTTCTTTTCTAATAGTATCAGAGTCTCGATATGTGGAGTACGCGGGAAAAAATTATAACATTCGAAAAAGCTTATTGAGTAAGCGCTTGAAAGCATAGCAACATCCCGAGCCTGTGTAGCAGGATTGCATGATAGGTAGCAAACTCTGGCTGGCAACTGGCTCAGTATCCGGTCAATAACATCCTTATGTAACCCGCTCCTTGGGGGATCAACAATCAAGCAACAATCAGATTGTATATAATCTAATGCCTGCTCCGAACTTGATTGAACTACACGTATATCTTTACCGCGTGCGTTATTTGTAGCCATATCAACATTAGCTTCATCGAGTTCTACAAGCACTTCCGTACCACCAATGGGTATGCCGATACTACCAACACCAGCATACATGTCTATTTTATGGGCTAAATCCTTAGTAAAGTCAGCTATACGTTTGAGTGCCAAAATAAATACAGGAAGATTCACCTGAAAAAAACCAGTTACATCGTACTCTAAAGTGCTGCCAAGCAAATTATCTTGCAGTGTTGTGTTACCTATCTCATGTAAAAGTTGCGTTTTTACAGATGCGGGACTCTTAGGATTTGAGTGGTATATTTTCAAACCAGCTAGAGATTGCGGTAGGGCCAGTGTGGTGAATTCTGTTGGCTTGACGAACAAGGCGGCAACCACTTTTCCTTCTTGGGTAGTCCGCAAAATAACCGATTTGAGGTCTCCAGCACGAACACTTTTATTATTCAGTTCTTCTAGTAATGCTGTTGCAGCCGTATTTATACTGGTAAGAGCTAGAGCGCTATCCTCGACAATTTGTTTTCGGTGCGTACCACGATTATAGAAAGCATAGTGCAAACCTGCGTCATCACCATAAAAGGAAAATTCAATCTTATTACGGTAACCGAACTCATTACCATCACTGACTACATCGTAGTCTGGAAGCGATATTTTCTCGCGTGCATACACCTCGGAAACAATTTCTTTCATAGCCTGATGTTCTGCCTGTAGTGTCATATTTTGCCACGGTGAAGTTGCCAAAAATATGGACTCTTTTGGATTGATTCTATTGGGTGAAGCCTCTAGGATTTCGTTGGCAACCCCTTCAACATAGTCTTTTTTTTGTCGAGTCAGGATCACCCGCACACGCTCATTAGGGAGTGCGCCCCATACAAAGGCTTTCCGGCCATCTTCTAGGGTGCCCATACCTTGGCCACCATGAACCATTTTAGTAATTACGAGCTCAACTTCTCTGGGTTTTTTCATAACTATTAGTAATCTCTTGTGTCACAACCACAGTCTAGTAGTAACATAGGAGGTCGAGCTACGGACGCAAAGCTCCAAAGAATACCTGCCAAGCCAACAGACTTTTGGCTACTAAGCTCAGAATCATATACACGCGCTCACCATAAAGATAGTCTGCCCATTTACCCTTCTTGGTGTATTGCAAGTACATATTAAGGGCGAAGCTATTAAATAGTAGGAACATACTGCCATAGATAAAGTATACAAATGTTGGTATACCGCCAGAGCCGTATACATTAGTCCCAGTTACATAAACTGCGAAAACAATCCACGGCACGATACCTGCAAGACAGCCAAGCTTGTACGGTAGCCAATCAATTTTTTTAGCGCCCTGATTCTTTAGCTCCATCACCAAGCCCATACTATTCATAAGTAAGTCTAAGACAAAAATCATCAATAACGATGACAGGTCGTAAATACCGCTCAAAAGTCCGATTGCGACCATCATGACACTTGCGCTCAAGCTATATTCAATCCATCGAGCCTTGTTAATTCCCTTCTTTAGATTCTGCTCATATGTCTTCCGGTATTTAGTACTAATAACGGTATGTGCAATTGCCGACATGAAGAAAAAAATAGCTACAAGATAGGCTAGGTTTACGTTAAACACTGGGTGTGATGCAGTAGCTAAAACTGGCTTGCCCGCTATTTTAGATGCGGCTGAATCAAGAGTCAAAAATGATGTCGATACAGGCCAAGTGTTTGCTTTACTCAGTACAAGAACTAGAATTCCTTGCAGTGCATGGAGGACTGCCAGGCGCTTATTCCATGAATGTAATGATTGTGTAGTGATAGTTGGAGCTGTTTTTTTGCGTAATTTCATACCAGCACTATACCACAAATCAAAGTGGCATGAGTGATATACTAACCATAAGAATCATGAAATCTAAACTATCAATTCCCCAACGAAGCTCAATAGTCCGTAGCAGGAACAAAAGCCCGAAACGCACTTTAAAAACAAGGGTGATTCTTTTTGGGCTTTGCTGTATTGCTATCGTTAGTCTTGTCTTACTAGTCCTGCCGTATTTACCACGACTACGTTTCCTTATACAGCGCCCTAGAATAGATGCTACGTCCTACCAAGCAGCAGCACAAGCTACTAAAAACGGTCGACCGAGCAGCCCAGAAGTAGCTAAACCGGGCAATAGGCTTATCCTGCCAAGCATTGGTGTTGATGCACAAGTTATAGACGGGTCAAACATCTATGTTATTGGTAAGAACCAGGGTGTATGGAGAGAGACAGGCACAATTGACCCTTCAGAAAATGGCAACATTGTTATAGCCGGGCACCGGTTCTTATACACCGCAACGAATGGTGGTTGGTTTTATAGCCTCCCAGAACTAAAAAATGGCCAAAAAATATATATACGATGGCAAGATAAAACCTATGAATACGAGGTCTACAACTCTAAAACGGTGTTGCCAAGCGAAGTAGATATTAGAGACAACGACCCGAATGTACCGAAAAAACTAACAATGTATACCTGCTATCCTCTTGGCAGTACCGCAAAGCGCTTCGTGATTGAGGCGAAGCAACTGTAACTAATTAATCTTCAACGTAATTTTGCCTGGAACTTTGCACGTAATTTTGCGAGTTTTGGATTAATAATAACTTGGCAGTAGGCAGCTTCTGGGTGTTTCTGAAAATAGTCTTGATGTTCCTGCTCTGCTTCGTAAAACTTGGTCAACCGTACAACTTCCGTGACAATTGGGTCGTCCCACAGTTTAGCTACATGCTGTATCGACTCATCAATCACAGGACGTTGTAAGTCATTCTCATATAAAATTATGGAGCGATATTGGGGACCATGGTCATTGCCCTGAAAATTCAAAGTTGTTGGATTGTGCATGGCCCAGAAGATATCTAAAATGTCTTTTAGTGCTATAACCGAGGTGTCAAAACCCACTCTAACCACCTCTGCATGACCAGTTTTTCCACTGGATACTTCGTAGTAGCTTGCCTCACCGTCTCCTCCAGCATAACCCGACACAACACTAGTAACCCCATTAATCAGACGGAACCCGGCATCAAGACACCAAAAACAGCCACCCCCAAGGGTTATGTATTGCAAGTCTTTGGTGTCTGTCATATTCCTATTTTATTCGCTTACAGTGACATCTTTCCAGAATGCGACGTAATTACTAAAGTCTTTCTTGACTTGGTCGATTGCAGTAGGAAGTGGTTCCGGGTAGCTCCAAGCGTTGTCTTGGCTAATATCGTCGCCAGTACCTACGTTAAAATATTGGCAAACACCTTTCCAGGGGCATGTGTAAGGCGTGGGACTCTTGCTCAAGAATTCTTGCTTAACTGATGCTGGTGGAAAATACCAATTTCCTTCGATATATATCAACTCTTTGCGATCCGCCTCTGCAATCACTTTGTCTTTCCATATTGCTTTCATATCAGTCTCCTCCTAGTTATGTTTCTTTAATGTAGCTCGTTACTCGGTACGCAGTGCTTCAATAGGATCCAGTTTTGCAGCTTTGCGCGCAGGCAAGAATCCGGCAAGCATTGCAATGAGGATTAATGCCAACATCAGGGCGATGATTTGTGCTGGACGATAGATTAACAAGCTATTACCTGCGCCTAAATCAAGTTTTTTACTTATCCATGGATTAAGGGGAATACCGACCAGAATAGCTACCGTCGCACCAATGAATCCCCCCAAGAATCCAATCCAGCCCGCCTCGAGCATAAACAAGCGGCGAATGTCACGACTACGCATTCCAAGGGCTTTCATGAGACCAATTTCACGAGTTCTCTCTAGTACACTAATGTACTGGGTATTAACAATGCCGAATACAGAGGCCATGAGTGTTATAAGACCGAAAACACCCACTAGAACCTGCAATATATTAACTACTTGGGTAATAGATTTCTGTATATCTTTACTACTTTGCGTAAAGTATTGCTTTGCCTTGAGCTGGTCTTGCGCTGCCCGTAACTTTGCATCTGTTGCACCTTCTTTCACACGCACATACACATAGAAGTATCGTAGGTAATCCGCAGAACCTTTGGTAGTGTAGTCGTAGATAACTTTTGCATCGTCATTTGAGA
Source organism: uncultured Candidatus Saccharibacteria bacterium (assembly GCA_964409615.1). GTDB lineage: Bacteria > Patescibacteriota > Saccharimonadia > Saccharimonadales > AWTP1-31 > AWTP1-31. Next base: position 42,933 of record CAYPDT010000003.1, on the reverse strand, counting down.
ACAAGACCGGTAAAGCACCAAAGCTTATACTTGTTGCTGCCTTCTTGCTTACTGCTACCACCTTGAACGATAGTGTTTGATCACCCAGCGTATTAAGAGTTGCTGGGTCAACTCCATTGCGTACTGCATCGAGCACGCTACTTGCATCGGTTTGTGTAAATTGCTTTTGAATATTCACTTGTATCGTCTTACCAACTGCCGACTGGGCATCTTTTATCTTGAATACCGACAGGTAGTTTTCTGGCAAAACGACTGTACCCTTATCGATGCCGCCGTTAGCATTCAATGTTCCAGCGGCAAGCTCTGGCTTCTGTGCAGGATTAAAAGTTTCTGCACTTGCAGTAAAACGTTTCTGGCCAGCGGTTGTTATATAACGAAGTCGTAAGCTGTAGTTCTCACGAACCTGCTCAACGAATGGCAACTTTCGTAGCTCTGCCACATCTTTATCGGTAACTTGCTTTAACTGTAAGCCGCCCTGCCCGCCAGGACCAAAGTTGACTGATGATATGGAAGAATCGTACTCTTTTGGCTCCTGATTAGGCGTACCACTATTTGCCACCTCTGCATCGCGACCAACAAGCAACTCTGCAGGATCAAAATTACTGGCCACAAGCTTGTCGGTATAACTCCGGATACCGTTACCTGCTGCTAATGTGGCGGTTAGTGTAAAGCCGCCTACTGCAATAGCAAGTGCGGTCAGTATTGTGCGAGCCTTTGCCGACTTAAGACTACGGCCACTACGTCTAATGATGTCGCTAATGTGCATTATGCGCTCCTCTTTCTAGTAGTAGGTTTTGCGGAGCTAGTCCGTTTTGTTGTTTGGGAAACAATTTTACCGTCTTTCAGTTGTATCTGAATCTGACAGCGCGATGCAAGCTCTTCGTCATGTGTAACAATTACGAGCGTACTGCCCAAGTTTTTATTTAAATCAAAGAGTAATTTGATAATTTTATCACCTGTTGCGCTGTCAAGATTACCAGTTGGTTCATCAGCAAAAATTAATTTCGGCTTATTAACAATTGACCGCGCTATTGCTAGGCGTTGACGCTGACCGCCTGACAAGTTACGAGCTTTTACATCAATCTTGTCTGCAAGATCAACAGCTTCAAGAGCTTCTGTCACTCGTGCTCGACGGTCTCGCCGCCCAACTTTGGCAATTTCTAGCGGTAGCATCACATTCTGATAACAGGTTTGATTACCCTCTACAAAAAATGCTTGGAAGATGAAGCTCATAGATTTTGCCCTGAAAGCATCGAGTGCTTTCTGCTTCATGTCGGCCAGGTCAACTCCATTGACCTTTATCGTACCTGTAGTTGGATGGTCAAGGCCACTCATTACATGCATCAGTGTCGATTTACCCGAACCACTCTTGCCAATAATTGCCACTGTTGAACCTTGAGCAATCTTTAAATCAATGCCCGCAAGTGCGGTAAATACATTATGTTTTTTGCCGTACTTTTTAACTACACCTTTAACTTCTATCATATACCTAAGTATACAGGCATCTAGGGAGTACCACCAGGAATCATTAAACTATGTAGATTGAGTCTCTGGCTTTTGCTCTGGCGAGCTCGAGGCAGTAAAAACTTCCGGATAGATACCCTTAGTCACCTCGTCAACATCACTGCGTAATTGAGGAAATGGTACACCTTCACGAGCAGTAACTCCCTCGAAAATCCAAAATACCCGTTCGCTAAAACCCCAGCCGCAGGCCGGTGGCATACCGTATTCCAGCATTTCTACGTAATCGATATCAAGCATCATTGCTTCGTCGTCACCAGAGTCACGCATGTTTTGTTGCTCAAGAAAACGTTGCAGCTGGTCAATTGGGTCATTAAGCTCACTAAAGCCATTCCCTAGTTCACTTCCCGCAATAACGGGTTGAAATCGTTGAACCGTATGTGGATTATCAGGATTCGTTTTAGCTAACGGGCTAATGAATAGGGGTGTATTGACAAGCCAGACTGGACCAGCTACGTCCTTGCGGATATTTTTCCAGAGCTTATCGATACCACGAGCTTTATTTTCAGTCTGCTCAACTTCGAGTTTATTATCTGCTAGAGCCTTCTTCACTTCATCAATTGTGCAATCAAAAACATCAATACCGTACCGTTTCTTGATAGTTTCCGCATAATCCCACTGCTCCCATTCTTTTGAGAGGTCAATATCAAAATTGCCGAGTTTGAACTGCAGTGTACCAAAAGTTTCTTTTAGGACATGGCGGTACATATTGGTCATAAATTCAATGCCTTTTTGCCAATCCCAGTAGGCGGCATACCATTCCATTGCGATGTGTTCTGGTAAATGCTCATCTGTATAGTTCTCGTTACGAAAACGTGGCCCAATGTCGTAGACCTTCTCGTAACCCGCACCTACAAGTCGCTTAAGTGGTAATTCATGACTAATTCTTAGGTAAAAATCTTGATCAATCGCATCCATGTGAGTGACAAATGGGTTTGCATCTGCCCCGCCAGTAGTATGCTCGAGAACAGGAATGTTTATTTCTAGAAAACCTTCTTTATTCAGGAAATCGCGGGTTGCTTGCCAGAACTTACTTCGGCGAACAAAACGCTGGTAGACGTCCTGATTGACGTTCATATCGATGTAACGGCGTCGTAGTCTCTCTTCTTTGTTCGTAAATCCATCTTGTACTGTCGGCATCGGCCGCAAACTTTTAGTTAATAAACGAAGCCTGGATACAGTAATTGAGCGCTCACCTGTTTTGGTTGTTGCCGCAATGCCACTAACTTCGATGAAATCGCCGGCATCGAGCAGATTGAGATGTTCGAATGCTAGTTCACTTTTATTAAAATCTGGCCTTGATACACCATCTGCACTGAGAAATAGCTGGATAGTATCTTGTACATCACGTATTACGATAAAAGCTATTTTTCCAAATTTGCGGATATTGGTTATACGGCCTGCGACTGTGATTATATCAGCTGTCTTTTCTAGCTCTTCGTATCGAACAAGCGCATCACGCACTGACATGTTCCTGTTTGATGCTGCTGGAAATGGATTAACCCCAAGTTTTTTAAGGTCATCTAGCTTGCGCAGCCGTTCATCACGAAGTTCTTTTAGTGTTGCCATTTACCCGCCATTATATCTTTAATACAGTTTGCCGCCAAGGGGAACCACCTTATCAGTAGTGATTAACATGCAATTTCCAGAACCATCAGGGATACCAAGTGTAAGTACTTCACTCATAAATGGCCCTATTTGCCGTGGAGCAAAATTTACTACTGCAAGCACCTGCTTGCCTTTTAGCTCTGCTTTATCATAGGTTGCGGGCAGCTGTGCACTCGACTTCTTAACACCAAGATCATTACCGAAATCAATAGTCAATTTGTACGCGGGCTTTCTTGCTTCAGGAAAATCTTCCACTGCAATAATAGTGCCTACTCTAATATCAACTTTTTCAAAATCGTCGTAGCTTATCATCAAAAAAGTCCTTGATAGGTATGTTCCTAACTCCTAGGAGATATCTACAATCTTATACACCGAGGTTTCGGCAGGAGTAGTTATTTCTACTTCTTCCCCTTCTTTTTTGCCAAGAAGAGCTTGCCCAATTGGTGATTCATCCGATATTTTTCCATTGAGCGGATCTGCTTCGACGGTACCCACTACCTGAAACTCTTTAGTCCCATTGGTTTCACCTTTAAGTTTTACGTGTGAGCCAATTTGAACCTTGCTATCGCCTTTTGGTTTGCTGATAATCTTTACATTCTGCAAAATATTTTCAATTTCTGCGATTCGACTTTCGGCCCGCTCTTGTTCTTGCCGCGCAGCACTATATTCGGCATTTTCGCTGAGATCACCAAATTCACGAGCAGTTTTAATACGTTCTGCAAGATCGCTCCGTTGGCCAACTAGCTCGGCATGCTCCTGCTCTAATTCTTGTACACCTTCTTTAGTTAGTAAGTACTCTTTCTTCATAATCTTCTCCTTCTAGTTTCTTATTCGTTATGTTTAGCTAGCCGTTACTGGAATCTCATGACGTGGCTAGGGCTTCTAGTATATCATCTACTGCAAGAAGCTGTAGCTGGTTTTCAGTACGTGCCTTAAGCTCGTGCTTACCGCTCGCCACAGTCTTATCACTCACTACCAAACGATACGGAATACCCATCAAATCGGCATCGCCAAATTTTTCTCCTGGCCGTACGACACGGTCATCCCACAGCACTTCTATACCTGCCTTCGTCAGACTGTCATAGATACCCTGTGCTTCAGTAGTCACTTCTCCTATCGTTGCTAAATACACCTTGAAAGGAGCGATATTCTCTGGCCAAACAAGTCCTTTTTCGTCACACAATAGCTCTGCAATAGTGCCTACCAGCCTGCTAACCCCAATACCATAGCAACCCATAATGACTTCTAACTTTTTGCCATCTTTATCATCTACAGTAATGTCGAAAGGTTTGGTGAATTTGGTTCCCAAGCTAAAAATATTACCGACTTCAATAGCTTTTGCTTCTTCAAGTTCATCTTTATCTAAGCCGAGCTGTGCTATAACATCATCAGTAAAAACTTCCTTGTTAATAGCAATTTTTTTGGCACGACTAAGGTAAATTGTGTCCTCGCCTGCATCGGATAGTGTTTGAAATTCGTGACTAAACTGGCTGAATACACCCCCGCTAGCGAATGTGCGAAAAGTCCTGTCGCCAATGCCAAGCCGTTGATAAACCCTTACGTATGCATCGGCAACTTTTTCATAAAATTCTTCGTGCTGGTCTTGTGAAGTTGCATATGAATACATGTCTTTCATTAAGAACTCGCGACCGCGCATCAAGCCGCTCTTTGAGCGAAGTTCATTACGAAACTTTGTCTGAATTTGGTATGGCGCAAATGGAACGTCTTTGTATGAAGTAAGGTACGTCTTTACGATTGGCGATAAGTTCTCTTCGTGTGAGAAGCCAAGGCCAACTTCGGTGCCATTAGCCAAGGTAGTTTTAAACCAGTTATCTACAACTTTGTCATCCCAACGGTTTGTCAGTTGATATCGTTCTTTAACTTGCAAAGCTGGCATTTGGAGTTCTTGCCCCCCAATAGCGTCCATCTCTTCACGGACAATATTGGCAATCTTATTAAGAACCCTTAGGCCTAGTGGTAGATAGCTGTATACCCCGGCCATTTCTTTATGAATAAAACCAGCCTGAATAAGAAGCTGGGCATTTTTTGCTGCCTCATCGGCAGGAGCCGTCTTACTGGTTTTAGTGAAGAGGTTTGTCATTTTCATAGTGGTCTCCTTGGTAAATAATTAGTAGTTCTACTAAAAAAACGGCCTGGTGGCCGTCGTATCATCTTTATTTTTAGATAGTCTAGCCAAGCCTCCGTTGCGTGAGTAGAATAAACGGCATCATGACTGTGGTTGATTTATGGTAAATCATACCCCCACTATACTATGTTATCGAAACTAGACAAGGTGAAAAACAAACAGACTCAGAAATGCGATGAGGTTCTTTAAAGCATGGAGCAAAATCGGTGCACGCAGGCTGCCTGAACGCTCTTTAAGCTCAATTAGGACCATTGATAGGATGAAGGTATCTATTGCGGCCACCCACAATAATGGGGCACCGCTACCTGCCTGAAGATGCGCCACAGCAAAAAGCCCACTTGTTAATAGGGCCGCAGTCCACTTGGGCAGCTTATTTCGCAAACCGGTGTATAGAAATCCTCGCATGACCAGTTCTTCAATAATTGGTGGCATGACAACCAGGCTTAAGAATACCAACGGTAATTGTAATGACGAAACATTATCAAATCCCAACTGCTGTTTCTGATCAAGGTTAATTGCCGGAATTAACTTGCCGACCACTGAAGCAATGGCAATATATATAACGATGTAAATTAGGTAGCCACCAACAGCGTATCCTATATCACGCAATGCCAGCCTGCCCTTTAAACCAATAGTCTTGAGAGTTGCCGAACGACGCTTTAAGAATAGTATCAATAGGCCCAGCGTCACCGCGTCGATACACACCGTAACAACAAACTGGCCCACAACGACGTTACTGAACCAATCTGTTATGCGAGCCTCATCCCAGCCAAAAACTCCCAGGATAATATATAGCGATATACCGGCAAAAAGCTGACTAAAGAAATATACAAAGAGTGTGACACCGGCCGACTCGAACGGTGTCCAGCGTACTTGGCTCTTTTCTGTTGCCTTGCTTTGCATAAAGTAGGCTATAAACCCGTAGATTGCAGCCAGGTACAGAACTGAGACTATCCAGCCCCCGCTCGAAATACCAAATATCTGTAACAAAGACATGTTCTATAGCCTCTTTATATCGACTATTGTAATGAGTGCCATGAGTGCCAGAAGCAGCATGAAGCCAGTACCATGAATACGTTCTTCGGTTTCTTGAGTTAGGGGCTTACGAAGCACTACACGGTACAGCAAGGTTACGAATAATCGACCACCATCCAGAGCTGGAATTGGCAACACATTCATAATCGCCAATGTAAGCGATATGATTGCAATAATCATCAACATAAATTGGAAGCCGATAGTACTGCTATCTTTAAGGAGTACAAATATACTGACCGGTCCGGCAACTTGCTCGCTTGCCTGCTTCCCATGGCCACGTAAGGCATTCCAGAGTGCTTTGCCCAGCCCTTTGAATGTCTCAACAGTAAACTGTTTGATAGTTCCTGCTGCAACAATGGGGGCAGACCATGTTGAGCGGCGAAGTGTGAATTCAGTCGGCGATACTCCTAAGTAACCTTTGGGGTTATCTGTTTTTTTACTGTCCGATACTTCTTTTTCTGAGCGCAGATTAACTGTCAACGTCTGCTTGGCATCACCACGATCAATAGTTATGAGCACTTTTTGACCAGCGTTCTTCTTGGTTAACTCAGGGAATGAATCGGCGGAGGCGATAGTAGTTTTAGTATCCTGACCAGCAAGACTAATGAGTCGATCCCGTGCTTTTAGACCGGCTTTATCGGCCGGTGAACCAGCTTCCACTGCACCAACATAGACGCGACTTTGAGATACTTTTGTGTCGCTACTAACGGTAAATTGATTGTCAATCAGTTTTGGCATACCAATCCATGCCAAAATAGTTAGTAACACAAATGCTGCACCCAAATTAACACCTACTCCAGCTAGCATAATAATAATCTTAGTCTTAAGTGGTGCTGCCCCAAAACTCCCCTTTGCTTTTGCAGAGTCGTGCTCACCTTTCAAACGAACAAAACCGCCAAGTGGAAGCCAGTTTACAGTAAACAACAATCCACTCTTTAGTGTTTTTCCCCATGCTTTAGGCGGGAAGCCAAGCCCAAACTCTTCGACATCGACTCCTCCCTTGCGTGCAGCAAAAAAGTGACCCAGCTCGTGAATGACCACAAGACCAACAAACATTACTAAAGCAAGAATCAAAATTATAATCGACATTATGATCCAAACCTGCGCTGCCTAGCCGCAAAATTATCAAGGGCAAGTTGTAAATCTTGCTCACTAAATGCCGGCCAGTGAACATCAGTAAAGTACAGCTCACTATATGCTGCCCGCCAAAGCATAAAATTACTTATTCGCTGTTCGCCGGATGTGCGAATAATCATGTCGACAGCCGGAACATCTGGCTTGTACAGATGCTTCTCTATCATTTCCTGGCTTACTTCTTGGATACCAGGATTCTTTATCAAAATTTTGTTCATAGCAGTCGCTATTTCTTGGTGACCACCGTAGTTAAGACATATAAGCAGTGTGCCTCCGGTATTATCTTTGGTGCGCTCTTCAGCACTTTCCATAGCGCTAATAACGTCTTGGCTTAAACGTTCTTCTTCTCCTAAGAATTGAACTCGAATATTTTCTTTATCGAGCTCTTTAATTTCATGTCGCGACACCCAAATAAGCAATTTCATCAGATAATCGACTTCTTCTGCAGAACGCTTCCAGTTTTCGGTAGAAAACACATAAGCCGAAACGTACTTTACTCCTTGTTTGAAGGCGTATTGAGCAACATTTTTGAGGTTTTCGTATCCTTTCTTGTGCCCTTCCATGGTAGGTAGGCCATGTTCGCGTGCCCAGCGACGGTTACCGTCGAGAATCAATCCGAGATGAGTAGGTACAGAGGTATGTGTAGTAGGCATATGCAGCTAATTATACCGGATTAGGGCCTAAACGGTCATGATTTCTTGTTCTTTTGCCTTAGCAACTGCTTCGGCCTCTGCCTTTGCTTTGCTCATAGCCTCTTCGACCTGCGCAGTGTAACGCTTTGCATCGTCTTCACTAATATCTTTGTCTTTTTTAGCTTGCTCAAATTCGTCTAGGGCATCATGACGTACTCCTCGCATGCGGACCATGCACTCTTCGAGCTTCACGCCTACTTGCTTTGTTATTTCACGTCGTCGTTCTTCGGTAAGTGCTGGAACACTTGCCCGTACAACACGACCATCATCAGACGGGTTAAGCCCGAGCGTTTGATTATCACGAATAGCGTTTGAGATTGCTTGTAAGTTGCTTGGGTCAAATGGCGTAATTTGCAGCAATTGCGCCTCTGGTGCAGTTACATTTGCTAACTGATTCAGCGGCATTGGTGAGCCATATGCCTCGACCATAACCCCATCAAGCATGGTTGCACTGGCACGGCCTGTGCGAAGTCGCTTCAACTCTTCTGTAAAATGTGCGACTGCTTCCTGTAACTTACTCTTGGTTTTATCAACAACTTGGTTTGGGCTCACAATAACTCCTTATTTCTATATCATTATACCATTGCCCCATGGCTCGGATGTAAGTATTGACTATTAAATATTATAATGTTATTGTATGTATCTGTAATCAGTCAGCGTTGAAGTATATCCTATTATTGGTCGCTTAGGGATATATGGAGCCAGTAGCGAACCCACGGCTGCCTCTTTGTAATTGAGGAGTCGACGAACGACGAATTAGTTACCATATGCAATCACCAGAACAATCACCAATCAACCCATTAGGAGCACCTGAGCTTGTCTTAGTCTCGCCTGAACTCTCATGGAATGAACTTATTGAAGAGCATTACGGATTACCTGCCGATGGCCCGCTCGAGATTCTTCGCGACCCTACCCGGGTGGACTCCCTAAAACATGCCCTACGTGTGGGTGTTATCACTGTCGCTGAACTCTGTGTTGATGCTGGCCTGTTATACGCAGGGGACCGCGTATTCGGCCCTGACCACCGTGGCCTACCCAATGTATCTCGCTCGTACAAAGGCCGCACACAAACACAAGATGCAGCACGTGAAGCAGACGATGCTTATCGACGTATGCACGGGCTATACGTTAAAGGCGACGATGATAAGCGTACAAAACTTGGAAAACCCCTGTCAGAAGCTGGACTTGATGAGCTGCCCAATATCATAATCCATCTTTTAACTGGTGATTTGAAATGGTTTGGTAAAACCAGACAACCTCAAGCAGAAGAGATGGTTGGCAAGTTTCTTATCAATGCTTGCAAAGAACTAGAGATTACCCCTCTGGAGGTTTCGCGACAAATAGTCAGTGGCGTGTTCAATCATATCGCTACGTTGAACGGGAGAGTTATGGATGAGCATGGTATGCGCAAGTTTGTTGAATCAAGCAGTACGCCACTTCATCGCCTAGCGTCAAAAAAAGACCGAATTAAGGCAACTTTATCTAAAGATTTTAGAAACCAGACTTCAAGTATTCAATCGACAGAAATACCTAGTGCTAAATCAAAAATCGTACAGGGCGCTTTGTGGGTTGCTTCAAAAAGAAAATCGACCACTAGATAACTAGTGGTCGATTCATAGGAAAAAGTCTTACTTAAGCAACTTCGCCAAGAGCAAGACGTTCAAAGCGACGAACAACAACGTTCTCGCCAAGTCGGGCATTTGCCTCTTTTACTAGGTCGCCGACAGTTTGGTCAGGGTTTTTAACAAACGGCTGGTTTACCAGGCATAGTTCTGCAAAATACTTCTTAAGCATCCCCTCGACAATATTGTCGAGCATGTTCTCTGGTTTGCCTTCACCCTTGGCTTTCTCGGTGAATTCAGCTTTTTTTGCTTCCTGATCTGCTGCTGGAATGTCATCGGCAGAGACATATAGTGGTGCAGCAGCAGCAATGTGCATAGCAACATCTTTAACTAGCTCAGAAAAGCCTTCTGTTCGGGCAACAAAGTCAGTTTCACAGTTAACTTCGACCAACACACCAATACGATTGTCGTGGTTATAAGTGCCGATAACTCCAGCTCGAGCCTCGCGCTCACCACGCTTCTCTGCCTTGGTTAGACCTTTTTTACGCATAGCTTCTAGGGCTTTATCAAAGTCACCATCTGCTTCTTCGAGCGCTTTTTTAGCGTCAGTCAAACCAACTCCAGACAAGCTCTTAAGTCGCTTAATATCTTCGATAGATACGTTCATTATTTGTCCCCTTCAGTTTTATCAGCCGACTTAGTAGCCTTCTGCTTACTTTTACCTTCTTCAATGGCTTGTTTTACATAACTCATGATGAGCTCAATAGTTTTGATTGCATCATCGTTAGCAGGAATTGGGAAATCGATGTCTGTCGGATCAACATTAGTGTCTGCAATCGCAATGGTCTTTAGACCAAGCTTGCGTGCTTCACGGAGAGCATTTGCTTCGTTGATAACATCAACTACAAGTACTGCACCCGGACGAGCAGCGAGATCTTTGATGCCACCATACAAGAAGTTCATTTGATCAATTTCTTCTTGGAAACGCTGAACTTCGAGCTTGTTATATTTAGCATCTAGGGCACCTGCTGCCATTCGGGTTTCGAGGTCTTTGAGGTGCTTGATTCGTTCACCAATAGTCTGCTTATTAGTCAGCATACCGCCGAGCCATCGCTCTGTTACAAATGGCATACCAGCTTCTAAAGCGGCAGCCTTAACAATATCTTTGGCTTGTCGCTTCGTACCTACAAAAAGCACCTGCTTACCCTCGGATACCGTTTTAGTAATAAATGGTAGCACTGCTTCAAGCGCATCAACAGTCTTGGTAAGATCGATGATGTGAGTACCGTCTCGCTTGCTGTGGATGTACGGAGCCATCTTTGGATGCCAACGACTGGTCTTGTGACCAAAATGCGCGCCCGCTGCTAATAGTTGTTTTATGTCTACTTCTGTAGCCATGGTAGTAATCCTTTCACTTCGGTGAATAGCTGCCTATATTTGTCCTACACGGAGCAAACAAGGAGGATTTTCTATACACCTGCTTATTAAATAGTGAACATATTGTAACATGCCACCCCTGTTCGTACAAGAGCTATCTCATAGGGAGCATAACGTCTTGACCGAAGGCTAACAGATGTGTATAATCACTACCTGACTATGAAAAAAGATTTACACCCCAAGAACTACCGCTTTGTTGTTTTTAAAGACCTCAACAATGGCGAAATGTTTCTGACTCGCTCAACTGTAGCTACCGAAGAAACAGTAAAATATACCGATGGCAAAGAATATCCACTGGTAACCGTACACATTAGCAGTGCATCACACCCATTCTTCACTGGTCAAGAGAAGATGATTGACATAGAAGGTCGTGTTGACCGCTTCAAGGCTCGCCAAGAAGCTGCTGCTGCTCGTAAAGAAGCTGCGCTGAAGAAGGCCAACAAAGTACGTGTTCGCAAGAGCAGCGATACCGTTGAATCAGATAAAGAAGCAGCAGAAGCAAGTAAATAACTTGTACGTTAAACAAACAGCCAGAGCTATGTTTCTGGCTGTTTTCTTTTATACTAGGAACAGATGAATAAAGAACAAGCCCTCCGAAATGAACTAGCTGAATTACAGAACGAGCTGCAAGACCCGGCTATCTTTAGTTCATCACGCTACCCTAAATTAGCTAAACGGCAAAGCGAACTCGAAAAGACTATTGATTTGTTTAATAGCTTATCTACATTACGTAAGCAAGAAAAGGAAGCAGAACTTCTCAGTAAAGACGGTGATCCAGAAATTTCTGCCATGGCCAAAGATGAACTGAGTGAAATTGCCACCCGAAAGGCTTCAACCGAATCCGAGCTAGCTGAATTGCTCACCCCTAAAGACCCTAACGATGAGCGTGATGCTATTGTAGAAATCCGCGGTGCTGCTGGGGGTGATGAGGCTAGTTTATTTGCAGGTGATTTATTTCGCATGTATACCCGCTGGTGTGAAACAAAGAACTTTAAAGTTGAACTTATCGATGAAAACCCCAGTGAAGTTGGTGGTTTTAAAGAAGTCATCTTTGCAGTACGTGGAGTGGATGTATACAAAGACCTTAAGTTTGAGGCTGGTGTACATCGAGTGCAACGTGTACCCAGTACAGAGTCACAGGGTCGTATTCATACAAGTACTGTAACCGTATCAGTACTGCCAGAGGCCGAAGAGACTGATGTCGAAATAAACCCTAGCGATTTACGTATCGATGTATATCGTAGTAGCGGTCATGGTGGCCAGAGCGTAAACACCACCGACTCGGCAGTGCGCATTACCCACATCCCTTCTGGACTAGTAGTCACCTGCCAAGATGAAAAGTCGCAGATTAAGAACAAGGATAAAGCCATGGGCGTACTTCGTTCACGATTGCTGCAAATCAAGATTGATGAAGAACAAAAGCAACTCAGCGATGCTCGCAAGAAGCTTATTGGCTCGGGCGACAGAAGCGAAAAAATTCGAACGTACAACTTCCCACAAGACCGAATAACCGACCATCGTATTGGTTATAGCCGCAGCAATATACCAAGTGCACTGAGCGGTGATATTGATGACATCATTACTGCACTGCAAGACGCAGAACGACAAATTATTAGTGATGAAAATAGCTAATTGGCTTAGCCAAAACACCTCCCTTCTCGAATCAAACAACATACAAACAGCCCGCTTAGACTGTCTGGTACTACTGGAGGATACTCTTGGTAAAAACCGAGCATCGATACTCGCCCATCTTGATGATTTACTGAGCAGCGAACAACTTTCATTACTGACGAATAAAATTTCTGACCGCCTAAAACACATCCCCCTTGCTTACATTCGTGGACATGCCGAGTTTTATGGTCGGACTTTTATGGTTAATGATGATGTGCTCGTACCGCGGCCAGAATCAGAAACAATTATCGACCAACTTAAAAAACTACCCACTACTGCAACCATCATCGATGTTGGCACAGGATCCGGGGCGCTAGCTATAACTGCTAAACTTGAAGTGCCTGGCTCACGGGTTATAGCCGTCGATATCGAAAATGCCTGCTTAGAGGTGGCGCATGCCAATGCCAAAACACTCCACGCACAGATTGATACCTATTGTGGCAACCTTATCGAATCCATTGAGCCTGAAGTATTATCTGGGTCGATAATTTTGGCCAACCTACCCTATGTACCTGACTCTTATGAAGTTAACGAAGCCGCTTTGCATGAACCGAAACTAGCATTGTTTGGCGGCGAAGACGGGCTGGCCTTGTATCGTAAACTTTTTAGCCAATTTAGCGAATACCAAAATCTACCTAAATTCGTGATTACCGAGAGCCTGCTTTTTCAGCATCAAGATTTATCTTTTATCGCTAAAAAACATGGTTATACACTTACTAAAACCGAGGACTTTATCCAGGTATTTACTGTGTAGGAGCTGCTTCAAGCGTAACTGAAATCTTCTGTTCTTTTCCGTCACGCACAACAGTTAGTGTAACTTTATCACCAACTGCATGTCGTCCTAACACTGATGTCAGGCTATTATTCTCGTCGATGGAAACGTCGTCAATTTTGGTGATAATGTCCTTTTCTTTCAATCCAGCTTTTTCTGCCGGGCTACCACTAATCACTACCGATTGTCCTTGTGATGGTGCTAGATATGCACCCCTCTTGACACTTAAGCTGTATTGATACGCAACGTCATCTGTGAGCGAAAGATACCGAACACCTAGATATGGTCGAAGTAATTTTCCTTCTTTCAGAACACTTTTTACCAGGCCTTGGATGTCATTTAGCGGGATTGCAAAACCAATGTTTTCGGCGTTGCCCGCTACTGCGGTATTGATACCAATGACTTCACCATTTATATTCACCAAGGGACCACCTGAGTTGCCCTGATTTATCGCTGTGTCTGTCTGGAATAAGTTCTGTAGTGTTTCAGTATTTCCACCACTCTCGTCTCCTGCCTCTACACTTCGACCAAAACCAGAGATAATACCACTAGTTACTGTGTTCTGGAACTGACCCAAAGCATTCCCGATGGCAACTACTTTATCGCCAACCTGAACTTTACTAGAATCACCGAGCTTTGCTGCAGTCAGCTTCTTACCCTGTTTGTCATTAATCTTTAAGAAGGCTACGTCTAACGGGTCGCTCTCGCTTGTTCGGCCAATTACCGATACATCTTTGAGGGCTGTTCCATCCGATAAGGTGACACTTACGGTGTTAGTACCTGCAGGTACTACGTGACGATTAGTAATAATAATACCCTCTTCACTAATGATTACACCTGTTCCGGCACTTTGTTGCTCGACACTGCCGCCAAATATACTTCTAGTACCGGTACTGGTGACATTTACTGACACAACACTCGGTCCAACGTTCTTGGCAATCTCGTTAATAAGTTGGCTTTCACTAGAGACAATCTGTTGACGAACTTGATTGGTCTGCTTAGTCCCACTCGCATCACTGTTGCGACCGGCCCAACCGCCCAAGAACCCCAGACTTAAACATGCGAGCAGCAACAGAGCAGTCTTAGCACTACCTGTGCGTTTTTCGGGTTTATTTATTGGTGCCGACGCCACCTTAACCGGCTCAGCTAACGGCTTAATTAACTCGTGTTTTATGACTGTCGGCTCTGTCTCGTTATCCATAAAATACCCCCCTTATCTATTGAATGTGGCGTACTAAATCGCCTTATCGCCCCAGTCGGAGAAAGTCAAAACTATCATCACAACCGCGAACATCACAAAGACTAGCTGACGACGTAAAACTACTGACATTCTGTCGGACTTTTCTAGGAAGTACATGCCCCCGAGCCCAAAACTAATTACAGAAAGCAGTAATGCTGGCTGCGCTACAGGGCCGTAAAATAGTAGCCAGTGGCCAAGAACCCACAGCATAGCTGCTGAGAAATATGCCCAAACCAACGAAAGAAAGCGTGTCATAGATTCTTCAAAGTTGGCAAAAAAGTGTCGAGCCGACATATAACTGACAAGCCATGCTCCGATAACTAAAATAAAGAGTGGAGAATCTCCCCAGGCAATTAAAAGTGCCGTTAAGCCAACTGATTGTGCCATGAACGCCTGCAACGAGACTCCGAGAGGTGTAGAACGTGGTTTTAATGCTAACAACCACACACCATATATAACCGCCCAAAGCAATTGGAAGAGTTGGGAATCAGTATGAATCATAAAGATAAGTGCCGATAAGCCAACGATAATATCTACCGCGTTTGCACGGATATTGGCAAACCAGTGTCGTGGCTTGACTGCAAACATACGCCACTTACTGAGCATGATTAGAGCTACCCCAAGTTGTAACTGGAAAAAGCCAAGTCGCACCAATACGAACATAAGAGTTGGTAGCAAACAGGTTAATGCAATATGAATAATATGCGAAAAGCCAGCAGCAGGTTTAATTTTGGCGGATATTTGTCCCATTTCGTTTATTAATTATAGCAAATTGACTGAAAGTTTGCTGAGGTCTCGGTATTTTGTGACATTGTTGGCAGTCATTAGCATTTGCAGTATAGTGTGAGGAACGTATGGATGATAATACCGAGCAACCAAAAGCCGTAATTGTTGATGCTACCGAAGCACCTGAAGCACCGCAAAACAACGACCCCAATCTACAAGAAAATATTGTTTCAACACAGGGTGAAGGTTCTTCGACCCAAGACGAAAACGATAAAAAGACTGGCATAAAGAGTATCTTTTCTACTATCGCAATTCTAGTTATCGCCCCATTAATTGCGCTTAGTCTAACTATGTTTGTATTTCAGTCATATGAGGTAGATGGTCCGAGTATGGAAACCACCCTTCAGAATCATGACCGCTTAATTGTATATAAGCTACCCCGAACTATAGCGCGAATAACCGGACACAACTTTCAGCCAAAACGTGGAGAAATTGTTATCTTTACCCGGCGTGATAGCCTAGAATTCGGCAGCAGTAAACCCCGACAACTCATCAAGCGTGTTCTTGCTCTCCCTGGTGAACGTGTCGTAGTTAAGGACGGCATAATAACCGTCTATAATTCAGATAACCCAGAAGGTTTTAGACCAGATGAAGTAGCACCTTATGGTAAGGTTATTACTACCACTAGTGGTGATATCGACCTCACAGTACCCGAAGATTCTGTTTACGTTTGCGGCGATAATCGCCCGCAATCACTCGATTCACGTTCATTCGGGCCAGTGCCTATGAAAGATTTAGTTGGCAAGCTATCCTTACGTGTATATCCGTTCGGTAAAGGTCAAAAGTTCTAGCTACTGCTTATTTTCTGACGATTAGTTAGAGGCAAGAGATGGCAAGTAGCGTATTGCAATTTGTATTACAGATATACTTATTTCGTACCAGAAATTACAGATAAAATGCGTGTCAGCTCGGCGTCTGATGTAAAGGAGATTTCCAGCTTACCACCCTTGGCTGTACGGCGCACCGCCACAGGAGTACTCAACACTTTGGATAGCCTCTGAGTCTGCGGAGTTGTAGTCGCAACTTTTGCTTTTGCAACCGTAGGAGTAGTAGCACCCTCTCTGTGCGCTACCACGTACCGCTCTGCCTGGCGCACCGACCATGTATGCTGAAGTATTAATGATAATAATTGTAGCTGGTCTTTCTTATCTTTAAGCGCAAGAAGGGCGCGCGCATGACCTTCACTAATCTGTTTTGCCTTGAGAGCACTTTGAGCTTCTTCGGGTAAAAGCAGCAGGCGTGCCGTATTTTGGACAGTTGTAGCCGCCTTACCGAGGCGTTCTCCAATAATTTTATAGTCGAGACTAAACTGATCATGTAAATATTGGATAGAAGCTGCCTGTTCGAGAGGCGAGAGATTTACCCGTTGCACATTCTCGACAAGCGCTAATTCTAGACGTTCAAGCTGCTCACTAGAACGCACAATAGCAGGAACCGTTTTAAGACCAGCTATTTTTGCCGCTCGCCAGCGGCGCTCGCCAGCGATAATATAGTATTTATCAGCATTAGGCGTTACAACTAAAGGCTGTAGGATTCCGTGCCTTTTTATAGAACTAGCCAGTCCACTAAGTTCACTTTCATCAAAGATTAGCCGTGGTTGTTCTGGATTCGCCATGAGGTCACCAACAGGCATCTTTACTATCTTCTCTTCACTTCCAGTTAGTAAAGTATTGTCGAAATTCTGGGGAATTAGCGATTCAAAGCCACGTCCTAGTTTTGATGTTTTAGCTGACACGATTTTCGACCTCCTTCGCCAAATTTTTATACGCACGCGCCCCTTTTGACCACTTATCGTGTTCAAGAATTGATTTGCCAAAACTTGGGGCCTCGGCAAGACGTACATTCCGCGGAATAATTGTTTCTAGCAACTTTGCACCAAAATGTTTTTTGAGCTCCTGCAGTACTTGTTCAGAAAGTGAGGTTCGCCCGTCGAACATAGTGACTACTACGCCCAATAACTCTAGGGAGGGGTTAATTCCCTGTCGAACTCTCTGAACAATATCAAGTAATTGGCCGAGCCCTTCCAGTGCATAGTACTCTGCTTGCACAGGAATGAGCACAGACTCGGCTGCCGCTAATGCGTTGATGCTCAGCAAACCAAGAGATGGTGGGCAATCTATGAGAACGAAATCATACTCTAGTCCGGAAAGTGCTTGCTTGAGTTTATATTCTCGCCCAGCTTCAGAAGCCAAGTCCACCTCGGCAGCAGCCAGCTGGGCATTCGATGGAAGGATATGCAAACCTGCAACAGAAGTTTCTTTTATACTACTACTCGTATCAACTGCTCCGAACAGTACGTCGTACATTGTTGTATCGAGATTTTGCTTGTCAACTCCAATACCGCTCGTGGCATTTCCCTGTGGGTCGAGATCAACTATCAAAACTGTGTGGTTGCGTTTAGCTAAATACGCAGCCATGTTAATAGTGGTAGTGGTTTTACCCACTCCCCCCTTTTGGTTTAATACTGCAATAATCTTACTCATCTAGTCAGCCTCTATTAAACCATAAGCAAAGGCCGGACACCACGACAAACCATAAATCAAAACTAGCCATTTAGTACCAGTTACATAATGCTAGTGCTTAACAAATAAAAATACCCCTTAGTGTAAGGGGTACAATTAAGACATTGCTGGTTAGGCAATTTTGGAGATTTTGATGTGGGCGTTGTGCTGGCGATGACCGTGGATTTTATGCACACGCTTCTTTGCCTTGTAACGAATTGCCAGCACCTTGTCCCCAAGGACTTCTTTTTCTACAATCTCGGCTGTGACTTTAGCACCAGAAACTTCAGGAGTGCCAACTTGCACGTTTTTGCCATCAATGACCATAAGTGGAGTAAAAGTCACGCTCTTAGCACCTTCTTTAAGATCATTAAGCAGCTCGATTTCGAGAGTTTGTCCTTCGCTGACGATGTACTGCTTGCCACCAGTCGCAATAACTGCTTTTTTATCGCTCATTACATTTCCTTATGTATTAGAGAAAATTGATACCAATAGATATTAACAGATTACCCTGCCCCTGTAAAGTGCTACAGCTCTGCTTTACGGAGGTGGATACCTAGCGTATGACTTTCAATTCGCACTGCGCTATCTGCAGGTACGTCACCACTATCAATTCTTAGCTGAGTGGCAAGCACTTCTTGCAGAATGGTGTCGGTGTGTTCCGTGACAGCATCTGCAAGCTCTGTGGAGCCGGTCTGGAGCGTTAGAACTATTCGGTCATCCACGTTTAGCCCTGCTTGCTTACGGGCGTTCTGTACCTGTCGTATGACTTCACGCATTAAGCCTTCTCGATGAAGTTGCGGTGATATTTTTAGGTCGAGGCTCAGCTCAGCATCCTGGACCACAAACACCTCTTTAACATTAAGTTCTTCAGTTAAAATGTCGGTGAAATCCACAATCTTACCAGCATGAGGAATCGTTACAGATTGTAGAGGCTGCCGAACCTTTACCCCTTCTTTGGCGCGTACTGCTAGGGCTTCATTGACATAACGTCGCACCTCGGCCATCTCTTCAAGCAGCAGGTCGTCTAGATGCCCGACCTTTGGCCAGTCAAGTAAGTGCACCGATTCTCCCCCAGTTAGCTTCTGATATAGCTCTTCTGAAAGAAAGGGCACGAAAGGTGCAAGTACCATCGAAAGCTGAACTAGAACATAGTGCAGTGTTTTATATGCGTTCTGTTTGTCTTCGGTTGCATCACTTTTCCAGAAGCGTCGTCGTGAACGTCGCACATACCAATTCGAAGCATCATCAATGAATGGCAAAATTGGCTTCATAGCATTTGGTAAATCATAGCCTTCCATGTGCTTCTCTACCTCTTGGGTAAGCTGGTGGACACGGCTAATTATCCAGGTGTCGAGAGGATTAGTGCATAGCTTTGCTGGATCCTCATGGGTACCATTCCATTCCCAGCCATCAACTTCAGCGTACATAGTAAAGAAATCGTACATGTTCCATACCATGCTGAGTTTACGGGCAACGTCTCCCACTTCCTTGTCTTGCAAGGTAAAATCTTCTCCGTTGAGCAATGGACTTGAGGCGAGCAAGAATCGTAGACTATCTGCAGAGAATTTATCCATCAGCTCGTTCGGGTCAGTGTAGTTGCCGTAACTTTTGCTCATCTTACGACCGTCGCTTCCTGCAACATTCCCGGTAACAATAACGTTCTTAAAAGAGTTATCCCCGAACAGAGCGACACTCATAGCATGCATATAGTAGAACCAGGCACGGACTTGTCCGATATATTCGACGATAAAATCCCCTGGGAAGTTAGCCTCAAACTTATCTTTATTTTCAAATGGGTAGTGGAACTGCGCAAATGGCATACTGCCCGCCTCAAACCAGCTATCCATAACTTTATCAATTCGAGTATAAGTAACGCCGTCGATGTCAAAAGTGATGTCATCTACCCACGGGCGATGGTAGTCATCAAGCTCTTTGCCAGAGAGTTCTTTGAGTTCAGCGTAGCTACCGACAACTTTAATGTGTTCTTTGCCGTCCTTATCAATACCCTTCCAGACCGGCATGGCAGTTGCCCAAAAACGGTCACGTGAGAGATTCCAATCTGGTGCTTGCTCGATAGTTTTAGCAAAACGGCCGTTCTTCACGTGTGGTGGGAACCAGTTAACCTTGCCGTTCTTTTGGAGCATTTGCTCACGTTGACCATCGATGTCCATAAACCAGCTTGGGTGAGCACGATACATTAGGCGTGTACCACATCGGTGACAATGCGGATAACTATGTCGGTAGTAATCAATCTTCCAAACAACGCCTCGCTCTTTGAGCTCTTTAGCAATAGGCTTGTTAGCCTCCCAGACATTCTGCCCTTCCCAATCACCTTCCGTATAGTTACCATTGGCATCGATAACATGGACCACAGGAATTTTCTGTTCTTGAGCAAGAACAAAATCCTCTTCGCCATACGCTGGTGCAAGATGCACAATACCGGAACCACTTTCTGTAGTAACGTAATCTGCGCTCCATACACGATGCGCCTTGCTGCCCCTGTTTGCGAACAGTGGTTGATACGTTTTACCAACTAGCTCACTACCCTTCATAGTCTGCAAAACTTCATATTCCAGCACGTGATGTTTTTCATCTGTTAATACCTTCTCGAGAAGTTCTTCTGCCAGTATCAACTTCTGACCATCAACTAGTACCTCTGCGTACGTCACGTCTTCATTGACTGCGATTGCCGTATTTGCTGGTAGTGTCCACGGAGTCGTGGTCCAGGCTAACAGATATGAGTCACCGTCAGTCAGCTTGAATTTTACAAAGACACTTGGATCGGTAACATCCTGATACGCGCCAGCATCCATAGTTACTTCAGCCTTACTCAAAGGTGTCGCATCAAGCGTACAGTACATGAGCACTTTCTCGCCCTCGTAGATTTTGTCCTTTTCGTACAATTCTTTAAAGGCCCACCAGATAGACTCCATATATTCTTTGTCCATGGTTTTATATGCACCCTTGAAGTCCACCCAGCGGCCAATCCGGTCTACAGTGTCTTCCCACTCGCTACTGGTCTGGACCATGTTTTCACGGCATGCTCGAATATACTTTTCGATACCATATTCTAAAACCTCTTCTCGGCTGCGTATCCCTAACTTCTTCTCTGTAAATCGCTCCGCAGGCAACCCGTGACAGTCCCAACCCCACACACGCTCAACTCGCTTCCCTTGCATCGTCTGATAGCGCGGAACAATATCTTTGATTATCGAGCTTAGTAGTGTGCCGTGATGTGGCGAGCCGGAAATAAATGGTGGCCCATCGTAAAATACATAGGCATTACTTTTTGGTCGGTTTTCTACAGACTTCTCAAATGTCTTATTTTTTTTCCATTGAGCTATTAGGTCCTTTTCGTACTCTAGGGCTCGACGTCGTGTACCAGCTTTAAATTTCATAAATCTCCTCGATTCTTAGAATATAAAAAATCACTTCTCTCGACTGCCAGATCCCGATATACGGGAGGTACCATCTGGCTTCCAAAAGAAGTGACTCATTGTTTCAAATTGTTGAAACGCACTTTTTTAGCACTTATTTTGAGTTGTTACGGACTCTCCGGTCAGGTCTATTTTGATTATAATCATTTCTTCTGACTGCTTCGTGGTTGATAGCCACTTATCTGCATAAACAGAGTGCATTTGTAATTTTTACTATAGCGTATCTGTTCAAATCACGCAATATCCCTACACCATTAGGCTTACTGTTGCGTGTAGTATGATAGCTCATTGATAAGCGGCATTACTGGGCCTTGCCAGGCACGTAACATCTCACCTGCATCACTTAAAGCTAAGATTGCTGGATAACGTGTTATGTCGTACAGACTTGCCGTAGCAGAGCCGTCACGTGACTCTAGGCTAATCAGCTCTAGTCGCCGACCAACTTGTCTTGAAAAATCATGAGCAAAACTCTCTACCGTCTGCGCATGGTCTGACCGTGGGTGATAAAGGATAACCACTTTCATGCTAACAGTTTAGCATAAGAAAAACGGAGATTGCTCTCCGTTATTTCTTTTACCTAGGATGTTCTAGTATTACGAACAACCAGTAGTTGAGCCGCATGCTGTACAGACGTAGCATGAGCCTGCTCGCTGTGTCTGATTACCACAGTTGTAACACAATGGGGCAGTATCATCTGCAGATGCCTTGGCGCTCACCTTAGCACTCGCAGTCTCGATAGTCTTCTCAGCTTGCTTTATTACTTCTGTTACCTGGGCCTCTAAAGGTGCTTCTGCTTCCTTAGGAGCATCATCCAGAAGACTAGTCTGGGCTTCGGGCATATCCTCGAATGAGGCTAAACCAAGCTCAAGCCGGTCATCAAAGCTCAAATAATCAAGCGCTAATCGTCGGAAGATGTAATCGGTAATCGAGCTTGTAGTACGGATATCAGCATCGTCCGTCACGCCGGATGGAGCAAAGGTTGTCCCCCGGAAGCCTTTAACATAGCTCTTGAGTGGCACACCGTATTGCAGACCATGGCTAATACTAATGGCAAATGAATCCATAACTCCTGAGAGTGTACTTCCCTGCTTTGAAACATTCACGAATAGCTCACCAGGACTGCCGTCGGCGTATTCACCCACTGTGAAGAAACCTTCTAGGTCGGAGATAACAAATCGATAGGTTCGGCTGTTACGTACTCGAGGTAACTTGCGACGCACGGCACCTTTAACAATTATTTTATCTTCTACTGTCTTTGGTGCTTCTTGCTTTGCACCCTCTTTTTTGGCCATACTGAGCGGCTGACCAACCTTACAGTTATCACGATATACAGCAACTGCTTTTAGACCCATCTCCCAAGCATCCATATGGAGCTGTTCGATATCTTCCACCGTTGCATCCTCTGGCATGTTGACTGTTTTGCTAATTGCACCAGATAAGAACGGTTGTACCGCTGCCATCATCTTAACGTGACCAAGGTAGTGAATTGAGTTATCACCCATAGAGCAAGCAAATACTGCTTTATGCTCAGGCCGTAAGTGCGGCGCACCAGTAATAGTCTTTTCGGTATCAATGTAAGCGACAATTTCATTGCGCTGTTCTTCGCTATATCCAAGAGCATCGAGAGCACGTGGTACTGTCTGGTTGACGATATGCATCGTACCACCGCCAACAAGCTTCTTTACCTTAACTAATCCAAGGTCTGGTTCGATACCTGTTGTATCGCAGTCCATCATAAGGCCGATAGTACCAGTTGGAGCAAGCACACTTGCTTGTGCATTGCGCACACCGTATAGCTGGCCAAGTTCTACTGCCTCATCCCATGCAGTCGCAGCGGCGCTTAACAAATCTTCAGCAACTAGGCTAGCATCGATATGTGAAACTGCCTCACGGTGCATTTTAAGAACCTTAATCATTCCCTCTTGGTCTTTGTGGTAGCCAGCAAATGGACCAACACGCTTAGCCAACTTAGCGCTTGTAGCATATGAGTGTCCGGTCATAAGTGCCGTAATCGCTGCTGCGATTGCTCGGCCTTCATCTGAGTCGTATGGAAGACCCATCGCCATCAAAAGCGCACCAAGGTTTGCGTAGCCAATACCAAGTTCGCGGTAAGCCTTAGCATTCTTTGTAATGTTCTCTGTTGGGTATTCAGAGTAGCCAACCAAGATTTCCTGAGCAGTAAAGATTAATTCTACTGTGTGCTTAAAGGCTTGAATGTCAAAGCTAAAGTCGTCGTTGAGGTATCTAAGCAAGTTGATACTTGCAAGGTTACATGCCGAGTTATCAAGGTGCATGTATTCACTACATGGGTTACTACCATTAATCCGACCTGCGTTTGGGGTAGTGTGCCATCGGTTGATTGTCGTATCAAATTGCATACCAGGATCAGCACATTCCCATGCTGCCTCTGCAATTTGACGGAACAAATTACGAGCCTTGATTTTACCAACTGATTTGCCTGAAGTGACTGCTCGGAGATCCCAATCGGCATCGTTCTTCACGGCCTCCATAAACTCATCCGTTACACGCACAGAGTTATTTGCATTCTGATACTGCACAGAGAATGAATCTTTACCATCAAGATTCATATCAAAACCATTTTCTTGTAAGACACGAGCTTTGCGCTCTTCGATAGCCTTAGACCATATAAACTCTTCTACATCTGGGTGGTCAGCATTAAGGATAACCATCTTTGCAGCTCGTCGTGTCTTACCACCACTCTTAATAGCACCCGCTGAAGCATCTGCACCGCGCATAAAGCTCATTGGGCCTGAAGCAGTACCAGCACTTTTACCAAGCGATTCAACAGATGACCGAATAGAACTCAAGTTAATTCCAGAGCCCGATCCACCTTTAAAAATCATCCCCTCTTCTTTATACCAATTAAGGATAGCTGGCATAGTGTCTTCTACTGCAAGAATAAAGCAGGCGCTTGCCTGTTGAGCACGCCCCGAAGCGCCAATATTAAACCATACAGGTGAGTTAAAAGCCGCACGTTGGGTCGCCAAAACGTACTTAAGCTCTTCTTTATAATCTTCAGCTTCTGCGTCACTCTCAAAATAGCCCTCTTGTAAGCCTTGGCGAGTGACAGTATCAACAACACGATCAATCAAATCTCTTAGAGAGGATTCTCGCTCAGCAGTACCAGGAGTACCAGTAAAGTACTTCTGTGCCACGATGTTAATAGCATTCAGGGACCAACCCTTCGGGAACTCTACCCCCCGCTGTTCAAAAACAGGCTTGTTTGTCATTGGATTGACAATAATTGAGTCAGTTTTAACCCAATCAAGCGCATCATAGCCCTTTGTTTTTGGCTGAGTAAACAGCCTCCTGCGACCCAGGATTGTTGATTGTCCCATAGTACCCTCACTTATATTTTTATACTTTTAGTATGGTTTTTGTTAGAGTTCACAAGACGCGCGTCTCTCGCAGTACGCGTCTTATTTGCTCCCCCCTAGCTTCAAAAGCAGCTTATGTATTATAAGCATGTTTGTAGCGCAGGGGGGAGACGTCAAATTTACCACGCATTCTAATTACATAACCAAGGAGAGTGACTGACCGACAGCCACTCTTTTGGCTACAATATCATTGAATTAGGGTTTGACTTTAGTAGTCTTGAGATTACGAATCTGCGATAATTCTTTCTCAAAACCGGCTATATCTTTAAAGCGGCGGTAAACACTTGCAAAACGCACGTATGCAACTTCATCAAGTGGTGCCAAAAGGTCCATAATCAGTTGCCCTATCTTTGAAGTTGATACCTCGGGCTCACTGCAGTTATACAGTTCGTTCTCGACGGCATCTACGACTCGCTCTACTTGCAGGCTTGTGACTGTAGTTTTTTCACATGCCCGATATAAGCCGGCCATTAACTTATCACGATTAAACATCTCTCTCGTACCGTCATTTTTTATGACGATAAGCTGTGGTCGCTCGACTCGCTCGTAGGTTGTGAATCGATGCTGACACCCCAAACATTCACGACGTCGTCGTATAGCTTGGCCATCCGTAACATCTCTTGATTCAATGACCTTAGTCTCTGCTTTTTGACACTGATTGCACTTCATGTATCTACCTCTCGCCTCAATCTAAACGTACTATAACACTATAAACATCCCTATATATAGCGTTTACGCTTATAAGCATACCCCCATGTATAGTGCGTTTCAAGTCCTTAAGCGCTGTATTATTTAATACAAAAGCTTCCAAATTATCCCTTATCAACATCGGTAGATTCTGAATCTTTTTCTTTTTCAGAACGACGTTTCTTTAATCGTCGCAAAAATGAAGGTTTCTCGAGTTCGGCTTCTTCGTCATGCGTATCGATGAGCGGGTTATTTGATGATTCGTCATCATGGTTCGAGTCAATCGACCAGATATTTGGAATCGTCGGCTCGGAGTTAAAGTCACTCTCGTGTTTAGCATGCTCTAAATCCATATTGAGCCCGCTTACATCTGCCTCATCATCTTGTGGAATGCTGGTTGGTGCAGCGACACTTATAGAGTTGTTAGCTTCTGTTTGGCTATCTTGATCAGATACAGTCTGACTAGTGGGCTTATTAAAATATGTGGCATCGAATCCTGTAGCCACTACCGTGATAATAAGCTCATCTTCAAGTTCTGGGTTAATAGTCGCACCAAAGATAATGTTAGCGTCAGGGTCAGCAGCGGCGGTAATAGTTTCGGCGGCAGTGTTAATCTCGTGCATTGAGATATTATTGCCACCAATAACATTAAAGAGAACTCCTCGAGCGCCATCTATAGAGACTTCGAGTAGTGGTGACTCGATAGCTTGCTGAGCAGCCTGCACGGCTCTATTTTCTCCACTCGCTCGACCAATTCCCATCAGTGCCGAGCCCGCATTACTCATAACTGTCTTAACGTCTGCGAAGTCTAGATTTATAAGACCATGAACAGTAATTAAATCAGAGATTCCCTGTACACCCTGGCGTAAGACATCATCTGCCACCTTAAAGGCCTCTAGTAGCGGAGTCTGTCGATCAATTGTTTGTAGGAGTCTGTCATTTGGAATGATAATCAAGGTATCGACAGTACTGCGGAGTTTTTCAATTGCCGACTCAGCGTTCTTGCGTCGCTTTTCACCCTCGAAGGCAAAAGGCTTGGTTGCAAAACCAACAGTCAAGATTCCTTGTTCACGAGCAATCTCTGCAACAACATGGCCCGCACCACTGCCTGTACCACCACCGGCACCCAGGGTAACGAATACCATGTCTGCACCATCAACTACTTTTTTTATTTCATCTCGTGACTCAAGTGCGGCCTGTTCGCCTACAGAAGGGTCGGCACCAGCCCCCAAACCACGCGTCGTATCTTTGCCGATATGAATCTTGGTACTGGCCTTAGAATAATGCAGAGCCTGAGAATCGGTATTTACGGCGATGAACTCAACACCATCAACACCTGCTTCCACCATGCGGTTAACGGCGGCTCCACCAGCTCCACCTACACCAATCACTTTTATTCGTGCGAACGTTTCGATTACGGGAGCAACTTGTGGCATCTTGTCATTAACCTCTCTGTCTTTACCTTGAAAAGTATACTGCATTACTTTATTGGTATCAATGAACAAACATAATTGATATCCTCTAAGTCGAAAATAATCACAGGATAAGAATTGTGTACGTTATGAACGTTTAAATCGCTTCAAAAACCCACCAACTAACCCTGCCACATCTGTAACACTATGGGCTTGTTCATACTCTGTAGTTGCCGGGCCGAGTAGCATATCTAATGCCATTAATCCTGCGGCACTGGCGTACGATGGATCCTGTACGGTGTCTAGTATGCCCGAGAGATTCTGTAACTTACCAACCCGAGCTGCAAGTTCTAACTTCTCCTTAGCGTATTCTGCTATGCCGGGCAATTTGGCAGTTCCACCAACCAAGACCACTCCACCAGGAAGTTTTCGAGACCGTTGTATCTTCTTTAATTCCTTATCAACATATTCAAAGAGCTCCTCTACCCGAGCTTCGATTATCATTTGAACATCTTCACCATCGAATTCATGTCGACTCTTGTTGACTAAAACAGAGAGCGGACCAGTTTTGGCATATTTATCTAATCCGCCATGCTGGAGCTTTACTAACTCAGCCACGTCTAGGTCAGTCTTTAGGCCAATCGCTAAATCATTAGTAATATTAGTACCACCTATTGGGATAACAGCGATATGCTGCACTTCACCTTCTTCAAGAACGACAAGATTAGTAGTGCCTGAGCCAATATCAAGTAAAACGGTACCTGATTCTTTCTGTTGCTGAGTCAACACCGCTTCGGCTGCCGCAAGGCTCGATACCGTATGATGATTTGCAACAATATGGGTCTTGTCGAGAACTAAATCAAGGTTACGTAGTGTTGGCGTCGAAGCGGTCACTATATGTGTATCTACTTCTAAGCGTACACCTTGCATCCCTACTGGATCTTTAATATTCCCTTGGCCATCTAAACGATAGTTCTTAGCAAATACTTGAATGATTTCTCTGTTAGGTG
This sequence comes from uncultured Candidatus Saccharibacteria bacterium, assembly GCA_964409615.1. Classification (GTDB taxonomy): domain Bacteria; phylum Patescibacteriota; class Saccharimonadia; order Saccharimonadales; family AWTP1-31; genus AWTP1-31. Next base: position 14,881 of record CAYPDT010000003.1, on the reverse strand, counting down.
GAAGTTTTACTATTGTGGCAGCTTCTTCAACTCGCAGCCTATCTTCTGATGAAATCTCTCTGTTGGCCGCACTAATAGCTATAACACCACGAGAGTTGATACCCAATACTTGCGGCCCGTTAACATTAACCGTGGCACCATGTACTCTAACTCCTGAAACTCTCTCGGCTTCACTCACTGCCTGCAGAATTGACTCCGCAACATCGTCAATTCGAACTACAACGCCCTTACGCATGCCAGTATTAGGGGCACTACCGTGCCCGATAACCGAAATAACCGGAGTATCAGAAGCTTCAACCATGCCAATAACACAGCGTACTGTACCCGTGCCGATATCTAAACCAAAGTAATGTTGAGGTGCTTGATCACGCATGGATGCAGTATACCGCTTGTACTTACATCCCACAAGTGTGCTGCAATCATAAAAGTGTTCTATACCAATGTGAGGATTTCTGCACCGTCGTCAGTAATCAAAATAGTGTGTTCAAAGTGGGCAGCAAGAGACCCATCCTGAGTCTTAATCGTCCACCCGTCAGAGTCACAATATACTTTGTGAGTTCCCAAAGTAGCCATTGGCTCAATAGCAATAGTCATACCTGGCTTCAATAAGGGTCCACTGTTTTTAGATCCATAATTTGGAATGTTTGGCTCTTCATGCATCTCATGACCAACACCGTGCCCAACCAAGTCCTCAACCACACCATACCCAGCTTTTTTTAGTGTTTTTTCTACAGCATAAGAAATATCACCTACCCTACTACCACTGTTGATTGCCTGGATACCAGCTTCCAGTGATTGCTTTGTAATATTTATGAATCGTTGTATTTGCGGCGACGCCTGACCGACCGTCGTGGTTACGGCAGCGTCAGTTATCATGCCTTTGTACTTAACTACAAAGTCTAGACTGACAATATCTCCATCTTTGAGGATATGGTCCGCCTTCGGGATACCATGCACCACTTCATCATTCACCGAGACACAAAGCACGTCAGGGAATCCGAAATATCCCAGTGTTACTGGTTCGGCCCCTAATTGTGTGAGTCTTTGAGCTGCGTAATCGGCAAGTTCTTTTGTACTTATCTCAGGTTTTACACGCCCTACTAACTCTTGTAATATCTGTGCCAGAATCTTACCTCCAGCGCGCATAGCCGTAATTTCGGCTGGAGTTTTAACCTTATTTAACATGACTCAAGATTTGATCATGAACATCTTCAGGAGAACCTGAGCCGTCGATGTCATACACCTGTATACCGTTCTTCTTGAAGTCAGCAATGATTGGCAGGGTTACAGCGTTATATTCTTCAAAGCGATTGCGTATAGCAGCTTCAGTATCATCGGTTCGTCCACGTTTTTTAAGACGTTCAAGGACTACTTCTTCTGAAGAAGTTAGATGGAAAACACCCGTTATCTTGAATCGGCCAAGATGTACTTGATCCATCAGCCAATCAGCTTGTTTGATAGTTCGAGGGAATCCATCAAAGATAAACTCTTCTTGCAGGTTAATTAAATCTAGTACCTTATCAATCATGCGAATCATTTCGGCATCACTCAAGAGCTTACCTTCAAGCATTTCCTGTCGTCGCTTACCTGTAACAAGAACTCTTAGGATTTCTCCAGTTGAAATCCAGGCGAAACCTTTTTCATCAGCCAAGATTCTACCTTGCATACTTTTACCAGCACCGGCAACGCCCATCAATATAATCATTTTTCTAGATACTCCTTAACTAACTTTGCTATGACTGCACCATCCGAAGCCCCACCCGCCTGCTGTTTGACCAAACCTATGAGTTGCCCCATTTGCTGTAACGAATCTATTTCGTGTTTCTCTGCAAGCTCAGCAACGATTGTCTTAATTTCATCTTCACCCAATTGAGCGGGAAGATACTTGGCAATAACCTTTGATTCCATATCTTCTGCATCGGCACTGGCACTATTACCACCCTGTCGGTATAAATCAGCGCTCTCTCTCCGTTTTTTTGCCTCTTTCTGTAATAGGACTATCGTTTCGTCCTCAGATATGCCGACCTCTCTCTTACTACTGGCAACCTCAGCATACAAGATGGTGCTTTTAAGACCCCGAAGTGTTGTTACCAGTACCTTGTCACCTGCTAGCATGGCAACCTTAAGGTCTTTTTCAATTTGCTCTTTGATACTCATGTATTCGCCTCTAGTTTATCAGAGGAGATTAAAATCTCCATATTTTATCAATTAAAAAAACCTGGGCGGACCCAGGTTCCTTCTCTGGAAGTCGGCTCTAGCGAATTCCAAGTTTGAGTTTCTTCACCTTTATTGCTTTTCGTTCACGACGAACAATTGCCTTCTGACGACGATCTCTTTTGCTTATAGGCTTTTCGAAATATTGAGCCTGTTTTGCAATTGCCAATGCGCCAGATTGCTGCACCTTCCGGTTAAAGCGTCGGAGGAGATTCTCAAACGATTCTTTTGAATCTTTACGTGTTACTTGAATCATAGTTATCTAGTATACGCTAACAGATTGAGTTTCGCAAGAGGCTACTACGCGCCAGTGCGTTTTTGATTAAGTCTTTGTGATTTTAGAACAATACTCTGGAGTTCTTTAAAGATGGCAAACTGCTTATTAGTATGATAGATCTTGGTATTGCCCTGTTTTTCTGATATCAGAAAGCCAATTTTTTCGAGACGCTTAAGTTCACGCTGAATATTACCAGCATCTTCTTTGATGAGCTTTGCAAGCCCTCGGACATGCGTCTTGAAATCGGGGTACTTTGCATACACCACGATAATTTTGCGTCTAACTCTGGAGGTAATAAATACGTCTAACATAAGCTTCTTTATTGTTATTCAAACAACGTCAGAACCAAGTATAACTACTATTTAAGCAGAATACAACCCCTCTACCGCCCCTGTTAGGATGTTATACTTAGAAGGACTATACTATAAGCATGTATTTTTATAAGGTGCTGGTAGCGAGCAATAAGTATCACGGCAATGAGGCTCTGACATATGCGTCTACAACAACACTAAAGCGTGGCCAGACAGTGTTAGTACCCCTCAGAAGCGCGCGTGTATCTGCGGTTGTAATAAGCACCGATACAGAACCAACCTTCAAAGTTAAGCAAATTCTATCCGTCCAAATCGCCCTCCCTTTGCCCGAGGAAAACCTTAAACTCCTCGAGTGGCTTGCTGCATACTACCCAGCGAATGCCAGTACACTTATATCGCTTTTTGTTCCTAGTAACTTAAAACTTACTGTCAATGAACAGCCAAAACCACTTACGCAACCAACGCTAGAAGCGTCTAATTTGCCTGCTTTAACTAAGCAGCAGACAGCCGCCCTTACGCAGCTACAGACTGCAAAAACAGCGCTTATCCATGGTGATACAGGGACTGGTAAAACAAGAATCTATCTTGAGTTGGCCAAGAAAAAAATTATTTCCGGTCAAAGCGTCGTCGTACTAACTCCAGAGATAGGTCTAACTTCTCAACTTGCCCAATTTTTAACGTCAAATATTGCTGCGCCAGTAATTGTTCTCCACTCAAACCTCACTGCAGCACAGCGTCGTAAGTTATGGCAGCAAATACAAGGCGCTGACGGGCCTCTCGTGATTGTAGGGCCTCGATCGGCATTATTCGCTCCCATTAAGAATATTGGCCTAGTTGTAGTCGACGAGGCCCATGACAACGCTTACAAACAAGACCAGTCACCGTATTATCATGCCCTACGTGTAGCGGGCAAGCTGGCTCAAATTCATGAAGCGCAACTTATCTTTGGTACAGCGACACCTTTAGTGAGTGAGTACTTCATCTTAGAAACTAAAAAAATCCCAATACTGAGGTTGACCGAGATTGCCGCAGGTAATGCAGCCCCAGCTGAGATAACCGTCATTGATGCGCATGACCGCACAGGATACACGAAAAACCCTTACCTCTCTGATGCCCTTATTGAAAGCTTGGCACAAAAGCTGAAAAATAAAGAACAATCTCTGGTATTTCTCAACCGTAGAGGAACTGCTCGCCTGGTAATGTGCCAGAAATGTAACTGGCAAGCACTCTGTCCGCGCTGTAGCCTGCCCTTAACCTATCACAGCGATAGCCATAGTATGCGTTGTCATACATGCGGCTATAAAGAAGTTGCTCCGACTATCTGTCCGATATGTAGTAGCACTGAGGTTGTTTATAAAAGCATCGGCACAAAAGCATTAACTACTATGCTCCAAAGTATCTTCCCGGATGCACAAATACAGCGTTTTGATACTGATAATGCTCAAGATGAAAAACTAGAGCGACACTACGACTCAGTACTGGCAGGCAACGTCGACATATTAGTAGGAACTCAGATTTTAGTAAAAGGGCTTGATTTACCAAAACTCAGTCTCGTTGGCATCATTGCAGCTGATAGTAGCCTGTATTTTCCTGACTACACGGCAGAAGAACAGACCTACCAATTATTGTCTCAGGTAATTGGACGAGTAGGGAGAGGTCACCGCCAGAGTAACGTTGTAATTCAAACCTATAACACTAGTGGCAAATCACTGAACGCCGTACTGAACAAAAATTGGATTGAGTTTTACCAACAACAACTTTCAGAAAGACGCCAATATTTCTTTCCTCCGTTTTGCTATGTCATGAAATTATCATGCTCCCGCAAGACACAGGCTTCGGCTATGAAGAATGCCCAGGCACTGGTTGAAAAGCTCAAAACTTCAGGTTTGCGCATCGAGGTTACGGGGCCAAGCCCACGTTTTATCGAGCAAACAAACGGTAATTATAATTGGCAGATTATCGTCAAAGCCACGCAGCGTATTGAGCTAATCAAAGCACTGTCATTATTGCCGGCCAACTGGACGTATAATTTAGACCCAACAAATTTACTCTAACCAACGCGTATTTATCTTCCGTAAGATGTTATACTGGTGCCAATGAGTGCCACAAAAGAAAATATCATCACATTACCGAACAAACATTTACGCCTTCGCTCGGAGCGAATTGGAGTGATTACAGAAACCGTACACCAGCTTGTCGCAGATATGGAGTCTGCTGTTCTAGACTGGGACAGTAGCCGTGACCATGAAGTAACCGTTGCACTAGCAGCCGTACAGATAGATAAACTCTACCGGGTAGTAATCGTCCGTGAAGATTTTGATCACCAAACACCTGCCAGCTACAGTGCTCTCATTAACCCGGAGATTGTTAAATATGAAGGTGATATCGACTACGACTACGAAGGTTGTCTCAGTATCAAGTCAGTTTATGGCTATGTACCACGGCACACAAAGGTACGAGTAAAAGCACTCGATATACATGGAAAGCCTATCCGTATTTCTGCTACAGGGTTCTTGGCTCGTGTACTGCAACATGAAATAGACCACACCAACGGAAAACTCTTCGTCGACCATATCAAGGATGCACCTGAAGCATTCTTCGAACTTACAGACAAAGGTAAGCTAGAACCACTTAATTTTGATACAGATATAAAAAATAGCAAAGTACTATGGGCGTAACAATATCAGAGAGTATTGTTTTCTTTGGCACAGGCCCCGTTGCCGCCAAAAGTCTTGAGTTACTTGCAAAAAACTTCTCTATCGAAGCAGTCATAACAAAACCTCAACCTAGTCACCATCGTCAGAGTGCCCCTGTTATTGATACTGCGACTCGTCTGGGGCTAAAAACACTACCGGTAAGCAATAAGCAAGATTTACGTCAACTCTTTAGTACTAAGCCAGTTACAAGCAAACTAGGGGTGCTGATTGATTTTGGAATTATCGTACCCCAAGAAATTATTGACTACTTTCCACTAGGAATCCTGAATAGCCACTTTTCCATTTTGCCAGAGCTGCGAGGTGCGGACCCCATAACGTTTGCTATTCTATCAGGACAAAAACAAACCGGTGTGAGCCTAATGCTAATTGTTGAGGCAATGGATGAAGGACCTATCGTAAGTTATGGTGAATATAACCTTTCGGATGACATCACCGCGCCTAAACTCACGAACGATTTAATCAATCTCAGCGATGCTCTACTGAGCGATGCTCTACCGCGTATTTTTAAAGAACGGCTCAAAGGAACTCCACAGTCAATAACCGGAAGAAGCATATCCTACTCACGCAAACTTAATAAAGCAGACGGGGTTATCGACTGGAATAAATCAGCCGTGCAAATAGCCCGAGAGATTCGCGCATACTACGGCTGGCCTAACAGTCGTACCCAACTTGCCGGCAAAGATATAACCATAACAAAAGCACATCCCATGAATGGCCATGCTAAACCAGGAGAAGTAATTATTACAAAAAAGAGTCTGGTAATTGGCTGCGGGACGGGCTTACTGGGAATTGAACGAATAAAACCTGCTGGAAAGTCTGACATGCCTGTTGATGCCTTCCTTGCCGGCTACGGGTCAATTCTACAAGGTAAAACTAGCACTTAACCAGTATCTAGAAGCTAACTGGGGGCTGTGGTGGAGTGCCGGTTGGTGGCACTGCCGAATAATCTTGTTGACCTGGCCCAAAATTATCTGCCGACCCCTGGTTTCCGAGCGTACCTGGAACTTGAACTTGGTTATTTTGCATCTGAGCCTGGGGTGTAGCCGATTGGGAGACAGCTGGCTGACTAAACTGTGGTTGTGGCTGATAGGACTGCCCTTGCTGCACAGATGACTGTAGTGGCGAAGGAGGATATTGGGGCATTGATTGCCCTGGGACTACCCCCGAAGGCATAGGTTGTGGTATTGGCTGATTAAATGTCGGATTGTCCGAAGCAGAAGTAAACTGCTGAGACTGTTGAGTCTGCTGAGGCATAGCCCGGGGCTGTGCACTCAAGGCAGTCTGTTGTTGCATTTGGCCGGCAGAAGCTTGCTGTAAGGCCATTGCTGCTTGCTGCTGACTAGCAGCAACAATCTGAGGAGCAGCCGTACGTATTTCTTGCTTTAGTGTTTCTAGTTCATTAGCCACGACTTGCTTATAATCTGGGAAATTTGATTCCAGCCATTTGAGGGCGCCCGCCTCATCGCTGCGATCTATGAATGCTTCGAATTCATCAAGCTGTTCATTAGTCATTTTCTGAGCTAACTTCATACCAACGCGCATTTCAAGAGTTTCGTAGATATGGCTCAACATTCTATTCTTCTCGACTGGCGGTAGTGTACCGAGGCCTAATTCAATCAGTAAGTTGTCGTCTAGTTTGAACATAGTTTTCCTTTACTGTCTTTATTTTAACAAACTACCTTGAGAGCACATACAAGATAATGAATAAAACTATACCGAAGATAGCTCCTAATGTACCTGCCGCAGCAGCCTTCTGGTAGTCCTGTGTGTTACTTGTCTGGCCTTGTGCTAAATCTCGCTGTGACGAAGTTGCCGACGTAGAATGTGTACCGCTGTCTGTAGACAAGCCTGCACTTGCCTTAGTAAGCCCGACATTGCTTGATACAGCACTGAAGTCCTCGTTGCCCTTTCGCTCATGCCGCAACTCATACTGTGTCTCTATCGGAATATTTTTCTCTGCTGCCTCTTCTACCTTATGCAAAATTGTGTCTGCGGAAGGTAATGCAACATCAGGAGCGGCAACTATCGGCATTCTGGTCTCAATTGACGCCACCGGTTGCGTATTATTAACTTCTACAGCTGTATACTGCTCAACTTTACGATTATTCGTTGTATTATTTTCTACTATTTTAGTATTGTTAGAATTTGCCTCTGGTAATGTTGTTCTAAACTCTTTATTTCTGACTTTAGGTAAGCGCTCTTGCTGTTGTTTTTCTTGCTTTTCAAGGCGCCGCGATAGCTCTTTTTGATACAAATCTTGGCTGGATAACTTTTTTTCGTTCTTTTCTGCTATCTTTTGTTGCTCTTTTTTTATTGCTTCATCTCGCCTAATTGATGCTTTCTCGTTTTTCTTATCCCGATGCTTCGCAACCCCGTAATTCAATACATCTAAAGCGACTAGACCTGGAACCGGGTTATGCCTATCTGGATTGCGTGCATTCGTATAATATTCATTACTACTTACAGGTGGCGGAGTCCCGCGCTCAACGTCCCTAGACACCTCTGACGTACTAGCGCCTACAGACTCCTCATGAAGCTGATGTTGTCGCTGTAGTATTGATTGAATACTCTCCACTGGTGCAGAAGGCGCACTGCCCGAGCCCTCAAGGCTAATGGGCGGAGTGATTATATTTGCACTGCGTTCATAAATTGGACTCTCGTAGCTATCTCCACCATTATCGAATGCTATTTCTTGTGGCTCATTATCTGTGGCCTCCTCCGACGCATCTACATCAGCCCCATAGTTCGTACCCTCAACGACAGTATCAGAGGTCCGGGTCTCAGTATAGACTGACTCCTGAGCACGTTCTGATGAGATGCTATTCTCGCTCCCAGGATAGTACTCGGCCGTACTATTATCTGACAATACAGCACTGTCGGACTCAGCCTGTGACCGGTTATGAGGTATACGCTCTGGTTTTGGTATGATTAACTCTCGAAGACCCTTAAAAAAGCTCGGGCGCTTTTTATTCGGTATAGTCACCTCTCCTGCCGTGTCGTCATCTTCAGTGTCATCCTCGCCAGTCTCACCGGCCAGAAGCTTACCCCAGGGTGTTTCTCCAGGCTGAAAGCGATTTTTTACCCAATCAACAAATGACTCACGAACAACTGGTTTCGCGCTATCTATACCTTGTACTGGTTCATCGTGCTCTGCTGGTAGACGAGGGGCATCCTCTATAGCCATATAAAACCTCTACAGGTGTCTGCTGACAGACTCCCTTGTGAATAACTGTACGTCATCGCCCTCTTGAATATCAAGCCTGCTTGTAGTTGCAATATTAAGGCCACACATTTCACCCTCAAAGACTTCTTTGGCATCCTGAGGACCACGCTTTAGATTAGTAACCTGCACTTCCGCTAGTAGCTCCTTACCCCGGAACACCTTAGCTATCGCAGGAGCAGTCAACTTACCCTTAATAACCTCACCACCACAAATTACTTCAGTCTTAGTTGTCTTAAAAACACCCTTCACCTTAAGCCGCCCCAGGTCAGTCTCTACAATCTCGGGTGCAAGGAGCTTACTAAGTTCTTCTTTGACGTCATCAATTAATTCATAGATTACGCTATAGAGGCGAATAGTAAGCTTATCCCTACCTGCTAATCGTTTAATGTTTTGTGGTAACTGAATATTAAATCCATAGATAATTGCCCCTGTTGTGTGTGCAAGATGTGCATCACTCTCACTCACAGAACCGACGCCACTATTCACTACCTGTACTACAACTTCATCACTATCAAGTGTCTTAATGCTATCTATTACCGAGGTAAGAGAACCTTGTACATCTGCTTTGATAATAACTGGGAGCTCATTAATTTGATTCGTGCGGTTAATCATTCGAATTAATTCGCCACTACCGATATCTTGGCGGCTTCCATCTTGCCGTCGCTGCTGACTGACGGCCTGGGCTTGTGCACGTGCTATTTTTTCGTCCTTAACAATGTGGAATTCATCACCAAACTGTGGCAACTCTTTAAAACCAGTGATGACTACTGGAGTTGAAGGAGTGGCTTTTTTAAGTGGTAGTTTGGTAGTCGACTCGAGATTACGTACTTTTGCATATGTCCCACCTGCAACAATGTAATCGCCCGGCTTGAGCGTGCCCTCATCTACTAAACATATGGCCACTGGTCCCCGCCCTTGTTCCAGATGGGCTTCAATAACTAAACCAGTTGCAGGCACGGCTACCTCAGCCTTTAGGTCTTCCACATCGGCGACCAACAAAACCATATCAAGCAGTTCAGGTATCCCTTTTTTCGTCTTGGCAGATACTTCGACTAGAACCGTATCTCCACCCCACTCCTCAACAAGCAGGTCCTGTTCAGCCAGCTGTTGCTTCAATTGAGGAACATTAGCACCTTCTTTGTCGATTTTGTTTACTGCTACGATAATTTTGACGCCTGCCTTACGTGCAAAACGGATTGCTTCGATAGTCTGCGGCTTCACACCATCATCGGCAGCCACAACAACGATGACAAGGTCAGTAAGCAGTGCCCCATGCTCCCTAAGAGCGGCGAACGCCTCATGGCCCGGCGTATCAAGGAAAGTAATATCTCGCTTATTGTGGGTAATCTGATAAGCAGAGATGTGTTGAGTAATGCCTCCTGCTTCACCTTTGGCCGTTGCGGCATCCCGGATAGCATCTAGTAAGCTCGTTTTGCCATGATCAACGTGCCCCATCACGGCAATGACTGGTGGGCGTGTCTCGCCCTTTTCGTTAGCTTTACGGCGCTCTCTTGGCTCAACAGTAGCCGTTACGACTTTCTTACTCAGCTCGATATCTAAACCTAACTCACCAACAATAATTTGGGCAGTATCAAAATCAATACGCTCGTTAACTGTGGCCATAACGCCATTCTTCATGAGCTCACCAATAAGCTTTGTTACTGGTAGCATAAGCTTTTCAGCAAGTGCGCCTACGGTGATTTGGTCTTCGATTTCGATGGTTCGTTCTGCCATGAGCGCCCTTCCTTTCTTATGCTACGTAAAAATCTACATAGCTCTTATTTAGTGTCTTTAAGGCTCAACGCAATCTTGCGTGCCTCAGTGTCGATATCTAGAACTTTGAATTGCTTCTTTTCGTTAAGCTGGAAGATTTTTTCAGGATCAGCACCTTCATCATTGCTCATTTCTGAGACATGTACGAGAGCTTCAACAGCAGGGCTGAGTTGTACAAAAGCGCCAAAAGGAGTGATTCGCGTTACTTTACCCTCTACTACCTCACCTTTTTTGAAGGCCTTAACTTCTGATAGCCATGGGTCTTCTTGCATCTGCTTCATACTCAAAGACAGACGATCTTTATCGATAGCAATAATCTTAGCTTTAATTGTTTGACCTGTCTTTACATACTCTCGTGGGTCTTCTACGCGCTCCCAAGAGATTTCAGAGATGTGAACAAGCCCTTCGATGCCATCGACGTTAACAAATGCACCGAAATCAATAACGCCAGTCACAACGCCCTCAACCTCATCGCTAACTTTCAGTTCAGCGAATCGAGATTGCATGTCGTCTTTGACAGCCTCTTTCTCTGAGAAGATAAGCTTGTTATCCTTACGGCTCACATCGAGCACACGTACTCGAAGAACCTGCCCTGTCAGCGCATTGAGCTTTTGCAGAATTTCATCTTTATCAGCACCAGAAACACGTGGGTAGTGACCAGCAGCTAGCTGAGATACTGGCAAAAAGCCCCGTATACCTTCTAGCTCAACGAGTAGTCCACCACGATTTGCGTCATATGGTGTAATCTCAATGATTTCGCGTGCTTCGAAGATTCGCTGCAGTTCATCCCATCCACGATCCTTTGCTGCTCGCTTCATGCTTAGTAGTGCATAGCCTTCATCCATCTCTGGATCTACAACACTTGTTGTAACACTACTACCAACCTCTAGTTGCTGTCCGTGACCAATCTCTCGACGCATAACGACTCCAACGCCGTTAGCTCCTAAGTCTAGCCATACTTCGTGTTTTCGCACTGAAGTAATTGTTCCTTCGACAACGTCTCCGGTTTTAAGTTGTTTTATGTCACTAGATGCTAATAGTTCATCCATCGACATAGTGTTATTTTTTGACATGAATTACATGCCTCCTTAAATTCTGCGGCAACCCTTGAGCTGTATGATCAAGCGCTAGCGTGATCTTATCCGTTCAGATTTATATCAATTATACCCTGTTACTCCCCTGTAATCAACCTTAGGTTACTTTCTTGTTTATTATTTCTACTTTATACTGGCGGTATGTATTTAGCAGTAGACATGGGTGGTACAAAAGTTTTAATGACGCTCTTTGATGACAACAGCGAGGTAGTTGCAAGTCGTAAGTTTGCAACAGCTAAAAACTACCAGGATTTTTTAGCTGATTTTAAAAACGAATTCCTGCAACTTGGTGCACATAACCTAATTTCTGCCGGCATCGCAGTTCCCGCAATGTTAGACCGACAGAAGGGTGTTGCGATTCACTTCGGGAATCTTGATTGGCAAAATGTACCAATGTTACAAGATTTTACACAAATTGTTGGCTGCCCAGTCGTGCTTGAAAATGATGCAAAAGCAGGAGCAGTATTTCAAGCACACAATATCATTAAAGAATTTAGTAAGGTACTTTACATAGCTGTTGGTACTGGTGTGGGTGTTGCATATACCTTAAATGGTATCTTAGACACAACTCACGGCGATGATGGTGGCAGGTCCATCATGATTGACCAGCCAGATGGCAGCGTCATAAGCTGGGACCACCTTGCCTCCGGTAAAGCAATTTTTGAGCGTTTTCAAAAGAAAGCAAGTGAAATAACCGACCCTGAAGCGTGGAAAATCATCGCCCATAACCTGGCGCTTGGATTGCAACAAGTAATACCAATATATCGACCACAGGTAATTATATTTGGGGGCGGTGTCGGCGCTCACCTTGAGCACTTCCAGTCATTCCTTCGCCAAGAACTTCAATCCTCTTTGCAAGATGACATAGAAGTCCCTGTGATACGTAAAGGTGTTAGGCCAGAAGAAGCCGTAGTGTATGGATGTCTTGAATTAGCAAAACGCCTAGGATGAGTAAACTTCTTGATGCCCTCGAGGGAGACTACCCACATATAGAATTCGTTCCTAGCAGTAGCTTCTATTGGTCGCCAAAAACGTTATCGGTACATTACGTAGTAGGTGAACTTGATGAGGTGCCGAATGCCTGGTCGCTACTACACGAACTTGGTCATGCACTTTTAGAACACAAGGATTACACTACTGATTTTGATTTACTTCTACTTGAAATATCAGCATGGGAGAAAGCGCTCAAAATTGCTCAAAATTATGGGTACAAAATTGACCCGGAGCATATACAAGACTGTCTTGATACCTACCGAGATTGGCTCTATCTTAGAAGCACCTGCCCAAACTGTACAAACTGCAGTTTACAGATAGACTCACACACATATAGTTGTTTTAACTGCAACACTTCATGGAGAGTTTCTCGCTCGCGTCAATGCCGTACCTACCGAAAAAAACAATCGAAAGCATCTCTCCAGACAATATAAAAACCCACTCATAAGAGTGGGTTTTTATACATAGACTAGAGTCTAGTTAATGATGGGCGTAAGTATTTGTTAAAATACTGTAAACTACGCAGCTTTGCTGCGGCGGCTAATACGGCCACCTTTAGCACCGGCAATACGGGCTAGCTCACGGTTGGCATAAAAGCCACCGGTTCGGCCTTTCTTACCACCTTTAGCACCGATTTTTGCATAAAAATCAGCACCGTACTTAGCTTTGTTTGTTTGAGCAGCAGCTTTGCCGCCGTCTTTTGTTCCAGCCATAGTCTAGGCCTCCCTTTAATTTAACGCCCCACCCAGACTCTGACAGGAGTCAAGAAGTACACCACTGGACTTTTCCAGTAGCAGACACCCTTAATCCTTTCAGAATTACTTAAATGATATCACTGTATTGCGCTAATGTCAATTTAGTATTGCTAATATTTAATCCCGTTTTAAGAATCAAGCAATTTGAAGGTTGGGAAATAGGATAGCACTACAAATTTACAACAAATTGCTGCTCTTTACCATCATGGTTAAGCATATAATGAAGGTATGAGAATTGATACGAATGTCACAACTATTGATGCATACATCGAACAGTACCCCAAAGAGACACAACAAATCTTAAAAAAAATAAGAAAGATAATAAGAGAGTGCGCCCCAGGGGCAAAAGAAAAAATAAGCTACGGTATACCCACGTTTACACTCGGAGTTAATCTTGTACACTTTGGTGCCTACCCAAACCATATTGGCTTTTACCCTACGCCAGAAATCATTGCGGCTTTTACTAAGAAAATCAAGGGTTATACTAGCTCTAAAGGCTCGGTACAATTTCCACTTAGCAAACCCATGCCCTACAACCTCATAAAAGCTATGGCAGTAGCAAGAATGGCTGCCTTGCAAACATGAGCGACACTAGGATTGTTGGCACGCTTAATTTCATGCCGGTGAAGAAAGCCCTGGAGTTAGCCGCTCAGCCGTCAAGACAAGTAATACAACAGTATGACTATGATGTGCACGTGGCCCCAATTGATACCGCACTCTCTGATACTGTAGCTTTCTGTGAGTCGTACAATGTTAGCCTTAAACATTCGGCAAACTGCGTGATTGTTAGAGCAGTACGCGCTGGTAATATTACCTACGCGGCAGTAATGGTCATTGCCTCATCACGTATAGATATCAACGGTGCAGTCCGCAGGGCCTTAAATGCTCGTAAAATATCTTTTGCACCCCTCGACGAAGCTACCAAAATGACCGGCATGGAATTCGGCGGCATCAACCCTATCGGCCTACCTGCTGACTGGCAGATTTTGGTTGATACTCGCGTGGCTAAATCAGAAAGCCTTGTAATCGGTAGCGGGATTCGTGGTTCTAAGTTTTTAGTGAGCGGTAGTTTTCTTGCCAACCTGCCCAATGCCTCAATCCTCGACCTGGTAAAGCGAGACTAGCCACACTTTTGTAATCAAAAAGACCTCCGTTCAGGAGGTCTTAATGAAAATTCGGCACCGTGCTATTTTCCCAGGGCTTGATGACCCAAGTATTGTAACCGCTACGAGGCTTAACTTCTGTGTTCGGCATGGGAACAGGTGTCTCCCTCGTGCTATGGGCACCGATGTGGCTCTCTGCTGTCTACAGAGCGCGTGATCGATGTCCATACAGGCGATGAATTTAGAAATGTAAATATAACAAACGGTAGTTTATTAATGATAAACACCAATAACTAGTCAAATTGTCTTTGCTTCCAAGAATCACACAGCCAGTCTGGTGCGTAATTCTTGAATATAAAAAGTCAATGTCCCTATTAGTACGCTTCGGCTCAATACGTTACCGCACTTTCACCTTGCGCCT
>CAYPDT010000002.1:0-137220 GCA_964409615.1 uncultured Candidatus Saccharibacteria bacterium | reverse complement strand
AAATACTGCCTGTACGCTCGAAAGTCTTCCGAGTCTGACGAGCGTCAGGCAATGAGTATTGATTCACAGTTAGCAGAAATGAGAGCCCTCGCCGAAAACGAGGGCTTAAACGTTGTATGTGAATTACAAGAAAGCCACTCGGCCAAAGATTCAGGCAAACGACCGGTCTACAACAAGTTACTAGCTGGCTTAGCTAGCGAAGAATATAACGCAATCCTGACGTGGGCACCGGATCGCTTAAGTAGGAATGCTGGAGACTTGGGCGCTGTGGTTGATCTTATGGATCAGAAGAAACTCTTACATATACGAACCTATTCGCAAACCTTCACTAATAACCCGAATGAAAAGTTCCTCCTGATGATTCTCTGCTCTCAGGCCAAGCTTGAGAACGACAATAAGAGTGTCAACGTAAAGCGTGGCATACGAACTAAGTGTGAGATGGGTTGGCGACCAGGCGTTGCCCCACTAGGCTATATAAACAGGGCCTTTGGTGGAGTGAAAGACATTGTACCCGATCCAGATCGAGCAAGTATCGTGGCGGAGATGTTCCATAAAGCTGGGCATGAGGGCTGGAGCGGTAGAAGACTCAAGAATTGGCTGGATGAGCAGGATTTTACTGGTCGCTCTGGAAAGCTAGTTAGTGTTAGTCAGATCCTTGTAATACTCAGTACTCCCTTCTACTACGGTAAATTCCAATACCCCGAAGCTCCTGATGGAACTTGGTACACAGGAGCGCATAAGCCACTGGTGTCCAAGGAGTTATACGACCTGGTTCAAGCAACCAGAGGAGTCTACAAAGGAGTTTGGGGCTCAAAGGTCTTCTCCTTCCGAGGGCTACTCACCTGCGGAAGATGCGGAGCAGATATAACCGCCCAGGAGAAAGTTAAGGTTATCAAAAAGACTGGTGATTATAAGCGCTTCGTGTACTATAACTGCACCAGACGAAAAGACCCGAACTGCCCTGAGAAATACATTAATGAAGAAAACCTTTGCGTGCTACTTCAAGCGTTTATCGAGCAAAACTATAAAGATATCCGAATAACTGATAAGCTCCAAGCAAAGATCGAGAAACATTACCACACAACCCAAACCTTGCTAGGGCATTACAAGATTGATCAGAAGTTAGACGAACCGCTCATAGAGTACGCTCGATACATACTCAGTAGAGGCACAGAGAACGATAGGACAGCGTTTGCGGCAGGAATTGAGACCAAGATACAGATTAGAGAATCCCAGCTCTTGTTTCAAAGATAATCCAAAAGTTTGAGAGTCTGCTCAGTCTTTTGTTCTAGATGATCATGATTCCCAGTGAATGCGCTGTACTTTATACCGTCTAAACCAATATGGATTTGGTAGCAAAGTAGACGCTTCTCTATATTTGGAACCTCAAGTCCAACACTCGCATAATGATCGAGAATCACTTGTTTAATGTCGATGTCTTTCCACTCTGGGAACCACGACCAGTAGTAAATAAGCAATGCGATGTCGTAGAGAAAGTCGCCATACATTGAGTTACCCCAATCAATAACCACAGAGATTTTATTATCTTCAACCAACACATTTCGGTATAAAAGGTCGTTGTGTATGAGGTGTCTTTCGTCGGGCATATCTACTGCAAGAGCTTCGAATGTTCGGCGGATTCTATCAAATGGATCCGTACCTGTTGACGAAGATTCCAATTTCTTACGCCAGCCATGCGTTCTCTCGTCTGGCTTATCATCGAATCCGCTCATGAGAAAATCTTGCCAGGTTGCGCAGTTCCCCACCCCCTTTGCCTCCCACCAGCCATAGCCCGTAGTGCCTGTTAAGTTAACTTCTCTGATTTCATCAAGAGTCTTTAAGAGACTGGGTAGTGTTTTACCCATCTGATCACCATCGATTTCATCAAGAAAAATACCATGATGCCGCTTTGAGACAGCGTAATAACCCCTTAGGGCTTCTCCTATTTCAGTAACTTCTGGGACATGGAGCTTTTTTGAAGCATATTTGCTGATAGCTTGATCTTTAGCAAAGTCTTCACGATTTGCAGCAAATCTAATAACGTATTCTTCGCCCTCAAGTACATACGCATAGGCCGCCGACCAATCGCCCCCGTTTAATAGCTCGACGTGAGTAACCTTCGAGTTAAAATGGCTGCTCAAGAACTGTTTTGCCTCTTCAAGACTGACTATGTAGTGCTTCATGATTCTACGATCCTTCCATTTTTAAGTTCTAGGGTTTGATTTATTTTCAGCTGTTGCAAGAAGTATACATCGTGCGAAGCAACCAACACGGCTCCCTCGTAGTTTCGCAAAGCTTTTTCAAGCTGCTCTTTAGTGGCAATATCAAGGTGGTTTGTTGGCTCATCGAGAATAATTAGATCATGGTTGGCTAAAAGCAACTTAGCAAAGCCCAGCTTGGATTGTTGGCCACGAGACAGTTCACCTGGCATCTTCAATAGATCTTCGGCAGCGATTCCGAGACTACGAGCCTGACGGTAAATTACCTCCTGCTTTGCTTCAGTTATACTCAAATTATCCAAGGCTGAGATTTTGTAATTCAAGCCTTCTGTATCCTGAGAAAAATAGCCTACGGTAACATTATCTCCGTAAGTGACCGTGCCATTGCTAGGCATAAGCTGTTTGGCGAGAATATGCACTAGCGTAGATTTACCCGAGCCATTTAAGCCCTTTACGTGGATATGTATGTTGCCTCTAATCTCAAAGTTTATATCTGATAAAACGACGTGCTTATCATATGACTTCGAAATTTCTTTAACCAGCACCAGTAACTTACTGGCGTGGGGAGCTCCTTTTAAACTAAACTCGTAGTTCTTATCGAAATCAGGTCTTTCGATCTCTTCAAGTTTATCTAGCCTGGTTTCAAGATTTTTTGCTTTCTGACCTAGTTTTACTGAAACTCTATTTCTAAAGAAGTCCTGTTGATATTTGTCATTATCCGGTCGCTTGATGTGCTCGTGGACATGTTTAGTAGCCTCCTTCTGAGCGACCATGGCTTTCTTGAGACGCTTCTTCTCATCTTGCTGCTTCTCATATTTCTCAAGTGCTGCCTGGTACTCGATATCTTTCTGCTGTTTATAGAACTCGTAGTTACCGCCGTACTGCTTTGTTACACCGGCTTTAAGCTCGATAATCTTTGTGGCGACAGTGTTGATGAATTGTCTGTCATGACTCACAAACAAAACCGCACCTTTGAAACGTTTGATGAAACTCTCGAGCCATTCTAAACCCTCTACATCCAAGTTATTTGTAGGCTCATCCAATAATAGGACTGTGGGTTCGGGGTCTTGAGCAAGAACCTGGGCAATAGCCACACGAGTTTTCTGACCACCACTAAGATTACTGAGAGGACGATCCTTAGGGACATTACCCAGATCAACCAAATTAAGGGCATAGTCAATTCGCCATGACTCAATGGAGTCAAAGCTCTTTTCGATTGTTTCATTAAGATTGCCCAGCTCTTGAGGAACATAGCCAACGACGTCATGGTGGTTAGTTATTTGCCCATCGTCAGGAGCCACCTCACCGAGTAGTATTTTTAGTAGAGTTGTCTTGCCGACACCGTTTGCACCAATGAGAGCAATTACCTCACCTGGACCAGCCGATAAAGTAACATCCTTGAGAACAAGATTATCTTTATATGATTTTGTAATTTTATATAGATTTAACATAGTCTTCTCCAAACAAAAAGCCGAGCATTTAGGTGAGTAGTCACGCAAGTGCTCGGCTTTTTTACAAGAAGTTAAACTAATAGGAAAGAATCATACGAAAAAAGACGCTTGTGCGACTACTTTACTCGTGCGATTCTTATCATCTTATTGTTACTCCTTGATTGATTGCTAAACTGATATTAACATAAGTATCATACTGTGTCAAATATATCCAATTAGTGACCCCTCCGACCCAATACTTACACTTATCTTATCCCCCTATGGATGAGGACATTCCAGTAAGCCTTCAGGCGTAACTTGGTTAGACTCGCTTTAATAGTAGCAATGAGTCCTATAGGATCGTTTATACCACAGACTAGGTTAGCCCTTGTTTCTTTACCGATCCACCCAAGCCAGGTGTGTGTGTCGTTTAAGTGATAGACTTCATGATGAATGACAAATCGTTCTACACTTTTTGGAAGATCTGATCGTATATAAATATCTCTGCCGACAATATGACCAAATGATTGGTTAAGTTCCATTACTGCAGGGTTAATGAAATAGATCTTGTACTGACGTCCTCGAGAAGTGAGTGTGACACTCTTCAGTGGAGTTGCTTCTGTTAGTCTCTTTTGAAACCAATTCATGGATTTAGTGTAGCAAAAGCAGACTAGGTTAGCTTAATAATTCCGAGTACTGCTTCTTGTTTGCGCGCAGGATCTTTGAAAACAAAGCCATCTCGCTTCACATCGTCACGCCCCTCATATTGATGTTCGACGACCTCAAATTGATCAGCATTATAAATAGTGAGAATATCGATACGAGTTGGGCGGCCATGGATGCCTATGGCGCTATGGTAGAACCCATAGACTACTTGGTCGCCTACCTCAAGGTCTTGCTGAACATGCGCAGGAAAGGCAAAGAGATCAATGTGTTTACCCTCTATATTTTCATATCTATCGCCAGCTCGCTGAGAGTCATAACGATCAGTGCCTGTGTTTGCGATAGTTTGAATAAGTTCATCAACCGTTTTATCGGGATGTTCTTGAGAGCCGATGCCACGTACCAGGATACTGTGACCCATGAAGCACCTCTTTAATTCATCGTCGATTTTCTTTCCGATAGATTTATGGTCAGGTTCAGTGTCAACTTTGTATTCAGGTAGGGAAAGTGAGAGTAGTTGCATACTGTAATGATAGCAAATGCAGAGACTACTCAGCAGTATAACGAGCTAGATCCTCATGCACATCTTTTCCTTGCCACCAGTCTTTACAGAGCCACAAGGTATCGAGTAGTAAGTAGTAATTAATTCGTTTGGCTTGGTTCTCAAAGGTAAACATCTCGGGATAGTACTTTTGGTACCAACTCTCAAGCTTTTCGTAATCTGCCTTATCTGCGTACTGCTCGTGGTCTTCGCGAAGATATTTGTGTGGTTTATCTATTTGTTTGTAGATAACAAATAAAGGGTAGTCGATCGCTGCACGTTCGGTGTTTTCAAGGTCAATGATGGCCTGAAGCTCGAACTTATCGTTGACGATGAAATTATCGAAGTGAATATCCCAATAGACACTGTGGAGCTTGTCCGTTACTAAGTACTTGTTGTCAGTTTGTAATGTGTGCAACGCTTTATCCGCCTGCTCCTTACTTATCTTCTGATCTGCAAGCAGTTCTCTGACAAGGGCTTCTCCTCGAGAGTGAAGTTGATCAGGCCATGATGTAAAGCTATCGCCACCAAGGCGATCAGGGTCAAGCATATTTATCGTTCGTAGGGCATTACTCACAGCCTCAATAAGATGTTCGCGTTGAAGGTCGGTTGCGTTGTGCCAAACCGTACCAAGAGGTGAACCAGGAATATAGCTCATGATGATATAACTGCGCCCTACGAGTGTGCCATCATCACTGGCTATGAGCTTTGGCTTCGGAAAAGCGAGGTCACTACCAAGCATGGCCAGCTCAGCATTGAAGACTTTAGGGATAGTGGCGTTGAAGACTTTGAGTACAAGATCGTCGTTCAGTCGGTGCACTTCGTGGCTAAAGCCCGTGGTAATACGTTCATGAGAGCTATACGGAATGCCGTGTGTCGTACATATGAGCTCAACTTGTGCCTGCGTTAGCTTTGTTTCAGGATTCATTTGCCATCCAATACTTAATAATATCGACCGATTCATCTATCTTCTTCTGATCATTGCTCTCGGCTGCTTCAACGATATCGGTGATTGTTTCTATATGCTTCCAGAATCGAGCCTGGTCAAGGCTAATTGTTTTGCCGGTTTTTTCTTGGTAGAGCTGTACAGATTTTACTAAGGTATCACCCTTCTCCCACTCCCAGCAACAAAACTCTCGCTCAAGCGGACCGATACAAACATCAGTCCAGTCTATAACACCAGTTAGCTCATGTGTGACGGGATCGATCAACATATTAAACAAATGGAGATCATTATGAATTAGGGTATCTTGAATAGGGTTTGTGCCAATCGTGTCATTAAGTGCTAGTACTTTATCGGCAAACTCGTAAACTATCGGATCGAGGTCTTTAACCTCATGGATTTTACATGCCATTTCATTAAGTGGGTCGGCTGGGTCTGTAAATAACGGCACGTGTAGCTCTTTGGCAGTCTTGAGATCTATGGTCTTATGGATATCAATTATAATATCTACCCATTGCTCAATGATCCTATCTTTTTCATCTTTACTCAAAGTATCCCATTTATCGGCCAGTAGCTCACCTTCGAGCTTTGGGTAACCAAAATAGCTCATATCTTTGGCAACATAGAGTGGGTCTGGAATAGCTACTTTAAGTCTGCCACGAAGCAACTTCAGAATTGCCGTCTCATAACCAACGCTTTCGTCGGTATTATCCGAAACATGATCAAAGCGAGGAATACGAAAGACAATATTGCCATTCACTTCAACAGCATCATGATGCCAGCCGGAGCCAATAAATCTCACGGAACTTATTTGGAGGTCAGGAAAATCAGATATAAGCTTCTGCTTGTATTCTTCTAGTTTTATTTCAGTCATAAGTTAATCATACCAAAACAATAAGTTAATTACCTTTGTTTATAAGGCCGACGAGGCACAGATGGATAGGTCATGGAACTGTATCGAGTTTCAGATTGCTCAGCCCTCATAGGAAAACAGGTCAGTTTTGGAACTATTTCTTAGGTGTTAACGGCTTAAAATCAGCCATTTTCTGTGGTTCCAACATTTATTTGTTATTTGGCAAATTGAGCGATTAGGTTCGAACTATTTAACAGATCAGGGGTGCTTTACAAAAAAAGAAAGACCTGGTCTAGGAACCAGGTCTACCTCTGTTGCAAAATTTCTGGCTCCCCGTACAGGTCACGGAACTATTACAGGGGTAGTGGGACACAAAACGGGACAAATGAGACACGAAACGCATATATTTGAAGTGTCTCGTTTTTAGTCGGATTTTGTGGGGTTTTACGAACAAATCCCGCACTTGATTGTCTACACTAGGCGTATTTTGCGCCCACGACTGTCTTTGCGAACCTTTGCCATTTTCTTGTCTTCACCAAACTTGAAATCATAGTTTCGGATGAACTTTGGCACTGAATCATCATTATCTCGCATAGGTATGAATACTCGAAGTAACGGGTTCATTTCTCCATGTAATACTGGTATGCTTGTTGGCTTGACTACGCCACTCTTGAGTGTGATCTCAGCTGGTACGCTACCAAGCATCAGCTTATCAAAATAGACGAGGACTGATTCACGCATATCACGATTATAGAACTCGTCTTTCGGCTTGGTATCGGTTTCTGCTGGTTCTTTGGGTTCCGCTTTCGGAACGTAGCCGTTCTTCATACGTTGCTCGACCAGCTTACGTATTTCTTCTTCGCTTTCGTAGGCTCGTAGGCTACCTGACAAAAACCCGAGTCTGTAACTCACGCCAGCACTCATCACTCGCCAGTTAGTATCCTCCAGAACCTTCTCTATGGCCTTATGCAGGGTTTTTTTGCTGTCGTACTCTTCACGGTCGTCTTTAGTATCAAGACAACTGAAATCTAATGATACTTCACGGCCAATCTGCGGATCACCAAGCTTAAAGTCGCTATAGCCCTCTTTAGTAAAGATTGGCTCGAGTAACTCTTTGAGTTGGACTATTTTGAGCTTCTTTACCCGCTTAATGCCGTCATGTACATCAACATGCTGTACTTTATCCTCGGCTGTGGCGTGAAGTTTCGCCAATCTTTCAAAGTGTCTCAGCTTTTGGTCGTATTTAAACATCATATCTTTGTCGAAAACGAAGCGTTTGCGGTCTAGTTCTAGGTATGGATCAGTAGGTTCGGGCTCTTTCTTGCTATCAGATAGGTCGAGTGTGTCAGTCTTAACGTGCTTACATTTCTCACAGGTCTCAGTCCATGTGATAACACCGAACTCTTTGGTGGTTTTTGAGACAGTATTACCACCGCATTTCTCACATTCATGTTTTGCTCCCTCCCACTGCGTACCGTCTTCCCAAAGAGCCATGCGCTTATTGCACTCTACGCATTCAAACATGATAAGGATGTCATCATCTTTGCGGTTATCACGGCGCATATAGTCTTTGCTGATAACTCGCATATCTTTACCGCAACTACGGCAATAAGTGCCACCAGCTATGTGCGCTGAAGCTAAGCGGTCGTCTTTTTTCTGATCTTCTCCCATCCACTTGGCGATAGTGGCATCTCGATTCTCGGCTCGTGCAGCAGCAGCCGATTCAACAAACCAAAAGTAGAGTTTACTGTAGAGCAAGTACCAGCCAGGCAGACTTTCGGTCAGCTCTTTTTTAGTGAGCTTCTTCTCCATAATCTTGAAAGTATCATTTACGATGCGTTCGCCCGAACGGCATTTAGCTACTGTTCCGTCATCGTAGCGGTCTTCGTAATGCTGGCGTTCTTGCAGGTATGTATACACACTTATATTTTACGCCCAAATTTAAGAGATGTTTAGGCTGTCATGTACATTGAAAATTATAGGTAATTTTTATCTGCTTTAGATATCAAAATCTACATCGCCGTTAGGAACATTCGATTTAATTTTACCGTCGGTAACAATTCCGCCCAATCTTATAAACTCTGCCATCAGCTGTTCATACTTCCCTAAAGGCATAGAGCTAGGATCTTGTTCGTATTTGATGTAAGTAATTCTGCTGACACCTAGTAAAATCGCTACATCTTGTTGAGAGAGTTTTAGGCTTTCTCGCTTATCTTTCAAATTCTTGTCAAACATATTGTAATGTTATCATATTAACTTCGCTCTCATCACTAGTGGAGTGTATTTTGTTAACTATTTTTAAGTTGTTCTGCAACCCGAGCAGTCTCTTCGTCAGAAACGTACGGAGCTTGTAAATGAACTGGATGAACAGTACCAAGCGAGCTAAAGAGTAGATCACCTCTACCTAGTAGATTTTCTGCCCCACCGACATCAATTAATGCTTCGCTATCAACTTTCGAGGAGGTCTTGAAGGCTATTTTAGTCACAAAGTTTGCTCTCAGTAAGCTTGGTAATACGTCTTCACTTGGCCTGCTGGTACCAATGTAGATATGGATACCAACCGCTGCCGACTTTTGTAGGAGTTTTATAAACGATTTCTGATAGTATTCGCCGTCAACCATCATTAAATCTGCAACTTCATCAATGATTAGTACTACAAATGGCATGTGGCCTTTACCCGATGAATTATATTCATCGATGTTCTTTGTCTTACTATCCACAAGAAAATCGAATCGATCTTCCATTTCTTTTAATAGCCAATCCATCGCATCTTTTGAATCCTCAGTTGTAGTTATGACTGGTCTAGCTAAGTGGGGGATGCCATTATACTGCGTGAATTGCACCATCTTAGGATCTATCAATAGTATCTTAAGATCATCCGACGAATAGCGATGCAGAAGACTCAGGATCAGTGTCCCTTCTGTGAAGTTTGATTTACCTGAACCAGTTTGCCCGCCAGCCATGATATGTGGCAACTTGTGCATGTCGGCAATAACACACTTTCCTGATTCGTCCTTTCCGACTGGGAATAATAATGAACCTTCGGCATTTTTATATTCTTCAGAATCAAGAGCGTCTTGCAGGGCATGGAATTCTTGCTCTACTTTGCTGGTTTCATCACTAAACCTATAGTCTTTCAGTTTGGTGAGTACCATGTCGATTTCTTTACGCTTTTCTTCTACAAAACTTGGAAAATTATCAGCCGTTATTGGTAGGTCTATTTCTGTTGTGAACTCTAACCCTGTTTCTCCGAAAGTACCTAATTCTTCACCTTCGTCGTCGTACTCAGGAACATGATTAACGCCAACCTTTGTGTGATCTGGCGTAACGGAATGTAACTCATTCTCAAATTTATCATTCATTGTTTTCTTTGGA
Organism: uncultured Candidatus Saccharibacteria bacterium; assembly: GCA_964409615.1. GTDB lineage: Bacteria > Patescibacteriota > Saccharimonadia > Saccharimonadales > AWTP1-31 > AWTP1-31. The sequence continues at coordinate 127,196 of CAYPDT010000002.1, read as the reverse complement.
TCAAAACCATACTCACTAAATTTCAGAGTTAGGGGCGCTCTGTTCCCCAAAATACTGAATTTATGACGCACAACTATGGCGTGTCCAAACTTATCGCTTACAGTTTCATAATCGTAGCCAAGCTCATCAAATACCGCTTGGACTGATTTTATGAGTTGCTCATCTACGTCCGAACTACTAGCAATTTGCGTTAGTTCATCAGTATCAACATTAATCATCCAGCCACCACCTAAGTGCATCGTGACACCGCCACGACCAGTGTAGTAATTCTGCCACTTGCGGTCTTTCGTATTCATCGGCATCCACATTTCAGGAGGTTTATCGGTAATTAAACCTTGTTCAAATAACTTGCGAAATAGTTCTTCGTCCATGCAATTTACCTCCTTTATTTTCCTACCGTTGCAGGTATAGGAAAACTGTTTATGAAATTTCTCAGCTGATCAGGATTCTTTGATAAATCTACTTCTATCCAATTATCTAATAGTTCGTGTTCAATTAGCGACTGCTTCTCTTCGTAGAATAAATCATCATCAAACCATAGAAATGCTTGAGAGAAATCAATGGCACGTGTCTTCGCTAGATCCCAGCTGGTTGGCTTTATCTTTTTCATAAGTTTGACTGTTTCGGTATCAAACAAATGCCCTATGTGTTGTATCGGTACATTAGCATCTCCCTGACAATGAGTAGTCAACCAATAGGTTGAATCAGGAAACTTTTCTATAACGTATTTCAGAAATTCTGGTGCGTGGTTAGCTGGGTTTAGGTCGTTTGCCAATAACACTCCGTCAATGTCTAAGTAGATATTCGTCATAGGGCTAGCAACTTTCTAAATATTTCAACCATAGCGAGAGTATCGAGTTTGCAGTATTTGATTAGATCATCGAGTATCTTATCTTTTTCGTCAGGTCTTTTACCATCAAGAATAGCTTCCATCCAAAGTCTTTGTGCGGAGCTACCATCAGATATATCAAGATCTTTATGTGATAGTGAGGGCACTAGTACAGGCAATACTTTTTTAATAGACGCACTTCCGTAAAAGTCAGAATCAACGTACCAATTTTGTGAAAATGGCACCATAAGATCAACGATTCTATCGTTAAGTTTTTCGTAGAACTCTGCATGTTCTGGGAGTAGTGTCCCAAGTAAAGTATTGCAGTTTTTCTCGAAGCTCATGTTCCATGCAATGACTGTGCCATTACTGCCAATATGAGATATGAGTGACTCTGTTAGAGCTTTCGCTGGATTTGTATTCTCTCGATGGAGAAATTCTTGGTGACGTAATTCGGAGTTTGGACTATCGAGTATGTGGACGGAGTACTGGAACGGGAGTTGCTGGTATGGTTTTAGTCCATCAAAGTAAGGCACTAAGCTACTTAAAGTTTCGTAATCATAGAAATATATTGGATACTCAAATGTGTTTAGGAAATGCTTAATTTTATCTATGTTTATTGTTGGGTGACCTTGTCGTAATGCTTCTACCTGTAGTCTTTGCTTAGGTTTCAAGACAAAATCAGACGGGATATCTTCAAGTAATGCGATATTATTTGCCTGTAAATTCTGGAGCGTCTGAGCGTCTAATTGGCAAAGATCAAAGATACTACCAGACTTCGGACTTTTCATGTGTTTGTAAATCTCTAACCATTCGCCAAAGAACTTTGGCCCTGCATATAGTGGAGAAATATCAGGACACTCAGTAAGAGAAACCGTTTGCAGTGCTTCATTAATTTTAATCTCTGTTAATTCTTTTTGTGCTTTCACAGCTTCTGTTACGTCAGTCTTGGCCGTTATTTGCTTTGGGTCAATCGAACCATCTCGTGTGTACTGATTATTTACATGAACTACGGCTATGTTTCTTACGATATAGCCACATTTCTCTAAAACAAAAAGCTGAAATGCAAGATCAGTAATATGCTCAGGCTTTGCGCTTGTGCTCGACTTTATTTCAAACAAGTCTAATTCTTTGTGGCCGACTACCTGTATGATGTCACAAATAAAAGTTAGCTGTTCATGTTCAAAGCGTCCTTGAAATATAGTACTTGCGCCTTCCGTAAGTGCTTGCGTGGTGCGTTCGGGCAGTGACAGGTACTCATCGTAGTCACTAAAGCCTAGCGTTATACCGTTGGGAAATAAGGCTTCGGCATATTGCTCGAATTCGTGTCCCGTATCGAATATGGCCTGCGTCGATGGGTCGATGGCTGGCAGTAGAGTTTTTGCATGCTTTTTTATCCATAGCCACGCAGGGTGCTTAAGGTAAAGCATATAATCTGACTTTGATAACATCATAAAATGTCCTCTCTTGTGAGGTAGGCCGTAACTGAACCTTTTTGAATCAAGAAACCCAGAATAATGAGTAGACGATTCTTGAGAGTTACAGATGAACGAATCTTTTGACGATTACTCAGCACAAAACGACGAACTATATTTTCGAGATAGTAAACAGTATTAACCTCAAGATCTTCAGTCTGCAGATTTGAATTGACTTTTATCATATCGCTAATCCACGTGATACCATCATCGATAAAATTTGAACCAATTCCATCAATAAGTTTTGCAACAGCATGAAGAGTAGCGGTGTGGTGGCCCATATCATTCGATACCTTTTCAAAGAATTTCTTCTCTCTGTCTTTGAAGCAGTGCCATTCTTTTGCTTCATCCTTCCAACTATTCGCTGCAAATAGGTATGCATTTATAATCGACTTTGCATCACGCCTATTCCTTGGGTCTTTAGATAATTTGACCATCGCATCATAAAAAGTTTCCCATATAGCCCAGAATTCATCATATCGGTTTAGCCTATCTTGTACTGATATAAACTGTTTGAAAAAATCACCCATATTACGAGGATTATCAAAACCATCAATGAACGGTTTTAGGTATCGTTTGATGTCCGTAGTGGTTGATGTAAGAACAAAGTTTGCGTACTTATCAAAGAATCGATAACGAGTCGAGAAGTCCATATCGTCGTCATCGCTCATTATTTTTGTAGCGAAAACTGGAAGCACTGTATCTAGGAATAGTTTGTGGTCAAGGTTATCGGTGTGGTACGGAAGCATCTCAAATGCTACTTCAAGAATACGGATATCATAGTTTTTTATGTCCTTTAGATCGCTATGCTTAAGTGTGCCTTCAATGGCATTTTCGATTGTATCTTCATACTTTTCAACCAAAGCATCAGTAATTTGTTTATTTGTAGTCGTATATATTTTCTTGGCAATGTTCTGTGTTCTTACTTCTTCGCGTAAGTCATCGTGGAGCGGAGCAAGCTTAAGATAACCAACAAACATAGAGTCTGCTGGATTAGGGTCTATTTTCCATAATCTATGAAGTATTGCCAATGCCGCATGATCGTACATGTGCTGACCCGAACCAGTTGTAGTCAGATTAAAAAGTGTCAAAAATAGGATTGTCTTAATAGTAGGATCGTCATCACTATCAATGCCAAGCAGGAGTGGCAAGACATTTATGACAGCTTCTAGCCCATCTCCGTATTGGTAGTCATAATTTTCCTGCATTGGTAGCAATGCATATTGGAGCAATATATCCTTACAGTACTTTTGTTGTTCCTCGTCCATAGTATCTTGATAATCTCGAATTAATGAGGCGCAAGAATAAGCTGGGGTTGCTCTGTCTATAAAATCTACTACACCTTCCTTGGAACCTTTAAGATCATTGAATATTTCTTTAACCTCATCAAGAATCGCAGATGGGTTATCCTCATATTGTGGGTAGTCTGTTACTTTTTCGTCACCACGCCATTTCATCGTAGCCCATATCATTAAGCTTGAATGCTTCATTGCATCTTGGCTTTCTTTTAGCGCGGCGTTACTAAAGGCTTTTAGCTTGGGATCAATTTTTGGGCTAAATCCAATAAGCGTTTGACCGTCTTTCTTCTCGGTAGTTAGCTTCATTTTTCGGCTGTCCATCCGTGATAAATATAGTCGCCAAGTCTTATCTGAGTTAGACTCTTTAGACTTTGCTGGTAATTGGGAGTAGTAGTTATCCCAAATTGCCCAAATGGTGTCTTGACGCCTTTTAACTTCGTCTTTGTCTATGTTATCTACCTGAAACCATTGATAAAATAGTGCCTGATTTTCTAAACTATGAGTTCTGTGAGAATCGTCGCAAGCCTCAATCCGTTCGTTTTCATGAAACTCATTTTCGTAGTCGTTAGATGGGTAACTATTTCTCAACATTAGTAGATCACTTTTACGTGATCGATCCTTTAGCAGCCTCCCTGTGTCGTATAGGAAAAACTCTTTTGTTTTGAACAGTATAACTGCCACATTAAAAAGTTTTTCAGGATTAGCAAGTACTACACTTGTCACGACCGCACTGATCGATGCCGATTTTGAGTTCTTGAGCAAGTATATGCACATTGCTTCCAGCTCTTCTTTCGATGCAGTTTTTGCATATTCTAATAGCCACTTTTCGAGTGCCATATGCATAGATTCGAGCACTCCAGTTGAAACGTGCGTCCCTCTGTACATTTCCCATAATCGATTACTCATATATTGCTTGATTGGAAGCCCGTCCTGAATAAACACTTCAACTTCATGAATTTCATTTTCACTTAGTTCTGATTTTGAGTACGTAATAACTGACTTATTCGTAAAGGTTAAGATAAAATCGATAGTTTCCTTGGGCGCAAAACGAAGCAACATATAAATGGGCGTCCGATATGAACTAGCGGGAAAATATGCCTGTCGATTCTCTGTAATGCCGAACGATCCTTCAACGCCAATTCTAGGAGAATAGCCGTCATCTTCCTCCTCTTCGTCCTTACTCCAAAATATATTGGCGAGTTGCAGCATTTTAATGGGTATTGCTTGGGCTACCTCAACAGTACTGTAAGACGAAGATAGCATCGCATCAATGAGCTCATGATATTTGTCACGATGGTGAGTAAGTTTTTTTGATATAACATCATCTGCAATAGTGCTTAGTTCATCTTTAATTTCAGTGGCACCATTTAAGATAGTTTCAATGATGTTTTTCTCCAGATCTCTGGAGCCGTATCCAAAACCACCATCATCGGCTATCTTTTCGTAGTAGAATAGTGCGATTTGGCTCGCATTCTGTGTGGTAGAACCACGTTTATTCTTACTATTCCAATCTTTTATAAGCGGAAGAATTGAATTTAGATGGCTCAGCCCAAGATCTTCCTTGTGATTATTTATGTAAACAATTATTGAATTCCAGCCACTACCTTTTGGTTTTGTGGATAATGATTTTAGAGATGTAGCTTTGACACCCAACATTTTAAGGGTGTGTTCATCCACTTGTTTGCATGCGATCCTTAGTAAGAATGTCGTTTTTACTAATAAGGCAGCATCGTCTTGTAGGAGGTTTGCTTCGAGTAGCTCAGAAAAACTCTCAGGATTGTCAGACAGCAAAATAGAAATTATTGCTTCGTCTTGCCAGTGACTTGCGACATTATTATTCCCAATTGTTTTACTTATTAACGTTTTAACAGCTTGCTTATCTGAAACGATTTTACTTGATAACCATGTACGGAATGCACGGCGAATTGGTAGAGAGTCCCCGATGTCCTTATAGAAATCGTCAGGCTCACTAGATTTTAGGAATGAAGCCTCTATAACTTTTTCTAACGCCCACTCTTCATAAATATCATGGGCGATAAAATATCCTAATGCTCCATCGTCATACCCGACTATTTCATCCTCTACAAGTTTTTGCAGTGCCGAAGGATCTAACCCGTCAGATTTTATAAAGAAACTTCCTTGATTCGCTCGTTTCTTTGCTAATTCAATAAAGCATTCTGACCTTCTAATATGGATGTTATCTTTGCGGGATGTCGTCTTAGCAATCTGCTTGTCCCATAGTACTTTCTTAAAGTCTGCGAAAGTTGTGTCTGCCGCGACCCCAGTGTAGTTTTGCAAGTATTCATTCAAATAAAATGGGTTACATATCAATGATTGCATGCGAGAGTCTGCAGGAAGATCGAATGAATATTTTTTCGATAGCTCTTCAATGATATTTAGGTCAACATCCGAAATATCAATCGATGAAAACGTAATACGATATAGACTGACTAAGAGATATTTTAGGTCATCAAGATAACTTCGTCTTGTCGTAAAGATAATTTTCCACTTATTGTCTAAGAGTAATTTAACGAATTCTTGAAACACTGCAGGGTCATTTAAATCTGATAACTTCTCTGCGGAATCAATAACAATACACTTTTCTTCGGTGTCTTCGTATGCAGTAATAAAATCAGCGAGAGAAAAGTCGCCATATTGCTTTACCAGTTCATTTACATTACTGATGTTATTAAATTCCGTAGCCTTAAATATGAAGATTGGGGTTGTAGATATTGAAAGTTCATATAGATCTTTAATGATTGCTGTCTTGCCCGTACCACCGTCACCACTTAGTATTACGGGAGTTTTATCTCCCATTTTCTTTATGAGTTCTACGGTTACTGCAGAACGATCAAGTTTAATATCGTTCTTGCCAAATTTTATATCTGCTTGTATTAAGCCTAAAATATTTTCAGAATGTTGACGAAGTTCATTTATAAGATCGAACACACTCTTACCTAGATCAAAAAAGTGTTTGGTAATTGATGCATTTTCTTTTGTTACAAACGGTGATTCAAAGTAGCTAGCTGTTCTCCAGTCAATGACGACACCTTTAGATTTGGCATGGTTTTCAATATCTGTTTTGTATTGAGGTGAAGATCCTTGACCTTGCCCGAAGTCTTGATTGGTGTAGAAAATAATCTTTGTTAGATCAGTATGGTTCTTTTTTGCAGTATCAATAGAATCTATAAAATCTTGTTTATGTTTGTTAAGCGGAGTGGTGTAGTACTTACATTGCCAACCTATATAATCGTCATCAACTTTTATTGGATCCGTTTCTATGCCAGCATGATTTGCGTATCGTGCAATCCCAAGTGGCTGTTCAAACTCCTGACAAAATAAAAGATAGCACAGCCACTGGAAAGTAGACTGTTCTTTTCCATTGAACTTGGCATTGAAGTTTCCCCAGTTTATTTCTTGCATTATTTTAGAGATAAGCCTCTCTAGGCCCCGTAACTCCTTTCGGATTTACGAAATCTCTAATCTCAAGCATCTTCAATATCTCCGTTTTGAACAAAACTTCCCAAATTTTTGTCGTAATGGTATTCAACTGCGTCTCCGTTTTGGAGCATATTTACTGCTTGTTCAACAGCAAGTAGTGGAACGGAATACCACTCACTCGGAGTATATTCACGGCCATCTTTGTCTATGATTTTTAAATCAACTTTTACATCGGCAAAAATGCGATGGATGAAGTGCTCAACTTTTTGAGGATTGTAGTCGCCAGTAAGTACGTAGCTATCAACAACTTCTACGCCTGACATTAAGTATGTAGGATCTTTTTCAGCATCCTTTATTCTTTCGGCAATTGTCGTAGTTGAGAATCCAATTTTATGCAGGTCTTTGATTGAAGTAATTTTCTCGTCAGTGCTTTTTGATGAAAGTACATAAATATATCCCGCTATTGAGTCAGTGTCTTCAAGTTGGATTTCACCTGTGTATTCTTTATCGACCACGACATACCCATCATCATAGAGCTGACTTGCAAGTGAGCGTAGGAACATATTTGACTCAGTGCCATTTTCAAAAATTACTCTGATGCGTTCTTTTGCTCTTCCGTGTACGATCTTTGCCTCGCCTATAGCATCGATATAGCACATAAGACCTCCACTCACAAAGTAGCGTTTTGGCTGAAGTGAGGTTACATTCGTGAATCGTACAAGTTTGCTGACACCATCTTTGAGTTTAGATTGTTGCTCTGCAAACCCATCCTTAAAGCTTTCGAAATCAACTGCTGGTTTGCGCTTAGCGACATATTCTGGAGAAGCCTTCGTGCCCGTACTTGGTACGTGTTTCATTTTTAGAATGTCGTCACCAACACCTTCAAATAGTCCAAAAGTATCTTCTGTGAATAATTCATCTATAGATTCAGGTGCTTCTGGAACCTCTAGTAAGCCAAGACTATCGACAGGTTTAAGTGCTTCAACCTTTTCTTTATTAGATCTAATTGAATTTAATCTTGCAGCAAGTGATGCCTCACTTATGTCCGTGGCATTTATATCGGGTAGGCGGTCATTTGTTTCGACAAACTCCGTAATCTGCCTAAATGATGCTGTAAGTCTATCATCTGCAGTAACTGGCTTCGCTTTCTGAGGAGCCGTAAATAGACCATCGGCGTCAGATTCAAATAAATTTACGAGTTCATCAGAAAAGTCCATTACTTTTGCTGTTCCTTTTCTCGCAGCCATGCAGCCTTTCGAGCAGTTAGATATGCCTGTGCTTGAGCCAACAGCTTCTCGGTTTTGTCACTTGAATTCAGAGTTGGGTACTTACCGTTATGTGCAACTACAAAAGCTTTAATCTGCGGTACAAGTGCAAGTGCATCTTCGTCACTCATATCAATTCTAGACCCTGCAATAGTATCTTGAATAACACGGAATACATCCGTTCCAACTTTTTTAGATATAACTTCAAATGCATGCTGGAATGGATTGATAGAGTCAATAAGATCAATACTGAGTTCATCGAGATTAACAAAACTATTTGCTAGGGTTATGAATTTCTTGTCACCATCTTCAGATATCTTTGCAGTTTTAAAAGCTAGGTTACTTGCAAGATACTGGCGTGTAACTTCTACTTCCTCTTCTGTTAGGCCTGGTAGTCTTTCACGAATAATCTTCGATTGCAGATGCTTCATATAGTCGCCTGTATGGCCGTTAGCAGCTGCACGTTGGATCTGTGTATCTTGTAGTACTGCCGCAGTTAAGTCTTCGAGTTCGGTTGCTAGGATATGTTTTACACGGTCAGATGGCGGGTTCTTTAGGCCTTTCACAAACACTTCACCAGCCTTCGTTTTCTGATCGGGTGAAGTGCGTGGAGTGAACGTGAAGTTTGGCGCAAGAACTTGTTCCATAAGCAATGAGGCTGTAATTGCTTTAAGCATATTGTTTACAGAAATTTGAATATCGTCACTAGTACCATTTGGCTGGACAATGAGATTCGTAAATTGAGCATGAGATTTGTTGTAGCTGTCGCGCGTACATCGGCCAATAATCTGCACTATCTCTGTAAGACTTGCACGGTAGCCAATAGTTAGAGCTTGTTCGCAGTATGGCCAGTCAAAGCCCTCTTTCGCCATACCGAGAGCGATGATTATATCTACGCCAGCAATATCATTCTTAGCAACTTCACTGAGATATTTGGTAATTTTTGCACGGTGCAATGGATCATCGTCCACTAAGTTAGCAACTTTAAGTCTACGACCATCTGTGGTTTCGATAATTTCTATTCCAGTTGTGCTGTCCTGTTCGATCCAAGTACCAATAAGGTCAAATATCTGTGTTACTTCTTCGTGCTTACCAACCTGAGTAGACTCCTTAGAGTTCACATTAGGAATATGTATGATAGTTTTTTTAGTTGTATCAAGGACGGCTTCTAATGCGCCATCGTCGAGATAGCTACCGGTATAGAAGTGATAGCCAATACCAAGCGTTTTAAGGTATGTGTAGCCATTAAGCTGTTCGTAATAGGTATAGGTAACTTTATCGAATTCCGCCTCGTCCTCTGGGGTAAGAATTGGTATAGCATCGCCACGGAAATAAGAACCCGTCATAGCAATTATTTGGATATTTGTATCGTTCATTACTCGGTGGAGTAATTCACCTAGACGACTATCATCGCTGACTGAAACATGATGAAACTCATCAATGGCCAAAACGGTATCGCTGAAAAGCTCTGTAGGGAGATCCTCGGATTCAAATGCAAAACGAAGTGTAGCATGTGTACAGACAAGGATTTTGTCGTCATATTTCATGAAACTCGTAAATGACTTAACTTTCGATTTGTCATCACCAGTGCCAAGACATAGGTTGTTTCTATCTTCTACTTCCCAATCTGCAAAGAAGCCAGCATCCGAAAGATTTATGCTTGCAAATGAAGAACCGATAGACTTTTCAGGTACAGCTACAATGACTTTTTTCTTGCCTTGGTTAATAAGCTTATCGAGACCTACATACATGAGTGCACGAGATTTACCAGAAGCAGGCGGTGCTTTGATTAGTAGATGGTTACTGTTTCGCTTTTCGAATGCACGGCGTTGCATCTCGCGCATTCCCATACTGTCTGTCTTTGTACTTTCGCCAGTCTGCTCATATGTCACATCAATGATGTTTATGGTGTCTTCGTTCATTTTGTTTTCTCCTTTTCAGCTTTGGTCATTTGTTCGTATAGCGAAAACAAATCAGCGAGGCGCTCCTCGTCATTGTTGTATGGTTTCGGCCGATAAAGTCTGTCTACTGCAATATCAAGTTCATGATGTGCTTGCCGTAAATCTTCAGGCATCTTAGTTGGGTCATACATTTCGGCAAGTGTCTTTTCACTGTGATTTTCACGCACTAGTAAAATGTTACGAGCCAATTCAGATAGTGTTTTCTTCTGAATATCTGAAATAAATGGTACTGGATAATTGTTGTATACGATCGCAGATGAATACCTGAAGCTCGTACCTAAGTAGCCCGCTACGCTCCTCACCCATGCGACATGCATCTTTGAAGTAATTAGCGCAAAATCAGACAATCCTGCGTTTGGAATTGTCTGACAGCTATCAATTGCAATTGTGTCACTAGTGTAAAATGCAAACGGAATATAGTCTCTATTCTCGGATGTAGTTCTGGGAACGACAATGAATGTTTGCGGATTATTCATATCCCTAAATCTGTAGGGTGATAGTGCTAACTTCTGTGCACCAATGTCTTTACTGGACTCCCTGAACTCTTTGACTTTTTCAACTTTATCGGCAACTAGTGGTATATGCGAAACTTTTTCGTAATCAATTTTACTCGGTAACCACAGACACCATCGATCGATTCCGTGTAAGAACTCTTTACCACCAATTACTTTTTTTATGAATTGTGTAGCTTCGGGAAATCTATTATTAAGCTCACTTCTTTCTGATTCAGACAAGAACAAGTGCCCACCATCCACGGGTTTATTTCCATATACCATCGATGAGAGGTTTGATATCTGCTGTCTACGCGATCTGATTATCACATTATCTGACTCAATCAAATATGGACTTATATTATAAACTTCTTGACGTATATTGTGATCAAAGATATAGCTTTTTTTCTTACTTATGTCATTTTGCAGACTAAGTATTATGCAAACCACAGCCGCAGACCCAACCGCATTGTTTGTCCATTTAAATGGCTTATGAACAAAGCCGATTTTATTACCATCTAATAGGTATGGCCAAATTAATTCAACTTGCTCGCCTTGGCATATTGACTTAGTCGATACGAAAGCTAACTGTGCTTTAGTACCTTTAATATAATCAGCTCCCAATTTGAACCATGCAGCGATCAAATCAAGATTTTTATAGTTTCGAAAATCTTTGAACACGTGTGCCATATCTCGTTTTTGATCTGCGTCTTGCATACTAGAGCCCAAGTAAGGAGGGTTACCGATAAGGTATATTTCATCCCAATACTTTTGCTTTAAGTCTTCATCGCTAATGAGGGATTCTTGCTCATGTTCTCGTTCTAGTTCAATCAGGTATTGTTGATCCGGTTTTTGCTTATCAACGATTTGCTGAACATTTGGACAAACTTCATTCCAATCGATTTGCATAGAATTAGCCTCTACAATCTTTGCGTTGTCTTTAAGTGGAATGAGAATAATTTCTTTACCAAAGTGCTCTTCAAACTCAATGTTCATTTGGTGCTTGGCGAGATACAGCGAAAGAATTGCAATCTCATGCGCAAAGTCATCAATCTCAATCCCGTAAAAATTATCAAGTTTTATGCGAGATTCTAGTCTGCCACTAAGCATTGCTCGTTTGTAATCGTCGCTAAACAGTCTGTCGATAATTCCGTGTTCTATCTTTCGAAGTTCTTTGTAGGCAATAATCAAGAAGTTACCTGAACCACAGGCTGGGTCAAAAACTTTAATTTTGCTAATTCTGTCCCAAAGTCTTTCAAGCTTCTTTGGGTTATCATAGTTGGCGTCAAATTCTTCACGTAATTCATCAATAAATAGAGGTTCAATGGTGCGCATAATGTTGGGTACACTTGTGTAGTGCATGCCGTGATTTGCACGGTGGTCTTCGTCAACAATGCTTTGGAACATCGAGCCGAAAATATCGGGATTAATTAATGCCCAGTTTTGGTTGCCACAATCAAGAATTAGCTTGCGAGCCTGTGCATTAAATTTTGGAATAGCAATATTGTGTTTCTTGGTATCAAAAATTGTTCCGTTGACGTATGGGAATTTCGAATAAGGGCTTGTGAACGCAGACTTGTCTTCTGTATCAAGTGAATCAAATAGGGTTCGAAGAAATTCATCGAGATCACTCCCATCAGTTTGGGTGTAATCTTTAATTGAACTTGTGAATATTGATGATTCTGTCTTACTAAAAACTTTGGTGTCTTCTGCAAAGAAACAAAATAAGAGTCGTGAGAAAAACACATTTAAGTCGTGGCGAAAGGTGCTTTTTGGATCGGCCAGTTTACCTATGTTTACTCGCTCAATCTCCGCATACAGATCCTTCATCTTATCGGCAGCACGGCGATCAGCTACGGCTTCGGTCTTTTCACTTGTTACTTCATCGCCTGTCCATCCGTAGAAGAAGTCTACATTGCCATCAATATCTCGCAGTTTTATATCAAGTGTTGTGTCCTTCTTGATATCTTTGGCCACAAGTTGGTCGTAATCGGTTGCGATTAAATATCTAGGGTTGTAACGGACAACAAGTGGGTCTTTATCTAGTGAGTCAATAACTGAGCGCAAATTACCACTTGGCACATGTTTGAAATAGACAACGCCTCGTTGTAAGACATCGTTCTCTTTATCATCGGCGAGGTTTAACGCGCCACTGCGTAGTTTAGTTATAGCGGACGTAGATCGACCGTATGCAACGAGTAGTTCAAAAATTACATCTTTGGTATAAGATTCACGATTAGCGATTTCGGCTACGTTTCTTTGAGCCTCTGCAAATGTTAATCTCATTGATTTTTACTCTGTAATTTTATCGCCATATTACACAACATTATACCTTAAAAACAGATGTAATAACATCGTTGGCGGTATAATTAATGCATGGCAAAAGCTAAAGCAGACAATTATTGGGAGCCACGTGCAAGAATTCTAGAATCCATGCCTCGTTTTCAGACTGCTATAACTGAAGTTCGGAAGCGATTAAACATACCAGAAACTGGGGTTACTTATGATGAGCGAGCAGATTGGTTTGGGAGTTTCTTTGCTAGCCCAGATGTGGACACCGAAAGTAGATATGGTGGAGCCTATGGCTATCAGCTACTGCCACCCAACAAACAAGTATTAGATGAGCTAGATAATTTACGATTGGAATTTAATCTCGATCCGCGTTGGCTACAACCTTTGTTTAATTATATCTTCTCTGCAGAGAAATCACTTGAGCCACCATCAAATCAGAGTGCTTGGGTAACGCCTAAGTTCAATGACGTACGACTGCCAAAAGAGCAACTACGGGTTACAAGTCTAAATATTCGGATAGAAAAAGAAACGACTATTCATGATGTTCATGCAGTATGGAAAGAAGTCCAAAAATATCAGGACTACATGGATACTGAGATACCTTCACGTCGTGACCCTATAAATAAAGAAACAGTACAGAGATACAAGGGTGTTATTAGTTATTTATCAGAGGGGTTAACTTATGGACAGATTGCCAAAAAATACCCAAGCAAATTTAATTCAGCAGAAGATGTAAGAAACTTCAAGAATAAACAGGAGGCTCGATTCAAAAAGCGTACCTCGCTACGTAACTTACCGAGCCTATGGTGGCATAACTAACTAGGAGTCATGATGTTTTCAGAATAAGGAGAACATCATGACGAATAACAACTTAGTAGTTACCTACCAAAACGTAAAAGAACTAAACCCCGCACCGTACAATCCACGCAAATGGAGCGAGGATGCAATAACGCAACTTACTGAAAGCATAAAAAGCTTCGGGCTAGTTGACCCGATTTTAGTCAACAGCTCACCGAATCGTAAGAATGTAGTTATAGGTGGGCACTTTAGGCTTAAGGTTGCTAAAGACCTTGGGATCAAAGAAGTGCCAGTCGTATATGTAGATATACCCGATATTGAGCGTGAAAAAGAACTCAACGTACGGCTTAATAAAAATCTTGGTGACTGGGATTATGAACTGTTAGTAGAGTTCGATGAATCATTACTTAGCACTATCGGCTTTGATAGTGAGGAGATTGATGCAATTTTTGACCTTGTTGTTGATGAACCTGAAACATTCGATCTCGAAAAAGAGCTGAAGAAACTGGATATCAGTAAAATCACTGTGCAAAAAGGCGATGTCTATCAGCTTGGTGATTCTAGGCTAATGTGTGGTGACTCAACCGTTGAAGCAGATTTTGACAAGCTTATGAACGGAGAGCAAGCAGATATGTGTATGACAGATCCTCCATACATTCTCGACTATCTACACGCAAAGCGTGGCGGTAAGCCAGTTACTGGCTTTGGTGCAAAGCGCAACCGCCGTTATCTTGAAACTGATGTCCTACCAGATGACTTTACTGAACTATGGATGGCAAATGTTGCTAAGTATGCAAAGCCCGACTACTCAATTATTGTGTACGAAAATTGGAAAAATTTACGTGTGATATGGCAAGAAATGGAGAAATACTGGAAAGTCAAAAACATGATCGTGTGGCATTTACCCAATCGTCATCAAGGCTTTGCAGCTAAGTATAAGTTCTTCAGCAAACACGATATTGCGATGGTCGGTGCATCGGGTGAGGTGGAATATAACCACGATGAAGAGCCAGATGGGTTACAAGAAGAATATGAAACGGCTTTGTATGCAATTGGTGGTAAGCCCCAGTGGGAGGGTTACGAGGGTGGTAAAAAGTACCAGCCGACCGACTTTATATCCTATCAAGCTAGTGATGAAAAACATTCTGGTCAGGGTGTCATATTTGGCACGAAACCAATTGAAATACTCATACCCTATATAAAAGTACTTACAAAACGTGGTGACCTCGTAGTCGAACCCTTCTGTGGAAGCGGCTCTACGCTCATAGCAAGCACCAAACTAAAACGCCGATGCAACATAATGGAGAAAAGCCCCACCTATGCTGAGGTGGCGTTAAAGCGTTGGGAAAACCTCACCGGACAAAAGCGAGTAAAGCTATGAGCCGTAATCTTACCGCCGATAAAAAGAAGCTACTTGAAAAGCTCCGCAAGACACCAATTGTTGAGGTTGCTTGTAAACAATCTGGCGTACCCAGAAGCACATATTATCGATGGCGAAAAGACGATGAGATATTTGCGAGCGAGTGTGATGATGCAATTGAGCATAGCGCAGGACTAATTAATGATATGGCTGAAAGCCAGCTTATCTCTGCGATCAAAGATAAAAACATGTCGGCAATATTCTTTTGGCTAAAGCATCATCACAAGTCATATAAAACTCGTATTGAAGTAGATGCTAAGCTCCAGACCATACAACAGGAACTAACACCAGAGCAAACCGAAGTTGTGTCACGTGCGCTTCGGCTTGCCGGTTTAACAAATGAGGATGAAACCGATGAAGCAAGCTAATCTACAGAAAAAACTCTTCGATGACCAAAAGATTCGCGCAGAAGTTACATCGCAAAGCCATCAATGGTTTTTCTCTACCTACTTTTCGAATTACTTAACACACGCTACTGCCGACATGCATCGTGACCTATTTTCAATAACCGAAGATGAGTCTTTACCACTGGCAGTGATTGTGGCTTTTCGTGGATCAGCAAAATCTACCATACTGACCATGAGCTACCCAATATGGGCGGTAGTCGGACGGCAACAAAAGAAATTTGTATTAATAGCCAGTCAGACACAGTATCAGGCAAGAGTTCACCTGACGAATATAAAACGTGAGCTTGAGAGCAATGAGCTCCTTGCCAATGATATGGGGCCGTTTATTGAGCAACGAGAAGAATGGGGTTCGACTTCACTATACATACCAAAATACAACGCACGAATTACAGCAATAAGTACCGAACAAAGTGTGCGAGGTATACGCCACGGCGCTCATCGACCCGACTTAATTATTGCTGATGATGTTGAAGATATGGCTTCGGTAAAAACCCGTGAGGGGCGCAACAAAACTTTTGACTGGTATACGAGTGAAATTATTCCAGCTGGTGATACCTATACAAAGCGTATTGCAGTCGGTAATCTGTTGCACGAAGATTCGCTACTGATGAGGCTCAAAGAGCGCATTGAAAACCATGAGATTGATGGCATATACCGTGAGTGGCCTATTGTGCGTTCAGGTGTTAGTTTATGGCCGGGCAAATATCCTGACAAAGTAGCAATTAACAACCTGAGGCGGAATGTTGGAAATAAAATCGCATGGGAACGTGAGTATATGCTCCGTATCATTCCTGATGAAGATCAGGTTATCGATGCACGGTGGATGCAGTACTATGATGAACTTCCTGAAAAAACAGAAGCAAACGAATATATTAATTCATTTTTGTCTGTTGATCTTGCCATATCCCAAAGCGCAACAGCTGACTATACAGCGATAATCATAATTCATGTATTCGGCTACAAACCCGAGGATCGTCGCTACTACATTGATAAGAAATTTATTAACAAAAAGATAACTCACCTCGCAACACTAGATACTATCGCGGCACTGTATGAGGCTTTAAATGCAGATTCAAAACAGGAGCCAATTGTACTTGTTGAACAGGTGCAATACCAAGCAGCTGTAATTGAACAGCTCAACGACCGAGATATTAAATCAAAAGGCATCAAGATATATAACGACAAACGTGCACGACTTCAATTGGCAAGTTCATTATTCGAACAAGGCATGGTGTATTTCCCAAAAGATCGTAATGTGGCACCGATCATACAGCAACTGGTAGGGTTCGGCGTCGAAAAACATGACGATTTAGCTGATGCTGTATCGATGGGTCTGAACTATATACAAACTAATGTGAAGTGGGCAGTTACTTTTGGATTCGGATTCATAGGTGGCGATGATGATGAAATGCACCATTTTTATGGCATTAAGTACCTCGATGAGGAGAAAAAACGGAACTAGCTTTTATTAATCTTTGCGGTACCTTTGCTTTGAAAGGATTATGATGAACAAATTAGACAAGAAACGAACTGGAACAAGCTTCAAGGGCTATCTATACGTGCACTACGATCAGCTGATTGCGCTATTTAATGAGCCACGATTACCAATGCATTCAGATAACAAGATTGATGTTGAATGGATTATTAATACACCCTACGGAGTTGCTACGATCTACAACTATAAAGATGGTAAGAACTATATGGGCAAGGCTGGCTTAAGGCCTGATCAAATATGTGAATGGCACGTGGGCGGTAAAAACATTGATTCCTACGAATGGGTCAAAAAACAAATTTCAGAACATATTAGTAGGCTCATGGCCTAGGTTTCATCATCTGACAGCGGTATAATAATACTTGTCTAGGATCTAAATAAGTATTAACCCGTAGAGGACTCTACGTACGTTCATGCCAAGAAAGTGGCAGCTACGTACAAAAGAGTAGGCATGAATAATGCTTATTTGGGTCCTAGACAGTCCAGCGTGGCTGTCACTTTTTTATGGCAGTCTCTGGGGAAAGGCTGTCAGACCAACGTGCGTATTATTTCATGGAACTGCAACATGGCGTTCCGAAACAAAAGAAATGCAATCCTCAAGCACAAGCCTGATTTATTGATTCTTCAAGAATGTTCCAAAGCTGACATAGAAAATACAAATGCGATATTCAAGCACTGGGTTGGTAACAATCCGCACAAGGGTTTGGGAGTACTTGGTTTCACTGATAATAATTTCCGTGTAGCTGATAATTATAACGATACTATTCATTGGGCCATTCCAGTCGAATCAGATACAGTAGATGTTCTTGCTATGTGGGCGCATAAAGATGCTGGGCAGACGTATGTCGAAGGCTTATTAAATGCACTGGATCATTATGACTCCCTGCTACGTAAGGATACTGGCATATTTATTGGCGACATGAATAATAATGTTCGTTGGGATCACAAAACCAAAAAAGAATGGCAATGGGCTACATATATCGAAGAGCTTAGAAAACTCGATAAACATAGTGTGTGGCACAAAACAACGGGCGAAGAACACGGACTGGAATCTGTATCGACGCTATTTTGGTATCGACAACCGGAGCGTGGTTATCACATAGATTATGTGTTTGGCTCCGAGACATTAATACAGAATGCAAAGCTTGAAATTGGAACACATGAAGACTGGCTGATGCATAGTGATCACGTGCCTCTTGTGCTTGATATCGCTATCTGAGTTAAAATAGATTTATGATTGAACTTAGCAAATTAGTACAAATTCCTTTACGTGACGTATGGAAACACGAGGCACTCGACTTTACGCAGTGGCTAGCACTACCAGAAAATATTGAAAATCTTAGTGAAGTGATCGCTGTAGACATTATCAACACGCAGACCGAGGTTGGCGTTGGACAATTTCATGTAGATATTTTGGCAGAAGATGAAAGTGGCCGAAAAATTGTTATTGAAAATCAACTCGAACCAACAAACCATGATCACTTAGGAAAAATCATTACCTATGCTTCAGGCTTACAAGCTGAAGTCATAGTATGGATAGTTGAACGTGCTCGCGAAGAACATGAGCAAGCTGTTAACTGGCTAAATGAAAATACCACTGAAAACGCTAATTTCTTTCTGTTACAAATAGAGGCATGGAAAATCGGCGACTCGAAGCCTGCTCCAAGATTTAATATTGTTGCAAAGCCAAATGACTGGGCTAAAACAGTAAAACAAAGTGCATCTGGTAACAGCATCAGCGACCTTAAACTTCACCAACAAGCGTTTTTTGAGCGAATGATTGAGTACGGCAAAGAATCCGCAAAGTACGTCAAGAGTTGGCATGCCCCTCGCCCCCAGCACTGGCAGAATATTAGAGTTGGGTCATCCCAAGCTCATCTAAGTGCTACGTTAAATTCAAAAGAGCAACAAGTAGCTATGGAGCTTTATATCCCAGACAATAAAGACCTATTTCATAAGTTGTATGTCAAAAAGGACGATATCGAAGCAAAGCTTGGGTTTACTTTAGATTGGCAAGAACTGCCAGAGCGTAAAGCAAGTCGTATTATCGTTACTCATGACGGTGATTTTCTAGATGAAAGTGACTCAAAAGAGCTCATTAAATGGTTAGTTGAAACAGCCGATAGTTTTACGCGTGTTTTCCCTAAATATCTTTAGATAATAGCCTAGACTTTCTCAAGACCCAGCGGTACTGTTGTGCTTGCCATGCTGGACAATCAACCGACGTTAAAATATTGCCTGTATGCTCGTAAATCTTCAGAGAGCGACGAGCGTCAGGCAATGTCGATTGATTCGCAGCTTAATGAGATGCGAGCACTTGCTGAGAATGAGGGGCTCAACGTAGTTTGTGAATTACAAGAAAGCCACTCGGCTAAAGATTCGGGTAAACGGCCTACTTATAATGAAATGCTCGCTGGCATTAGAAATGATGAATATAACGCAATCTTAACGTGGGCTCCTGATCGATTAAGTCGAAACGCGGGCGACTTAGGAGCAGTCGTTGATCTTATGGATCAAGGTAAGCTCTTGCATATACGCACTTACTCACAAACTTTCACAAATAACCCAAACGAAAAGTTCCTGCTCATGATTCTTTGCTCACAAGCAAAGCTCGAAAATGACAATAAGAGCATTAATGTAAAACGTGGCATGAAAAGCAAACTTGAGATGGGTTGGCGACCAGGCGTTGCACCGCTTGGCTATATGAACCGAGCTTTTGGTGGAGTCAAAGATATTGTGCAGGATCCCGAGAGAGCACCATTTGTTAAGCAGATATTTGAGAAAACAGCACAAGGTGCCGCAGGACGAGAAATAAAGGCATGGCTGAAAGAAGCCGGATGCACGAATCGATCAGGCAAAAACATATCCTTGTCGCAAGTATTCATGATACTAAACACACCTTTTTACTATGGAGAGTTTGAATGGCCAGATAAATCAGGTAATTGGTATAAAGGCGCGCATGAACCGCTCATCACCAAAGAACTCTACGATCAAATCCATACGGGTCGAGCCGATTACAAAGGTGGCTGGGGTGTAAAGACCTTCGCCTTCAAAGGTCTGCTGGTATGCGGTACTTGTGGCTGTAGTGTCGTTGGCGAAGATAAACACAAGATTCTTAAAGACGGGACCAATAAGAGATATGTATTCTACAGGTGCACAAAAAAGCGAGATTATAACTGCCCTGAAAAATATATGAATGAGCATGATGTACAAGAGCAGATTAAAAAATACATCATCGAAAACGCAGATAAAATTGAAGTTTCAAACGATATCCGCAAACACATGGCTCAGCATCAAAAGATAATGCTCTTTCATCTCACAAAACATGGCGTTTCTACAGATAAGTTACAACCGTTAGCGACATATGCTGACTTTGTACTGTCATCGACCAACGCCAAATTGATAACTGAATTGGTTCAAGGCATTCATACCAAATTCGCCCTAAAAGGCGGCAAGATCGGCCTAGCTTAGAGCCTTATAACAACCCAAGTTTTGTGCTCTTTTTTGTTTAATTTTGATGGCGACAGGTCACGAACCGAAATAACAGAGGTATAGGTCGTTTGGTACGGTCTCGGAACTCGGTCTTTTAAATGTCCGCTGAGCCACCATAATGCTACACGGTCTGGGTCATTTTAGGGGTGATTTAACAGAGGTAAACCAAACAAAAAAGACCGGTCATAGGAACTCGGTCTTTATGTGTTGATTTGCATTTGGCTCCCGGGGCCAGACTCGAACTGGCAACCTCGAAGTTAACAGCTTCTTGCTCCACCATTGAGCTACCCGGGAATAACAATGAGAATCTTGAGTTAACAAGTTCTCATCGCCTATAGAATAAATGTGCATGCTACAAATGTAGCGACCGAGGAATTATACCTAACAGAGGCGGTTGACGCAATACAAAAAGCAGTTTACGAGCAAGTTGGGTCTACGTACAGAACTACCACGCGGTCAATACCACTCACTTGCGTATCACTTTGCTTTTCCATTACTCGAGTGCTGATAAGATTTTCTGGTACGCCAGCCGCTACCAAATCGGTTTTGACTTTGTTGGCCCGTGCTTGTGCGAGGTTCAAACTGCTGGCGTCGGTATTTACGTCGTTAGTACCCCCTTCAAGTATTAGGTGGACGAACTTTTTCTTAGAAATTTCTTTAATCCAAGTTGCGTAATTGTCTATAGTACCTGTCTCTGAGGAATCTTCATATTCGGCAGAATCTGCCATAAAATGTACGTTGTCGGTGTGCATGTTTTCAGCGGTGAACTCTATGTCGTTGTCGTAACCAAGGAGTGAGTTGTAGTCTGGCGTCGCAAGACAGGTTCTAGTAATGTTTTCAGCTTCTGGATTCGTCTTGTTTTTATCATCCTTGTTAGTGGTGACGGTATTAGCAGATGGCGTGGACTTTTTGTCTGACTTGAATACGAAGTAGCCTGCGGCACCTGCACCGAAAACCAAAAGCGAAGCAATTGTGGCAAGGATTAATTTTTTGTTAGATTTTGTTGGTGGCGTTGGTGCCCCACCCGAAAATAGCGGTGAATCTGGTAATGTACTGGGTGTACCGGATGGGGGTGTAGTCGGCTGCTGAAGAGTCTCGGGTTGGACTGGTGATAGTGGGCTGTTATTTTGGGGAGGCATGTATATTCCTTGTGGTTACTCCTTATGTTATACCACACTACCCTGCGCTTATAATCTGTATTTACCTTAATTGTGAGCGTGTTGTTTGATGGCAGCGTGAGCTTGTCGATTTTCATCACGGGCTTTAAGAGTTTGCCGCTTGTCGTACTGCTTTTTGCCGCGACCGGCAGCGATGCGAACTTTAATATAACGGCCTTGGGTTAGGATTTCTAGCGGGACTATTGTTCGGCCCTGGTGTTTGATTTCAATCAATTTATCAATTTCTTTACGTTTAGCTAGGAGTTTGCGTGAGCGTGTCTGGGCTGTTTCTTCGATGGCAATGCCCGGCATGGCTGAAATAGTAGCGTTAATAAGCCACAGTTCTTGGTCTTTGACGGTTACATAGGCGCCACGAAGTTGACCGTGCCCATGGCGTAGTGCCTTGGTCTCTGCTCCGGTCAGGATAATGCCTACCAGTATACTGTCGTCAAGGTCGTAATCGTGTCGTGCGCGACGGTTGCTGATAGTTTTCGGCTGGCTTTGTTTTTTCTTTGCCATCTTTGTATTGTAGCCGAAAACACTGAATCGACAAAACTTTAATTATATTATTTGATAATCTTTTTTATAGTTCGCCACTTGCTTGTGTCGCCCTGTTGCTTGCGCCAATACCACCACTCAAGCCCCCACAAGTCTATTGGGTGCAGATTGGTCCTTCGAGCACTGATAACATTGCTGCTGAGTATTTCAGTGCTCATGGACTTGTCTTGTTCGCTTTCTGGCATTTCCCAGATATTTTTAGGCCCCCATGGTTCGGCTTGGAGCTCGTGAATGAAGCTCGCCTTGCGCCAAAGTACCCGAATTAAGCAGGCACGGAGTTTGAATATCCATGGTTGATAGATTGACTTACGGTATGCCCCTTTGTCGAAAGTTATTCGGTAAAATGAGAACCCTACGATGTCTGGTATCGGCCGTCTAAGCGGTATACCCCAGCTAGTGCTAGTAGTCATGATGACTGGGCGTGAACTATCTAGTTCTTTAACTAGGGCGAATTCATGGCGCAGTCGTTTACGGTCGAAGTCGCCTGCCTCGCCAAAGTTTTTCAGGAGTGCCTCGTTCTCGAGCTGCCAACTTACCAAGCATGACTCCTGTTTGTAGCGCTCAACAGTCTGCACGATAAAGCTATAAAGTGCTTGATTCCGAGCTTGTTTGGTCATGGTTTTTGTCCAGTCTGGCCAGTGACTCTCCGGCCAGCGTGGCTGGCGTGCGCCCAGGCACAATGTGACGGTCCCTTGGTGTTTAGTGATTATCTTAAATTGTGCATCTAAGTACGAGTAATCATATGTACCCGGAGATTTCTCAATCTCATTCCAGTAGCTCATCAGGCGGAATCGAGTAATGCCTAAGTCTTTAATGGCTGACGTTAAGACTTTCTGGTGGTCGAGCCCAAAATTACGACATTGTTTAATAGACAGGCTTGCTCCAACTTGCATTCCTTTAGTATACCGGCTAATCACGCGGTAAATAGCAATCGTGGCACTGTTGGTCGCGGATTGCAGCTTTACCAGCTTCCCACAGGCTTGGGTCTTGCTTGACGGTTTTACGCCAGTACCAGACTTCAACACCCCACAGGTCAATTTCGCGCATGCCGGTTGCTTTGCCGTATTGTATTCGGTTGGTCAATCGCTCAGCATTAAGCGATTTGTTCTGTTCTTCAATGGTCATCTCGGGAATGCCTTTGTCTGGCCCCCACGGCTCAGTTTGCAGCTCGTGGATAATTAAGTCTTTGCCGGTGATTAGCTTGTTGCCACCTGCCAAAAACGCATAGAACCAGGCTGGGAATGGATACTCAAAATAACGCTTGGTAATAGTCTTATCCCACACACGTTTATAGACAGAGACGCCGGAAATATCCGGGTGCGGTTCGTTGATTGGCCACCCCCAGGCATTATTGCTGCGGGTGACGATAATTGGATGGTTAGGGTCGAGCTTTTTGACATAATTAAACTCGTCAACTAAACGGTCGCGGCTAAAATCGGGGCATTTGCCAAAGACTTTCAAGAAAAACTCATTTTCGAGCTGCCACGTATCCAGTACTGGACTTGTTTTGTAGCGTTCCACAACGGTGCCAATAAATTTCTTTAAGTCAGGATACCAAACATCCTTAGGTTGATTCTTGAAGCGGTCTGGAATGTGACATTCTGGCCACCGTGGCTGCCGTAGACCGATGGATAGCGAAACGGTACCACCAGCTTTGCGAATCTTTTCGAACTGCCAGTCTAGCTCGGTAAAATCGTACTGACCTGGTGTTTTTTCGATATCGTCCCAATAACTGACCAAGCGGAAATGGCGAATGTTGAGGTCGTCAATCATGGCCTGCATAGTCTCTTCGGGTTCTACCCCCAGGTAACGTGCGTAACGTGGTATAAAAGTAGCGCCAAACTTAAAGTCTTTGTGGGCTTGAGTGGCAATATACCATCGAGCAATTCCATAAGCAGAACCGACAAATAACATCACAATAATTGCGATGATGATGCCAATTTTTTGCCAGATTTTCTGTTCGCGCCACCAGATGTGCGGTTTTTCTAGACGGACCTTACTAAGTAGCCGATGAAAACGGCGATTCTCTTTTTGACCATAGTGTTGGTTGAGCAATTCTCGTTCTTTGCGCAGCTCACTTCGTTTTGTTGGTTTGGCGGGTGTTTTTTGTTTCATTTGGTACTATCTATGTATTGCGTATGCATAATTTATGGCTAAAGCACTAACAGTTTCCATCATTATACCAGTTTATAACGAAGAGCGAACGCTATCCGCTTGTCTCGATGCGGTTATGCAGCAGACGGTGAAGCCAATCGAGATAATTATTGTTGATAATAACTCTACTGATAAGACGTTAGCGGTCGCTAAACAGTTTAAGGGTGTGAAGATTATTCATGAAAAACGTCAGGGCGTATTATACGCACGCACCAAGGGCTTGAATGCCGCTAAGGGTGATGTGCTGGGACGTATCGATGCCGACACTCGCCTAGAACCTGATTGGGTAGCACGCGTACAAGATATTATGTCAGACAAGACGGTTGCCGCTGCCACGGGCTCATCGCACTGGTACGACATGCCGTGGTCGCCACAAAACCATAAAGTTGAGCATTTCTTTAAGAATAACTTATTCCAACACGAAAAGAACTTCCCTTTTTTATTCGGAACCAATATGGCAATTCGCCGAACAGCCTGGAATGATATTAAAGCCGGATTATGCGTGCAGACGTACATATTTGAAGATGCCGACATGGCTATTCACCTGTTTCAAAAAGGCCAGAAACTGAAATACGATGTAACTATGCGGGCCGGAATGTCGGCCCGCCGGTATTCAGATACACCAAGCGATTTTTTGCGTTACATTCGTCTGCAAAGTGTTACCTATAAACAGCACGGTATTCGTACCATCGGCTCATCCGTTGCCGTGATTGTGTACTTTGTGGGCTATATAATCCTCAGACCACTGGCGTTATCTTACGATACAGATACGGGTAAGTATTCACTCAAAAAATTACTTACTAACCGTAATAAAGCTCGGCGATTACCCTTCGATTGACCTACTGGTCGCTGGTGCGTTCTTGGCCATTGCTTTGATTAACTACTTCACAGCTTCCCCACAAACCAAGTTTGGCTAGCTCAGCCTCTTTTTGATAGCCCTTGAATTCCTCAAGTTTGGTAAATGGAAAATTGACGTAGGCAAATCCATATCCCTGTTTGATAATTTCAGCATTAACCAGTCGTCCATCAGGCAGATAAACATATCTGAGCAGCCGATTGTATCGGTCGCGATTGGTGTTGGTTGGGTCGGCCTCTAGCCGAACCGAACTGTTGCCAATAAGTCGTTTGGTATAATCAGCGGCAGCCTGGCCAAAACACTGGACACTTTTACGCGGGTCGTGAGTTTCGGGCGTATCTACACCAATAAGTCTGACTTTTTCGGTTGTACCATTCATGTCTACCGAAATTGTATCTCCGTCGGTAAATGTGACCACTCGGTACAAACCGGGTTGCGCTTGTTCGGCCTGTTTTGTCGCAGATTTAAGCCAGCCTTGCTGTTGCGCAAAACTCAGCCCCAAGACTAATAAGCCAACAATAAGGCTTTGCGTTGCTTTTTTTCGTCGACTCATTCGCCCAAGTGCAGTTTTTTGGTTATATAGTCTGCTGTTAGTTTGGTGCCATCAAGTTCGATGCATGCTTCATCGCTTTGTGGTCGCTCCAGGTGATTGGCCATTCGCTCAAAGGTCTCTTCAGACATATCACCTAGCACACGAGTGCCTTGTAAATGAGCATTTTGCGTAGCTCGCTGCTTAGCAACTTCCAAGGGTGTTTGTACCCAAATGAGTTCTACTCGTGCATTGTTAGCTTGGGCAATCTCTCGCATATGTTGCCGGTCTTTGTAGAAGTTAAAGTTGGTATCGTACACCACACTCTTACCCTCGCTTAATAATTCACGAGCTTGTTTATTGAGTTCGCTATATAGGGCAAGGTGTTCTTCTTTGGTGTGCTTCGGTGTTTCAAAGCGTTGCCGCCGCTCGTGGTCGGCCCACAAATGCACGGCACCAGTTAGTTCGTGGATTAATTTAGAAGCAGTTGTTTTGCCGGATCCCGGATATCCGAGCAGTAAATAAAAAACAGGTTGCATATCCTAATCGTAGCGTGCCTTGCTACAAAAGTACATTACTCTTGGTTACGCGTTTTTGCGCTTCGGCGTCGCCGAGCTTGCTCAACCTTGCCGGCATTTATGATTTGTCGGGCAGTCAGGAATAAGTTTGCATCGGGTGATGCTAAAAACTCCGTTTCGATAACAGAAAGTCTTAGCCTACCAAAAGCTTGCAGAATTGATGCATACATCGAAAACGGATTGTCTGGTTTCATCTGGGCTCTAACTTCTGCCCACTGCCTAGGAGTAGCATACTGTTGTATTAGAGCAATTGTAGCTGCGATTTTTGGGCGTCCGCAGTCGATTATAAGTCGCGGTTTTGACCTAAATTCTTGGCCGATAAATTGCCGCTCCTGAGGTGATAGATAGCCTGCCGCTGCTTCGAGCGCACTGTCAACTAGTTGAATGCGGTCGAGAATAGTTTCTGGTTTATACACATAGAATTTTGCTTCTGACCGAATAACTTCAAGCGGTATTCCCATGGCAACGTACTGGTCTTCTTTTTCTAATAGAACTTTTAGCGGGTAATTGAAGATATCAGGTCGCCGCTTTGCATGATGTAGAATGCCCAGTTCTCGCATTTTTGCTAACTCAGTATCAATTTGCTGTGCATTATTGATGCCACGATAAATTCCTCGATGTGCAGAAGTCAAAATCTTATCAATAGGTGCTCCAGAACTATCCGCAAGTCGCTGCGCGGAACGTGCTATTTGTTCCTGACTGTACTTATATAACGATGGGTTTAACGCATAAACATCTACAGGGTCGACTGCTCGCTCTTCGCCCATTGTGCCGTCGGGGTGCCCGCCACGTATCCAGTGCGCGGTTTGAAAGATATCAAGCATAGAAATACCATGGTACGTTTCTTCTGATTCGTAACGCTTGCCTGTTAAGCGCTCAATTAAATCAGCACGTGCATTAATGATACGCAGTTTTTCTGCTTTGTCGCCATTTGGTCGCTGTTGAGCCTGCCATGCCAGTGCAAACAATTCTGCCTTTTCAGAATGCAAAATTGGTTCTGGCTGAAAGGCTTCTATACCCTTTTCGAACCACTGTATAAACAGCTCACGCTCAGCGCTTGGCTCAGCGTCCTGGACTTCTATATCACTTACGACTTCTCGTGCAACAAGAAGCCCTCCTAGGCTCAAGGGTACTTCTGAAACATGTTCAGGGCTCTGAATCGTGAGAAGACCTAGAATCCCCTCGCTAAGGCGCATAGCTCGGAGTAGTTCGTCTTGAGTCTGTTCTGAATTGGTACGTAAAAAGGCTTCATAACACTCTTGTGCTACGCCATCCAGAGCTAAACCATTAGAAACATCCATTTATATTATTTTAACACTAAATATATAAATTAACAATTATGTGTTTTGAATATATTTAGTAATCAATTCCTGGGTTAGCCAGGTATTTTTCGTCAAAGTGGTGTTTAATTTTGGTCATATTGGTTGCGATGTCAACCAGTGGCAGTAGGTCTTTGGGAAAGTTCCGGCCCGTCATACATAAGCTTGTGTTCTTGGCTTTATCGGTAATTAGTTTCTTGAGCTGTGCTTTGGTGATAAGTCCGTCGTTGACAGCGTTATTAATCTCATCGCATATAACCAGGTCGTACGTTCCGCTCGTTGCCCGCTGGTAGGCTTGGTCGTAGGTTTCTTGAGCTGCCTGCTTGTGTTGGTCTTCACTGATGTGTTGTGGGCTAAGGTCGCCAGCCTTATAGAAGCCCTTGCCTCCTTTGAAAAAGTACAACTGATCTTTGTAGAGTGATTGGATGTCCCGAATGAAGACATGCTCCCCCACTCCCCAGTATTTAATAAATTGTATAAACGCTACGTTCCAACGGTTTCCAAGGGCCCGGACTAACAGGCCCAGACTGGCACTCGTTTTGCCTTTGCTGTCACCGGTATAGACAATAACTACAGACTCTTTGGTTTTATAATCTTCAAAACTCATGAACCTAGTGTACTACGCTACACGCGCATCGTTGCTTCGAGTTGCTTGGTCATACAGAACTCGCATACCTCGCTCGGCAGTTGTTCTATCTGCCTCGGCAATAATTCCACGACTTACCGCAGGCTTAAGGCCCAATATAACGGCCAATGGCGCTAGCTCTTTGAACCTATCGGTTCGTTCTTTGAGGGCTGTGTAGGCATCGTGATTCAGATTAAAACCCGTCATCCCCTCATCGGATGCAGCGGCTCGAGGCGTAGTATATGTTGCAGTGAACTCACGGAGCGCCCCGCTAATCATTACTTGAGCCATTTTATGGCGTGCAATTACCGCTTCGAGAATAGATTTACGTTGATCTTCTACCTCATCATGCTGCTCTAGGGCTCGAAGCTCTGCGCGTACACTACCTAGACGTCCTTGCGGTAACACTAGTCCGGCAGCACCTAAACTTGCCATCATCATTTCTGGTGCTTCACATTCGAATATTTCAATTTCAACCGTTGCTAGATTTGGGCTGGGTGGTTGCGTATCTCCAAAATCAACAAATAAAAGTTCTGCCGGGGTTTGGGGCACTCTGGTATGGTGCATCAAAACCTCGATGTTCTCATGAACTGGCTCGGCCATAGCTGTTCCTCCTTGACTAAGGATTATACAAAAATAGCGCTGTTGTGTAAACTACAAACCCTATATATAGCGTTTAGGCTCGTAATGCTAGGTCGATTTGTGGCCGGTCGAAGCCCAGAATTATAGTGCCATCAATATCTATTACAGGGGTAGCAATTTGCCCGACATTGGTTCTTACCCATTCGAGCGCCTTAGGATTATCAGCAATGTCGTATTCTTTGAACTTTAGTTTTTTACTCTTTAAGTACTCACGTGCCATATGACAATAGGCACAGGCTGGCGAAGTGTATAGTGTAATGCTCATGATTATATTGTACACCTTTCACAAAGCTGGCTAGAGCATTTGTTTTTCATTTTGTCTAAAGTAGATATTGAATAGATAATTTACTCCTGTTATACTGCCGAAAGATGAGTATCTGTATCGCCGCCACAATGCTGACGACGAACTCCTATGAGTGTGAACTGAATGGAGGGGTATGTTAAGTGCTACCCTGAGTCGCCTCGCTTCTGAGGATGGTCCGCATATTGCACTGGCCCCCGAAGTAGTCTTTAAGATTGCCGGCTTCCCCGTCACTAACTCAACAATCTATGGCGTAATCTGCGCTCTATTGCTCGTATTACTGGGTCTATTCAGTCGCAAAAAAGTCCGCGTTACAGCTGTCCGTGGTATTACTCAGTTGATTGAGATTCTAGTTGAATTTGTTATAGGTTTAATTGAAGGCCCACTTGGCTCACGCAAAAAGGCAGCCAAGTACGCACCTATATTCGGTACTTTCTTCTTGTTCATTATCTTTAATAACATCATGGGTATCATGCCATGGGTTGGCCCTGGCATTAACGCCACTACTCAAGAAGGTACTTTCCCTTTGCTGCGCGCTTTTACCGCCGACTTGAATGGCACCATCGCCATGGCAGTTGTCGGCATCGGAACCGTCCAGTACCTGTCTATTAAAGAGTCTGGCTTTCTAGGTCACCTCAAGCACTACTTTACCGACAAGCCGTTTAACCCGGTTAACATGTTTATTGGATTGCTCGAGGTGTTTGGTGAGTTTACTCGTATGATTAGTTTAAGTCTTCGATTGTTTTTGAACACCGTTGTCGGTGAAATCTTGATTGCAGTCTTTGCCTATATTGGTAAAGATTTTCAATCATTTACGATTTTGCCAATCGCGATGTTCGAAATCCTGGTTGCCTGCATCCAGGCCTATGTATTTACGGTGCTTTGCGCCACATACTTAGGTCTCGCGATAGCACATGGCCATGATGACGAGCATGCTTCCCATGAGGTCGACCCTGTGGTCGACGCACTCGAGGGCGGCACAAGCCATTAAAATTTTTAAATATCCTCACGTCAGTTCTGATTACTTCGGGGCCCGTGCGGTAAACAACAAGGGGAAACTATAATGGTTCCAACAATCACAAGATTTGCTGCAGAGACAGCAGAAGTAGCTGTAAAAGGTGGATGGAATCCAACCGCAGCTAAAGCATTCATGCTCGGCATCGCCTTTCTAGGTGCTGCATTGGGTCTATCTTACGTAGGCGCAAACTACATGAAAGCACTCGGACGTAACCCAGAAGCTGGTAAAGCTGCTGGTCAGGTCGTTATTATTGCGGCTATGATTGAGGTTACCGCGCTTCTAGCTTTTCTAGGCGCTATCATCGTAAAATAAGCTATCTAATGGGAGACCGGGTGAGTAATCACCCGGCCCATTACTAGTAAGAGATAAGAGACAAAGAACATATGATTAACCCAGTAACAGTATTATTTGCAGCCGAAGCCGCCGAAAAAGAAGGTATTGCTGTACTTGGTATTGATCCCAAGGCTATTGTTTTGCAAGCGGGCACTTTTGTATTGCTGTTCCTTATCCTAAAGAAGTTTGCCCTGCGCGGTATTGTAGATACGCTCGAGAAGCGACGCACGACTATCGATAAGGGTGTAGCTTTAGGTATCGAGATGCAATCTGCAAAAGAAAAGTTCGATGAAGAACTAAAAGGCATGCAGCATAAGGCAAAAGCTCAAGCAGATGAAATTCTTGCTCAGGCACAGAAAGATGCTACGCAGATTATTAAAGAGGGCGAAGAGTCGGCTGCTAAAAAAGTGGATGGCATGCTTAAGGATGCAACCGCACGAATCGAGCGTGAAATGCAAACAGCACGTAAAGAATTGCGCGGTGAAATGCTGGCACTCGTTTCAGAAGCAACAGAAGTTATTATCGACGAAAAAGTCGATGCTAAGAAAGATGCATCACTTATTGAACGTGCATTAGCGAAGGTACGAGCGTAATGGCAAAAGAATCTAATTCAACCATTGCTCGTGCCTTGCTTGCAGACATTAATGCCGGCAAACCTGCCAAAGAAGTCGCTGTATCGTTAGCAGCATATTTAATCGAAGAGCGGCGTCTTGGCGATGTTAATGCCATTTTGCGCGATGTCGAACGACAGCTTATGACTAGCCAAGCAAAACTGTATATTCACGCCGAAACAGCTCACGCTTTAGTAGCTCAGCAAATTGCAGAAATTACTCAGATTTTCCAAGCCGAGACTGGCGCGAAAGAAGTTATTATTCAAGAAACCATCAATACCGATGTAATTGGCGGTGTGCGATTAACCACAGCAGATCAGCAGTTAGATTTGACCGTGCGCCGACAATTGCAACGGCTTAAAAACCAGACCACCTAAGGAGAGACCATGGCAACAGACATTAATATTAAGGATTTAAGCGCAGACATTCGGGCAGCTATTGCTGATTTAAAAACCAGCCCAGAAATTGAAAGTGTCGGCATCGTTACCAGAATTGGTGACGGTGTAGCTTGGATTTATGGCCTACAAAATTGTGGCTACAATGAAATGATTGAAATTGAAGCCGAGGGTAAGACGGTACCGGCTTTTGCGCTTAACCTGCAAGAAGGTGAAATTGGTGCTGTACTAATGGGCTCTGACGTCGATGTTAAAGCTGGCATGCGTGCTAAATTAAGCGGTCGCGTTATGGAAATCCCTGTTGGTCCAGAACTCGTTGGCCGTGTTGTTGACCCGCTCGGACGACCACTCGATGATAAAGGTCCAATCAAAACAAAACAGATGGGTCTTGTTGAGCAAGTTGCCCCTGGTGTACTCGATCGAAAGAGTGTTGGTGAACCGTTGATGACTGGATTGATGGCTATCGACGCTATGGTGCCAATTGGTCGTGGTCAGCGTGAGCTTATTATTGGCGACCGTCAGACTGGTAAGACAGCCATTGCTGTCGATACCATGATTAACCAGTTCCGACAAAAGACTGGTGTTATTAACATCTACGTTGCTGTTGGCCAGAAGCTCAGCAAAGTAGCTCGTATCATTGAACGCCTGAAGCGTGAAGGTGTAATGGACCAAACTATTGTGGTGGCCACCAGTGCTTCAGACCCTGCCTCATTGCAATACCTAGCTCCATATGCAGGTGCAACCATTGGTGAATATTTCCGTGACAACGGTCAACACGCCTTGATTACCTACGATGACCTTTCTAAACACGCAGTAGCCTATCGTCAAATGTCGCTCCTGCTCCGTCGTCCACCGGGCCGCGAAGCTTATCCTGGTGATGTCTTCTATCTACACTCACGTTTACTTGAGCGTGCCGCAAAGATGAGTGATGCCAAGGGTGGCGGTAGTTTAACTGCTCTGCCAATCATCGAGACCCAGGCAGGCGATATCTCTGCCTACATTCCTACAAACGTGATTTCAATTACCGATGGTCAGATTTTCATGGAAACAAACTTGTTTAACCAAGGTATTCGACCGGCCGTGTCAGTTGGTCTTTCTGTGTCACGCGTGGGTGGTGCTGCTCAAACTAAGGCTGTTAAGTCAGTTGCTGGTTCACTCCGACTTGATCTGGCGCAGTTCCGTGAACTTGCTGCCTTTGCACAGTTTGGTAGTGACCTTGATGCTGAAACAAAGGCAAAGATTGAGCGTGGTCAGCGATTGACCGAGTTGCTGAAGCAACCACAATACTCACCGCTCGGCGTATGGGAGCAAACTGCCAGCTTGATGGCGGCAACCGAAGGTGCTTTTGATGGAGTGCCGGTGGCCAAGATTAAGGCAGCTCAAGCTTCTCTACTCCAAGAGCTCAAGAGTCAGCATAAAGCAATGGTTGAGACTCTAGGCAAAGGTGATAAACCAACAGACGATATGAAGAAAACTATCCTGAAGGTCGCCCAAGATATCGCTGAAGGACATAAGGAAGCATAGCAATGGCTAGTCGACAGCAACTTAAGCAACGTATTACTAGCGTTAAGAGCACCAAGCAAATTACCAAGGCTATGGAATTGGTGAGTGCTAGTAAGATGCGTCGTGCCCAAGAGTTAGCTGTAAAAAGTCGTGATTACCGTAATTTGGCCCGCCAGATTTTGGCCCGTCTGCGAGAATTGACTGATGTGCGAAAGCATCCATTGTATGTGCAGCGACCAGTTAAAACACGGTTGCATATTATCGTAACAAGTAATCGTGGTTTGGCTGGTGCTTACAACAGTAATATTCTCAAACAGCTAACCCGTGAATTGCAGCAAGATAAAGCAGCTGGTATCGCTAGCGAAGCAATTGTTATTGGTAAGCAAGGTGCACGATTTATCGTACGATTTGAACACGTGACTGTTGTTGCTGCCTATCAAGACTTCCCTGACCACCCAACTGCAAACGATATTCGGCCTATTCTTGATACGGTTGTTCAGAAGTTCGTTCAGGGCGAGGCTGATGTGGTAGACATAACCTATACTGATTACAAATCGAGTATCTCTCAAGAAGTAACGGTTGAACGACTGTTGCCTGCTGCGTATGTAGACGACCCAGTATCTCCAGACCTGGAGCAAGCGGTATTTGAGCCATCTCCAAAAGTGGTACTTGAAGAAATTACTGAGCGTTTGATTGAATCACAGTTAAACCAGGCATTTATGGAATCAGCTGCATCAGAACAATCAATGCGCATGATGGCTATGAAAAATGCCACCGATAACGCTAGTGATCTTATTGAAGATTTAACTCTGGCGTTTAATACAGCCCGTCAAGCGGCAATTACACAAGAACTTGCCGAAATCACTGGTGGTGCGGAGGCAATAAAATGACCGCAATAATGCACCCGGGGCAAGAACCTCGTTCTGCATCGGCAGCTGCAATCGAAATGGCAGATGGTTATTCATCTCCGTATGATCAAATTTCTGCAGCACGACGAGCTCCTGGTGTTAGGGCTGGTGTGACCATGGCCAATTTAGGGCGAGGAGCGCTCGTTCGTTTCGATAACTTCACCGATAGAATAGAAAAGACAATTGCACGAACACGTTCGACGACTAAAGAGACTTTAGAGACTGCGCGGGTCGTAGCATTCGGCATACTCGAAATCGTAGCAGGTAGCCCTGTCCCAGAGGCGGTACCGCTTGATGCTGAGGAAGGTTCCGGTATGTACGCCGGTCTTGAGGTCGGCGATAGTCGGAGGCATGCAACAGCTGAATGGTTGGGGCAAGTACGAGGGGCACAAGGATTACGTGAAATTACCACCGAGGTACTGGACGAAATATTAGAGAGAAATGGTAATCAGCTAGAGCCCGCTATTACATGGGACGAAGCGAATCAGGTAAGATAAAGGAGCATTATGGCAGTAGCAGAAAAAACAAAAGACGGCGTTATCACCCAAATCGTGGGTGTGGTCGTCGATATGGAATTTACCGAAGGTCATCTTCCAGCAATTTATAACGCAATTGAAGTAGAGAGTAATGGCAAGACCTTAGTATTTGAGGTTGCTCAGCACTTGAGTGAAGGTAGCGTCCGTACTATTTCTCTTGGTTCTACCGATGGTTTGAAGCGAGGTATGAAGGTTGTTGATACCGGCGCACCGATTAGTGTGCCTGTCGGTAAGGAAACAATGGGCCGTATGTTCAACGTGCTTGGTCAGCCAATCGATGGCAAAAAAGACGATTTTAAGAAGCGTGCTCCAATTCACCGCGAGCCGCCAAAGCTCAGCGAACAATCTGGTGTAACAGAAGTTCTAGAAACTGGTATTAAAGTCATCGACCTTATTTGTCCTGTGACTAAAGGTGGTAAGGTAGGCCTGTTTGGTGGTGCGGGTGTGGGTAAAACTGTGCTTATTACAGAGCTTATCAACAACATCGCCAAAGAGCATGGTGGTACTTCAGTGTTTGCCGGTGTTGGCGAACGTACACGTGAAGGTAACGACCTGTACTATGAGATGGAAGAATCAGGTGTGCTCGACAAGACTTCCCTTGTCTTTGGGCAAATGAACGAACCCCCAGGTGCTCGTTTGCGCGTTGGTCTTTCTGGCCTAACCATTGCAGAAGGTTTTCGTGACGAGGGTAAAGACGTATTGCTGTTCGTAGATAACATTTTCCGTTTCACCCAGGCGGGTGCCGAGGTATCTGCTTTGTTGGGTCGCCTACCATCTGCTGTAGGTTACCAGCCAAACCTTGCTCAAGAAATGGGTGGCTTGCAAGAGCGCATTACTTCTACAAAGTCAGGCTCAATCACCTCTGTACAGGCAGTCTATGTGCCAGCAGACGACCTTACTGACCCTGCCCCGGCTACAACTTTTGCCCACCTCGACTCGACTATCACCCTGAACCGTGCATTAACTGAGCTTGGTTTGTATCCTGCTGTCGATCCGCTAGATTCGGGTAGTACAATCCTAGACCCAGAAATCGTTGGTGAAGAACACTACAATGTAGCTCGTGAAGTGCAACGCATCCTACAGCGTTACAAAGATCTCCAAGACATTATCGCTATTCTTGGCATGGAAGAACTGAGCGATGAAGACAAGCAGACGGTTGCACGCGCTCGTCGCTTGCAGCGTTTCCTTACCCAGCCATTCCATGTAGCAGAAGTCTTTAGCGGCATCCCTGGTACATACGTGCCACTTGCTGAAACCGTTAAAGGCGTTAAAGAAATTCTTGAAGGCAAACACGACGACAAGCCAGAAAGTGCCTTCTATATGAAGGGTAAAATTAGCGAGGTTAAATAATGGGCGGCGGAGCGGGTGACCAAATGTGTTACGTAGACTATGATCAAGAGGCCCTAAATCGGGGCTATGGCAGTTCCCTGCAATATCTCGAAGAGCTCGGTGAGCTGCGACGATTAATCGATAGTAGATACGATTTTGCTACTGAGGGTAATGGTCGTAGAACAGGCGAACGTGCAGATGACCCGCACTACAGAGAGATTGAAATACGTGTTGGCCATGAACTTGCAACCCTGCTTGGTGTGTCGCCCGAGGATGTACTAGGATGATAAATTTTGAACTGGTAACACTTGACGGGGCTAAGTTTGGCGAAGATGTATATGAGGTTGTATTACCTACGGCCGATGGATATATCGCTATCTTCCCTCACCACATGCCACTAGTCAGCATCGCTAGCCCCGGCGTTATAAGTGTACGTCGTAAACAAGGCGACCCCGACACTAAGCTGGAGTACTTTGCCACTAACGGTGGAGTTATTGAAGTTACCGATAATAAAGTGCGTGTACTGGTTGACGAAGCAGACCGCGAAGATGAAATCAACGAAGCCGAGGCACAAAAAGCCTTCGACCATGCCCAGAATCTTCGCCGTGAGGCAAAAGACACTATCTCTTTGCAACATGCTCAAAACCTTGTAGACCGTCAAGCAGTGCGCCTGCAAGTCGCTGGCTTACGTCGTCAAAAACGCCGTTAGATACACACTACAGGTTATGCAGGGTCTGGTTGCGTCATGTTTGCTTCTAGCCCTGCAATCTCATTGTGAGCTTCAGCAAGCGCATATGCGGTCACAGCACTTGCAGCATGCGCAATACTGTTGATAGCCTGGTCCCATTCATCTCTTGTTAAGCGTATATCGGCACCTGACTGCACTACACCTAACTCTGCCTCTATACTCCGTCTTGCCTGCTGTGTAGCGGTGTCGACTACGTGCACTAGGTTTGGGTTACCTTGCCTAAGGATAGACCAAATTCGTTGGGCCCATAGACGCTGCGTAGGCAGTTCCCATCTGTGACGCACAGTTGGCAAAATGTCGAGAACAACGCGGGTCTGGGTGCTATCTGGTGCTATATCCATAGTAAGTACTCTACATATAGTGTACCATCAATCACTCTTGAAAAAAGCATGTAACAGGCGTAACATTACTCGGTCAGAAGAAATATAACGCAAGAGATAAATATAATGACAGAAAATGGAGAGCTAGCTGCTCAAGGAGCAGCGTGGCGCAATGAAATCATGGGAGCGGAGATGGCCGAACAATTACAAGCACATACTGAAGTTACAAAAATTACTGATGGTATTGGATATGGCGACGGTTCAATTTCTTATAAAGAAGCAAGTGAAGTTGTTGGTTTAGAGAAAATACAGAAGGCCGTTGAGGTTA
Source organism: uncultured Candidatus Saccharibacteria bacterium (assembly GCA_964409615.1). Lineage (GTDB taxonomy): Bacteria > Patescibacteriota > Saccharimonadia > Saccharimonadales > AWTP1-31 > AWTP1-31. Next base: position 89,787 of record CAYPDT010000002.1, on the reverse strand, counting down.
TCGAATCTGACGTAATTCTGGTAGACGTTAGTACCGATAGTGACGGTAATATGATTCAAGATGATGGCTGTGGTGATGGTCGTGAAGCCGGAACCATTCTGTATGGTCATGAAGAAATAGATAAACCTTCATTGCATCGTGCCAAAGTTTTTGGCGGCGGCGCAACAATGGGTATGGCTGCGCGGATTGGTGTATCGGGCATGACTGCAGATAACCTCAATAAGGAATTCGCAGATACCATGACAGACCTCGATGATAAACTAATTGGGTATGGCGCCCATACTGATGAGCACGCTCATGGTGAGAATTGTGGTTGTGGAGCAATCGATAAAGCACCAACCATTATTACCAATGCAATCAAGTATAAAGATGAAATTGCCAAAACTATTGATGCACTTGGCATCCCGACTGATGGTCTCGACGCTGTATTCAATCGTTTTGAGTCAACCCTTACAAAGATAAGTGGCCAAGAATATTCTGGTAAGCAAGTTTCACAGGATATCAAAGGACACGATAAAATCACTAAAGTGTTACGTGATGATCATAAAGAAATGTTTATTATTCTTAATATGACTGCTGGAAAAACAGTTAATCAAGAAGCCGTTCGTCAAGCGACAGATGGCGATGTGCAGGTGTTTGCAACTGACGTATGGCGCTTGAAAGAGATTGCCGAAAAGATGTATCCAGACAATCAGCAAGACCAGGTTGCTGCGTTTCTTGGCGAATTGGTTTATACCCTAGCCACAGCTGCAACGCTGACCGACGGTACCCTTCCTGTCTATGCGGCCGAGCAAACTGAATTTGCACTGGCACACTAGTAGTAAAAACTACGGCACACGATATTTGCATTTTGTGCCCCTTCGTACTATTGTTTAAGCATTAGTTATTCTAAGGAGGGTACAATGGTTAATAGGCAAAAAGTCGCCATGTTGGTGGCTGAATTTATGGGCGTCATGGTTTTGACCACCGCCGTGTATGCGATGGTTGGACGTACCAACTTTCCACTATTTGGCGGGTTGGCTGCTGGTATTACGCTCGGTCTTTTGGTCCATACAATTGGGGCATCTTCTGGTGCGCAAGTTAATCCAGCAATCACACTGGGCTTACTGAGTGTTAGAAAAATAAGTTTTGTAAAAGCAGTGTTGTACATCGCAGCTCAGATGTTGGCTGGTTTTGCCGCTTGGAAGCTCATCAACTATTTTATGGGCACAGATCTCAAGACTATTGCAGGTGAAAAATTTGCTTGGAAAGTTTTGATTGCTGAAGCTGTGGGTGCATTTGTCTTCGCCTTTGGTGTTGCAAGTGCTGTATATCAAAAGTATGAAGGCACAAAGCTTGCCTTTACCGTTGGTGCATCACTTACAATCGGTATCTTGATTGCTTCACTTGGTTCTAACGGTGTACTTAACCCTGCTGTTGCACTTGGTATTCAATCATGGAGCTGGGCGTATGCAGTAGGCCCGCTTGTTGGTGCAGTGTTTGGCATGAACCTCTATGCTCTGGTATTTAGTGACGAGATTACTCTCAAGCGACCTACACTACCCCATCGTTCAGGAAGTGCACCCGCAAAAGTAGCATCTGCTAAATCTACGAGTGCAAAAAAGAAGGCACCGGCTAAGTCTGCAGCTAAGTCAAAAGCAAAGACGACGGCCAAAAAAGCCCCGGCCAAAAAGCGCAAGTAGCTACGTGTAGCATTTAATAATACGTTAGATATATAATCACCACTCAAGGCACATCCGCAACAGGAGAGACTATAATTGTTTTGTCTCTCAAAAGTGAGGACAGTGTCGCGAGGGTGATTATATATTTATATCGTTATACCCTGCCATCCAGCAGGTCTTGCTCGAAGGCTTGTATACCGGTGTAGTCTTGACTGTAGTTAGTCACATTAGGTAGGTTAAGTTCGGTGATTTTAGACCAAACCACCTGCACAAGTTGGCTCATGCGTTCTAGCTCGGCAGCACTAGGGATATACTCGCGGATAAGTTCTTTAGCCGAGGCGGCTTCAACATACCACATCTGACCCGTGATAGATTTTGCTTTGAATCGACTACTGCGAGAAACTAGCAACGCGTAAAAAACTAATTGCATACGATGGCGCCAAGCTTTGATTGCTTTTGTTTGGTCGCGAGTGACAAAACTACCAAGTGGCTTACCGGTTTTATAATCGATAATAATAAGCCCTTCGTCGTTAATATTTATTCGATCAAGTGTTCCTTTTAACTGAGCATTACCAACTCGGATATCGCCCATGCTTTGCTCGGGGATTCCTCCTTTGCCTAGCCAGAAAGACTCACTGGTAAGTAATTTGTGTAGCAATTCTTTGCCGTGTTCTAGGAATCGTAGATGTTCATGCTTGGGAAGGAATTGGTTCGCAAGGCTGGTTTCGTAGTGGCTAAGAATTTTGTCTATTTGTAGCCCCGTACCGTTTACAGTTATCTGTGCATATTCCAGGGCAGCATGAATTGCGATACCGAAAGCCATGCTGGTAGACTGTGCCTCCGGTAATCGAAGTAGATGTCGCTCGAAAAATAACTCGGGGCCACCTTTACTAACATCAAGGAAGTCTAGCAGCGACGAGGCGCTGAGCGCAAAATTATCGAGCTGTGCACTGAGGTTACGTTTTTCATCGGTAAGATTTAGATGCGGCCAGTGTAGGTGTTCTTCAAGGATTGAAACACTAGGAGTGGTAATCTCGGCGGATATATCCCGTCGTGGTATGGCCTCGTGTATGAGCGGAGTAGCAAGTACTTCTTTGCTGGTTATATCTTCACGATAGCTTGCTGCGATTAAAGTATGCTTAGCTCGTGTGGCGGCAACATACATCAAACGAGCGTAGTCATCTATGTCATCGCCAGCGGGCTGCAATGGGAGATTGGCTGGGCATTTACGACCTCCGGTTCCTGGCTTCCATGAGCCATCAACTGCGTTGATAACAAATACTGTACCAAATTCTAGGCCTTTTGATTTGTGTACTGTTAGCAACTCAACCGCGTTTGGACCACTAACAAAAATAGTTTCGTCTGCAATAATCTCGCCACTATCTATCGATAATTGTATAAACTGCACGAATTCTTGTAAACGAGCCGATGTGCTACGCGCAAAGTCATTAGCCATCGATTGTAGTAATCGTAGGGCCGAAAGCGATTGTAGGTAATCTGTGTCGGCAGCAGTGTGAGCAAGATAATATTCACGCAAGGGGCTGGTAATTTCGGAACTAGCTCGTAAGCCGATTATGTACTCCAATATGACTGATAATGGTTCGTTGCTTGCTTGCTGTGATAGCCACAGGAGCCAGTGTGCAATTTCGGCTAACCTGTCATCATTACTAGCCAACATGGTGTCTAGCCAGTTGGTTGTTCTTTTAACCGATGTTGCTATTGCCCATAGTTGAGAAGGCTTTAGCTGCCACATGGGACCTCTAATAATCTTAGATAAAAGCACGTCGAGTTGCGCAGCATCACCGTCTTGTATGGCAACAAGTGCAGATGCAATATAGTGAATTTGCTGAACAACCGGATGTTCAAGCACATTACTCTGCTGCTCATAGCGCACGGCAACTTCGCGACTGTCGAGTAAACTAGCTATTCTCCGTAAGCTCGCGTGGTCACGAGCAAGCACAGCAATTGAATCATGGTTCTCAGAGTTTTGTTGTTTGTATAGAGTAGCAATATCATCTGCAATGCCGCTGAGCTCATGGTCTTCTGTTGCATAGCTACGATGTTCTATGGTGCCAGAATTCGATGGAATATTTTTTGCAATAAGGTCTTTACTCAGGCTCGGCATGCGTGTTACAAGTCGATCACTAACTTGATCGATAATTTTTGTCGACATGTCGAGAATTTTTTGGCTCGAACGATAGTTCTCGGTTAGCACCACCAGCTTAGCCGCTGGATAACTTGACTGGAACGACAGCATGTTATTGAGTTCGGCGCCATTAAATTTGTAGATAGACTGGTCATCATCACCCACTACCATAAGATTAGGCTTGCCATTGCTACTTGGGTGGTCAGCAATGAGGTGCGCCAGCTGCAGTTGGGCTGCGTTCGTATCTTGGAACTCATCGATTAATACATACAAGAATCGCTCTTGTGCATCACCCCGCATATCTGCATTATTTTGAAGCTGGCTAATAACTTCAACAATCATGTCAGAATAGTCATAGTACCCGCGAAGATGAAGACTATTGCGATACGAGGCGTATACGTCGGCTAAATTGAACCACCATTCGTTTCGTTCACGCTCTTTGTGCATCCCCTTTTTGCTTTCGACACTTTGTACCCAACGTTGCTTCCACTTACCTGTGTGCTTGGTTTTACCGGTGCCTTCATCTTGTTGTAGGGCAAATCGCAAGCTTTCTTTGATTGTATGGCCTAAGTCTTGCAGGGGTTGTAGTGAATTTCCGATTCCCTGCTCGGGCAATGTTTCAACTTGCTCAGCGATATTGGCTAGATTCTTTACGCTGAGTGGTTTAGCTAGAATCTCAACTAAGTCAGCTTCGATTGTATCGATATATGCCAGGTTAGCAGTGATAAGGGCTTTGAGTTTCTCAGGAGTTAAGCCGGCTTCTTTTACGTATTTGAGCGCATTCTTTACATCTTTCCCAGCGGTAAAATTCCCAGCGAAACGTAAGGCAAGCGGGTTATTGAGTGGTAATCTGCCTAGAATATCTTGGATTATTTCTATTTGTGTCGCATCTGGTGCGGTGCTCAATTTTGCTCCGTTCCAAAAATGGTCAGGGTACATATTCATCAGCTCGGCTGCAAAACTGTGAAAAGTTTTGACCATGACTCCGCTGGCTTCGCCACCAGTTAGGGTAATGAGTCTTTCGCGCATGTTTACAGCTGCTTTGTTGGTAAAAGTTAAACAAAGTATATTGCCCGGATCAACATCTGTTTTACGAAGTATATTGGCAACACGCATGCTAAGAAGCTGGGTTTTGCCCGTGCCTGGCCCGGCTACAACCAGAACTGGTCCATCAACGGTATCAACTGCCAGACGCTGACTCGGGTTTAGTAATTTATAGGTTGTCTCGAACTCACTCATACCCCTATTGTAAACGGTTACAACCTGACTACCTAGCGGATGCAAGTGCAGTATTCTTGGATGTACAATTTTGGCACTCACCCTGAATCTCGAGGGTGTGGCGCTGGGCTTTCATCCCGTATTTTTCAGCTAAACCAGAAATAAGTGCTTCAATTGATTGCTCGTCGTGGATAGCCGTGATAGTTCCGCATAGCACACAACTTAGGTGGTGGTGATGGTGTGTTAGTACATCGCTGAGTTCGACTTTGTATTTCCAGCCGATGTATACACGGTTGATTAGCCCTAACTTTTCAAATAATTCAATTGTTCTGTACAGACTCGCACGATTAATTCGCCCTTTGGTGTTGTCTAGAATTTGCCGTATGGTTTGTGGCTCTTTTTGCCACAGTGCATCGCAGATTGTCAGACGTGCTTCGGTAGTGCTCAGGCCGTGACTCTGTAATATCTGTCGCAGTGTTTCTTTATCTTTTTTATCCATCAACTCAGTGTAGTGTAAATGAGAAAATTTCTCAATATATCAACTAATATCATGGAGCGTACCCAAAAATTCAGATGCTTTCCTCGATTCATTTTTCGCTTCTTCTGCAGCTAGCTCGAGTGGTTTCAGTAAATTCTGAATTTCTTTGGTTTGCACGAACTCACAATCTTCGAACAATAGCCTTGCCTGGCTGCAATGATGTTGAATAAGACTTGAAATATCATGAATGGTCGTCTGCCAAAAATATCTTCGAAGTTCTGGCAAGTCGCGTTCTATGACGCATGAATTTGGCTTGGTATTTCTTAGCACCATACTAACCACTGCGCTTATGTGACCATGTATTAAATCTTCTTCCCAATCATGCGCATCATCGTTTAGCTGACGTGCAATTAGAAAGTGTGTGAAAAACTTGATGAGCGGTTGGATAGGCTTGTTGCTTATTATCGCTACACCAATAGGCGCTAGGAGTATGCCAAAAGATTTTTCAGCAAGATGTCGGTATGATTTATAGTCTGCTAACTTATATACAAGGCGACCATTCTTTTTTGTGGCTCGAGCATTACGTAGCTCCCATATATTTGCGGCATCGAGCGTATCGAGAACTGATTGTACTTGTTTGCGGAACGGTATGCTGCCAGGAAGGGATTGTGCAAAATAATCGCACATTTGCCGTGCTGCTTTATTGGCCAGTGGTAGTTGAGCTAGGCTCCCCTCTTCATCCAAAAAGTCATCGTAAATATCGTAAGCAATCCAACCGTGGATGCAGGCTAGATTTAAATTACGCAGTGTCTGTTTTTTAACACTACCGTTGTAAGCCTTATTTAGAATGTGTGCCGGTTTAGTAATTAGTCCACTCTTATCATCCATACGTAACTTCAGAATTGTTTGGGCAAGTCTATCTTCTAGTACTGACTGGTGTTGTGGGGCTATATATTTATTATAGTTACTTTTCGACGTAGCCGTTACTTTTGCTGTAGTTACCGCTAGATGATTTTTTGTAAGCAGCGTTAGTGCTTCGATTGCGAATGAGGTGGTTAGAGCTGCGGAACCGGCGTACAGCTGCTTGCCACTTTTCATGGGGTCAAGATACAGCGCTTCTGCTGGCCAATGATCATCGGTGCGTAGTCGTAGTAAGTCATTGGATGCAAGGCGTAGAATTGCTGGTTCTAGTCTGTAGTTACGACCTGCAGTAATTAACATGCTCAGCATCAAGGCATTGTGAGTTGTGTTTTGCAGCAAATCACTAATCATATTTCGTACGATATTGTGTTTATCTGGGTACCAGTGACTTAAAAAGTACATGGCTGGAATTGCCGATATGTAATAGGGTGATTCCAAGCTAGACTTTTCTAATTGCTCCTCTATATATTCTTCAAGCTTGGTCGTGGTGACGCCAAGGCGTGAAAGTAGTGCTCCAATATTCGCGTTCACTACTACATCGACATCACGCCATTTTTCGTCTGGAGTCATTGTTAACCAGGTTCGATAGGGGCCGCCAACATACTCCTCAGCACTTATTAATACATTGGCAATATGAGCTAATGACGTGCCATTAATTACAGAAGGCCTGTATGCACGAATTGCTAATAGTGCATTTGCTGTATCGTCCAAGTCATCTGGATAGTTGGACTTGATGGTTGCTAACGAAGTATCACGCTTCCAGTAATTCCAGGTCCAATTCTTATTGCGATTTTGCAGCAAGAATTCAACGGACTTGTTACATATTGCTTGAATATTGTTTTTAGAGGGATTATTGCTTGCCGCCAGGCAGCGACTTATGAGTGCAGTAGTAAAGATGGTCGGCTGCTTGATGATTGGTACAAAACTGTCGATAGTGTCGCCGGACCATCCCTGAAAACTACCGTTTGATAGTTGTTGATTGCGAAGAAATTGTATCGCTTTGTGTGTAATGCTTGTATTTATGATGTGCCTTACTCAGTGGAAGTCTTACTACAAATTTCGTACCCTTACTGATGGTACTGCTGACTGATATGGTGCCAGAGAATTCTTCTTCAACGTAGCGTTTAACCATGGATAACCCAATGCCCATATTTTGGTTATTTTTAGATTTGGTACTAAAAAATGGTTCAAATATGTTTGTAAGGTCTGTCGCCGCGATGCCTTTTCCCCAATCCTGAACAGTAAGTTCTAATAATGATTTCGTGCACTGATAGTTAATCCGTACCTTCCTGACTTTAGCGGTATCGGTGTACGATTCGATAGCGTTAATTACGAGGTTGGCAATAAGTTGATTAAACTTAACGGGGTCACCCTGTAACTCTAGTTTTGCTAAAGCCCGATGCTCAATGGTTATTCGATTAAGTTTTGCACGATATTGCACAATGCTTATTACTTGCTCTATTTCGTCGTTGATTTGGAATTTTGTTACTTCTCCACCAGTCTTCATTTGCTTACGTGCTGCTTGTACGTATCGTTCAATGTATTGCACGCTGCGTGAAAGTTGGTCAATCAGCTCAGGTTCATGCTTGTAGCACAATTGTTCAATATTCAGTGTGGCTACGGTAAGCGGATTCGCGACATCATGTAATAAGCTCATGCCCATACGTCCGTATTCGGAAAGTCGCTGTAGCTCCATTATGCGTACCATTTGTGCCGTTTTAAGTTCTTGTGTCCTATCGGCAACTTTTACTTCTAGGTTATCTCGTTCGAGCTGTAAGTTGTGCTCGGATTGCCGCGCTCGACTCAACGAGCTATCTATCTCCCGATTCGCCAGCCACGTTACGGTACCAATCACATTGAAAGCGACTATATAACCAATTACATCAACAAGGTCTAGTGAATGATTAAGCCATCCCACGTAGGGATTGAGTGATTGATTCACCTGCGCAAGACCAATTGATAATACAATTACCGTCGATAGCCCACTAGTTACTAACGCTATGCGAGCCTTAAATAGTACTCCCGACATAACAATTGCCAACACAAATGTAATAGGGACAATTGGTAGTAGAAAACTCCAACTTAACATTAAGCAACTGGCTGTAAGAATTAGACTGGCTATCAGTACAGCTGCAACGAACAGATAGTGACCTTTTCGAGAAATCCAAATTAGTATCGCTGTAACCGCCATGAAGCACATCATTGGCAGTAGCAGGAGTAATTTCAGGGTTCCATGTTTTGTATATACATTCGCTAAGGTGGCAACGCTTGCAATGCCTGTAGCAATTGTAGAGGTACATAAAATAACATTGAGTATGAACTCATGGCGCATAGAGTCTGGGTCGACTGACTTTGGCCGTATGAATATCTGGTACAGATTTTGTAGCAGTTTCTTGTACACTGTATTACCGATTTTACTATATTGTGGCGCCATGAAGGCGCCACATGTTCCTATACGTCACCACCCCATGGCAGGTAGTTGTCACTTACGTTTATTGCAAGAGTCTCTAACACTTGTGTATTTCTTGATTCTGCGTCATTAAGAACTGCTTCGAGTAGATTGTTCATCTTCATCCTCCTTATTTTGTTGTTGAGTTACTAATTTTGATGCATCAATTTTGTAACCAAAACCATGTATTGTCCTAATCAGTGGACGGTCGAACGGTTTATCTATCTTCTGGCGGAGATGAGTGATGTGTACGTGCACAGTATTATGTACGGCATGATAATCACCTTCCCAGGCATGTGTGGCTAATGTCTCGCGCGTTACAAGTTTGCCCGCGTTTTTCATGAGACATTCCAGTAGTATGAATTCTTTGGGGCGTAGAGTAATGGGAATGCCTGCTCGTGTGACTTTATGGGTTATGGTGTCGAGCACTAAGTCGCCGGTGGCAAGAGTGCTGGGACTGTTGTCGGTAGAATGATGTTGCCTGGTCAGCACGCGCAGCCGAGCTTCAAGTTCTTGCCTTTGAAAGGGCTTGGTGAGGTAGTCATCTGCTCCGCTGTCGAGTAGCATAACTTTGCTTTCCGTGGCATCTTCACCGCTCAAAACTAAAATTGGCGTGGTGATGCCACTGCCGCGTATTCTTTGGCAAACTTCTAAGCCAGGCATGTCACGTAGGTGGAGGTCGAGCAGAATTATGTCATAACGATTGGCATGTATTTTACGGAGACCCGCTTGCCCGCTTAGTGCGCTGTCTACTATGTAGGTGCCGCCAAGTGCGTTATAGAGCGCTAGTACTATGCCTGGTTCGTCGTCGATGATTAGTAACTTCATTACTACTAGTATCGCTTGAAAATGTTAAATTTTTCTTAAACATTGCAAAAATGACATACAAAAATACCAAGGGAGTTAATACTTGATAAATAATCATTAGCATGATATAATATGTTTAGTATTTATTTCGGTGGTTTTTTGCGAGGACTACTGAGATGTATGCGGGAGAGATTTATGGCATTGCAATTTATGACAAACCAGCCTATTCAAACGCGGCCGTTGCCAAACTTGGCATTCCGGACCGCTATTTTGACTAACCCAAATACTGCCCGTTCTGTTCAGGACTATGCGGATTCATTGGCAAGCGAGTACCCAGAACAGCAAGATTTAATTATTGATATTGCAGACGCTGCACGCGTGCTCAAGACTCAAAAAGACCGAGCCACCATACGTAAACAACTCGTAGACCTCGAACGATATCTCGAAACCAGCCGCTAACAGGCGTATACTGATACGCATAACATAAGCGTGCGTACAGTGAAGAAAATAAAACTCAATATTACAGCGAAAGTATTTAAACGATTTAACTATCTTGGACTCGTTGGCGCTGCAATTGCATTTTGTATTTCGTTTTTACCTTCGTTATTGCCGCGTCCATGGCTGTTTCAGGGGATAGTTACTGGAGTGAGTCTGGCTATTGGATATGGCTGTGGAAGTTTTACGAGCTGGGCCTTGCGGTGGTTCTTGGAATGGGAACCGCCCAAAAAAGTAAAGCACATTGCTTGGTGGATTCTGGCAGTTTGTGGCCCTATTGCTGGCTTAGTATATCTATACCTGGCGGGTAGTTGGCAAACTCAGGTCAGTCGATTGGTCGGCGAGCAGCCACAAGACCATCGTTATATTTTTAGGATTCTATTACTGTCTTTGGCAACAGGAGCGGCCATTCTCTATATTTCGAGAATAGTACGTGTAGCGACGCGTTGGCTAATAAACTTGATTGACAAACTCTTGCCAAGAAAAGTTAGCATTGTAGCGGGGATTGTAATCTCCACCTACCTCCTGATTACCATTTTTAATGGCCTGTTGTTCAGTAGTTTTGTGCGTTTTGCAAACAAAAGCTACAGCAAACGGAATGACAAAACGCCAATTGGAGTAGTTCAGCCACAAGCACAAGAACGCTCCGGGAGCACAGCATCGCTTATCCCATGGAATACTTTAGGATATCAGGGGCGAGGATTTGTAGGCCGAGGGCCATCACAGAAACAACTGAGTAGTTTTACTAAAACAGATACAAAGATACCCATACGTATATACGCTGGCTTGCAGAGCGCAGCTACGCCGGCGGAGCGAGCTAGCTTAGCGGTAAAAGAACTTGAACGGACACAAGCATTTTCTAGGAAAGTTTTAGTAATTGGTAATGCAACAGGTACAGGATGGCTTGAACCTCAATCGGTAGACAGTATTGAATACATGTATGGTGGTGATACGGCCATTGTGAGCGTGCAGTATTCTTACCTGCCAAGCTGGTTGTCATTTTTAGTTAACAAACAAGACGCTAAAGACACTGGACGAGAATTATTCAATGCGGTGTACGGCAAGTGGGCCAGCTTGCCTGAAGCTAATCGTCCCAAATTGATTAGCTATGGGCTAAGCTTGGGTTCATATGGCGGACAGGCTGCTTTTAGCGGCGCCAATGACTTAAAGTACACTACCGATGGCGCTTTATTTGTAGGCACCCCAAGTGATACGGAACTCTGGAAAACAATAACTGCAAATCGAGAACCAGGCACACCGCAAATTGACCCTGAGTATCAGAACGGTAACTCAATCCGTTTTGTTGATAACCCCAAAGACTTTAATGAAGACCAAACTGCGTGGCGAAAACCTCGTACCTTATACCTTCAGCATCCCTCCGACCCGGTAGTATGGTTTGACTTTGATTTAATCCTAAATAAACCCGACTGGCTGAGTGAACCACGTGGAGCAGATGTATCACCTACGATGCAGTGGTACCCCTTCATTACTTTTACGCAAGTTGCGCTTGACCAATTCTTGGGCGTCAGTGCACCTAACGGTCATGGCCATAACTACGCCGATAAAATTGTCGCTGCGTGGGCCTCGGTGGCGGCACCGGAAGGTTGGAACGTCGATAAGACAAACCAGCTACAAAGCATTATTGATGGCTACAGAAACGAGTAGGTGCTTTAGTTAGGGCGGATGGATGAACGTTTCGCTTCTCCCTGCACAGCTTTCTCGAAACGAGTTTCTGCGATAGTTCCTTGTGGTCGAACCCTCTCATTCGTTCGCTTTGCTCACTAATTCGGATTTTCGGATTGCTCCCCTTGATCCACGAAAAAACCGGACATACTGTCCGGTTCTATCGTGGCTAGGGCGGAGGGATTCGACCTACCTTCGGCAGGCCCGAAACTTCATGGCGTGCAACCAGTTGCACCCAGAAGATTTCCTTGCGAAATGCCAGTGGCATTTCTCACCCCGAATGCCTCACTCGGAAATTCGATCCGTCACACTGAGCCAAGTAAAAAGCCCATCCTTTGGATGAGCTCTTTACTTGGCTAGGGCGGAGGGATTCGAACCCCCGAATGCTGGTACCAAAAACCAGTGCCTTACCACTTGGCGACGCCCTATTACGTGGAATTACAAGGGGTGATTATAACGTAAATTGCAGTATTCCGCTAGCCATTAGACTATCTATTAGCTAGATACAGTAAAACACTGCACATTTTTTGCTATACTGTGGCTAAAGCATTAGCGTATGAGAATCATAGAGCCACACCACCTTAGAACTGTTAGCTATCAACCTGGGCGACAAAAGCGTAAGCTCCCGGTTATTCCTGTGGTGCTTATAGTTATTCTGCTGGTAGGTGTCGCGCTTGGCGTGGCCCGTTATCGTATGCCGCTTCCACAACCACAATTTACCGAAACAAAACAGCAGTATTCCAAAAAAGAAACTAATATTACCTGGCCAACTGGCAGCAATGCAGCCGTAGGCGCCGTGGGTGTTGGCATAATTGCTGCTAGCAATAAAGATGAAAAAGCTACGCCCACGGCCAGTGTGGCTAAGGTTGTCACTGCCCTTGCCGTTTTAGATAAGAAACCACTAAAACTAACTGAGCAAGGCGAAACTATTACGCTAACCGCCGAAGACGAAGCTTTGTACCAAAAATATATTGCCCAAGATGGTTCAGTGACGGCAGTTGCGGCTGGAGCTACATTGACTGAATATCAAGCGCTGCAATCGCTGCTACTTCCCTCTTCGAACAATATGGCAGAAACACTCACTAACTGGGCATTTGGATCACAACAAGATTATATTCAGTACGCTAATACTTACGTAGAGCGACTTGGCATGACAAAGACGCGCATTGCTGATGCTAGCGGCTTTTCAGCTGAAACGGTAAGTACGCCCAGTGATTTGGTTCGGCTAGGATTGGAAGCAATTAAGAACCCAGTACTAGCAGAAATTGTGAACCAGAAACAGGCTGACGTGCCGGTTGCTGGGACTATTACTAACACCAATCGACTTCTGGGTCAGACAGGCATTAATGGAATTAAAACTGGCAATACGGACGAAGCTGGCGGCTGCTACTTAGCCTCAACAACTCAGCAGTATGAAAATGGTAAGACCGCTACAATTGTAACTGCTGTCATGGCAGCACCAACATTGACCGACGCTATGAACCAAACAAAACCGCTGATTGCACAAGTAAAGACTGGCTTTGGCGATACAGTAATCGTGACGGCAGGCCAGCAGTTTGGTGTGCTCAAAACAGCTTGGGGTGCCCAGACTGCAGTAGTAGCCCAAAAAGATGTTACTGTTTTTGGCTGGCAGAACAATATACCTCAAACAGATGTTACATCAGACATAAAAACGTTAGGTAAAGGTGCCGCTGCAGGTAAGGTTACGGTACGGTTTGGTGAAGATATGGCCGTGGTTGACTTAAAGCAAGATAGCAGTCTTGTCCAACCGGGTTTCTGGTGGCGATTACGCCGAAATTAAAATTGCTATAATACATACATGGCACGTAAGACTCGTGGAGTATTCAGTAGTTACCCTGGCGTCAAGGCATTGCAGCATTATTCACGACAATATATTTTTCTGGCAATTGGTCTTGCTGTTGTTGCTTGTATTATTGTGCTTTGGCCATCCCGGGTTAATTCACCAGTAAAAAAGAACAATGGTGGTGAAACTGGTGACATGGCCAAGACATCCAATCGAATACGATTTATCGCTACTGGCGACACTATCGCTCACGATGCCCTAAACGCACAGGCCAAGAAAAGTGATGGCAGCTATGATTACTATCAATTTATGAAACCGCTTCAGAAATACTTCGATGCCGCAGATGTGCGGTTTTGTAATCAAGCAGTGCCTGGTGGTGGGCCGGCATTCGGCATAAGTGGCTACCCAGTATTTAACTCGCCGCTTGAGGTTGCTCACGACTTAAACAAGCTTGGCTGCAACACAGTTAATACTGGTACTAATCACACCTTTGATAAAGGTCAAAAAGTTATTGATGCCGAATTAGAGGATTGGGACAAACAGCCTAATATGTTAGCTGTTGCTGGTGCCAATAGGAACGCTGACGAGCAAGCTAAGATTCGATACTTCACAGTTAAAGGGGTGCGTTTTGCCTTTTTGTCTTACTCGACTTATTCAAACTCTGTTCCAGCAAACAGCTATGGGCTCAATATGTATAATTCTGAAACAGCACAGCAACAAGTAACCACAGCCCGGGCTAATGCCGATATAGTGTTAGTAAGCATGCGCTGGGGAACAGAATACTCTCCGGCCATCAACGCGAACCAAACAGAAATTAGTCAAAAACTTGCAGATTGGGGTGCCGATGTAGTGCTTGGCCATGGGCCACATGTTCTCGAGCCAGTTAAACAACTGACCGGTAATGATGGCCGAAAGACGCTCGTATGGTATTCACTTGGTAATTTTTTGAACGCACAAATAGAAACCGAGGCACTGGTTAGCGGTATCGCGATTATGGACATCGATACCAAAACTAAAACAATTGAAGCACCTAAGTACCTACCGATATACATGCACTACGAGTGGACGGCACAACAAAAAGCCAATGAAGATTTGCTAAAGCGACGAGCCTTTACCATGATACCGCTCGATGTTGCAGCACCACTACTAGCACGTTCGCAGAATAATACGACAGTCGATGCGCAAACAAAACGAGTTAGCGATTTGCTCAATAGTTACACTAAAGTTGAATTAGTAACATCTAAAAATTACTAAGCAGCACTATTTTAGTAAATATTCTTCGAGTGTTAGTTTATTTTTGTATAGCTGGGTTGCAAGGTCAACGCCGACATATCGCAGATGCCATGGCTCATATTCGTATCCAGTGATTGCCTCTTTGCCTTTAAGATATCGGACTACAAAGCCGTATTCATGCGCATGCTCTGCCACCCACTTGCCCGTTGGGGTATCGCCAAATGATTGAACGAGGTCACAATTACTATTTGCTTGGCAGACATCAAAAGCCATGCCTGTTTGGTGTTCGCTGGTGCCTGGCTTGGCACTAAATTTGTCGGCTGCTTCCTGTCCGTCAGTCTGTACGTAGCCATTGTAAAGCTGTGTCTGATACTGCTTAGATCTAAAACCGCTCGCAAACATAAGACTGTGATTTGCTTGTGAAGCAGCCTCAAATAGCTTCTCTACTTCTGGAGCTACATCGGACCTAATTTGCATCTGCTCACTGTTTGAGCTGAGTCGTAAAGCGACTGAAGGCACGGTTAGTTTCTCGGGTACGTAGTTGTCAGGCAAAGGTCTTTTTTTGTTAACTATCCACCAGATACTGCCTGGTTGGTCTGTGGAGTAGCGAGTTTTATTGAATGAAGAGTCGTTGCTTTTTGAGTTGTTTTGAGGTTTTTGTTTAGGGCTTTCTGCCTTGTTATGGAGCACATAAAAAAAACCAAAAACAATACTAAAAATAACCAGCGGAACGACAATAAATTTAGATCGCATAGAATTAGTATAGCAAGTTGTAATTATCTTGTTGCTAATGCTTGGCAAGGCCAGCTTTTTCGCGTACATTTTGAGGTAATGGCAAACAAAAAACAGGCAGGAAGTGCACAAAGAAACCCCGAAGATTTTATCGTACCATTATTGATGAATGGTTTAGAGGGGCGCATGTTGCATATGCCAGCACCTCGCGGTAAGTCTCGAGAGATGCTGTTTGTATATGGGCACCACTCAAGTCTGGAGCGATTATTTGGCCTGATGGAAGTCCTCAATAAGTATGGCAGTGTTACTATGCCCGACCTGCCCGGCTTCGGGGGTATGGAGCCGTTTTATAAAATCGGCCTGAAACCAAGTATTGATAATTTAGCCGACTATCTTGCGGCGTTTGTAAAGATGCGTTACAAACGTAAAAAAGTAACCATTGTAGCTATGTCACTCGGATTCGCTATTGTAACTCGCATGTTACAACGCTGCCCGGAGCTTACTAAGAAAGTTAATTTATTAATAAGCGTAGTTGGTTTTGTGCACCATGAAGAATTTGTTTTCTCGAAGCGCAATTTTTATATGCTGCGATATGGTGCAAGCTTTTTCTCTAATCGCATTCCGGCTTTTGTAGGTAAAAAGATAGCTCTAAGACCAAGTTTAATCCGCGCAACGTACGCCCTTGTTGCCGATAAAAATGCCAAGCTAAAAGATGCTGATGCCGAAGAACGTAAAAAGCGTATCGACTTTGAAATACATCTATGGCAAGCCAATGACCTTCGTACCTACATGGATACCTCAGTCAGTATGTTTACCCTGAATTTAGTAAACGAACGAGTTAACCTACCTGTTTACCATATTGGAGTTGCCGAAGACCGTTACTTCGATAACCATGTTGTAGAGCAGCACTTGGCGGTTATCTACGATAAAGTTACGGTCGTGCAAACCAGCTTCAAGAATCATGCGCCGACAGTTATTGCCGATGCCGATGCTGCAAGTATGTTTATTCCACCGAAGCTAAAACGAATTTTAGCTCAAAACCCTCGATAACACTCAGTTTCGGCATTTCAGCGATGCTATTGCTCCCGGGCTAGAGTATTAGGGATGCTATAATAGGCCTAATGCGTATCGGACTTGTTTGCCCGTATAACTACTATCGCCCAGGTGGGGTGCAGATTTGCATCAAAGAAATTGCTCAAGAACTGACCGCTAGAGGCCACTATGTACGCGTGATTGCTCCACGGCCTCGCCGCATGCCTGCCGATGCCGCTACGGATGTAATTTTACTCGGTGGTTCGGTAGAATTAAACACGTTTGCAACAAAAGCAGATGTTGGCATGAGTATCTCAAACGAGAAAATCGATGCTATGTTGGCTGAACAGAAGTTTGATGTTTTGCATTTTCATGAGCCCGGCATGCCTGTTTTAGGGATGCAACTTATTGCACGCTCGCACGTGGCGCACGTAGCTACCATGCACGCCACATTACCAGATGGAATGGTTACAAAGTCGTACCAGAAGCTAATGTTGCCCGTTGCGAAGTACATGGAGACCCGCACACACGTAATCACGGCTGTTTCGGCAGTGGCTGAAGAAACAGCTCACGTCTACGCCCCTAATGCAGCGATGCGTATTGTACCGAACGGCATAAATATCTCTGATTACGCTCCCAAGAAAAAAGTTAATGTACAACACAAGCGTAAGAAAATTGTATATGTAGGCCGCCTAGAGAAACGTAAAGGTGTTAAATACCTACTCAAGGCCTACGCTGAACTGCGTAAGCTGCACCACAATGTTGAACTAGTTATCGCCGGCAGTGGTGATTTACGCTCGACATTAGAAAATTATGTTGAAAAACATGAGATTCCAGATGTTAGATTTTTGGGTTTTGTTTCTGAGGCCGAAAAAGTAAAATTGCTACAAACCGCAGATTTGTACTGCAGCGCAGCTTTATATGGTGAGAGTTTTGGTATTGTACTGCTTGAAGCTATGGCAGCTGGCTGCGTGGTAGTAGCCGGTAACAACCCTGGCTATTCTAGTGTTATGACCGGTCGTGGTCGGCTGAGTCTAGTTTCGCCCGAGGCAACCACTGATTTTGCACAGCGACTTGAGCTTATGCTGTTTGATGAAGAGATACGAAGCTTATGGAAGAGCTGGGCACAACAGTATGTGCAGCAATTTGATTACCGAAATGTAGTTGATATGTATGAAAAAGCTTACAAGGATGCCCGCAAAATTTGGCGAGCAAATCAGACAATCAAATGAAAATCGGTTTTGTACTAGATGATGGCCTTGATGCCCCCGATGGTGTTCAGCAGTACGTGCTTACGCTCGGTAGATGGTACGTTGAACAAGGTCACAAGGTACACTATTTGGTTGGTCAAACAACCCGAGATGATATTGAAAATGTGCATAGTCTCAGCAATAACCTCCCAGTTACGTTTAACGGCAATAAGCTATCCATTCCCTTACATGCTCCTGTAAAAAATATTAGAAACATTTTGGCAGAACAGCGTTTTGATGTATTGCATGTGCAAATGCCCTACAGCCCTTTGTTAGCCGGTAAGATTGTGGCAAATGTTCCACTTTCGACTGCAGTTGTTGGTACATTCCACATATTGCCGTACGGTCGTCTACAGACCCTGGGTTCTCGGCTTTTAGCGCAGACAGTGCGCAAGACACTTGCGCGCTTTGACGCGATTGTGGCGGTCTCTACGGCTGCTCAGCAATTTGCCGAGCAGGCCATGAACATAACTACAACTGTTGTACCCAACGCGGTTAACCTAAAAGGCTTTACTAAAGGTAAAAAATTCAAGAAATATGATGACGGAAAGCAGAATGTCGTTTTTTTGGGTCGCTTGGTAGAGCGCAAGGGCTGTATGCAGTTTCTGCAGGCCATTCGTTTGCTACAGGCTGAAGACAAACTTCAGAATGTGCGTGTTATCGTGGCCGGTCATGGGCCAGATAGAGAGCGTTTGGAGCGGTATATTACAGCTAATAACCTTGAATCGGTTGTCGAGATGGCCGGCTGGATTACCGAAGTCGATAAGCCTCATTATCTCCGGAGTGCTGATATTGCCGTGATGCCCAGCATTGCCGGCGAGAGTTTTGGCATTGTATTAGTAGAGGCAATTGCATCAGGAGCTGGAGTAGTATTAGGCGGTGACAACCCAGGATACCGGTATGTACTCGATGACCAACCGCTAGCATTGATTAATCCTCATGATACCCAAGAGTTTGCATCAAGAATCCATAAATTATTAACAGATGCCTCGTTGCGCAAAAAAATTCACCAGACGCAAGTTGCACGTATTACTGACTTCGATGTGGCTATAGTTGGGGCAAAACTGTTAACGATATACAAGCGAGAAATTGCAAAACGACGACGGCTCGGCAATAATGGTTAGTATGAATAAAAGCAAAGTCGAAGTAACGGTCTCGAACCGTACAATTGTTCGGGTAATTCTTATAGTGGTGGCTACTTTCCTTGGTATCCGTTTTGTCATGAACATTAGTCACGCACTGACGCTGATATTTTCGGCTTTCTTCTTAGCATTGGCGCTTAATCCAGCGGTTAGCTGGATAAGTAAAAAACTTCGTATTAAGAGTCGCGCAGCAGCGACTGGCATTGCTTACCTGAGTGTGTTGGTGTTCCTAATTGCCTTCTTGGCTGCTGTTGTACCGCCCCTGGTCCGCCAGACGAGTGATTTTATCTCTGACTTACCAAACACTATAGAGAGTGTTCAAGATACCAACTCTGGATTGGGAAAAATTGTTAATAAGTATAATCTGCAGGATACCGTCGATAACATCGCTAATGATATGCGTGGGCGTATCAAGGACTTACCTCAACCGGTATTATCGACAGCCAGCAAAATTGGAAGCGGTTTAGTATCGCTGATTGCCGTCTTGTTTATGACGTTTATGATGATTGTTGAGGGGCCAATGTGGTTTGACCGGATGTTAGAACTTCAGAATGCGAAAAAACGTGCCCATAGGCGTGATTTGGCTCTACAAATGTATCGTGTAATCACTAACTACGTTAACGGACAGTTACTAATTGCTGCGATTGCTGCAACGTTCGCCTTTGTGGCGCTGATGATTGCCAGTAGTGTCTTTGGAGTGTCGGTCAATGCTCTTGGCCTGGCCGGTATTATAGCGCTGGCTGGCTTGATACCGATGATAGGTAACACAATTGGTGCCGCCATAGTGGTAGTAGTTAGTGCTCTTAGCTCAATACCACTAGCTATTACCATGGCTATTTTCTTCTTGGTCTACCAGCAGATAGAAAATGTCACTATTCAGCCGTATATCCAATCTCGAAAGAACGAACTGTCGCCACTGCTAGTCTTTATTGCAGCCTTGTGCGGTATCGGGCTTGGTGGGTTACTCGGCGGTTTTGTGGCTATTCCATTAGCTGCATGCTTACGTATCCTACTAAAAGACTACCTGAATCATAAGCAAGAAAAAGCCAACGCTTAATTACTTCAAGCCTTGTCTTACAGTCGATGAGGTCTATATTCGGTTCCAAATTTGACCGTTGCTGGTGTCCCGGACAGTAATTCCCTGTTCTATCAGTTGATTACGAATAGTGTCTGATGCAGCCCAATCTTTGGCATCTCGAGCTGCTTGCCGTTGGTCGAGTAATTCTTTTTGAGCAGCTGTTATATCTTTTTTGCCAACCATGAGGTCAATGCCAAGGCCTTCAGAAATTACGTTACCGAGATCAATAATTTCTTCTTTTGAAAAATGTAGACCCTCGATAATATCTATTGCCTCATCAATAATGCTAACCGCTTTGGGTGTATCGAGATTATTTTGCAATGCGTCCAGAATACGCTGTATATATACATCACTGTCTAGGTCGGAATCGGTCGCTAAGTGCTCTTGCCATGCTAAATCTACAGCAGTGCGCCAGCGGTTCAAACGATTTTGGGCTGCTTCTAAAATATCCCAAGTGAAATTTCCTTCTGTCTGGTAGTGTTTGCTTAAAACTAACAATTTAAATGCTTGTAGGTCATAACCTTTTTTGACTACGTCTTCTAGTGTGTATCCGTTACCAAGTGATTTACTGATTTTAGTACCATCTACTTTGAGATGATTGGCATGTACCCAGAATTGTGAAAACGGTTTGCCTGTCATGGCTTCTGTTTGGGCAATCTCGTTGGTGTGGTGCACTGGGATATGGTCGATGCCACCAGTATGAATATCTATCTGGTCACCGAGTAGCTCTTGAGCCATAACTGAACATTCAAGGTGCCATCCCGGGAACCCGGTGCCCTTATTCTTACCATCGGTGTTCCCAGTATTTACGCCAAAAGGACTATCCCATTCCATGTCGCGTTTTTCAGCTGGGTTAGAAAACTTCCAGACGGCGAAGTCGGTGGGATTTTTTTTGCCGGTGTCGGCAACCCGCGCACCAAACTGTAATCCGTCTATATCGAGCCGAGCAAGCTGGCCATAATTTGCCAGTTTTGATGTATCAAAATAGACGCCGTCATCAATGGTATAGGTAAAGCCCTTGGCCTGGAGTGCGGATACAAAAGCAATTTGCTGTGGTATATAATCGGTGGCCCGAGGCATATGGGTGGGCTTGGTAAGCTTGAGCTGTTCGTAGGCTTCTTGTGATGCTACGGCAATGTACTTTTCGGCAACTTGCCACGCCGTAATGCCTTCACGCAAAGCTCCTTTTAGCATCTTATCTTCTCCGGCATCTTCGTCGGAAGTAAGGTGGCCAACGTCGGTTATGTTCTGGATGTGCTCAACGGTGTAGCCACTAGACCGTAGTGTTCGCACTAGTATATCCCAATAAATATAGGCGACCCAGTTGCCGATGTGCGGCTGACTATAGACCGTCAGCCCACATGCATACAGCTTAACAGTCTTGCCGTTGAGTGGTTTAAAGTTTTCGATACTGCGAGTGAGGGTATTGTAAAGTTTCACGGTTCAGTCCATTTAGCTTTTGTTTAAGAGAACACTTGATTGCTGTATGAGTTCTTTTTTTAGCGGCTCATACTGCCAATCCTTGGTTTTAAAGCCAGCTGCACTGGGGTGTCCTCCGCCGCCAAAGTGCTCTGCCAAATCACCGGCAACCTGTATACCGTAATTGCAGCGTAGTTTACCAGTAATTTTACCATCTGGATATAGCTTGAGCACTACTGCTAGCTTAACGCCTTCGGCCAGGCGTAACTCTTCTAGCGCCAAAACTGCAGGGTTATATATTGGGCTGTATTTTTGAATTTCATCCCATGGAATGCTCACCAAAGCTAGTTGATTGTCGCAAAAGTATTCGATGCGTTGGAGCAGTTTGCCTTTGTAGCTGATAATATCGAGCGGTTTTGTCATGAATAGGCGCCGTGTAGACTCTAGTTCTGCTAGATTGGCACCGTGCTCTACGAGCTCGGCTAACACGTGAATGCTGCGCGAACTGACTGCTTCTACTGTTAGACCAAGTGAGTCGGCCATGATTGAAATTGCTAGTAAGCTTGCACTCGATGCATCAAGCTTCCAGCCGAGCTGTTGACTCAGTAGGTACAGAACCTCGCCAGTAGCTACAGCTTTATTATCGATGATATCAATACTGTTGATAGTAACGTCGTTCTCGACATTATGGTGATCAATAATTACAAACGGACGTGTACGCAAAGCTCCAATCTGATTGGTTTTCTCTAGCTGCTCTAACAACGATATGCTTGAGCAATCAACCAGTATTGCAGCGTCAAAGTTATGGGGTAGGTCTTTTACTACACGGTCGTGACCCGGTATATAGCGTAGATAATTAGTGATATCAATACCGCAGTACAATGTTACTTGCTTGCCCATCTCACCAAGAATTTGCTCCAATGCTAAAGCACTAGCCATGCTGTCAGCATCGGGGTTGTCTGCCTGTATAACTACGATATGCTGGGCATCGCTGACTATTTTGCCAATTGCTTCAGCGGTACCATACGGTCTTGTTTGGATTTTCATTCTTTTAAGTATATCGTAATTTTGACAAAGTCACCCATCTAACGCCTGCCATTGTCTACAATTGAGCGCTGGGTAAATTCTATTTTGCCAAATAAAGTGTAATACTTTGAATCAGCCCCGATAGACTTATAACGTTTGTCTGCCCTCGAGCGCGCGACTGAGTGTGATTTGATCAGCATATTCAAGATCTACGCCAACTGGAAGGCCTCTGGCGAGCCGAGTGACGCGTACGTCGGTTCCTTCGAGCTGTTGCTGTATATATAGTGCTGTTGACTCCCCTTCTACACCGGCGTTGGTAGCGAGGATAATTTCTTTCACATTATCTTCATTAACGCGCTTGATGAGTTCGGCGATATGAAGCTGCTCTGGCCCGATGCCATCGATTGGAGAAATGAGCCCGCCCAAAACATGATAAGTGCCTTTGAATTCGTTGGTTTTTTCAAGGGCCACTAAATCGAATGGTTCGGCGACCACAGCGATAATAGTTTTGTCGCGACTGGGGTTGGTGTATAGGTCGGAGTACTCTTTGCCTTTTTCAATCAAGGCGAAGGTTTTTTTGCAGTAATCAATAGAGCCCGGTAATTCAGTGAGCGCACGAGTTAATTTTTGGGCAATGGTTGGGTCGCCACGAAGCACAAAATACGCATATCTTTCGGCTGTGCGAGGGCCAACCCCGGGTAAGTTACCAAAGGCCTCAATGAGTTCGTCGAGTGCGGGCGGAAGAATCTGCATGAGTGTTAATTACGGTAAGCAGACACTTAGAGTCCGAGGTCACCAAGAGCGCCCATGAAGGGTTGCATTTTCTCAGCCGCTAGTTTTTGGCTTTGCGATATAGCATCTTTTACAGCATCTTCAATCCAACGTTCTAGTTCACGAATATCATCGAGATCTACGTATTCAGGGTCGATGTGAATTTTCTTGATTTTCTGCTCACCAGTAATCTCGACTTTTACGGCACCGTCACCTTGTTCGACGGTAATGATTTGTTTCTGTAATTCTTTCTGAAGTTTCTTAACTTGCAATAGCATTTTAGCTTGGTCAAAACGACTCATACTTGTCTCCTTATTTCACTATCAGTATAGCATTTTATCTTTTCTTGAGGAGAGCCTAACTAGATGTTACTTAGGCGGTTGCGGAGCATAGTTGAAGGCAGCTCGAGTTTCTGGAGCCTGCGGCCAAGCTACGAAGTAGGCATTAAAGTGATAAAACGTTACGGCTCCAACTGCTACGGTTAATAATACGGTAGCTGTGCCACGAGCGAACGGATTATACGGGAATACCTTAAACCATTGCTCAATCATGAAATTAAGCCCACCGCCAACCAACAGATAGACAAAAGGTAGCAGAACACCGATTGATACCCCACCCTTGAGGCTTACGAGTAGGCACGAAACGATAAGGCTACCTAATAACATGCGGCTTCGGAGTAGACCAAAGTAGGTGGTGTAACTATATGCCCCCAAGGTAGCAATAACCACTACAAAAAAGTCTAAGAGTGGCACATTGGCAAGATTGAGTGTTGGGTTGACGGGGCCACGGTAAACCAACTGAATAGGTATGTCTATAAGGTTTCGTGGAGCATGTTTGAGCGCAGTTAGTATTTGTTCTGGTAAGCCCAGATAAGTCTTGATGAGTTCTGGCGCATGTACAAAAGAAACAGCCAAAGGCACGAGTAATACCAGGCAACCCAATAATGTAAAGATAGCTGCTGCCTTTGTTTTGCTGTAGAGCTGTGCTATTGCCTTTCTTTGCCATACTATTCCAATGAGCGTGAACCAGATTAGGCCAGGTGTATAGAGAGTGTTAATTAGTACAATCGCCCCGAGCGCCAGTGCCAAGAGTGGTCGTTTGCTTTTTGGTAGCCAAATTGCAAATGCCAAGGGAGCGAGAATACCTAGGTACATTACGTCGGGGGTACCAATTCTGGCTAGATGCAGGAACCAACTTGATGTTACAAGCAAGAAAGTTGTGATTGCGGCAATGCGCAAGTTGAACCACTTGTTTAGAATATAGAAGAACAGCGCAGCAGCGACTAGGCCAGCAAGAACAGAAGGCACGCGCATGGCAATAAAACCGCTATGATCGAGTTTTAAGCCCAGATATTGTAGAAACTTATGTGGTAAAAACGAGGGGTCGTGGCCAATTGCCTTTAAGCTCGAAGCGGCTTGAATTGCAGTTTTCTCGGTGGCGCTGAAGCCAGGAACGAGCGTGTGTAAGCGAAAACTAAAAATAGCAGCACACACAGCCAGTGCGGCTAACCACTCGGCTACAAAGCGCCAAAGGTGCAAATTTATGCGTTGGAGAGGATTTTTAATTTCCATAATAGTGCTTACGCCCAGTATACCATGGGCCATGCTTGAACAGTGGTAGTACGCTATACTACAAATATGATTATGCCTGGCCATACCAGTGTAGAGCACCTCGGAGACCCTTATGTAGGCGCATGGTATATACCGGATGCTATCACGGCAGAGCAAGCAGCACTGATTGTACAAGAAGTACGAAGTTCCGGACTAATCGAGCCTATCTGGGACCAGACTGAGCTGGTCGTACCGCAGGTTTTTGAGCGGATGTATTTAGATTTACGCAGAGAGCACCAGTTTCCAGCTGTCGCTGAAACGGGCCGAGCCTTGGGCGCTACAGTCGTAAAACAAGTGGCTCCATTCTTCCCTGCGGCCGCAGATTTTGTTCCAGAAGAGGCTGCTGTGCAAATATATCCTGCCTGTACGCACCAGGCACTAGGATGGCATAGGGATAATATTAATGACGACTTCTTGATTATTTCACTTGCAGTTACTGGCACGGGCGAACTGGCCTTTACAGAAAAAATTAATACCCAAGATGTACGGCCAGAAGATATCGTAGCCCGTATTGTCATGCAGCCTTTAAGCGCACTGGTCTTTAGAGCTAACGGATTGTTCGTGCGTGAGGATGGGTCAGATATTCGGATGCCACACGCTGTGACGTGGGTGGACCCTGGTGAAGATCGATTTACAATTCAATATAGAACGGGTCAGAACTCCACAGACTATGGCAATACAATTGTAAATGCAGATAGACCTATTTTGCAGGCTAGCTAAATGGGTCGGAGTGACGAGTATCGACGCTGCGGAAACGCTGTTTTTCTCGGTCGAAGTACAACTCAACAGCACCGGTTGGACCGTTACGATGCTTACGGATAAAGACATCCATAATGTTCTTACGTTCACTGTCGGGGTTGTAGTAATCTTCTCGGTATAAGAAGGCTACCACGTCGGCATCTTGCTCGATTGATCCAGATTCACGCAAGTCTTGTAGCTGTGGAATTTGTGGTGTTCGACTTTCGACCGAACGACTCAACTGACTCAGGGCAATGAGCGGAACGTTAAGTTCTCGAGCTATTCCCTTTAGCCCACGAGAAATTTCTGAAATTTCTTGCACGCGGTTACTCTGCCCGGCAAATCGAGAACCACCACTCATAAGCTGCAAGTAGTCAACGATAATTAAACCGAGTGGGCGGATATGTGATTCGCGGCGGGCTTTGGTACGCAGGTCGCTAACGGTGATACCCGGGCTATCGTCAATAAAAATTTGGGCTTCGGATAAGGCGCCCATGGCATGACCAATTTTCTCAAAGTCAGAGTCGTTGAGGTTGCCGGTACGAAGTGCCCAGGCATCGACGCCGGATTCTGTTGCCAGCATACGGTCGACCAGCTGTTCTTTGCTCATTTCGAGGCTAAAAATAAGTACTGGTTCTTGTGCCTTCAGCGCGATACTGTGAGCCAGGCCCAGCGAGAAAGCCGTCTTACCCATAGATGGACGAGCCGCTAGGATGAAAAGGTCTGAGCGTTGCAGGCCGGCCAGGATATTATCGAGATCTTTAAAACCGGTCGGAATACCGCGAAGCGTGCCTTTATCTTTGTGTAGCTCATCGAGGCGGTCGAAGCTTTCACCTAGGATGGTTTCGATACTGGTGATGTCTTGCTTAACGTGCTGCTGGCTGACTTCGAATAGTTTAGACTCGGCATCTTCAACAAGTTCTTGCAACGGGCGTTCTTCGTTGTAAGCCATCTCCACAGTATCTTGTGAAGCTTTAATGAGCCGTCGACGCATTGCCTTCTCGGCAATAATTGAAGCATATTGTTCGGCATGAGCGGCGGTTGGTACGAAGTTGGTAAGCTCTGTTAGGTAAGATGCGCCACCAACAAAATCAATAAAGCCAGTACTCTTTAATTGGTCGGATAAGGTGAGAATATCGATAGGACTGTGCTTTTCGTACAGCTGAGTGACCGCTTCATATATACGCTGATGCCGGGGATCATAAAAATCTTCACCAGAAATTAAGTCGGCAATTTTGACGATGGCGTCACTGTCGATAAGGATGGCGCCAAGCAAGCTCGCCTCAGCCTCGGTATTTTGAGGTGGGATAATTGGTTTATTGTTGTATTGTGCCCCGTTGTCCATAGTTCTTATCAGGATTCTAGCACTTCGGCGCCACCAAAAATATCGCTTACGTTTGAAATATCGTTGTTATTAGTGCTTTTGGCAGGAGCGGCATCGTCTTTGTTAATTACGCACACAATTTCTACTGTTTCGCCTGTTTGTTCGGTAATAATATCACTAATAATTTTACGATTTTTACTTTCATTAATTTGCTTCTGATGAAAAGCAAACTTACAAGCCAAGGTAAGAGTACTGCCCTCGGAACTTGGGATAGCCATGCGTAATATTCCGTATAGCGTGTTGTACTTCTTTTTTATCGCGGCTAAAACAACGGGCCAAGCTGCCACGTCAAAGGTACCCGTGGCCACTGGTTGTGCTGCAGTTTTTGGTTCGGTGGAGGTAGCTTCTGGACCTTTTTTCTCGACTACTTTTGGAGGAGCTTCTTTGGTATCGACTGGTTTTTCGGATTTTGGCTTAGGTGACTTTTCTACAGATACCTCTGGCTGTCTAGCTGAGACAGCTACTGTTTCAGGTAAAGTGGATGTAGTAGTAATTGAGGCCGATTTTGCCGCTACTGGCTGCCCTGCCGGTACCGCTACCTGGACTTGGTGCTGAGGGGTGTTGGCAAACAGAAAGTCTAACAAGACCAATTCGAGTACTCGGTCGGGTTGGTTGCTGCTACCAACGCTGAGTAAGTCGTGCAGTAGTTTTGTTGTTTGTGTATTTTGATAGGCCTTGTCGCTAATTATAAGCTCGCGGAGTCGTTCACTGAGTTGACTTGCAACAGACCCTGCTTGCAGCCCTTGGCTACGTAACTCTGATAGCAGCGTAAATAAGTCGCTTGCTGTACCGGCTTGTAACAGAGAAATAAGTTTTTCCAGGGCTTCGGCTGGGGCGATGCCGAGCAACTGTTGTACCTCGAGCTTGGTTATGTGGTCGTTGATACCTCGCACTTGGTCAAGCAAGCTTATACTGTCGCGGAAGCTACCGTCGCCATGCACAGCCACTAACTCTATTGCATCGTCATCAATATTCATTTTTTCTGATATAGCGATGGTTTTAAGATGATTAACCAGGGTACTGATTTCGATAGGCTTGAACGAAAAGTGCTGGGTACGACTGACAATGGTTTCTGGTAGTTTGTGCGCTTCGGTGGTGGCTAGTACAAAGATGACGTGAGCCGGTGGTTCCTCGAGTGTTTTTAGTAAGGCGTTAAACGCTTCACGGGTGAGCATGTGAACTTCGTCAATGATGTAGACTTTATATTTAGCAACGGCCGGTAATACATGTACTTTATCGCGCAGGTCGCGAATTTCATCGATGCGGCGATTACTAGCAGCATCTATTTCAATAATATCCAGATGCGCTTGTGTCTCATCATATGCCAAATCGTTAAGCTGGTGAGCCAGGATGCGTGCGATGCTTGTCTTGCCTACACCGCGAGGGCCAGTTAAAAGATACGCATGACTAATCTTGCCAGACTTGATTGCATTAGCAAGCGTCTTGGTGATGTGTTCTTGACCAACAACTTCCGCAAGTGATGTCGGCCGGTATTTCCGGTATAGTGCCTTCCCCATAGACATACTATTATAGCTATTTCGTGGCGAATCGTCTGTTGTTGATTATGCCTGTTCGTCGACTATCTGTTCATGCTGCGTTTGAGGTAATGCACCACCAGACTCCTCAATCTGTTGTGGCATCGGGCCAAAACCGGCCTCCCAATATTCCATAGTGGCAGGAGCCTTAATGACAACGCCTCCTATGGTGCCTGCCCAACCGATGCCCTCTAAGCCAGTATCAATATATCCCGGTAGGTGACGTTCGAAAGCGAATCTCGCTATAAATGAGCCGATGCCAAACCACATCAGGCCAGCGCCTAATTTGCCCTCGTCGGTAGGATTGACTTCGATTCCGCGCTTTCGCGCATTGATTGAAGCTGCACTTTCAATAACTTTTGGTACGGTCATAGCAATGGTAGGTATGAGCGGCATCGCTCCATAGGCTGTTAAGATTGGCGCTCCAATCATCAGTTCGGCGGCGTCCACAGTCGGATCGTAATCGCGGCCAATCTTTCCTTTGGTTCCGGTTATGTCGGCACCGTACCCGTCACCTAAATCACAAACCCGTGATCCTATGAGCCCGATGGCAGCCTTTTCTTTTTGGCCATTGGCTATATCAATCATTGCCATGGTAAAAAGCCCCGCTCCAACTGTGGTAATGGTATTACCAACCGTGATTATACCCTTAGTCTTTTTAGCGACACGTTGAAAAACATTTAAATCTTCGTCTGCTATGCCATCCCAGTCGTTCTGGTTATTCTGCAATCGATGTAGTTTTTCTTCGGAGCGCTTGAACATAACGAATATATTCAGGCTTGTATTAGAGAGCGGCTTCGAGGGCAGCCCACTCTGCTTGCGGGTCTTCTTCTGGTACGTTGACGCTAACTTGGTCGCCAGGCTTAGCCTTAAAGTAGGTAACGCTAGCAAGGAGTACGCGGTAAGAGTGGTCACCGACGGTTACAAGATAGTGACCATCTTTTAGTTCGAGGGTCCCGACAACTTGTCTTCGCGGAATTGGTCCGATTTGTTTGTATAAGAAGGTGCCGTCGTCAGCAATAGTTAGCTTTAGGATGTCGCCTTGTACAAGCTTAGACTTGCTAGCGTAGTTTGCTGGCACAGGATAAATTTTGCCATCAGATCCAACCATGTTTTGACCATCAAAGACGCCTTCGATAATTTTGCCAAGGTTATCGTCTTTTGCAGTCGCCGTTACCACGGAATCATCACCCACAAGGCTGATTAGTAATTCTTTAGCGGCCGCTAGGCTGGTTTCGGCCTCTTGAATAAGGCTCCGCATTCGTTTGATTTGTTTGTCTGGTACATCTGCCATTTTTGTCTCGCTTTGTTTCTCTATTGCCCTTTTTGTCCCCAGTGTCTCTCTCTACACTTACCCCAAACGTACCATGCACAGCATTTTGTGTCAAAGCAAAATACCCATGACCTGTGGATAAATGTACGACAGCATGATACATTATGCGCTATGGCTATATCACCCGAAGCAGAAGCAGAGCGTAAAAAAATTAAAGATGGCTTTAATCGGCACAATAATGAATTTCCGTGTGTGGCAGAATTGGCTGCTCGTGCAGTCGACACAAGCTTTTCTGGCTTTGAGGACCCTCGAGTGGCTTCCTTGGAAGCACTATCTTCTTACGGTGAAGTATTTCAACGTTCAAACACTAGAGTACCAAGCTTGGTAGAATGCGTCCGAAAAGGGTGTTCTGCCGAGGCGCGGATACATGTTAGCGATGATACAACTTCTTTAGTGGGCGTCTGTGCTCTGCAAGAGGTGTGCGTAAACGATATTTGGGACCGCCGAAAAGAAGAACCTGAGGCAATAGCTGAGCTTCTCGACGAGTCGCTCGTTCGGCGCAGTGACGAACAAATAGGATTTATTTGCCCACATATTGGCTGTAACTTCAATTGTGGCTTTACGGTAGAAGGTTATGACGGCGCTCATAATGCATGCATGAAGGCGTCGGCGGAGACGGCCGTCAGCTTGCCAGCAGTAGCACCTCCAGAATCGTAGTTATAAACTGAATTCTGAATAAAAAAAAGAGACCCCGAGAGGTCTCTTTTAAGTTTGAGAAATAGATTAGACTAGTTCTACAGTTGCGCCAGCAGCTTCGAGTGCTTTCTTAGCAGTTTCGGCGTCTTCTTTCTTAGCAGCTTCAAGGATGGTCTTTGGAGCACCATCTACAAGAGCTTTAGCTTCACCAAGACCAAGACCAGTTGCGTCTTTAACAGCCTTGATAACAGCCACTTTTTGAGCGCCAGCGTCCTTGAGGACAACATCGTATTCGCTCTTAGCTTCTTCTGCAGGAGCAGCGTCAGCAGCAGGACCAGCAACAGCAACAGCTGCAGCAGCTGGCTCGATGCCGTATTCATCCTTAAGGATGGTTGCGAGTTCGTTTACTTCAAGAACAGTCAAACCTACGAGCTGTTCTGCAAATTTCTTTAAATCTGCCATGGGATTATTCCTTTCGTTAGTTGGCTGCCTTGGCTTCAATAGCCTTGAGCAAACCATGTAAATTGCCACCAAGACCACTCATGACGCCATTGACTGGGCCATTAAGGGTATTGATGATGCCAGCGATAAGCTGTGTCTTGCTTGGTAGGGTTGCGAGTGCAGTAACTTCTTCGGCGCTCATAAATTTGCCATCAACGCTAATTGCGCCAACAAATTGGAGTGTCGGGTTGGTTTTTGCAAACTCAGCCAATACCTTAGCAGGAGCTACTTCATCGGTTGCGTTAAAAGCGTAGAGCAACTGACCTTTAAGAGCGCTGGTATCAACGTCTTTTAGGGCTTCGTTCTTCTCGATAGCCTTGATAACGAGGCGGTTTTTTACAACCTTAACCGCAGTAGAGTCGTTACGAGCATCACGGCGCAATTGCTGTAGTGCTTTAACGGTTGTACCTTGGTAGGCTGCAACAACAGTCAGCTTAGAATCACTGAGTAAATCAGCTACTTCTTCGACAACTTGTTGCTTTTTATCCTTAGTCAATGCCATGGATAATTCTCCTTTGTATATTTTGAAAAACTATCGACCTATATTGTTTTTCACGTTACCGCTAAACTAAAAAGTCCTTGAGCGTGCCAAGGACTTAATGAGAGTGCTGAAACATAATGTTTCTACCTCGGTAGCAAATTAAGACGTTGATTACTCATTGTCAGCTACTGTCTTTGGTAACGATGAGTACATTATAGCAACTACATAGGCCACAAGTCAATCTGTTAGTGATACATTTTTAGAGTGTTGATTACAATATCTCGCCTTGCACGTCTACCACTTCGACGGGTCGTACTTGTTCGCAGGCTTCTGGCACTTCTGTGACATGCTGCGCAACCGCTAACCGGCCTGATTGCCCGTGCAGGCTGCCGTCGCGACGTATTCGTTCGATTTCGGCGCTCCGTACTGCTTCAAGTCGGTCGGTTGCGCGGTTTGATTCTGTAAAGCCCCTGAATCGGCTATCTTCAATTCCCATTGCTCCTCTTTCATTTTTTGTAAAGTTAAAATCAGGCGCTGAAGCCTGACTGGTTAGCTGTACTTGAAGCTCTCGCTCAGGCTTCAATCACACTGAAGCACAGCCGTGGAAGTCTGAGGAGGAGTTGTGCTTGTTGTGTGATAATCATAGCTTCGATGGTAAACCTTAGGGTGCACGGCGTCAAGCTAGTAAGCCAGCTCGCTGATCACGCAGCGGAAAGATTGCGGTGCACTGCAAGACTAGGCCGCCTTCGGTAGAACTGGCTACCTCGTGTGGTACGGATTGTAAATAGTACGGCGCCGTAAGACTTGGGATTACCGAGATGTCACCCACTCGGAGGAGTTTTGCCTGGGAGTCTCTAACCTCATTATCAAAATGCGTCGTAACTCTTTGGCCTTCTGCGGTTAGGTTGACTAAATTCCCAAAGCCGTAGTCGACATGAATTCCGGCATCACCACTTTTAAACAAGCGAGTAATTTCACGACGCGGCTCACGAGCACTGACGACTAATCCCATTAGCGCAACACGGTGCATCATCTGGGTCAACGCAATCGTTTCGTCACTTTGTGGTTGGTAATTAACTTCAAGAAAGCCTACATTACGTGCGAACGCGGAGTCATTTACAGCAATTGCCTCGGCTAACAGAGCGTCAAAAATCGGCCCAGATATGTTGCAAACTGGGAATCGATTGCCGTGCTGTAACTCCTGCTCCAGGAATTCTTCTGGAGCTTGTAAGTCTGCTGGGTTGGAGCAAGGAAAATGAGGACGTGCCATAAAAGTATATTATACAACTAAAATATAACTTAGTATAGGTCCTTTGCTTCGTGCTTTTCTTGTGAGTTGCTAAAGACCGAACTAAACAATGGTTAAGTGTGGATTTTTGCTGTCATGAACAAGCTCATCGAACGCTTTGTTGAGCTGGCTAAAAATCGGGCCCGGTTTGCTACAGATAGCCACATTATCGACTGACTCTGCCCAACTGAGTTCAGTGGCGGTGCCTGAGAAGAAAATTTCATCGGCAATGTATAGTTCGGTTCGATCTATAGCGCGTTCGACAACTGGAATGTTGAGTTTCTCGGCAAGCTCAGTGACAGTGCGACGCGTTATGCCTTCTAGGATGTCGGCTGTGACATTTGGTGTGATAATCTTGCCGTCACGAACGACGTAGATATTCATAACTGCACCTTCACCAACATGACCAGAGCTATCTAGCATGACAGCGGCATCAAAGCCAGCCGTAGTGGCATCATGCATTGCTAGGGCGGCATTAACATATCCACCGCTTGCTTTTGTGCGGGGTGGAAGTGCATTATCGCTGTTACGAGTCCAGGCAGACACGCAAACTTTGAGCCCGCGTGACTTATCGAAATAATCAGCCATATTTAGCATGTAGAGGGTCATATCGTAATCGCCACTAACAGCAGGGCTGAGAGCAATGTCACTTCGGTAGATAAAGGGGCGGTAGTAGACATTGCCTTTTGGAGCATTCTTTTTTGTTAATTCAATAAAAGTTGACTTAATTTTTTCGGCATCAAAATCAAAAGGCATACGTAAAATTTTTGCACTTTTACGAAGTCGCTCGATGTGGTCGTCTAGTCTAAAGATACCGATTGAACCATCAGCTTGCTTGTAGCCTTTAATGCCACCGAAAATACCCATACCATATTGCAAGCCGTTGGTCGCCACCGAAATATTGGCGTCCTTGAATGGGATAATCTTGCCTTGTAAGAATGCGAACTCTAAGTAATCTTGGTGATTGGCCATAATGATCCTCTCTTCAGCCTTGTAAATTAACCTGATAAATCATAGTAAATTATATAACAATTACCACAAAAGAGCCATTGCCGATCATTGGTTAGTTACTGCGGAGGAGTCTGTTTAGCCTGAAGTTGCTTGAATTGGTTGTAGCGTTCTGCTGCTAAGCGGGTTAGTTCGGGGTCGTCCCCGTGGTTAACAAACCGCATTGCTTCGGCAATAAGCGGGTGCGCTTCCGCAAGCTTATTATGCATTTCTTTTACTAGTTTACGGTATCCCGGGTGACCTTGTGGACTGGTGCGAAGCTCGTGTATATGAAATGCCTGGCGGGCGTTGTATGTCACTTTCCAGCGCATGCGGTGGCCGAGAAGTGTGGCATATTGTGCCTCGTCGTCATAGCCTGCAGCCTGTAGCTCACTGTGTAATCGTAGGCTAATATCAAAGCAATCTTCGAATAATTCACTCAGGCCAGCATCTTCAACGAGTTTTGGCATTTCGTAGCCATATCGTGGAGTAAGTTGTTGCCACTGTAAATCATCTACCATGCGGTGCCGTTGAAGGTCGCGGAAAATACCGTAGTCGCAGACGATATCCCAACTGTAATGTGCTTTTTCGAGAGCTCGACCTGGCCGCTGGCGACGATTAAGACGCTCGCCCATATATGCGTTTAGTACTGAAACTTTTGTATCGTAGGGCCAGTTAGCAACCTGTTCTTCAATTTCTTTGAGCGATAAGTGACTGTGCTCATAAAGCATGTCTGCTACAAGATCTAGCTCGTTGCGCGGCCACACGCCTGTCAGGCGTACAGGTTCTTCGTATTGTCCAAACTGCCCGGGCAGTAGGTCGTTGGCTAATTGTTTGAGATTATTACGGGTGGTGGCTCGATAGGCACTTGTCGCCCCTCCACGCTCGGGTACGTCAGCACGCTCGAGGAATGTGGGTATGACTTTTCTAGCCTGTGCAAGCAGTTCTTTGCCAGCTTGCTGAGCTTCAGGAAGTGCATCGCCAAGTAAGTTCATGATGAGGTTTTCGACAGCTTGACCAGATGCATGGATGCCAACTGTTGCTGTTGTTGCAACCGGCAAAACTGGCCGTGCTGCGTCGCAGGCTTGAGCGCGGATTGCGTTACGCCATGCCGTATCGCGTTCAGCTTCTGGGGTTGCAGAGTTTTGTTGCAGATAGGTTACAAGACCACTAACCAACTCAGAGTATTTATCAAAAATGGTGTTCATTCCTAGTTGATAAGCTCCACGTAGTTCATGACCGAAAGTGCTTGGCGTGTGGTATTGGTACTCTCCGCTGGCATCCTTCTGGTCAAAGTAAATATAGCGAGTGGATTGTTCCAAATAGGCAGCTAGCCTGCCCCATTCTAATTTTTTTGTCAGAAGATTCGAGGCCTTTTCGACGACCAAATGTAAGCTGACTAATTGCTGAACCGAATCATCTCCATATTCAGTGATAACACGATGCAGTAGCGCATTGTCTTTGTTGTTAGCTTGAGCAAACTCTTCTAAAATTATATGTCGTAAATCATCGCCTCGTCGACTGAGTCGGGCCATGGCGGCAGCAACTAAAGTTGGACTGAGTGTATTGGTAAAGGCGTAGATATTACCGCTGACATCAGTTACTGCGTTGTTTAGAAAGTCGTTACCTGCTTGAGTAATCTTGCTCTGGCCTAAGGCATCTTTTTGTATGTAAGGGTTGGGTGTTGTGCCTATTGCGCTGCTGGATGAGTGGCCTGGTTTAGTTGGTAAGAACGGAACAACGGTTTCCCACAGCAGGTCACTGACCGCTTCGATACTGAGGAATGAACCGCTCCGTACGCAATCGATACGCTGAAAGTCACGTGGGAATAGCTGGCACATGTCGTCGTAGACTTCTACGGCACGTTGGAGGTGGGATAAGTCTGCTTCGTGGAGGTCTCGCTTTTTGTCGGTATAACTACGTGCTTCTTTCTGGTCGACCAGCTGCTGGGCAATGTCGGCCGGTACTCGTAATACGAAACTTTTGTCGGGCCGTGGAACTTTGAGCATGACAAACTCTAGGTTATCTAGCCATATAAAATAACCACGACGTTCTTCGTGATTGTTAAATTTTGTTCCTTGATGGGCCATGTTCGATCCGGTAAAACGATTGGCTAAAACCACCTTCCCTTCGCTAAGCGCTTGCCGGATGCTGGCCGCTGCCTCATAGCGGTCGAGTGCGTAAAACAGTGAGCCAGTGTAGGGTCCGACCTCTTCAGCTGTGCCGTAGTGTCCGTTTAAGTATTGCCGTACAAAATAACTGGATTCTTTATCGTACTGTGGAAAATCAAAGGTGGCCACATCGTAGCCCTGTTCTTGTAGTCTTTTTGCAAGCAATGCAAACTGAGTGCCTTTGCCCGAGCCGTCCGTCCCCTCGATGACTATAAAGACGCCTGTACGTTCCTCATCTTGTCCCATGTGTACTCCCTCCTGTAAACCAAGATTAAGCCCCACATTGTTACTTGTATTGTACCCGGATTACTCGTTACTGTACATCGAACTGATGACCAATAATATTGCCTGCGGCTTCTTTGTTGAACAACACTTCGGAGCCTGTCTGCAGATAGACCACCTGAATACCATTACCGATAAGTGCCTTCCAGCATGGCTCGCAGCACCACCAATGGCCCCACAGATATGCTTCAGCACCATCGGTCGCCTTGTCGTGGGCTTGGGCGTCGGCGATTGCTTTGGGTTCACTATGATTTTTAGGGCTACAACCTTCACACAAATCGTAGCCTTGGCCAGTTGGAATGTTCAGTCGTACTCGCTCGCAACCATGTTCTTTGTGATAATTACTACCATTTGCTCCACGACCAATAATCTCGCCGTCTTTAACCAAAACAGTTCCGGTCGGCATAGTGTCGTCTAAGGAGTTCTGGTGGGCAAATTCTTTGGCTGCAAGCATGAACTCGTCGGTGCTATCGACGTACCTAAAAGTGCCTTCAGGATGTATGTATGGGTAGACGATTGAGGGGCTTTGTTCTTTATTCATTGTCAATTCAAGGGTAAGTTATTTATAATCTGAATACAATGGCGAAGTTTGACAAGATATACCAAGGTCTACTGAAAGACATAATGACGCGCGGTATTGCTGAAGTTAATGAGCGTACCGGCCACGAAACAAAGGCTTTGCCAGGACTATCGTTCTCTATTGATTTGCAGAAAGACGGCTTCCCAATCTTGTCGATTCGCAAAATTCCAACCAAAATTTTTATTGCCGAGCAAGTGTGGTTTATTTCTGGGGCCCGCAAGCCAGAAATATTTCTTCGAGATTTCACTAAGATTTGGGATGACTTCACAAACCCTGGTGATGTAGTTACTGTGGCCTATGGCTATCGTTGGCGCAAGCATTTCGGTCGTGACCAGCTCGGCAAGTTAGTCGCTCTTCTTAAAAAAGACCCTTCTTCGCGACATGGAGTGGTTGTAACCTGGGACCCGTCAAGCGATGGTCTTGGCGGAACAAGTAAAGGTAATGTTCCTTGCCCCTATACATTTACCGTCAACATTATTGGCGGACGGTTGAATATGATGAACGTGGTGCGATCTAATGATATGATTCTTGGCTTCCCGCACGATGTAGCAGGTTTCGCACTGTTGCAATGTATTTTGGCGCAAGAACTAGGTGTTGAGCCGGGCGTCTACACTCATATTATTGCTAATGCGCATGTGTATGACATCCACTATGAGGCAGCAAAAGAAATGATATCTCGCAAACTTGATGTGCCAAAAATCACAATACAACTTCCGGCCAATTCGTATCAAAGAGCAGAAGCTCGGGATACTAGTTTGGTAGAAGAGATTAATGATGCGCTAGTGGCTCAATATGAACCCGCTGAGCGAATTAAAGGGTTGAAAATAGTACTATGAGCGTATTTATTATTGCTGCCGTTACTGCCGATGGTTTTATCGCACAAGACGCTGAGCACCTGGCTGATTGGACAAGCGCCGAAGACAAGAAAGTTTTTGTGGAACTTACAAAAAAGGCGGGCGTTATGATTATGGGTCACACAACCTTTAAGACTATAGGACGAGCATTGCCAGGTCGACGTACCGTTGTTATGACCCGGCAACAACTGCAGCTGCCGGACCTGGAGGCAACTACAGAAGAACCCGGTGCTTTAATCGCACGGCTACACAGCGACGGGTTTAAAGACATCGCAATCTGTGGCGGGCAACAAATTTATACATTGTTTATGAAAGCTGGTTTAGTAGACCGATTATACCTAACGCTCGAGCCCAAGCTGTTTGGAGCGGGCATGACATTATTCAATGATGCTCTGGATTGCACCCTTCAACTTGCTAATAGTCGGCAACTTAACCGTGATACACTGTTGCTTGAATATGAGGTACTGTAAATGGCGGTTCTAACCAAACAACAAATTTTAGAGTATGTTTCGGCTGGCACGCTAGGTTTTAAGCCGGGACTCGATAGTTTTCAGCTTCAAGCTCATGCGGTAGATTTACGACTCGGTTTTACCTTTTTAGTCCCAAAGTCGTGGCATGTTACGGCTGGCGGGCGCGAGCAGATTCATCTAGACTTTTTTGCCGAAACTCAACCAGAATACTTCGACATTATTGAGTTAGAAAAAGGTCAGTTTTTTGACTTATTGCCCGGCGAACATATCTTAGTTTCTTCACTCGAGAGTATTAAGGTGCCCGATGACCTTATGGCCGTTATGTACCCTCGTTCGTCTACTAACCGCAAAGGAATTTCAGTTGACCAAACAGGCATTGTCGATAGTGGCTATGAAGGTCAGTTAGTTATCCCTATTCGCAATAACACCCAGCAACAGACAGTCCGATTATATCCTGGCGAACGATTCTGTCAGCTCGTTTTTGAAGCCTTAGGCGACAAAGTGACTGCACGCAAGAGCCGATACCACCAGCGCGATATCATCGAAGGAGTGGATGTGGCGAGCGTGGGCAACGAACGAGAAACCGAAATTGAGTGCATTACGTCAGGTGACATCAAAAAGCTCAAAGCCGACTTCCCTGCAACCAAAGAATAAAGGTTTTTATAAAATATCGCGGCCCTGTATAGTGGGCGATTGCGTAGCATCAAATGCCAAACGTGATACTTGATAGCGTGTTTGCAGATTGTCGTTCTTTATATCCTGCCAAATGGTATAGACGGCATGGTCGAGTGCTCCCAGAGCGCCATCATTTATAACAGTTGTATCGACAGGTACCATAGAACGAAACGCTTCAGTGGCATCTTCGGCATCTTGTTGTGTGATGTTTGGCCTTTCGATAGCAACGATAAGCCCTCCCGCTTGGTGAATTACCTGGCCGTCGCTAGGAAATCGGATACCGCCGATAACGAATAATTCACAACCACTAGCTTCGGCCGTTGCGGCCTGTCGAATAAGTTCATCGTACCAAAGTGTAGGACTAACGTGTTTTGTAATGTAGGCACCCAACCATTGCAGTATCGGCCGGTATTCATCTTTATTATCTGGCGTAATAATTTGTGTGATTAATGAGTGATTTTTTTCAACGAGCTCTAGGTATTCATGGAGTTTTTGGAAATCTTGATCAGCAACTACAACCGGCTCAGCGCTCAGACGAATTGGATTAATGGTTCCAGCGAAATGAGCAACCTGCCGAAGAATTTCAGGCAGGCCACTTAGCCAGGCATTAATTGATGCGATATCACCCGAAGTAGGGTTGGCGATAGGAAAACTTTTATTGAGCTCGTCGGCAACACGGCTTATTAAGATACTTGATTCAGTATGTTGAGCTGGAGAGACTTGACGTAAGAATGCTTTAGCCAAACTTGTTTTGCCATGCCCGATAGACCCTGTGATGCCAATAATTATCATTAGTCTTATTATACGACATCCACCCACCTATCGCTGTTTGTCCAAGGTCCGACCTTGGAAACAAGAGTTATGGTATGGAATTTCCAAGGTCGGACCTTGGACACGACCAACAAAAAAGACCGCTCAGTAGTGATGAGCGGTCTCTTGATGAAAGTGACTAGCTTTAGTTCAGCTCAGAAACTGCAACACGGATACTTGGACCCATGCTAGAGCTAACGAATACAGACTTTACGTAGTTACCTTTTACGCTCGCAGGCTTTGCGCCCTTGATGCTAGCGATAACTGCTTTAGCGTTGTCGCCAAGTTTACCATCACCAAAGCTAACTTTACCAATACCGAGGTGTACGATACCAGTGCTGTCGACACGGAATTCAATACGACCAGCTTTAGCTTCTTCAACGGCTTTGACTACGTTTGGCGTAACAGTACCACTCTTTGGGTTTGGCATAAGGCCACGTGGACCAAGCAAACGAGCGTACTTACCGAGCTTAGCCATTTGAGTTGGAACAGCAACAAGAACGTCAAAGTTAATGATCCCTTTGTCCAGGTCTTTAGTGACTTCTTCGATCCCCGAAATCTCTGCGCCAGCTTTCTTAGCTTTTGCAGCGTCTTCTGCTTCTGCAAACACAGCAACACGTACGCTCTTACCAGTACCAGCAGGCAGTACAAGGTTGCCACGGATGTTTTGGTCAGCGTGGCGTGGATCAACATTCAAGCGAATGTGCAACTCCACGGTTGCATCGAATTTGCTCGGGTTAGTTTTAGCAGCGAGCTTGAGAGCTTCGCTGAGAGTGTAGTCTTTTTCAGCTTCAACAAGCTTGGCGACTTCACGGAACTTCTTGCCTTTTCGCTCTAGGATGCTTCGAGTCTTTGGAGCAGGCTTAGCTTTCGGAGCTTCTTCATCTGCTTTTGCGGCAGCTTTGCGCTCTTCTTTGGCTTCTTTTTCTTCAGCTTCTTTGATAGCCTTTTCGCTGCGCTTACCAGCTTTGGCGGTGGCCTTTGGCTTGGTTTCCGCTGGCGTTTTTTCTGCTGCAACTTCAGGAGTTGTTTCGACCACTTCTGCCACTTCCACTACTTCTACTGCAGGCTCTTCGGCCTTGGTAGTTTTCTTTTTGGTGGTTTCTTTCTTAGCTTCTGCCATTGTGTATCCTTTCGTGGTGCAAGCGGCTGTTAAGCCTCCCACAAGTTATTTAAAATTACGCTTCGATTTCGACGCCCATTGAACGTGCGGTGCCGGCAACCATCTTTTTGACGGCTGGGATATCGTCGGTGTTCATGTCGTGTGCTTTAGCTTCTGCGATTTCGGTCAATGCTTGGTCGCTGAGCTTCTTTGGAATTTTTTCGCTGTTTGGTTTGCCTGAACCCTTTTTGATACCGAGCTTAGCACGGATAAGGTCGTCGGTAGGTGCGCCAACTACACGAAAGTCCATCGAACGGTCATCGTAGATGGTGATATGAGCAGTGACGGTTGCACCCTGCATATCTTTAGTTGCGTCGTTAAATGGATTGATAAAATCCATCATGTTCACACCGTACTGGCCGAGTGTGCTACCAACTGGTGGTGCTGCGCTTGCTCGTCCGGCAGGAATTTTCATTTTCAGGTTAGCTTTAACCTGTTTCTTACTAGCCATGGAAGTTCTCCGTTATGTTATTAGAAATGCATCTCGCTTTGTTCATATCTGAACTCAGCGTGCCAGTGAAGCATCTGGCTTGTGCGTAACCTAAGCATTATACTACATGTCTACCCCTGTTGTCTACTGTGTATCCTCAATACATAAAAGCCCTATCGGAAGTAGGGCTTTTATTGTGGAGAATAGCTAAAAACTAGTTACCTTTACCGAGGCGGATTGTAACACCCGTAACGGCAGGTAGCATCATTGCGTCTAGAGCAAGTAAACCAAGACCAGCATAGGCTTCTGGTGCAAAATCAACTTCTTGTTTTTGCACATCAGTAGCGCCATCATTGTTTTCGTCAACACCAGGTTGCTGGTATGTACGGGTTTCGGTGATGTAGGTGTTGGTTACGTTAACAACGCGGTCACCTTCTGGTACGGTCAATACACCTTCGTCTTGGTGGTTTGCAATCATAAAGCCGACTGCTAATGCGTTAATGCCAAGCAGGGCGCCAGCGGCAAATGGTCGAAATTTTTCTCGAGAAACGTTCATAGAACTCCTTAAACTTATTTAATGAATATTAAACTAAATTTAAGATAAGTCAATAATATTCTATAAATATACTAAACCCAAGTTCTACTAGGCTATATCCGTAGATTCTACCCCGGCAAGCTTGAGTAGTTCACTCATAAGCGTCTCGCCCATAAGCGTCGTGCAGGCGTGTTCGGTAGCCCAGTTATGAATATCGGCGATTTGCTCTTGAATAGCTGTGCCCTCTGCGCGCTCAACTTCATCAACAAGTCTACTCAGAACAATAGCTACGTCGCTAATATTATCCTCGTCGAAGGGATCTGCTGAGCAGGCCATGAACAACCGGTGTGCTGCCATGTTCAGCCCGGGATTTTCTGGAGAGGCTGTGGGCATTTCTAGACTCGTTTAACTTGGAGGCTGTCGAGTTCGACAGGAGTTTCACGACCAAACATGTTGACCAAGACTTTGAGCTTACCCTTGGCTGGGTCGATTTCGTTGATGGTACCATCGAAACTCTTGAATGGTCCGTCGGTAATGTTAACCACGTCACCGATTTTGTAGTCAATCTTGTGCTTAGGTTGTTCAAGACCCATGCGCTTGTTGATTTTTTCCATCTCGTCGTCATCAATCGGGGTTGGCTCGGTGCCGGTGCCTACGAAGCCGGTTACGCCAGGTGTGTTTCGGACAATATACCATGCGTCTTCGCTGAGTTTCATTTGTACAATAACGTAACCTTGGAAGATGCGCTTTTCGACAACTTTGCGTTTACCGTTCTTGATTTCAATCATTTTTTCTTTTGGTACAAGTACTTGGTAGATTTTGTCTTTCATATCAAGACTCTCAGCACGCTGACGAATGCTTTCTGCTACTTTTTCTTCGTAGCCACTGTAGGTATGAATGGCGTACCATTGTTTGGTTGTATCGTATCGTTTGCTCATTGTATTTCTCCTGCTTCCTTTGCGGTGATTACTTCAATAATATCTTTTGGAATAATTTGTCGAGTCCATAGTCGACAACTGTTATCATCAGGCCAAACACTAGGGCAAAGATGAACACGGCAAATGTTAGCTGCCATGTCTCGCGACGGCCGGGCCAGCTCACTTGGCGAAGTTCTTTCCATGATTCTCGGAAATATCGGAGAAATAAGATGCTTGCAATCACACGGCCAATAAAACGGACTGGGCGAGTTTTGAAGGGCCACAGCAAGAAGCGGAATGGTCGAAGAATTTTAGCAATAAAACGGCCGACTGCACGGAACGGGGTGCTGGCTTTGCGAGCGGTATTACGTACGCGCTGTGATTTTGGGTTAGCGTTGGCGGTCTGTTCGCTCCGCTCACGAACGGTTGGTGAAGCTTTTTTAAGTATGCGCTTTGGTTTATTGGCCATCCGTACTCCTTACAAATAAAAAACCTACTATATGTAGTAGGTCGACATGTCAAGCATACCGGAGTATCTATCAAAGGTCAAGGAGGATTACTTCTTCTTGGCCTGGGGCACCAGAATAGTAAAGGTAGAGCCCTTGCCTACTTCACTTTCGAGACTGATAATCGCACCAAGCAAACGTGCCAGTTTTGCTACCACATACAAGCCCAGGCCAGTGCCATTATGCTGGCGAGTTTTGAAGTCTTCGGAGCGGAAGAATTTATTAAAGACTTTTTCTTGGTCGGCCTTGCCAATGCCGATACCACTATCTTGTACAGTGAATTGTACTCCTTTTTCGGTGGCTTTGGCGCCAACGGTTACGCTGCCTTCGTCAGTGTATTTAATAGCATTGGTTATGAAGTTCTGCAGAATCTCACGGACGTACAACCGACTGGTATGTAGTAGAGCTAAGTTGGGGTCTATATGGGTATGGAGCTTGAGACCTTTTTCATTGGCCTGTGGCGTGTAGAGTTGTTCGAGTTCGACCAGAAGGTCATGGACGTTAATATCTGCCGTCTCCATGGCTAGTTTGCCACGTTCGGCCCGTGATAACATCGATAGGTCGTTAATCATGCCAGACAAAAAGGTTACTTGGTCGTAGGCTTGCTGCAAGCTACCAGTTATTTCGGGAGCTTGAATGTGTTTTTCGGCAATAAGCTGCGCATTACTGAGGTTACCTTCAGCGATAGCTACTGGCGTGCGCAGTTCGTGGCTAATGACGCTGATAAATTCATCACGCTCTTCTTCGAGCGATTTTTCGTGCGTAATATCGCGCAAAACTACTACAAAGCCTTGGTCGCCGGTTTTGCCGTAGCCTAAGTGAACCGGCGCAATACTGATATACAGATTCACCAAACTACCATCTTGGTAGCTAATTCGGTGATCGCGAGAGATACTGGCCACATTTTTCTTATCGACTAAATGTGCCAGTGTTACGTCTTTATTATCTTTATCTATCAACTTAAGCACGCGTGATAAACTGGTACCTTCGCCAAGGTTGTTAATATCGAGCAAATTGAGTGCGGCACCATTGCAGAGCACTACTTTAAAGTTTTTATCGACAGCTACTACACCGTCGGTCATGCTATTGATAAGACTCTTGAGGCGTT
Organism: uncultured Candidatus Saccharibacteria bacterium; assembly: GCA_964409615.1. GTDB lineage: Bacteria > Patescibacteriota > Saccharimonadia > Saccharimonadales > AWTP1-31 > AWTP1-31. The sequence continues at coordinate 45,449 of CAYPDT010000002.1, read as the reverse complement.
CTCGTTCTAGGTTGGCCACACCAGTTTCTGTTTTTTTAGGCATAACCATATTATGGCACAACCTAGCCGATTGTTAGAAGTTTGGCTTATGAGAATGTAGCGCTTTTCGCTGTTTTTTAGCGCCAGGCAGGGCTGCTTCAAATATTTCCCAAAACTCCGGCCCGTGATGGAGCGCCTTGGTGTGGGTCAACTCATGCAACAGAACATAGTCGATTAAATCCCACGGTAGCTGCATAAGGAATAGGTTGAGGGTAATCTCTTGTTTACTATTGCAGCTGCCCCAGCGAGCTTTGAGTTGCCTAACTTCAACACTTTTAAAATCGAAGCCGTGCTTATCGGCCAAGGTACGCAAACGATTAGGTAAGAGGTTTTCGGCCTGTGTGCGTAACGCTCGGATAGCTACTTTAACGGCAGCTTCTTGTACGGCTGGAGAGCTTTGTGTGAACGAATCGGGGTACGTCACCCAAAGCTCACTACCCTTTTGGCGAGTGGAGATAGTTTTATTGGTAGGGCTAGCAGCAAAATATAGGTGATGAAACTTACCGATGGCCATGCCATTTTTTAGGTCTGACTGAGGCTGTAGATTCTGTAGTATCCATTCTTTCCGAGAAAGAACAAAGGCCGTGCCAGCTTGGTATGGAGTCCAACGTGGAATGGTTACGCGTACGATGCCACCTGGCCGAATGGTTATGCGCAGCGATTTAGCTGTGGCATGTTTGACGATTTGCACCTCGCCGATATCTGCTACGGTGACAGTTTTCATAGCCAGGGTACTTTAACGAATCAAGATGTTACGACGAGAGTTATCGACTCGGCCACCGTTAAGCTGATTCGGTACAAGATTGACCAGGCCGGGCTTAACTACGTTAGCAGCTGTGGGATTTGAGCCGATGACACCCATTTCGTAGAGTTTCTTAATAACCGCACTCCGCTGAGTGTTGAAGGTGTGCTTGCCACTGATGACAGCATAATCTTCATTCTTAGGGTTTTGCATGCTTTGAATATGTGTCTGGAAAGATTCGGCAGTGTATGGGGTTGCGTATTTATCATCGCTGCGGCGGCGGTCACGGCGAGACAAGCGTGCGAAAGCGCTGTCTGGGTCGGTCTGCAACCAAATAAGGAGCGGCTCCGCCTTAGCCTTACGTGCAATATTACGGAGTTCGCGGCGCATAGTCAGGCGTGAAGCGTTGGCATCGAAGATAACACTCATGTCGGCAGCTAGGAATTCTTCGGTCATGTATAGCATGAGGTGATTAACCAACTCGTTCTCTTGCTTATCGTAGCGGGGTTCTGAAAATAGCTCACCCCGAATCCGGTCACCATGTACGTGAGCCGCACTGAAGACTTCGCTAAGTTGTCGCGCGAAATGCGTCTTACCTGCTCCCGGGTAGCCGTACAACATTATAAGAACTGGCTTGTGGGCACTAATCTTACTCATTCCATATATTGTATAACATCATCCGTTATTTAGCACCAGTCAGCCGCCGAAATACTTCTGGGGTGACAGTTCGACCTGTATCCGTTATTATTAAAACTGTTTTCAGGCCTATAAAGGGGAGTAGCTCAGCTGGCCAGAGCATCGGTCTCCAAAACCGAGGGTCGCAGGTTCGAATCCTGTCTCCCCTGCCACGTTATTTTTACAAAGTCTACAGATTGAGTTGTAGACTTTTTTGCTACAAAAAAGTTCGATTCCATTCACCCAGTCCCCCATTATTCTTACATAATTGATACGAGTTTAGGTTGTCTGAATAGCTGTAAATATCACGAAAAAGACAGCCAAGTCTTTATTACTGCTAATTCGAGGCCACTTACCAGAACTTGAAGATAATCATTGCAGCAATGACTATTGCCCAAATGATGGCGATAAATATATCTCCACCGTTGTCTACAAATTGTTGGATTTTTGTCTTCATATTCTTACTTAACTTGTAATCTTTGTAGTTAATCCTAAACCATGCCCAGTTCATAGCGATAACTGCGCTGTAGCAAAATATGCAGAAAATACAAATGTAGCCAATACGGAATGTGCTTTGCCATAAATACCAAGCTCCAAAAGCAAGGAAAAAAACTGAGAAAAATTGGAAGACGTATCGCAACTTTAAGTTAAGTTTGCTACCAGTAAGCGCTGCAAGCGCTAGCCCGGCAGTAGTCGCAAAGAAGATCATACATATTAGTGAATTGGAAAAACCAAAAACACGTGATTGCCAAGCATTAAAGACATTAGTGCAGCTGAATATTGAATTCAGGTCACAACTTAAAGCTACTTTTGGGTTTAGAGCACTATTTATTCGTTCAATTGTTTGAATTAATGATGCAATAAGTCCAACAGATGAACCAATTGTTACGGTCGTCCAAAGCGATTTGTTGGATACTTTCATATATTTAACTATACTCCCTATTTGGTAGTGTAGAAACAGGATAATATAGACCTTTTTTATCTTTGTCTAGCAATGTGCTTTTTACATTATTTCTTTCCGCTTCCACCCCTATTAAAGTTATATAATCGTACTGTATCTCCTGCCAATATAAATGACACAAGCACAAGTTTGTGTCTTTTTATTGACTAATTCCCTTATGCCAGGGATTAGAACTGTTACGATGTAATAGTACGAAAAGCTATCAAGGTGGACAAATCGTAGTTGGAGTATTGCCTTTGGTGTCATTGTAGCTTGTCCCAGAATACCAACTTATCTTTATGTGATGCTCCAGTACTTTAGGGTTTGTAGCATTGCATTACATTTAAATTAGCACTAATCATTTAAAAGTTGTATAATATATGTTACTGCAAAGTATATATTTAGTGAAGAGCGGGTCACTTGAAGAGGAACCATGAGCACTGTTCTTGAATTGTACAAGACTGAGAGGCTGGCTGTTAATAACAGCATAATGCTTGACGCAAACGAGCATTATGAACAGTGGGTAAAGGTTCCTGATTCTATACTTGCGGACCTTAATCGTTATCCTGACAGTTCTGCATTAGCTTTACGCCAGAAGTTAGCTGGACATTATTGCGGCAATAACGTACAGGCTGAAAACATACTCATTACTTCTGGATCTATTGAAGCAATAGACCTACTTGTAACTGCATATAACCCCAGTCTTCTAATACTCAATACTCCCACATATGATGTGTATAAGCTAAGAGCTGATGCTCATGGGTGTGAATGTAAACTGATTCCATTGGATTCATCCTCACAACCACAAGTGGATAGGATTATTGAGAATGCTAAAAAAGGTAGCATGGTTGTATTCATAAGCCCAAATAACCCCACTGGGAAGCTTATGGATGGTAATTTAGTGCGCAGGGTTATTGAAAATTCAAAGGGTATGGTAGTCATCGACGAAGCGTATATAGAATTTGCCGGGCTACAGAACTCGTTGCAATTTCTTGCCATGGAGTATCCGAACGTAATTATCCTGCGCACCTTCTCAAAAGCTTGGGGTTTAGCAGGTATACGTCTCGGGTATGTCATTAGTTGTGAGGATAATATTAGATACCTGACACCGTATAGAAATGCATATAGTGTTAACGCGGTAGCACTCAAAATCGGTCTATCTGCGCTCGATCAGCAGGACGAGTTGAGATTTCAGGTGAAGCGTGTTTTAGAGTATAAGAGCGATTTAATAGATCAGTTCATAGAAGCTGGTGTTCTTGCGCACCAAACAGATAGCAATTTCATCGTGCTTGATATGCCTGACATACATACCGTACATCAAGCATTGCGCCAAAAGGACATTCTGGTACGCCCGCGGCCACTCCTTGGAAATGCACGTCAAGGCTTGCGTATAACGATTGGTTCTCCTGCTGAAAACAAGGCTATGTTTGATGCAATTCTTGAGGCTCTGTCATGACCGACCAGTTATTTGAGAGCTCGCTACCATCTTTTCAAGAGGGTGAACTTGACTCTTTTGAGCTCGAAATATCGGAAGCTCCCGAAGAAGCATTGTTAGTGGAAATTACACAACTTGGTCTCCCAAATTTGGTAGAAACAACAAAAATGGAACTTGAGATAGCTCGGGGTGAATATTCTCCGCAACGACCACTGCTAGTACGACCCCCGATACCTGGCAGGTACACTACTCGCCCAGGTGATAGGCTATCGCGTCGCGAGTTAATGGGAGCGGTGGACGAGTGGCTTACGCATACAGATAGTCAATCGCGCTTTATTATCCAGGGCGGAAATCGTTATGTGAATGCATATGCCGCAGATGTATATGATAGTAAAATCGCTGATATTAAGGTCATGTCTGTCGAAAAGGCGCCCCTTAGCGCACAGCTATTAACAATACTTACCCCAGAAGAGCGACTGTCGTTAGTAGAGATTGAGCAACTTAGGGAGGTTATTCCCTTTTTATCTAATGATATGATTGACGCTGCTTCAACAATGACACGTGCGGAATTGTTACAGGTCGTAGGTAACGTAAATCTAGAGGGTCCTTTCAGCTCGTCTGCAGCTGATGAAAATCTACAAACAGAGCTGTCTGATGCTGTGGCTTGTATTGAAACAGGTTTAACAATCCCTGATTGCCGAGCTATTACTGCACTCATGCACGGAACGTCAGTAGCCGAGACACTACGACGTGATGAGCCAATCTATTTCTTGGATGACTTATTCTATCGCGGGCGTACCTTATATAGTTTGGCAATTTTGATGACTGCCTGTGGAGGCAACCCTCTTAATATGCGTCTGACTACGCTAAGTTCGGATATAAAAAGTGTTGACCTCGAATCACCATTCCACGAAGTACTTCGAGGGGGAGTGCTATATCCATTTGAAAATAGTATAAGAACTGAACAGGGATATTGGCAGGATGTCGGCACCCATTACATCTTCACTGATATGGGTGCGTATTGGGAGCACTTGCATCAAACTGTTGATTTAGGTCAGAGTAGGACAAGATACAATGAATGGCAATCTGAGATGGCGGAATGGTCAAGTCAGAATCTAACAGAATCGCTGGATGAATTAGACATGTCACTTATTGGACCTTTGTTGTGGCTTTCTATATACCACGATACTTTTGGTCTTGAACTCGATATGGATAGAATTGTGGACCAGAAAGGCTATCGAATTGGAGCTTGTGTACCATTTGCCCAGCTTATTGATAGGTTTATTAGCCAAGAGGAGCCTGTAGAGGCTCGGCGGCAATTCAAGAGTCAAATTAGAGATATACTTTCGGCAATTAAGGTAGCAGCCGCAAAAGACTTGGGGGGATATCAGGCACTCGAGCGCATGTACAGAGAAAATCAGCACGCACTTGATTACCAGGGCCTGGGATTCATGTCCGAACAGGAGACACAACATGTAATGCTTAGTGAGGCTCCAAATAAGACAGACTTAGTTACTACAGAAGTTGCGCAAAATATTGCAATGCAGGCGTTCGACTCAGAAAGACCTTTCGTGGTCGGCATTAACGGGGTGGACTGTTCTGGCAAAACGACGTTTTCAAGTGGACTAGAGAGGCAGTTAGAGGCTCATGGGTTGCCAGTGGTTGTCATACATGTGGATGATTTTACTCAACCGGATTGGTTACGCAATACTTCAAGTGACCCAGTAGAGCGATACTACAATAATACATTTGATATTGAGACATTACGTAAATCCATACTCGCACCTTTAACTTCACATCAGCTTGGTGCGGTTGCGCTTAAACACCAGAGTCCGCACAATCCATCAGAGATAATAGAACATAGTTATGCATTTAGTGATGGCCCCTCAGTTGTTATAGTCGAAGGGGTGTTCGTTTTTCGTCCTGAACTGGCTGATTACTTCGACTCCAAAATATTTGTTGATATTCCTTTGTCAGAAATGCGCCTAAGGGCAATTGAACGGGACGTACCTCGCTTTGGTTTTAATGTCCTTAAAAAATACTTGACTCGTTATATACCGGCGCAGGAACGTTATCTAGAAGCTGTCCGTCCAGTTGATATCGCCGACATTGTTATTGATAATTCTGATGAGTATAATCCGTTCATAGTCAAGAAAGGTGGGGTGCATGTCTAGCAAACAAAGGCATGAATACGAGTTAAAATTCAAAATTGGCACTCAGCGAGGTGTCATACCGGCAATGCGTGAAAAACTGCAGCGGGTAGGCTTTCATGCGGGCACTCGTGCGATAGAAACTGATTATCTGCCCGATACCTCCGATGATGCTTGCAAGAACGCAAAGATATTGTTGCGCTTTAGGCAGGTCGAAAATGTTAGTTCACAAGAACTCCTTCTGACATTGAAGGTTAAGCAGGACGATGGCAAAATATTGCACTTTCGTGAATACGAGACCGACCTACATAAGCCAGATACGGAGATGATTGTAACGATTAATAAGCTTTTACAATCTCACGTAGGATTGAGTTTAGATAAGACAATCACTGATGCTAGGACACTTGAGGAAGTTCGCCGAGCGTGCAGGCTTTTAGGGTTCACAAAACAGCGCATTTTGCTCGCTAAGTACCGCGAGAACTTTAGTCTTGGTAAAGATAATGCTACTGTAGATTACTTTCCTGACAATATGGGTGTATATGTTGAATTTGAAAGCCATTCGCCGGAAGCTTTACGTCTAATTATTAAGCGTGCAGGCTTCGATATTTCAATTGGTATTAGTACCGACTACGGGGATTTGCTCAAACAACATAAAGACCTACTAAAAGTCTATCAACAACGAACAGCACTATTTTTAAAGCCTGAGAGAAAGTTACTCACCCATATGATTAGGGATTTAGGTAATGAGTAGAGAGCAACAGACCGGTCTAGTAATGGTGAAGCCCCACGCCTTTAGCGCGACACTGGATCCGCTGGTTTCCGATATTATAAATGGCGGAAAAACTTCTGAGCGACTGGATGAACATGACCCACTTAGGATTTTTATTGGAAGGGTTGAAACAAGGCCTGCTGTTATTCGAGATTTACGAACCTGCACTGTTGGCGAAACTTTACTGAAAGTATTTTATGAAGATAAACAAGATAGACGATATTTTCCAATCATCATGGAACGCTACTTAGGAAGAGTCGCTTTTTTACCTTATGTGTTTCATGGGAGTACTCAAGAAATGCCACAATTCTATGAAGCTCTAAAGGGTTCTGCTGAAACATTTAATTCTGAGGGGCTTACCGTATCACAAGCTGCAGGAGTCAGAGGATTGCTTAGTAGACCATACATGGCGGTTGATGACTCTGATTTGCTATTGGACGATGAGGCATATCGCAATAAATGCTTACCCATGATAGACAATGTTTTTCATGTATGCGATTCACAAGAGCAGAATGAGGAAGCCTTAAGATTGTTGGGTATCACAGAAGGTTAATTTTGTCATGGTACCTGTTTGTAGTTTGGTGCTAAATCTGAATTAACAGCATAGGTGCTTGAACATGGTGCTCGGGCTGTCCTATCAATGTATTTGATTCATCATGTTTTACTGATTATTCCCAGCACAAGACTGAGTTTGTTTCGGTGACGTTTTGGACTTTTGGCTTGATGATGGCCATGCGTCCGGCGCTATTGGCAGCTGGGCAGATATTAGCTTTTGTGGCCGGTATTGCTCCATCGCGGTCGTCGGCGTACTCGGCTTGCCCTACCCAGAACCCACGGGATGTAACGGTATCGAAGCTAGAGCATTCTTGGTAGATACCACACTCTTCGTTTAAGAACCCATCGGCGATGCACAGGCCGGGTGTGCAATAGGCAATGTCGGTGGGGTTAGTAGCTTGCTGGGAGGTTAACTCGACGCCATTTTTGCTTATAGCTGTTAGTCCGCGGGTGTGTAACTGGTAGTACACTTCACGGAATAGGCGTAGGCTAACAGCTTGGGTGACACCAAAAGTGCTGTCGTTGTCGTAAGCATTATTCTGGTCGCCTTCTACGCCATCGCAACCAATTTTTTTAGCTAAATCCATGCGTGCCCAGATGATTGGCCCCCAAACATTCTGCCAGCCTGTTGTGCTGGTAGCGTTTTGGTCGAGCCAATACTCACCGTCGAAAGACTGGCCATTGGCATCGCTAGAGCCCCCACCGATAGGATCTAGATTGGCAAGTTGTGGTGGGCCAACGTATGGCACATTAGGGCCAAACATGGCTTGAGCACTGCTATTGTCGCTTGTGCTTCGATTATTGCCGGCGCCCCATTTACCAGGGAATGCTGAAGCGTCTGGCCGATAATCTTCGAATGCACCAGTATCTATGTAGCAAATAACTTTCTTGCCTTTGTTGTGCAAATCGGCAATCAAACCTGCATTATCGCCCTTCGGCCAGGTGATTGTGGTTGAATATCCCCCAGGAACACTGGCGCTTGCTGGCCAAGTAATGGTCTGTTGCGTGGCTGCTGGCACCATGCTTTGCATATCGATATCGTACATATCGTAACGGGCTAATTCCGTGGTGTTCGTGGTGTTCACTCCACCTTCGAGTACCCAGTTCCAGCGGGTTAACTGGGCAGGCTTCCACCACGTCGCAGTACTGCCACCAGGGGTAAATTTGATTGCCTTTTGATTAGAGGCCGAAGAATCGGATACCTGAGCCGCATTGGTTGTTCGCACACCCTGCTCGGCTTCAAGGCTAGCTGTACTGGTACTAGCACGGGTAACGACTAATAGTACGATTCCAACTACTGCAAACACACCAACAAAGACAATCGGGCTCTTCAGGAATCTTATAATCTGTCGTTTCCGAAGGTGCGATTTTGCGCCAATTTTATGTGTGCTTTTTTTCATACCGTGGTTTAGCTCTTGCTTATAGACCTAGTATACGCCAAAGCCAGTACTTATTCCCCTACACGGCAATAGATGAAAATTAACCTTCCCAACAGGCTAGATTGGTAGGTATCTAACCTCGCAGAATCGCTGAAATAGCCGTTCCTCGTCTTGGTATACGCCAAGAATCTGGCACATGGCGGCAATTAGTAAACCGTGAGAAATCCAGAATCGCTCAGCGGGTGGGTTGTTGAGCGTATCTTCAGCTGCGCGCATTACATGTGCCGGAAGTTGGCGAGTTTGTTTCATGTGTATAAAACCATCTAGGTCTAGGCCATGACTTACTTCGTCGAGTTGCGCATATTGTTTTGCTATCACAAAACCAGCGTGATGAGCGGTCTCTTGGGTGCGTGCCATCTGTGAAACAGCTACAGGCTCGGTGTTCGGGTCGATGCAGTAGGTTGGTATCAGTTGCTCACCAAGACAAGTGGCTTGTTCGATGCCCTCTGGTAATAGATGTGCTTCGGCCCTACCAAAAGCGGCATTGCCGGCGTCATTTGCTTCAGAAACTCCATGTCGTGCAACATAAATACCCATATACGTAGAATATCACTAGTGTGTTACGTACGAGGCTTGCTTCGAGCCAGGGCATCCGCAATATGGTCTTCGCCGGAAGCATATTCTAAATATGCAATAAGCTAGATAATGACCAAAGGTTATTTTTATAGTAAAACCACCCCTATACCGGTATAGTAAAAGTAATATGATAACTGCAGATAAGGTGTATTCGTTAACGCAGACCAAAACACAGGTCGACGTGTTTCTTGACGAATTTTTGGCAACAGAACTGCAACGAGCAACTGTAGTAGACCCATCGTACCAACAGATGTTAGCAATCATGCAGTCGTACCTGGCGGCAGGCGGTAAGCATTTACGACCTCACCTTGCAATTCTTACTTACCAGGGCTATGGCGGCCAGAAAACTCCCGACATTTTGCCGGTAGCATCGGCTTGGGAATTGCTTCATGCTGCACTGCTTGTGCACGATGACATAATAGATCGTGATGATATGCGACACGGTGCTCTTAATATATTTGGTCGCTACTGCGAAGTATATAACCAGGCAGCATCCATTAATGTCGAACATTACGCCCTTTCGAGTGCTTTGTTGGCTGGTGATTTACTGATTTCGTACTCTCAGCAAATAGTATTGAATGCAAAGCTCGACGCCGATGCCAAGGTCGCTATTTTGCAACTCCTCAACGAGGCTATTTTTATGGTTGGAGGCGGCGAATTGCTCGATGCCGAGTCGGTTTTGTACCCACTCGACGCAACAAATGCTCGCACCATTGCTTTGTATAAAACGGCGGGCTACACCTTCCAGCTTCCCTTGCTGAGCGGAGCTGTATTGGCTGGTGTTGATGGAGATGATTTGCGGTCTCTACGGAAAATAGGCGAAAAACTCGGCATTGCATTCCAGCTAGTCGATGACGTACTTGGAGTATTCGGCCAAGCACAGCAAACAGGAAAATCCACGGTTACCGACATACGGGAGCGCAAGCGCACTGTGCTAGTGCAAGAAGCCTGCAATCGTCTGAACAAAGAGCAGCAACAAGAACTTATAGCACTTTACGATGTGCATCATGAGATGAGCCAACAAGATATTATGCGCGCGCTCGAATTATTGACTATTTCGGGCGCTAAAAATGCCGTTATGCATGAAGCAAAGCAGCTATCAGAAGAAGCCCAAAAGCTGATTAGGGAATTGAGTATGCATGAAAATGCTAAACAAGCACTACTCGACCTGATTACAAAAATGCTCAGTAGGAACAGCTAATGGCAGATTTATACTTATCAACTTCCGAGGAAGTCAGTCGGCTCATGACACAGCGTTATTCGACCTCGTTTGGGATGGCTTCACGTTTGTTTGCTAAACAAATTCGGCAAGATATTTATAATATTTATGGCTTTGTTCGAGTGGCGGACGAAATCGTCGATACCTATACAGGCAAAGACCGGTTGGCGCTGCTTGACGCTTTCGAGCAACAAACCTACCAAGACCTAACAAGAGGCTATAGTACGAATCTAGTTATCCATGCCTTTGTCAGCACGTGCTTACAGTTTGGTATTAGTAAGACTTTGATTGCGCCATTTATCGAAAGCATGCGCATGGACACCGGTGCAAAACGCTACACGGTTGATAAGTATCAGCAGTATATTTATGGCTCCGCCGAAGTGGTGGGCCTTATGTGTCTGAAAGTATTTTGCCAAGGTGATAACGCAGAATATAAAAAGCTTGAACCAGGAGCCCGGGCGTTGGGCGCTGCTTATCAGAAGGTGAACTTTTTACGTGATATACACGATGATCACGAACGTTTAGGTCGCTATTACTTCCCCGTTGGTACATTTAAGGCATTTGATGAAGCAACCAAAGAAGCCATTGTTGCAGATATTTCTGCCGACTTTGCTACAGCCAAGATAGCCATTGAGCAGTTGCCAGCTTCTGCACAAAAAGCAGTCAAGGCATCGTACATATATTATTCGGCCCTCCTGCAAAAACTAAAAGCAACCCCAGCTGAGCGAATCAAACAGCAGCGCATTCGAGTGGCCGACTGGCAGAAGGTTCTATTACTAGTACGAGTTAAAGCGGGGCTACTATGAAAGCTATTGTCATTGGAGCCGGTGCAGGTGGATTGGCGGTTGCAAATTTATTAGCTAAAGCTGGGTATACTGTTGAAGTTTTTGAGAAGAATAGTCGACTCGGTGGGCGTATGGGGCTACTCAAACGAGATGGTTTTACCTTCGACAGTGGCCCGTCTTGGTACCTAATGCCTGAGGTCTTTGAGCATTACTTTTCTCTGCTCGGCCATAGGCCAAATGACTTCTACAAACTACAAAAACTGTCACCAGCCTACAAGGTATTTTTCGACTATGCCAAGCCAATCGTCGTAAAAGGCGATGTTGCGACAGACAGTAAGACGTTTGAAGGTCTCGAGGCTGGTGCGGGGCAGCGCCTGACAGAATACGTAGATGAGGCCCGCACAATCTATCAATTAGCGATTGCTAATTTTTTATATAATCCATTCCGCTCGGTCAAACCGCTGGTCACGAATCGTGCAATAGCCCGCCACTCCAAACGTTTGCTAGGTGGATTAACAGGGTCTCTACATAGCCATGTGCGCCGCAAGTTTGCAACCAAGCAACTTCAGCAAATCATGGAATACGCCATGGTCTTTTTGGGCACATCACCTTTCGATGCTCCTTCGTTGTATCGCCTAATGAGTTACCTTGACTTCGAGCAAGGAGTTTTCTTCCCAAAAGGCGGTATGTACAAGGTTACCGAAGCGCTCGTATCAGCAGGAAAGAAATTGGAAGTTACATATCGTTTGAATAATTCAATCCAATCGATTGAAGTGGTAGATGGTAAAGCAGTAGGTGTGATGGTTGCCGGAAAACTACACACTGCCGATATTGTTATCTCTAACGCTGATCTTGCCTTCACCGAAACAAAGCTGCTGAGTGCACCGCATCAAACATACCCAGAAGCTTATTGGAAAAAGAAGAAAGCAGCACCAGCCGGGTTGTTGCTGTACTTAGGAATACGCGGTGCTTTACCAGAATTGAAACACCATAATTTATTTTTTGTAGATGCATGGCGGCAGAATTTTGATGACATTTATAACAATAGTCAGTGGCCTGAGAAAGCCTCTATGTATGTGAGCAAGACATCTGCCAGTGATGCAAGTGTTGCGCCAAAAGGTCATGAAAATGTTTTTGTACTTGTACCCCTACCCCCGGGTAAAAAAATGACAGCAAAAACACAAGAGCAACTGATTGCCCGGTATCTAGATCAGTTGGCTGAACAGTCAGGTATAGCCGATTTCAGGCAACGCATAGTGACACAAGAAGTGCGTGGCCCGGCAGAATTTGAGTCGGCGTTTAATGCATGGCAAGGTTCGGCTTTGGGTCTGAATCACACACTACTTCAGAGCGCTTTTTTGCGTCCGAATATTCGCAGTAAAAAAGTTTCGAATTTGTACTATGTTGGTGGTATGACGCAGCCGGGCATAGGTGTACCAATGTGCTTAATTAGCGCAGAGCTGGTTATTAAGTCACTAGCAAGTGACAAAACTGCTGGGCCTCTACAGACGCTTCCGGAGCTGCTATGAGGCTTGCATATTTGATTGCCCTTGTTTCAGTGATAGGCTGCTTATCTTTGATTGATTGGCGTTACAAGTTGGCATTTTTTTATGACATGGGTCGAGCCATAAAGACAATATCGTCGGGCTTGTTGTTTTTTGTAGTCTGGGACGTGGCCGGCATTGTAATGAATATATTTTTCATTGGTAAAACTCGGTTTCTGACGGGTATACGCATAGGACAATTCCCGCTCGAGGAACTATTCTTTCTGACGGTGCTTTGTTACTCGGTTTTGATTGTATTCCGCTTCTTAGAAACCAGAAAGCGGGTATCATGATGCGCTACATATTACTAAATGGAATAGTTTTGTTAGCGGTAGTAGTAATTTTTTGTTGGCAAAAAAAATACAGCCGCGACACATTTACCAACAACGCACTACATTCGACTTTGGTTGTAAGTATACTGACTGCCATCTTTGACCCGTTAATAATTGCTGCCGGTATAGTCGCTTACAACCGAGAATTCACTTTGCGTGTAAATGTGTTCCAGGCACCCATAGAAGATTTCGCCTATGCATTAGCGGCTGGCTTATTAATTCCGCTACTATGGAGATCGTATGAAAAAAAAGCTTAAAACACTACTATGGTCATCGAGGCCTGTCTCGTGGATTAACACTGCCTTCCCATTTGCTGCCGGATATTTACTGGCGCATGGAACGGACGTTCCTGTTTTGTTTTGGGTGGCCACGTTCTATTTTTTGATTCCCTACAACATGCTGATTTATGTCATTAACGACATTTATGATTACGAATCAGACATGCAAAATCCTCGTAAGGGTGGCGTAGAAGGTGCGGTGTTACCGAAAGAACTGCACCGTTTTATGTTCTGGGCTGTGATTGTGTGTAATGTTCCTTTTGTGCTGTATCTGCTTGTTGCGGGGAGTGGCTTTAGCTGGCTAGTTCTGGCGCTTTCTATTTTTGATGCAGCAGCATATAGTGTGCCGAAGCTTCGTTTTAAAGAACGGCCGGTTATTGATTCTGTTTCGTCTAGTTTTCATTTTGTAAGCCCACTGTTGTTTGCTTTGAGTTTAACAGGTTGGCCCGCGGGCTGGTGGCCCTACGTCGCTGCATTTTTCTTATGGGGCATGGCTAGTCATGCCTTTGGTGCAGTGCAGGATATTATTCCGGACCGTAAAGCAGGATTACACTCCATTGCAACGGCACTCGGCGCATCGGCAACCGTGAGGATTAGCTTTGTGCAGTATATTTTAGCAGTTGTATTGATTGCATGGCAGGGATGGCCATCGCTAATAGTTGCGGTTGCTGGCTTGCTATATCCATTGATTGTTTCACCCTACCTTTCTATCAGCGACAAGCATTCTGCTCGGACCAATGGTGGTTGGCGGCACTTTATGAAAATCAATCAATTAGTGGGCTTTTGCATTACTATCATTATTATCTTGCAGTTGATGTAGAGCTTACTCGGTAGGTAATAGTCCTGAAAGAGGTTACTATATTTCTATGACAAAAAACTTGGCTGTTGTTGGTTTGGGTTATGTTGGTTTACCACTCGCAGTACAAGCTGCCGAAAAGGGCTATCGCGTTTATGGAGTCGATAAAAATAAACAACTGCTAACCAAAATTTCTGCTCGGCAGTCACCGTATGTTAATGACCAACGTTTCGCCAGTGCTTTAGAAAACATATCTTCCAAGACTTTTACGGTTAGCGATTCCTACGACTCACTTCAGCAGGCCGACGTTGTGATAATTTGTGTTCCCACACCTACCAACAACAATGTTCCAGACTTAAGTTTGGTACAAAGCGCAGTAGAATCGGTTGCAGTACATGCTCGGTCGGGTCAATTGATTGTGCTAGAAAGTACCGTTAACCCCGGCGTTACTCGTGACCTGATTGCACCAATATTAGAACGAGTGAGCGGCTTAACTATTGGCGAGGATATATTTTTGGCCCATTGTCCGGAGCGAATTGATCCTGGTAACAGTCAGTGGTTTGTCGGTAATCTTAACCGAGTTGTAGGTGGTATTACTGAGGCTTGTACTGCAAAAGCTGTTGAGTTTTATGAAACAATAATCGATGCTCGTATCATTGCGCTTGGTTCTTCGGAAGAAGCTGAGTTTACCAAGTCGTGGGAGAATAGTCATCGAAACGTTATGATTGCCCTGGCAAACGAAGCGGCTATCATTTGTGATGCGCTGGGTATGGATGTAAGCAATGTAATGCGTGGTTTACAATCGAAGGTTGACCAATTTGGCTTGAGCCTGGCGCAGCCAGGTATTGGGCCGGGAGGTCATTGCATCCCGGAAGATATACACTATGTCATTCAAAAAGCTCATTCTGCTGGCGTAGACACCAACTTTTTAGCCAGTGCTGCCCGACTCAACGACGGTATGCCGGCATATGCCGTTGAATCACTAGAGAAAATTTTACAAGCAGACGGTCGGAGCTTGCAGGATATGAAAATCGGACTAGCTGGTCTTTCGTACAAGCCCAATGTTGGCGATATGCGGCGCAGCCCGGCGATTGAAGTGGCAAAAATTCTTCATGGCAAAACAACTCTACTGGTGCACGACCCATATATTGAAGATAGTATCATCCAAGACGAAGTAGCCAATGTACTCATAGCTTCCGGGATTGAAGAATTGTTAGAAAAAGTAGATGTTTTGTTCGTGGCTTCGGCGCATGCTGCATATTTAGAGTATTTTAGTGCAAAAAAGCTCAAGAAACATAATGTGCGTTACGTGCTGGATGGGCGAAATTGCCTGGATCGTGACGCAATAGTGGCTGCGGGCATAGTCTACCGAGGTATTGGTCAATAACGTGACTTTGTAAAAAGTACAGCACAATAATTTGCAAAACTTACAATAGCAACAGATAATGTACAGCAAATGATGCTTGTAGCCACCCGAAAGCAGGTTTGCGGTGAATGATTTACGAGTATATTGTGTGGCATTCGAAGAATACGAACGCCTAGCTGTAGAGTCAGCCCAACGGGTTGAACTACGAGATGTAGAGACTGGCTACGACTACCGCTGGACATACCCCGAAGTGCAAGCCCAGCTCGAAGCAGAGTTCGCCGAGTCGCACCTTGCTGGCCAGGTAGTGCAAATTGATTTTACATCTTTTGAAGACGGTGAGGCAGTCGTATTGCTAAGGGACGCTTCGGGACTGGCTGAAATGGTCTCGGCCCCCAACTCATTGGTAGGTACCCTAGAAGGGGTTTATGTATCGGCCGACTTCGATTCCCCTGACCTTAGTCCTACGCTATTTAGTGTCGAAGATGCAATGGACGAGCTCGTGTTGCGTTCTGACATACGCACCGAAAGTTTGGCAGTCCCACTGCATATTGATGACAAACCGGTTCAAATTGGTGTGGGCCTGAAAATGAGACCATTTAGGTTGCCGCCTGATTCACAACTTGATCCAGATACGGCCTATGTAGAAATTCCTCATACTGCAGTCGACTATGTATTGTTCACTGACCCCGACGGACCGTTTTTAGCTGATTCGCAGACATTTGCAGCTTTTCACGACCTAGTACGTCAGCATGATGAAGATGACGAAGATGATGAAACATCCTATGCTGCACGGTGGGATGTAGCCGATAAGATGGCCGAAGAACTAGCCGAGGCAAACCCGGCCCGCCACCGCCGCGTACAGCTTGCCATTGCGGACGGGGTATTCCGCAGTGTTCTAACTGGAAGTGAACAGTATTGTGAAATTACCGATATCCCGAGGGTTAAACGCCTTGCAGGCTGGTTTATGGGATACCATGTAGAGTTTGATGAAGATTTAGATGGTGAAGAGGCACCAGAGATGTTCGCCATGATTATGACTGATGAAGATACGTCAGACGGCGAATCGTATGTGGCCGTACCTGTATCTAAGGTGCTTGACGGTAGTATCGAGCAACATGGCATTCATGAAGCTGATCAGTCATTGTTTGGTATGCAACTGCAGGGCTTTTGTGTGCCACTTGCTGAAATACTTCAGAATAATCCTCACGACTACGATGGCGCGATGAAAAAAGCTCGTGAAATGATTCAAGAACTAAACGCCGATACAGTGGTGAATCTCACGTACAACATGGCCAACCAGATATTTGTACGACTTAGTAGAGATTCGAACTACGAACTAGCTACAGTGCTAGACGGGGATAGTCTTCTCGCAGATGGCGCTATTGAATTTCTCGGGATGGACGAAGGTGATATTCGAGTCGGCGAGGAGTATGCCTTGGAATGCAATTTACTCGGATTTATCGTGAACACCGAAACAGCTCCTGCAGACGGAGAGCGAGAGGTTGAATTAGAAGACTTTCAGCTTACGGCTGTTCTGCAGCCCTCACCACTCTCGGCGTTTCGATTCAGTGAAGGCAATGTAGTACTGGCGCCTGTTGCTAGTATTGTTAGTTCCGGCTTCCCTCTTGACGCTGACCTGCGTAACGGTAGCATTCATAATTAAAATAGCTACAAAGTTTTAAAGAACTTTTTAGAAGCTATTTCAGATATTAGGTCAACAATATTAAAAAGCCTCCCGATGGAGGCTTTTTTGAAGTTATTACTTTTTGACTTCGTTTCGTCCGAGGCTCTTCTTGGTCTCGGTGTACCACACATGCTTGCGAGCAACAGGGTCATACTTTCGTAGACGCAGCTTGTCCGGCGTATTCATGGTGTTTTTCTTGGTGTAGTAATGTCGGTGCCCTGTTTCTTCAGAAACGAGTCCAACAATCTTGCGTTTATCAGTTTTCTTAGCCATATAAGACAGTATTTTAACAGATTATCTTAATGCTGACTAGTGTTTAACTAAAAAAACACCTGCAACGGGTGTTTTATGTAAATGGAGCCGTCGTCGGGATTTGAACCCGAGACCCCTTCCTTACCATGGAAGTGCTCTACCCCTGAGCTACGACGGCTTAACCGAGCTATTTTAACAGATTACAGTCAATTTGAGGAGGGCTTTAGTTGAAAAAGGTCAGAGGTAATATAACTTCAGGAGTGACGGGTGGTTTATGTGGTCGTATACTGCGACTTCCGTGATGACCGGTATCTGCAGGATGGGTGCGCTCCCGGTAGCCATCGAGACGAATTGGCAAGCGTTCAATTTCCGGCCAGGATGGGGCTAGAATCCTGAGTAGTTTGTAGTCTTCCATGCAAACGGGTTGCACCTCTAAATCACTTAAGCCAGGTAATGGCCTTTCTGCGCCAAAGGCTATCGGCGGTAACCTTAGTCGTCTTTGTGGGTCTGGAGCTTGCTCGATGAATACACCGATAGTATCAATGGCAATGCTTCTTGTTGCACCAGAAACTTCACTACCATTCATCATTAGTTCTTCGGGCGGTAGGCCAATAGTAAAGCTTGCGGCACTTTCCGGTAAAACGGCACGAATAAAATGTAACTGGTCGGGTGGTACGACGAGTGAATTCATAGTATTACTCTAAGCTTAAGCTTAGTTGGCTCAGCCTACAATAGCTAATATGTTGTAAAACAGTCCGTTTATATTAAGACGTAAATTACAGACTTTTAGTATTAAGGCTCGAGTCTCCGAATCGTCGCCTGGCAAATAAAAAACTCATCTTTAAGATGAGTATATTTATTTGGTGCAGGGTGAGGGATTCGAACCCCCGAAGGCATAAGCCAGCAGATTTACAGTCTGCCGTGTTTGACCGCTTCACTAACCCTGCTTGTTAAATATGGAGCCGCCTGTCGGATTCGAACCGACGACCTACGGTTTACAAAACCGTCGCTCTAACCAACTGAGCTAAGGCGGCATGAAAATAACCTGAATAGTGTACCAAAACAGGGGTTGAATAGCAACTTAGAAGATACTAAATAACAACTCGACGTGGCCGAATGACTTTTTTGGGTCGGCCAGATGGAACAATGAGTTTTTTGAGTTTCTGTTCTACCTCGTCTGCCTCTAGCTGCATACCCTTGTCCATGTAGGCTTTATGCAGAAGTTGAAAAGTTTCTTTGTTAGGTTCCAGGTCGGCAGCTTTTTCTAGCTCCCCAAGCATTAGTTTCTCGTTACCTAATTGCTCTTGTACCTTGGCATACGCGATGTGTCGTGCCGCAAGGTTGTCCTCGAGCTTTAATGCCTGCTCGAAGGCTATGGCAGCTTTTTCGTAGTTTTCGGTTTCGTAATATATGAGCCCTAGGTTGTGAAGGCTTGAAGGAGTTGACTCTATGCTACTGGCAATTTCGAAACAGTCGATGGCATCTTTGTACTCTTTTTGCTTAGCATACAAAATACCTAGACGGTTATATGCAGCCGCGTTGCGCTCATCTATCTTGAGAATGGTTAGTAGTGCTTTCTCTGCCCGTAAGAAGCGGTTTTCGCGCATTCCTTGATGGGCTATATCCCAAAGTTTACCAACTTTGTCGCTTATTTTTCGGGGGAGAACAGAGAGCTCATCGTCGCTGACATGAGATCCGCGAAGTGCAAGCACTCCAAACACCAATACGAGAATTAACTCTAGCATTACCTTATATTTTAGCACACAATCAGCTATTTCACAGTTTGTTATGCTTTCTTGCCACTAAGTATGTTCCCTGACCGGTTATTATATGTGCAAAAAAAGGTCAGTGAGTAGTAGCTTGGCGGATGGGTTACGATTAAGTAAATCTTCTGTGCTGACGACTGCTTGTAGTCGAGCTTTCCAAGCCTTGGTGGCGGGCGCATTTTTAAGAGCAGACTGTACGAGCGCCGCATGACAAATACGCTCCAAGGCTTTCAGGAAAGTTGGCACTTGCTTGTCTTTAACGATTGCATCTATCTGGCACAGGCGGTCATATGTACTGCCAGCCAAAATGGTTTTTGCTCGCTGTATTTGTTCAACTAACGGGTGCGATGCATCGCCAGAGAGTATGGCTTGCATTAGCCCCATATACCCTTCGCTGAGGTAGTACGCTTTGTCTATCTCGCCCGGTTGGTAGTCTTTCTCAAAATACTGCGTAGTGCTTGCTTTGTCGACGGGGCGGACATGTAACTGTTGAACGCGTGACCGGATAGTCGGTAGTAAGTGCTCGGTGCTAGAGGCTGTTAGGATGATAACCGTATCGGCCGGAGGTTCCTCGAGTAATTTCAGAAAAGCATTTTGTGCTTCATTGCTCATGGTCTGTGCTTGCTCAGCGATAACTGCACGCCGAATTGCTTTGCTGCCAGGTACTTTTAGTTGCATTAGCTTTTGTGCTGCCCGAATATCTTCTATAGAAATAGCCTGGTCGTGCAGCCATAATACCCGCGGGTGCGCATCGAGCTTAGAAACATCAGTGCCTAGTAATTCACTTGCTACAAATTGGGCCACACTTCCCTTACCGCTTCCCTCTGGGCCAGTAATTAATAGCGCATGCGAAGGTTGTGCAATAAAATCATTGAGTGCTTTTTGTGTGGCAGAGTGTAGTAGCATAGCCACTCTATTTTACTATGTCGGTGAATTCTGTTGGCGTGTCGGTGGTAAAAATGTGATGTTCTTTGTTGGGCAAAGTCAGTTCCAGTGATAATGCATGCAGAAATACTCGTTTTGCCGGCTTGCCGCCATAGAGTTCATCGCCGACAATCGGGTGACCTATTTGGCTAAGATGAACACGAAGCTGATGGGTTCGCCCTGTTGTTGGTTGTAGTTGCACCAGGCTATATTCTTCATTTTCTGCGAGTACTTTGTATTGGGTGATTGCTACTTTACCATTAGATCCAGCCCGGAAGGTTTGTGGTTTTTTAGGATTGCGCTCAATGGGCATGTCGATGACAGCCTCAGGTTCATCTAAGTGCCCTTCGACAACAGCAATGTAGGTCTTCTTGGCTTTACGCTCAGCGAATTGGTCTTGGAGCCATTTGAGAGCTGGTTCGGTGCGCGCGCAAATTAACAGTCCCGATGTAACTCGGTCGAGCCGATGTACGATGCCGCCACGGTTATCTTCCATGCCAGAAGTGAATTGCCGAATGAAAGTCGACACGGTAGCCTCTGGATTAAATGCGCCTTTACTATGTGTCAAGACGCCTGCAGGTTTGTAGACCACTAGACAATCATCATCCTTGTACAGTACATCAAGCTCTATCTCAGGGATGTCGGCCAAGGTAGTTGGTTCAAAATCTATCTGCAGTACATCGCCGGGGTGTACTTTTGCCGATGCTTTGTACACGGAGTTGTTATTGACCGATACTTTTCCTTGATCAAGAAGAACCTTCACGAATGAGCGGCTAACATTCAGCTGACTGGCAACGGTAGCGTCAACTCGGCCAGACTCTTCAACGGTATTGGTTATCATAGGGTGCCTCTCAGACGTACTTTACTGTTAGTGTTTGCGGTGTAATGTACTGTATCTGTTAATTTCAACGGAGGCCTACGGCTTTCTGAACACCAGTCAGAGTTTTGCTAGCTACATCGTTCATGGCTTCTTCAGAGGCCGCAAGTTTAGCTTGTAGCTTGGCTTCGTCTACTGCCCCCAGTTTTGCCTGGAAATCAGTTAGAAAGGCCACAACGGCGTCTGCGGTAGCTGCTTTGAGGGGGCCGTACATGGTTTGGCCTTCATATTCTTTCGTGACTTCTTCTGGAGTCTTATTGGTCAGAGCTGCCAGAATATCAATGAGGTTAGTAATGCCTGGTTGATTGACGATATCGTAGGCAACAATGCCGAGACTATCGGTGGTGGCACTCATAATCTTTTTGCGGGCATTTTCTGGGCTATCGCTCAAGAAAATAACTCCCTTGCCCGACTCGTCAGACTTACTCATTTTCTTTTCAGGCTTTTGTAAATCACGCACACGTAACCGTGATTGGCTGTTGGCGAACGCAATCTGTGCCTTCTCGGCTTCTGGTAACGTAAATAGCTCACCAAACTTATTGTTAAGCCGAATGGCAATATCGCGAGCTAACTCTACATGTTGTGTTTGGTCGGCACCAACTGGGACATACTTTGCACCATACAGTAAGATGTCGGCTGCCATAAGTACTGGATAGTCGAATAACCCCACACTTACGCTGGTTTGGTCGCCACCTTTCTCTTTATATTGCGTCATACGGCCGAGTTCACCCATGTAGGTGAAACAGTTAAGAATAACAGTCAATTCACTGTGTGCCGAAATGCGACTTTGACGATATACAAATGTGTCGGGGTTATCAAGATCTAGGCCAGCAGCGACAAATAACTTTAGGTTATGCATAGTCTGCTCATAGAGCTTGGAGTGATCTATTGGTGTTGTGAAGCTGTGTAGGTCTGGCACGAACATGTTGATTTGATATTCGCCAGCATGTTGCCTTTGCATTTCGACCATAGGTAGCATGGCACCAAGGTAGTTGCCGAGTTGCAGGTCGTTATTGGCACGAAGGCCAGTTAGGATTACAGGTTTTGTCATATTACTCCTTATTATACGGTATTCTTTCGAAATTATGGTGTTAGTGTTTATTTTTGATAAGCGATTGCATCTGGCTAATGAGTCCGTTGATTTCGGGGTTGCTCAATATAGACTGAAGGGTCGCAGGAGTCCACTTAGCTGCGCGGGCTCGAATAGCACTGAGTAGCTCAGCCCCCGATGGGGTTAAGAGCTCATTTTGTTCTAGTTCGACCAGTTCGTTCAGGATTAACTCATGGAGCATGGCCATCGGAGCCTGAGAGACTGCCATCATACGGTCATGTTGCTGAACGGTTTTAACAATTGGGTTAAAGCCACAGTCGGCCAATATCTCAGAACACATCTTTGGGTCATCAGATTCGGCTGCTACGACCACTCGTTTAGCATGGTTCATGAGCAAATGGGCGATGTCGATATTGTTGGTCGATGTGTCATGCGTTTGTATGACCTGCTTAGTTTGCAGGCTTTCATGCATAACGCTGGCGTGTAGTATCAGATGCTGATTTGTGCGTACCTGAAGGCCTGCGCTAATACTATGCAGTGGCGCACACCAGTGCACCACATCTGCCTGCTCAAAAATTTCTGCCTGGCTGACGACGTTGCTGAGCGATGAGTCGGATGTATCGAAAGCGATGACGGTTTTTCCTACGGCAGTCAGCCATGTTTTCAGCTGAGAACCCAGGTCGCCGACTCCAATGATTCCATGTATATTATTGTTCTTCATAGTAATACTCCTAATTCGTTATTGTACATAATTCTTGCAATAGATCCAGCGCGCCGTTTACTCCATGGAGACCAAGCTCCTGGGTGATTGCGCTGCCGATAACCACGTAATCGCTGCACTTCAACGTGTCGCGTACCTGCAAAGCAGATTGGATACCAAAGCCTACGACTATGCTAGACTGGTTCATTTTTCGATGCTCGGCAATAAATTTTTTGAGACTTTGCTGAGTGTCAGCCACGTTGCCAGTGATTCCACGAGTGCTTGTTATATACACTAGGTTGGGCTTTTCTTGTGCATATAACTTATGTCGCGAGATTGCCATTCCAGGTGTTAAAACAGGCACTAACCGTAGCCCATGCTTCTTAGTCGATTCACGCAAGATTCTATATTCCGTTGAATCGATTGGTAGGTCTGGCACAATCAGCCCGGCTGCACCACTTTGCTTAGCCAGGATGCAGAATTTTTGGATACCATAGGCATATACTTTATTGCTGTAACTCATGACATATAGCGGTAACGTCGGATAGTCTTGATGTACTTGTTTAATGATAGCCATGCTATCGAGTATGGTTGTTCGGTTGGCGAGTGCCTGGTCGTTAGCTCTCATAATGACAGGCCCATCTGCACTGGGGTCGGAAAATGGAATTTGAACTTCTAGTGCTGCAACGCCGAGCTGAGCCGCTCCCTTTAAAAATGCGAGGCATTCTTTACGACTAGGATAGCCAGCCACAACGTGTGCAAAAACATTATTTTCCATATCTTTGCACCTCCTCTATTAGATATCTCTTAAAGTTTGCTCCGTCGAAATTTCGTGCCAAGGCAAACATATCTTTGTCGCCTCTGCCAGAAATATTAACAACCACCACGTCATTCTTGCCCAGAGTGGCACTGAGTTTTAAGGCGTAAGCAACAGCATGTGCAGACTCTAGTGCGGGGACGATGCCTTCGAATGTGGCGAGTGTTTTAACAGCGGCAAGTGCATCCTCGTCCTTGATGCTGACAAACTCAACCCGCTTGATATCGTGAAGTTCGGCAAGCTCAGGTCCAATACCGAGGTAATCAAGCCCGGCAGCAATGCTGTGCGTTTTTCCCTGATTACCATCGTCATCTTGCAAGAAGTACGATTTATAGCCTTCCATTATACCTACCGAAGCATGCGGGAAGCGACACGCATGTTGACCTGCTTTTGAGCCAACTCCGCCGGCCTCTACTCCGATAAGCCTAATCGAGGTATCTGCTAGAAACTCAGTAAATATACCAAGCGCATTGCTGCCACCACCTACACAAGCAATTATATGAGTTGGCTTTACAGGTATCTGTTGAGCAACTTCTTTACCAATGATTGATTGAAAGTCTCGGTTCATCCGTGGATATGGATCTGGCCCCAGGCAAGACCCGATAACGTAATGGCTTGTGTCGGCATGTTGTAACAAGTCTTTTAGAGCTGCACTTACAGCGTCTTTCAAGGTTTGGCTACCGGTGTCTACAGAAACAACTTCAGCGCCTAGTAGCCCCATTAAGACTACGTTCGGGCGTTGTCGCTGGATATCTTTTTTACCCATGTAAACCGTACACTCAAACCCGAACTTAGCTGCAACGGTCGCGGTGGCTACGCCATGCTGCCCGGCGCCGGTCTCGGCTATCAAGCGTCGCTTCCCCAGGTGTTTTGCAACAAGAGCTTGCCCAAGACAGTGGTTTATCTTGTGCGCTCCTGTGTGGTTGAGCCCTTCGTTCTTGAGGAAAATCCGAGCACCCCCTAACTTTCGAGTGATGTTTTGGGCTTCCACGAGCGGAGTCGGGCGATTATTGAAACTTGTTTGCAAGTCTTGTAGCTCAGCAATGAATTTTGGCGAACGCCGAAGTTTATCGTAGACTTTTGCTACCTCCTCTAATGTCGGTTGTAACATTTCTGGTACGTACCTCCCACCAAACTGACCGAAGTACGTACTCGACTTAACAAATGCCATATACAGCTCCTCCTGCATCATGAATCGCACAGGCTTCATCAAAATTGCGGGGAATGTAAAATTCGCCAACAATCACCTCTTTTTGTGTCAGGTTCGCCAGATATTGTTCGAGACGACTTTGTCTTGCTCGAGCTGCTTGTATTTGCTCTTGGTACAGTTGATAGGCAATTTCTGCCTGCAGACGATAAACGGTGTCTTGCATCCCTGACCTAGTGTTTTCTATATTTTCATTCATAGTTATTCCTTGTATGTAAAAACCGCCTGCGGGAGGCGGTTGTAGTGTTTTTGATGTTGCATGTATGAATGCCAACAGAATCTCCCAAGTGAAGCGTATAAATACCAGTATTTGTAGTGACTAACATGTGTCATAGCGGTTGCACTAATACGTAGCGTCCTGAATTATCTCTAACCACCGTAGCCGGTTGTATGTGCAGCACTAGACTTGCTGTAGGGTCTGTACTCTCAAACGCTTCAGCAGCACCTAGACGAGTGATGGCCGGCACTCCTTCACTAATATCAAGCAAAGTCCGAAGCGCAATATTGGCGCCCATCCTGAAACGGTGCTCAGCATCTGATGTGGGCACGGCGAGTTCGGTGATTGTTGGGCTTAGTTCAGATGTCAGCAAGACCTCTTGTAAGACATGACGAAACTCACTCCTTCTTTCTGTAATTCGTTCAATATGCTTGGCATGAAACGGGGTTGGTATTTGTAAGGGCGTTGATAGTAATTTTGATGGTATTAGTTCTGACATAGTATTCTTCGGTAAATAGTTCTTTAGTGATAGTAAATTGATATAAAAAAACCGCCTGAATGGCGGTTTGCTTGTGCGGTTTCTACGGATTATTGATATATAGAAGCAAAGCGCCATGCGAATGACGGTGTAAACCAGAAATAATAGAACTGATTAATTGCTTGTTGTATCATAACGCTATTTACCATACGCCCGCGGCAAATAAATGTCAATCACAAAATTGAAAAATCAGCAAAATATGATATAATCTTATTTATGAAAGAACTCGAAGTTGTATCGGTTGGTCAGGTTGCAGACGCTATTCCAGGCGGTATTTACTTTGGTGACGACCGGACAGTGACGCTATGTGGTGCTAACTGCCCTGACCGCACAATAGTAGCTGATGAGTTGCGCCAGGCACATGTTTCAACTGAATCAGCAGCCTGCCTGGGTGGCTGTGCAACATACGGTACGCTTGCTGCGGGTACGTATGCCCGAGTACCTGAATTTACCGACGAGGGTTTGGTTAGGACTTTGGTGGTGATGCGACCACAAACCGTAAGCTAAATATTCGTATCAACTTAGCGAAAGCAAGACAGAGTGCAAGATGAATTACTGCCCTGAGCAAGCCGTAGCCGTTGCCGATGACAATCGTAGTTGCCAGCAGTAGTATCAGTCCAACTATCTGTAATCTTCCCAAACCTAACGTTAGTATTGCTAATGAGGACGGGATTAATAACCACCAATCACCAGGATGAATGAGGGAAGACAACATGCCAGCTATTATGCACGAAACGGCGATATAATTCGCCTTAATACTAAAAAAGAGGGGCGAACCCCTCTTGAAAAGTTGCAAATAGCTGCTTTATCGTTTTGTGAACTGACGTTGCTTTCGTGCGCCCTTGAGACCGAACTTCTTGCGTTCTTTTTCTCGTGGATCACGACCAAGCATATCTGCTCGCTTGAGTGTTTGCTTGAAGTCTTCGTTCATGACAACGAGGGCCTTAGCGATAGCTAAACGAATAGCTGCTGCTTGACCACTCATGCCGCCTCCAGAAACAATAACGGTAACATCAAATTTGCCGTTCTGTTCGAGCAGGTTAAAAGGCTTCTGTAGCTCGTTGAGCAATGACTTGCTGTTTGCAAAGTAATCTTCAGCTGTTTTGCTGTTGATGGTGATTGCACCCTTGCCGGTCATTAGTCGAGCACGGGCAGTGACACTCTTTCGGCGACCAAGTGCGTAAAAATAGCCCTTGGTAGCAGTAGTAGCGGTAGTTTTGGTAGCTTCTGCCATTATTTTGCTTCCTTATCTGTCTTAGCAGCTTTCACGGTGTACACCTCTGGCGCCTGGGCAGCATGATTGTGCTCTGGGCCTGCGTATACTTTAAGCCGAGCAAGTCGACCATCGCGAAGCTTGTTGACTGGTAACATACCGCGGATTGCTTTAGTAAGTGGCATTGTAGAGTCCTTGGCCATGACATCTTTTAGTGCAGATGTCTTGAGTCCGCCAGGGAAACCACTGTGCTTGTAGTACATCTTGCCTTCCATTTTGTTGCCTGTTGCAACAAGATTGTCGGTGTTAACGATGACAACAAAGTCACCGCCGTCGACATGTGAAGTGACAGATGGCTTGCCCTTACCGATTAGCAAGCTTGCTGCTTCGGTAGCGATACGGCCAATTGGTGCTGTTGAAGCATCAATGACATACCATTTACGGGTAACATCTGCAGGCTTTTGGCTAAATGTCTTCATTATTTCTTCTCCTTGACAGGTGCGGCGGCAGGTTTTGCTGCTTTAGCGGCTGCAGGTTTTGCGGCAGGTGCTGCCTTTGCAGGAGCCTTGGCAGCTGCTTTAGCAACTGGTGCTTCTTTAAGGTCATCTACAAAGCTGATTTGAGCCATTGCAGCGTTGTCGCCACGTCGGTTATCGAGCTTGGTGATGCGTACGTGACCACTGTCACGACCCTTGAGTTTTGGTGCAATATCGTCAACTAGCTTGTGCGCTGATTCGACGGTCTGCAGGCCAGCAATGACCTGACGACGGTTATGTAGGTCGCCCTTCTTTGCTTTAGTGATGAGCTTCTCGATGTAAGGAACCAGTTCCTTAGCCTTGTGAAGCGTGGTTTTAATTGATTCGTCGCGTACGAACGATTCGGCCAGGCTGCGGATTAACGCACGACGCTGATCGGTTTCTCGTCCGAATTTACGACCTTGGTAACTATGACGATGCATCTTAAAGCTCCAACTCGCTCATTTTATCTTTAACTTCGTCGAGTGCTTTACTGCCGAAGCCTTTAAGGTCTCGTAATTCAGCATCGCTCAAGCTAAAGAGGTCTTTTAGGGTATGAATTTCGTTGTTGATGAGTGCATTAGTAGTACGTGCAGATAAGTTTAGGTCTTCGATTGAAGTCATAAGCTCGGCTGGCTCGTCGTTTAGGTTGCTATCATCACCGTGAGCTGCTGAAGGAGCAGTTAGTGGTGCCGCAACTTCTACGCGAGTTTGACCTGCAAGCGCAGTGTATTGGTTAACCAAGATTGCTGCTGCTTCTTCGAAAGCATCGCGCGGAGTAATAGTCTCGTCGGTGTCGATAGTGATGAGTAATCGGTCGAGATCAGTCATCTGGCCGACACGAGTGTTTTCAACCTTGTAGCGTACACGAAGTACTGGGCTGAATACAGCGTCGAGTGCAATCATATCGCTACTCTTTTTCTTTGCGGCTTCATCAATAGTTCGGTAGCCACGACCAGTTTCGACAACGATGTCCATGACAAATTTTGCTTTGTCATCATCAATTGTTGCGATAACGTGGTCTGGGTTTGCCACTTCGACATCGGCATTTACAGCGATATCTTTAGCGGTAATGGCGCCCTTGCCGGTTTTTGTAACGCGGAGATGCTGTGCTTCTTCGCTGAAAACTCGGAATCGAACACCACGGAGGTTAAGCATGATGTTAACAACATCTTCTTTAACGCCCTTTACAGTGGTGAATTCGTGAGTAGCACCTTCAATTTTGAATGCAGTAATAGCTGCACCAGCAATTGACGATAGAAGTACTCGACGAAGTGAGTTGCCCAACGTCATACCGTAACCGGTGTGTAGTGGCTCAATTGCAAAGGTTGCAGAGCTACTGCCGTGGTCGTCGATATTGACGAGAGCTGGTGTGTGAATCGTTTTAGACATGTTTAGTCGCCTCCTTAGCGTAACTCTAGCGTGAGTAGTATTCTACGATTAATTGCTCATTAATATCTGGTTCTGCCTCTTCACGAGTCGGCACACCCGATACGGATATTTCAAATTTCTTACGGTCGACTTTTAGCCATGCTGGAACGCTGTCTGGGCTAGCAGGACTGACATCATCAATTCGCTTGAAGTATTCGTTCTTTTTACTTGCATCGCGTAAGACAATCTTGTCACCGGCTTTGAGGCGGATAGATGGAATATCAACTCGACGGTCGTTAAGCATGAAGTGACCATGAGTTACGAGCTGACGAGCAGCACGACGACTTGGTGCTAGACCACTTCGATATACTGCATTGTCGAGACGTCGTTCGAGAAGTTGCAGGAGAATTTCACCAGACTGACCTTCTTTGCGAGTCGACTCTGCCATTAGGTTGCTAAATTGCTTTTCGAGCAGACCATACAAGCGCTTCACCTTCTGCTTTTCGCGAAGTTGGAGGTTGTATTGGCTTGGCTTGTTGCGCATGCCACGGCTGTTGGCTGATTGGCCAGGCATGGTGCTGCGCTTTAGAAGCGCTTTGTGAGCTTTGGGGTGAAGAGCATAGCCTTCACGTCGGCTCATTTTTACAATTGATTGTGTATCACGTGCCATTATTAGACCCTTCGTGCTTTCTTCGGTCGCACGCCACCATGTGGGACACCCGTTACATCTTTGATACTTTCGACGGCGATACCGAGTGTACTGATAGTACGAACAGCAGCATCTCGGCCCAGGCCAACGCCTTTTACGAACACATCAGCTTTGCTGAAGCCGTATTGCTGTTTTGCAGCATTACCGGCTTTTTCGCAAGCGACTTGTGCTGCGTAAGCTGTGCCCTTCTTGGAGCCACGGAATCCGCAAGCCCCTGAGCTGCTGGCGGTTAGTGCGCCACCTTGAGCATCGGTGAATGAAATAATTGTATTGTTAAAGCTAGCGTAGATATGTACCTGGCCAGCAGATACGGTTCGCTTTGCTTTTTTCTTCTTAACTGAAGAAGTCTTTGCTGTAGTAGTTGCGTCTGCCATATTAATTCCTAGGTTTTGCTTGCTACTTTCTTAGCGGTACCACCGACAGTTACTTTCTTGCCTCGCCTGGTTCGGGCGTTGGTTTTGGTGCGTTGACCACGGCTTGGAAGACTCATCTTGTGACGAAGTCCTCGGTAAGCATTAATGTCTTTCAGACGCTTAATGTTGCCGCTTACAATTCGCTGCAATTCACCTTCGACGGTTAGTGTTTCGTTAATCACCTCTTGGATGCGCGAAACTTCGTCGTCGGTTAGGTTTTTTACTCGCACAGTAGGTTCTACCTTAGCTGCTGTGAGTACATCTACGCTGGTCTTTGGACCAATGCCGTAGACATAAGTAAGAGCAATTTGTACTTGCTTCTCACTCGGGATGGTTACTCCTGAAATACGAGCCATACTTAACCCTGCCTCTGCTTATGCTTTGGTTTTAGTTTGTTGATAACATATATCCGACCTTTACGTCGAACAATTTTATCGTCAGGACTAATTTTCTTGACGCTTGCACGCACTTTCATGCGGATCATGCCCCTTTCTTGGAATGCATAACACACTGCCTTAAATTTGATAATGTTCTCTGGTTTTTACACCAGAACCCTAGGCTTTACAGGATGGTACAGCATGGGATGACAAGCGAAGATTGTAGCGAGCCGTATTTGTAATACGGTAAGCGGGAACCTGAGCTTTTCGCCCGTGTTGTGCCGTCATGTAAAGGACTAGGACTTGCGGTAGGTGATTCTGCCCTTAGATAGATCGTAAGGGGTTAACTCAACCGTAACGCTGTCACCTGGCACGATTCGGATGTAGTGTTTCCGCATCTTACCGGCAACGTGAGCTATAATTTTATGGCCATTTTCAAGTTCGACACGAAACTGAGTCCCCGGTAGAGTCTCTACGATGGTTCCTGTTAATTCGATTACTTCCTTATTGCCTGCCATAAATATAACTAAGGTGTAATTATACCAGCAGACACCCCTGGTTGTAAAGATATAATGTTGGACTAATCAAATAGGTACCAGACTTGCCCTGTTGGGTCTGCAAGAAAGACTACAGCATATATTGACAAAATGTTATAAAAGTAGTATTATGCTATAGACGTAAACCGTCGTGTAATGATCCGTTTATCTGTATCTGGTCGCTTGGATATACGGGGAGCAAGTAGCGAAACCGGGACGATACTCTTTTATAAGGATACAAATCCTTCAGAGATATCCCATATATTCTAACGATAAATGGCGCACATGTGCCAAGGAGAAGTATATGTCAAATGAAGTAATTGTATTACAAAGTGGCGAAGGCGCTGTAGCGCTAATGCCACCAGCCGTGCAGGAGTCTTTGGCTCTTGGAGGTGCTGCGCAGTTCGAGGGTAATCCTGACGCGCAAAGTGCAGCAAGTATCATTACAGAAGTAGATGCTTCTCGCGCAGGCGCTGAAGCAGATCAGCAATTGGTATTTGCCCAGTCAAATACTGGTGAGCTGCAATCTGTACAAGCTGTCGGCAGCCTGTCTATCACCGCCGAGACCGCTAGCCCAGCAAATACCGGAACAGAAGTTGCAGTAGCAGATACGCAAGAGACATTATTCGATGGCACAGCATTTGCTGAAGCATCTGCTGAAACATTTAAGCCACTTCCAAAAGTGACAATCAAGCAACGTGTATATCATGTTGATGCCCGAGATGGTGATGTCCGTATGGTCATCAAAAACTGTGGCTTAAACCAGAACGCTCAGGCTGTAGACTGTGACAAGCCGGCCTCTTCACACTACCAGAACGGTGTGCTTGAAGACGGTGTTACCAAAGATCAAGCACTCGCCAAGGCGATTGAGGCTAAACTACTGCCGGTTGGTTCAACTCAAGCAGATTTAGACTTAGCTGGCAACGATGCTGCTCTGCAGGCAGTTCTAAACGGCAAAGAATACCTGATAGTACGTAAGATGAACGTCGAAGGCTACAGTGGCCAGATAACTGACGTAACGGTTAGTGACTTACGAAACTTCTTTGCAGAACAATATGGTCTAAACCCAACCGATGCCCAGTTACAGAACCTTGAACTTCGGCTAAATATCGAAAGTGCTGGCTGGAGCTCGCTTGACGAAGGTATTGAAGTGACACACGAAACCACTACGACAACCCCGTCGACATCAACTACTACTAGTACGACCATACCTTGCACCACTAGTACAACTATTCCTGCGACCACTACATCTACGACTGCCGCTCCCACAACTACTAGCACAACATCAACAACATCCACTACCTCTACAACGGTGGCTGCCCCAACAACTACGCAACCACCAGTGTTGCCACCGGCAACAACTGTGCCAGACACAATTGTAGAGTTTCCGATGATTCCACCAGAAACCACCTGGCGCTTGCCTCCTCAAGAGACAAGTACAACTACTACCATTGTTGGTAAGCCAGAATTACCTCCTGCGTTAGCCGAGACTGGTGTGAACGCTACTGAGGTTGGTGCATTTGCTGCAGGTGTGATAGCACTTGGCGCCCTCGCAATGCGAGTACGAAGCATCCGCCGCAAGACAGTTTTCGCAAACTAGAAGCTAGACAAGCAAATAGTTTAATCTGTGATAAAAAGCCACGTAGCGATACGTGGCTTTTTGATACGTGCTCTATTGTGTTTTACGCACTCATCCTGGATGAATGATTGTGGACTGCTTTATATTCGTCTTTATATTCGTTATTCAGGAGTTGTCGGGTTGTTACTTTTTACGTCGTGGAAGCGACAAAGCAAAGCGGCGTTTTTTAGAGGTTTCTTCAGTGTCAGTAAAGAAATCTTCTTGCGTGTATTGGTCGTAGGTAGCCATTAGGGCACGCGATTCTATCTGGCGAAGTGTTTCTAGGGCAACTGATACCAAGATTAGAATACTCGTACCGCCCAAGCTAATGTTGCTGGTTAAGAACTTTTGCCCAATGATTGGTAATAGCGCTAATAGGCCAAGTGCCAGTGCACCAAAGAGTGTCAGTCGGTTGACGACTTTACCCAAGTATTTCTCAGTCTGAAGCCCGGCTCGGACGTTATCTATAAAGCCACCTTGTTTCTGTAGGTTTTCAGCAATTTCTTTGGTATTGAAAGCAATACTGGTGTAGAAGAAAGTGAACATAAAGACCAGTACGAAGTAGACTGCTGGATATAGGTATGGCTCCCATCCTGGCTGCTGGAAAGAAGTAGATGTTGGCTGTTGGAACCAACGCACTAAGTTAGTACCAACTGATTGTAGGCGCGCACTACTTGACCCTACCATCAGCTGGCCAGCGAAACTCGGTACGCTTAGGAAAGCAGAGGCGAAGATAATAGGCACAACACCTGCGGTGATGAGCTTGACTGGCAGAATAGTTGTTACCCCACCATATGCCCGATTGCCCTGGATTCGTTTTGCATAGTTAACGGTAATTTTACGTGATGCTTCATTGAGCTTAACGATAAGTATCGTCACTATAGTGACAACGGCCACAATCACAAGAGTGTAGACGAGCCCCTTCTTGTCTATGGGAAGTTGTTTGCCAAGGATTGACCACTTCTCGTCTTTGTTGACAACACTGGTAATAAGACTACCAATTGATTTTGGAAGAGTGCTTACGATACCGACAGTAATAATCAGTGAAATACCATTACCAATGCTTTCTTCGGTAATCAACTCACCTAACCACATGAGAATCATAGAACCACCTGTTAGGGCTGCAACCATAAGAACCCACTGTATAAATGAGGTGTTAGCGGTAATGTCGCCTAAGCCACCGATGCTTGCCGCCGATTGACGAACGAGATAAATAGCACCAATCGATTGGATGATGGCCAGAGGGAACGCCAACAGTCGAGTGTATTGGTTGATTTTTTTACGGCCGAATTCACCTTCGTTGTTCAGGGTTTCGAGTGAAGGAATAGCCTTGGTAAGAAGTTGCATGATGATGGAAGCGTTGATGTATGGCCCCATACCAACCAGCATGATTGAGAAGTTGGCTAACGCCCCGCCTGAAAGAACGTTAATGAAGCTAAACAACTGTGGAGTGTCTTTAGAGGTAAAAATGTTTTCAAGAATTTGCTGTAGGGTTTTTGGGTCTGCAAGCGGTACAGGAATGTGCGCGAAAATACGGAATACCAGCAACATGCCGAGCACTGCAAGGATACGCTTTCGCATATCTGCATTTTTTAATGAACTCCAAATTGTTTTCCAACTCATGTTTCGTAATCTCTTTCAAATAATCAACTTAGATTATAACAGTTTATGCAGGTCGCGACGATGTGTTTTATACCCCATATTGCATAAAATACGCCACCAATAAAATACACCCGGTAAAACCGGGTGTATAAAGAGGACTAATAGAAATTATTTGCTATCAGTTTTCTTTGAGCTGGTCTTTGGGCGACCAAGTTGGGCGACTTTGCTAAAAGTACCGCCGGCTTTTTCGATGGCAGCAATTGCAGTTGCGCTTGCGCCTTGTAGGCTGACGGTGTGCTTCTTGGCAACATCACCTTTAACAACGAGTTTTACTTTTACATAGGCGTTGCTAATGAGCTTGGCTTCTGCAAGAGCTGCGTTGTCGACTTTTGCGCCGAGTGCGTCAAGTTGACCGGTGTAAACAACTTCTGCTGCAACACGATGTGAAGTAAAGCCACGAAGCTTTGGAAAACGCTGCATGAGAGGGTTTTGACCACCTTCAAAACCGGCCTTTGCGCTGTAACCAGTTCGTGATTTCTGACCTTTAGTACCACGACCAGCGGTTTTACCCTGGCCTGCTGCGATACCGCGTCCGACACGCTTCTGAGACTTCTTGGTTGAAACGTTTAATTGGTTGTAGCTCATTATTTAGCCCCTGCTTTCTTAGCTGGTTTGTCAGCTTTTTCGCTTGCAGGCTTCTCGTTTTTAGGAGCAGCTGCTTTCTTCTCGACAGTTGCATTAGCCTTTTTCTTAGCTTCTGATTTTGCAACAGCACTGTTGGTAATCCAGTTTTTAGCTGGCTCCATGCTTTTGAGTGCTTCGAGTGTTGCATAAGCAGTGTTAGTCTTGTTGGTTGAGCCAAGAGACTTGCTAAGTGCGTTGCTTACACCAGCGACTTCTAGGACTGTTCGTACTACACCACCGGCAATGAGACCAGTACCTGGACTTGCAGGCTTAATGAGGATGTTAGCACCGCCAACTTTTGCAGTTGATTCGTGTGGCAGAGTTCCTTTGTATAGGTGAACAGTAACCATGTTTTTCTTGGCAACTTCCATAGCTTTGGCTACAGCGCTTGTTACATCGGCACCCTTAGCAGAACCGATACCAATTTTGTTCTTACGGTCGCCAACTACAGCGAGAGCACGGAAACGGAAACGACGGCCGCCCTTTACTACACGAGCAACACGGTCGATGTTTACAACGCGTTCGTCGAATTGCTTTTCGACTTCAACTTGATCGCGTGCTGGTCGGCGTCGGTCTGATTTTTGATCGTTCTGCATAATTAAAATTCCAATCCATTCTTACGAGCTGCATCAGCAAGAGCCTGTACTCGGCCGTGATAGAGCTTACCGTTACGGTCGAACACCACGGTGTGTACTTTGGCGGTCTTTGCTTTTTTAGCGATTTGTTCACCGATAGCTTCGGCTCGTTCTGTCATAGTGCCAGTAATCTTAGAGCCACTCGTTGTTACGTGAGCTAAGGTCTTGTGGGCACTATCATCAATGATTTGAGCTGAAATGTGACGGTTACTGATATGTACGCTTAGACGTGGTCGTTCGGCCGTACCGATAACGGTAGAACGAACGCGGCCTTTGCGTTGCTTGAGGTTCTGGATTTTTTTAGTTAATCGATTCATTATTTGTCCTTACCTGACTTTCCGCTCTTACGGATAATGCGTTCGTCATCGTACTTAATTCCCTTACCCTTGTATGGTTCAGGTTTCTTTAAGGCACGAATTTCGGCAGCTACTTGTCCTACTTGTTGACGGCTTATGCCGCTAACGGTAACAGTGTTCTGCTCGATAGTAGTTGTGATACCTGCAGGAACCTTATATATAACATCATGCGAAAAACCGAGGTTGAACTTGAGGTCGGTGCCTTGTTGCGCAACACGATAACCAACACCGTTGATTTCGAGTTTTTTGCTGAAGCCTTTTGTAACGCCGTCAACCATGTTGTTGATAAGCGCCCGCATTAGGCCGTGCTTTGCACGAATTTTTGGTTCGTCGTTGGCACGAGTGACAACGATTTGCTCACCTTCTTGCGCGACTGTGATGTCGGGCATAGTGAACTGGGTTAATGTACCCTTGGAGCCGGAAACAGTAATTGCATCGTCTGCAATTGTAACTGAAACTCCCGAAGGAACTGTGATTGGTGATTTACCTACGCGACTCATATTATTTAATACACCTTACATATTAATTCGCCACCGATGCCAGCAGCCTTTGCCTCGGTGCCGGTCATCATACCCTTAGAGGTACTGACGATGACGATACCGCGACCGCTTTTGACGGATGGGATGTCTTTTGCTGCGACGTAGTAACGTCGACCTGGAGTGCTAAGACGCTTAATCTCAGTAATCCGGGCGTTGTTGCTTTCGCCGTTGATAGTGACGTGTAGTGTTTTGCCGATGCTTGCATCAGTTACGCTAACACGATCGATGAAATTGTTCTCTTGTAGCAGGCTCGCAACAGCTTCTTTTACTTTGCTGTGTGGGAGTAATACTTCAGTCTTGCGTACGGCAATAGCGTTACGGATTCGACTAAGCATGTCTGCAATTGGATCAGTAGAGGTAGTGCTCATTACCAGCTCGCTTTCGTTACACCAGGGATTTCGCCCTTGCTTGCATGTTCTCGGAAGGATAGACGACTCAAACCAAAGGTTCGCATATATGCATGCGGACGTCCGGTTTCGACACAACGATTCTTGTGACGAGTAGGAGATGAGTTGCGTGGCAACAGGTGGAGACCTTCGAGGTCGCCCATCTTCTTGAGTTCAGCTCGTTTGGCCGCATATTTTGCAATCATGCGGTCGCGCTTCTTATCTCGTGCGATATTTGATTTTCGTGCCATTACTTGCTCTCCTTTTCGGTCTTCTTCTCGAAAGGCATTCCAAATTTTGTTAATAGTGCTTTAGATTCTTCAGGACCCTTCGCTGTTACTACAAACACAACCTGTAGGCCGTGAGCGGTAGTAGTTTCTTCGAAGGTTAGTTCTGGGAAGACTGACTGATCAACAAGACCAATGCTGTAGTTTCCAGACTTATCAAAAGCTCCAGCTTTAACACCGTGGAAGTCACGGAGTCGAGGTAGTACGATGTTGATTAATCGATCAGCAAATTCGTACATATTGTTGCCCCGAAGGGTTACTTTGATGCCGATTTTGTTGCCTTCGCGAAGTTTGAAGCCAGCAATTGAGTTCTTGGCCACGGTCTCTAGTGGTTCTTGAGCAGTGATTTTACGGATAGTGTTTTTAGCCGTTTCAATCATCTTTTTATCGTCCTTAGCTTTGCCAAGGCCAACATTAACAACAATCTTTTCGAGGCGTGGTACCTGGTTAGGATTCTTAAGGTTCAACTCTTTCTGTAGTTCAGCAGCATATTTACTGTTGTACTCTGCTTTGAGTCGAGCTACATAGGTGCTTGTTTCTTTTTTGGTTGCAGTAGCCATTACTTAATCTCCTTTCCAGACCCAGCGAATAAGCGAGTCTTGTTACCATCTTTATCTACCTTGAAGGCGATACGGGATGCTTTTTTAGTAGCAGGATTGACGATGCCAACTTTTGATACATCGATTGGCTTGGTAACTTCGATAATGCCACCCTGAGGGTATTGCTTGTTAGGCTTAACGGCTTTTTTAACGATGTTAATGCCTTCGACAGTAACTTTGTTAAGGCTTGGATGAGTAGCTACGACTTTACCGGTCTTGCCTTTGTACTTACCAGCTCGCACCATGACAAGGTCGTCCTTTTTGAGG
Organism: uncultured Candidatus Saccharibacteria bacterium; assembly: GCA_964409615.1. Classification (GTDB taxonomy): domain Bacteria; phylum Patescibacteriota; class Saccharimonadia; order Saccharimonadales; family AWTP1-31; genus AWTP1-31. The sequence continues at coordinate 7,669 of CAYPDT010000002.1, read as the reverse complement.
CGAATCTTGAATACGGTTTTTACAGTAGATTTTTTCATTATAGAACCTCCGGTGCGAGGGAAATAATTTTAGCGTAGCCTTGGTCGCGGAGTTCACGAGGAACCGGGCCAAAGATACGAGTTGCTTTCGGTAGCTTATCGTCACCAATGATAACAGCTGCATTATCGTCGAAACGAATCGTTGAGCCATCTTTACGCTTGATAGCGTTGGTGGTGCGAACAACTACGGCACGAACAACTGATTTTTTCTTAACATTACCCTGTGGGTTTGCTTGTTTAACAGTTGCGACAATAACATCTCCCACGTGTGCATATCGGCGGCGAGTACCACCAAGCACACGGATGCAAAGAATCTCTTTAGCACCAGAGTTGTCGCAGACAGCGAGACGTGATTCTTGTTGGATCATTATGCCTTCTCCTCGACTTTGGTTTCTTCATCAAGTGTTGGCTGGGCAGCAACAGCTTCGACAGAATCGGCCTGAGTAATTGCAGCTCGCTCAACAATCTTTGTTAAGGTGTGGTGCTTGCGTGCGCTTAGTGGGCGAGTTTCGGTGATGATAACAGTATCACCTGGCTTCGCTTCGTTCTTTTCGTCGTGTGCCATGAATTTCTTGCTCGTCACATATGCTTTGCGGTACAAAGGATGGTTTTTGTGAGTAGCAACAGACACTACGATGGTCTTGTCGGTCTTATCAGATACGACAACGCCGGTCAGTGATTTAGCCATTATGCGTTCTCCTTTGCTAATTGTTCACTCAGTACGGTTAACATACGAGCGAGGTCTTTTCGCTTTGCACGAATCTGACGAACATTTGTTGATTCGCCCATGTGGACGCGTCGACGAAGTTCGGCAATCTCTTCCCGAAGCTTGGTGCTTTCGGCTGCGAGCTCTGCGGTTGAATATTTACGGATATCAATTATTTTCATCATTATGCCTCATCTTTCACCAAGAACTTGGTCTTGATTGGCAGCTTGTGGCTGGCTAGACGCATAGCTTCTCGGGCTACTTCTTCGCTGACACCCTGCATTTCGAACAGGATGGTGCCAGGACGTACCTTGGCTACGAAGAATTCTGGGTTACCTTTACCACTACCCATTTTTACGTCCTGTGGCTTTCGCGTAACAGGTGTATGTGGGAAGATGCGGATCCAGATTTTACCACCACGCTTGATGTAGCGGGTCATAGCCTGACGTGAGGCTTCGATTTGTCGGCTGGTGATTCGCTCAGAGCCAAGACTCTGGAGGGCGAAGTCGCCGAAGGCGATGTAGTTACCGCTGGTAGCTACACCGGTAATTCGTCCTTTGCGGACCTTGCGGAACTTAGTTCGTTTAGGGAGTAACATGCTAGCTTACCTCTCCTTTATAAATCCAAACCTTAACACCAATGATGCCAGCTGGAGTTTGCGCACCAACGTGTGCGTAGTCGATGTCGGCACGAAGTGTATGAAGTGGCACGCTGCCTTGTACTTCTTTTTCACGTCGGCTCATCTCGGCACCGTTTAGTCGACCAGCAACCTCAACACGGATACCTTTAGCACCAGCACGCATGGTAGCGGCAGCAGTTGACTTAACTGCACGGCGGAATGAAATACGTCGCTCAATTTGGTGAGCGATGTTCTCGGCAACGAGCTTAGCATGTAATTCAGGCTTCTTAACTTCTTCGATGTTAACGCGAGTCTGTGCCTGGTAGATTTTCTCGATATTTGCTTTTAGCTCTTGTGCACCGGCACCACCACGACCAATTACTACACCAGCTTTAGCTGTATAGATAGTTACGGTTACGAGGTTTGGTGAACGCTCAATGTCGACTTTGTTAATAGCCGCGCGGCTACCTAGTTTGTTCTGGATCATCTTGCGCACGTTCAGATCTTTTTCAAGATAGGTTGCATACTCGCGCTTGTTTGCGAACCATTTGCTCCGCCAGTCTTTATTGACCTGGAGACGCATTGAAATTGGATTTACTTTTTGTCCCATTACTTAGTCTCCTTCTTGTCAGCTGACTTCTCTGCTTTGGCAGGAGCTTTTTTAGATACACGAATTTCACCGTCTACAACTACACGAATGTGGCTGCTGCGACGCATGAATGGAAGCGCGCGACCTTGGGCTGCTGGGCGGAAACGCTTGATGCGAACCCCAGGAGTAACGCTGATTTCAGTGATGACCAATGTTTCAGGCTTGTAGTTATGGTTGTGGTCGGCGTTAGCACGAGCACTCTCGATAACTTTACGAACAGGAATGGCAGAAGCACGAGGTACATGAGAAAGGATGGTAAGGGCATCCTCGACGGTGCGGCCACGGACCAATGCAGCAACAACGCCAACTTTACGTGGGCTCATACTTACGCCTTTTGCAACAGCTTTAACAGACATTACTTCTTACCTTTCGCAAGTTTACCGCCGTGTGAGCGGAATTTACGGGTTGGTGAGAATTCGCCAAGCTTGTGGCCAACCATGTTTTCGGTAATGAAAACGGGTACGTGAACTTTGCCGTTATGTACAGCAATAGTCTTACCAACAAAGTCTGGTGAGATGGTTGAAGCACGTGCCCATGTTTTGATAATGGTACGGTCTTCATTGCCCAATGCGCTTACTTTCTTAGCAAGCTTTGGGTCGATGAATGGTCCTTTTTTTAACGATCGACTCATACTATTTCCTTACTTCCTGATTACTTTCTCTTGGCCGCATGTCGGCTTCTTACGATAAACTTGGTTGTACTCTTACGACGTCGAGTCTTGTAGCCCAAAGTCTTCTGGCCCCAAGGGGTTCGAGGATCTTTTGCGGTACCGTGTCGTCCACCGTCACCACCACCGTGTGGGTGGTCTGCGGCGTTCATGACAACACCACGAACAGTTGGGCGGAAGCCTTTGTGTCGTGAACGACCAGCTTTACCAACCTTGATGTTTTGATGTTGTTCGTTACCGATACGGCCAATGCTAGCCATGCACTCCATAAGAATCATGCGTACTTCGCCACTCGGCATACGTACCTGGGCATAGTCGCCTTCTTTAGCCATCAGCTGTGCGCTCGTTCCGGCGCTTCGCACCATTTGTGCGCCACGACCGGGCTGTAGTTCGATGCCATAGATAGTGCTACCAACAGGGATGTTCTTGATTGCAAGACGGTTGCCAGTTTCGACAGGAGCTTCTTCGCCACTAACGATGTTTTGTCCAACTTTCATGCCTTTCGCAGCAATAATGTAGTGGTATGTACCGTTCGACTCTTTGATACGAGCGATACGTGCACTTCGGTTTGGATCATATTCGATAGCTTCGATAGTTGCTGATTTACCAGCTTCTAGCTTGAAGTTAACAAGTCGGTAAAAACTCTTAGCGCCACCACCACGGTGTCGGGTAGTGATACGTCCTTGGTTGTTTCGACCAGCAACACGCTTCTGCTTGACGAGCAATGACTTTAGTGGCTTCTTGGTGGTGATTTCACTATTGTCTTGGCTGGTCATGCCGCGGCGGCCAGGTGTAGTTGGGTTATATTGTTGGATAGCCATTACTTGGTCTCCTTCTTGTCGGCTGCTGCAGACTTGGCTTTTTTATCAGCCTTTTTGTCTGCTTTCTTGTCGGCCTTCGAATCAGTCTTTACATCTTCAGGGGCATCAAAGATTGCAATGTGGTCGCCTTGTTTAACGGTTACATAAGCTTTCTTGATGTCTTTTCGAGTGACGGTAATACCGCGTGTTCGTTTGCTTCGGCTCGTAATTGATTTACCGTTTTGCTTGACCGTACGAACATTTGTTACGGTAACGTCGAACTGTGCAGCGACTGCTTCAGCAATAGTTTGCTTGTTGGCATTTGTTGGTACTACAAAGACGTAGACGTTGCGTTCTAAGCTTTGGGCGTAAGCCTTTTCGCTCATACGTGGTTTAAGAGTTAAGCTTTTCATTATTTAGCCTCCTCTTTCTTGTCTGTTTTGCTTTCACCAAGCCATTCACTAATGATAGGAAGTGCTTTTTGGCTGATAACAATGTGGTGTGCGTTAACGATGTCATACACATTAATGTACTTAGCGGTAACTAATTTAACTGTGCTAATGTTGCTTGTTGCACGGATAATGTCGGCATCTTTAGTGTCGACCACAATCAATGTTTGGCGTTTTGCACCAAGCTTATTGAGAAGAGCCTGTACTTCTTTAGTTTTGCCATCTTTAGCAACAACAGCTTCGATGACACTGATGCGTCCATCTTGGCTTGCCATGCTTAGAGCTTGGCGAATAGCTGATCGCTTGGCTTTGACGTTGAGTTTGTGTGAATAGTTTTCGAGACCTGTTGGACCAAAAGTAATACCACCACCGCGCCAAATTGGCACGCGTGACGAACCGAAACGTGCTCGGCCAGTTCCCTTTTGCTTCCATGGTTTCTTACCACCACCACTTACAAGACCTCGGGTCTTGGTAACAGCAAGGTTCTCACGTCCGTTAGCAAGGTATGCAACATAGGCTTGCTTTATAAGTTCATGATTCTTGATTTCTACTTCGAAGACAGCTTTGTCGAGCTTCGCAGCAGCAGTGGCTTTGTTGCCAGTCTTGGTATAAGTTGCAACGCTCATTATTTAGCCCCTTCTATATAAACAATACCCTTGCGTGGTCCAGGAACGGCACCGGTAACACCGATAACATTCAATTCTAGATCTACAAGGGCGATTTTTAGGTTCTTAACCGAGACTTGCTCGTGTCCCATCTGACCGGACATGCGAGTGCCTTTAAAGATGTGCTGAGGATACATTGAGCCAATTGAACCTGGCTTGCGTGTGTTTCCTTTACCACCGTGCGTTTTGCGCTGTCGGTGGAAGTTGTGGCGCTTGATTGTTCCAGCAAAACCTTTACCTTTTGAGGTACCGGTTACCTTAACAACGTCACCAACTGAAAAGACCTCTGCGGTGAGTTGTGATCCAACGCTGAGGTCTTCGGGAACTTCTTTGTCACTGTCGAGGCGGAATTCGCGAATAATTTTCGGGTTTACGTCTTTTGTGACTGCTTGTGCTGCCTTAAGATGTCCCGCCATTGCTTTGCCAGACTTCTTAGAAGTCTCGGCTCCGACCTGCACAGCAACATAACCATCTTTTTCAAGATTCTTTACCTGTGTGACAGTGTTCGGGCTAGCGGAAAGCAACGTAACTGCAACGACAACACCATCGTCGTTGACGATGCTGGTCATCCCAATCTTGCGTGTGATGAATGCTTTCATAGTTCTCCGTGTTTAGTTATTGATTGTTGATATGATCTTGACTCAGACATAAAAACACTTGGTGACTCGTGGTTTTCACCCCTGTTAATTGGTGGTGAACCTTCGTAATTACCAAGAACAATATTTGATATACCAATACAGATTAACAGAAATACATTACCCCTGTCAAGCTGTTGTATATACTACACTAAATTTCGGTTGCCAGCAAAGCTAGTTAACTATGGTTATGCCCATTGGAAGCCAGAAGCCGACAAACATGGCTAGTAGCAGAATAGCGTACTCAATCTTTCGATCTATCTTGAAGTGCTCATGCATAGCAAAAAAGATGCCAACGATTGCTCCAACCGGAATCGGCAAGTCACCGCTGGTACTTTCTATATGCAACCACTGGGAGCCTAAAATAAGAAAGAGGACTAGCTTTAAGATAAAGACACTATCCATTTCTAGTGCGGAGGGTTTTTTAGATTTTTTTGTTTTAGCTTTTACCATGGCCACAGTATAGCAAGCTTCGCTTGACGAGACTAATTAGCAACAGGTTGTCGCGTACGAAGTATTTTGGCTCTCTCTGACCCATTGGTATTGCCCCAAACACCTTCCACCTTGCCTTGCGCCAATGCAGACTCAAGACACTGTTTTTGAACAGGACATTTTTCGCAACTTTGTTTTGCTTGTTTCTCGCGTTCGAATTTAGCTTCATAGCGTCCTGGAGGGAAAAATAGGTGTTGAATGCCGGGAGTTGTTTTACATAATCCTTGCGATTGCCATGCAGGAGATAGAGTTTCAGCCAAGGTAGCACGTATTTTTTGTGCCACATGACTACTGTGTAGCGGATTTTTATCGACATAATCTTCGGTACGCGTATACTGCACGCTTGCAATTATTTCATTAAGTAGACGAAAGCGACCGTGCATTTCTTTGGTAAGTTTTAGACCACTAGCCTGTTGCAATGCCGATTTTGCCGCCTTTAAGACAGCAACCTCTGTCATGTTTGGAAGGATTCCTCCCTTGGCGATGAAGTCCATGAATAACGGAACGCTATGCATGAAACGTGCTTCTTTATATGTAATGCTTCGGCGAGCATCGGTAATGTACGTATCTGGTATCTCGAGTGTTGTCTCACCACGACTTCCTCTGGCCGACTCAACCAAACTATCCCCGTTAGCAGCCGTAAGAACATCTTCGAGTTCTTGGTGTGCCTCTTTCAGCTCGCTCAGGCGTTGGTGCGGATCTATGCCTTGTCGCTGTGCTTGTCGAAAGGCTACAACTTCTAAAACTTTTGCGCCAGGAGATGTTATTAGGGCCCCCAGCAGGCTTCTGCTGGCGATTAGTGTCAATTCTTGCGGTACATGACCATCACTCCGGACCGTATCGTTTCCGACGATTGTGAGTGTGTGAGTTTCTTGGCCCACCTGACTAGCGGCGAAGCGAGAATCTGGAAAATAGGGTATTAACTCTTGATTGGCGCTGAACGCGGTACGTGCAATGGATGCTAGCATTGCTTGGTAAACTTCATCTGGATTTACGGGTGCTTCGCAGCGTGGTTCTGTCTCGGCGATTTGCTGACTCATGCATATATGATATAACGGCTTTCCGTTGGTGTATACGCACATAAAAATAGACCACCTTGTGGGTGGTCTATTTAGGTAACATAGCTGGTTTTACATCTTGATTTCAGCATCAACGCCAGCTGGTAGGCTGATGTTCATGAGGCTGTCGATGGTCTTTGGAGTTGGGTCCATAACATCGATAAGTCGCTTGTGAACGCGCATTTCAAATTGCTCACGACCTTTTTTGTATACGTGCGGGCTTTTGACAACGGTGTAGGTTGTGCGCTTAGTTGGTAGTGGGATTGGCCCTGCAATAACAGCACCCGTGCGGAGTGCGGTGTCGACAATTTGCTTTGCCGCTTGGTCGATAACTTTGTGGTCGTAGGCTTTTAGTCGGATACGAATCCGTTGCTTGTTGTCTACTGGTTTTTTGGCGTCAGCCATAGAATATCTCCTATTCTGGTGTGATGTAACATCTTCTGAATGCTATAGAGAGCAAGTCAGACGACTTTTAGTCACCACGATTAATTGACCACTGTATTGTACAACATTATGCCGACAACGTAAATATAGCTTATCAATCAGGTTGTTTTTGAGAATATAAAATGACCCTCCGAAGAGGGTCATTTTTTGTAGCCTAGAGTTTAGACTATTTGTTGATTTTGGTTACAACACCAGCACCAACGGTTCGGCCACCTTCGCGGATAGCAAAGTTAAGACCTTGCTCCATAGCGATTGGAGCCAATAGTTTTACCTTAAAGGTGATTGTATCACCAGGCATAACCATTTCTTTGTCAGCTGGAAGTTCAACTTCACCAGTTACGTCCGTAGTACGGAAGTAGAACTGAGGCTTGTATCCCTTGAAGAATGGAGTATGACGTCCACCTTCTTCTTTGGTGAGGATATAGACTTCAGCGTCGAATTCGGTGT
>CAYPDT010000001.1:232260-698658 GCA_964409615.1 uncultured Candidatus Saccharibacteria bacterium | reverse complement strand
TGTATTAGGCACGCCGCCAGCGTTCATCCTGAGCCAGGATCAAACTCTCCAAAAAGAATTTGTATCTCTAACTTCAGTCGAACATGTAGCCCGAAGACTACACTGACTTTATTTTCAAAACATATTCATTCTCTGTCATAAGACAGAAGAACTGACGTTGATTTGCACAATTCAATTTTTAATGAACATTTTCGTAGGACACTCTAACACAGTCCCTGAAAAGTCTCATGTCATATTACCTATCAAAAACCATAGTGTCAAGAGTAAAATACCCAAAATAATGGTTATTATTACATCAACCTTACAGACTACTTGTCTTCTTGATCTCCGGCGGTCGCTTCTTCATCATCTTCAGCCACTTCCGATTTATCAACAAGCGCTAGTGAAACCACCTCATCACCATCGTTGATGCGCATAATCCTAACCCCTTGAGTAGCACGACCCAATTCAGGAATATCCTTCAGACCCAATCGTATTGTTTGGCCCTGTCGTGAAATGATTATCACTTCTTGCCCATCATTGTCCGCTAGCGTCTTAACACCTATCAACTTGCCGGTCTTAGTATTAACAACTGCTGAACGTATACCGACTCCTCCGCGAGCGTGAGGTGTAAATTGCGCCACTTTGGTTCGCTTGCCATAGCCTGAGGCACTTATCACAAAGATACTTGAGCCAGGCTGTACAGTATCCATACCAATGACCTGATCATCTGTTCGTAGTCGTATGCCTCTAACACCACGCGATACCCGTCCCATCGGACGAACATCTTTTTCATGGAAGCGTATAGCTTGACCTTGAGAGGTGGAAATAACTATCTCGTTCTCTCCGGTAGTCATCCGAATCCACTTAAGTTCGTCTCCTTCATCAAGATTAATAGCGATTAAGCCACTCTGGCGTACATTCTTATACTGTTCAAATGGCGTCTTCTTAACAACTCCGTGGGTAGTACACATAAACAGATGGCCGCTCTTGCTGGTTTTAGATATGTTGATGACTGAACTAATCATCTCTTCTGGCTGTAATTGCAGGAGATTAACTATTGCTACACCCTTAGCATTAAGGTTCGTTGCCGGGACTTCATATGTCTTGAGACGGAATACCCTACCCTTGTTAGTAAAGAATAGAAGGTAGTCATGCGTGCTTGCATTAACGACATGCTCAATAACATCTTCTTCCCTTGTAGCCATCCCCCGCTTGCCCTTGCCACCTCTATTTTGCTTACGATAGTCAGCCATCTGAGAACGCTTGATGTAGTTAGCAGAAGTTAGTGTTACGACTACTTGCTCGTCAGGAATTAAATCTTCATCTGCCATCTTGCCGAGCTCATTAGGTACGACCCTTGTTCGACGCTCATCACCAAAGTGCTTCTTTACATCTAAAAGCTCATCACGAATAATTTTTAGAATTTTCTTTTCGTCAGCTAAGATACTTTCTAGTTTTTCTATTAACTTCTTAAGTTCAGCAAGCTCGTCTTCAATCTTTTGTCGCTCTAAGCCAGTCAAGGCACGCAGCTGCATCGCCAAAATAGCTTTGGCTTGAATTTCACTCAATTTAAACTTGGTAATAAGGTTTGTTTGCGCCTCTTCTGAACTCTTACTTGATCGAATTACCTTGATAACTTCATCAATATGATCAAGGGCAATTTTTAATCCTTCGAGGATATGTGCACGATCTTTTGCTTTACGCAGTTCATATTCAGTGCGGCGACGTACAACCTGCTGACGGTGCTTAATATGCTCTGTCAGGATATCTTGTAGCCCAAGGACTCGTGGCTGAATTCCATCAATAAGAGCCATCATATTAAAATGGAAGCTTGTCTGTAATGGAGTCAGTTTGTACAACTGATTGAGTAATTTCTTGGGGTATGCGTCTTTCTTAAGGTCGAGGACAATACGGACTTCTCCGCGAGCAGTTTCGTCACGCAAGTCGCTGATTCCCGTAAGTTTCTTCTCTTTAACAAGTTCCGCAATCTTGAGAACAAGTGTCTCCTTATTGAGAGCGTACGGGATTTCAGTAATTATAATCTGGCTGCGACCCTTCTTGCCTTCGACTACCTCTGCCACACCCCTAGTAACAACACCCCCGCGACCAGTCGCGTATGCCGTTCGGATAGAGTCTTTACCGTAGATTATGCCACCGGTTGGAAAATCCGGTCCTTTTACATGTACCAGCAAGTCATCCAAGGTGGCTTGCGGGTTATCGATAAGGGCCACCTCGGCATCAACGAGTTCACTTAAGTTGTGAGGTGGTATATTTGTGGCCATGCCAACTGCAATACCGAGCTGACCATTCAAGAGTAAGTTAGGAAGCTTTGCTGGCAGAACTGTCGGTTCGGTACGTGTTCCGTCATAGTTATCTCGGAAATCTACTGTTTCTTTGTCGATATCGGCAAGAGTCTCATCGGCAAGACGCTCCATCTTTGCTTCTGTATATCGATAGGCAGCCGGTGGATCACCATCCATTGAACCAAAGTTACCCTGACCATTAACCAGTGTGTAACGCATAGCCCATGGTTGAGCCATACGGACCATTGCATCATAAATAGAGCTATCGCCGTGCGGGTGGTAACGACCCATCACATCACCCACAACCGTGGCGCTCTTTCGGTGGCGAGCAGTACTCCTGAGACCAGATTCGTTCATAGTATATAGAATTCGTCGATGGACTGGCTTTAGGCCGTCACGGACGTCAGGTAAAGCGCGGTCGATGATAACGCTCATGGAATACCTAAGGTAGCTATCTTCCATGACCTTTTCTACTGTTCGTAGTTCTACCTGACGAGAATGCGTCATACCTTCGATAATTTCGACCGTACTTTGCTTTTGCTGAATCTCTTCGGCCGTCAACTCTGGCTTAGGCACTACGATACTGTTGTCTTCGGTATTTGTATCTGGAGTGTTTGTGGTGTCGTCGCTCATCTTAAATGTCCAAGTCCTTTACAAATTTTGCGTTTGCCTGAATGAATGACTTACGCAGTTCAACTTCCGTGCCCATCAGTTTATTGAAAATTGCATCAGCTCGTTCTGCATCCTCAACCTTAACCTGGATAAGAACACGCCTCTCTGGGTTCATGGTTGTCTCGAATAACTGTTCGGCATCCATCTCACCAAGACCCTTGTAGCGCTTCTGCTCTGTAAAACCAGCTTGCTTGTAGCGCTCATCATTAGGGTTTACCTTTGAGCCCTCGGCTATTCTTTTTTCGATAATATCGTCCAAAATTACGTCTAGCTCAGATTCTTCGTAGATAAATATTGGATTTTTCTTACTTGCGCGTACAAGTTCAAATAGTGGCGGCTTTGCAAGGTATAGATGCCCGCCATCAACAACTTCTTTCATATAGCGGAAAAAGAATGTCATCAACAGTGTACTAATATGACTACCGTCAACATCAGCATCGGTCATGATAATAATTCGGTCATAGCGAAGCCCCGAAATATCAAAAGAGTCTTCAATACCTACACCGAGTGCTTTAATAAGGCTAAGAATTTCATTATTAGCAAGCATCTTATCAAGACGAGCTCGCTCAACGTTCAAGACCTTTCCACGAAGCGGCAAGATAGCCTGAGTCTTGCTGTCACGTCCAGATTTAGCCGAACCACCAGCAGAGTCACCCTCTACGAGGTAAATTTCTGAGTTAGCCGGATCCTTGCTAGAGCAGTCTGCCAACTTACCAGGCATACTCGCACCGTCTAGAACACCTTTGCGGAGGATATTTTCACGAGCTGCGCGGGCGGCTTTTCGAGCGCGGGCGGCTAGGAGCGCCTTACCAATTACCTTCTTAGCGATTGCAGGGTGTTCTTCTAGATAGTAGTTTAGGTGTTCAGCTAAAACCTGCTCGACGTAACCACGAATCTCTGGGTTACCAAGTTTATTTTTAGTCTGACCTTCAAACTGTGGATCAGGCAACTTAACCAGAATAACTGCGGTCAATCCTTCACGAGTATCCTCGCCAGAGAGATTCTCTTCTTTTTCTTTTAGTAGACCACTCTTGCGGGCATAGTCGTTCACCACCCTTGTAAGTGCTGCTCTAAAACCAGTCATGTGAGTACCACCGTCTGGGTTGAACACATTATTTGCAAAAGACTTAATGGTTTCGGTATACACATCTGCGTATTGCAAGGCAACCTCTACTTGAACATCGTTAACCTGTTTGTCTACATAAAAGACATCTTCGTCGACAACCTCTTTGCCAAGGTTTAGATGTTTAACATAACTCTGGATACCACCCTCAAAATAAAATCCGTAGCGCTTGCCTGTACGTTCATCTTCGATACTAGTATGGATTCCTTTGGTTAGGTAGGCGGCGTGCCTAAGCCTATCAAGAACCGTATCGTAATTTATTTTTACAGTCTCAAATATGGAATCATCAGGGTAGAACGTAATTTCTGTGCCTTTTTTTGTTGTCTTACCTACAACTTTTAAGTCAGCTTGGGGCACGCCCCGACGATATTCTTGTTCGTGTATTTTGCCATCTTTAAAGACACGCACGATAAGCTTATTGGAAAGCGCATTCACAACACTAGAACCAACACCATGTAGACCACCAGATACCTTATAGCCCCCATCACCAAACTTACCACCAGCGTGCAGGACGGTAAGGACCGTCTCGACAGTACTCTTGCCTGTCTTGGGGTGGATGTCGGTTGGGATACCACGACCATCATCTGTTACAGTCACCCCTCCGTCGGCCAAGAGACGAACATCAACAGAGGTTGCATGGCCAGCCAGGGCCTCGTCAATTCCGTTATCTACAATCTCCCATACAAGGTGGTGTAACCCCTCGACACCAGTACCACCAATATACATACCCGGCCGCTTACGAACAGGCTCGAGCCCTTCAAGCACCTGAATCTGTGCTGAACCATAGTCATCTTGTTTACTCACGATAAATACACCCTCCAAGTAATCCTTGTTTTTCCACTCTTATTATCAGTATAGATGAAAAGAGGCTCCTCGACAATATAAAACCCTTGTTTGAACACCTGGTTTTATGGTTCAATAAGCTTAAGAATAATAAACGAAAGAAACAATAATGTTCAACAAATTACTAAGCAACCTTCCGTTTAATCCGAGTCTGATAGATCAAGTATCTTTTTATGCAAAACGACTCCATAAGGAGGCCGGGATTCGCCGTGCAGGGTTTGCACTACTGGCACTTGCTATGGTCGTGCAGTTATTTGCTGTTTTTTCTCCTGCGCAGGCAAGTTTATCATGTGATCCTTCGGGTAATGATATCGTCCAGTGCGGCTTCAAGTCTAAGTCTGAAGCGGTAAGTTATTGTCAGCAAAATACTCGTGGTTTTGGCACAATACTCCTTTACCACGGCCTGACCTGCGACAAACTTGCAAGTGCTGAAGATGTAACAATCCGAACGACTGATTATGGTAATCGATTACGATCTGTTGGGCGCAAAGCGTTTCATAAGACCGGCGAAACGACCCAAGATATACCGGGCGTCGGTACATTATTTTGGCGACCACTTTCGAGCTGGGGGAGCTTTTCTACCCGGGTACTTAAAACACAGACCAATGACGGTCAACTTGTAATGGTAATGTTCGAATGCGGAAATCTTATTAAATTAGATGACTTTCAACTGAAACAACCCGCTCCAGATTCAAACCTGCAGGTAGCTAAGACAAATAGCCCAACCGGAGATGTAAAATCTGGCGATATTATCGACTACACCCTTGCATACACCAATAAGGGCGGCGATGCAGCCTTCTTTTCAGTCAACGATATCTTGCCACAAAATGTCAGCCTCGTAAGTAGCGCACATGGCAACTGGGCAATGGAGCAGAACGGTAACACCTTAAAATGGCATAATAATACCCCTCCGTTCTACGTTTTTGGGAATACTGACGCCTTTGGAACGCCTGGGTTCATATTCTTAAAAGTGCGCGTTAATGATCGAGTACCTTCTGGCACTACGGTCTGCAATAGAGCCTATGTGCAAGACGTTCCCAAGGGTGGCAACGCTCCGCGCAATTCTAGTGAGGTGCAAGTTTGTAATACTGTTATCGTGCCTTGCCCTAGCGGTCAAATTCTTGGTGACGACGGGCTAACCTGCCGAGAGGTCCCTGTGCCAGATGCAGTATGTACTTCTTTAACTGCACAAGCAGTAGACAGTGATAACTCACATAAGAAGTTTAACTTTGTAACCAAGTCTACTACTGTTAACGGCGCTGTAATTCAAAGCTACAGTTACGATTTCGGTGACGGTAGCAAGAAGACAAATACTTCAGACAAACTTGATGATGCCGTAGAACACACATTCAAAGAGGCTAAGACATACGATGTTTCTGTCACCGTAAAGTCAAGCGTGCCAGATAAGCCAGCACTCACCTGTCGCACAAAAGCCGTAGTACGACCCGAAGACAAAACACCAACACTCAGCATCAAAAAGAGCGCAAGTAATATCACTAAGAAAATTGCCGATGCGAATAACACTACGGCAAATGCAGGTGATGTCATTGAGTACACACTCACAACCACAAACATCAGCGATGTTGAGGCTAAAGATATTATCTTACAGCCCGAAGATTTAGGCGATGTTCTAGAGTACTCCAACCTAGACATGAACACACTACAAGGTGGCATATTCGATCAAGAGACAAAGGTACTATCTTGGAATACTAAAGTAACTATTAAAGGCGGCCAGTCAGTTACAAAAGTCTTCCGTGTTACTGTCAAGGACCCTATCCCTAGTACGCCACGGCCTGATACGAGCAACAAAAGCTCTGGCGACCTCGTAATGCACAACTGGTACGGGAATAGTGTCGACATTAAACTGCCGGGTACACCCGTAAAGACAATCGAACAAACTACAACCTTGCCTAATACCGGCCCTGGCACAAGTCTGCTTATCGGTTTTGTAACGGTTACTATAGCGGGCTACTTCTTTGCCCGAAGCAAACTACTTGAAACTGAACTTGAAATAGTTAAAACAGAATATACCACTGCAAATGGAGGCTACTAATGTCGGAACGTTTATCACAACCATCACCCGAGGCACCACGAAAACACGCCGAAGCGGGGCCAGAACGGCGTGCCGCGCTACCTAAAGTCGAACACCAACCGTCTGCCCATGAGAAACAGGAGCAGATAAAATCAATTCGTCAGGAAGTTGGCAAAGAAGCTCGTGGTGCCGGCGACATGAAGCTTGATCACAACAGCGAGCGCAGCAGCGCAGCACATACTGCACCTGTAAATAGAGAGCTAAAAGCGATGATGCGCGACAGAACACTCAAACGCGTACAGAAGGAGCTTAATGCTCCACAACGGACGCTAAGTAAAGTTGTACATGCCAAGCCCGTTGAGATTGTCAGTGCTGCTGGTGAAAAAACAATAGCACGGCCATTTGGCCTACTTGGTGGCGGCCTGTTCGCGTTTATAGGTAGCCTCGTGACTTTCTATACAGCCAAGCACTACGGCTTTCGATACAACCTCCTCTTGTTCTTTATGCTATTCGTATTGGGCTATTTAGTCGCAACCCTCTTTGAGATACTTGTCCGTACTGTGCAACGCGCACGTTAGTGCGACATCTAATGTAACAGTGTTTTATAGGACTTTTCGTCTGGGTCTTTTGTATTTACTTATTTATAAAAATGGTCTGTTCGTCTTGTGACGTAGCTGGTAACTGTTGCGATACACTGGCCTCTTGTTGTGGGGCAAGTGGCTGCTGTGGCAATGCTGTGTTTTGAGGCATCTGGGTGGCCTGAGCGGCCTGATAAGCTGGGTTTTGACTAAGAGGAGCTTGGGGCTGGACTGGCTGCTGAGAAGGCCCGTATGGGGCTACTGGGGCTTGAGCCGATGGTGTGCCCTGAGGGTTAGAGGTAGGACCAAAAGCCCTAGGGGCTGCAACCGGCCGATTTTTCTTTGCTAACCACTCATCCAAGAAAGAGCCTGTGCCTGCTGGCGCCGGCCCAGCTGGACGCTGAGGAGACGAACCAAAACCAGCCTGAGGACCATTGGGCGCACCTGCACCGGGTACGGCCTTAGGCTGTTCTATTGTCTGCAGTCGCTCGGCAATATCCCTATCTACCTGGGCCTTTGGTCGACCATACTTAGCAGACGATAATTGCCTCAACGCTGCACCAAGATTAGCGTTAGGCGTACCAAGGGGTGGCAACCCGGCCATACTAAACGGCTGCGTTGGCACACCGCCAATTAGAGTCCTCACAACCGCATTGTAGTTTGGCACTCTCAGTAAATCATCCCCATCAAAAAGAGGTTGAAAGTAACGAGACATTGCATCAACATCATTTTGTCCAATACGGAAGGATACAATTGTACCCATGTTACCAAATACCGCGTCTCTAATTTCTTCGGTAAGCTGAGTCGTGAACTGGTTGGCCACAATAAGATTGAGGCGATATTTACGTGCCTCTGACATTATTGTCGCGAACGAATCAGTTGAGAAGTTCTGGAATTCGTCTACGTATAAGCAGAAATCTTGTCGCTCAGCCTCGGGTATATTCGTTCGGCTCATTGCTGCAGCTTGGAATTTCATAACAAAAATCATACCAAGCAACTTAGAGTTCATCTCTCCAGTTCTACCCTTACTAAGGTTGACCAGTAATATCTTCTTATTATCCATAATATCTCGTAAATCAAACGAGCTCTTGGTTTGACCGATAATATTACGCATCATTTCATTTGAGAGAAAGGCGCTGAACTTACTAACAAACCAACCAAGTACTTCACTCTTATGGTAGTCACTTGTCTGTGCCATTTCTTTATTCCAGAAATCAAGCACCGTATGATCTGTCACATATTTAAGCTTCTGTTTGGCGTAGTTATTATCGGTAAATACTTTTGGAATATCGATAAATGTCGAGCCTGCTGGATCACTCATAAGGGTCAGCGCAGCCTGTCTAAACCAGTGCTCGTAACGAGGACCAATAATACCTTGATGTTGCGGGTCATAGAGCTTGTAAAGCATATTGATTGCTTCTTGAACTAGAAAGTCTTTTTGCTCAGGCGTATCAAATTCAAATAGATTTAGTCCCATTGGGAATTCGAGATCACCCGGATTGAAGTAAATAACATCTTCGGTCCGTTCTTTAGGCACCATAGCCAGAAGTTTTTCTACGGTATCACCGTGGGGGTCAACAAAAGCAAAACCATTCCCCGCCAACATGTCTTGTAAGGCTAGATTTTCTAGAAAGGTAGACTTACCTGTACCCGTCTGGCCCACAACGTACATGTGGCGCTGACGATCGGCAAGTGTAAGTCGAATTGGTTTTTTGGCTCCCCTGAAGAGGTTGTAGCCCAACAGCAATCCGTCATCAGGAATGTTTCGAGGGGCATCAACCTGCTTAGATGCCTGCCTCTCAAGCTGAGATGTTGGGATGTTTTTTTGATCAGGAAAATGAAATAACGTAGCAAGCTCCACTGAATTTAGAATGCTTTGATTACTTTCTTGCGGGAAGAATCGCAATATAAAGGCAGTAACAAAACTTTCTATGTCTTTTGAAACGGTGTATTTGAAACCGTTCTTGCCGGGAGCATCGTACAGTGCAAAAGCGGCAACAATGTTATTCAAGATAGCATGTGCGCGCTGAGATATATTCGATGAAGCCACAACACGAATTAATACTTCGTACCCTGGATAGCGTGTCTTATCTTCAATTGCATCAACGATTGACTGGTCAAGATTTGAAATGTCTTTCTTCTCTTCTCCGCTCTTACCTGACTTATCTTCAGGGGGCTTAGCCACAGCAACCGCGAGTTGCTTTGACCACCAAAACAAATTTTCTAAGCCTTTTTTATCCTTAGTACCTTTGCGCTTCTTACCCGCCTCAGCCTGCGCGCTCTTGCGCCAACCTGGATTTGCTGGGCGAAGTAGAATCTGAATACCAGCACCATCCTCTTTCTCTAAAGTCGACATGGCATTCAATAAAGACTGCATGGCATCGCGCTTCAATTCTTGATAAGTAGCAATCGGAAATGCGTAGTTTTCTTTCAGGCTCAACTCTCCACCGATAGTGCCCGCTAAGCGACCTACGGGGCTGAAAATATTATGCTCTGCAACTTCCTCTAGCTGAGCTGTCGGATACGCACTTATAACTGCCTGCTTAACAACATCAACCATGACTATAGGTACTACTGCGTAAAATTTAACGAAGCCCTTCGTACCTATAATCTCAAAAGCAAAGTGCCTTTGACCGTAGAAGTTATTTTTAAAGCCTTTTTTAAAGGTACTTGCGATGATTCCATATAGTGTCTGTGCTTTTGAGATGTTTTCTTCTGCTACATCCCTACTATCTCGCCCTCCAACTTCAATGTCCTCACTACTTGGAGGTAAGTGAATGAGTAGTGGTACCATCTTAAGCCCACGTTCATAATTCTTTTGCTCACGAAGTAGCTTACGATAATGGAAGTAGAGTATGAAACTCGTTGCAATAACAAGCCCCAAGAATACTAAAACTAGTAGTAATGTTAACGGCATCTCTTACGCTTCACTAACTTTTATATCTTTACTGTATCGAGTCTTAAGATAGTCAGCCTTAAACTTATTCATATCTTTGCTCTGCTGGCTCGGGTCATCTTTGGTTTGGGAAACAATTGCTTTTGCCTTTAAGACCCACTCTTTTTCAATAAGGTCTACATCATCCGCGACTGAGGGTGAATGAGGACTTAAAGGTGCGGCTGAATTCGAATGTGCGGACGGCTGTATTAAGTCGTTATTGATAACTGGCTGCATATTGGCCAGGCTTTCCTCTACACCATTCGAAACACCGTGCGGCGTATCAACAGGGTTGGGCGCAGGCAAATTAGCCTGCTGACTAGTGTTATCGTCTACTGGATTCATCTGTAGAGATTATAGCAGATAGCAACGCCCTGAATCATTCAATTTTCTCTAAAAATCTGAAGCGCGTGAAGTAAAACAATGTTACGACAGTGAGCAATGAGATGAGGAGTAAGTCCTTGAATGTAAGTTGATCAATTGAGCGCAGTAACAACATACCCGCTGGCACGGCAGCAATGATTACGGCATATAGCAGCTGTTTTTTGTTTTGTGCACGATTGGGGTGAATCAATCGCATAACCAGTAATACGTCTGTAACTATGCACGCAAACATCCAAATTAAAGGTAGTAGCAATAATAGAACGGGGAGCTTATGCGGGCTTGTGATTGATAAAAAAAACAAGAGCGATGCATGCAAAATAACTGCCATTCCAAATAAATACTTCAATGAGAGTTTAGTCATATAACCCGCTCCATTACTTTTTGTATAGTTTATAAACTTTAAGCTAGATGCTTAAAAAATGGAGCCGGACGGTAAATGCGCTGCTTAAAAAATATACTATTAGAGCGCTTACCGTCCCAGCTGTGACTGACCGCTCGTCACGCGTTTCCGCGCTCGGAGCGACGAAGAGTTTTTTGTAAGTTTTTGTTTTTTTCTTACTCACAAACAATAGCTAATTTTTTTTATTATGTCAACGTTTTTATGTTGTTTATTTAATAACACTCATCTATTAGACAGGGTTACAGATACATTATCAATATAATATTTTGTTGCTTTATTAGCTACATTAACTTGCATTACGATAGTCTAGATAGACTCTTGTGTGCATAAAATCACTAGAAATTAACCGTTATAAAAAATCCTTTCCCAGCGCAATATTTCATGGAATCTTGTTTTGTCGGGGGCTCTTATCCGCTACAAATAATGTCTAGTTCATACAAAACATAAACGCATACTATTAAACATTTTTTATATTACTACAATACTAAATCTGGGTAACCAAATTAATAATTTGGGAGTGTGATTACTATGGACTATACATATTGCACAATTTATATATATGATCTTTCTCGTACTATTTTGAGCCTGCTGTACTGTGGCCAACGATATTAACTGAAAGTAAACCAAACAAGCCACCCCAACCGCCAAGCGGCCGAGCCTGAATATAACCTGATACATGGTGAATTGTTAATAACCATGGTAACTGGTTGATACCATTCTAAGATTGCTCAGGGACTGTAGTTGTTTGATTATTTTTGCTTGAAGGGTGTACACATAGACTAGCTAGTGGTCATCTCTTAGCTTATTCTCACCACGCGTTAGGACTATGCTCTATTACCTGCCTCAAATGGTCTTTCATTGCTCCCAGCGGCCCGTCCGGCAGCCATTATGAGCATCTTCGCATTAATATAATCTAGAAAGTTATACACAGTTTTATATGTTTTTAACATAAACGTGTTGACAGTAAAAAAAAGTACTTATAAGATGTCTTTAGCACTTGAATAAAAAAAGTGCTCAAAAACAAAAACGACCCTTCGATAACAGTTCTCAACAGACTGGAATCAACAAAAAGAGATAGAGCCAAAAGCAAAATCTCAAAAACAAAAACTCAAAAAAATGAAAACGGCCTTCCTCGCAAAAGGCCGTTTTTTTTGGTTTTGTTTGTCCAAAAAAGTTGCTGTATAAACTCACGTATGGGAGCCACTGTACGTACGATTGTGAATGCTGGAATGGCCAGCTATATAGTTGATATTGAATGCCAAGTAAGTAATGGATTGCCTTCAATGGTTATTGTAGGCTCAGCATCAAAGAGCATTGATGAATCACGTGAACGAGTAAGGAATGCCTTAAATAACACCAAGCTAACGTTTCCAAGAAAGCGTATAGCAATCAACCTTGCTCCTGCCGATATTCCAAAAACTGGTACAAGTTTGGACTTAGGTATTGCAATCTCAATCCTTGTAGCGAGTGGACAAATTGCTCAGGAGAAAATCGCAAAGCTTATCTTTATAGGAGAAGTTGGGCTAGATGGAAGTGTTCGGCCGGCACGAGGGATAATTGGCATGTTACTCCATGGAAAGAAAATTGGTAATTTTACCTATGTAATACCCCAATCTAACTGCTCTCAGGCGGCAGCTATACCGAACCTTGAAGTTCTTCCAGTGCGCAGCATAGACGAATTATTAGAATACTTAGAAAACCCTACTCCTCCAGTAATACAGAATGAGCTGGTCACAATAGAAGGCGAGCAAGACTCCAAGCCAAATGATATAGGTGACGTTGTCGGACAGGAACATATCAAGCGGGCGCTGGAGATAGCTGCTGCAGGAGGGCACAATATACTAATCAGCGGACCACCCGGTACTGGCAAAAGCATGTTGGCACGTGCATTCCCGGAATTATTACCTACCCTAACAAACGATGAAATAATCGAAGTAAGTCACTTGCATAGCCTCTCGGGCATGAATTATGAAGCACTGGTGACTAAAAGGCCCTTTCGCGCGCCACACCATTCCTCTACATACACATCCATTGTAGGTGGAGGTAATCACCCACGACCAGGTGAAATCACCTTGAGTCATCGAGGTGTTTTGTTTCTTGATGAACTACCTGAATTCTCTCATCAAACAATTGAGGCCTTGCGACAACCCCTTGAGGATAAGTGCATCACTTTATCCCGTTCAAAAAGTACAGTCGTCTTCCCTGCGGACTTCATTCTTATTGCGACAGCGAATCCTTGCCCCTGTGGATATTTTGGGAGCACACAAACCTGTAGATGTACAAGTAACCAGGTTAGCAGCTATCGACAGCGTATCTCCGGGCCAATTACTGACCGAATCGATATATTTGTTGCATCAGAACAACTAGACCATCGCTTACTACTGGCGCCGAGAAAGAATAATGACCAGCTAGAGACAATGCAATCAAGGATACTATCTGCTCGTAAAATCCAGCACTTCCGCTATAGCTCTCAGCAGTGGCTAAACGGAAACATAGATAGCAAAACACTAAAAAGAGTATTGCGGATGCGCCCCTCTGCTCTTTCACTTCTCAATGAAGCCTCTGAAAAATTACAAATTTCTGCGAGATCATATATGAAAATCATCAGGATATCGCAGACAATAGCTGACCTTGAACAACAAGCATCCATAACCGATAGCCATACTGCTGAGGCCCTGCAATACAGACAACATTAGCAATTAGTCTCAGTATTCTTCTAACTCACATTGAGCATATTTATCTTTCAACACACATAAGCGCTTGACCCCTGTTGTATTATTTGATATATTGTAGGTCAACCTTAATCGATGCAAGGAGCAAGCAATCGCCAAAGTAACCCGCTTGAATCACATGATTCGAGCAACCCAGCTACGGGTCATAGATCAGGATGGTAAGCAACTTGGTGTAATGTCAAAAAGTGAGGCCTTAAGCCTTGCCGAAGAACAAGAACTCGACCTTGTCGAGATATCACCAGAAGCCAATCCCCCTGTTGCTAAGATTATTGACTGGGGCAAGTACAACTACCAACGTACTAAGCAGTTACAAAAAAACAAACGTAGCGCTAAGTCTTTTGAAGTTAAGCAAATGCGATTTGGGTTAAAAATTGGTGAGCACGATTTAGAGGTCAAATCCCGAAAAATACTTGGTTTCCTAGAAGCCGGGCACAAAGTAAAGATTACAGTTTTTTACAGAGGTCGGGAGCTTGCCCATAAAGATCTGGGCTTCAAGCTTGCAGATAAAGTAATAGCCGGTTTTGGGGAGCAAATTGTTGTTGATCAACAACCTCAACTAGCAGGTAAGCAATTAAATTTCGTTATTAGGAGTAACAGCAATGCCAAAATTAAAGACTCATAGCGGTACTAAAGACCGCGTTCGCGTCACAAAGAACGGTAAAGTTCTGCGACGCAAGTCAATGGCTAGTCACTTTCTTGAAAAGAAGAGTGCTGGTCGTAAGCGAGGACTAGCTGGCGTGCAAAACGTCACTGGCCAAGCCAAAAAGAATCTAAAGAAAATGTTAGGAGCCTAATATGCGAGTCAAACGAGGCGTCACATCACACGCAAAACATCAGAAAATCCGCAAGGCTACTAAAGGCTTTACTCGTGGAAACCGCTCAAGCGTCCGACGTGGCCGACAAGCGATAACCAAAAGTCTACAGTATGCATATCGAGACCGACGGAATAAGAAGCGAACCTTTCGTGCGTTATGGAATGCACGTATTAATGCTGCAGCACGCTTACACGGCACAACATACAGTCGACTGATTGCAGCACTAAAGACCGCTAATATAAGTCTTGACCGCAAAGTTCTTAGTGAACTAGCCGTTAACGAACCTGCTGCCTTTGAAGCAGTCGTTAAATCAGCTCAAAAATAAACAAAACCTAACGGCATTGTTATTAAAAAACCGCTCCTTGGAGCGGTTTTTTAATGCTAGATTGTCCGTAAGCCGGGTTCTGTTCTATCTGATCATCTATCTAGCTCTACAATTACTCGTAGAATCGAGCGGATTTTATGACAAACCCCTGGCGGGAAACACTAATAGGGCTCATCTCCTTGCAGCAGATAGGGTTTACCTACCCATATCGTCACCGATACAGGTTGTGGGCTTTTACCCCACTCGTTTCACCTTTTCCTCGTAAGAGGTAGTCTCGTTTCTGTGGCACTTTCCCTAGGGTTGCCCCCGGTTGCCGTTAGCAACTATCTTTCCCTGCGCTGCCCGGACTTTCCTCCTGAGCAAGCTCAGGCGACCAGTCGACAATCTAACAGATACATTATACTACACTGACTTAGCACTAGTACCGTCAAGCACTCGATTAACAATGGAGTCGGCACGTCGGTTCCGTTCTCTTGGTACATGGGTGAAGGTCACCTTGGTAAAAGTACCTACTAGTGCTTCGACAGCTTGATGAATGGGCACGAGGTCGCTATTCTTTACCTTGTAGATACCCTTCATTTGATTAATGACTAGCATGCTATCCATATAAACGTGGACAATCGAGGCATTCTTGTCTAGTGCAGCCTCTAACCCGAGTTTTAAAGAATGGTATTCCGCTTGGTTATTAGTAGTAATGCCAAGTGGCATGCCATTTTCAACTAATATCCTGTCGTACATGTCCATAAGAACAAAACCACACGCAGATGGACCAGGATTACCTCGAGAGCCCCCGTCTGAGTAAAGCTTCAACTCTGTAGCGTGTTCATGCGGTTGGCTGCTTGAGCTTTCTTGGGCTGGCGTAAAGGTGAAGGTTATTATTTTTACTGGGGTCTCGGGGCCTATTTGCTGACCATAATAGCCCCTAAATTCGATAAGTAATTCGTTCAGTGGCTTTAGCTGTGTGTCTGTGCCGACATCGTTTTGTGTAACCTTGCCCAACTGTTTCTCGAGTATGGTAGTTATACGCGCTATGCCAATAGGAACCCAGGTGACGGGATCAAGAGGGTCAACCTTGTCGATAAGTTGCACATCTTCATTAACATGCAAGTCTTTGTCGTCATTAATTCTCCAGGTCGATAAGGTATGGCCAGCAATGACCTGCTGTGCAAAAAAATGATTGAGCTTTAGGCTTTTCATGTTTCTATTGTCTCATACAGAACTAGCAGAATTATGGATTTGAAACTAAAAATATCTATAGTAATTGGTCAGGGTGAGAGGACTTGAACCTCC
This sequence comes from uncultured Candidatus Saccharibacteria bacterium, assembly GCA_964409615.1. Lineage (GTDB taxonomy): Bacteria > Patescibacteriota > Saccharimonadia > Saccharimonadales > AWTP1-31 > AWTP1-31. Next base: position 682,244 of record CAYPDT010000001.1, on the reverse strand, counting down.
GGTCTCTGGACCCCCAGCCCAGCGCTTTACCAACTAAGCTACACCCTGATATGGGATTAATAGTATCACACTATGATGACGCAAAAGACACTCTTTCGAGTGCCTTTTGGTGCTGGTCCCAACATGACAACCTGGAATTGAACCCAGGTGGGTTTCCTCATAAATTGGCCACGGCCGCATTACATATTGGAGTCCCGTATGATAAATATTCAGATTATCATATTATTGGCACCAACCTCAGTTATTATACCGTCTAGCGAAGCAAGAATAAATAGAGACTATCTATAATACGAACAATTATTGGCCCAATTGCTGGATACAAGACGAACATAAACACTAGTATAGATGCCAAACCGCCGGCTTCAATACGATACATGACACGCTGTACAGGCTCTGGAGCCAAAGCGAACAACAAACGGGAACCATCGAGTGGTGGGAATGGAATCATGTTAAACACAAAGAATGCTAGGTTAATTTGTATAAAAATACTAAAAACATGGAATACATCAGTACCAACTGCAATGCCTGATATCCTTACAATAAGTGATGCCAGCACGGCAAGCAAAAAATTCGTAAACGGCCCCGCAAGACCAACAAGCGCAGACCCAAACTCCTCGTACTTAACCCTGTCTGGATTAAAGGGTACTGGCTTCGCAATGAAGAACGGCTGTAATCCGAGCAAAATAAGCCCCATAGGAAGAAGCACAGTGGTTAATACATCGATATGCTTGAATGGGTTCAACGTTAGTCGCCCCATATCTTTTGCTGTAGTATCTCCAAGCCAGTGCGACGTAAAGGCATGCATTGCCTCGTGTATTGCCATAGACAGCAATATGGCCCCAAATACTATTACTAAATCACTTCCTGAAAGGTCTGAAAACATCGTGCTCATAGTATATCAAATATAAGCAGTTACCTGCTCTTGACTTTAAGAGGTAAAACCACTAAAATAACACCTTGAATCTAAAGGAATAATAATTATGCAGAAATGTGAAATCACCGGCAAAGGCAAGCAGTACGGACACAACGTCAGCTTCTCGCAGCGCCACACCAAGAAAGTCTGGAAACCAAATCTTCAGACTAAGACTCTAGTGATTGATGGCAAGAAAGTTCAGATGAAAATCAGTACTCAAGCCATTCGAACACTGAAGAAAAAAGGCTTACTGGTTTAATCTTTTACCAGTTATATAAAAAAACCGACCAACAGGTCGGTTTTTTTATTTTGGCTAATGAGCGACTACTGGCGCTCTAGGACAATCAACTGTGGCTGATCATTGAGCAAGTCAGAGGCCTTAATCTTTAGTTTGGATGTAGTTTCTTTTGGCTCCATGCCAAGCTCCTTAAGAGCGTCTCCTAGACTCAAAGCAGGCACTTCGTAGTTGAGCTTGGTATCGGCATAGTGCGTTGGAATGACAATTTTGGGATCAATCTCTTTAATAACAGTTAGTGCTCCAACGGGGTCAAGAGTATAGCCATGGCCACCAACGGGGATAATCAGTACATCGATTACGCCTAGTGCCTCGAGCTGGGCTTCGGTGAGCTTGGGAAAGATATGCCCAACAACTGCTATGCGGATGTCGTCTACAACGACCCTGTACATAGTTGCCGTGCTCTTACCCTCTTCATCCATGTGTGCGCGCGCAGCAATACCAGTCAACGCAATGTCAGCTATCTCGTAATCACCAGGGCGGACCGCGATAAATTTTGCATCCTTGGGGGTGCCAATTACGTTGGTATATGCCACGATGTCACCTGGCTTAGCAATGTCATTACCACCCAGGCTTTTAATATTATCGTCGACTACTAGACTTGCCTTCTTGGTGTTAATTTTTACGCAGTTAGCGCCATAGTATTGTATTTCCATCATTTCTCCTTAGTCTTTCTCTTCAAATAACCCATGCTTATCTGCAAGCACTTGGGTTTTGGCGGACATAATATTTGCAACAAATCGGTCTTTAATTCGTTGTCGATACATAAAATCATCAAGAGACATTACCGTGTAGCGAATCTCTTTATTTTCTTTCTTTTCAAGTTCATCAATGTATTTGTTTAACTGGGTTTGATTAATATCACCGACAATCAGGAAGTCTACACCGCTACTTTCGTCGCGAGTGAACTGCCCAGTGTACAGGGCTAACTCTACATTGCCCAACGCTTTTAGTGGGTCTGCTGCCTTGGCTTCAGTAGGACTTTTCCCTGCTTGTGGCTTACCGTCTCCAAAGATTTGGAGCAATGGCTTATAGTATTCATACGTCTGATTTACTTCGTAATACAGCTTATTGTTGGTCATATCTGATGTAATAATGCCAACGTTTAAGAGATTAGCTAATTCTCTTCTGACAGAGTTAATCTGCTCATCAATCTTCCTGGTAATTTCACGAACATAGAACGAGCGGTTGGGGTTACCATAAAAAAGCTGCAAAAGCTTTACCCGTGTCTTTGATCCAAAAAGCTGTTCGACCATAGTTTAAACCCCCTGAGATGTGAGCATCTAACGTACTCATCACTCTCTTATTGTAGCAGACATACTACTATTTTATTCAGAACTTATTGTTCAATAACGTTGTTACAAAGTCAACGAATTTACTGGGGTCGCTGAGCCAATGAATACTATTATTGCGCTTGAACCAGGTTCGCTGTTTCTTCGCTACCTGTCGGTCTTTAATCACCATCAATGACTTCGTCTGCTCTAAACTTTGCTTACCTTCTAGCAACGCGCGTAGAGGCAAATATGTTTTCATAGCTTCTATATCCCATCCGTACTTTTGAGATATAAATAAAGCTTCGTCTAGTAGCCCCTGACTAAACATGTCATCTACTCGCTGTGCGATACGACGATTAAGCTCTTCTGCACTAACTTGGATACCAATAATCAGAGCGTCTGCACGTAGTACGTCGTCAACCTGAGTAGTACCTTCGAGGTGACGAGGATTACGTTCACTACGCTGTGCACCACTTTGCGTAAAACTATAGTTGTATAGAAGTGCATTAATATATAGTCCACTCCCCCCAACAATTATTGGCAGCTTGTTTCGTGCACGAATATCAGCTATAGATTTTTCAGCGAGGACCTTGAAGTCAGCTACGGTAAATGGCTGGTCTGGGTATACGACATCTAGTAGATGATGGGGAATTTTCTGCCTGTCTTGGGCTGACGGCTTTGCCGTGGCAATATCCATACCCTTATAAATCGTTCGTGAATCGGCGCAGATTATTTCACCATCGAATTGCTTTGCAAGGCCGATGGCAAGGTTTGTCTTACCGCTAGCGGTAGGACCAACGATAACTAGAAGAGGCTCTGTTGGTCTGGTTGCCATATATATTTTCCAAGCTCAACACTATATTCTTCACTCACTGCAATACCCTCTGTTTCCAGAATTTTTTTGTGCCCTGCCTTGCCGCCCGGGTAGCCGCTAGCTAGCCCGCCTTGCTTATTCACTACCCGTTGCCAGGGCAAATCACTAGGGCCAGTATGTGCAATTTGCCCAACTTCCCAGGCTGCCCAGGCAGCGCCACAACTGGCAGCAACCTGCCCGTATGTGACCAATTTACCGAATGGTACACTGGCAACAAATTGATACACTCTGTCGTTGAAGTCTGCATCAACCCTGCTCATCAAAATACTCCCGAACTGCTTTCCAATCCAGAACTCTTCGCACCCCTGGTCTAACAGTCTGGAACATGTTCCAGCCCCATTCACCAAATAACAGAGCCTGCACCCCAGCTTCATCTGCAAGATTACAGTGCTCGGCATTATCGTCAATAAGATAGCCCGCACCAATCTCTTGGCAAATCATAGCTTTAGTAGCCTTTGTATTATCTTTATTCCACAGTTCTACAAAATGGACGTTATTAAATACGTTCGGAAGGTGTTTTTCGAGCCACGCTTCGGTACCGACCTGCCATTGTAGACCTCGAGACGTAATAACTTCTAGCCGGTAGCCCTTCTCTTGAAGATAACGGATTGTCTGGATGGCCTCCGGGGATATGACTTGATCAAAAGGCTTCTCGGCATCAAGAAACGATTGAAACATCTTAGCGCTAAGCTCTGGGTCTAAACCAGGGAGTTGTTCGAAATAAGTCCAGTAGTCGCCGGGTGCTTTGAAGTTGTCTACCGTTAGCTCCAGGTCGTAGTGCTGGGCAACAAAATCAATGAGTGCATCTACCTGTGAACTCAGGACATCGTCTATATCAACTGCTATTAACTTCTGCCTCATGGCTACAATGCTTGAATAAAAGCCTTTAGGTCTTGCAGCTTAACTTTTTGCTCACCATCTTTCAATCGTACGCTGACCTCTCCTGCGTCTACGTCTTTTGGCCCAACTATCATGACTACTGGAATTTTTAGCCCAACGGCATCACGTATTTTACGACCTAACGATTCGTTACGATTGTCGACCGTGTAGCGTATTTCGTTATATTTAATTGGCTTCATGAGTAGACTTTCATCTAAAACTTCTGAGATTTTTGAAACATAGTCATCAACGGTATCATTGATGGTTAGTATACGAACCTGTTCTGGTGCAATCCAGAATGGGAACCAGCCAGCAACGTGCTCAATATAAATACTCAGGAATCGCTCGATTGAACCCAATAGAGCGCAGTGAATCATAATGGGCCGTTGACGACTGCCATCTTCGGCAACATATTCAAGGTTAAATCGCTCTGGCTGGGCATAGTCGAGCTGGACTGTTGCAAGTTGCGTTTTACGACCCAAAGCATCAGTTGCCATGAAGTCCATTTTTGGTCCATAGATTGCCGCCTCACCAAGTCCAACCTCATACTCAAGTTCAAATGAATCAGCCAACTTCTGGATGGTTGATTCTGCACGTTCCCATGTTTGTGCATCACCCAGATAGTTGTCGGCTTCATCTCTAAAAGATAAGCGTAGTGATAATTTTAGGTCTAATAGTCCGTACATCTCCTTAGCACTTTCAAGAAGCTCTTTGAATATCTGTTCAACCTGATTCTCAGTACAGAAAACATGTGAGTCATCTTGAGTGATAGCACGCACTCGAGTGAGGCCGCCAAGCTCACCACTTTTTTCATCACGATAAACAGATGTGGTTTCGAGGTATTTGAGAGGCAAATCTCGATAACTCCTTGGTTGAGAAGAATAAATCTGTGTATGATGTGGACAATTTACCGGCTTAAGTGCTAGCTCATCGCCCGACTCACTCGAGGTGAATCGTAGCAGTTCTGGAAATTTCTCGAGGTGCCCAGAGGTCTTATAGGTATCTAGTTTGGCAATATGCGGAATCCATACCTTCTGGTACCCACGTGACAAACGATAATTCTGTGCCAACTGATTGATATTATCTCGTAACACAGTGCCGCGCGGACTGAATAGCGGGAGGCCTGCCCCTATTAACTGCGAGCTCGAGAATAAGTCTAGCTCTTTCCCCAATTTTCGGTGGTCTCGGGCTTTTGCCTCTTCCTGCATCTCTATGTAATGATTGAGCTCGTCCTCTGATTGGAAGGCTACCCCATACAAGCGCTGCATTTGGGGATTCTTTTCGTTGCCACGCCAATAAGCACCGGCGACTCGCATGAGCTTGAAAGCACCGACCCCCCCTGTTGATGCTACATGCGGCCCGCGACATAAATCGGTAAAATCACCATTTTTATAAAACGAGACGTTCTCGACTTTACCATCGCTATCGGCAACGGTGCCCATTTCATCGGCGCTCAAGTCTTTGGCGACTGTGGTACCTGCCCGCTTAAGGTCGTTTAGTAATTCTTCTTTATAAGGCTGCTTAGCTTTCTTGGCCCAATCAATAGCTTCATCAACTGGTAGATCAAATTTTTCAAATTGCTGATTCTGAGCAATAATGCCCCGCATCTTTTTTTCAATCTTACTAAAGTCCTCTTCGGAAATCTTCTGGTCACCAAGGTCTATATCGTAGTAAAAGCCATTCTCTACCACCGGTCCAACGCCCAACTTCACTTCTGGCCAAAGAGTTGTTACGGCAGTCGCCATAATATGAGCAAGCGAATGTCGCATTGCATGTAATTGGTCTTTATCTTGTGCCATAACTTCTCCTTGTATGTTTGGTAATCAATTAAAAAACGCGGGGTTTAGTATTCTCGCATTACACTAAACACATCCGCGTCTTGGGTCCTTAGCGTTGCTAAGGAGGTTCCACCTAAGACTTATACTCTTGTAAGCGCTATTTTATGCCCTGCTCTTACCTTGTTTGGCCAGCTCCACGGGTGGTGAGTCCGTTTCTTCGCTGACATAAGTATATCATATCTGTTACTAAGGAGTTAGCCAATGAAAAAAGGTTGAATGTTCTCGCATTGCATTCAACCTTTTTCCTTTTAAGCGGACTGCCCAGATTGGTTTTCAAAAAAACTAATCTCAAAACTTCACCATCCAATGATAACAAGGTTGGTACTATATGGCTAGTACATAAATGACGTTTTTTCTACACTTTTGCCTGGGGATAAGTATTTAGGTACTTATATCACATGTGGCGTTGCCTACCATGCTGTCAGCTATTACTACACCTCTAGCCTTCTGCCTGGTGTTGTGTTAAAGTAACATGGTTATTTTGGGCGATTAGCTCATTTGGCTAGAGCGCCACATTGACGTTGTGGAGGTGATAGGTTCGAATCCTATATCGCCCACCATCCTCCGTTACTCATTACGAGTTACGGAGGATTTTTATATATTATGCGTTGTACAATCTGTTATGTACATTGACTTACCCTTTGTTTTATGTTAACATTAGCGTGTTAATTGAGGTGTTTTTGGTTTTGAGTACCAAGAAACAAGGCTCGCTTGAGAGCTTTCAACTTTTCTATGAAGAGTTGCTTTCCCCCAAGCAATTGAGCCGAATCAAACGCGTTCGTACGTATATCGGTTAATACCGTATTCAAGCGACGCAAAGTAACATTTTTAACCTGTTTGGGCCACACGGTTGTCTTCTTCGTTACTTAAAATTTGTATTATTTTCAGGACTTATCCTCATACTTTTTGTGGTTATCCACTAGTATTATCAACAGCGGTATGTCAATATATAGACATGGTATGTGTATATTGTGAAGGAGAAACACGAGTCAGCAACTCTCGGACTCAAAAAAAACAAAATAGTATTTGGCGACGTCGCAACTGTAATGATTGCGGCGCAGTTGTTACCACCCTCGAGAAGTTAGATGCGAGCAAGGCTGTAATGGTAACCCATAAGACCCGTCAGGAAGCTTTCTCGCGCGACAGATTGTTTGTGAGCATTCATGATAGCCTTAAGCACAGAAAAACAGCCCTGGAAGATGCCAGTGCGCTCACAGACACTATTATTAGCCATCTTTACCCCTTGGTTCATGATGCTGTTCTCGATAGGGCTGTAATCATACAAGAATCAATTAAAGTGCTGGCGCGCTTTGATGCGGCAGCATCAACACAGTATGCTGCATATCACCGTATATAACAGAGTGAGCTGAGCTAAATGACAGTTTTGTTGTCGACTGTTTTGGTAGCCTTATCGGTAACGTCAAATTTATCGAGATATCGGCCGAACATCAGTCTGGTTTGGGCATTAATAGCAGCACAGGCGTTATACAAGATAGTGGTCACTGGTAGGAGCACCCACTGCAGAACCATAAAGATGGTTCGGTGGCGCTTGTAGCGTGCCGGCTTAGGAGGAAGTGTCTTAAGACTAAGGTACAGCGTAGCTAGAATACCTACCATTGCCACCGTCTGAATACGACCAGCTAATATAGGTAACTGATTGGATGAGTAGTCGAGCGGATTTATAAGCTGCGGGATAAAGCCACCTACCAAAAGGATAATGGCCGAAGTTGCCCAGCTGATATGCCCTTCGGTCAATCGAGCTAACTTCATAATAAGGTCTTTCTTGGGCACCTTATTTTTACTAAAGAAGCCCTTATCAACAACGTAAGCTATATCGGATGCACCCCAGGCCCACCGGCGAATCTGGATAAACTGCATTTTGAGTGTTTTAAGGTACGAGGATGAGAATACTGCATCTTGATAGATTGGCAGGTATAAGGGATAGACCTCGTGCTTGCCGTCAAACCTGAAGTAAGTTCGCCAAAACTGATGCCCGTCTTCGACAACAGTGCGAACGCTCCAGTAATCAGTCTTAATAAGGGCTGCCATCCCCTGGGCGTGTGACGAGAAATTGCGAATCATATGCGGGCGCATAGACAGCACGATGTTCCAGAATGAGTTACCAGTAGCAATTACCCGCATCGGTGCTGGAGCGTCCCAGATATTGTTTGTATAAATTGGAACCGGCTGAAATGATGCGTATAACGGGTCTGGGCAGACAACATATAAGTACGTAAGTGAAGCAAGGTATTCTTTATGAGGTCGGTTATCCGAATCGAGCGTGGTTACAATAACATTCATCGGATCAATGCTATTCTTTTGAAGATAACCCTCGAGCTCTCGGGCTGCATATGTAATATTGCCGCCCTTGCCCCTTACTTCTTTAGGATTAAAGGGGTGTTTACTGGTCAAGGTATGACCGAAACGATGGCCATATTCTTTAGCTAGATCCAAGCAAGGCTGTTCGGCTTGAGCACCATCACGCCCCTCGTAAGCGAGCACCAGAATTACCTTCTTCATGTCGTAATTAGAATCAAGTACCGACTGGATAGTTGGTTCTAGCACTTCTCGAGTCTCGTTATATGCAGCAATGATAATGGCATGGTAGACATCGTTGGGTTTAATATCTTTAACTCGATGTAGGTTATCTTTGTGCCAGTCTGGTGCAATTCTATCTTCAGGTATAGATCCGTTTTGCAAATCACTGTCCATAGCTCGCCAATCAAGAGCTTTGAACTCTTCCATTCGCTTGAGACCTTGGAAGTTTCGAACCAACATACCAACAGACTTCACGAACCACAATAGTATGTAGGTTATAAAAATAAATATCAGTACATGGGGTGCAACGAATGCTAAAACAAACGGCAATATGAAAATACTCCAGGTTAGAACACCTGGGAGTATCTCAAAAAAGCGATATCGGCGGCTCCGTTGGTTTTCGTAAGGAATCTCGATATCTTGTACTTTCATGGTTACCTCAAAATTAGTAGTGCATTGCTTACGATAATTGTCAGCAGACTCAGTAAAACACCCATGCCGAGTACTGTTAATGCATAGCTGCGGTGATGACTATACACTTTGATACTTAATACAATATTCATCCCCAGTACTAAGAAAAGGAACAAGATAAAGCCGATAATATCTATGGCACGACCAGCGGTATAAGCACTGATGCCCAGGTTGGCACGGTATTCAACGATATAACTGCTGCCCTGACCACTACCTAATCTGAGTAAGATAAGGACACTTCCGAGCAAAGTTAAGAAAACACTAATACTCAACAATAGTAAGACGATACGATCGCGAAGATATTTTTTAGGTATAGACATGTATACGGTTAATTCTACACTTTTTAGATACAGCGGACTAGTGGCTACGTGTAGTTGGTGCGGGTAGAGAGAGTCGAACTCTCGTCTCATCCTTGGGAAGGATACATAATAGCCGTTATACGATACCCGCTTGTATTTTTCACCTCTGGAGCCACCTGCCGGAATCGAACCGGCGACCTACGCGTTACGAGTGCGTCGCTCTACCAACTGAGCTAAGGTGGCGTATCCTGGCAAATTATAGCAAACTCTGTTGCTTTTTACCCCTTAAATTGTTAGACTATCATCTGTCATTTTAGTTCATGTAGAATCTCTACAAAACAGAGTGATAATGCGGGCCCGTGGTGTAGCTGGCCTAACACGCCTCCCTGTCACGGAGGAGATCGCCGGTTCGAATCCGGTCGGGCCCGCCAAACAAAACGACTCATCGAGAGATGGGTCTTTTTGTTTGGTTGGTGCGCCTGAGTTTAAAGCAAGGCGATGCAGATTTGCTTTAGCAAAGATGCCAGATTGCCTGTTCGGTCATCAAGCTCGCTCGCAGAAGTTTACTTCGAGAACGAGTACAGATGTGTGGTCACCCAGTCGGGCCTACTAGATTGACATTTCTTCTTTCTTATGGTAATATTATGCTTATGTCCCCTGAACAAAAAACACCGATACAACCAGGCCTATCTGAACATGAGCAGCAGGTCGCCGTTGAATTGCGCCAGGAACTTCTCCTTCGAGAACAGGCCTCTCAGGAACTAGGTAATCTTGTCACCCAAAGAATGGCGGATAAGGAAGTAATTCACAGCATGAATGAAGTTGCCACTGATATTGAACTGATTGGTCATGCATGGAAGACACACAAGGCTAACTCTGCTATGCGACGAGTGAAGCGTCACCTTAGAAATAATCGCCAAGGGTATGAAGAACAAGCAATAATTGATGCTCATGAAGCTGGATATAAACCATCTGGCTGGGAGTAGTTTTAAACCTCTAAAGTTAAGGCTTACAAAGTAGACAAATACCGATTTATGTGGTATTGTTTATTTATGGAGCGCGTTCCCTTTCCTGGGCTAACAGATACACGTATCGCTGAAAGAAAAATCAAGAGAATACTTATGCCTGCTATCAGTAAGGATGGAGTTTGCTTGCATTTTACAAAGACCTTCTACCCCGATAACCCTGAAAAAAGAACACCGTATATAGAACTACTGGTACGAGAGGGTCTTAGTATACAGATAAATAACCGAGTCCTCGAAGACATGGGCCAAGGAGATTTGGAAGCAGGGCTGGCTGTAATTGCAGATTCTTTATGTGATTTAGATTACGCCGGATTGCGCGTTGGAGATTGTGACCCTGTACATACGGATGTTATTTACCCGTTCTATGGTGGTCAAGATGCCTATCTTGCTGCAATGGATGTACCGAAGTAAAAACTACCCGAATACACATCGGTTGTGCATTGACTTTATACTGTTTTTATGGTAATATTTTTTTAGAAAGTAAAACAAAAATGACTCAATCTGAAGTACAGCACGGGCCAGAAGCACCCTACACACAGCATGCCATTACTGTTTTCGAGCAGCTACCGGCACATGGTACAGAATATCCTGATCAACCACCAGAGGGTGTTGAGCTAGTTAAGCTTCGCTATCCGGAAAGCGTGCCATATAGTGCAAGATATGTACAGGAACTATTCCCCGATAAGTCCTTTACCCTGCTATCGGATGAGGGGTCTAGTGCTACAGTCTTTGAAGATGAGGATGGTTTGGCCTATAAAGTATACAAAAATTCCGAATATTATAGTTATGTCGAAAAAGAAGCTGCCTTATTACAGCTGCTGGGCGATGCCGGCGTTGCCCCAAAGTTACACGCGTTAGTGGATGCCGGCCAAGAATATCGCGTAGAGAATACCACTCTGCCCCAGATTGATGACTTTGAAACAGTGCAAATACCTCGAGTCGACAGCGGAAGACCTTTGCCTGTACTAGTCATGGACCGGATACATGGGATAGAGGCTATGGATGTTCCAAGTGCCCGGATACAAACAGCTTGTTTTGAGAAGGTACTACTGACTGCCTTGAACTATGGGCTTGAGTTTGGGGATACTGAAATTCTATATGAACCCGCTACACAGTCACCCAAAATAGTAGACGTTGGCGGAATTGGAAGCTATAAAGAATCGAGACGTTTTGTCACACAGCCAGAGGGCACTTTGGTTGATGATTATCCTGACTTATCTGATACCGAACTGCGTGTGGCCTTTATTACTCGTGGGGTGATGCACTTCTTTGGCGCCGGGGCGAATGTGCGCACACTGACCGATATATATAAGTCTGGCGGGATTAACGGTATCGTCGAGCGGTTTAAGACCCAGGTAGAACAGCGATTTCCGGCTACTGAATAGATACGGTAAGCCTACGGTTTGATGTAGAGTGTGGCTTTTTTCTTGTCTTTGAGGTCGTTGAGGTAGGCACTAATGTCTTTGAAGGTAAATGTTATATGGCCACCCCTAATCTTGTCGCCCTGCATCTCGATATTCTTTACAATCTCTAAGCTGTAGCCGGCATTCACGACGTCTGATACTTGCCCAGGCTTAAGCTTGAACAAGGCTGCAGTAGTTTGCGCGGCTATATCGCGGTTAGACTTATCTATCGGGAAACCATACTCCCCACCATTATCCTTGCTGGCGGCGTCGTCTGAATACTTCTTGGCAATAGCAGCGAAGTCTCCGCCGGCATCGAGCTCTTTCTTCGCAGCATTTGCCCTGTTCACCACTTCTGGGTCGAGCACGGGAAGAAGTTTTTGAGCTAACAATTGCTGTTTAAGGCTACGGCGAAAATCATTAACCGACCAACCCCAATATTCTTTTAGTACATCTTCGAATACCTTGTCATTCTCACCGAGGCGGTTTTGAGCTCGAACGACTTGAATTTCTGCATCAACTTCGGCTTCACTGACCGATACCTTCTTTTCTTTTGCTAGTTGCTTCACGTAAGCATCGTCAACTACCTTCTCGAGTGCTCGCTTCTTGAACTGAGCCAACTGCTGCTTGCCAGACTCCGACTTGAAATCGAGCTTCTGTTGGTTCTGATAATAATGGATGTAGTGTCGTAGTTCGAATAAATAATTTTCGTAAGCTACAAAATTACTACCTGCTTTTGCTACTGGGAACGGTATAACACGTGTCACCCCATACAAAAATGAAGAGTGTGATTTGAGCTTGTACAATGAAGTTGTGGCGTAAGCGAAGAAACCTACCACCGTTGCGATAAAGATAGAAGTGGTTATAAGGACAATTTTGTGTTTGGAGTGCTGCAGTGGATAAATGTATTTACGTGCACTAGAGAGCACTTCTTCGCGATGCTCGGCAACGGTCTCGTTGGTAATACGAACTGCTGAGGAAACCTGCTCTTCGGCAGACTTACCAGCCTTATCGGCTTTCTTCCTAATTTTTGCTATGTATTTTTTCATGAACCATCCTCTTCTCTATCTTGATCTTTGTTGGCGGTTTCGATATCTTCTGCAACTATACCTTGTTCTCGGAGAACATTAGAAAGTTCACGAATAACCTTAGCTGGGTGGTGAACTTCATGAATAACCATGTCACCCATATAAGTTTGTATAACTATTGTACCAAATCCCAGTAATGTTGCCTGTACGCCGCGCACTTCGTAATTTGTGGATTGGATCTTGGCTAGACCTAGGTCTACAACACTCTTATGGAATAGGCCTTTTTGGGTAATCTGTATAAACCTTTGGTCGGTTACGATAAAAACACTGTAGTACCATGCAATCCATGCGGGAAGTAGGAGTATGGCGCCAAGGATAAAGCCCGCTCCAAGACCACCAAAGAACCAGCCGAAACCGAGGGTAGGCCGGATGGCAGCTGGCAAGATGCCAATAAGAGGCCCTAGACATGCTAAAATTAGCCCTTTTCTCATGACAATTGGGTGTTTTCGGAACATGAATAACACCGTCTCGTCATCGAATTGGTCTTCGAAATATTTCTGGTGATTTTTTTGTTTTTTTGCTAACGCTTTAGCCATGAGCACATTATACCCCAGCGTGAAGTGAAGTACACTAACCTGTTAGTACGGTATACTATATATCTGTTGGTAGGTCCCCATAGTTCAATGGATAGAATACCTCCGTCCTAAGGAGTAGATAGCGGTTCGAGTCCGTTTGGGGATACCATGCAAAAACCTCGTGTTACCGAGGTTTTTTAATTGCTGAACATTTGCCAAGAGACAATTTATTTTTTAGGCTTTGGTTGAGTAAAATACTCGTGAACTGTTTGGTAATCGTATAGTTCGCTATTGCTAAACCAGTGGTTAATTTCTTGTTTCGCCTCGCTTACTGTGGCTGAAGCATGGATGATATTTGCTACACCCTTACCAGTACTCGAAGCTTGCCCGTAACTCACATGGGCATAGTCTCCGCGAATAGTGCCAGGCATGGCTTCTTTTGGTTCGGTGGCGCCAACCATTTTACGAACTGTTGAAACGGCTTCAACACCCTCTAAGACAAGAGCCATCACCGGACCATCTTGCATAGATGAAAGTGTACTCTCGAAAATCTCTTTACCTTTACGGGTCATCAATGTACCGATGCCTTCGTAATGTCCGTGAAAGTGCTCATAATCTGGCTTGAGTAGTTTTGCTCCAACTATTTTGTAGCCAGCACGTTCGAATCGGCTAATGACTTCTCCGACAATACCGCGCATCAGCGCATCTGGCTTGAGAATAATGAGTGTTTGTTCCACGAATATCCTTTTCTGTTATATGCCAATTATAACAGAGGCAACTTGAATAATTAAAGGTATACTAAGGTTATGCTATTTTCAAAAGCCAAAACCGATTTTCTGGAATATCTCGAGATTGAACAAAACCGTTCACAAAAGACCATTGCGAATTATGACCACTACCTCACGCGTCTGCTAGATTATGCAGGAGAAATTACTATCACTGAGATAGATGCCGAACTAATACGGAAATGGCGGCTTTGGTTAAATAGGCTCGGCACTAATCATAGTGATGAATTGCAACGAACAACACAAAACTATCACCTGATTGCACTCCGTAGTTTTCTAAAATACTGTGCAAAGCGAGATATCCCCGCCTTGGCCCCTGCTAAGATAGAACTCGCCCGGACGGTACGTAAACAGGTCACTTTTTTAAACCCGGAAGAACTTTCACGACTTTTTGAACAACCAGATATCTCGACAGTTGGCGGGTTGCGCGACCGGGCGATTCTTGAACTACTATTTAGCAGTGGGCTGCGAGTCAGTGAACTGGTCGGCCTCGACCGAGACCATGTGAATCTAAAGCGACGTGAATTTATGGTGCGCGGTAAGGGCCAGAAGGATCGACCTATCTTTATTAGTGATGCGGCTGCTGAGTGGCTGGATGCATATTTAACAGAGAGAGATGATAACGTGAAACCATTATTTATTCGATATAGTGGTCAGAAGAAAGTCGATTTAAGCGGCAACTTTCATCGGCTTACTGCCCGAAGCGTGCAGCGACTAGTGAGCCGCTATGCCCTACTCGCAGGTATCACCAAGCATGTCTCGCCTCACTCCCTCAGACACAGCTTTGCAACAGACTTACTAATGAATGGAGCTGACCTAAGAAGCGTACAAGCCCTGCTTGGACACAGCAATATTGCAACTACCCAGATATACACACATGTTACCGACCCACACCTAAAGTCGGTGCACCAGAAGTTTCATCGAAAAGAAAGCTAACCTACGTATTAGGGTGTAGTCGCGATTGAACAAGCCGTCAGACTAGTATTTGTCACACCGCCAGGCCAAACTTCGAGCTTCTTACAAATATCATTTTTCGTTTCGAGTGGGTATTCCGGAAAGTTATCCATACCGGATGTTTCACTGCCATCATCGACTCGCACTTTTATACGCTTGAGTACATCATTTGCTTTACCAGTGGAATCAATCTCGGCCTGGGCACCTTCGATGAGCAAATTATTGCCCCCAACATCAATCGCGGTAGTCTTTACTGTAATAGAATTATACAGAGCTTTGATTCGCACATAGAACTTAGAAGTACCGGCTGCGCCCAAGCCAGTTAGTGTAGCCTTACACTGCCCCGTGGCCGAATCGCAGGAAGCGGAAACAATACTACCATTCCCTGCCCCATATGCAACCTGGCCTAATACAGCTGCGCCTTGTGGATATGCAAAAAAGGTCATCATGCCAGCACTAAGATTGGCACCACTAATCGAGCCCGGGACTGGAATAACATCAACTCGTAACATACCAATACGATTTGATCCACCCCAACCACTTTGTGGCGGCAAGCTGTTTGGTGCAGATGATGGGAGGGCTGAACCACTATTGCCAGTCCACTCGAACTCTAAAGAACCGACATTAGTTAGCGCCCCTGCTGAGCTATAGGTATTCATTGGCACTATACGCGAAGAATCAGTACTAACTTGGTGAAGTGTGTATGGCAAACGACTCTTGATTAATAGACAGCTGTACTGAATTAGCCCGTCGGCGCTCACATTGTTATTACGTAGACTTACGAATGGTGATGCAGGGTCAGCCGGACAGGTTGTTTTCTCTCCGTTAAAACCATCGGTACGTGCTCGCCGAGCGTCGTTAACACCCGATTCAGCCGCATAAAATGCCTGGGTATTTAGCTGATTATCGAGCGCCGCACGTTGCTCCCTGCGAGCTAGTTGCGCAAAACCAGTCACAATCAGAGTTAAGACAATCATAATAATCATGGTAACTAAAATAGAAACAATTCCCCGTTGATCTTGCGTTACTCGTGGTTTAATCATCGTACTCATGCTTATGCTCATTATACCCTACGGATTACAGTAGTGTTAAATTCAGATGTGGCGCAGAACTGAGATGATGTGTTCGCCCTACAAAGTCCGGTTGCGGGGTCAATGACGTCTTCGGAGACGCTTTTATCGCCGTAGCCGATGGCAAGGTGGATTCGATAACTTCCGCTAGACTCTACTATTTCTAGCCTCGTAATGCGCATATTATCGCCTAGTAGCTCTTTATCATCGTTTGTACTTGCATTTCCAGTACCACACGCTGCACCTTCGTTATCGACGACCAAAGCAATTTGGCCCGACCGAACAGGTTCGTTCTTTACGAATCTAAACCGTAGGTTCCCTGTACAAAATACACCTGAGCCAGTCGCGGCATCGACAATAACCCCGGTGCCACCACCCACATTAGTACGCACATCGTTACCACCATACTGCAAGGCTTGTGAAATTGTGTCCATAGCCTTACGATTGGCATTTTGAGTTCGCACAAGGGTGCTGCCCTTATAAAAAGTACCGCCGATTTGCACCATTCCGTATGTGCACAATAATAAAATCACAGAAAAGACTGTTGTCGCAATCAGCAACTCGAGCAAGGTAAAGCCTGCTTGATTATGTAAACGGCGCTGTTTTTTCATTATGGATTTGCCTTTACTCTGTAGTCAATCGCCAACCTATCTTGCTGTCCCTTAAGACTATCCCACGTAACCGTCACAGTAAAAGTATGATTATCTGTTATCCCTGCTGTTCGTGCGATACTAACCCGATACCTTCCATCCGTACCCTGGCTGCAGTCAGCACTAGAAGCAACCACTGCTGCCCCTGTAGTCGAGTGAAAGCAGAACGGATAAGGACTAGGCGGCGCTGGATTGGTGACATACAGTAGGTTACTTTGTACCAGGCCCTCAATCTGCTCCGTTTGGCCCTGGGCAATACGCTGAGCTTCACCACGTTCCTGTGCCATGCGGATTTGTTTGTAGCTTGCATTTGCTACTGCAAAAGCACCAGTAAGAACTAGACCGACGATGGCTGCGGCAATCAGGACTTCTACGATTGTGTCTCCGGCTTGTTTGCGACTGCGTATCATGAGCATGTACCTGTTCCAATCACCATAGAGGTATTAGCACTACGCCTCTGACCCCCAATTGTGATTTCTGCTTGTCGTTCACCGTCTGTCAGACACAATGTCATACCATCTTGTGAAGCATCTTTATTAGCTACATAGCCACCCCTGAGAGCCCCGGCGGGGATTTGGTTATACCTGAAACCTACAAAATCGTTCTGCTGCGATGCTGTTTGAAGCTGACCAGCGTTAAGACCAGAACTCACCACCTTGCCCAGCGTTCCAAAGAAGCCTACGGCATCGAATCCATCAACTGCACCCCGGGTGAGTTTACCGAATCGTAATCCGTTGCGGTAGGTAACGATTTGTTCCGTATCGGTGACCAATGTTGGGCTGGCAGTTGCCATATCGGTTACCTCAACTTCTGCCCCACCACTAGAAATGGTGCGTAGGCCAGCCACATCATGAACGGTAAACCGATCATCAGCAGCTCCAGTGCCAAATTCTATAACCCTTCCAAGGAAGACACATTTATCATTCGTACCACGAGCATTTGCAGCTCCAGTACCAACATAAGTGATTGCATTACCAGAAACACTGCATATAACATTATCATTTCCGGCGTAATAGCCGTCTGCAACGTTATTAATAACTCCGTTGATTTGCTGCAGAGCATCGTTAGCTGCCTGGTTAAACTGAGTGTTACTTTGCGTACTAGTAATGAACGCTATTGCAGACAGCAAAAGCGCCCCCGACACTGCTAGGAAAATCATCGTCTCTACAATAGTAAACCCTTGGGTTTGGCGCCCACGCTTCATGGGTTTAGTATAGCATAAGCATTGTATAGATAATCTGTATTTATCTTCTTAAATTCCAGCCAGCGTGCGATACCAAGTCACAATATCACTACCAAATAGATATACAATTACCGTAGCCGCTATTAGAAATGGACCGAACGGAATCTTAGTTGTACGAGATGCCTTACCTGCTACCGCGGCCGGTAAAGCAAAGAGTGTACCAAGCAAAGAAGCTATAAAGATACACAATAGGCTTTTGATTGGCCCCCCGAGAAGTATTCCATATACAATACCAAGTTTTACATCTCCCCCTCCGATTAAACGACCATCTGAGATTTGGAAAATAAGCCAAAAAATGCCCGCACCGAATACTATTCCCCATAAAGCACCAATCACCCGCTGCATACCAGCCCCTGAAGCCACCTCTACAATGACATGAAGTAGTACGATGATACCAGAGGTTGCAACAATCTTATCTGGCAGAATTTGCCAACGATAGTCGTATACACAAAGAGCGACAAACCCAACTAGTAGCGTGAGCCATAAAGCAAACAGCATTAACCCTTGAGTACCCCACGAGTGTGGCCAGAAAGTATATGACAAAATAAATAACGCGGGCGTTAGTAACTCCGTGAAAGGTGTATCAGGAATTGGTTTTCGGCAATATCTGCACCGGCCCCGTAGACTCAACCAACTAATTACCGGAATCAGGTCTTTGGTACTTAATGTGTGACCACAATGTACGCACATTGAGCGGCCCGTGATAACAGATAGCTCTTTTTTGGTATACTTGGACTTCTTATTTTGCCTTTCATGTATACGCCAAATAAGTGCGTTTACAAAACTCCCAAGACTAAGGCCAAGGATGATAAGCACTAGTATAATCATTGTTTAATCCTATCATACAAAAACAACCCCAAAGGGTTGTTTTTGTATTCTCAAACTTACATTTTACTAGACATCGATGCAGCGAACGATACCACCGGCTTGTCCATTCTCTTGTCGGAACAGAACAGCAGCTTGTCGTTGGCTAACACCTGCTGGATCAAGTGCATCACCAGCGGCGTTACATTTTGCATTAAAGCCAGCTGTTGCTGAGTTAAATTCGTTAGGACCTGCTGGAGGAACTGCAGGAGCTGCAGCAGTTACGTTTATATTTGCATCAATAAGCTGTTGTAACTTAGTAGAATCAAATCCACCATTAGTGGCTAGTTCGGCTCTTGTATCGCAGCTTGTGGCTTGTCCATTCCTGTTACTAAGACACTGCGAGATGGCAGTTGCCACCTTAGAGGCATCAGCTTGTCGCTGTGTATTACGGCTATTGCGCTGCAATGCTGGAACGGCTAGGAATACGATAAGCATGATTAAACCAGCGATAGCTAGCACAATCAAGACTTCGATGATGGTGAAGCCTTCCTGTTTACGATTTTTGATTTTGTTTAGCATTCTTAATGCCCCCTTAAGATGTTACTTGTTTATGCTTACAATGATACTGCTTCTGCTTTAAAAAGCAAGTACTTTCTGCCTCTTATCCCCAGAGGTTTTAGCCCCCTAGGTTCTGGCCTGCTAAACCATATATTGGTAAAAGTACCGCAGCAACAATAATAAAGGCGAAAACACCAAGGATAACCATCAAGGCAGGCTCGATGATACTAGATACGTTTCGGATTTCGGTGTCGACTTCTTTTTCGTAGTAATCAGCTACTTTCTCGAGCATAGACTCTAGGGCGCCTGACTGTTCACCAATACGAAGCATGTTTGGTACGAGTGGTAAGAAGTTCGGGTCACCATCTAATGAATCTGCCAATGACTTGCCACCCTTGACCTTATCCGAGGCCTTACGCAACGCCGTTTCAATGTGCACATTGCTAATAGCATCACCAGTAATCTGTAACATTTGAAGAAGTGGAACACCGCTACTAACCAAAGTAGCACCTGTACGGGCAAATCGAGCCATGTAGACCTTCATGAAAAGCCGGCCAATTGGCCAAGCCGTCATCTTGAGCTTATCAAAGACAGACTTACCGCCAGATGTCTTTGACCATCTGTTAAGAAGTAACCCTGAGATTACCGTAATCACGATAACGATATACCAGTATTTAGTGATAGCGTGCGAGATAGCAAGTAGCAGCTTTGTTACAACTGGCAGGGTTGCTCCAGGCAAATCGTTGTAAAGCACCTCTACCTGAGGCAACACTTTCACAAGCATAAACCCTACAACGAGCGCCATGACGCCCATAACGACTGCAGGGTAGATCATAGCGCCTTTTACTTTACTGATAATTTCGGCGTCTTTTTCTTGTTGGTTAGCTAATCTCTCAAGGGCTTTGTCGAGAGTACCAGAAGCCTCACCGGCAGCAACCATGCTGATAAAGACTTTATCGAAGGCATTAGGGTGACGACCCATAGCGACAGATAAAGCGGAACCACCTTCTACATCGGATATGACCTGGTTGATTACAATTCTGAGGGATTTATTCTGAGTTTGATTAGCGACGTTGCGCAAGCTTTGAACTAGTGGCAAACCGGCATTAATAAGCGTTGAAAGCTGTCGTGAGAACAAGACTTTATCGGCAACCTTAATACGGTTAAAGAATTTCCCAAAGCCTTCTTCTGAGCTCGCTTGTGCCTTGATGCTTAGCGGTGCAAGACCTTGGTCACGAATAATTTTAGCAGCTGCCTGTTCGCTATCAGCCGAGACTTCGGATTTTATCTTCTCACCAGTTTTGCTGTTACGTGCAGTAAATTCGTACGTCAGCATTTTAACTCCTCATTAGCCTATCAAGCTCATCAAGATCAACGGCATAGTTACGAGCTTCATCATAGGTGATAGTACCGTTATGAATTAGGTTAACGAGCGTTTTATCCATGGATTGCATACCGAACTCTGCACCAGTTTGAATCACCGCTTCTAGCTGATGGCTTTTACCTTCTCGGATAATGTTACGGACAGCTGGTGTGGCAATCAAAATTTCTGAGGCTGCAATACGACCACCACCAATAGATGGAATTAACCGCTGAGAACAGATAGCCATGAGGATGTTTGCCAGCTGTGAGCGAATCTGTGGCTGCTGGTGTGGCGGGAAGACATCAATCATACGGTCGATACTTTGCGCAGCAGAGTTAGTGTGGAGCGTTGCAAAAACGAGGTGGCCTGTTTCGGCAATAGTAATAGCTGAGCTAATGGTTTCGAGGTCACGCATTTCTCCGATGAGTACGACATCTGGATCTTGACGCAAGCTTGAACGAAGCGCAGCTGAGAATGAGTAAGTGTCGTAGTGAACTTCACGTTGCACAATAACTGATTTTACTGATTTATGAGTAAATTCGATTGGGTCTTCGATGGTGACGATGTGGGTTGCCCGCTCGTGGTTAATCTTGTGCACCAAGGCAGCCAAGGAGGTTGATTTACCAGAACCAGTTGGGCCTGTTACTAATACAAGACCACGAGGATAGTCAGCGAACTTATTAACAATAGGTGGCAAACCAAGCTGTTCGATACTGAGGATTTCGTTAGGAATTAAACGTAAAGCTGCAGCTAAGTTACCGCGTTCGTGGAAAGCATTCACACGAAAACGGCCGAGATCACCGAAAGCAAATGAAAAGTCGAATTCTTTATCTTTGAGCAAGATTTGCTTTTGGTCTTCATCGAGGATTGCGAACACCAAGGCTTCGATACTTTCTTCGGTGAGTGGCTCTGTTCCAGTGACTGGTGTTAAAGCACCATCAACACGCAACATCGGTGGTAAGCTGACTTGTAAGTGAAGGTCGGATGCCTTCTTCTTAATCACCTCTTCTAGCAGTATTTCGATTCGTGGTTGCATGTATCCCCTACCCCTTATGCCTGTATTAGGCGCTATCTGTGGCCGCGACACGGTTAATTTCCGCTAATGTCGTCTGGCCAGTTAATGCTTTTAAGTATCCGTCTTCACGCATGGTGACCATTCCTTCAAGCCGGGCCTGTTTTTGAATTTCGGCGCTGGTTGAACGTTTGAGAATAAGATCTTGAATGGTTTCGCTTATCTCGAATACTTCGTATAAGCCCATTCGCCCCTTATAGCCACCGGGCGTTTCTGGCGAATCTACGCCCTTGAATAAAGTATAAGCGTTTTGTGCCTTCAGTGGCAAGTTATCGTAACCAAGATCTTCTGCTGCTTTGGCCCGCTCCGCCTCAGAACCCGGCAACAAAGCACCTAATGTGGCTTGTATGGCCACTGTTTCGGCTTTGTCTGACTGGTACGAAGCTTTCTGTTCACTCGTTCGTCGCACCAACCGCTGACCAATAACTGTGTGCACGGTACTAGCAATCAAGAAAGGTTCGATGCCCATGTCGAGTAAACGAGGTAGAATTCCAGCGGCTGAGTTGGTGTGAAGTGTGCTAAAGACAAGGTGGCCCGTTAAGGCAGCCTGAACTGCCAGCTGAGCAGTTTCTTTGTCGCGAATTTCTCCAACCATCACAACATCAGGGTCTTGACGCAAGATAGAACGAAGCCCATTAGCAAAGGTCAGCCCCACCTCTGCATTAACCTGAATCTGGTTAATGCCCTGCATTTTGTATTCAACTGGATCTTCGAGGGTAACGATATTTACCGTGTCGCTCTTTATCTCTTGTAGCAATGCATACAACGAAGTTGACTTACCAGAGCCGGTTGGGCCACTGGTTAGAATCATGCCATTCGGCTGTTCGAGGGCTTTCTTGATAGTACGGAGTGCACGGCCATGGTAACCCATGTCTGCAAGGTTTAAGCTGGTACCACTTTTATCGAGCAAACGAATGACCACTTGCTCACCCCATACTACAGGGCTGATTGAGATACGAAGGTCGATGGGATGGTTATCAACAATAATGGCGAAACCACCGTCTTGTGGAATACGGTGTTCATCAATTTTTAGGTTAGACAAAATCTTAATACGAGAGACTAGCGGCGCTTCGGTACTTTTTGGCAATTTCATAATTTCGCGCAACACGCCGTCGATACGTGCACGAATTTTGAGAGCTTTTTCGAGTGGCTCGATATGTATATCACTTGCACGGTTTTTGGCAGCATACTCCATGATAGTCGACAGGGCCTTACTAATTGGCGAGTCTTGCACAATAGTCTGAACATTGTCTTTGGCTGCCTGTTTTTTATCTGCCTCGTCCTGCCCCGCTACTGCATCGGCTGTAGCTTTGAGGTCGCCCATCATACGGTTATCTATACGTTCAGCATATTGCTTAAGAATACGTTTGATACCAACTTCACTGGCCGCATATACCTTCAGCGGACGACCAATTTTATTGGCCAAGAAGTCGGCGGCCTGCACGTTGTCGGCATCGAGCATGGCAACAACCAAACGGTGCTGCATTTCACCCAGCGGTACAGCCATATAACGCTCTGCGATGTCTTGTGGCAGCAGGGCAAGCACTTCGGCATCGATACGTGCATCACTGAGGTTTACATACGGCACCTTGGCCACCTTTGCTGTGGTTCTAGTCAGGTCTTCTTCGGTAATAAGGCTACTAGCTAGTAGTGCCGTCAGAAACGGGGTACCCTCTCGCTCCGCCTGAGCATGAATATCCTGGATTTGCTGATCATTCAACAGACCTTGTTCGATAAGGTCTTCTTCGACCTGCTTTTGAGTGGTAGCCGATAAAACGCTCATAGGCGCTTACCCGCTACTGCGATGTTCCATTAAATGGTGATTGATTTGTGTTATCACCAATTTGAATCAGTTTAGTTGGGTTGACTGAATCTTTATTGAAATACTTACTATCAGAAGTTGGCACAGTAAAGTCGGAAGAGATAGCTTTTACCACCTCTGCTTGCTGTTTTTTCGTCTTAGACGGTGTTATCAGTAGATTCGAGATGATTACAGAGAATATAGCACTTACCAAGCCGACTGCAACGAATAGCCCTATGTCTTTTTGTTTCATTACTTTACTTCTACTTTCTTTATATCTAGTGATTTTTCTGGTAGATAGAATGTTTTAGCGTCCATTGTTAACTTCATATCGCTTGCACCGCCCTTTAGTATGATTTTCTGTGCTTGGAACGGACGGATTGATGACTCGAATACTCCAAATAGTTCTTGGATTGAGGCGTATGAACCGCTAACAGCAATCTGGAATGGCATGTCTTGTGGGGTTGGACTACCACTATCTTTTGAAGCTGACTGGTTAACCTCATCGTCGGTTCCAGTAATGCCATCGATTTTAAGTCGTTTGTCGGTAATCACCTTTTCAAGACTGGTTGTAAGCGCTGGAAAGTCGTACTTACTTGGGAGTGCGTCCAGTATTAGACGAGCGTTATCGCCATCTTTTTCACCAGTACCTTGAGGATTCCCACCTAGAATGTTTGTACTTGAACTAACAAACTGCTGATAAGACTCGACAAGCCCCTTTACGGCCTCAGTATTTTGCTGTAATTGGTCGCGGGCCTCTTGTTTTTTAGCAATCACACGAGCCTGGTAGCTACGTTGCGTCCATAAAGACTTTACAGATACCAAAGAGAACACCGTAATAAAGACCGCTGTAGCCACAACACCAACAGTAGTAGCCTGGGCTTTGTTGATTTGTACTTTCTTGGATGTCATTTTAAAATCAGCCATGGTAATCCTTATTGCTTCTTTACCTCAGGCAATGCCTGGAATAAGTCGGTTGGTTTTTCTGTTTCGGAACGAGTGGAAGTAATCTTTGGAACAGTCAGTGCAATCTCGTGCTTTATGTCAAAGATAACAGGGTCAAAACTAAAAGCGATAGTGTAGGTGGTTTCTTTATCATTACGAACGAATTCACTCAAGACAACATTGGTAAAAGGTGCCTTATCTTTTACATCTTCGCCGTTATCCTTTAGAGTGGTGAACTTAATGGTATCAACAAATTTGTTCACATTCTGCAGTGTATCGGATGTACCCTTAATCTTAATTGTCTTCTCTTCGAAGTTGGCTTCTGTCTCACCGATGTTTACCTGTGCGGGGGTAATTGCAGACAGATAGTTGGTGAGTCGAGTTACAACTGGCTTCTGGTCGTGCAGCCCTGGCAAGCTATTAAGTTGGTTTTGGATAGTCAGAATCTTGTTGAGATTAGGCGTGCTCTTTAAGGTCTGGGTACTTGAAGCAATGTCTCCATCTAGGTTACGAAGGTGGGCTTTTTGAAACACATAAACAGTGAGGAACATCATGATGAATATAAACAAAGATGCTGCCGCACCAAGTAGTGATACCACAATAACGGTGTGCTTTTGGCGTTTTGCCTTAATGTACTCTTGCTTTACATCTGGTAAGAGGTTGAACTGAATCATACGTCACGCTCCGCTAGCCCAGTAGCTACACCGAAGTGATTAGACGCTGCTAGTAGCTCGTTTTGACGGTCAGCCGGAAATGATACATTCCGCCAAGCATTTCCAATTTCAACATTAAGGCCGAACTTATTCGCTACGTACAGTGGAAAATCTGGTAAGGCCGATGCCCCACCGGTCATGATAATGCGCTCAATCTTTACCTCTGGGTAGCGACCCTGGAAGAACTTGATAGACTTCTCTACCTCACTGACCAAGATATCAATGGTTCCGATGATGGCATTGTAAATCTGCCCTTCGAGCTTGTCTTTGTTAAGTCCGAACTTGTTAACAAACTGCTGTGCTTGCTTCTCGTCTATGCTCAGGTTCTGGATAGCTGCTTTGATAATAGCTTCGCTACCAGTTGGAATAGCACGTGCAAGATGTGGGGCACCATTCATGCTAACGACTATATCTGTCGCTTTGTTACCGATGTCGATAACCATCTGCGGTGCTGTAACGTCGAAAGGGATAACTGCTCGGCTCATAGCCAGATGATCAGGTTCAAAAGCAATCACGTTGAGTCCGATGGATTCGAGCATGTCGAGTCGAGCCTCGATAAAATCGTTGGTAACACTCGTAAGAAGAACTTCTACTTTGTTCTTATCTTTTGGAGAATCCCCTAGCACTGCCCAGTCTATCTTTGACTCTGCAACTGGGGTTGGGATAAGTGAATCAGCTTGATACTGGATAGTTTTGGCAATCTCTTGCTCGCTGAGCCGGTCAATATCTACAACAGTAGTGAATACACGCTGTGACGGTAAACCTACTGCTACGTTACGGGTTGTAACGCGCGACTGTTCGACCAGATCTTTGATTGCTTGTGCAAGCTTTTGCTGGTCGCCTTTAGCATCACTCATGGCGATAGTGCTATCAAGAGGTACATAGGCGTACTTAACGAGGGCTTTAGAGCGCCCTGAATTATGTAGCTCGACTAATCGGACAGCGGTCGTGCCGATGTCGAGGCCGAAGAATTCTGATACCCCACTCAGTATGCTCATATTGGATAAATTATAGCATAAGCAAGATGACAGTACACAAGGTTTTTACAGATTATCCCCGTAATATCATCCCCACCCTACAAAACCGGCGGCAAGGTAGTGAAGTACTGGTAGTCTTTGGGAACAACATTACTGTTGGATTTGGGAGCTACAAGTAAGAATTCTGGGCTGA
Organism: uncultured Candidatus Saccharibacteria bacterium; assembly: GCA_964409615.1. Lineage (GTDB taxonomy): Bacteria > Patescibacteriota > Saccharimonadia > Saccharimonadales > AWTP1-31 > AWTP1-31. The sequence goes on along the minus strand of CAYPDT010000001.1, from coordinate 655,701 downwards.
GGTCAACGAGTTCAGCAGCATTAGCACCGCCGTCACCACTGGCGTTGCGGAGGGAGTCGGAAGTACGGAGGAATTCTACTTTGTTGGCAATCAGGGCACCACGGACGGTCAGTCGGTTGCCACTGGCACCACCACAACGTGCGAAGAGCTGAGCAACAGGCACCGGACTTGTGCCGCTGGCACAAGTGACAATCTTACCGCTATTTGGAGTGGCGCTTGGTTGGGCTACGAGCATGGCATTAATGCTAGTGACGTTTTCTTGGATGTAGATATTACCTTTGACGTAGATGTGTAGTGACGGAATGTCGTCGAGGGTTGGCCAGCTAGCGCTGGCGTAGTCAATATTGCCAGCAATAATGAGGTCACCGTTAATGTAGAGTCCGGTGCGGACACCATTGCCTAGGGTTCCACCATTGAGAGTGAATGGACCATTGTAGGTAACATTACTGGTTGTGAGGCCACTGACAGAGATACTAGAACCTGGAGTTACGGCAGCCGGAGCACTACTGTAGTAGTCCTTAATGCAATGGGAGCCACCAAACTGCCCGGGAGGCGAAGTGGTATTAGAGAACATGAGTGAATTTGCAGAGCCATGACCGCGAGCACTAGCAAAGCCAGAGATATTACCAATGGCCAGAGCTGCAAACTCTACCCCTGCTCCCAGACCAGCGGCATTAACATTAGTGTTAATGCCTGCTGGGGTGGAGCAAGCCCCACCCGTAAAGTCACCGCCAGCGCTAACGTCTCCGCCTTGGAAAGACATGTAGGGGAGGTTGACGAAGCGCTTGCATGAAGGCGTAAATTCACGCGCAGGTTGCCTGCTAATTATTGAACCACGAAAACCGATAGTTACTTCGGGACTATCCACAATGACACTAGTACAAATCTGGTCGCCGACCCTTAAGTTAAGTGGTCCACCCTGGGGGTTAAGTATTTGTACATTTTCGAAGCTGCGAGGCCCAGAACCATTATGATTGTACGTTCTGCGTGGCAAAATGTTATCTACGAGTGTTCCATCGGCACGAATCATGTAGAACCTTCTGATGATTGTTACGTCATAGCTCGGATTACCTTGATTAATATCTGCACCAAAATCTATTTGGCCAGGGTTTTCAACATTATCTACACTAGTGGAAGCCGTTCCGTTTGTGGTAGAGCTGCGTACCGGACAAGGCCCTATTGTCTTTGGGCTTAAGCCTAATTGCCTGTTATTAGAGCCTCCGGCATCGATGCCATACGCATAAACGGTGTGAGTTCCGGTGTACAAATCCACCGGTATTGCCGGATCGGAGGAGTCAATCCGAAAGCCAAAGTCGCCCCCTAACCCAGGGTCTGGTCTAAATACCCGTGTCTTACCTAGTCTCTCTAAATCAATCCCTAAACCAGGGTTGCTCGGATCATCAAAATATAAATGGACATTTGTTATTCCACCAGGAGCATCCAAATCACGAGCCCAGCCTTCAATAACGTTACAGTCAGCCCTATCAAGCGTTCCTTCCGGAGGATTAGAAATAGTTGTGAGTCGATACACAAAAATTACAAGAGCTTGTTGGTTATTAGCGTCTCTAAGACCTCCTGGCTCTACATAGCCAGAATTTGCTGGGTCCCAGTAGCCTGAGCCTCCGGGGTCGTTGATAGAGACTGGGTTGAAAAAGAACGACAACCCATGCTGCTTGCCCGCACCACCACCCCAAGTTCCCCAGTTACATGCGAGGTACGGCTTACCGTCGGTGCTATCACCAAAAACCATACTTGTTCCATTTGTTCCGCTTAAAGTTGGGCACGATTCAGTGATACCATCACCAGCCCGAGCATTAAAAACAGCCGTATCCGTAGGAAAACCTGGCCGGCCCGGGAAGTTAATACCATTAGTTGGCACAAACCACTTATTACCAAATGGCTTTGGGTCAGCCGCCGTTACTCGAAAACTAAAATCGTCTGACCATTTCCTAAATGTTCCATCCGGATTCTGAACCTGAACCATAACCTGAGCGTTGAAGTACGCGGCATTGCCATTAGGGTAACAGCCGAGGGCACTGGCTTTTGGAGCATGCGCTATATTACCCAGGGTGAATAAGGCGAATGAAAAAATAAACATTGCAGTAAGTTTTTTGAAATTAGTTCTTAACATTATCCACCACCCGGATTTCTTTAAGTGCATTACTGAACTGGGTAGCAATATCTTTGCTACCTGTTACATTTTTTACCTTGTATACGAAGTAATATGCCGCGTTTTTAGTGACAATTGTACCGGATTGGACTTCTGTGTATGTTTGAATATCGTCTTTGATTTCGGTAGCCTTGCCTTCAGGTATGTTGGGTAGAGTATCAATGAATCTACTAGCGACTCGCTTACCACTACCCGAACTATTCAATACTTCGTAACCTAATTTATTAACAAAAAAGTGTTGCGTACCATTGGATGCATTGCCGTAAATTAAACTATCATCGGCTAAAATTTCATCGACCAAATCAGACGGCTTAACTTTATTTGCTAGCAAGCGAGTCCTGGCATCTTCTGCTTTTTGCTTGGCTGCAACTCGGTCTTTTTCGATAGCATCTTTATTGTTAAAGAGTGGGTTTGTTGTCTTTGGATCAGAATCAAGAAAATTACGACTAAAAGGAAAGTAAAATGCATAGCCATCGAAGCCATCTTGTTTACGTATCTCTAGCTGTGTCTGTATGTAAGCTTTTTTGATTCCCAAGTAATAAAAGTCATTTTTTATGGTTGTCTGTAGCGTTGTTTGTTCTTCAAGAGATGCAAGATCCGACTTGCCGAATTCTATACCAATTTTTTTTGCTGCTTGTTCGTACTTATAGCCGTCGATGATAGTATTTTTTGCACCCTCGGTATTTATTTGCCGCTTCTTGGCCTGCGCCACCAACTCATCGTACTGTTTTTTATAGATTTTTTGGTCGCCAACAATTAGGACTGGCTTCTCGTTGAATACAAACTTACTCATGACAACACCAAGCACACCAACGCCAAGAACAACGATAGCTATCAGTTTCAACTGGTGAAAGAATTTACTATGCTTGGAATTTTTCTTACGCTGGTTGACCATACGCGAAAAACCAAAACGTGAATGCTTTGTCTCTACAACTACTGGGCCCTCAGTGTTATTGTCCATTTGAATTTATTATACTTATGGCTATCACAAAAGACAATGCGCGCTAGATAATTAAAGATGTGCCTAGCTTCTGGTCTTAGAAGCCAGGTATTCTTCGCGGCGCCTGGGGTCAATTAACCATGGAGCATCTGGTCTCACACCAGCCTCCTCACAAGCTTGTTTCCATGTATCTGGGTCCATACTCCCCGAATGTTCGTCTATGAACTTACCAAGTTCAATCATCCTCGCGCTGTGCGATCCGTTTCCAAATCCACCTATTGGCTCCTGTACAAAACCAATATGCTTAGGGTCAATCGTATCAACAGTACCTTGTAATGGATGTTCTGTTGTTAGCCAGATATCAGGATAGCTAGGGTAAAGCTCTGCCAGTATGCCAGCAAATTCTTCAGGCTCCCAAGTATACAAATCACAGCTATCATAGTCGTGGTCTTGTTTCTTCGTTAACATAGAGAGCTTTTGCTCGGCGGCCTTCAGATACACTTCTTCAATAAACGCCTGTGCTCGTTCATTTTTCTCGGGTGTAGAAAGATCAAGAGACAAGTAGAATTTGTGGCGGTCAAAAGGTCGTTCTGCAATAAGGTCGGCTACCTCAGAACCGGTTTCCCAAGCTTTTGAAAAACCATTCCGACCCGGTATACGCTTGCCTTCATGATTGTCAGCGCGATAACGGTGAGAAGCCAGTGCTCTTGGTGTTAACTTATTGTCTTCAGAGCCTTGAAGTAAGCCTCCAAATGCAGCTTTAAATCCAATCTTTCTAGCAGACTCAACTAATGTGCTCGTTGCTAGTTTTGCAAGTAACTGTTCGGGTGACTCGACGACAGCCTCGCTGCCTACTTCGAGTAATGAAGTCTTTGCCACATCTGCATTACCTTCTGGCGTTTCATCAACCAAATCAACCACAGTAGTTGTGCCAACCAACACCTCACCGACATCCATGGCTTCAACGGCAGTTATTGATTCGGCAGATGTCTCATCAGATACTTCAACTGACCTACGACTTGCTCTACTACGGATTCGTGAAACGGGCGGCTCACCATCAATACCAGTAGTTGCTATCGGTGGTGGCAAAAGTTCCGCAGGAGCTGGTGTTTTTGAATCCATTTTTGTTTTACGCTTTCAGAATATACAGTAGCATACTTAAGCAGTTTGGTCAAGGTTTTGGAAAGCGTACCACCTCTGTTATACTATCTTTATATGAGTTCACTTCAAATCGGTACACGTATCTCGTAACCCAACAACCTTTTGAACTAAAACTTGTTATGCCAGCTACCGATCGAGGTGGTCGTGGCTACTCTGATGAGTACTGCAACAGGCTAAAGAATACGCTGAGTTCTTAACTTAGGCAGCGACTTCTTCTGTTGGAGACGCATTCTGCAGCCAGCTCACTTCTGCCTCAACCTCATCTCCAAGAGCAAGCTTAACCACTCTTGATTTACGCAACCTATCAAATGCCTTGTCTCTACCCTCAACTGCGTACTTTGCGTCGCCAGTTATAACAGTTACAGGCTCTAGCTTTATCCTCTTGAAACGGGCGTTTACTTTGGCAGCAATCTCTTCGAAGTTCGTGCCTGCAGCTCCTTCAACAGAGTTCTTATACCTTTCATTGAAAGTTTCGAACTTATTACGGAGGTCTTCAGGTGAGACATATGGAAAACCATCACCATCAATTTGAGCACTTGAGATGACTAAATCATTAAGTATATCTGAGCCCTGTGTTCCATCGTCAAGACCAAGGAGGCTTTGCGTAATTTCAACGCCTCTTATCATGTTATACCCACTATCGAGTTCGAAAACTCCGTCCGTCCTATTTGAGTTCTCGAATGCTCGCTGAATCTGAAGATCATTATCTTTATCAAAGTCTGGCTGCCTGTGAACCCTGAACACCGTAGTCTCTAGAGGGGTTTCATAGCCTTGTGCGGTTATTGCCTCATGACCTTCTTGAAGACCTGCAATCGCACCTGCCATAAGCCAGTTAGTCGCTTGATCAGCCTGCGCAAACCCTGCTCTTAGCTCTATAAGATCATCAACTATACGAATGCCTTTTCTAGATGGGCCCATTCTTAGATGGCTACCTCCATGAGGTTGCTGGAAGTAATGCGGATATTTCATATTTTTAGGATTGAGCCATAAACCGTCTGCATATGCCTCGACAACGCCCGCCGTAATATCTAACGTCCTTGGGCGTCGCGCCTCATCCTGTCCAATGAGCGGATAGAAATCACCCTCGTTATTGTGCTGTGCGTAAACACTCAGGTTAATGTGTTCACCCTCTGCACTCGTCCGTACAAGAACGCCAAACTGATCAGCAAGCTCAATAAGTCGCGTCTGCATAACGGCCTTACGCCTAAGTGCTTCACTCGGCGAACATGGAGCTTGTCTAATTTCACAAACACCTTCGTTGTCGTAATACCCTGTTTGTAACGCACCATTTCCAAACCTGAACTCTAGCCAGCCTTGCTTTTCAGAGTATGCATCTAACTCATCCACGGTACCACCGACTGGAGGTTTCACGTCTTCAAGTGTGGGATTAGAAAATTCTTCATAGAGTAAAAAGTTAATTATCTCTCGTGTTCCAAAGCTAGGTATTTGATCAAGCCATAGCCGTCTTTTCTCTTCTTCACTGCCGTCAGCTGCAGGGAGACGGCTAACAAAATCTGCAGCATATTGTCGAAACTCATCTAGAAGCTCGGTGGTGTCCATCTTTTCACCATCTATTTTTTGAGGATTCAGTATTAGCGAACTCTGATACTCTGTAAAGCTTGTAACTGATTCGTTGTGAGATTTTCGTACTGATTCCTCATGTTCTGGTCGTTCAGCAATCTGCCTCTCTAAACGTTCAGCGTCAGATACAGCACGATCTGACAAAAACTTCCTATAGTTAGCAGGATCAACCAAGCTAAACTCGACTTCGATTCCTGACCTAAACTGCATTGATTCGAGGCCATTAGGAGTCTCAATCCCATCACTAGCCATGCCTTCAAGCCGCTCAATCTGAGCGATAAAGTCTGGTGATTCTGGTATTTTTTGTTTTTCTTGTGGTGCCGCTACAGGAAACGTATCTGCAGTTGTCATTAATTTACCTTATCACTCTTATGCTATTTGGTCAAGCTACCTACCTCTGTTTTTTTCCATCTACCTTGTATGTCTGGCCACCCTTCTTGATATTTTCTTGTGCTTTTTTGTACGCTCGAGGACTAGGAATAATTGCTGTCTTATTAATTTCTTGTTGCCTCGCGACTAGTTCAGATAATGCTTCCCTTCCAGCCTGAGCATTAATAGTGTTCAAATCAATCTCGACGAATATTCTTGCGTCCTGCTGTAATGCCAGATAAGCATTTGCCGAAGCATGTGTTTGATCTATCTTTTTAGAATAATTTAATGTGGTCATTATGGCCGTCAGAAAAGCAGCACCGATAGCAAGCAGTCCCGTCACTTTATTGCCGAACAAGTCTGCCAAACCGCCTATTCCTGCGACAGCCCCCAAGCCAGACGAAGGTATACCAAGAAATGTGCTCCTCTTAGACCAGATTTTAGCCTGCTCAAATTGACCCTGTGCGCTATATTTTGCGGATTCTTCTATTCTCTTAGCTTCAGTGAGTATCTGCTTCGTGTTCATTAAAATTCCCTGTCAAAAACTTTTGCCCACCAATATATAGAATTCGTGTGACTGCCATTCTTCTGTTGATCCACCGCTTCCCTTGCCCTATTCCGAGCGGTAGTTAGCTTCGATAACGCCTCTTCTTTTTTGAGCGCCGTACTAGAGGGTTCAATATACCCAGAGATTCCCATGGGGTCTTGCATGTTAGATAAGCCATCGTCCACCAATCTATTCAGGACACGTAGTACGTCCTGTTCATAATCTATGTAGGTTTCGTTGGAGCAGTATTTAGCAATTCTTAGCTCCAGGTAAAATGAAGATATTGGGATGTTTTGGGCGTATTTAATTGCTTTTATAAGCCGTATTACGTGCTTAACCTTCTTGTTGAGAGCATTGTTCACGGTGTTGACGTATGAGATGTGTGCAGACGGTGCTGATATTTGCCAGCCACCACCAAAATCTGGAATCTTGTACACATAGTAGCCGTTTTCAGTCCTCTGGTAGTACCCAGGAGTGACCTCAATGGTCTTAAAATTGCTAAAATTGCAGACTACCGACGGCGTATTAATATGTATGTCACTTGCCCAGAACTTTTCCTCCAGCTCAGTCTTGACCGACTGCAGCATATTCGACGAACTATCTTTCTGGTAGATGGCGGGTATGGATGCCAGTATGTCTAGATCAGTATTGTATCTAACGCCTGTTCCGCTCCTAAACGAACCAGTTTCCATAGTGTACGTTACGTTAAACGACGATTTCAACTTAGCCTCAACTGAGTCGCGGTGGGCAGCGTAAGTAGCGTTTTCAGCGCTTGAGGGAGTTAATTTACCTAGTAGCTCAGTGAAGTGTTGATTTATAGTCATTTGTTATTCCTGCAGCTATTATGCGCCTCAAACATCATGCTACAAAGCATAAGCACTTCTTTCAAATGTACTTAACACTATCAATTTTCAGCTTTATACCGAGCCCTAAGGCTCGGCTGTAAAACCGACAATTACTAGAAATTGGTTTTGGATTTTCCAGCAACCTTTTCATTGGTATAGGTAATGGTGACAATACCTGCATCAGAAAAACCTCCATACGAACAAAGTTCGGTTTTTCCAATATATTCACTTTGCGATTCGCTACAGCTTGTTGGTTCACGCCCCTCTGCAAATGCTAGAACCTCGGCCTTCGTCTGTCCGTTCTCTACTTTTGCGTAAAAGTCTTCTAAGGCTATCTTTGTTTTAGCTGGCGTTGCCTCGGCAGGCTTAGCCGAACTGTCACTCTGGCTACTATTAGTACTCGGCTTACTACCGCCACCTCCTGCGGCACTCGCTACTACTCCAATTACGATCAATGCCAGTATTACCGACAAAATCTTATGTTTCTTAAACCAGTTCATATACACCTTTCTTGTGGGTTATTGCCAATATTGTTATTTTTGCATACTTACAGGTTAGTAACAAGTCTTTTGTAGGCTATTGCCTACTGATTAATATTGTCTACGGTGCCATTCTTTGAGAATGGGAAGAACAAGCTCTAAACAAAAACTGGGTAAAAAGTTACATGATCTACGAAAAAGTCAGAGCATGTCACAAGAACGGCTTAGTCTTGCTGCTAAAGTAGACCGTAGCTATATTTCCGAGATAGAGAATGGGCTACGCAATCCATCACTGCAAACCCTTGAGAAGCTAGCCAAAGCTTTGAATGCCAAAGTATCCGACCTGACAAGCTTCTAGGTTTGTTTGACACCAAAAACACCAAAACCTTGTAAAAGCGACTAGTTAATCTAGGATAGTGTCAGAAAACTAAAGACCACTTTGTTCTGGTTATTCTTTGCTGCAAGCATCTTTTCTCTAAAAACTGGGTTGTTATTGAAGTACGAAAAATATGTTTGACGAGAAATGCCTACAAAGCGGCAAGCCTCACCTATAGTTGCGTTGTGCTGGATTGCGTCAGCTAACTTAATCATTACCCGATAGTCCACTTTGTGTGGACGGCCTATTGCCTGTTTGACGGGCATGGACACTCCTCTTTTTGTATTAACGTCTTCTTCCAATTATATAGAGTTGGTATACGTACCAGACGTTATTTATCATTGTTGATTATCGGCAGTATGATGCTTATGAGTTCGTCGTTGTGCTGCTGTCGATCCATTCTCTTGGGTGACGTATATCTCCTGCCCCTACTGGCAAGTAAGATGAGGAGAGTAACGGAGAGCAGAATTATCACGAAGGCCATAACAACCCCATCTTAACACCACTCCGTGAGTCCTACGCATTCCTCCTGCGTCACAGAGTGTACGCAATGCCCGTTCATCTTTTCGCTTGCCAGAATTATGGTGTAGGCCGCCCGAATTTTTTTCCGTAAAATGAGTACAGCCATGCGTGACCCAAACTACCCTGAACTTAAACTAAAACAAGCCGAACTGTTCGTTGCTCAGCAGATTTTTGATGAGCTTAGTCGAAGCCACGAGCCAAACTTATATATACAGCAGCTGCCCCTACACAATGTCGGTGACGACGGCTTCAAGTTCCGAGATTATAACTATCAAAGCACGGGGCTAAAGAGACTAGTGGAGCAAGGACTTATCCAAGTTCTTAATCCTAATGAACTTCTCAAGATCGACATACACATTCAGATAGTAGACGTCCCTACGTTCAAAGCCTTTTATAACGAACTGTTTGAGTCGATCCCCTTAACTGGTCACGGTGCAAGAATTATTTATTCCACTAAAACTGGCAGAGGTAAGATGAACGGCGAACCATTCAAGCTCAATCGTGGTAGTAGAAACCGCAAAATCTTTGAGTTTCTGGCAAAGCACCCCAACCGATATTTTACCAAGAGCAAATTATGGGTAGTCGCCGGCGAAAAGGGTAAGTATATAGACGACAAAGACGGCGTTATTGAATTCAACTACATAATTACGGCATTACGTGATGCAGTTAGCAGCATTGGCCCAGAACATCTTCGCCTCAAGGAAACAGTGATCCTTGACGCAGAGGTCAGTCTAACAGATTAAAGTCACTTATTTCAGGGGCATTTCACCCCTATTCAGCCTTGAGTTCTACCCCTACGGGTTTTACCACCTGTCACCGATAATTAGTAGTATGGGTATGCAACTTGAGGCTGTTTGACTAATATCAATTACCCTGTCGAACGGTTTCACTGGAGAAAAAAAGAAATGGGAAACTTTAAGGAAGTAACTAGCCCACAAAATCAACATAATCACTCGGGACGCATGAATTATGCTCTCGATACACGGACGCATGAATTAGACACGACTTTACGCCGTAAAGTTTCATCTAAAATCGAAATAACAATCACACGTAACCAGCTCTCCGAAGCCACGTGGCTATTCAAGCAGTCTGGCAAACGTAAACCTAACTGGCTACGTCAGAAGTTCTATATAGACCAGCGTCGTCGTAAGTGCCTGAACGCAGAACTCATGGAAGCCCAACTAGACTGTACGTTCTGCGACCACTACCGTAGCACAGATGATTGGTGCGACTTGCTACACCTGTTGTGGCATAACATCAACGGAGGTTCATCATGCGAATAGATTTCAGCCACAACTACCCAGAAGTTAGTAAGCGGGATAATGGAACATTCTTTGTAAAACTTCACTTCCCCGAGGTTGGGTGGTATGTGAATGGTATACGAGTAGTGCCGTCTAAGAAAAACCAAGGCGAATACATGGTCTACAAACCAGCGATCCTTAACTCCAACGGCGACTGGAAGACCAATTACGACTACGAAAAATCAAGCGAACTATGGCTATATCTGGAAGAACTGGCCATGAAAGCAGCAAACGAATACGACGCTACGCAGGTCTTCGGCGACCTTGAACACATGGACGTAGATGCCGAAATGAGAAAAGCGTTTGAAGAAATGGAGGGCAAGGCTTCTTAAACCCTATAGGGTAAATCCTATATAGATAACTATCTATTAGATTATTAAGTAACTTATAGGATTCCTGTTTAAGAGATAGCTACAAGATGCTAGACAAGCAGTAAGCAGAGCTAAGCCAATGCGTGAGGTGGATGATGAAAACGAAGAATAATAATAAGCAGCCCGAAAAACCAATCGTTGAATACACTGCTGAAGAATATGAATCCAACACTATAAACGACGTATTCGATCAGTTATTTGAACAAATTGAGAAAGAAATAAGAAGCAATAATAAGGATTAGTATTGATATTTAGTTATAAATACTTATAATGGAGATCATAATGAATGGATATAGATTTTATACGGTAATGGAAATAGCAGACATGCTACAAGTTCACTGGCAAAGCGTACTCACCTACATCAAAGACGGCAAGCTAGAAGCTATTAAGTTGGGCAGAGGCTACCGCGTAAGCGAAACGGCTCTGCAGAAGTTTATTGCCGACCGCTCAACAAGGAAAAAGAAATGAAAAAAGCAGCCATCTACATGCGTGTCAGCACAGCACACCAGGAAGAAGAACAAACCATTGATAACCAAAAAATGGAAATCCTTGAACGTATCGAAAAAGATACTGACGTAGTGCTGATAACGGACTACGTGTACAAGGACGATGGTTGGAGCGGGGCGATTATTGAACGCCCCGACTTAGACCGTATGCGCTCTGACGCTCGTGAGGGTAAATTTGAAATATTGTACGTCTACGACCGTGGTCGCCTGTCCCGAAAGTTTGTGCACCAAGAAATCATCTTAGAAGAACTTCGTGAGTGCGGTATCGAGTGCATAAGTCTACATGACATCAACGGTAAAACAACCGAGGAAGTGCTTATGGGTAGTGTGATGGGCATATTCCATGAGTATGAGCGCGTAAAGATAACTGAGCGTATGCGTATCGGAAAGGTGCGTAAGGTGCGTGAAAATAAAAAGCTACTTGGCTACCAGCCCAAGTATGGTTACGACTATTTCCCTCGTATCAAGACTGGTCCTGACGCACGGGACGGCTACTTTGCAGTCAATGAGCAGCAAGCTAAAGTCGTGAAACAAGTATTTGAATGGATCGCGGCTGGCGTCTCTAAACACGAGGTAAAACGCAAGCTATTCAATATGGGCATTTCCCCACCCAAGGGCAAACGTGCCCAGTGGAGCAGTGGCACACTAGACCGTATGGTGAGAGACACAACATACATTGGTGACCACTACTACAATAAGAGCGAGAGCGTTCCTACAAAGAACCCTCAGAACCCTGAGCAAAAGTATCGCAAAATAACCAAAGGCAGTCGCAAACCGCGCCCAAAGGAAGAGTGGTTTCATGTAAACGTTCCTGTAATTGTCAGCCCGGCCCTCTTCCACAAAGTTCAAGTACAGCTCGATAAAAATAAGCGTACAAACACTCGCAATAACAGTGTGAACCAGTATCTTGTAGCTGGCTTGATTGAATGTGTATGTGGCAAATCTCGAACAGGAGACCCTGTGAGCAATAGTAGCTCATACTATCGCTGTACAGACCGCTTGAGCAAATACCCTATGCCCCGTGAATGCTACGAACACGGTATTAATGTTCCAGTATTTGATGCACTGGTGTGGCAGAACATTAAAGAGCTGCTACTTAACCCACAGTTGGTTGTTGCACAGGCTCAACGTCGCAAAGCCACTTCCCCACTCCAGAACCAGCTTAAAGCACTTCAGAAGACATTGAAGAAGCAAGATGACGAGCAAGGTCGCTACGATAAAGCCTACGGACAAGGCGTGATGTCAGGGCGTCGCTATAAAGACGTAATGTATGAGCTTAACGAGAGGCGTAATGGTTTGGTGGCGGAAATCTCTGCGCTAGAAGACGAAATGACTAATCAAAAACCAATAACCGTTGAACAGTATTTTGACGGAACCATAAAAACAGTAGAAAACTTGAGCTTTACAGAGAAAAAAGCCATAATTAGGCGAGTAATTACTAAGATTGTTGCAACAAAACAGGAAATTAAAATCTGGGGACGCATTCCCTTGTTGGCAACACCCGAAAATGGAATCATAAATAATAATGAAAAATCAATCTTTGCAAATCATCTGGAAAACGAACGTGAGGTTGGTTTAAATGTTGAGCATAGGAATCGTCGGTCTGCCTAACGTTGGCAAATCAACACTGTTCAATGCCCTAACCGACAATGAGGTTTTGGCCGCAAACTACCCCTTTGCCACCATAGAACCAAACACCGGTATCGTTCCCGTTCCGGACGTCCGCTTATCCAAGCTCGCGGCGCTTTATGGAAGTAAAAAGATTGTGCCTGCTACGGTGACATTTGTAGATATTGCCGGTTTAGTTGCTGGCGCCAGCCAAGGTGAAGGCCTGGGTAACCAATTCCTGAGTCATATCCGAAGCACAAACGCCATTGTGCATGTTGTGCGCGCCTTTGAAGACAACGATATTCAGCATGTTGACGAACAACACGACCCTAAAAAAGACATGGAAGTGATTAATACCGAGCTTATCTTGGCCGACCTACAGACAATCGAAAAACGACTACCAAAATTCGAGAAAGAAGCCCGTGCTAATCCAAAACTAAAGCCAATCCTTGATACCTACAATGTCTTAAAGACTGGCCTCAATGATGGGAAATTAGCATCTGAGCTTGGTGTAGATTTAGAACACATCAGTGACTTACAACTTATCACCGCTAAGCCAGTAATCTACGTCTTCAATGTCGACGAGGCTACGTTGGGTGACGAGGCTAAAAAGAAGCACCTAACCGACTTAGTAGCGCCATCGCAAAGCTTATTTATTTGCGCAAAATTAGAAAGTGAACTCCGCGGCCTCGATGAAGCCGACCGAATTGAACTACTTGAAAGCTATGGCCAGAGTGAATCAGGCCTAATTCAGCTTATCCACGCTGCTTACAAAACGCTTGGACTGCAGAGCTATCTAACGGCCGGAGAGCAAGAAGTCCGAGCATGGACTATCAAACAAGGATTCACTGCCCCGCAAGCTGCAGGCGTTATTCATGGAGATTTTGAGCGTGGTTTTATTGCTGCTCAGATAATCAATTACAATGATTTATTGTCTGCTGGCAGCGAACAAGCCGCAAAGGCTGCGGGCAAAGTCCGTACTGAGGGCAAAACCTACATCATGCAACCTGATGATGTCGTCGAATTTCGATTTAACGTGTAGGCTCGGGTAACGTCCAGCCTTTTACCATATCCTGGACAATTCGGACTACAACTTCGTGATCAGGAATACCATTCTCTTCGTAATAGTGATTAGTGCCCATGAAGTTTTGAATAACACTTAGGCAGGCGATGTCGTCACCCAGGATGTGCATCCTATCTACCACATTCACACTCGCAAACGGTGTGGCAATCACTAGCTGCTTAACCTTGATTGATTTTAAAAATAATACAGCTGCATCAATTGTTGCAACACTACCTAGTCCGTCTGCTACAAGAATAACGGTATGGCCACGCAGCAGGTCTTTACGAATTAGCTCATTGTTGCCAACTAACCGGTGCATTTTGCTAAGCTTCTCCAACTTTTGCTGCTCGAACATATGGTGATATTCCATATCAAACTCATCATGCTGACCCTGTGAATAAGCGCTATTTGGGCTATAACCACCGTCTTGGTTAATACTAGCCACTGCATCTGGTTCACCAGGTGCGTGAATCTGCTCTGCCAAAAGCATGGTTATAGGGCATTTTAACTTTTGGGCAATCTGTGCGGCCACAACAACAGCACCATCAGATAGTGCAACAAGTGTGCAGCGTAAGCCTTTATACTTTAAAAGCTCGTCAGCAAGTTGCTGACCGGCATCGACCCGGCTAGTGAAATACATACACTAATAGTACTTTAATTCTTATGCTTCTGCCTAGAATCCGCAGCGAGTTTTAACAAATAGAACCGCTCACGGTTACCTTTACTACCTGCAATGTCAGAATCAGACTTATCAATAATGACAAACTGACCTTTGGCCCAGTACTCAAAATCCTGCAAAATGTCACGTCGCACGCGCTCATTTTTAATGACTCCGCGATGCTTAACACTACTGTTACGAGCCTCAAATTGTGGCTTAACCATGGCGACAATCTGAGTACTTTTATTGCACATTTTAGCTACCGCTGGCAGTATTTCCTGCAAGCTAATAAATGAGACGTCTGCTACTACAATATCGATTGAATCTTTGGTCTTGAAAGCACGAATATCAGTTTGTTCGTGTAATTCAATCTGTGGATTACCATGCAAGCTTGGGTGCAGCTGGTTTTTCCCCAATTCAACAGCAATCACTTTTTTCGCACCATGGCGTAATGCAAAATCAGTAAAACCACCGGTGGATGAACCAACATCAAGTACTGTGGCATTGGTAAAGTTCAATTTTAATCGCTGACTAACCGACGCAAGCTTGAGGCCCGCCCTGCTGACATACTGCTCAGTTACGTTTAGCTTAACATCATCTGTATCACGAACTAGTGTGCCTGCTCGTGTCATGGCAGTTCCATTAACGGTAACTTTTCCAAGCTTTATAAAGCTCTCAGCCTGACTGCGTGACACCACCAGCTTATGCTCTACGAGATAGTTATCAAGTCTTTGCTTTACCATAACTACAGACTACCTTAAATCCAAAATTTCTTCAGGTGGCCAGGTCATGAGTTCTGCAAGACTCCTACCCTCTGCAAGTCGTTTTTGAACTTCAATTACACCAACTAACATCCCCGCTGGTGGAGCAGCGCCATTTAATTCAAACCACACTATACGCTGTGGGTCGTCTGCCACATCGTCTAGCATGGCTTGGGGCCATCTGTAATCTTGCAGGTCAGCCAGTCGACTCTTAAGTGCGTTATAATTAACCGCTGTTCCATAGCACAACATAGCTTCGCCTATAGACAGGCCCGTTCGTGGCCCACGAGTAATTGTTTCGATGAAATCTTCACCCGAATAGGCGATGCCTTCTGATGCAGCACGTTCGACTGGACCAGTGTCTGGGAAATATTCTTCTCGAACAGTATGTAGTAACTCATGGCCGGTCGTTTCTAGAAGTTCATGAAAGAATCTTGCTACCTTACGGTGTTTGATATGGTCGGTGCGAATATGTAAATCAACACTTGATACTCCACGAGCAGTACCCCAGGTATCTTCAGACCGAGCGCAACGCCAAACGTTAACAGTTTTCGGTTCACCGTAGCCAATGCCTATTTCTTCAAGTGCGAATTCGACTTGTTCCAGTGCAGGCCGGACGACAGGTTCGACAACTCGCCTGTCTCTGCGTGCCCATACGCCACCACCCCAAGCTAGTTCTAAGCTTGGGCCCGCCATTTAGTCTTTAACTCGCTCGCGGTATGCGCCTGTTGCCGTATCAACACTAATTAAGTCACCTTGTTTAATGAAAGCGGGCACTTTGACGCTAATACCGGTTTCGAGTTCTGCGTCTTTGAGTACGCTGCTTGTCGTATCGCCCTTGACTACATCTTCGGTATACACCACCTTGAGGGGGACGTTTTTTGGTAATTCGATATTAATGACACGACCATCAAATAGCTGAGCCTGTGCTTTGTCGCCTTCTTTGAGGTATCCTGCCTGGTCGCCCAGAATATCACTGGCAACTTCAAACTGTTCGAAGGTATCTTCATTCATAAAGTAATATGTTGCGCCATCGTTATATAAATACTGCACGTTTTGGTTATTAACGTCAGCATAATCAATCTGCTCATTACCCTTGAATGTTTTTGCCAAGACACTGCCATCTAATAGACTTTTTATGCGGACGTTAACAATTGAACCACCACGGCCCATAACTTTTTGAGAATACTCCACTACACGATAGGGTGTACCCTCTAGCTGGAAGATTGTACCTTTTTTAAGATCAGTAATGCTTAATGCCATACGGTCTCCTTAACTTAAGCTGCGCAGTGAGTTGCGCATTTCGTTAGAGTGCTTGAGTAGCTCGTCTCGATGACGAAAATCCATAACCACATCATCTACAAGCGACTCCAGGTGTTTAATAATTTCTTTGACGCGGTTCTCTAAGCTAAGGGGGTGTTTCTGTTGCCGAATTTCAATCAGCAATTTCTCTATCTCAGACACTAAAGCCCGTGCCGTAGAATGGCTAGGCTCATCGAGATAACCGCTTCTTAGCTTATTTTGGATAAACTCAGCCGTTTTTCGTACTTCGTCCATTATGCTTCTCCCTTCTGAATTTCTGCGAGCATATCATACAGCTCGTCAGCATCTGAACTGCCAATAAAGCCAGTAGATTGGCATACAGCCAACTTGCCTTGTACATTTTCAATCGCTTTATTCATATCTTCAGCAACTTTTAGGTGGGCAATGTCGTTCAACACTTCTTGGTCGAAGCGCTGGCTAATGCCAAGCGATGGCCCGATAGTGTGAGCACCGAGCCGATTCTGCAATAGCTGGTATGTTCGGTGCCACATTGCGTCAACAAGTTGCTTTGATGCTGGCATAATTTGCTCTGATTAGTTGTTTGCTACGAATGGAAGTAGTGCAATGTGCCTTGCGCGCTTGATAGCAACAGCAAGATGTCGTTGCTGACTTTCGGTCAAACCAGTCTTTTTGCGGGTTTCGATTTGTCCGTATACGTTTACGTAACGTTGCAGAGTCTTAAAGTCTTTGTAGTCAAAAAAAGCTACGTCTGTTCGGTTCTTAAATATCTTTGCCATAATTATTCCTTTATCTAATGTATTGAAAGCTTGGTGCTTTGAAATTAGTTTTGACGAATTTTGGCTTGTGTAATCTGGAGTGAAGGCCGAGCACAAAACTTGAGCCGTATTCAAAATACGGTGAAAGTTTTTGACACAGGCCTACGCCCAGAGTATACAGTCAATAATTTGTTAAAACGGGATGTCGTCAAGGTTGATTGGCTCATCGCCAATATCCTCTATCTGCACATCGTCTGTCTTCTTGGTTGATTTCTTAGGTGCTGAGCTCGAAGCTGGAGCTGGTGCATAATTGCCGCCTGGCTCGCCCCCTTCGCCGCGTCCGCCGAGGAATGTAACATCCTGGGCATTTACTTCAACCTTACTTCGTTTCTGACCATCTTGTTCCCAAGAACGACTCTGGAGCCGTCCGTTAACAAGAACTGGTCGACCTTTGGTAACGTATTGTGCAACACGTTCACCGAGGGGACCCCAAGCGACTACATCGATGTAATCGGTAGCCTCTTGCCAGTTACCATCGGCACCCTTGAAACTTCGATTAAGTGCCAAGCTAAAGGTACAAACAGATTGTCCACTTGGTATTTGTCGAACTTCTGGGTCTCGAGTTAGGTTCCCCATTAAGATTACTTGGTTAAAACTACGTGCCATGTGGCATTCCCTCCTGAGAAACTATGTTCTCTATTAATTTGTACTTCCACGGTACCGCTGGTTGTACCAGCCAGTCAAGTGAAATATAAACTATTCTTCGTCTTTAGTGTCGTCTTCGTCGCGGTCGCCACGGGCAGCAGCTTTTTCAGCTTTCTCAGCCTTAGCAGCTTCAGCCTTAGCGATAGCTTTAAGGTCTGGACGAGTGATGATGAAGCGAATTACTTCATCGGTGATGTTTAGTAGTGATTCTACTTTTGCAACACCGGCGCCAGGCATGTCTACCGTATAAAATACGTATACCGCATGTTCTTGGCGAGCAATTGGGTATGCCAGCTTACGCTTGCCCCAGTTGTCAGTAGCCGTTACTTTACCGCCATTATCGGTAAAGATTTTTTGTACTTTGGCCTCGGCCTTACTAAGATCTACTTCTAGATCTGGGTGATACAATACAGCAATTTCGTATTGATTCATCTGCTTCCTTTCTCTGGTTATAGCCTACATTCACAAGAGGATGTAAGCCAAAAGTTAATAACAGAGGTAATTATACCTTATCACCCTTGTTTTATCAAGCTAGACGGATGTCTTGGTTGCCACGATTGTACTCTCCAAGCCTGCTAGCTAAAGCAGTGAGTAGTCTTCCAAAGCGTCGATTACTGGCAATCATGCGCGTTTTGACATAATCTCGTGGGTGCTTTGGTAAACCTGGTCGTAGTAACTCACTACCATGTGCCAATGTGTACGCGTCAGCAACCGGCTCTACAGCACGTTCTACAATTTTTGCAGCTATACAATGGGCTAGATGTACTCGCTTCTCTGGATTAACGGTGTGCAAAAATTCATCAAGCGCGCTCTCGTGTATGTGGTCGACGTCTTCTTGGAGCACGTATCGAAACATGAATTTACGGACCGCAACTGGGTCGTATACTCTAACCTGCCCACTCTGCCATAAAAACATTCGTTCTTCTTTGGTGAGAGTTGTTATTTGGGGTTGATTGTGTGAAAAATCTATAGCACCTTCGGGGATGTAGCCCGCCGTAGCCATAATCACCGTTTGGAATAATTGCGCATCGTTCTGTGGCTGAGGAGGACCTAGAAACCAAGGATTGTATATGCCGTGATGCTGGTCAAACAACGTCCACTGGACTCTACACCCCTGGAGGGCCATTCTACTTATCTCGTCTTGGAGTGCTGGGCTGGTGCTAGTTTGAACCTCATATTTAGGAAACATGTGGTTCCAATCAGCATGTAGTTCTGTGTTAGGCATACCCTGCTGTACAGGAGGAGGAATATTTTCGTGGGGCGCAAAGCAATAGGGTAAACCAGTGTAGTCGACTGGAGTGACTAAACGCACTCCGTATACTCCAGAATAACGCTCATATACCCTTATACTAAAAAGCTTGTGCTATTTTGACAAGATATTCTATACAACACTAGCTTATTTGATCATTTGGCATGTCGTCATAGACATCACCCGAATCAGTGGACTCTGCGCCACCGCCAAAGACTTCATCAATACTGCGTACTAGTACTTCGCGGGGTCGTGAGCCATCTGCAGGCCCCACAATGCCCTGTTCTTCCATGCTTTCAATCATACGTGCTGCTTTGCCATAGCCAATGCGTAGTCGACGCTGCAGCAAGCTGGTGCTAGCTTTACCAGCCTGAATAACAACCTCGACTGCTTGACGAAATACTGGTTCATCGGCAGCATCCATATCGTTACTAGAGACAATACCACCCTTGCCATTAAGCTGTACTGGTTGACTAACAACTTCTTGGTCGTACTGTGGTGGCCGCTGTTCGCGTATAAAGTCTGTAACTTTGTTGGTTTCGTTATCGTCTATAAAGGCGCCTTGTACGCGCATTGGCTTTGGCATACTCGCAGTAAGGAGTAGCATGTCACCCTTGCCTAGTAGTTTCTCGGCACCAATTTGGTCGATGATAGTACGGGAGTCGATTTGACTCGCAGTCGTAAAGGCGATACGAGCAGGAACGTTAGCTTTAATAAGACCGGTTATAACATCGACCGAAGGGCGCTGGGTAGCAAGCACCAAGTGAATACCAACCGCACGAGCTTTTTGAGCAATACGCACGATTAATGCTTCAACATCTCGTGCAGCCATCATCATCAGATCAGCCAACTCATCGATAACTACGACGATATATGGCATGCCCTCTTCTTGCTTCTTATTATTGTATTCAACAATGTTGCGCACCCGAAGTTCGCTAAGCGTCTTATAGCGTCGTTCCATCTCTGCAACCGTCCACTTAAGGGCACTAATGCACTTCTCTGGCTCTGTAATAACAGGGGTAAGCAGGTGTGGAATATCATCATAGGGCTTCAATTCCACTTGCTTAGGGTCAACCAGAATAAGCTTTAAGTCTGCCGGGCTATTCCGATATAGCATACTCGTCAAAATAGTATTAATCATGACCGATTTACCTGAACCGGTTTGACCAGCTACCAGCAAGTGAGGCATTTTGGCTAGGTCGTTGATAATTGGCTTACCAGCGATATCTCGACCGATGGCAAATGCCAGAGGACTGCCTTCGTGTTCTTTCCATTCTTTCGACTCAAGCATGCCACTCATCCGCACGGTCGCCGGCTTGATGTTTGGCACCTCGATACCGACTAGTTTCTTCCCTGGAATTGGTGCTTCTATGCGAATGCTCGTAGCGGCAAGGTCGAGAGCTATGTTAGTCTCGAGCGCAGTAATCTTAGTAAGTTTTGTACCTGCTGGTGGTTTTAGGGTGTATTGGGTAACACTTGGCCCAATATTAGCGCCGTCCATCTCGACATTAATACTGAAGTTATCAAATGTCTCTTGGATTGTACGAGCATTGCCTTCTACATCACCGGCATCTGCTTTGTCTTGTTTGTGACTCAGTAAATCGGTGGTTGGCAGCTTCCAGTTAGGGTCGCTTGCAACGGTCAAGGCACTGTGGTCTTCTGATGGGGCTAATTTTTGGGCAGTGTTTCGGAGTGAAGCCATACGAGCCGGGGATGGTTGCGTACCATGATGCTCAACGGGAACACCCTCATTCATCTTGAATGAAGATTCACTACGGCGTTTTAGGGTGTCGAGGTCTGTATCTTCACTTTTTGGCGAACGGAAGAAGTCGAAAACATTTAAGATTACTCGGGGTGAAATTCCAAACGCAAAGAAGAATGCTAAGACGGCAAAAATAAAGAACATCAGTGCTGCCGGAATAGTATCAACAGCATTTAGTACAATGCCGCCAATTAGATTACCGACATTACCGCCATGCCCGCCGGTGACTGCGCCAAGGGAATCCTTAACAGCGAAGACAACGTGAAATAAACTTGCCGTAAGTGTAATACCAAGCAGCATACCAACTAACTTACCCAGTGGTATTTGATGGTCCTCGCTATTAAATTTGAGCACGCCAAAATAAATTAGTGCAATCGGTGTTAAGATTGCAGCCCAGCCGAGTGCCCAGTAAGCACCGCCATACAGACCAGTTGGCAATGGGCCACCTGTGCCAAAAGCGCCAATAAGGGTGAATACAGCAAGAACAATCATGACGATTGCACCTGCCATTGGCCAGAACGGTGAGCGTTCTTGTACTTCTACCTTTTTGCGACTTCGTGTTTGTTTTTTCTTTTTTGCCATAATGCTTACCCTAGTATACCATCGGTCAGGAATCTAGCCAGTCTGGTTTTGTGACTGCTGCCCCTTTGCATCTAAGTGTGCATGTTTGAGACCGCCAACGTATGCTTGGTCCAGTTGTTCACCGGCGGCCATTTGTTCTCTGATAGAATCAACTTCTTCTTTAAGACCAGCGACTTCACTCTGCAAATCAGCATCACGCACCTCTGTTTCACGAGATATAGCAGTTCGGCCAATAACTCCCTCGGCAAGAATGTCACCGATAATACGTGGCTCAGTTTGTGAAGTAGATTCGGAAGTATGCGATGGATGTTCCATATCGCTTATTATAGCAATTTCTACAACGTTTGTCAATGAACTAGGTTCTAGTTATTGCACGTTACGTGCTGCACCATGCGCTACTGCGTCCATAGTAACTTGTGCTTCAGAGACGGGCACTTGACTACCGATTGCCTGTTCGGCTCCTGGACTAAGGTCGACTTGGTCTGGGAAGGCATCAAAGGCGGCTTGTGAACCTATGGCATCTTGTGGTGCGGTTTTAGTTATCTCACTAGGTGCAAGAGCGCCATATTGTTCTTTTCGGACAGCAACAATGTGATCAGCAGCATCAGCGCTATTGCCACTGTTAATAGCGTCTTTTGGAGCGAGGGCTACGAGTTTAGGAATTGGCATTTTGTATAACCTTTTTGTTTTTATTTAGTATGAATACAATGTAACATGCTTATGCTTTTTTGTCAATCTTGCATCATAATATAGCTGTTGGTAAAAAACACCCTGGTGCAGGAATGCTCCAGGGTGCTTTACTAAGACGTCATGCACCGAGTTAATCGGTACGAGGGTCTTGATTGAGAAGCTTAGCACGCATCTGTTGAAAGCGTTCTTGCATCTCGGCCGCCTGCTCTTCTGGCGTTGGTGCTGGTGCATCTTTTGGTGTAACAGCTGGCCTGTTTGCGTTATTCTTGTTGTCGCCGGCTGGCTTGCCGCCAATCACGTTAACAACCGGAATCACAATCGGGCTGCGCTGCGTTTGCTCGAACAAGAAGTGCGTAACATGCTCTTTAATCTCTTGCTTAAAGCGGTCAAGGTCGACCCGCTTAAAGCGCTGACCAACAGCTCTACGCAATTCAGAACGAAAAGCGTTCATAAGCTCTTCGTTGTCACGCATATAGATGAACCCACGGCTAATAATGTCTGGGCTGGTCGCCAGGTTACCTGAGCGCTTATCGATAGTTAGTACTACCGCAACGAGACCTTCTTCGGCTAGCATGAGGCGGTCTTTGACTACAACGTTACTGACGATTGCTCCTGTTTGGTCAACCAAAACAGTTCCATGCGGCACAGTACCGCCATGCTCCATAGTGTTTGCAGTGAAAGCAATCACTTCACCATTCTCGACGTTCATGGTGTTTTTGCGTGGAATACCCTGGTTGATAGCAATATCAATATGCCGCGTTTTGGCAGTGTAGTCGCCGTAAATCGGAATAAAGAATTTTGGCTTAGTAATGTTAATCATGTCTGCGTATTCATCAACACTGGCATGCCCAGAAACGTGCAGCGGGCCATGTTCATCGATATCACGAGTGATGTGCTGAAAGACGTGAACGCCTTTCTTCATAAACTCATCAACCATAGAACGAATTTTGGCATCGTTTCCGGTATACGGGATTGGTGAGCTGGACAAGATAACAGTATCCTGCTCTTTTAGTTTGACGTGCTTGTGGTCACCACTACTCATGCGCTGTAATGCAGAACTAGGCTCACCTTGCGAACCAGTACAAACTACAACTAGGTCTTGGTCTTTCATGGTACTTGCAGAAGCAATTGGCACGAAGGTGCCCTTTGGTATCCGCACAAAACCATGGCGCACAGCCATTTCGAGTGTGCTCACCATACTTCGTCCGTCCATAGCAACCTTTTTGCCATGATGAACAGCGGCATTGATAATCATTTGCACACGGTTCATGTTGGTACTAAATAGCCCAACGAAAATTCGCCCTGGGGCGTTATCCATGATATCGATGATACTCTGCTCAATGGTGCTTTCACTTGGGGTACGGCCAGGTCGGTCGGTGGTCGTGCTCTCGCTCAATAGCGCTAGCACGCCTTCTTCGCCAAGTTGTTGCAAGCGCTCCATGTCAGACTTTTCGTGGTCTAAAGGGTTGGGGTCGAGCCTAAAGTCGCCAGTGTTAATCAAGCGGCCAACTGGCGTGTCTAAGACGATACAGGTTGAGCCAGGAATTGAGTGCGTAATACGAACGAGCTCAACAAAGAAGCTGCCAATCTTGAGGCGTTCATGAGTGTTTTCATTCATTGTGACAGTTTTAAGCTCAAAACCATCTGGCTGCGGTAAGCCAAAGTTTTCGAAGATTTCTTCGACGCGACCGATAGTAAACTTACTACCGTAGATTGGCGCCGGGAACTTTGGCACGATGTGCGGCAGGCCACCGATGTGATCAAGGTGACCGTGAGTAATAATGTAGGCACGAAGTTTGTGCTTGATAGATTCAAGATACGTTGTATCGACGATACCATAGTTAATACCTGGCAAGTCAACTCCGAGGTCGTTGCCGCAGTCCATAATGACTGCATCGTTCATATACTCAACCAGGATGGTATTTTTTGATCCACCACTATCCATACCGCCAAGACCAATTACTTTGACACGAGGAGTGTCATCGATAAAGTTGGCTCGTTGTACTTTTTGGTTCTTACTACCGGCATCAAGATGCTGGTTAGCGATGCGGGTTGCATCTTCTTGATTACGCTTCTGTGCACGTAAGGCAGCACCCCGAGATACACTTCGAACAGAAGGCTGAGGCTGAGCTGGATTAGCGCTGGCTGGGCGGGGCGTTCGTGGACCACGATTGTTTTGCCCTGCTGGGCGTTTTGGTTGACCATTACCGTTTGGTCTTGGTCTATTGTTATTTGGTTTGTTATTAGGGTTCATTTTTCTCCTTTTATTCTAAGAGAATTACTTTGTAATCTTGGTAATTATTGATGGTACGGTCGCGAAATCATCTAGCAATACTTGTCGCATAGACCCGTTGTATAAGGCAGCAGCGGGATGGTAGAGCGGTAGTATTACCCATGAAAGCTCTGTACCGCGCACTGTTGCATTGATACGTTTTGGTTGACCGTGGATCTGACTAATTTGTAGACCCGGTAAGAAGCAATTTGTACTATGGCGACCGAGAGTCACGATAATGCGAGGGTTAATTGCTGCTAACTGAGCGTACAAAAAGGGTAAAAATGCCTCTTTTTCTTCGGGTAACGGATCCCTGTTATTTGGGGGTCGGTACTTCACGATATTTGTAATGTAAATGTCCGAACGTTTGAGATTGATACTGGCTAGCATCTCGTCGAGGAACTTCCCTGCTGCACCAACAAATGGCTCGCCAGTTAAGTCTTCGTTTTTGCCTGGTGCTTCACCGATAAACACAATATCGGCATCGGGGTTGCCAGAACCAAAGACAAGTTGATTGGCCTGCTTGGCCAAATCCGGACAGATATTCTTTGCTAGGATATCTGCCTTAATTTGGTCAAGTAGACTTTGAGTCATCATTTTTTTGTAGGAAATAGTGCTTTTAGTAGCCGATTTACACCAAAGACAATCAGAACAATAAGTAGCCCATATTGCTGGAGACTACCTGTATCTACTGCCTTGAGGAACATAAACCAACCAGCCACAAAGGCCAATAGCCCTGAAACTACCAAGCCCTTACGCGTTTTTAAAAACCCACTACTTTTGGCCATTTCCCACCCCTTCTATGCTTTTATCTGCTGTTAGCACAAATACCCTACTACTTACTCTCTTTAGCTGCGGCTTTCATACTTAGCTGTAGTCGGCCACGGTCATCTATAGCAACCAGTTTGACTGTCACTTTATCACCCTCTTTAACAACATCACTTGGCTTATTAACACGCTCTTCGCTCATCTCGGAAACATGAACCAAGCCATCTTTACCAGGCATAATTTGTACGAAGGCACCAAAGTCGAGCACACTGACAACTGGCACATCTTTATAGATTTTACCGACTTCCGGCTCTGCCACGATTGACTGAATCCACTGCTTTGCAGCATCAATGCTAGCGCCATCTGGGCTGGCAATCATGATAGTTCCGTCATCTTTGATGTCAATTTCTGCACCAGTTTCGGCAGTAATCTTTTGAATTACTTCACCGCCCTTACCAATGACTTCACGAATCTTGTCTGGATTAATTTGAATTGCTTCAACACGCGGCGCGTATGGGCTCATTGTTTCACGAGGACCACTCATAACGCTAGTCATGTGTTCGAGAATCTTTGCTCGACCAATCTTACCTTTAGCTAGCGCTTCAGCAAGAGTCTCTACTGGCAAGCCGTGCACCTTCATGTCCATCTGAAGCGCAGTAATACCTTTGGTAGTACCAGTTACCTTAAAGTCCATATCTCCAGCAAAGTCTTCGGCATCGGCAATATCACTAAGGATTATTGGTTTTTTACCATCGAGCATTAAGCCCATGGCAATACCACTCACTGGACGAATTAGTGGCACACCAGCGTCTAGTAGTGCAAGACAACTAGAGCAAGTGGCAGCCATACTGGTACTACCGTTTTGGCTCATAATTTCTGTTACTGAACGGATGGTATACGGAAAGTCGGCTTCTGCTGGAATAACTGGTAGCAGTGCTCGCTCTGCGAGCGCGCTGTGGCCAATTTCACGACGGCCTGGTGAGCCAAGTCGCTTAATTTCACCAACAGTATAGCCAGGGGCATTATAGTGATGCATAAAGCGCTTCACTGTGTCGCGCTCCATAGTATCAATAAGCTGCGAGTAGCTGAGTGGTGCCAGCGTAACAATGTTCATTGCCTGCGTCATACCACGAGTGAACAAGCTTGAGCCGTGGGTTCGAGGCAAAATACCAACTTCACTTGAGAGTGGTCGAATTTCATCCATTTTTCGTCCATCTGGGCGCAAACCTTCTTCGACAATACCCTTGCGGACATCTTTGTGGATAGCCATAGTGAGAGCATCGTCGTACTCTTGTCGTAGTTCTTTGTAAGCATCTTCGCCAAGTTCAGCCTGGAAGTGTTCTTCCATCTGATGCCGAACAGCGTTAACCATTTCGTTACGTTCTGGATATGGAGCACGGAGGCCAGCACCAAGCTTACCCTCTACCCATGTATCAACACGTTTTTGGATGTCTTCGTCTGGTAGGCTCAGTTCGAATTCCTGCTTCTGAACACCAATTTTCTTAATTAGCTCTTCTTGTAGTGCAACTGCGGGCTGAATGGCCTTGTGCGCAAAGCTTAATGCTTCGACAATTTTTTCTTCTGGTACTTCATTGGCACCAGCTTCGACCATCATAATGGCATCTTTTGTACCAGCAACAACAAGGTCGAGTTCACCTTCATCGTAGAGTTCAGCAGGTGCAAAGGCCACAAACTTACCGTCTTTAATACCCACACGAACACCAGCAACTGGGCCGTCGAATGGTGCGCCGGTTAACATAAAGGCAGTGCTCATGGCTAACATAGCAATCATGTCAGGGCGAAAGCCTGGGTCCATACTCAATACACTCGTTACACCCTGTACTTCGTGGCGGTAGCCTTTTGGCCACAGCGGACGAATTGGGCGATCGATAAGACGGCCAATTAGAATAGCGTCTTCAGAAGGTCGACCCTCTCGTTTAATAAAACGGCTACCGCTGATTTTGCCAGCAGCATACATTTTTTCTTCATAATCGATGCTGAGTGGGAAGTAATCGAAGCCTTGGATAGGTTTTTTACCAACCATGGCAGTTCCTAGAACTACAGTGTCACCGTAACGTACGATAACGCTGGCGCTCGTGCGAAAACCAACTCGCCCTACTTCGAGGCTGAGAGTTTGACCGCAAAATTCGGTCTCTACTTTTACTATGTCTTTCCCGAATGGATTAATTGTAGACAAGTGTTATTCCTTTCTTTTCGTTGCAGGATGCAAATATACGTTATAAGTAACCCTTGTGCTAAAGGCACGTAGTATATCTGGTATCTGCAACGAAGAGTGATAATTTAATGTGCACAAGCTCCTGCCCTGACTCAGGGCAGTAGTCTATGCAGATTAGTTGCCTTTAGACTGTCGGATACCAAGTTTTTTGATAAGGTCGAGATATTCTTTGCTATCTTTGCTAGCAATGTATTTGAGATGTCGCTTACGCTGACCAACCATTTGTAGCAGACCACGTCGGGCCATAAAATCTTTTTTGTTAATCTTAAGGTGTTCAGTAAGTTCTTTGATTCGTTCGGTAAGGATGCCTACCTGTACTGCGCTACTACCAGTATCAGTCTTGCTCTTTTGTAGGTCGGTAATAACCTTTTGCTTCTTCTCTGTTGAAATCATTCAGTTCCTTTAACTTATTAAGAGATTGGTTGATGGCGTTACGACCATTTTAACAGATTAGCCCCTTCGTAGCAAGTATAAACATCACTCCGCGGATGTCTATTCGTGGATGTCGATTGTTGTACCTCCGACGTTTTTGGCAAAGTATGAATCGTGAGAGATGTAGATGACTGCTCCATGATAGATTTCCAGAGCATTTTCTAATTCTTCGATGCTTGGTAGATCGAGGTGGTTAGTTGGTTCATCGAGCACTAAAATGTGTGGCTCACCGGCCAGCATGTTCATCAACTGAAAACGAGCTTTCTGGCCACCACTCAGTCGTTTGAGCGGCACGTCGCCATCGGTGGCTGGATTGAATAGGTAATCACCCAGTAGCTGTTTAACCTTTTGGTCACTTATGGGCACGTCTTTAGCCATATAGGCTCGTTCGATAGCTTCTGCGAGCGTTAAGGGTAGGTACTGGGGGTCAATCTCTTGCTCATAGACCCCTACCGAAAGCTCTCGCTCACAGGCAATAGTGCCGGCAAATAAGGTGGATTCTGGTTTTTGGTCATGAATTTTAGCAACTATAGCCTTGATGAGCGTTGACTTACCGGCGCCATTACGTCCGTGCAGACGAACGCGGTCGCCTTCGTGCAAGGCAAAAGAAATATCACCGAAAAGCGGCTCATCATAGCCAAGACTTACCCCTTTAACCTCTACAAGCAGTCGAGTAGTTTCGAGCTCGTTACTCTTTGTAGCAACCTTAATATTACGAGCCTTGTGCTTCTGGTAGGCGGCGCCCATTTTTTCGTTAAGCTCGCCCACCGATTCACGGTCTATCCAGAACGTTGGCATCTCGGTTTTTTCAAGCTCCGCTAGCTCAGTAGCAGCTTTTACTTCGAGAGATTTAAAGCGCTGGATGGTTCCCGGGTCGCGAGAACGTTCTTTGAGTCGACGAAAACGAATAACGTTTTCACGTAGGTTAGAAACTCGGCGCTGCACCATACTGTATTGACTCACTTCGGAAGTGATTTTTACCGTGTTAATACGCAGATAGTCATCGTAATTGCCCGGAAAACTAAAAGCTTGGCCATCGCGCACTTCAATAATTCGGTCTACGGCTTGTAGTACGTCACGGTCGTGCGTAATAACAACTACTGCTTCACGGGCCGACTTAAACCACTTCAGGAAGGCTTTTTTGGCTACATAGTCCATATGGTTAGTCGGTTCGTCAATCAGTGCTAAATGAGCTCGTGCACGCTGAACTTTGACAAGTTCTACCATGCGTTTTTGACCACCACTTAAGTTTTTGAGAGGCCCCTGCACCATTTCTTCTTCAACCTGGTAGGCCGTAAGTGCTTCAAAAATTTCGTTTTCTACCTCAAAGTAACCCAACTGACTAAACCGCTCGAGTGCCTCGGAATAGGTGTGCATTTTTCGCTCATTATCGCCCATAGTGGCCGGATAGGTATCTAGGATGTGTTTATGTTTAGCATATTCTGGCAAGTCTCCCAGGATGTACTCCATAACCGAGGTATCTTCAAAGCCATGATGCTCTTGTCTGCTACCAATAACAATGCTTCCCTTTTTAGCCTGGATTGAACCGTCGTAGTCGGTGTCCTCTCCGGTCATAATGTGCAAGAGGGTGGTCTTACCGGTACCATTACGCCCAATAAGCCCAATTTTTTCTCCATCTTGAATATCCAAACGCAAGTCTTGGTACAGAATGTTACTGCCAAAAGATTTTTCGGCGATGTTGACAGAGATAACCATTACCCAATGGTATCATCTGTTGTCGCTAATAGCCACCTCTGTTATTGCTTGCTCTGGGGAAAGTGCGTTCTGGATGTGGTATTTGCCAATAGATGTGCGCCGTAAGTCAGTCATGTAGGCCCCCGTTTTTAGCACATCTCCAATATCGGTCACCAGTGATCGAATATACGTACCACTGGATACAGTTGCGGTGAAATTGATTGTCGGATATTCATACTTCATCTGTTCTATCGCATAAATTGTGACAGTACGTGGCTCAATTTTCACCTCTTTACCCGCACGAGCCAATTTATAGGCACGTTGACCATCAATCTTGATTGCTGAGTAGGCCGGTGGTATCTGGCTAATCTGGCCGATAAACATATTGATTGCTGCTTTTACTTCAGCTTCAGTCGGCCGATAGTCTGAGACATATGTTTTTTCACCTTCTGCATCAGCCGTAATGCTCGTCTCGCCCAATCGCATTACAACATCGTAGGTCTTGTCTTGCTTCATAAAGCTGTCTTGTTGTTTAGTCGCCTTTCCAACCAAGATGATGAGCAGACCTGTGGCCAGTGGGTCTAGGGTACCAGCGTGGCCAACTTTTATTTTCTGTCCTGTCTTTTTCCGTAGTTCTGAGCGAATTTTGCCAACTACGTCAAAACTAGTCCAGCCTTTGGGCTTATCCACTAACAAAACTTCTTCCATGGCTCTAGCTTATGACGAATTGTGCAACTTACCAAAATTTCTAGGGTAGAATATGCTTATGAATAAAAAGAAATTACTCATCGGATTGGCAATAGTAGTAGTTGCCGCGTTTGCACTATGGCCAGTTAAAGTTGCTTGTGGCAAGAAAGGCTATACCTGCCTTTCGGGTCCGCGCCCAGATGGCAAAGCCTGCAGCTTCTACACGGTAACACCTCGTTTTGCTGCCGAGCTTGGCATAAGCCTGAACTATTCTCGTGTAAGCACTTGCTACTAAGTAGTTGGCATCATTGGCGGCGGGACTGGCGGCGGTGCACTTGGATCAGCAGCTCCCGCATTCGGATCTGCTGGCAAGCCCTTGTCTGGGCCAATTAGTTGCGTTGGAAATACATCTTCAGTGGTTAAGTCTTGCTCTACGGGTACTGCCGGTGCTGGTTCGGCAACTGGTGTTGGTATTGGCGTAGCTGCTTTCTGCAAATCAACTGGTTGCGCGTTCAGGGCTACAATTGGTTCAAGCTGCGTAGCAGCGACTGCATTTGTTGCGTCGGCAACTGCTTGTCGTGCAGCATCAGCAGCAACAGCTTGCTCAGGAGGGTTCACATGCGGACTGTCGACACTCTTTTCAATCTGCTCTAGTGTTTGACCTTTTGTCTTTTCTTCTTCTGTGAGGGGCTGGATAGTCCGAGTATGTGCCGGTTGAGTAGGCCCGCCCACCGGTCCGTCTACGGCTGGTAATTCTGCATCTTGGGCTTTGGTAGCTGAACTTAAGTCTCCACCGAGTGTTGGCGGCTGAAGGACCATGTTACTGGTAGTTGCAGCTGGAGCTTGTTCGGCAAGCGGTGCTGCCGCCTTTGCCTCTTCGGCGCTAATAAGCTTACCCTCCTCATCGATGTGAATTTTCGCTAGATCACTATCTTCGTTGTCGTCATCGGCTGCTTTATTCTCTTGCTCCATCTGTTGTAAAGTTTTGGCTGGAGTTGGAGTAGGTGTCTCTTTTTTGTGGTCAATCTCTAGTGATCCATCTTTACTTGCTACTGGTGCAGGTGCTTCACCTTCTTTGGCTAATTCATCAAGCTTTTTGGCGTCAAAGTCTGCAGCCTTAGCCGCTGGCTCAGGCACATTCAATTTGCTCGAAACAAGCTGTTGGTTTGCTCCGGCCTTCATTAAAGTTGCAGCAATATTCATGGTGTGCGGAGTAGTCTTTTCATTGCTGAAACGTTCTGTTTCAGCAACAACACCGGTCAAGAAAGCAGTTGCAATTTGTTCATCAAGTAAAGCACGCTCTCCCTGTAATGGTTCAATAATCCCCACAAGCATCTCACATAAGCTGCTGGCATCAGCCTGGAACCAGTTTAGAGTGCCCAAATCCGATGGCTGGACATTGTTCACGCTAGCCGTAACTGCGTCATGCAAGATACGACCATGTGCGGTAATGGCTTCATCGAGTTCTTCACGCTTTTGAACACCGATTGCGACAACCACGTCAACATTGAAGTCGCCCTGGCTAAACTCTAGGTCTTCCTGGCTCAAACTGGTGTGATACGGAGTTATGAAAATTTTGACGAATTTATCTTCGACTTTGTAGCGCAGCTTGTCGGCCTTGGCTTTATCGAGGGCAATAATGAAATCTCGTAAACTGTCAGTGTTTTTTTCGAGAGTTTTCTCTGGCTGCAAAAACTCGATGGTAGACGGAGATTTACCGCTATATACAGCAGTTGCATGCTTATCAAGCTTATTAAGTACCAATGTCAGGCCAATAGCGGCCGATAGTTGGTCAACACTTGGGTTATTACTAACAGTTACCAGCACGTTATTAGCAGTTCGAAGTTTATCTATTAAGTCTTGGCGCACATTACCTGCTACTGGCTGGTCACCAGCCGGAGGAAGCTGTGGTGCTAGTGGTGTCTGCTCGGCAATTGGCCCAGCCGGAGGAAGCTGTGGATACGGTTGATAGGGTTGTGGTTGTGCCGGAGGGAGCGCTGGATACGATGCCGAAGGCATAGGCGTAGCCTGTGGCATAGGATAGGTTGGCTGTTGCAGCGGTTGAGGTGCCGGATATTGTGTCGCAGCACCGGGCATTGCTGGTGGTACGTACGGTTGTAGTGGCGTATTTGGATCCATGACTACTCTTCTATGTTTCTTTTATTTTTGGTTTTAGGTTATATAGCTGGAGAATACCATAAACGATATACTACTGTCTAGAGGTTTGTATTGACAGACGGCCACAGCTTCTTGATGATTGCAAGCACATCTGTTATAGTAATCGCGATAATCAATAAACTCTAAAACACTAAAGGAATCAAGATTTATGCCAATTATCAAATCAGCAAAAAAGCGCGTCCGTGTTGCTAACAAAGCAGCAGTTCGTAACAGCAAGACTAAGCGGACACTCCGTTCTGCACTTAAGGCTTTCCATGCCAACATTACTGGCGCTAATGGCAGCAAAGCGCAAAGCGCTCTCGACCAAGCTGTAAAAAAAGGCGTCATCCACAAGAACAAGGCCGCCCGTAAGAAGAAGCAACTCGCTGCAGCAGCTAAAAAAGCCGGTGCTAAAGCCCCTGCTAAAACAAAAGCCGCTCCTAAAAAAGCTGTAGCTAAGAAGCCGGTTGCAAAAAAAGCTCCCGCTAAAAAGACTACGAAAAAATAGTTTTATAGCAATTTCTTTGCTGAAACCACCTTTCGGGGTGGTTTTTGTATTTGCTACCTGTTAATTGAAAGTAGTAGGTTCTGCAGGGCTGCATTAGCATCTATTTGCTCGGACTTTAGTCGAACATCTAACTCTAGAGCACTTCGAACAAGTTTTTTAATCTTGTCGGCAGAAATTCCTCTGGCCAAGGTTTGTGTTTTACGAACGACAAACGGGTTCAACTTAGACGCACTGGCAATTGAAGCTGCTGGCGCGGAGCCCGCAGCCTTGACCACCGCTAATGCATGCAATTGCCAAACCAATAATGCCAATATGGCCTGTGGCTCAACTTTTTGGCGACGCTGGTCTTCGTAAATAGTAAGCATTTTGGCACTGTTCCCTGCAAATGCAGCCTCGAGCAGCTCAAAAACTGTACTTTGAGGTGTGCTAACGGTTAATAATTCTATGTTTTGTCGAGATACTTGTGGCCGATAGCTCAGCAACTTTAGTAGTTCATTACTTAATCGCAATTGGTTAAGACCCACACGCTGTAGCAAGTAGCGTGCTTCGCTAGAACCTATGCTACCACCCTGTTCTTCGGCAAAATCGACTATCCAGCGAAGTAAGTCAGATTCATCCAGCTCGTTGTACTCAACAAATTCTGTTTTCTTTTTGAGAACCTTATAGATACTACTACGCTTATCAAACTTTGATTCCACAAATAATACTTCTGTCTGCTCATTGGCAAGTGCCAGGAATTCATCAATTTTCTCAGCCAACTGCTTATTCTCACTAGGTGCCTCTATAACAACCATTCGCCTGTCAGCTAAAAATGGCATAGCCTGAATACTTTCAGCCAACTTTGCATAATCGCTCTCTCCGGCTCTAAAGCGTTCTAGACCAAAGTCACCGGAGGTTTTTATAAAATCAGAAATGCGTTTTTGTAATTCCTGTGTTAAACGAAAACTATTAAGGCCTGCTAGTGTTGTTATCATGCCGCTAACCTCTGGCAGGTTGGGCAAGTGTGAGTTCCGCGACCTGCGACCCGAGTTTTAATTATGGTGTCACCGCAACGAGGGCAGTCTTTGCCTTCTCGACGAAACACCTTTGCAAAACTTATGTAACTGCCTTTTTTACCTTCGGCATTTACATAGTTTTTATCTGATGAGCCACCCTTCTCGATGCTCAGTCGTAACACTGCCACGAGTTCGGTAAATAGTTTGGCAATTTTTGCCTTGGGTACGTTACATACAAGAGTTGCAGGGTGAATTTTTGCCGACCATAAGCTCTCATCTGCGTATATGTTACCTACTCCAGCTATCACCGTCTGGTCGAGCAAGACTGCTTTGATGTTAGAGTTTTTACGGCGTAATAGCCGTGCCGCAAAGTCTTGTGCAGTAAAGTCTGCTGCTAGTGGCTCTGGCCCGAGCTTTTTCATAAAATCAATGTTCATGACTTCGGTTGTTGGGAAAAGCTTTACCCAACCGAACTTACGTTGGTCGTTAAAATACAGATGTGTTCCATCGGCAAAGGCCACTGTAACACGAGTTGATTTGTCAGGAAGCTCGTTGATAAGTGAATCGTTGGGATGCCCTGCCCCAAACCGTTCGGCACCCACGTACACAACTTGTCCAGTCATTTTAAGATGAACGAGGAGCGTATAGCCAGTGCTAAGTTCGATGAGAAGTACTTTTGCTCGTCGTCGGATAGCAACTATTTCGGAGCCAATCACAAATTGTCGCACATCAGCCGGTGCGTTCGGAAATGACTTTGCAGTATCGGTAGTAATTTCGGTAATACGTTTACCAACAATGAGTTGTCGAAGCCCACGTTTTACAGTCTCTACCTCGGGTAGTTCTGGCACTTGTAGTCTCCTTTCGTGGTCTCTTTAGTATACTAGTTCCATATGAGTGAGTCACTAAAAGATATACTGCTACGCCGCGACGACAAGCAACCACCAGAAATAGCCGTCATTAAAGCTTTTGTACAGCGCCGATTCAAGTCTGACGTAAGCGTTACGGTCAATAAAAGCCAAATTATCATAAATGCGCACAGCGCTGCTTTAGCCGGCACCCTCCGCTTAAACATCTTTGAACTTCAAAATACTATTAACAGCCCTAAGAAATTGTTAATTCGCGTCAGCTAGAACGCTCGCGAGTTCTGCGGAGTACTGTGCAAAATTATCGTATTGCACTGTTTTCATTCCTAAGTCTTGGGCGGCACGGCAAAATGGCTCAAGATCGTCTATAAACACTGTTTCGGTAGGCTTAACATCAAGCCGCTTGCATGCCAATTGGTATATCTGAGCATCTGGCTTACTGAGCCCAACCTCGAACGATAAGACCATATCATCAAAGTATGATTGTTCTTGAGTTGTTAAAAAAGTGTCACGTATCCATGCCGTACCCACATTACTGAGGATACCAATCTTATAGGTTTTGTGAAGCTGCTGTATGTGGTCTAGCAGCTGGCTATTCTTGTGATGTTCTATAGTGTGCAAAAAGATAGCATCTAAGTCTTTTTTGTCGGCACCAGAAATAGTGTGTGCCTGATTACGAAAGTCTTCGTAGCTAATAAAGCCTTTGTCATACGCACGATGAACACTGCGTACATCTTCGCGCACTGCAGACGGCAAGGTGGCTAAAAATTCTTTCCAGGAATCGCCGGTTAAAACTCCGAAGCAATCGAAAATTATCGCTCGTATCATCACCTAATACTACCAGGGTGCTGGATGAAGAACTAGAAGTACCTAGTAACGGACACCGCTTACAACATCGTTGTAATTGGTAATTTGCATGCGGAAGAGATTGTTAACTGTTTCTGAAGCAGCTGGTGAGTTGCCTTTTACGCAAGAAGCTGCCCACGTTCGTGAAACACTGTCGTTATTATCAAATACTTCATAAGTGAAGCGGCGGCCGGTGGCACAGATGCCAACTTCGCTATCAAAGTCACTTTTACGTGTTTTACCAAAACCAGTACGTGCTAGTGCATGGATAAAATCATAATAGGCGTCGGGGTTGTTAGAAAATGTCTGTGACTTAATAACCTTACCCTGGTAACCTTGGATTACTTCGATAGTACGAACGCCCCTTGTAACACTAATGCGGATTGCGCGGTGCTCGTCATCACCATTAATTGGCCCGTCGAAAGTTGCAACTACTTTTGAATCTCGCTCGGAGTATTCGTTGAGACTAAAAACCTTTTTAGTCTGGTTTTTATTTATCGTTTTACTACTTGGGCGACGGCCAAATGCAAACGTCAAAATAAGCACAAAGCCTACGACGAATGTTAGAAATATAATAAATTGCTTCTTGGGTGTCATCTCAAACCTTTACGTACCCTATAATATCACATTTGTTACTATTTTACAATATTTACAACATTGATTCTCTGAGCTGATATCGTTTGTGCTTTTTGTGACTGAGCTCGATATACTGCTTATATGACACAGCTCATGGCAGTTATCAACACTACCGCACAAAGTATCGATGCCGAGCATCGGACTATCGAAGACCCCGTAGAACGTGCCCGGCAAGCATTCAGAGATGGAGCCCATTGGGTCGACATCGGAGGCCAAGCCACCAACCCGTGGGCCGATGAAGGCAGCAGTGACGAAGAGTGGAATAGCATCGAGCCAGTTCTAGTTCAGTTACTCGATGAGTTCCCTGGCAGAGTGTCACTAGACACCTTTCGACCGTCCGTTGCCGAGCGGGCTTTATCGCTGGGCAACGTTATACTCAATGATGTCACCGGTTTTACTGACCCAGTCATGGTGAATCTAGCAGTTCAACACCAAACCCTATGTATCGTGAGCCACCTTCCCCACGCCGCAAAGGGCAACATTTCGTGGGCCCACAAGCACCCTCAAATGGATAGCGAAACAGAGGTTCTGGATGAATTGCTACAAAGACGGAGATTGATGATTAATGCGGGTATCGACCCCACTAATATAATTCTGGACCCAGGAATAGGCTTTGGTAAAACAAAAGAACTAAATTACCGCCTGCTTAAGTTTGGACAACTTATGACCGACCGACTCTTACTGCAAAAACTAGACAGTCAGGCACTAGACGAACCAGTTATAAAAGTCATGATTGGTCATTCGGAGAAGCGCATGATAGCCGACTATTTTGGGGGCGACAAGAGAGAAACGGTAGCGAACTTACGGGCAGCCCTGATAGCCATTCATGCTCAAGCAAGCTACTTGCGGGTTCATGATGTACCTGCTCATGCAGAGCTAATCCGAAGTGCTAGCTAGCGCCTCACTGATTAATGTAATACCTCTAGGATGAATCTGTTTATAACGTTTGAGGGCCTCCGCTACGTCTTCTACCGTTTCGGCTACTACATCACAGGTGCTAAAGACAAAGGGATCTTTGTAGTTACGCACAACTTGACCAAAATATTCTTTCGTAGAGCCGTTGAATTTACCGCCGTGAGGCGCAAGACCAATGACTGGTTTATTGAGGTACTGAGCAATTAATATCTCTTGACTACCGCCAATGCTTATATCGTCTGACAAATATACAACCATCACGTCTGCCTCAGCAATCATTTGGCAACAACCAGCAAAAACTTTCTTGTAATCACCTTGGTCGCCAGAAATTTTGGTAGGATCGAGATTTTTTAAGGTCACACCTGATAGTTCTTGCAACTTGGTACAGAATTCGTCACGCCAATGATGTGTGCCGAATATTGAGTTTTTAGAAACCTTACCAGCAATGTAGATTTTGGCAGTCACCAGCTACAGCTCGCCCCAATTCTTACCGATTGTAGTATCTACCGTCAGCTCAACAGGAAGCTTGTAGGCAGCCTCCATGGTATCTTTGAGGAGTTTAGCAATAGCCTCGCCATCTTCTTTGGGGCATTCAACAAGCACGCTGTCATGGATTTGAAGCAACATTTTAGCTTTAGTATCTGTAAGTTTTTCATGGATTGTAATCATGGCTAGCTTCATAATGTCCGCAGCGCTCCCTTGGAATGGCATATTCACCGCTGCACGCATTGCGGCTTCTCGTACAGCAAAATTACTCGATTTTATGTCTGGGGTTGGTCGGCGACGACCAAGCATAGTTTCGACATAGCCATCTTTGCGGGCCTGATCTTTGACAGACTCGATGTAGTTCTTAAGTGTCGGCCGTGTTTCGAAATACTTATCTATAAAATGCTTCGCTTGTTCATAGCTCATACCGGTTGCCGCCACCAAACCGTGCGTACTGAGGCCGTACATAATACCAAAGTTAACTACTTTTGCCTCGCGTCGCATGTTTTTAGTTACATCTTCAGGGTCACGACCGTAAACCTGTGCTGCAGTCATAGTGTGAATATCTATACCACGATTGAAGGCAGCAATCATTTCTGTATCGTTTGCCAACACAGCGGCTAATCGAAGCTCAAACTGGCTATAGTCAGCCCCCACTAATACATTACCTTTCTCGGCAACAAAAGCGGTACGGATACGCTTACCTAATTCTGTACGTACGGGGATATTTTGTAGATTCGGGTCGTTGCTACTGAGCCGACCGGTTTGTGCAACAGTGAGCGCAAAATTGGTATGTAGCTTAGAATCTTTGTCGACTAGTTTTGGTAGTGCATCGATGTATGTGCTCTTTAGTTTGGTAACCTCTCGGTACTGAGTAATCATATCGATAATGGGATGCTTGGCCCGCAGTTTATCAAGCTCACTGGCTGCCGTTGAGTAACCAGTCTTACCTTTTTTAATACCGTCTGTTGGCAGCTTCAATTGTTCAAACAGAATCGTTGCTAGTTGTGCTGGTGAACCAATATTAAATTCTTCATCAGCAAAGCCATAAATCTGCTGTTCGAGGTCGCTAATCATATCGTCAACTTGAGCTGACATCAACTTGAGATACTGGGTATCCAGCAAGATTCCCGCCTGCTCCATAGTTGCAAGCACTGGGATAATCTTCCATTCTATGGTGTCGGCTAATGTTTGAAGACTTGGTATTTTTTTGAGCTCTGCCCGTTGCTGTTCACATAACTGCGTTATGATGGCCGTTACTTCAGCGGGTGTTGCCACTGCCTCGTCGAGGTGTACCCCAAGGTCGCTTGCCGCTAATTCACTCAGTGATTGTTCTCGCCGCAGACTGTTGATAATAAAACTGCCAATGAGTGCATCATGGCCAACTGTTGGTAGATTAACGCCGAGGGCAATCAAGGCTTTGAGGCTTGTTTTAACGTCATAGCCGAACACGGCATTGTGAATCATAAAACAACTATTAAGCGTACCCTTAACCAGTTCTGGCGAAAGCTTATCGAGCTGCAAAACAATCGTTTGCTTATCAAAACCGAGCATTATTTGTTCGGGAACACGATTGCGGTCACTGCTTGAGCGCGATTGAATAACAAAGTGCTTACTTTGAGGAATATCGAACTTCTTTAAAGCAGCATCGGTGGATATTTCGACCACACTACCTATAGTCAGCTTCTTAAGCTCTGCTGTTTTTTGAGTTTCATCAGTTTGCACATTCATGAACTCCGGTAGCTGACGAGCAAGGGTGCGAAACTCAAGTTCTTCTAGTTTGGCACGAATTTTTTCTGGCTCGAAGGCGCTAATATCAAGCGTCGACAGGTCGAGCTTTAGTGGAGCGTCTGTCCAAATTGAGGCAATTTTCTTGCTGAGATAGGCTAAGTCTTTACCAGCTTCAAGTTTCTTACGCATCGAATCTTTTAACAGGTCTAGATTTTCGTAGACACCATCTAGAGTGTGGTACTGCTTAAGTAATTCAAGCGCTCCTTTTTCACCAACTCCAGGTACGCCTGGAATGTTATCTGAGCTATCACCCTTCAGTGCTTTAAGATCAAGGAACTGCTTGGGTAAGATGCCGTATTTCTCGGTGAAACTCTCTGGGTGAAATAACTCTATATTACTCAAGCCTTTTTTGAGGGCGTAGACACTTACGTGGAGGTCGATAAGTTGAAGCATGTCCATGTCGCTGGTGACAAGCATGGTTTCAATATCTTGTGAGGTTGCCTGTACTGCTAGTGTGCCCATGATATCGTCTGCCTCGTAATCATCGAGCTCGTACAATGGCCAACCAAACGCCTCGAGCAAACTATGGAGGAGCGGAATTTGGTCGTAGAAATCTTGTGGCGGCGGTTTCCGACCAGCTTTGTATGCTGGATACATCTCGAGCCTCTTACGAATGTTGGTCTTGGGCTTATCCCAGGCTACACAGACGTAATCTGGCTTAAGCTTCTTAATAACTTCAAGTGCCATAACTGCAAAACCATATACACCCCCGGTTGGTGTGCCGTCTTTGGTGCTGAGTCCTGGCATTGCATAATATCCCCGGTAAAACACCGATTTTCCGTCGATAATCACCAGTCGTTTTCGAGTCTTCGGTGAGGGCGAAGTTGTAGGCATATCTACAGTATACGCTGTGACATCTGCAAGGTATACTGCTTATGTATGGAGGGTGATAAAAAACCAACCTATCTTGAGGAAATTGATAGCGTATACCAACGATTAGGCACGCAGCGTGATGGCTTAACGCCACAGCAAGCAGCACAAGCCCTGAAAACGTACGGTGCCAACCAGCTAGCCGAAGTACATAAGGAATCGTGGGTAGTAAAGTATTTTCGGCAATTCAAAGACCTCATGATAGTGCTACTCTGCGCAAGCGGAGTTATTTCTTTTTACCTTGGTGACCAGCGAACCGGCATCGTGCTGTTTGCGCTCGTACTCTTTAATACTGTGATTGGTTTTAGTCAGGAGTATAAGGCCGAAAGGATAATGGAAAGTCTAGTCCGATTGGTAGTACCTGAAGCAAAAGTTGTTCGCAGCGGTAAACTCGAAAGCATTCGAAGCACCGAAATTGTACCCGGAGATATTGTCTACATCGAAGAAGGCGATAGTGTGCCTGCCGACCTTCGAATTATTGAAGAGATGGAGCTGGCAACTAACGACTTCGCCTTGACTGGAGAAAGTAACCCGAGTCGTAAATTTACACACGCGATTGAAAAAGAAGTACCAATTGGTGACAGGCACAACCTAACCTATATGGGCACCACGGTCGCAACAGGACACGGCTATGGCATTGTAGTCGGCACCGGCATGCATACAGAGTTGGGACGCATAGCAAATCTGAGTCAAAGTACTGGCCCAGACATTAGCCCACTCCAAAAAGAGATGAATAATATTGCCAAACACGTGACCCAAGGCACTATGGTGTTATGCGCCATATTGTTACCGATTGCCATTCAAGCCAATCTCGGGATTAAAGAAGCATTTTTATTTGCCATAGGTATTGCGAGTTCGATAATCCCTCAGGGTCTGCCAGCCGAAATCAACACCACCCTTGCCCAAGCAGCAAATAAACTGGCACGGGCACGGGCTTTAGTCAAAAAACTGTCTGCAGTAGAGTCATTGGGAGCAACTAGCATCATATGTACCGATAAAACAGGTACGCTTACAAAAAACCAGATGACTGTGCAGCAATTCATTATCGGCACAAAAACCTACCAAGTTAGCGGAGTTGGCTACCAAGCAGCAGGAGAGGTTTTATCGGATGGTAAACCACTACCAAAAGAACAACTGCAAGAGTTGGAGTTATTCTTTAGTACTGGAGTATTTGCCAGCAACGCTAGTGTTGATGCACCCGACGCCCAACACGCCGACTGGTACGCCATTGGCGACCCTACCGAGGCAGCACTTATAACTCTTGCGCAAAAGGCCGGTCTCGAACCATTAACACTCGAACGTCAGTATCCTGAACTCAAAGAGTTCCCGTTCGACTCGGCACGTAAGCGCATGAGTTCGATACGAGCCTGGGGAGATGGTAAAAATACGTACGTGTTTGCTAAAGGCGCACCAGAAAATATCCTAGCAAAATGTACACATGTCTGGGACCACGGACACACCCGTAAACTGACTGAAACATCTGTCGACAGAGTATTAGCCGAGAATGAAATGTTAGCCCAAGATGCTCTCAGAAATCTTAGTTTCGCCTATAAAGTTTTGCCGGGGAGAAAACATGTACACACCATAACATTAGAAGAAGCTGAGTCCGACCTAACATACCTCGGCATGGTATCAATGCTTGATCCGCTCCGCGAAGAAGTACCTCAGGCCATGGCAGATGCTCGGCAAGCTCATATTGCCATATCGATTATCACTGGTGATTACGCCTCCACTGCACAAGCTATAGCCTATAAAGCTGGATTAGCAGCACGTAAAGAAGATATTACGGTCATTGTTGGTGAAGAAGTACAGAAGCTCAAAAATGCCGATATTCTAAGACTAACCAGTCAGGGTAGCGTTTTGTTCTCTCGTGTTAGCCCCGAAGACAAGTTACGAATTGTAGGAGCCATAAAAAAGAGCGGCCGTGTAGTTGCCGTTACAGGAGATGGTATTAATGATGCCCCTGCCCTGAAACAAGCGGACATCGGTGTAGCCATGGGCGTAACGGGCACTGATGTGGCTAAACAGTCGGCCGAGATTGTATTGCTCGACGATAGCTTTCACACACTAATCGGTGCCGTACAGCAAGGTCGTGTTGTCTTCCAGAACATCAAGAAAGGCACTCTGAGCTGTTTTACGAGTAATAGCGCTGAGTTGGTGGTAAATCTTTTAAGTCTAGCTGCTGCGAGCTTTTTTGGCATTCCATTAGCCATTACCGTCATGCAGATTCTGGCCATAGACTTAGTAGCTGAGCTGTTCCCAATTGCCGCACTCGGCTGGGATCAAGCAGACCGAGAACTTATGCACGAACCAGCCCGCGACCCCAAAAAACACATCCTGAACAAGAAATCGATTCTCGACCTGCTGTGGTGTGGACTAGTGATTGGCGGTTTAGCATTTACCAACTACCTACTATTCTTTGCCCGAAGTGGTGTAGCGGCCGACACTATAAAAAGCGGCAGTACCTTGCACATGAAAGCAACAGCCTTAACCTATTTGACCATTGTGCTCTGTCAGCTGTGTAACATCCTGCAGCGGCGCAGTCAGGAAGGGATATTTAGTAAATATCAACTACACAATCGCTACCTATGGGCTGCAATGGCACTTAGTATCGCCTGTGTAATAACAATCATCTACTCACCCATCAACCAATACTTTGGCGCAGCACCCCTACAATTAATGGATTGGACATACGCAATTAGTGCTGCGGTAGTATTTGTTGGTGTACGTGAGCTGCAGCGTTTATGGGTTAGCACGCGTAGCAAGCGGAACTACTGAAAATGACGTTCCAACAAGCGAGGCATCTGTCATGGTACGCATGTCAGTAAATGCAGTATTACGCTGTACGTCATCCACCAGGTCAACAGGTTGGCCGGCAATTTCGTAACCAAGCGTGAAGTCGGTGTCGGTAAACCTGACTGACGCAACAGTGGCGGGCTCTACACCGTCACCCGTTTCCATGTCACCGCCGTAAGCGCCTACTGTAAATGCAATAATTTTGTGTGTCTCGGGATTAACTTCAAGGTGTGCGCTCCAGAAACCTTGAATCTCACCATCACGATACGGCAGATTAAAGTTCGTCATAACTTTACCATCCTTGGTAAACGTCGTGCTATTTGGATTGGTCGTATATTTATCTACATATGGCTGTAATGATGCCTCTATAGATTCACGTGTTAAAGCTGGAAGCTCCTCTGGATTTCGAGTGACTTCGCCATCCTGATTAGTACTGCCCCCAGCTAATACTGCTGGAGCTAATGTGGTTGTTACCTTTGGGAGGGTTGTTGTCTCGGCCGGTGCTGATGTAGTTACTTCTGAAGTCACCGGCAAGGTTGTTTCAGGTATTGTACTCGTTGTTTCAGCAGCAGTAATGGCAGTACCTGTTTGGCCAATATCTACTGGCTGTTCGGTTGCTGTGCGTGCTTGTGGAGCGGCCTGTTCGCCACCACTTGTTGCAGCACCAATTCCAGCACCCAAAGCAAGTGCGGCTACACCAGCAGCTATCATATGAGGTGTTCTAATCTTTTTTCCAAGTAGTTCGGGCATTGTTTTTTCCTTTTTGTTTTTAAAGCATTCTGCTTCTAAGAGATGTACTTATCCTAGCATGGTTATGCTTATTTGTCAATTAGCGTCGGCGTCTAGGCTTTGCTGTATTGCCTGTGCAGTAATGACTATTTGGCGCATTGCGGTAAGTGGATTCTGATATCTCAAGCTCTTCTTCAGTTCTTCAGCTTTGCGCGCCACTGCTAATGTATCTGTAAGCACAAATGCCTGTGGAGCCTTCTCATCGGTGTCAAATGCTATACCAGCCTTTCGCGCTGCCTGCCGAAATTGTACGGCTAGCTGAACGCCAGCATTGGCAACTCGTGCAAAAGCAACCGTTCCAGTAAACACTTCAGGATGCTCTGCCACAAACCGTGCAGCAATTTCACTTCCTTTAGCAGTATCTTGTGGCAAAAAATGTACCGTGTAGCCAGCGTTTTCGAGAACAGGTCGAACAACATGATTAGCAAATTCTGATTCTGTTGGCAGCTGACCGGCAACGTCATACATCTGCGCTACGTGAGGATTAACTACCTCAGTAACTGAATTCATAATACGGTTTCCAGTTGGCATATAAACAGTTGTTGCGGGCTTATTATCAACAATCCGTCGCTCAAGTAATGATGCTGCCCTCGACTGCCAGTTTGCTACGGCACCAGTAACAATAACAGCATTTACATCGTCAGGTGTCTGGATTGCTGGGGTCCAAAGGCTTCTATCAAGTTGTTTCTGAATGCCTGAACGCTCTACCCAATCAGCGGCGATGCCTAGTCCATCTTCGTTCGTACCAACTACACGTTGCACATCACTAATGTTCTCTTGTAGTACTTTACTTTTGCCAACGACACTTGCAAGTTCTCCGAGTGAATCAACCATGCGAGAAGGTTCTAGTGCGGCACCAAAAGCCTCTGACATTTCAGGCAACAAACCAAAGGCTAGCTCAGCAACATCAACACCCTTTAACT
Source organism: uncultured Candidatus Saccharibacteria bacterium (assembly GCA_964409615.1). Classification (GTDB taxonomy): domain Bacteria; phylum Patescibacteriota; class Saccharimonadia; order Saccharimonadales; family AWTP1-31; genus AWTP1-31. Next base: position 610,751 of record CAYPDT010000001.1, on the reverse strand, counting down.
CAAAATCAGCAAAATCTGCCATAAACACTCCTCAATCAGAGTATATTATAACACTTTTAATGTTTTTTTACTATTACTTTGTAGTGTTTAGCTTACTAACAAATCACGAAGTGTATTTTCGGCTATCTGCTTGAATGCCTCGATGTCACTGCCGTCGTTTTCTAAAAAGATATCAGCCCGCTCTTTTACGGCAGCCATGTTGAGTGTTGCGCTATCTCCAGAGGGTCGCATTTCATTTTCTTGCTCTTGCAAGAATTCTTCAAATGTCTTTCGATCCTCTACGCGACCCCTGTCATTTTTAGTAATTCGGTCGTAGCGTACTCGCACATCAGCATCCACCCACAGCACCTTACCACCCAGTTCGTGTACTCGGTCAGCCTCTCCTGGATGGCGCAAACTGCCAACAATCAGGCCTTTGTATGAACCTGCTTTGAAAGCCTCAACAGCTTTATCAACAATCACACCCATGCCATACTGGCGGCGCCACTCGGCACTAACTGCCGACTTGTTGGCTCGTTCGTGCGATAAGCCTCGTTTGGTTAGCTCATCACCAAGCATTTTGGTGGCATCGGCAAATAAAAAACCATATTTTTCAGCCAACAAATGACCAACGGTGTCTTTTCCGCTGCCGTTGGTACCTGATAATCCGATAATAATCATTGCGTTAATTATACCTTTATTTGCAAATAATCAACTTGGGCTTGGGTGTTCGATGCAACCAGACTACTGCTTGGCAGAACTGCCGCCCTAGGTTTATTTTATGTAGTCGTGAAGCTTCTTAGCGTCTTTGTGCTTACGCAACTTAGCAAGTGCCTTGGCTTCAATCTGACGAATACGCTCACGGGTAACATTAAATTCCTGCCCCACTTCTTCTAGAGTATGGCTTTTGCCATCTTCTAGGCCGAATCGAAGTTTAAGAATTTTTTGTTCACGTTCAGTCAAAGCGCCGAGCATATCTTTAACATGCTCTTTAAGCAACTGGCCAGTAGCTGACTCTTCTGGGCTGACAGTGTCTTCGTCTTCAATAAAGTCACCCAGCACTGAATCTTCTTCGTCGTCACGAACAGAAGCGTCAAGAGAACTAATGTCTTGCTTAATCTTCATGATATGTTCGACTTTTTCGACGTCGATTTCCATTTCTTTGGCAATTTCGTCATTGGTTGGTTCACGGTTCAGTTCTTGGGTTAGCCGACGCTGAGTTCGAAGTAATTTGTTGATGGTTTCAACCATGTGCACTGGAATTCGAATGGTGCGCGCCTGGTCGGCGATGGCACGAGTGATAGCTTGGCGAATCCACCAAGTTGCATATGTCGAGAACTTAAAACCCTTGTCTGGGTCAAATTTTTCAACGGCACGTAGCAGGCCTGTGTTACCTTCTTGAATAAGGTCGAGCAGGTCGAGCCCACGGCCGACGTAGCGCTTTGCGATACTAACGACCAAACGCATGTTGGCCTCTGCCATCTGATCTTTGGCATCTTTATCGCCAGCAACAACCCTTTGAGCAAGCGCCAACTCTTCGTCGGCTTTTAGAAGCGGGATTTTACCAATCTCACGTAGATATAGGCGCACGGAGTCATCAGCTACATCATCGAGATATACTTGGTCGGTAATAACAATTTCTTCGTTATCTTCTGCCGTCCATTCATCGGTAAATTCTGGCTCTGCCTTTTCGGTACCACTTAAAATTTTGATACTACTATCAGCGAGTTCTGTGTAGAGGCCGTCGAGAATATCAACGTTTTCTGGAGTGTCAGGAAAAGCTGCAGTGATATCACGTTGCTCAATTTCACCGGCTTTTTTAGCCTTAGCAATAAGTTCTGCCCGTAGTTCTTCGGGGGTTAATGGCGCTGCATCTTTAGCTGCGGGTTTCTTAGCACGTGGCATAGGTTTGTGTCCTTTCGAGTAGGTAATGCTACTTGGTTGCTTGTTTAGCTGTTTTTAATAAAACGTCGAGTCGTTTGGCTGCTTCGAGAAGTCGGTCCATGTCTGCTTCGTTAGCAGTCTGCATGGCTCGAACTAGTCGAGCTTTTTGAGTTTTTACGTATGTTTCTATTCTTCGGATTTGTAACCTGGCAGCTTCGTAACGAAGCTCTATGACATCCAGATTCCGATACAGTTCTTCATAAACTAATGATAAAACTGTAACATAATCCTGTATATCTTGCAATTGACTGGGGAGCTCACCCTCGCTCATATTGAAGTCTGCATTACTTTTGATAAATTTGAGCAGTTGTTTAGCATTCGGCTCAGCAAACATATCAATAGTCAGTGGGTCGAGATATGTACGTAAGCTTGGTAAAAATAAACCGAGCGCCAATAATTTGTTTTGGACCTTAATTTCATCTGCGTGTATCTTGTCGAGCTTGGGCTGCGTCATAACTGGGCGTTTTGCCGGACTCTGCGTCGACTTAAAGGTCGATGACTTCTGCAGCAACGCGCTCACACTCACCCCAAGTAGCTTAGCCACGGCGTGCATGTAGTGGTCTTTTTCGACACTATCACTCAGTTGGTTAATAACTGCCAAGACTTTGTCGCTAAACTCCCGTTTGCCTTGTGCGCTCGTAAGATCGAGCTTCTGGGCATATCGTTCGATTATCCAATCAACTGCATACAGAGGTTTAGTCACCACCTCTCGCCACATTGCAGGATCTTTTTTTACTAATTCGTCTGGGTCTTTACCTTCAGGTACGGTAATCATACTCAGCGAAACCCCAACCTGGCTAGCTATTGGAATTGCTCGCTCGGTTGCTTTTAGGCCCGCCTCATCTTGGTCAAATGCTAAACGTATGTCACTGGTAAAGCGACTGAGTGCTTTTAGGTGAGCTTCGGTTAATGCTGTCCCTGCTGTAGCCACTACATTGAACACTCCCGCTTGGTGACTAGCTATAACATCGAGGTTGCCTTCTACAACAACCGCGTAATCTTGTTTGCGAATAGATTCTTTAGCCAGGTGCAAACCAAACACATGTCGGCTTTTGTCGTAAACCGGACTTTGCGGAGTATTAATATATTTGGGAGCATTGGCATCAGCTGTTAGTAAGCGTGCTGTAAAGCCGATGACTCGCCCGGTGCCATCTTGCAGCGGCACCATGAGCCGACCACGAAACATATCGCCGAAACCACGATAGCGCTTGGTACCCAGACCGGCTTTTTTGATTGTTTCTTCGTTGAAGCCTTTTTGCTTAAGAAATGTCACTAGGGCATTGTCTTGATTTGGGCTGTATCCCAGGCGAAAAGTGGTGGCTGTCTTTTTGGTAAATTGTCTTTTGGTAACCACGTAATCAAGCGTCGAAGCGTCTCGGCTTAGGCATATCTGATAATACTTAGCAGCGAGTTCTAGTGCACTATATATTTGTTCTTTTTGCTTGCTAGCCTCGCCATTGCCTTGGCGTTGAAATTGAGTCAAATCTACTCCAGCCTGACGAGCAAGTAAGTCGAGGGCGCCTTTGAAATCGAGACCATCAACTTCCATAACAAACGTAAACATATCGCCGCCCTTACCGCTACTGAAGTCGTGCCATATCTGTTTTTCCGGGCTCACCATTAAACTTGGCGACTTTTCCTGACTAAAGGGGCTAAGTGCTTTGAAGTTGCGGCCAGAGCGTTTTAGTTCGAGATACTGAGACACTACATCCTCAATACTCAATCGACTCTTTATCTCTTCAACAGCGTCCATAGTAGGTAGTATATGGTAAATACTCCTCAGGATATAGCTTGAGCGGTATCAGATAGCTATTTTCTACCACATTTGGCCCTTCTGGAAGACTCTCCGCAAACGCAGCCGGGTTGGCATGGTAAGGAAATGTGATATTTATACAGTTCAGTTGCCATACCATCCGCACGTGAGCGGTCTTTAAGAAGGGTCAAATATGGCAGAAATTATTTACTCTAAACTACTAGTCCCATCTTGGGGTCTGGATACTGAACGCTAAATACTATAAGATTATGCTTATGCAACCCAACTCGCAATTCCCTGCTGCACCAACACCTGCGCCCCAGCAGAATCCATATGATTTCATCATGAATGATGCCCCACAGCAGCCCAAGGTACCTTTCTCTTTGCCTGTCGGCAAAGGAAAGACTCAGAGAATATTACTTGTAGGTGGTGGCGCATTAATTGGAATCGTACTACTCTTTATGCTTTTTAGTATATTTTTTGGTGGTGGTGGAAAAAGCCAAGAACTCTTAACGATTGCCCAAGAGCAGGTTGAGATTTTACGAGTGGCCGAGCTAGCTAAAAATGAAAAGGCCGTGCGCAACAGCACTACACAAGCACTCGCTGCCAATACAAGCATCTCGGTACAGTCATCACATCAGCAAGTTCTGGTGCTATTGAAAAAAGCTAAGGTAAAAACGAATGATAAAATTTTAGCCCAGAAAAAAAACAGTAAAACCGATGCTACCCTGGTAGCGGCTGCTCGAAACAACAATTACGATGAAGTTTTCACTGCAGAACTGCAAAAGCTTTTGACTCAGTACCGCAATGACCTCAAAAAACTCTACCCTAGTGCCAGTAAATCGCAAAAGCCAGTTCTAGAAGCCGCTTTTAAGGGTACTGTTATTCTGCTTGGCGATCAATCTAAGTAGTTAGCCTACTTCTGGGTAGGCGTTCTTCGCACCAATCACCAAGTCATAGCTATGTCGGATAAAACCCTGAATTTCTTCCCATTCTATTTCGCCACTCAAAACAATGGTATTCCAATGTTTCTTATTAAGGTGATAACCTTCCATAACGGTTATATATTTATCACGAAGTAGTTTTGCTAGAACAGGGTCGCATTTTAAGCTAATACGTACGGGGCTACTGCCCTCTTGGATGAGCGCAAACATCTTGTCATCACCTTTTACGGGCACTTTATACACTGCAACGTCGTCACCAAAAGGATAGTCGAGCTTAGCATTAGGCATGCTCAAGATATATTCTTCTACTTGTTTATGATTCATGTTTAAGTTTCACCAAATAGTCTTTTAGTTCAGTAATTGATGCTTGAATGTCGTCGAGTGCCCGATGGCTACTGTCTTTTTCGTGCACGTATCCATATTTGCCCTGCATGATAACTTTTAGGCTACTGACATCTACCATGCGGTAATGTAACAAAGCATCAACCTCTGGCCACCACTGCTTAATAAACATCCGATCGTTATAAATTGAGTTACCTGCCAAAATAGCCATTTCGTCACCAAATTGTGCTTTGATAAGCCCGATAACCTCGCCAACAACCTGCTCTTCGCTATTGGTACTAGAACGTATTTTTGCAGTCAGGCCGCTTGCAGAATGCTGCGAAGCTGCCCAGGGATTCATAGAACTAATAACTTCATCTGACTGATGAATTACTGCCTCATAGCGGTCTAGAACCTTAAAGTCGAAGTCGGTTACTTCAATCGCCACTTCAACAATTCGGTCAGTTTTTGGGTCAAGACCAGTCATTTCTAAGTCGACCCAGAGTAATTTTGTTGGTGTGGCGTTTTTATCCATAAACCGTATTGTAGCAGATTACAGCCTAGGCCTTGAGGCGTTCAACAGCAATACGACCAGCATCTACCTTTTTCTGAAAATCTGGGCTCCAACGTATTTCTAAAGATTGGTCAACACGCAGTAAATCGGCTTTACTACCTATTAACTTGTTCGACTGTGCCGTATCCAGAACACCCTGCCGAACAATCTCTGAAAGAATTCGGTTACCATCAACAATCGCACCACTACCTTCTCCAAAAATTTGCTGTTTTACAATTTTTGTAAGGTTATCCCCTCGCTCCACACAAACGGTAGCTGATGAAACTTGCTGCGGGGGTGGAGTGTTTTCAGCTTTCCCAGATGGAGCACCATTTAATTGAGTGAGCTGGCTATTATTCGGTGTGGTTGTAGTCGACTGTGGCACCGTAGTTGTGCTTACAGGTGATGTAGTTGTTGTGGTTGTAGCCGTAGGCCGCAGTGTTGTGGTGCTGACGGTAGCTGTAGCAGCTGCTACACGCTCATCTTTTTCTGGACCATTATCATCAGATCGCGTATACCACACACCGGCTGCCACTCCAGCAATTGTCAGGACTGCCGCACCAATTGCAACCAATTTGGTGCGTAGACTAAACTTTCGACGCTCTAGAGTTTCAGGTGCAACAACAGCCTCTGCTGGCGCAGCCGCCTTAACTGGAGTGCCAAAAAGTGGAGATCTTACAGTTTTAGCTGGTTCGACCGGAGTTTTTTCGGTAGATACAACAACCGGTACCTCGCCGGTTGTTGCGGTTTTGAATAGACTGTCGAGTCGTGAGCCAGACTGTGCATCGGTTGAAAACGGCTGACTATTTAACTGGTCCTCGCCAGGTGCTGGAATGGCCCACAATCCAAACTTATCATCAGTTATTCGCTCATCGGAAAGCCCACTGTATTGAGCGCGTTCATCTGCACGGAGTTGGCTAGCTGAGTCTGTGTAAGCTCGGTAGTCCGGTTGCTCGGCAGCCGCCTCACCATACGCTCCTTCATCATCGAAGAAACTATCCATAGCTGCTTCGGATGAAGATGATTCTGGTGGTTTGATACCAAGAATACGGAACAATGCTGCTTGAGAAGCCGGGTCTTGGTCGCTAACAATGTGTGCACCGTAAAATTCGCTAGAAGTATGGTCTGCCATAGTGTGAATTATCTCTCAAATTACTAATAGTATTGGCCGTACTATAATATATTTGTGATATTTATACAACTTTATGACCTCTATTAACTAAAGGCTGCTGTTGCTATGCTTTTCGGAGTGCTGAAAGATACCAGTCAAGATCCGTCAGAAGTTGTTTGAGCGCAGCTTCTGGCCCCCAGGGGTTGTTTCGCAATTCTTCTGCTAATTCACCTTCTTCATTCACGACGTCACCAACACGGTGTGCAAAATAGACAACTCTAGGCAGTGAGACACCAAGCGCACCAGGAATGATTCCTCGTAGGTGGCCTACTGCCTGTGCACCACCAGTACTACCATGGGCAACTATGGCAACAGGCTTCTTGTCCCACTGGTAGTCGATATAGTCGATAGCGTTTTTTAATACCCCAGAAGTTGAACGGTTGTACTCTGGAGTAATAAGAATGTAGCCATCTGCTTCGGCCAGTTTATCAATCCATTGCTTTACCACACCAGTTGTCTTTCGGTCTGGTGTGTATTGTGGTGAACTCGGTTCATTGAAAAGAGGCAGGTCATAGTCTTGTAAATCAACAACCTCGGTTTCGATGTTCTGGAATTCTTTAGTGTGATTAGTCACCCACTTGGCTAGTTTATCCGACTGTCGGCCTGGGCGAGTACTACCAATAATAATTTGTACTTTCATCTGTTACATCTCCATGCTATACTTTTTATAGTTAGTGAATGCACTATAACGCATATCACTATACTTTGTAAAGCATGGACGAAAATATTTGCGCGCAAATAGAAGAAAAAGATGGCTGCCTCGCCAATGCACTCAGTGTGCTTGGCAACAAATGGTCGGCCCTTATTTTACGTGACTTAAATGGCGGTTCTAAACGCTTTGGCGAACTTGAGAAATCACTGGCTGGCATCAGCCCTCGTACGCTGTCGCAGCGCTTAGATGACCTGGAACAATGTGGCATTATTACGAAAAAATCATACGCCGAAGTTCCACCGCGCGTGGAATATACCATCACCCAAAAAGGCTTAGACTGCGTGCCTGCCCTTCAACAGCTAGCTCAGTGGGGTGCAAAATACTACGAACAACCTACTTCGACAAAATAAGTCAGTCTAGCTTGCGGCAGTGTTTGAAGCGCCACCCTGTATTACAGTGAGCACCGGTGGCGTGAGCACTTCGATAGACGCCAATTCCGCTTGGGCAGTGTTGGCGCGGTGTTGTGCGTGAAAGTGAGCGTTATACATCTGTACTGCTGTCAGAACTAGCGTGGGCGAGCCAAGTTGGTCGCCAATTAAGGCATATTGGTAAGCATCTATAAGTGCTTGAGGTGTAACTGCAGATGCCTGTATCTTCTGGTTGTTAGTCTCGTCTGTGGGATGTAAACGTCGAAATATGTTCACTCCACGCTTCGCAAAGTATGATGCAGCGTCTTTGAATAAATCTAGTTCATCTACTTCGACATCACCGACATAATCAAGTAGATGTGATTCGAGAGCTTCTGCTTGCATGTCACAAAGTACTGCCTCATATGTTGGTGCAGCCATATCATTAACGCCTAAATACATATCAAATTGCTGTTCGAGGGTAGCAACACTTGGTACTAATCGTTCCTGCGTAGCAGCAAACTCAACTGGTACTTCAAAACTGTAACCAGTAGTAAATTCTGTAGGAATGCCAAGCGGGTTAAATGTTGCCATGTGTAATAAAATCGTTCTGTAGTAGACGATTATAGTACTTTATTGCTTATTTTGCTAATCTATTCTTTTACAAAATCTAGGGCCGCAGAGTTGATGCAATAGTGCTGCCCTGTCGGTGAGTCGCCAGCTGCAAACACATGACCAAGATGACCGCCACACTGAGCACAGATTACTTCGGTACGTCGCATGCCAAGGCTGTCGTCTGGCAGTAATTTCACAGCGGCATTGCTGGCCAACTCTGAAAAACTTGGCCAACCGATAAGGCCTGGCTCGGTAGAGTCATATTTGCTATCACTGCTAAACAACTCGTTGCCACAAGCAGCACAGGTATACATTCCTTTTTCGTTGTGGTTCAGAAACTTGCCGCTGCCGGGTGATTCGGTGCCTTTATTGCGTAACACCTGGTATTGTTCCGGGGTTAATTTTTTCTTCCAATCTTTGTCATCCATACTCTCATCATACTCTATCAATAACCTTCCCGAGTACTAGATTGAGTAGTGCCATGCGTATATACAAGCCATTCTGTACTTGTCGAAAGTAAGCCGCTCGTGGGTCTTTGTCGACCGCCATATCAATCTCGCCCACACGTGGCAATGGGTGCATTAATGTACTAGTTTCTGGTGCATGCTCCATAACTTCTGGGGTAATTCGATAGCCATCTTGTAACTTTTTCAGTGCATTTCTACCATGAAGGTCACTTCGACCTCCCATACGCTCAGCTTGTACTCGAGTTACATAAATCACATCTTGGTCGACTACTGCATCGGTAATATCCGAGACTACCACTTGTTCACATCTTGCTTCAGCCGCACGCTTTACAAGCTCGCTGGGCATTTCAAAACCTTCTGGCGCTACATAGGTAAGTGTTGCTCCGTAGCCCATCAATAGTTGCGCAAGTGAATGTACCGTCCGACCGTGTTTGAGGTCACCCACCAGGGCTACCCGTAAATTATCTAAAGTGCCCTGCTCGCGTTGAATTGTATACAAATCGAGTAGGGCTTGGGTAGGGTGCTCACCGATGCCATCTCCACCATTAATTATTGGCTTATCAGAATACTCGGCAGCAATTTGGGCGCTACCCTGTTCGGGATGCCTGAGCACTATAGCGTCTGAAAACTGCGCTAACGTTCGCACCGTATCGGCTAGATTCTCGCCCTTACTTACCGATGAATACGTGACATCATTTATAGGAATCACACCTCCCCCTAGTCGTTGCATTGCGGCAGCGAACGAAGATGATGTTCTAGTGGATGACTCGTAGAATAAGTTGGTGAGTATTCTACCATCTTGATACGGATAGCATAGCCCTCTTTCCGTAACAGTTTGTAGTCGATTTGCTTCCTCGAATAATATTTCAATATCAGGGTGATCAAATTGCTCAATTGAAATGATGTTCTTACCTAAGTAGTCGCCTGCTATTTTATCCATGTTTCACTCCTGTGTTACTGCTTGCATTGCGTTGTTTTCAAGACATAAAAAAACCGCCAGATTTCTCTGACGGTTATGTGTCGTGCATTATTGTGCACGCCGATTGCTGTGTATGTCTGCTAGGCGGTATTCCCGATGGCATATTCATCCTTTCCGGGAGCAAACTTGGAGTGCCCTAGACTTATAGTATAGCTACTATTTATCTTTTTTGCGATCTAATTTGTCGAGTTTTAGACCATGTACGACGTAATAGATAACTGCTGCAACGGCTACAAGAGTAATGAGGGCTGAAACTATACCACCCCATCCAAATACTAACTGTCGCTCAGAGCCTTTATAGACTGTCCAAGTGGCGTCTTCAAGGCCCTTGGTATCACCAACAATAAAGCTCACAATAGGGTTAATAAGCCCTTTGACCAATGCTTCGACTGCTTTGCCTGCCTGGGTACCAATTGCCAGACCGACCGCTAAGCCGACGACACCTTGTTCGCGCACAAAATCCATAAAACCTTTAAGTTGCTTGTTCACCGTAACTCCTTTATTTTATAACCTTTGTATACACTAAGTACGAAAACCACGCAACCATAGCGCTCACTGTTGAGCCCCACAACATATCGATAATGACTATCTTTAGTGGGAAGCCTTTAAGCGTTGCGTAGTTAGTTAAATCATACGTAGCATAGGTTACAAATCCGAAAAATGCACCAGCGAAAACTAGACTACTACTAGAGTCGGCTTTTAACGCAGGCCCGACTACAAAATATAGCAAGCCGGCAATAAACACGAGATAGAACAAAACTGCCGCGCCCCACTTCACATTATTTGTCATCAGCCCCTTAAGTTCTGTTGCATAAAGCTTTTTTGCAATAGCACCTAACCAGATTGCATCGAATAGCACGAACAGCCCAGCTGCAATTCCATACAGTGCAGGATAGTTTATTTTCATCTTATCTCCCTCAATTAGAGTTATATTTTTAACAATACCGCTAACGTTATTGTAGCTCAGTTCGTCAATTTTTGATTCATGAAGTGTTGTCTGGTATCTTTGTCGAAATGTTCGATTGCGTATCGAAGTGCAGTGCGGGGCATCTGGGCTGCATGAGCTTCTAAGAAATCCACCAGAACCTGCCGGTCTCGCTTGCCCACCTCACGTAACATCCAGCCGGTAGCCTTGTGTATATAGTGATGGTTATCAGTTAGATACTGTTCGGCGAGCCGAAGCGTCCACTCAAAGTCACCGAGTCGAATGAATTGCCAGGTGCAAACAATGGCAATTCGACGCTCCCAAATGTTCGCTGAATGACTCAGCGTATCTAAAATGCTGCGGTCTTTGTCTTGTAGAAATGCACCGACGATATCTCGGCAACTAGCATCTACTAAATCCCAGTTATTAATCCACTTGGTATTCTTTAGGTATAGATTGTAGATGTCTTTCTTTTGTTCTTCAGTACCCTTTTGGTATTGTAAAACCCAAATCATAAGCGCCGTTAATCGCTCTTCGTGCACCGTTGAATGAAGTAGTTGTGCAACCTCTTCCGATGATATCTGGCGATAAAATTCTTTAACGATAGTTCGCTGCTTAGGTACGGTAACTCCTAAAAATTCATCCTTGTCGCCTGGTTCAAGCTTAAAAAAATGTGGAAAAAAATCTGCCTTTATGGGGTCGGATTGATCACGTAGGGCTTGTTGAATAAGCTTCACTGTCGTCATGTTAGATGCATTGTATCTGGTATAATTCGGTCATGTCTAACACTTTTCTACCCACCGATGTTCATACTGCAGCAATTACCATGGAGGCAATGCCTTTAGTGCTCGCAGCAAAAGCAAGTCTAAACCCAGAACCTACTCCAGCTAGCTTCGCACTAGACGGTGCGATGCTTGCGGTTGGCGCAGTAGAGAATGTTCGCAATGCAGCCGACTCAGTACGACAACGTGATGCGGTAGCCTTCACTCTGTCTGCAGGGCTGGGAGTGGCTTATAGCCTAGCCGCTCAAAATCACATAGATGTTCTAAGAGGCGGTAAGCCTGTTCGTTGGAATGAAGACCCTCTCAAAAACCGCATTGCTGGTGCTCTAGTATGTGGAATATTTGCAAAGGCGCAACGAGTGGTCGACCGACGATTAGGTAAATTACCTGCTACATCGTGGCCGGCGCGTGAACTCCAAGAATATTAAGTCCTTTTTTAAGAACCGCAACGTATTGGCTAATTAGGTATAGTCGAGCTGATTCCCGCTCGTCACCTATAACACGGTTGTGCTCGTAAAAACGATTAAACACCTGGGCGAGTTCATACAAGTAGGTACAAACTAGGTGTGGAGCAAGCTCTATCACAGCCTTGCTAGTCACCTCACTAAATTCAGTAATCTTAACAGCCAGTACCCTCTCGGCAGCATCGAGCTGGTTCGGTGCATCAATTTTGTGTTCAGTTTTTCGGAGAATACTTGATGCTCGTGCGTGTGCATACTGCAAGTAAGGCCCACTATTACCTTCGGTACTGACTGATTCTTCGGGGTCGTATATGATATCACCGCCAGTCCGTACTTTCAAGAAAGCGTATTTAACAGCACCTAGTGTAACTGTAGCATCAGCCTTTGTATTGGCTGCTTGGGCAGCGTCCAGCACGTCTACCGCACGTAAGATATTGCCCTTTCGGCTACTCATCTTAACTCCGCCCTTAAGCTTAACCAGGCCGTGAGTTAGATGTGCAGTCTTGGCTACTAGGTCAGGTTCGAACTGCTCAATAGCTTTCAAAACCACTGCCATATACTGCTCTTGCTCGTTGCCAGTAATAACAACAGATTTATCAAAGGCGTAGTCTTGATGCTTGGTCATAATCAGGCCAACGTCTTTAGCCTCGTAAGTCGGCAGACCCTCTTTGTTTATAAATACCCGTGTATGCAGACCGTATGGCTCACCCCTAAAAACTACCGCACCGTCAGATTCTTCAAAGATACCCTGTTGGATATGCGCTTTAACAGTTGTGAGGCCTAAATCTGCCACTGTGCTCTCTGGATAATAACGTTCGAAATTAGAACCAATGCGCTTATAAAAGTCATCAAAATAGTCATAACTCCACTGCCGAGTTGTCCAGTAAATCTTGGCAAATGGCGACTCTTTGTCGTTGTTACTGTGCGTAGCATATACCTGCTTATTGAAGGCTATGATTTCTTCTTTGGCAGCTTGATCATCTTCGTATGCATTAGTGCCAGTTATATAACAACGTGCCAGCCACTCAGACCGATCTGACTCGGCAATATCATCTAGTTTTTCTGGATGCTCCCCTCCGAGGTCTTTTAGAACAGCCCAGAGTGTTTTACCTACATGCAAACCCACGTCACCACCAAAATTGACCCGATGTACATCTGCCCCGGCCGTTTCCAGCAAGTTAGATATGGCGTCACCTACCACACTGGTGTACAGGTGTCCGGCATGGAGTACCTTGAAAGGATTTGGGTCTGAGTATTCAGTAACCACCTGCTTGTTAGCTAAGCTTTGATTTATTTCCGTGGCTTGGCGTAACTGCGCCAGCAAAACGGTATCACTCACTCGAAGATTAATAAATCCCGGCCCCGCCAGAGTTACTTCTGCGATGTCGTCAGACTTATTGGCAATGAGCTGCGTGATTAATTGTTCTCCAACATCACGAGGATTCTTTCCTACTTGCTTAGCCAACTGCAGCGCCACATTAGTGGCGAAGTCACCAAATTGCGGGTCTGGGCGTGTAAGCTCTGCTTCGACATCAAGTTGAAACAAATCAGCAACAGCCTGCTCGATAGCGTTTTTTATAGCATTCATTGCTTCTATTTTAACCTGTTAGGCGCCTAATGGCTACTGATTACCCTTGGTGGGCTTTGACGAGGTGTGAATTTTTTCTGTACCTAGCTGCCACAACACGACATAGAAGGTACCTATTAGCACAAAGAATAGTGCAGTCGTACGAAAGGTCTGCTCGTGAGATGACGGGTTTATGAACCGCTCCGACACATCAAATAACAAGCCAAGTGGGTTACTGACAATATCCCAAGTGTTCCATCGTAGATAACGCCCAAGATATATTGCGAAGCTGCACAATAAGAATGTACTGGCTATGGTGATGTGCGCCCGTGTGGGTCGCAAACGGCGAATCAACAAACTATGTATAGGTAAGATACTCAAGTATCCAAGCAAGAAACCGTTAAAGGTAAACGATAGTATAAGTACCGTATCAAACAATAGCGAGCTGGTCGGGCTTTCTAGCAGATGTATAAAGTCTGTAGCAATGTAAAAACTGTTAGGTAAGAATGCTAACCACAGTGCTATCAGCAATAGACCCCTGGGGTGAAGCCACCCATGATTAGTGACATAGCGAACTGCAAGGTAAGAAAATAGAAATGGAAGCCAGGCCAAAAATAGATTCCAGTTGAGGTACCAATAATCGGTACTCCCAAGAGATATAGCACGAGCAATAAACAATAATCCACTAACTCCACTCGAAAACAGCAAAACCTTAACGGTTTTTGGGATACTCATATACCCCTATTATAGCAACCCCTTGGAATAACGCATGTCGCATACGGTATAATACCTGTAATGCAGCTTATCCAAAGACTGGTCAGCACTATTCGGAATATTATTAGAGGCCTTATTGGGCAACTTGCAGTTATACTCAATCACTTGTCTGGCGGCCGTATTTCGGCAAATGTTATTACCATCACCAGCCTACTTACTCACATACCAATTGCCCTATTAATTGCTTGGGGGCACAACTACTGGGCAGCCGGCCTATTGCTGGTGTTCGGTTTATTCGATGCTCTAGACGGTGCAGTTGCACGTTTGCAAAAAACTTCTAGCTCTCGAGGCATGCTACTTGATTCAATTACCGATAGAATCAAAGAAGTCCTGCTGTATGTCGGGGCCGCTTACTACTTCGTTGCCAATAATAAAGCCTACTTTGCCGTATGGGCTGTTGCTACTTGCGGTATATCTTTGCTCGTTAGCTACGTAAATGCCTGGGGTGAGGCCGTTACCACAAAAAGCAAAACCAAGCACGAAACCAACAAAAGCTTTCGCGGCGGTATCATGACTTACGACGTGCGCTTAACATTCTTCTTTTTGGGCCTCTTGGCTGACCGCCTGTATCTGGTTGTGGTTTTCATCGCAGCAACTAGCATTTTGACTGCGCTTGGTCGAATGCGCTCATTAATGCAGCGTCTATGAAAACTATCCGTATTGACTTACACACTCATTCAACCGCATCACCAGATGGTGGAGTGACTGAAGCAGACTATACCAAGCTAATCCAAGGCAATCTGATTGACTTCATCGCGGTAACCGACCACGACCGCATCGACATGGCCCAGCATCTACAGACCAAGCTTGGCGATGCCATAATCGTGGGGCAAGAAATCACTACATCCGAGGGTGAAATTGTAGGTTTATATCTAGCCAGTCTGGTCAAACCTCATCAATCTGCCCTTCAGACAGTGAAAGCAATCAAGAATCAAGGTGGCTTAGTATACATTCCCCATCCCTTCGAAACCGTCCGTAAGGGGATTACAAAACAAACACTTGATAGTATTGCTAGCTACGTTGATATCGTTGAAGTGCATAACGGTCGAGCATTCTTTCAGAACCGTGGGCCTTTAGCCACCACATGGGCGCGAATCCACAGTAAGGCTATGGCTGCGAGTAGCGACGCCCACGGCGTTAAAGGCATGGCCAGTACCTATACAGAGATTGGTGCTAAGCCTACGCAAGAAAATCTAATCAAACTACTTGCCACTAGCCGACGACGAACCACACGACCACCACTTTCTAGCCTGCTGTACCCCAAATATCACCGACTGCGTGCTAAACTGAAGGGGACTAAAAAACCATAACCATGAACGATATATTATTTGCGTTACTTTTTTTCCTTCCGGCCGGCCTAGCTAATTCGGCTCCCCCGATTGCTAATAAAATTCCGCTACTTAATCGTTGGAAGACTCCGTTAGACTTCGGTAACAAGATTGGGCAGCAATATGTGCTTGGCAAGAATAAAACGTGGCGAGGATTAGTATTTGGTACTCTTGTCTCTGGCATTGCAGCCTGGTTGATATACCCACAACTAGGCGTGGATACTGGCACCACCATTGAGCACTTTTTAATTGGTTGCTTCATCGGGTTCGGAGCTTTGTTCGGCGATGCCGTAGAGAGTTTCTTTAAGCGGCGCAGAGGAATTGCCTCGGGCAATGCTTGGCTTGGTTTTGATCAGCTCGATTACGTTATTGGCGCAATGCTCTTTAGCCTACCCTTCATTCAGCTCAAGCTCCAAGATTATCTTGTGGTCATTGGCGTTTTTTTTGTAATGCATTTTATCGTCAGTTACTGTGGTTACCTACTCGGCTTCAAAGATAAACCCGTCTAAGACTCAGCATGAACTCGTTGGTGGTAATCTACTAACATATCGACTGTTACTTTTGGAATATAGCGAGCGACAACATCGAGTGGGAGGTCGGCAATTTTTTTGAACCTAACACATGACTTACCAATATCTCTTCGCTTGCCTGTAGCAGCATAATCCGCTTCAAAATTACGACTCATTTGTGAATCCATAGTTAATCCTGTCATATACAGTGCCAGATTATTTTTTTGACTTGCTAGCGCCAGGTACATCAAAGGCTGCTTGTTATACGTCTCCGAAAAAGTACTTAAAGGTACCTGGTACGTTATCATTCCCCAATTCATCGCCTCTTCATAGCCGTCTGGGATATTAGCCAGAATAACTGAACGAACCGCCTCTAGGGCCTCGCGGCGTTCTTGTGGTAGTTCTTCTAGGTATTGTTCTACCGTTTGAGCTTTACTTTGCATTATTACTCCTGACAAATGCCTCTATTCGAAAGGCTTCTTTTAGATACACCTCACTGAACTGTGCCTGCACATGTGCATACTGCGAGGGCATAGCAGAAAAAGCATCATACTTACAATCACATAGTTCGTCGGTACAGCACAGACAAATGTCACAATCTTTTGATGAAACCAGGGGTGGCTGGTCGATATTATAAAAAAAATTCAGCTTAGCGTCTGCCGAGGCTAAATATCGTGTATATTGGCCTACAGTCAACACGGCATGGAATACGACAGGCTGATTAACATGCCCGGAAACTGCCGCCTCGACCCATCGTGATACCGCTTGATGGTCTGGGTGCCCCGTCAAGCCATCAGGCCCAAAAGTTAGTATAGTGTCTGGCCGATAGGTGTCTATGGCTTCAACAATATCCGCAGCAGCCACCTCGAGAGGGACGGTACTGCAGTGGCCATCTTTATAGGTGAGAAAATGATGTTCGACTACACCTAGCACCTTTAGGGCAGCCCGTAGTTCTCGCTCGCGTATTGAAGCCAGCTGATGCTTTGGCCATTGTTTAGTGTCTTGGACCCCAGACTCACCCCTAGTCGCAGTTACACAGATGACTTTTTGACCATTTTTCACCGCTGCCGCTAAAATACCCCCCGCGCAAAAAGTTTCGTCGTCGGGATGTGCCCAAACCGACAAAATTGTGCCTAGTTTTTTGACATCATTAGGTGTCTTGACCTGCATACCACAAGTATAGTGATGGCCTTGTAACTACGCTAGTTCTTTTTTTAGCTTCTCGACCAGTTCTACCGGTGATGGATTTACGCCGTTAAGCAGCCCCAAATAGAGCGTGGTGAAGTCGCCCATAAGTACTGACCAGAATAATTGCTCGGGTATTGTGTTTCCCAGAGCCTCAACTACATGCGGCTCTGGTCGCTTACCAGATAGTAGACGGGCACTCAGAATAAAGCGCTTTTGTACTTGCGGATGGTCGAACGAAGAACGAAGGTCAACGACAGTATATGGCTTATGTGTAGGGTGTGAACTCCAGCCGATAAACTCATTATGACTAAACTCTGGCAAATAACCTGCCCAGGCTACGTTTTTAGCATTTTCGTTACAACCTATCTTCCATTTATAGGCTGCCGCAGCGAGCATCGGGCCAGCATAGACCACTAGACTCTTACCGGCAATCTCTTGTGCCAACTGCTTCGCTGGGTTTTGATTAGTTGGGATTATTGGCAGTAAATTCGCTGTGTTCTTTTCTAAAAACTGGCAAATGGCTTGAAGTTCTTTAGTGGAGGGTTTTTGCAGAAGCACATCTGCCTTTTCTACGACTTCTAGAATTGCTTTTAGATTATAGAAAACGGCATATCGAGGTTGCTCGGCTTTAGGCAATATAACCAACTGGTACTTTTTTTGCTCAGCAATCTCTTTGAGTTTACCGCCGCCAGTAATTACAACTATCGTAGCTTTTGCCTTTTCGGCTGCCGCCAATGCTGCAAGAGTCTCTTCAGTATTACCAGAGTAACTGCACGCAATAAATAATGTTTCTTTAGAAACATAAGTTGGAATATGGTAGTCACGACTAATTTCGAACGGTACTTTATAGCCTGGCCAGGTTTGGCTTATTAATGCTGCCAAGGATGAACCGCCCATACCTGCGTACACAATATTGGCGAAGGGGCCAGCTGGGCCAGTTTTAGAAACCGAAAAATCGTGCAATAGTTGTACGGGCTGCTTGGCTGCAATTCCGAGCGCATCTTGGGCATCTTTTTCATGAATATACTTCAGGTCGTCTAGCACAGCATTCTCCTATTATGGTACCCCTATTATACCGTAAGCGTTCTGGGTATTTTGGTCTGTTAACGCTTATGGTATAGTGGAACTAAGTGAAATAACTATTGCTAAAACGGGGGGTGGGAATGTTCGACCAGAATGACCAAAGTCAAGTAACGCAAGATGCAACTGTACAGGTGCCTGCACCAGACCAGTCCGTAATAACGTCAGCGCCTGCAATTGATGCACCAGTCGGAGCAACTGACCCCGTTGCAGCACCGAGCGCACCCTTAGCTGAACCAGCTTCGGATGGTGGCTCCTTTAATACAACGAGTTTATCGCTGGACCCACCGGCAACGCCGTCTCCTGCCCCAGAACCTGCTGCTGCACCCACACTTGAGCCAGTAGAATCTGCTCCGAGCTTAGCTGTCGCCGAACCAGTCATTACCACCGACGTTCCGAGCCAAGAGGCTCCTTCCGCAGTACCCACTCCTGTAGTAAGTGGAGATTTGCTGAGTATTAAGCAAAATGCACTCCAAAGTCTAACCCCCCTCCTAGACCACCTAGAACAAACTCCTGAAGAAAAATTCCGCACTACGATGATGATGATTCAAGCCAGTGACGACCAAAGCCTAATTCAGCAAGCCTATGACGCCGCTAACTCAATCACTGACGAAAAAATTAAGGCTCAAGCATTACTTGATGTAGTTAACGAGATTAACTATTTCACGCAGAACAAACAAGCTACACCTCCAGCGGCATAAACACTGCTAGTCTACTTACTATAAATCTACGTCTGGGCCAGTATTTGGTAGCGTAGAGTTTGTTCCCTGATTGGCTGGTGGAGTACTCGGTTGCGGTGCCGGTGTAGGCGCCGTGTTTCCATTACCATTTGGGGTGCTATTTGAGGAAGGATTACTGGTAGCATTTGAGTCAGAGGTGTCATCCGTACTCTTTGGCTTATCAGTGGCTTTGTTTTTATTTTCATCTCGCGTAATAACTGGTGTAGGAGCAGTGGTATCTTTGTGCGCAATTTTTCGGAATACCCAGCGACCGCCTAGGAATAACAGCACTATAAGAATTAACGAGACGATAAGTGAAACAATACCTACAAGCCAAGCTACACCCATGCGCTCTCGACGTTCAGCCTGAGAATAGGCCTGAATTTCAGGAGGCAAAGACGGATTCACTGGTGTTTTTTTGAAACGATTCAATATCGACATAGACTCTCCCGTCAATCAGTTATACCTATAATAGTACAAATTGGACTTTCTGACAACATTGTCTATTGTACTTACTGTTTATATTGGTCCTCCTCCACGGTATTATAGAGTCATGCCCGAAATCGACCCGAGCCTGTTCGCCACTTCAATGGAATTTGAACTGAGCTTTATGTTATCTGGAACATTTGGTAAGTATTCTACGGCCCTCGCAACCATCGAAGCTGACGCGCAACAGAACAACCCAGAAGCCCGAAATGCACTCATGAAAGAAATGAGTGAGCTTGATGATTTTAAAAGAATCAAAGAGATGCTTGGTGATGAATTTACGGCTAAAATTGTCGAGGAAGGCTTTCTGGGTGACGAGATACAGAGGAGCCTTTCTAAATATTCTGAAGATGATATCCAAAAGGCACGGCAAGATATTACCGAAGCAGAGACAACACTAGCCAGCTTTGTCACTGGCTTTGCCGAGACTACCCGGAATCAAGCTATTCACTTTTTTGACGATGCAACAGACGCCGAGGAAGCAACTTGGTCGGGTACCTGGCGCAAACTCCATGGCATGCTTACCGACCGTGACGATACTGCCTTGGTTGATGTTGCTAACTTCTTCGATAATCTGGTACGCCTACAATACGCCGATGACTACGACCCGCAAGCCACCAACCGAGGCATGGGCGTGGTTAGCGATATAAGTGCAGTTACCTTTTATGAAGTATTCGGCAATCACCTTTCGCGAGCAATTATCAGAGGTACCGAAGACGGCTGGACGTAAGCAACCAATTAAAAAGACGGCCCGTGAGCCGTCTTTTTAAAAGACAATAGTTGTCTCTGTTGTTACATCATCCCCATACCGCCACCAGGCATAGCTGGAGCTTCTGACTCTTTCTCTGGTATATCAACAACCAGCGCCCCCATGGTCATGCTCGTCCCAGCAATAGAAACTGCATTCTGGATTGCTTCACGAGTAACCCGCACTGGGTCTACGACACCATTTACTTTCAAATCGACTAGTTTTGATGGGTCATTGACGTTAACGCCATGGCCGGGCTTTGCCTTCTTAACTTGTGGAAGCCATTCGTCTGGATTAACACCCGCGTTATTCATGAGAATACGGAAAGGCTGTTCAAGCGCATTTTGCAGCAATGTTGTACCGGCAGCTACTGAATCGTGGCCGGTAGTCTTGATGCCACTCGCTAAATTGACGAGTGTCACGCCGCCACCAGGTACGATTCCCTCATCGAGTGCTGCTTTGGTTGCCGCAACAGCGTCGTCAACACGGAATTTCTTTTCTTCAATTTCGGTCTCGGTAGCACCACCAACCTTAATAACAGCCACTTTGCCTTCAAGGCTCGCGCGTCGTTTTTCGCGGTCTTCTTTGTCATACTCGCTTGTGGAGTCTTTGATTTGAGCGTTAATCTGAGCAATGCGTGCTTTAACGGCAGTTGCCTTGCCCGCCCCTTCAATGATTGTAGTTTCGTCTTTGGTAACAATAACCTTGCGTGCCGAACCAAGCATATCCAACTCAACATCTTCAAAGGCAACACCTTGGTCGTCGCTAATCACCTGACCACCGGTTAAGATTGCGATGTCTTGGAGCCGGTCAGCCCGCTTATCGCCAAAACTTGGAGCTTTGATGGCTACAGTATTAAAGACACCCTTGAGTTTATTAAGAATCAAAGTTCCTAATGCTTCACCCTCGACGTCTTCAGCAATAATAACCAAGTCTTTTTTGCCACTTTGCGCTAATCGTTCGAGTACCGGTAAGAACTCTTGGACTGAGCTAATCTTCTTGTCGGTGATAAGAATTGCAGGCTTATCGTAGACAGCTTCCATGCGGGTAGCATCGGTTACCATGTAAGCACTTACAAAACCACGATCCATGGTGAAGCCTTCAACTACTTCGCTTTCGAGCTTTAAGCCCTGACCTTCTTCGACCGTGACAACACCATCTTTGCCAACCTTGTCGATAATATCGGCGATTAACTTACCAATCTCGGCATCTCCGGCGCTAATAGTGGCGACTTCAGCAACTCGATTCTTTTTACCGGTGATGTCTTCGGCCATGCTATTAAGCTTTTTGATTACGTCGGTAGCGGCTGCTTCAAGCCCTTTTCTGAGAAGCATCGGGTTGTGACCAGCAGCAATTAACTTATTGGCTTCATTAAGAATATGATAGGTCAGAACAGTAACGGTTGTTGTGCCATCGCCAGCAACATCGTTCATTTTGTTTGCCGCTTGCTTGATGAGCTCGGCGCCTACTTTGTAACCCAGTGTTTCGTCATCAACATCGGCAATTTCTACGCCTTTGGCAACTGTCACACCATCGTGAGTTACGGTAACTCCACCGTAACTCTTACTAATCACTACGTTACGGCCTTTTGGCCCCATAGTGGTTTTAACAGCGTCGTATAAAATTTGTGCACCGCTCAAGATTCGGCGTCGTGCATCATCGTCATAAAATACTTTTTTACCCATCGATACTCCTCCTATTTAACAGTCGCGATTATGTTGGCTCGATATACCAGCGTGAACTCTTCTTTACCAACTTTTACGTTAGTAGCTTCGTATTCGTTCTTATAGATTACTCGCTCACCGACCTTAACTTCTTTCACACCAGACCCGACAGCCACAACTTTGGCGGTCTTTGGTTTTTCTTGCGCATTGCCCGGAATGTACAATCCGCTGGCGGTTTTAGTTTGTGCTTGCTCGGCCTGCACGACAATATAGTCGGCCATTGGTTGAATGTTCATGATAAATCTCCCTCGGCTTAGTTAAAGCGTTAGCACTAAGAATGTTTGAGTGCTAACTTTCAGCACTCATAATAGCTGAGTGCCAATATCGCCGTCAAGCCTGAAAGTCTTGGCCGATGGAGAGAGCTTTGTAGAGTATATTTACCGAGACAGGGTGTGGCGCACGCAAAACCACACGACCGTCTTCTTGGTCATAAATAATCATGCCGCCTCGGGTTATTTTGAACTCGAAGTTTTCGCTACCACGTAGTGCTATATTTTCTTCAGTCTCTTCAACGCCTAGCTTGAATCCAGGGAAAACAGTGTTGCCATTGAGGGAATGGAATCTTACAAAGAAACTCCTCTCGAAGTCTGAACCACAACTATCGGGAGCCATTGTTTCCCAAGCCTCTAGACTAAAAAGTTGTTTCTTGAAAGGTGATTCAAACATGCCGTCACGAGTTATTTTTGTATGAAGCGGTATATGAGACTTGTCGCGAACCTCGGCGTCAAACAGTGAACAGATTTCGGTATACAATTTGTCGTGGGGTATAGGCAAGATATCAGCATCTATAATACGCTGGTAGTATTCGTATAGGATTGACGGGTAACCAACTTCTGGCACCTCGCCGGGTAGTATTGGTGGAACATTTCTTGGATCCTGCTCAGAAACGGCTATGGGTTTCGCCTGGGGTATATCCAGAGCGTGTACAAGCGATGATGCCGGAAATTCTTGCCAGGTATATTTATGTGTCAGGTCTCGGGCAAACACTCGCCCCAAACTTGTAACGGCAAACGCCGCTTCACGGCAGTCTTTGGGCAACCCTTCAATTTCTAGCGCATTTCCAAGACCCGAGATAGACAACATAGCGCCTGTAAACTCTGCCTGGTTATCAGGGAGCTCGCCGATTGCGATACGATTACCGGTATTCAGGTCGGTAAAAACTGACGCCCTACCTATAAGCTCTTCGTCGATAACAACAGCTTCTGGCTCCTGGCCTGCCATCTGACGTAATGCCTGATAATCGTACAGCACATCCTGTAATCGGCTTTCGCCACTCTGCAACATATCACTCATTTAGTATATTCTACAATATATAGCGTATTTGTGCAATGTCGCCAATGGTATTTAGTTGCTTAGTGCCGCACCTACAAGGAGTGCGTGTCTGGTAGCCACATTAGCAATCTGAGCCACAAACATATCTTGCATTTCTTCGCCTAGCCCACTAACCCTACCAAATGAACCGTCATACCCGGCTCCAATAATCTTGTACCTGTCTGGTTCACTCACAACAACAATACCTTCGTAATGCTGCACCTCTGGCCCATCAATAACGTCTTGTGGCGCATTAGCAATATCCATCTCTCCGCCCGCTAAAGGATCTGGGCACGCCATACCAAGCGCACTCTCGACAGCAACACGGTAGAATCCAGCAGGATGCCGGTTGAGCGTAATTCGATGGTTCACCTTAGGCAAGTTATCTGCGCGCATTCCAACTGTCATTCGGTTCGATTCGTGGCTAGCAACGGGGATACGACAATCAAATGCACTAACCCCCGCTTCGTGAGCAGCTTTAAACTGTAAATGTATTCCTGATGCAAAATCCAAATTCATATTTCACCTTATTTTCGATTATTATAGCACAATTTATATTTTTATGCAATAGCATTATCAGCATGTTTGCTGGTACAATCGTTGGTAATGTCTCTTATTAACCAACACGTTCTTATGAGTGGTGCCGACTATTTTGATGACGGTTATGCCATTAATCCATATATGGATGACGCGGTACCTATCGACATAACTAAAGCCAAAGAGGAGCACGCAGCCATCGCTTCTGCACTGGAAAAAGCAGGTGTTCGGATAACAAGTGTTCGAGCGCCAGAAGGATGTCAAGACGGTGTTTACACCGCCAATTGGGCGCTTTGTAAGGATGATGTTGCTGTCATGTCGAACCTACCGGGTCCGCGGAAAAGTGAAGAACCTTATGCTGAGCAGATTTTGCGTGATTTACAGAAAAAAATTGTACACGTACCAGATGACCTACGCTTTAGTGGCCAAGGTGATGCCCTGCCCTGCGGTAATGACTTATTTGCAGGCTCTTACTACCGAACCGACGTGCAAGTTCATGATTTTCTACGTGATACGCTTGGCTATAACGTCATTAGCCTACAAACCATACCTAAACGTACTTGGCACGGCTTTGGGCCCACAGTCACCAACTCAGCAAGTGGCTGGCCCGATAGCTTTTTCTACGACATTGACCTAGCTTTATCCATACTTCGCGCACCCGTAGATGGCAAGAAGGGCCTGATAGCATGGTGCCCAGCAGCATTTACCAAAAAAAGTCGCCAGATACTCCGAGACTATGATGGCGTAGAAAAGATCGAAGTAGACTACTCAGAGGCAATCAATGGCTTCGCATGTAATCTTGTATCAACCGGTGAAACGGTGGTTATGAGCGCCAATGCTCCCTTATTAAAAAATGCTCTCCAGCAACATGGCTTCACGGCCTTAACACCTCAAATTAGTGAACTAGCTAAGGGTGGTGGCTATATTCGGTGCACTACCCTAACCTTGTAATTCGGCCTACCAAACTACATATTAGAATTCGAAAGATAACAGATTGGTTAAGGTTGACATTTTAGTATTTTTGGTTTATAATTTTATGTAATGAGTGTGTCAAAAAATACTACTGGTGAGCAACCCGTGCCAGAATCAGCAGCAATCGATGCCTTTATTGAGAATTATGGCGGTGCCACATCAGTAGAAGCAATCGATGCAGACCTCGATAGACGCGGTTTGCTAGGTTCGGTTTTTGGCTTCGAGATGGCAGACCTCAACTACCCACACGCTGCGCTTGATGTCGTAATTGATGATGGCCATCGCTTATTCGTGCATCAAACATTTCAACCCGAACGGCAGGAGCTGCCTGAAGCAGTATTAACAGATGCAGGTCTGCATGTTTTCCCTGTCGTACAGCGTACTGATGACCTGACGTTTCGTTTTGTTCGCGGTACTGCCCAAAAACTTATTAGTCTAGATTTCACTGTACCAACCGCAAGAACGATAAGTGACGCGTTTCTTGCACCCACCTTACTTGACCTGTACCATGCGACAGGTTCATTACCTTCCGTAGAAAACGTAACTAACTTGGTAGCAGTAGAAGAGATTAAAACCTCGGATGGCAGCGATAGTATACACACAGGCGCATACTTCTTGCCTCCGTACAATTTATCACCTGTTGCTGAAGCTGACTTTGTAGATAGTGCGGTTGCACGTGCACATATTTTTGGTCCTCGCATCAGCGAATTACTTCGCGCACAACTACAAACTTTAGTTCACGAGGCTTAGCCGACAAGAGCTGCTGTAGTATTGTCTGAAGTACTCGTGTCAGAAACAGTAACCAGCTTAGCATTATCAATCTTAGCAAGCTGAGATAGGAGGCTAACACGCAGACTATTACGTAGCGCCTGTTCGTCTTCCGACTCTTGATTTCGCCCCATTACAGTACCTCGGTGTTGAAAGAAAGCATCAAGGTAAAGTTCAACGAATAACTCGTTATACCCTTCTTCCCCAGACGCTTTTTTCCTCGATAAACCATTTGGTTTACGTGAATTTTTTGGCACAGAACCCATGAATTTGGTAATATCATCAGCTGCCAGCTCGGCAAGGAGGCTATAATAATCTTCACCAAAGTCTTCCTCGGAAGCTGAAAAAATGTGCGCATTTTCTAAATCGATTAGTGTAAAATTCACATCCTCGACTCCACTCGAGTCATCACCTATAGAAGCCCTTCTATCGGGGCTGGAGGCAACCCTCTCACGCGTCCAACCAATATTCTTCATTTGGGCATCGCCATGGAATATACCTGCAGCGTGCACTGTACCAAATAGCTCAAAAACACGTGCGATAACTTCTACATCACGTCCATGTAAACTCTCGAGCTGTTGGTGCGTCAGAGCTTTTCTTCGTTCGGTAAATAAATTTGTGTCACCATACCACCGGTGATTATCAAGCGTCTTAACGCCACTTTTAGCTTCGGTAACCACAAAATTTGACTCTTTTGACCTAACAATACCAAGTGGCTTGTATATTCCTTCATGGCCCATGCCTTGAAGCAACGCCAGGTTACCTAGTTCTCGGAACGGTTTTCCTGCTGCTCCTTTTTCTGTTTCAATATGCGGCTTCACGGCTACAAGAGCATTAAGAGGGCCAGCTTTTTCGCCCTGGATTCTTACTGCACCAAAGAAGACGTGATGGGCTGAATTCTGACGTGTTAACTTAAGTCTATCGGCATCACCTTCGGAGATTTCACCAGGGACAAGGGAGTCTAATATAGCTTTATTCAAATGATTATAATCTACCCCGGCTGCTGTCATTCTGTCACGAACTGTCTCGTCGATAACATACAGGCCATCAGGCAATTCTCGAGCCTGTTCATCTGTGAGACTAGCCAACATGCTGTATTCTTCAGGGTTAATAACTGTAATATTATTAGGCCCAATAGACTCTAATGCACCACTAAAATGCTCTGGTGTAATGGGAAAATCGCGTCCGATACTAGTGTTTTCTGCTTGACTCATGTTTTTGTTTTACAAAGGAACGTAATAGATATACATTAGCACAATTTTGCTTTTTTTGCAATGTGTTTATTTAGAATCTTGAAGCGCTTTGTGGGCGACTTTTACTTCGTCGTAGTCGCGTTTGATTACGCGCTGTGGGTCATCGTCGTTCTGTAGTTCGTGGCGCATCTCTGCAGCTTTAGGACCATTAGTAAGAATAGACTTTTCATGCCCCTTGCCTAGTAGCAGAATAACGTCGTCTTTTTGAGCCAGTGCAATGGTCTTAGCAACAGCATCTTCGCGTTTGTGCACCAAGAATAGGTTCTTGTCTCGTATTTTGCCACTCTCTTCTGCTCCGCTGGCGATTTGATTGAGAATTTCAAGACCATCGATGTCACGGTCATCTTCTTCGGTTACTACAACAATGTCACAGTATTTTCCTGCAATTCTGCCCTGCTCTGCACGTTTTGCCTCGTCACGCCGCCCTGCGCTGCCAAAAAGCGCAATCAGGCGCCCCTTAGTAACTGGCTTAATTTCTTTGAAAAGTTTTTCAAAGCTTTCCGGGGTATGGGCATAATCTACAATCACCTCGAAATCTTGGCCTTCATCAATTCGGGTCATGCGGCCTTCTACACTAGCAAGACTAGCAATACCTTCTTCTATTTGGTCTTTTGTAAGGCCAACTGCCCTACCTACCCCAATAGTTGCTAGAGAGTTGTAGACGTTGAAGCTGCCTGGTAAGTGACAAGTAATATCATAGGTATCGTTGCCAATTGTTGCGCGGTACGTGCTGCCGGCCGGTGTTGTTTTAATCTTAGTTGCCCGTAAATCGCCCGCTTTAACACCGTAAAGTACTGGGTTTTTGATAGCCTGAGCAAACAGTGCTCCACTTGGGTCATCGGCATTAGCAATGCCAACTTGTAAGCCCTTAGTGTTTTGATTGGCTTGCGTGAAAAGCATCTTTTTTGCATCACGATATCGCTCGAATGTCCGATGGTAATCGAGATGTTCGTGCCCGACATTAGTCATAACCGCCACACTGTATGGGATACCCCACACTCGATGCTGTGCCAAAGCGTGACTGGTTGTTTCGAGCACCAGCCAATCTACACCGTTATCTCGAATGCGCTTAATAAGCTGTATAAGTGGACGAGCGCCCATAGTAGTCATGCGTGTTGGATTTGGCTGCTCACCTTCTCCATCGCCATAGTCGACTGAGATAGTGGTTATCATGGCCACCTTTTTACCACTGTTACGTAACATCTGGGTGATGAGCGTAGAAGTAGTGGTTTTGCCGTCAGTACCCGTCACACCGATAATATGAAGGTTTTTGGCGGGAAAACCAGATGCAACCTGGTAAAACATCGCTTCTAGCAGATGCCCGTAGGGCTCAATGTTTCTAAACGTATCGACTGGAATGATTTTCTTGAGGAGCGCTTTGGGATTCATATGTTTATTATTTCACGTCTGTAGCCAAATAAAAAAGCCCGCTGTAAATCAACGGGCTTTCTGTGGCTTGTAGTCTTAGAGGTTCATGTTGCTAACAGATTGTTTAATCTCTGCCAGCACGCCCTGAGCTTCTTCGTCTACGATAGCTTCGAAACCAGGAACGGTAGCTGTAAGCCAATCGGCAACACCGTTAGCATTTGTTTCTACCTGCTTGTTAAAGGCTTCGAGTTGTTCGTCGTTCAACTCATCTGCTACGCGCATAGCGAGTCGCATGTTCATGGTTGAGTGGACTGATTCAACTACTTTATCTTGCATCTCTGGGTTCATCGATTCGATACCGAGAGCTGTGATAATTTCGTTCTTGTCGTATTTCATTTTTTATCCTTTTTGTTTTATGTTACTTGCTTTTACGATACCACATCCGTGGTGCTCAGAGCCTATTAGCTCTGAGCTTCAGCGGCGTCTACTAGAGTTCGTCGCATGATTTCGTCTAGGGCAGCGTTGATATGACCGTTATCGGTGAAGGTCTGTCCGTTAAGCGTTACGCTTTCTAAACCACGACCCTTACCAGTGATGTTAATGCCATACTGCTTACCGCGCTCTACAAGGTCGAAGATTGCAGGTGTAGAGTTCTTGCCACCAACCTTATCGCCAAACTTAGACAATAGGTCGTTTACGTGTGTCCAAGGTAATCGTGAATCGGTAGGATTCAGTTCGATTACACCAGGGTTACCGCCACCAGCTTCTGTTAAGGGGCCCTTAGGAAGGGTTGGACCCTTTGGTAAACCAGGCTTCTTATCAATCATGGTGATTTTACCGTT
Source organism: uncultured Candidatus Saccharibacteria bacterium (assembly GCA_964409615.1). Lineage (GTDB taxonomy): Bacteria > Patescibacteriota > Saccharimonadia > Saccharimonadales > AWTP1-31 > AWTP1-31. Next base: position 581,624 of record CAYPDT010000001.1, on the reverse strand, counting down.
TGGAGTGCCGCCAAAGACGTCCCCAAGGAAGTGTGCACCAGCGATTGTACCTGCACCAGCAGCTGCAGCGATAGCGGCAGCACCGATAGCACGGCGACGGTTGCGTCGTACACTTCGGTCGGTAAGGTCTTGAATACCTTCGGTAATGTCGGCCGTGTTGAGTACACGTTCCGTACCAGCCAAGCGTGTAACGTCGGCATTGTACTGTACGGCAGCTTGTGCTTCAGCAACTTTGTAACCTTCGGCCGCACCGTTAAGTTTCGCGCCCATTAGACCTCGAGCTACGCGTTGTGCAACGAGTATACCGGCTACGGCGCCGGCGCCAGTTCCAAGGATAGCGCCACCGAGAAGGCCGATAGGTGCTGCAACAACCGTACCAGCGACGAACATAACACCACTCTTCTTAAGGAAGCCAGCAACATTTCGCTTACCGTCTTCGCGACGACCGCCCCATGATGCCCATTTTTCGAGGAAGCCCTTGAATGGACCATCTTTGCTTGTCTGAAGCTCTGCAACTGCGCATGTTGTAACTTGAAGCTCTGCAACTGCACCAGCTACACCAAGTTCACGAACTCGTTCTGGGCTAAGACCCATCTCTTGCATTCGTTCTGCAACATATGAACCGGCGTTATCTCGTGCGGTCTCATATGCTTCTTTAGCTGCTTTGAGTTTACGCTTGTAGCCAATACTCTGGATACCACGTCGTTTTGCGCTAAGCTTAACGAATTCATCTCGGCTAAAGCTTAGTTTTTCAGCCAGTTCCTGTGGAAGTGGAATTTCTGGAGCAACTAAATCAATCTCTTGTGAAGTCTCATCCTTGTTTGGATCGGCTACTTTATCAACTTCACCCTTATATAGTTCGACTTCTTTTCCTGGCTCAACCGGACCGTCGTAATCAGGATTGTTCTTATTTGTATCTGGGCGTTCTAGGTCAGGAACTTTGTTTAAGCGGTCCCAAAGTGATTGTGGGTCGTCGTTAGTTTCTACAGAGCTTGAACCACCGTCTTGAATGATTTCACTACCATTTTTGCCATATTGACCGTCAGGTGTTTGAGGAGTAGTAACTTCTTGTTTTTTACGGAATGAATCTTTTCGAGCAATGATTGCATCGAGAAGTTGCATATCTTCTTCGTTTGTTAGCTCTTGGTCATTTTCTGTAAGACCATCAAACAATGCGCGCTGTTGCTTCTTTTTCTTGCCTGTGACAGGAAGTTGATCAGCGGATCGGTTACGACCAGCTAGTCGCTCTATAAGTACGTCTTGAATATCACCGGCACTTGTTACATCTTGATTATCTTCAGCTTCTGCCCATTTCTTAGCGAGTTCGATATTTGAAAGTTCAGTTAAGGCTTTGTCTTTACCGTCAGTACGTGCTTCAGCAGCTAAATCACCGCCAAGGTAATCTGCCATGTCTTGATATCCCTGAACTCGGTCGTTAACACCGAGTTGTGGTGCATCACCGCCCTCCATGTAGGTTTCGAATACTTGTCGGCCAACGTCTGCACGTGCTTGTGCTTCTGCTTGTGGATTAAATTGTGGGGCTTGTTCACTCATGATTGTGTAGTTCCTTCTTTATAATAATTTTGACTTTTTGTTTTTGCTAGCGAAGTTACTTATTTCGCAATAGGTATATACTAGCAAATTATAGGCTTTTTGTCAATATTATTATGCTTTTATTCCTTTAGTCTTTTAGGTATGCTTTTAAGATGAAAATCCTCGGAATCGAGACTAGTTGCGATGAGACGGCAGCGTCGGTAGTAGAAGACGGAAGACGACTGCTCTCTAATGCCGTTGCCAGCAGTATGGATATCCATAGTAAATATGGAGGCGTAGTGCCCGAAATTGCCGCACGCAGCCATATAGAATCTATCATGCCAGTGGTTGAACAAGCGTTATCTGAGGCTAGCTGTACTTGGGAAGATATCGATGCTATCGCCGTTACCTACGGAGCTGGTCTGGGTGGTTGCTTACTTGTAGGCGTAATGACCGCTCGCACCTTGGCAATAACAAAAAATAAGCCACTTTACGCAATCAACCATGTTGAGGGACATATATATGCCAATTTCATAACCGAGACTACCCTGCCCGACTATAGTCTGCCAGAAGCACAACCCACATTTCCGCTTCTAGGTTTGATTGTCAGTGGTGGCCACAGCCAAATAGTGTTATGGCGCGACCATTTTGACTACACTCTTTTGGGCCAAACCGGTGATGACGCAATTGGTGAAGCATTCGATAAAGTGGCTAAAATACTCGGGCTCCCCTATCCTGGTGGTCCGAGCATTGCGCGCATGGCACAGAATGGCAATGCCAAAGCCTTTAACTTCCCCAAAGCAAAACTAAGCGCCAAGTATGATTATTCATTTAGTGGGCCTAAAACAGCCGTTTTACGTGCTGTACAGAAACTTTGTGGCAAAGAACACGACTTTCCAAGTTTTAAACTAGCAGAACTGCTCAGTGAAGCTCAGAAGGCAGATGTGGCTGCAAGCTTCCAGAGAATTGCCGTTGAAACGGTTGTAGATAAAGTTGTTTTGGCGTTTGAAGAATTCCGACCTACCTGTGTAGTTATTGGTGGCGGCGTGGCTGCCAGCCCTGAACTTCGTAAACAACTAGCAAGCAGGATTCCCTTGCCTATCGCCTACACCGACCCGAAGTTATGCACCGATAATGGGGCCATGGTTGCTACCCTCGCCTACTTTACTGCAACCCATAATCAACCACCTGCTAATCCTTACACACTCGACATAGCACCGAATCTATCGATGTAATCAACTATTGCTGATCGGTGGGCGGACGTAGTGATAGAACAGAGACGATATACTCTCCATGTGCGGCAGCACTGCGACTGGGATTAGCGCGTGTCAGCTGGCTATTGTGTCGATTTCCTTCGGGGCTCGTATGGCCATTTTGTGAAGTGTGTACATTCTGTGCTCCCATCCCCTCTTCGATAAGTCGAATAGCCTCTAGGTTTGTAAGTTGTGTATCGCCGTCCCAAATACCACTTTGCTGTCGAAGTTCAGCAATAGTCCACTCACCTACCTTGTGTGGCTGGTGGTCTAAAAAATTGGCATCATTAGGAGTATTGGCGATTGAATCCATGTTGCTATATTAACACTAATGCTTACTTTTGTCAATGTTGACGCTTATGGTTCTGGGGCGTATAAATGAACATGAAAACAAACATGTGCAAAGTGTAATCCTGTCTGTAACTCGTTGCCGATGGGATTACACACACAATCTAGGAACAGGGAAATCAACAAGTCTTAACAAATTTAAGATTATTTTAAACATTGTATCTGTTTTCACGTGAACGCACTTCGGTGCGTCTTTTTTTTATCTAACAGAGGTGGTATGATGGCAATAGTAAGGAATTCACATGAAGCTATCTAAGGCTTACGAGCCACATAAACACGAAAAGAACATCTACAAACTATGGGAAGAGCAGGGCGCTTTTCAGGCTCACCCGGAGCGCAAGGCAGAACGTTTTACTATTAGCATGCCACCACCTAACGAAACAGGTACCCTCAGTCTAGGGCATGCCACCTTCACCATCCAAGACATAATGATTCGCCATGCACGCCTACAAGGCAAAGACGCCTTATGGCTACCAGGCACCGACCACGCCGCGCTCCCTGTAAATGCGCTCATCGAGAAGCAACTGGCCGACGAGGGAACCAATAAGCACGAGATTGGGCGTGATGAATTCTTACGCCGCACCAAAGAATTCGTAGGCAATAGTCGAGAAACAATGCTTGGCCAAATGAAAGCTATGGGCTTTAGTGCTGATTGGTCACGAACACGCTATACCCTAGATGATGCACTTAATCGTTGTGTTAACGAAACATTCGTAAAGATGTACAATAGCGGCCTTATCTATAGAGGTCACCGTATAGTAAACTGGGATCCGAACCTCGAAACCACTGTCTCTGATGATGAGGTAGAACGCAAAGAAGAAAAGACGTCTTTTTATACCTTCCAGTATGGCCCGTTTCAGATAAGTACCGCTCGGCCAGAAACCAAATTTGGCGATAAATACGTTGTCATGCACCCCGATGACGCCCGGTATAAGAAATACAAACATGGCGATACCTTTGAAGCCGAATGGATAAACGGGCCAGTTACTGCAACAGTAATTAAAGATACTGCCGTCGACCCCACTTTTGGTACCGGAGTTATGACCATTACTCCTTGGCATGACCATACCGACTTCGAGATAGCCGAAAGACACAGACTAGAAAAAGAGCAGGTGATTGATTTTCACGGCAAGCTACTTCCGATTGCAGACGAATTTTCGGGTATGCATATCGCAGACGCTCGACCGCTCATCGTAGAAAAGCTCGGTAAGAAGGGTCTGCTGGTTAGTGTCGACGAAAACTACGTGCACAGCATAGCTGTAAACGAGCGCGGAAAAGGAATCATTGAACCGCAGATTAAACTGCAGTGGTTTGTAGATGTCAACAAGAAAGCAGTTGAGTGGAAGGGCCAAAAACGCAGCCTAAAAGAGGTTATGCAGGCTGTTATCAACGATGGCGACATTCAGATTATGCCGGAACGTTTCAACAAGACGTATTTCCACTGGATAGATAACCTCCGCGACTGGTGCATTAGCCGTCAAATCTGGTGGGGCCATCGAATTCCTGTTTGGTATCGCACCGTCGACGACCAAGTACAGACATTTGTCGGTGTACAACCGCCTGCTGACGATGATAGCCAGGGCAACGCTACTTGGGAACAAGACCCCGACACCCTGGATACCTGGTTCAGCTCAGCCCTGTGGACCTGGAGTACCCTTATCGACCCAGAGCTAGCCAAAGACTTTGACCTAGACTTTGAAGAGCTTCTTGCCCAAAGTCGTGATTTTCAGACGTATCACCCAACAACCGTTATGGAAACAGGTTGGGATATTTTATTCTTCTGGGTTGCACGCATGATACTTGCAACAACCTTCATGACCGGACAAATTCCGTTCAAAACGGTCTACTTGCATGGTATGGTTCGTGCCGCCGATGGTAAGAAGATGAGCAAGAGTCGTCCAGAATCTATTGTTAACCCGCTCGACATGATCGAACAGTACGGAACCGACGCCCTCCGCATGGGCTTAATTGCTGGTATCGCACCCGGCCAGGATCAGAACTGGAGCAGGGGCCGTATCGAGGCAAGTCGAAACTTCTGTAACAAACTTTGGAATATCGCACGCTTTATCCAAGAACAAGTCGGCGACGATGCTACTGCGAACGTCGAACCAGCTACACAAGCAGATCATTGGATATTGTCGAAGTTACAACAAATTACAGTGGTGGTTGATGCAAAAATTACCAATCTAGCCTTCGCAGACGGTTACGACCAGTTGTACCACTTTGTGTGGGACGACTTCGCCGATTGGTACATTGAAGCGTCTAAGTCAGCTGCTAATCCTGGACTTTTAAAGCACGCTTTGGAGTCAATCTTGGCCCTGCTTCACCCCTATGCACCTTTCGTAACCGAAGCAATTTGGCAAGAACTTGGGTGGAGCAAAGAACTTCTCATCAATTCTAGCTGGCCCGTTATCGCGAAAAGCAGCGCAGTAAAAGCGCAGCAATTTGAAGACATACGAACCGTTATAACCGAGGCCCGAAAGCTCTGTAAGGCCATGGAACTTCAAAAGCCAAGCCTGTTACACTCCTCTAAACTGATAGCCGATAACCAAGAACTAATACAACGGCTCGCCCGGCTCGGTAGCGTCAATGCAGTAGAGCAGGGTAAAGGATTAGGCCTTACGAGCACCGTAGAGCCCGCCTGGCTGGATATTAGTGACGAAACCATAAGTGGATATATTAAGACCCTAAAGATACAACAGACAGAACAGGTGAAGCTGATAAAGAACCTCGAAGGTCGCTTGAGTAACGACAGTTATGTACAACATGCACCAGAGAGTGTGGTGCAACAAACCCGCGACCAACTTACAGATGCCAAGACACAACACGACCAACTAGTTGAAGAACTCGCTCGCTTTAGTTAGCCGGTTCGAGAGCGCTGCGCACACGTTCGGTTGATTCTATAGAATCGTAGTCGTTAAACCACATAACATGCCAGCCAGCTTGTTGTGCCGGCATTAGGTTGCCGCGAGTATCGTCTATCAGCAGGATCTCGGCAGCAGTTACGCCGGCCATAGCTTCGGCGACTTCGTATATCTTTTTGTCGGGCTTGATATAACCCACCTGGGAAGAATCGACGATAGCGTCGTAGGTAATATCCGGCAATAAGCCGGTAGACTTCATATCTTGGATAAAGCCGGTACCGATATTACTCATCAGCCCAATGCGATAGTGTTGTGCAGCCCAGCGTACCAAATCGTGCATTTCGGCAATTGGGTCTACGGCATCAAGGTAATACGATTGCCAGTCGATACTTGGCTGACCAAGGTCTTTAGCGAAGGCAACATTAAAATCACTTATGCTCATCTGGCCAGTACAGATGGCGTCGTTATATCGCCAAAATGCTGTCTCTATAGCATCAGGCGATAGCCCGGTGTCTTTGGCAATTGCCGTAAAGGCACGGTGATAAAAGCGAACCAAGCAACCATTAATATCAAAGTAGATAAACGAAACGCCGCTTTTGGTGCGCTTCTTGTTAGCTTTAGACTGTAGTGTACCTAGGAGTTCATCCAGAGAAACGTGCAAGACATCGGCTATCTGTTTGACGGTAAAAATAGACGGCGACTTAATGGCTCCACGCTCAATCTTGGCCAGTGTTGAATAACTCAAACCTGCCTGTTGACACATAGCTTGCTGTGTAAGGCCCACACGCTGACGGGCAAGCTGCAACTGCTTACCTAAGCTTTTTTCATCTAACGCTCCACCACTCATTAGCCATATAGTACCAATTATTTAGCCGTCAGGCTAGTCGAATGGTAATAAACGGCTAGGCGGGCAAGCGACTAAGAATAGCGCTGAAGATTGTATAGAACACAATCAGTGCAACGACCGCTACAACCCCGGCAGCTATTGCGGATTGCTGTGCCAAGCCACCGTTCCGTTGCTGAGATTTGTTGTACACCCACGCACCAACACCGGCTGCAAATAAAAACGAAGTAAGAAATGGTCCCATTAGCTTAAGTATAGCTTATATTTTGAGCTTTTCAGCTATCTTTGCTAGCTCAGCATGGTTAGGCTCGGCAGTCATATCTTGCTTGGCTCGGAATTCGGCTTCTGAATCTATTGGTAGCAGATGAATATGGGCATGATCAACGTCGAGACCCACAATCATGAGGGCTACTCGCTTCTTATCTGGAAAAACCTGGCTAAGGCGGCGCGCTACTTTTCTGGCACTCGCCCAGAGGGCAACAGCGTCTTCATCAGCAAGGTCGGTGAACACCTCGACTTGTTTTTTAGGAACAACCAGGGTGTGCCCAGGCTGTATCGGGTGAATATCTAGAAAAGCAATGGTATGCTCATCTTCATACACTTTATGACAAGGGATTTCTCCCTTAATAATCTTGGTAAAGATAGAATCTTGCTGCATCATTCACTCCCTTCCTAATCAGTATACATGCACCGTGCTAGGACAGTCTTGGGTCCTGCCAGTCGGTCCGCCCCTCCTTCGCTCGCTTACGCTCGCCTCCGGGGGAGCTGCCCCGCCTCCTGTCACCCAAGACCTCAGAATGAATGCGTACCTTCGCAGTATTGTTCTTGTGTTTGTTTGAAGTGCTTCGCTTATCATATATGCATGCCTGAAACAGTTGCCACACCCCTCGAAACTTTGCCGCCCATAAACATGCTTCGTCGTGCTGCGGGCATTGGCTTAGTTGCCTTGTGTGGCGTCGCCGGATCATACGGCGCCCTATACGCCAGTAACCCGCAAAGCAGTGAGGTGATTGGCCCTGCTCGCATTACTCTACAAACAGATGTAAACGGAAGTGTTGATGTAGCGAACGCACCCTTAACTGATACCTCGTTCGGCATTGGCGGAGAAGCCGACATAGAGTTAACTATAGCCAGTGAAGATACGGCCAAAATTGCCGCAAAGCTACCGGCTGTTGCCGAGCAAATGAGTAAAACCAAAACCGGGGAAGGGGCCTTTGATGTTTTTACCGGGGCTTACAAACCAGAGCTGGATGAACTTGCAAAAGATATAGCCCTGAAGACCGCTGGTGTGCTTAGCGTGGGAGCATTAGGCGGCTTGGGGCTAGGGCTACTACTCGCTCGGCGAGCCAATTTATGGATACCCCCAACAACACGCACCAAACAAGGGTTACTGGCCGGATTGCTAGTTGTATCGTCACTTGGAATCAGCGCTGGCGAGATGTCACTAACATATGTTTCAGTTGATAAAAAAGAGATGGTTGGCAATTTTGAACGGCAGCTCAAAGATGTAATTAGCGAGAACCTGTCTACAACCACTCGTAAAAAACTATACGACCTTGATGCAGTTGGTGACACCGTTCGACGAAATCTAATTAACGCTTTCCGAATTTTGGATGTCTATCCTTCGAATGACGACGGTAGTCAGACCATTGTTATTGGTAGTGACGAGCATAATAATCCACTTGCTCCACGTGACTACGCAGCTATTGCTCAGGCCGTGCAGGCTGACGGCATTATTAGTGCTGGTGATACGGTGGATAATGCCACTCCTCTTGAACAACAACTAGCCGAAGAGGGGATTACCGGCTACGGAGTCCACTTCGAGGGTTATCAGCAGATTACATCCTGTGAAGCATATGATGCAAATCTGGCCTGCACTAAGCCAGGGAAGCGATTACCATTTGGCATTTTGCAGGGTAATCATCATTTAGAAAACTTCGATGATTTCATCCGTAAAACTGGTCTTATTGACCTCGATCATGCCACAGCATTTTTAGGCGTGCCGATTGCTGCCCTGAACGATGCCTGCATTGGAACTATTGATTGTACAGACGGGAAGGGCAAGGTAGCGAACAGAGAACAGGCGGAGAAATACCTGGATGACCTGAAGAACAGTGGCCAAGAACTTCCTCAATCAATCGTAGTTGCTTCTCAGGACGCCGCAGAAGTGTTTGCTGGCACCATTCCATACATTTTTGCAGGTGGTAAGCACAAATTCAGTGTCGACGAAGTAGATGGCTCTAATATTATCTATCTGGGGACCATCGGGCAAGGTGGTATTCGTAACGCACCCGAAGCATCGGCCCTAGTGGTAAAAATGGGTAAACAAGGGGATATACTGGCTTGCCAAGTTGCGCGTTGGCAGGCATTTGATGACAAAATAACCCCTAGTGTAGAAGATTGCTTTAAGAGTTAGCTCGAGTACCGTACAATAATGCTCATGTCTAAGCGTATACCACTGTGGTTTTTTACAAACTTTTTTGTTTTATTCCTTGTTATAGCATTAGTTGGCGGTACATTCTCGCGCCTTGCCCAACCACAACGATTAGAGACATGGCTGGATAAAAGTGGACTCTATCAAAAACTACCTACAGCACTAATCAACCAGGCACAAATCTCTCAAACAGGCGCGCAAGAAACTACTACTAATTTTACTGACCCTCTAGTAAGACAAGCGGCGAGCACGGCACTTTCGCCTGAATTTCTTAAGCAATCGAGTAGCGAGGTTGTTGATGGAACTTTTGCGTGGCTAAAAGGAGCGGCCACTGAACCAAAGTTTTCTATCGAGCTACAGCCAGTTAAGGAAAAATTTGCCGACTCTCTCGCAACAAACTTAACAAATCGATACCAAGCTCTACCCGTTTGTGGCACGGCCCAGCTGCCAGCATCGACAGACCCGTTTACTATTGATTGTCGTCCGTCTATGGGTGTTGATATCAACCAGGTTGTGGCCGAAGAAAAAGCTAAAATACTCCAAGATCCTAACTTTTTAGGCAAACCCACCCTTTCTGCCAGTACCGTTTGGTCGTATGGCCAAAACGGATCCGAGAAAATGCTCCAAAACAGTAACTTACCAAAGGCTTACCAAGCATTACAGCTATTGCCCGTTATTGCTGCTGGAATTTTATTGGTGCTCGCTATTGGTATTGTCTTTCTGAGTGCCGACAAGAGGAGTGGCGTTCGTAAAATTGGCTGGCGACTCACAATTGTCGGTGTTTTGTGGTTAATTGCCGTAGACCTCGGAGCACTGGGGCTGACCAAGATTCGCGAACTCACAGAGACTCAAGGTAAACAAGCCGCCGTAACTGCCTTCAAAGATATACTCTCCCCAGGTTTAAGTGCCATCCGCAACGACACCATACTAATCGGTGGTGCCTTAGGTGGGGCAGTATTACTTCTTGGACTCATACTGCTGATTACTACTCACGCCAAACGAGCTACGCGCGCAAAAGAGAAGAGTGCGAGCAAAGACGACCAGAAACCTGCAAAAGAAGCTGAAGCAAAACCAGAAGCGACAAAGCCCATACCTTCAGTAGCTACAGCTCCAGCATTAAGTAAAAAACCCACTCCGACTGCGCCATTACTAAAGCCCAAGCAGCAACAAAAACCTGCTGTTATCACTCCTACAAAGTCCATTGGTGGCAACAACAACCTTATTCAATAAAACTAGCACTCTTCTGCTATAATCACCCCTGACGGAGAGGTGTCCGAGCGGTTGAAGGAGCTGCTCTCGAAAAGCAGTATGCCGGCAACGGTATCGAGGGTTCGAATCCCTCTCTCTCCGCCATCTATGGACGTATACCGTATACTAGTTATATAACACTACAAGAGAGGTAGGTATGGAAAAGCCACAACCAACAGTAGAAGACCTAAGAGAATATAGATTCACACCCGAACAGCATGAAGAAATTAGAGGAGCATTTTTAGCATGGTGTCAGGCGAAGCCAGATAAAGATTCACCGCTTATACTCGGACCCAGTCGTCCCATAACTGCCGGTGCAGTACTTGAAGCAGCCGCGATTCAAGACCCCTGGCTAGACAATGATGTACTTTCAATGTTTCGAACCGGCATAGAGCCGGACAGCTCTTCTCAGGTAGCTCATGTTGTAGAAGCGCTAACCGCCGAGGCCCAAGCATTCTTAGCAGCAGATAACATAATCTAATTGGGGACTAGGCATGGCCAAGCTCCCAATATCCGCAGCTAAATTCATAATAATCGGCATAGCTTTATCCACTGTATGGGTGTTTATTTCCTTAAATCTTATTTATTATTTTTCCACTTCCAATCATTTTTTGCTTGCTGTCTGGGTTTTATCGGTTATTTTAGTGCCGCTCTCTGTATCAATAAAAAGCATCCTTTTGTCTATCAAACAGAAAAGCACACCAGTGGTAATCATAAGTATTCTGTGCTTAATTTGCAGTCTAATTCTCGCGGGGTATGTCGTGTTGGCAACGGCACTAATCTGGAACCCTTGGAACTTTGCCATACCTTGACTAGGAATATCATTGCGCGAATGTATAAAAAAACCGGTCACTAGACCGGTTCTTATTTTGGTACACCCGACAGGATGAACGCTTCGCTACTCCCTGCGCCACTTTCTCGGAGCAAGCTCCTGCGAGAGTGGCTTGTAATCGAACCTACGGTTCGGATTCGCAATGCGAATCTACCAATGAAAAGGCCGAGCACGAAGCTCGGCTCTTTCATTGGTACACCCGACAGGATTCGAACCTACGACCTTTGGCTCCGCAAGCCAACGCTCTATCCAGCTGAGCTACGGGTGCACGTATATACGCAATAAAACAGAGGTTAGTGTACCACTTTTTATCTGTTATTGCTAGTTAAAACTTAGAATCGAATTTTGTGCATTAGTCTATCGAGTGGGTCAAGATCCCGTGGTTCGAAGGGTAGAAAATTAGACAAGGCATCTGCAAGCATATCGGTATTTTGTGGTTCGAAATATATACTCAAACCTGGCATAAACCTTTGTAGTGGCATAAACCAAATAGATTCGATGCCTTCTTCTTGAATTACAGAGAACGATTTGAAACGCTCGTAAGGGTAGAACTTTTCACCAATGGTTATACCATCTTCAGAAATAGTATAGGCCAACTCGCGCGGCTTCCGAGCAGCCATTACGCCAAACAGGATCGCGACAATCAGAACCATGCCCGAAGTTATAATGTCTTTGGTTAGTAAGTAGATGGCCACAGCGGCAACCACAGCACCCACACCCAAAATGGCATACCAACCACTCGTTTTGGTATGCGCGATGAATTCAGACGCAGTCCATGAAATACTGTAATCTTCTTCCGGAACCTGGGCTTGGCCCTGAGAGTCTTGCGGAGCAGGCTGATACACATTTTGTGACGACACCGTATCATTAGACTGTTGACCCTCTTGCATAAGCGTATTGTAACGAATATCTGGCAAGCTTTCTAGTGCCAGCTAGGTCGAAGCAAGTTGGTCTAGGCATTTTAAAAAGTTGATGCTATAATTTACCCCTGTTACGGAGAGGTGTCCGAGTGGTTTAAGGAAACGGTCTTGAAAACCGTCGTACCGGAAACGGTACCGTGGGTTCGAATCCCACCCTCTCCGCCATATAACCGCTAACACCAAGCAGCCTACACCGAAATGTAGGCTGTTTTCTTTTTTGCTTTTGCCACTGATATACTTTACTCATGAGTAAAAAACAATCAAAACAATCTCCTCAAAGTAATCGTGAAGTAATGATAGGCATTCTTTGGATTGCATCGCCACTCATTGTGCTCTTTAGTAATCTGATTCTTAACGTTGCGCTGCGGGCAATAGGCATAAACTCGGTAGCAGTAAATATTTTTTCGGTTATCGCCGGAGTAGCAGGGGTTTTATTAGTATTTATTGGTCCGATATTGGGAATAATTAAGCTCACTCGTAAATAAGTAAGAGGAACTCCGTAAAACTGTGTAAATAAAAAATCCAGGCAAAACCTGGATTTTTTATCTGGCGGAGGAGGAGGGATTCGAACCCTCGCTGGAACTTGCGCCCCACTAACGATTTAGCAAACCGTCCCCTTCAGCCACTTGGGTACCCCTCCAGAAGATGGCTGTTTGTTGCCTCAAATGTAATACAACAGGGGTGATTATAGCACCCCTCGACGTTTTACTCAATCTTTATGCGTCGTATTTTTACCCTTGGTACGTGCAAACACCACAGCCGACACATTACAGTGGCCGGCGCTTCGTAATGCGTGGGCAGCTTCTCGCAAGCTAGCACCCGTTGTTACTACATCATCGACTAAAAGAATTGGTGTGTTGTATGACAGCGGGGTACTTATGGCTTCGAAGGCATTTTGCAACTGAAGTAATCGAGTGGAACGTGCAGACCCAACTTGGCGCGTTTTTCCATGTCGTACAATAAGTTGTTTGTGCTCGACCCCTAGCCGGCACGCGAGCTTTCTGGCAATTAGCAGTGAATGGTCGAAACCACGTTGCCTTTTCCGTTGGTTAGTGGTTGGAATATGGGTAACTATGCTAATGTGATTCGTTGACGGTAGAGCTGAGTAGAGAAAGTCGGCGAGCACACCGGCGGAATCTCGAGATCCATTAAACTTCAATGCATGTACCAGCAGTTGCCCTAAACCCTCAAAATCGGTTACGGCCCAGAGATTACGTATGCCAACCCCGGTGGAGCAACGAACACAAATATGCCCACCAGCGAAACTTGATTGACAGAAGACACAACCCTCGGTGGCGGGTAGCATCATAGCATTACAGGAATCGCACACCAGAGCGCCTTCGGTGCCACACACAAGACAACTATGTGGCGTGAATAGGCGAATAAGGCTCTCAAAAGGGTTCATGGCGACAGTATACAAAATGTGTGCAGCGACATGCACAAGCCCAAATAAATGGCCTTCGTTGTGTTTATTGTGTTGTAAATAACCCTTTTATGGTTGAAGGTGTAATTTTGCTAAGTTATACTACGATTAACACAAAAACGCTAGAGCCTAACAATTATTAGTTCGACCTGGAGGGTACACATATGGCGCGACGCACTCGCGATGAAGATTTGTTAATGGAAGACGAGCTAACCGCAGCTTTTCTAGGTGAAGACGACATGCCAGTCGCCGACGAACCAGTACAGGCTGCACCGGTTGCCGCTCCTGAAGACGAATGGGATGAAGAAGAAACAGTTCCTGGCCAATTGGCCGTTGACGTATACGAAACTCGAGAAAAGCTGGTTGTCAAAGCTCGCACCGCAGGCGTAAACAAAAGCGAACTCGATGTCAGTATTGCCGACAATACGCTCAGTATTCGCGGTACACTTTCTGCAGGCAACGAAGATGGGGTAGAGAACTACTTCGTGCAAGAATGTTACTGGGGGGAATTCTCTCGCAGCATTACTTTGCCGGTTCCTGTTAAGGAAGAGGAGATTGAGGCGGTACTTAAGGATGGCGTTCTGACCATCAGCTTCACTAAACTGAAGCAGGATACCGTTAAAAAGATTCAGGTTCTCTAGGTTCTCGAAAAACAATTGCTCTAGCCAAGCCCCGGTCTCCGGGGCTTTTTTAGTACACTTGCCAAGCTATGGTTATAGTCATCTGCTCTTTAGGTAGGGCAAAGCTACCAAAGAAATAGACCCGGTTTTACCGGGTCTAAAAGCTCTAAGTACTTAAACCTGAAAGGTTTAAGTTGCAGGAGCGAATCGTGCAAGTACGAAGCGAACGATAATCTGTGCAAGGGCTACTACTACGAGGCCGATGATGGCGTAGAGGATAGTGTTCTTGGCAGATGTAACGTTACCAGAGTCACCACCAGAAGTGATGTACTTGATACCACCAACGATAATCATCACAACTGCGATGATACCAACCACTGCAGAGAAGAGGTTCAATGCAAGGCGTACGGCATCGTTAACTTTAGTTGTTGCATCACCGTCGCCACTTGTTGCACATGTGCCGGTTTCTGATAGCTCGATGTTAGTACCACAGTTAAGACCACCGCTTGGGTCGAAGGTAGCAGCGTGCGCTACTGCAGGGATTGCAGCTGGTAGCAAGAATGCAACAGATGCAATCAAGCTAAGAACCACGCTTTTAATTCTTTTAATCATTTTATTAGAACCTTTCTTTATTTATACCTTGTTTTATACCATAAACACTAGTGTGATTTCAATAACCAGGGCCTAAAACCTTGCTAAAACAAAACGGACTATCACCTGGGCCAGCATTGCCACAACTAGACCAATTGCCGCATATAAAATAGTATTCTTGGCACTGTTAACCTGGTTAGACTCACCCTGAGAAGTAACATACTTAACACCGGCAATCATCATCACAACTACGGCAATTATGCCGATAATAGCGGTGAAGATATTAAGTGCCACCTTAACTGTTTCTGCAGGATCTTTTTTACCGGCAGTAACTTGGTCGCAGGTTTTTCCTTCTTCAAGAGCAATACCCGAACAGACTGCATCTTTTGAACCATCAAAAACACTTGCCGATGCAACACCTGCAGGAACTACAGTCAGTAAGAAGGCGAGGCCTAAAACTGCAAAGATTTTTTTAATCATCATCAAACCTTTCTTACTAATAACGAAACTATTGCTTGTGCCGAGACGACGACCACGAGGCCAATGGCGGCATAAATTAAGCCATTTCGAGCACTATTAAACGAATCGGCATTACCGTCCGAAGTAATCATCCGAACAGCGTTAACCAGAATGACAAAAATACTTATGATGCCGATGATAATCAAAAAGATTCGGATACCGCGTGTAACCACACCAGACTCACCAAACACTGGGTCGGTTTTGGTTGCACTCTGTGCATCCTTGCAGATGACGGGCTTATTACCGGCCTTGCTACAGAAGTCGGTGGTTACATCTTCGGCGTGTACTAGCCCGGCAGGGGCCAAGCAAAGGAAGCCACTAAGCATAACGAGGGATAATAGAAAGGTTTGAAGGATTTTTTTCATAGGTTTTTTAGTACCGTTGTTACGATTATTTCTGCACTTAGGGCAACTGCCAGGCCAACCACAGCAAAGATGATTGACTGTCGAGACTCCTTAAGAGCCTCTGGATTACCTAGCGAAGTTATAAGTTTAAGACCAGCAATAATGAGATATACAAGCGCCACTACGCCAATAACCATGAAAACTATTTGTAAGATAGATGAAACCTGGCCCGAGTCAGCCTTGACCGTAGGGATGGTGTTTTCTAAATCACAGACATCTTTGTCACAACCCTGGACGCTCACTGCGGCATTGTGCAAGAAATTCATCAACATATAACCCTGTTCGACAAACATTACTTAATCCTCCCGGCGATAAATACAACAAGTGCTGAAGCTGATACTGTAATTGCCAGGCCTACAGCGGCACTAATAATAGTCTTTAGGGCAGAAGCTGTCTTGTCGGGCTTGCCTTCGCTGGTTATGTACTGCACACCGCCAACAATTACCATAATAATCGCTACGATCGCCCCCACACGTAATAAAATCTCGATGAGAGCAGCCGCAACCAACCAGAAGTCGTTGATGTGAGAAATTCTGACCACACAGTCTGAAGAAGCATTACCGTTGCCAGTCCTGTTAAGCACCTCAACCCCTTCAAGGTATTTATACCAGGTAGGGAAGCCAAGGAAACCTCCGCTTTTGGGGGTACAAGCCGTTGCTGCAAATGTGTTTATGAGCGATATCATTGTAATAGTGTATTAGGTACAACCCAGTTCAATATAGCATAGATAAACATAAATAGGACGAGGGCGCCAGCGCTCGAAGCGATACGCTTTAGTGCCTGGCCAGTTGCATTAGGGTCACCCCTAGAAGCGGTGTACTGAATACCAGCAAACACCATAGAGCCGATGACCACTACGCCAACCCCAAGGGTCAGAAAACGAATAATTGCGAAGGTCAAGTCAAGTACTGCGTTGCCTTTGTGTTTACAGCCAAAGTCCATGCCTGTTACTACAGCGTTTTTATCTTTGTCGCCACAGTAGTTTACATCTGGATTGCCCGGTGTGCGCGATGAACTTATTGTTACATCACATTCGCCTTGAGCGTTTAGTTTGCCGTTAACCAGAGCACCGTCGTCGCCAGCCCTTGTGCAAACATCGCCTGCTTTCGCAAACTGTGTCACAGGCGACAGGGCAACAGCCGACCGCGTGCCCGCAAATGCAACACCGATACACATCACTAGCATTGCAAGAATCAGTTGAGTTTTAGATTTTATCGATATACTTTTAGTTTTCATTTTCGGTTCCTACTTAATATCATCGTAGCACACCTTTGGCGACGATAGAATAGTAAGATTTGCCCTCTTAATCCTGTACAATAAGTACAGCTAAACATAAGGACAAAAAATGTCTCGGAAACGCCTAGTAATAATATTTGCCATTATAAGTGTCGTCATACTGATAATCGGAATTTCGCTATCGAGCCGCAAACAGGATGGGAGCAGCTCTGGAAGTGTTAATCAAAATAGTGTCGATAGCCAGGATGGGGATTTCAAGCCGTACACCGACAAAAGTATTCGCAAGTACCCAGCTGCATCTTCAACACTTTCAGAGAGTAGTGAATTGACCTTCGAATATGACAACAGTATTGCTCCCAACGACAAATACAGCTTGTTAAATTATGAGCTATTTTATGTAACCAAAGACGGATCAGTTGTCTCGATGGGCGGCGCCCCTCTCACAAGCAAAGGGAATGGTATTTTTTCCATAACTAAGCCTAAAATTTCTGCAGATGCCAAAGGCAGTAAAGGTTTTATAAAACTTTCTATTACCTATGATGTAAAGGTGGTTAATGATTCGACAACTGCACAAAGCGCCGATCTTGGTTTGTACGAAATTGAATACAAGTAGCCATCATGGTCATTTGAGGCTTGTTGCGCCTAATATTTATTTGCAGTAATAGGCAGCGGCAACTATAGTATGTAAGAGGTTATGATTGAACTTCGTGGGCACAAAATAAAGATTAACTTCGAATTACCGAGGAGTCCTTTTGAAGCAGTTTAGGTTTGTTGGTTATAAAAGCAGGCTTTTCTCTTTGTTTGGCCTTATTTTGATTGGAATCGTTATATTTAATACCGTGAGTCCACCGACGGCTCGAGCCGATACTGCGGCAATAGATACTAATCTTAAAAAATACCTAAAACTTAAGGCTTTTGACGAGTGTCTCGATGGCGGGGTGAAGTGGGTAGGATATCCGGTTGCGGGGCCAATCTCAGTCAATATTAATTTGGATGCAGGCTTTTCGGCCAATATTCCTCGTACTTCTGGAACTCCTTTTGGATATTTATATGAGTTACCCGACTTTGGTCCTGCACCATATATATGGGCAAAATCTGAGAAAGGCGTAAGTGTTGGGCATACCGTTGCACCCGACGACGGTAAATGGCTGTGTGGCACCGAAGGTCATGCTGATGAATGGTTCAAACTTATTGGCTACTCCGGCTTTAAAGACTTCCGTGACCAGAACTATGAAGGTGACGGCGATGCACAACTTAAACTGAAACGTGACGAAGGTGCGGTAAAGGCTGACATTCGCGCCAAAATCAAAAGCTCTCTGCCTTACAGCAGCCCCGATGACGCATCACTATATATCAACTACGTCCGGTCGTTTAAACAATGCGCCACCCGAGCGACCAACCGCAACGATATTGTAGGCGACCCTATAGATATCAAGCTTTATGTTGAGCTTAATGGCACAAAGATAAATGATGCAATGTTCCAGGTAAAAGATGATTTCCAAGGAACTAACGCCGATCAGGTTGCCATTGGTCATGGGCTGGGTGCTTCAGATGGAAGACTTTCTTGCCAAACCCTCGGCAAGAAAATTGAAGCACTAGCTCCAGCATTTGCCGACTGGTTCGAAAATAACAAACCAGAAGCCGCAAAACTAGATGCGGGTGGCACAACCGGAACAAGCGACAATCAGCCGACCTGTGAATCTTCAGGTAATCCAATTACCTGGATTATGTGTCCGGTCTTCAATGGAATGGGTGACTTTACTGACTGGATGTTCCGCAACCTAGTCGAGCCACTACTTCGAACCCCACCGGTAAGCACCGACCCAGACAACGGCAGCTTCCAGGTGTGGAGCAACTTTAGGCTATACGGAAATATCATACTTATTATTTCTATGCTCGTAATCGTGTTTAGCCAGGCAATTGGTGGTGGTTTGGTTGATGCCTACACAGCTAAAAAAGTTATGCCTCGAATATTAGTTGCGGCTATTCTTGTGAACCTATCTATATATATCGTCTCTATATTAGTTGACATAACTAATGTTCTAGCCGGAGGAATTGGTCAGTTAATGACGGCGCCGTTCGCCGATGCTGGACAATTTAAATTTACCCTAGACGTCACTCAGAGCATCGTAATCGGGGCCGGTAGTATCGTTGCGTTCTTGAGCGGCATTATATTTGTGGTTGGATTTGTGGGCGTGGGCGCCGCAGCATCCTTCTTAGCACTGTTCGTACTGCTTCCTGCATTTGTTGGTGTGATGGGCGCATTCTTAACCATGGTCATCCGGCAAGGAATTATACTAGCCCTTATTATTGTTAGTCCCGTTGCTTTCGCACTATACTGTCTGCCAAATACGGAGAAGTACTTTAAAAAATGGTGGGAAACACTGTTCAAAACACTGCTTGTATACCCAATTGTGGTTGTTATGTTTGCCGTTGCAGACATTCTTGCAGTTACCATTCAAAAGGCCAACGGCTTTGGTGATGGTCCTCTCTTAGACCAGGCGCCTGTAGTAACCGCAGCAGGTAGCGGAATTGCCGGAATAGTCGCTTTTGTTGCCATGTTCCTGCCAATCGCATTGATTCCGTGGGCCTTTAAGGCTGCTGGGGGCATTGTTGGGACCGTGGTTAGTGCTTTGAGCAACTTTGGTAAAAAGGGAACAGAGGCTATCAAGGGTAATGCCAATGATCCAAATAGTCTTCGCAACAGCACCAGGAGACGAGTTACCGGCAATGTGACCAAGAATCGTGCTCAGTTTGTTCGCTCTAACAAAGACTCTAGCAGCCGTCTACGCAGGTTCGCCGGACGTCGCATGGACTTCGGCAACTTAATGGACAAAGAGGCGGAGCTTAACGAAGACGCGCAGAAGCGACAAGGACGTACAACAGGAGCAGGAGATGACACCTATGTTCGCGCACGAACTTCGTTAGCGCTATATCGACGTGCGGACGGCGGTGAAACAACAGATGTGAGACAGGCAGCTATTGGAGCAGACGGAAAGGCCATGCGCGTAATGAAGAATGGTCAGGCAATGCGCATGTCAATGAACGGCCAAAAGCGCTACACCGACTATGACTACACAAAATCCACCCAGTTGTATCGAAACATGGGCGAAATTCAAGACGCCGTCAACTACGAAGCCAAGAAGGCTCTCACCGATGGCGATACCGATACTCTATTGGGCAACTATGGCGCCTGGATGAGCCAAGAGGGACTTACTTTAGAGCAGGGCAAGGGACTGTTCACCGGAGTAGCATTTGCCCGTCAGGGTGAGCGACTTGAGCTCAAGCACGCATCAGTTGAAAAAGACGGTGCTGGTGGCTTCAGAATCTCAACCGCAACAAATAACTCCGGGTATACCGTTAATACTGATGGCTCACTTAAGCAAACTGGCTCACAATTCAATGAGAAAACCGGAGAACTACAACAATTGGGCGGACGAGATGCTTTTGTCCAAGAGCTTTTCGACAAAAAAGGCAACTGGGCCGTTTCCCAAATGCACGACTCAACTATCAATGAAGTCAGTTCAGCAAAAGAGGCTTATGCAGCCGACATCCGTGACCTATCCAGCCGTGACCCTGCCACATTAAGCGCAGTGGATGCGTCACGTCTTGAATTATCACGCAGTCAACTGGCTAAAATCCAAGAGATGGAAGAAAGTTGGGTTGGAGACCCGCAAAAGACACCTCGTACGGGCGGAGCATCTGGCACAATCGACGACGAAGGTACCCCAGGATTCAGTGGGCTTTCAGGAGCCGCTACAGGAGTACAAGCTGCCGCACGTCGCATGGCGCATAGAACAGCAGTACTAGAGGTTGCAGACCTTGAACAGGACCCAGGAGACCCCTCTAGGATGCGCCAGAAGGTCGACCCAGCTACTGGTAAAAAACTTACCACGCACACCAATGCAACCGTAAGGAAAAAATACGACAATAACGGTCAACTAGTGCTTTATGGCAATGAGGTGTACGGGCCACCTCGCCCATAGCACATCAACAGTCAGCGGAAATTAATTACTTATGGCAACATACAAAGTACTTCAAGACATCGAGGCAGAGGACAAATTTCTTGGCCCCCTAACTCTAAAGCAGTTCATTCTGGCTGCTATTGCGTTGGTGTGTACATACCTAAGTTTCATCTTCTTAACTAAGGGTATTTGGGTCCTTATATTTCCAATGTTACCCGTAATTATTGTTACCGGATTCTTAGCCTTTCCATGGGGTCGCGATCAGCCCACCGAGGTCTGGCTGTTGGCAAAAATTCGATTTGCCTTTAAACCACGTCGTCGGATTTGGGACCAATCTGGTATGCAGGAGTTGGTGAAGATAACTGCTCCAAAGAAAATTGAAGAAATACTTAGCGACGGACTTTCGCAAACCGAGGTGCGGAGTCGACTAAAGGCACTTGCCGATACCATCGACAGTAGAGGCTGGGCAGTGAAGGGGGTTGATATGAACACCGCAGCCGGACTAGTGGCTGGTTCTACAGACCGACTGGTCGCTGCAACCAGCTTACCGACTGCATCTATGTCAACTAATGACGATTCTATTGTTGATTTATTCGACAGCCCCGAAGCACAGCGACTAACAAGTCAGATTGCTGCCAGTAGCCAGGGTCATAAGCAAGACGTGGTTAATCGTATGCAAAACACCATAAATGGAACTGATCAGTACACACAGCCCGACAACTTTTGGTTCATGGGTCAACCAGCCGGCAATCCTAACCCGGGACTAACCAATTTTAGTACTCAAACAACCCAGCAACCCCAAGAAGAAAATGTACTTCCAGCAACCATGCGCAAGCCAGTAGCGCCAGACCCAAGTGAAGCCCAAATCTTAGACACCTTACACCATAACAAGAGTCGCTCTAATCAGGCTTTCCGTAACCATAAGAACCTTGACCCAAGCGCAATACACCCCGTAAATAATACCGCTCCTGCAGTGACAGTGGCCCCTGACCCTGCTACAATTGAACTTGCTAGGAATAATGACCGGAGCGTTGAAAGTTTAGCGCGTGAAACCAATAGGATTCACCCGCAAGCCGATGACGATGAAGTCATTATTTCACTACATTAGAGCATTACAGCAAAGGGTGGGCAATTAATCGTCTATGGATCCGTCATATAATCAGCCACAGCCAGGTATGCCAGGTGGCGCGCCTTTTAACGCCGCTCCTGCCAACACACCCGCACCTATGAGCAACCAAGGCGTTGGCAGCCAAGCATACGCTATGCCAGGTGCCGTACCTGCCGTAGCACCTCCGCAAAACACCTATAATGCAAGCGCCTCTGCCTCTGTGGGGCAGGCACAGCCGTCTGTTCAACAGCCGACTATTGCGCCCAAGTCGAACCCAAACAGTACGCAGAATTCACTACAAATTGCTGAAATTCGCGACGGCATTGTCATCATGAACGACGGCAGTTTTCGCTCGGTAGTTATGGCTAAATCAATCAACTTCGACCTAATGAGCCCGCAAGAGCGCGAAGCTGTTGAGTTTAGTTACCAGGGTTTTCTTAACTCGCTCTATTTCCCAATACAAATTCTGGTCCGTTCTCAAAAAGTCGACCTCGGCCCGTATATTGAAAAGCTCGACAAGATTCGTACCGAGCACGACAACATGCTTCTAGCATTACTCATGGAAGATTACATCAACTATATGGATCAATTGAGTCAGCAGACCAATATTATGGACAAGAAGTTTTATGTAGTTATTCCATTCTTTCCAACAGCCGACCTGCAATCTACCATAAGCAGCAGTAAGGGCTTCTTGAAGAGTCTGGGCAGTATGTTTGGCGACAAACAGCAGCGTCAAGTTACCATTAACGAGGCCGACCTGGCAAAAGCCAAAGACGAACTTCGCAACCGCGTACAAGCTATCCTTGGCGGCCTTATGCAGTGTGGTGTTCAAGGCTTGCCGTTAGACACCCAGGAACTTATCGAGCTGTACTATGACAGCTACAACCCTGACACCGCCACTCGACAACAACTTAAGAATTTTAACGACCTTGCCGCACCCGTAGTAACCAAGGGTGTTGGCGTTGCACGTCAGCCAGGTCTTGATCGGGAGATGCAATAATGGCCCTCGGCAAAAAGAAACAAGCACCCGCTGATCCAGTAGCTATAGCGCAGGCTCAACGAGCTCGTGAAGAGCAAGAGGTTCAGGCAGCTTTTCAAAAGGGTGTTACCGCACTTCGTGACTTCATAGCGCCAAGCTCGTTAGTGTTCGATAATAGTGAGTTTAAGATTGGCACCCGGATTGCGCGAACATTCTACGTGTTTGGCTATCCTCGGCAGGTCTTCACTGGTTGGCTGAGCAGTATGGTTAATCTCGACGAGGTTATCGACATGGCCATCTACGTGTACCCAGTAGAGAGTCAGGTTGTTCTTGAGAACTTACGCAAAAAAGTCACCCAACTCGAGGCCGGGCTGCAAATTGACGCCGAAAAAGGCCGAGTTCGCGACCCAGGTAAGCAAGCAGCCATCATGGACGCCGAAGAAATGCGCGACAAACTACAGGTTGGTGAAGAGCGTTTCTTCCGTTTTGGTTTATATTTTACCGTCTATGCTAACAGCACCGATGAACTCGAGTTTGTAACACACAAAATCGAATCACTTCTAGGTCAACAGCTTGTATATTCAAAAGTCGCAACCTCTCAGCAAGAGCAGGCATTTAACAGTACCGTACCGCAGTTTACCGACCAACTACAGATACGACGAAACATGAATACCGGTGCAATCAGCACCAGCTTCCCGTTCACCAGCGCCGACTTAAGCCAAGAAAATGGCATTTTGTATGGCATTAACATGCACAACTCTGGTCTGGTTATTTTTGACCGCTTCAGCCTAGAAAACGGCAACTCGGTTGTCTTTGCTAAGTCGGGTGCAGGTAAGTCATTTACCGTAAAGCTCGAGGCACTGCGTAGCTTGATGTTTGGTACCGAGATATTCATCATCGACCCAGAAAACGAGTATCAGCGCATGTGTGAGGCTGTAGGTGGGGCATATGTACGACTAAGCTTGAACTCTGGTACTCGCATTAATCCTTTCGATTTACCGCGCGTAGTTGATGCCGACGAAGCCGACAATGCCCTCCGAAGCAACATCATTACGCTTCACGGACTCCTCCGTTTAATGATGGGTGGAGCACAGGCTCAGATGGTAGCTGGTGGCGCCGCTTCAATGCCAGCCCTCAACCCCGTAGAAGAATCTGATCTTGATGCTGCCTTAATCGAAACCTATGCTAAAGCCGGCATCACCAACGATCCACTTACACACACCGCCATGCCACCAACAATTGTCGACCTATACGACACCTTACTACATATGGGCGGAACCGGGCCTCAGCTCGCTCAACGACTTCGTAAATACACCACTGGTACATTTGCCGGCATCTTTAGCCAACAATCCAACACCGATATTAATAATCCGATGGTGGTCTTCAATATCCGCGACCTCGAGGATGAACTCCGACCAGTGGCGATGTATATTGTGCTCAACTTTATCTGGAACCGTGCAAAAAGCGACAAGCGACGTCGCATGCTAATTGTTGACGAAGCATGGCAACTCATGAAGTACGAAGATTCAGCAAGCTTTATGTTTGGCCTAGCTAAGCGTGCTCGTAAATACAACTTGGGCATTACCACTATTTCACAAGACGTCGAAGACTTCATGGGGTCACGCATGGGTCGCGCCATTGTTGCTAACGCCAGTATGCAAATTCTATTAAAGCAATCGTCTTCGGCTATCGATTTACTAGGTGAGGTGTTTAAACTGACGAGCGAAGAACGTAAACGCCTTGGGCAATTCCCAGTAGGGCAGGGATTATTCTTTGCTGGCCAAAGCCATGTTCACATCCAAATTACCGCCAGCCCCACCGAGATGAATCTTATTACCACCGACCCGAAGCAGGTACAGCAAATCGAAAAAGCAGGCGACCTTGACCAGCCACAGGGTACGATTGACCTGACAAACAGATTAACTCCAGGGGTGTAGTTCATACCTATGGATGATCAGCAAAAGCAGTCAGGCAAAGAAGTCTACGACGATGATGGTATTTTGCCGTCGAAGTCTATTTATACCAAGGACAACAAGGGCGAGAGCGTAGACGCAAACGGCTTTGCTCAAAAAGACCCCTCTGAAATTAAAGACAATAAGAGCAACCCCTTATCTCCCGAAGCTCTGCGTGATGCTGAGCAGGGCATCACATCAGAAGACAGAGAGCGCTTTGGGGCACTGGCCGGTGAGGCAATGTGGCTTACAAACCTAAAGGACGCAAAGGGTATTGCCGGAACCACACGCGTCATGAGCAAAAGCCTGCTTAATAAAAGAACGGCCACGGGCCTGGGTGTTGGTGGTGGTGTGGCAGGAATTGTCATAACCCTCTTTTTCGCTCTATTGCCGTATAAGCTCAATATGATGATGGACAACCTGCAGTCTAAATACTTTTCTGGCACCAACAATGCCGTAGATAAGGCTGTAGACAAAATGTTTACCAAATATCTGAAAGAAAAAATAATACCCGGCCTTGGCAAACCTGGCTGTGGCAGTACTAAAACCATCAACAAAGATTGTGTCTCGGTCAGCGATAACGATACACCGTTTGGCCGCCTGTCTAATGCATGGAGGGAGGGGAGGCTAGAAAACCGTATGTCGGAAAAATACGGCCTCGAACTCGAACGCTCCCCGGGCGCGACAACATTCACTGTAAAGATTGATGGAAAAACCAGCAATGTTGATGTCGACGGCTTCTTGAAAGACCCTAACTCTAACCTTTGGACTGCAACCGGTAGTAGAAGCGACGTACGTAATACCGTTCGTACCGCGCTCGAAAAAGAAACAGGTTGGAAAAAGATGCTGTATAGATACCGTGTTGGCAAGTTGATGGAAAGTAAGTACGGAATCAAGCGTTGTTTTGTGTTCTGTAAGTCTCGTGACAGATTTGCTGACTATAAGGACAAGCGTAAAAACGCCTTTAAGCTAATGTTAACCCAGAAGGTTCTAGTCGGCCGCAGCGGCATGCTTGGCGAGGCTTTAGTGTGCATTATTGATGACTCCTGCCTTAATGGTGAGCCAGACCGCAAAGACAACAAACCAGATGACTTAGAGCGCAAAGACGTACTGCAAAAAAATGTTAAGAACTACCTCGAAAAACGGGGCACTAACTTAACCGCCGAAGGCATAGATAAAATAAGTGAAACCGTCGTAAAACTAGAGGATGCGGGCGGACTGGGCAAATACGTTGTTATTGAGCTTGCAGAAAAATTAGGTGGCGAAGCTGGCAAGAAGTTAGCCAAGGGCTCGATTCCAGTTATTGGCTGGATAGACACCGCAGCGACCTTTATTAACAAGGCTGCGACCATAGGCCCCAAGCTACGTAAAATTAACTATGTTATCGGAACGGCCTCAGCGGCCGCACTTGCAGCAGGCATGCTGACAGCGTCGGATGAGCAAAAGGGCGGCTATACCGACCCTGAGGTTGCCAGATCCATGGCCGAAGCCCTGGGAGACACTGCTGGCGATGCCGACCATAAAGGCGAACCGGCAGAAACCAGCCCAATGTATCAGAAGCTTTTTGGCAGCTCGCAACAAACTACCGCTTTTAGTATCTTCACCCCCTCTGTTTCGGCCTCTGCTACCGTCACTGGCTACACGTGTCCCGATAAAACACCCGTGGGCAACAAAGATGCCTGCGACGACGAAACTTTTAGAATCGACAATGTGGTCACGTCAATCTCTGACATGTTTAATCTTCCCGGATTAAGCGCCTTGAAGGCAGCGGCAGGCGTCTGGTCGACACTCAGCAGCCTGGTTGATAAGCCTCTGGACTGGGTTAGCTCGCTATTACTGGATAACCCCTTGGTTAATGCTATTACCGAAAATGTCATGGAATATGTTTCACCCTACATCGAGGCATTGAGCGGCAAAATATTTAAGTCGTTCGTTAGCGACACCATGAGTGGCGGTAGAACCTTCCAGGGCCTAGCGGCGGGCATGGACGTATTAGCCTCTACCTCTGGCGAATTTGGCATTGGTGGCGGGCAAATATCTGATGCGCAGTCTTCTGCACTCTTACAAGAAGAGGAATTAAAAGCGCAAGAAGACTTTGCTAGCAAGCCGCTTTACGCGCGCTTGTTTGATCAACAGGATAGCCGGTCACTGGTTGGACAAGTTGCTATGGCTATGCCGTTTACGACTTCTACAGCTGTGTCGCAAACAGCGAACAGGCTAGTCAGTAGTCCATTTGCTGTGATTAGTTCTGGGTTCGGCAACTTCTTTACGCGTAAAGCAAGTGCCGCGGGCAGTGAACTACCCAATCCATTCGGCACCCTTCGTTTTGGCCATCCAGAGGGCGACACTGCCCTCAACGTAGACCCAACAACCTTAACCAATGAATACTGTAGTGCTTTTAACGAGAAGTGGGCCGACGATGTAGAAGTCGACGAGGCAACCGGCATGGAAGTACACAAAACAGGAAATCCCTGCCTGTTGTACTCGGCCGCAACCTCGGCCGCTGGTGGTAAATTTTCCGATGAAGCACTCAACGACAGTGCCTCGAGTATAACTTCTGGCACCGACAGTACGCCTGCACCTACGACACCAGGCAATCCAAACCCAGGACCTCCGACGGGTAACACCTACGACACATCTACATGTCAGGCAGGAACAGACGTTAGCCCACCCGGTGGTGCCGATGGCTACAAAAATAATCAGCTGTACAAGATTCGTATCTGCCGAGTACAAGGAATTACTGTAAACGCACAAATATCTGGCGACCTCGATAGACTGATTAACGCAGCTCGGGCAGGCGGAGTTAACCTGGGGGGTGGTGGCTTTAGAACCATGCAAGGCCAAATTGACGCTCGTAAGCGTAACAACTGCCCGGATATCTATACCTCACCAGCAAAGAGTTGCAGCCCACCGACGGCTCGCCCAGGCTACTCTAACCACCAAATGGGATTGGCAATCGACTTTAGCAACTGCAGCACCCGCAGTACCGCCTGCTACAAATGGCTAGCATCTAATGCTAAGACCTATAAGTTAATAAACCTACCAAGCGAACCATGGCATTGGTCGGTGGACGGAAACTAAAAGTATGAAATATCTAAAAAATCGACGACGAACTATCCATACAGGGGCGTTGTTGCTTGCGCTCCTTTGTTTGCTCGTTAATCTAATGCCGGTTACTGCGCTCGCCATATCCGAGGAAGACCAAAAGGCTCTTGATATTGGTGCTGTCTGGCATGTGCTCGACGAAAAAGATGATGTTCTTTGTTCGGGAGGAACCATAGTACTGCCAGGCACCGACAACGAGGTTAAGGTTTGGAACTTTATGATAGGTAAGGGGCTCAAGCCTTGGATGGCAGCTGGCTTTATGGGTAACATGGTAGAAGAGGCGCACTTTGAGCCTCGACTTGTAGAGTACGGCTACCCTAACTCACGGGGTGAGATATCAAAAGCTGGTAAACCATCCAGCCTAGATGATGCTGTGCCGCCAAACGTCAACTCAGCCGGGCAACCAGGCTATGGAATCATTCAATGGACCTCTCCTGGACGCAAAGACGGACTACGTAATAAGTCGTCATCAACAGGGATTAAACCAGGCGACCTAGGCTTACAGCTTGAATATATGTGGGACGAGCTCAATGGACCGTATAAAAAATCTACACTGGATCCACTCCTGGCCAGTTCTACTGTAGAAGATGCGACAAAAATTATCACCTATCACTATGAAATACCCTCTAAAAAGGAGGAGCGCGTCATAACCCGTACACAAAAGGCGCGGGGATACCTGGCAAAATACGGCTCACAGCAAGCCACGCCCGCACCTGACCCTAACGCACCGGTAACCACGGCACCTGCAGCCTCTGGCTGTGGCCCAGACAGTGGAGACCCCAATCAAGCACCGGGTGCAAAAGCGGCCAATATTGCCTCAACAGCCGTTCTTTACTCGTGGCCAAGCAGTAACGGACTGACGCCGAAGCCAGAATATGCCGCGGCGGTCGCACAGTTTAATAAAGGAGTTAGTAACAACGGAGCCGACTGCGGAGCGTTCGTCGCTACGGTCATGTTAGCCACGGGTGCCGACCCAAATTACCCTAAAGTGGGTACGGCCGTGCAAATGCAATACGTCAAGGCACACCCAGACCTCTACATGGTTACAAACAATTTTGGACTGCAAGATCTAAGGCCTGGCGACATTCTGATTGTTGGTAGTGGTGGTGGAAGTAAGTACGGTCATACCTACATATTCGTGGGTGACCAGGGTGGAGGGAAGAATAAAGCCGATGCATCCATTGGCAGTCGTATGCCCAACCTTGGCAAAGCCGAGGTTAACGATTCATCCGGGCGTGGGCACTACACGCTAGCCCGGTTAAAGTAAGGTAGGTACAAATGGAAAGTCGATTCTATCAAATATGGCAACGAAGCAAGAAAGCACTTTTTATCGCTGTGATTGTTTTTCTTGCAGCACTGGGATTACGCTCCGCATCACAATATGGCTTCGTAACAATATCTGTTGAAAACCCTAGTCAACAAAACAGCCAACAAACATCCGTTACACTCCTTAACCAAAACACCAACACCGAAACAGTAGTGCAAACCACCGCTCAACCAACCCGTCGCCTGGTAAAGAAATCGAGCTATGAAGTGCGGGCGAGCGAAAATGGTAATAATGCCTGGCAAATCATAGAAAGTGCCGGGTGGTTTCGGTCACGCACAGTCACCATTAGGTTGGTTACCGAAAAAAACCGTAGCTTTATTGCCGATAATCCTCGTGGCTGCATGTATATGGATCAGCAACTCCTTTCTTACGCCTGCAGCCAACCCGGTGGGGGCATTTTTCGCCACAACCAGACCAACGGAAGCACTCCTCCCGGGGTAAGCGAGCTATTTTCCGACACCGACCTTCAGCCGGTTGCAGTAGTCGGAACCTCGTCTGGCGCAGTAGCTTTATTTAAGGCCACTCCTGAGATTGAAGAGACAGGTGCGGGTTCGTATAGTTTCGCCAAACTCAAGCCAGGCAGCTTTGATATTGATGGTGAGCAGACGTTTCTAGATGAACTCGATGCTAGCAAAAACTACCAAGCCGTATCGTACGACGGTGGCATCTTGCTATACAGCGAGGATTATTCGGATATTCTTTACTATCCCACGATAGATAGCACCGCACAAAGTATAAACTTGCCCAAAATCGACGGCAGTCTAGCCGCAACCTCACTCAATGCAAGTGGCACATCTATCGTCTTGTCGTATCAATCAGTATCGAAAAAAGAAGATAACAGCTTGAGTAAGCAGGCGAAGGACACACGTGGTGCTACGGTGGTTATTTCAAAAACAAAAGTTGTTGGTACGTATTATCACGAAACCGCCTGGAAGAGCACTACTCTTTGTGGCACCAATACGCTTTGCGCCATGGAGCCAGCCGGCGACAAACAGCGTCTTACCGTTCTCTCTATCAACGACTCGACGCTTGTGCCGACCTATAGTATTAGTAATGTTTCTCAAATTATCGGCCTAGCTAACAGGGTATTGGTTGTCACCCGATGGGGAGTCTTAGAACTTAATACCGAAAATAAGTCCGTTACCGTAGACTACTCTTTTAACGACTACAGTTACTGTGGCATCGGTGAAAGCAGAGACCCAGATCAATATGTGTTGTGTGTGGCAGACAAGAGTGGGCCGCATGCCCTTCTCGTAGACACCAGCGCCGCATTTACCGACCGGATTGATGTGTGGGCCACACAACTTCGTGCATCAAAAGACATAAATAGCGTAATTATTGACCGTAAAAATATGTATATCGTACTTGAATATGGCGATGGCGTAACGCGTGCCGGAGAAGATGACTTTATTGACGACGATGCCAGAATAGCAGCAGCCCGGCAGGGCGCCGAAACGGTCATAAACTCACTCAAGCTTCGTTCGTTGGGCTACAATATCGAAATACTACTATAGTAAGCGCTGTTAACACTTAGGCAGCAGTGAGAGGAATTATGGTACAGTCGTCGATAAAGTGCTGCACAACTATGTCTGCATCAGTGGTCGTAATGAAGGTTTGATAATCTTTCAGGTGCCTTGTAAGTGCCTTGCGACGAGCACCGTCTAGTTCGCTAAATACATCGTCGAGCAACAGCACTGGTCGCTTGCCACGCACCTCTTCAATAAGCTGCAACTCTAAGAGCTTTAATGCCAACAGGAGAGTACGACTCTCTCCGCGAGAAGCTGTTAGCGGGGCCGGGTGACCCTTAAGATAGACTCCTAGGTCATGCCGGTGCGGACCATTACTGGTAAAGCCTCGTTGTGAATCTTTCGCTAGGTTCTGAGACAATAGCCGCAGCACATCACTACTATAATTATCCACCGATCCGTCACTTTCATACACAAGCTTAACGGGTACTTGATTGTGGGCAAGTTCGCTATACAGCGCTTCGATATTGGTGTTTAATTTATCTACTACACCTGCTCGCAACCTAGCAATCTTTCCCCCAAGCTCACTGAGTCGAACATTCCAAACAAACAACTGGCTATCGCTCGGGGCTACCATTTGCTTAAGCAAAGCATTCCGCTGAGCAAGTGTTCTGCGGTATTCGCGGCGCAGTGTGCCATACCCAGACACGGTTTGCTCAAGCAGGGAATCGAGGTAATCCCTCCGTTTTTCAGGCCCTCCTTGTAGCATACGCAGGTGTTCTGGCTCGAAAACTACCACTGGTATTTTCTTTTGCAGGGTCAGCCGACTCAATGAAACATTGTTGATAGTAAATTTTTTCTTAGCAGCATCATCAATATTTTCAATAGTTAGCTTGCGGGCACCATCAACCGTGGAGCCTTCTAGTCGTGCCCAAGGCGCTGAAAAGTTTATAAGCTCTATGTCTTTAACTCTATACGAAGAGCCGCTGCAAAGTACCAGCACAGCTTCTAGCAGGTTGGTTTTACCACTCGCATTGGGACCAACTATTATATTTACGCTCTTGCCGAATTCAAACACAGCATCGGTATATGAGCGAAAATTTATAAGGCGTAAATCAGTAACCATATACCCTTAGTGTACCTTAGCTGCCCACGCCTAGGTCTAGCTCTTGAGCGGCATAATTACGTGGGTATAGTCATCGGCTTTCGCATCCTTAAGCACGCAGGGCTCAAGTTTTCCATTAAAACAGAGTTTTACTTGGTCGCCCGACAAAGTACCGAGGGCATCGAGCAAATATTTTGAGTTGAGTGTTATTGTACCCTCACTAGTAACCTCAGCCGTAGCGCTGGCGGTGTTTTCACCTAATTGCGATGCAATTGAGCGAATACTCACCGTTTTAGCCTCCGGGTCTAAATGTACAGTTACACTGCCGGCACTTTCGCGAGCAAACAAACTCGAAACTTTGGTAATATTCACAAAGTCTGCTCGTTTAAGCGTCGCCTCTGTAGCAAAACTAGTCGGCACAAGCCTACGATAGTCTGGATACGTACCCTCGATTAGACGTGTAACTAATTCCACCTCACCAACCTTGAATAAGACTTGTTGTTCATCATGAGTAACCTCTACCTGTTCGTCACCATCGCTCAGTAGTCGTAGTAAATCCTGGAGGGCGCTTGCTGGAATAAGCAGATTAACATCGTCCGATACCGCTCCGATATTCTTTTCTGCAAGTCGGTAACTATCTGTGGCCGCCATGTAAACACTGCCTTCATGCACATGGAAATAAACGCCGGTTAGCACCGGGCGAGCTTCGTCACTACTAGCTGCCACAAGTACTTGTTGAAGCGCTTTCTTCAGAACCCCAGTAGAAATTGAAAAACTTTTTCCTTCGGTAATAGCTGGCATCACTGGGAACTCTTCGGCAGAAACGCCGTTGATAACTGAGTTATATTGGTCGGTAGTGATGTGTAGTTTGTAGTCATCTAGCGAAAGCTCGATTACGCCGCTCGGTAAGCTACCGACAAAATCCTGCATTAGCCGGGCGGGGACAGTAATACTGCCTTCTTCGGCAACTTTAGAACCTATATAGTGGGTAATGGCAATGTCTAGGTTGGTTGCAGCAATAGTTAGTCGTGTGCCAACTGTTTTTAGTACGACGTTGGCAAGAATTGGCAAGGTTCCACGTGTATTGGCTACTCGGGCAACGCTACTAAGGGCTTTGTTGAGGTTCTCTTGGGTTACCTGAAGCTTCATTATGCACACCTCCTATTATTAATAAGTTTTTTAGATAAATCAGAACAGACATAATAGTAAGGGCTGGGGATAGTGGGGAAAACCAGCAAACTAATAGATTGAATAGCCCTATTTTTGTGTGCACAAAGCACTCGGAAAAGTCGTGCAGAAACCCTACTAGTTGTACTCATGCTGCGCACAAATAGTGTGCAAAACAATATGCTGTGCACAGCTCGGCTAGTTGTACCCAGGCCCAGCCGTTGCTTGTCCGCACCTTCTCCACATAACCAGAACACATTATTACGCATAGAGCCGCTCCTTGATGTCTGCTATAGCAGAGCGTATGTCGGCGTCTAGATTAGACTCCTTTTCGATTTTTTCTACTGAATGAATAGCTGTAGTGTGGTCTTTTCGGCCAAGTTCGCGAGCAATTTTAGGGAAACTCAAGTGCAGCTCACTCCGCAACATATACATAGCAATTTGCCTGGGTATGACAATATCTTTGTCTCGTTTAGGTCCGAGTATGTCGTCCATTGAAACCTGAAAGTGCTTAGCGGTTCTTTCGATAATTTGTTTGGCGTTCAAGTGCTTTGGTCGTGACTTGCTCGAACCCAGCAAAGTGGTGGCAATCTTTAGTTCCGGCTCAAGCCCGCGCATTTCACAAAATGCCAACAACTGATTAAGGGCGCCTTCGAGCTCACGGATGTTGGTCTGTACGTGGTTGGCTAAATAGTCAACCACATCTGGGGTGAGTACTATGCCGTGCCCTGTTGCCTTGGTTTGGATAATGGCACAACGAGTTTCAAAATCTGGAATCTGCATATCGATACTCATACCCCAGTTAAAGCGCGACCGCAATCGTTCTTCGAGGGTAGGGATGTCTTTTGGCGGCTTGTCGCTACTAATAATAATCTGCTTATTAGCCTGATGTAGGGCGTTAAAGGTGTGAAAAAATTCTTCTTGAGTCTTTTCTTTACCAGCAATAAACTGCATGTCATCAACAATTAGTACGTCGGCACTGCGATAGAATCCAGCGAAATCAGTGTTTTTCTTGTATCGAATAGCATCCAAGAATTCTTGAACAAATTGCTCCGACGATATATAGACTACGTGTGCCGAGGGGTTTTTTGTTAGGATTGCGTTTCCGACTGCCTGGATAAGGTGGGTCTTGCCAATTCCAACACCGCCATACAAAAACAACGGGTTATATTTTTTGCCCGGGCTAGCGGCAATAGCCTGACAAGCCGCGTAAGCCAGTTCGTTGCCGGAGCCAACAATGAAGTTATCGAACGTATACCGCTCGTTGAGGCCCTGGCGATATGCGTGACGCACCTTACTGTTGGCGGTTGGTTGTGGGGCGGATTGTCGCGGAACTTCTTGTGGTGCGCTCATAACGCTTTCGTCGGCGACCCGCTTGTTTACAGCGGTGGTGACAGCATGAATTTTATACTCAACCCGTTCTGGTTCAACACCATTCTTTTGTAGGGTATCGACAATGAGTTGATTAAACTTACGCTCCAGCTGATTCTTTACAAATACCGTACTAACGCCGATTACTAACACACCATCCTTATGCCGCAATAAACGTGTGTTTTTGAACCACGTCACAAAGCTGCCTCGTGAAACGGTTAGTTCTATTTCACCTAAGACTGCCTGCCAGAGTGCCTCGTTTGTGTCCCTCATGTATCCCTTTTCTAGTTCTTCCCTCGAAAGTCTACTGCCATTTTATACAAATAATCACGAGTTTTCCACAACCCGCCAGACAATATAGAAGAGAACATACAAAGAGCTTGCAAACAGGTGTGGAGTTGTGCACAGGGAGCACTATCACCTTAAAACCTGTGGAAAGTCCTTGGATAATGGTGGAAAACTTGGTAGAATTAGTGGGTTAAATATTGTTAATTTGACTGGATAGGCGTAGTAATATTTGTAACGAACACATTACGCCCCTATATTCCAGTGCAAAATAAAAGGTTATAATACAACTATGCCAAAGCGAACATACCAACCAAAAAAGCGACACCGCGCAAAAGAGCACGGCTTTCTTAAGCGAATGGCAACAAAAGCTGGGCGAAGAGTACTACAGGCACGACGCAACAAGGGTCGCGCAAAACTTTCTTCATAAGCTGCCAGAAACTTTTTAGCTAGAACAATACGCCCCACTTAAAAAAGCGGGGCGTATTAACGGTATACTACATATATGATTGCCCGAAACCATCGTTTTCACGGATATAACAGCTTACGTTTTGTGTACGCGCACGGAAAGACCGTGCGTTCTTCTATGTTGGCGCTTCGGGTTGCACCAAACGCCAAGCGGTCGTCATACCGCTGTGCGGTGGTGGTTAGTAAAAAAATAAGCAAGTCTGCGGTGGTGAGGAATCGGATACGGCGAAGAGTGTACGAGCAAATGCGGCTGCTTAACCCACAGCAGCAACCAAGTCTCGATATCGTCGTTACAATCTATACTGATCAGGTGGCAACGGTACCGACTAGCGAGTTACAAAAAAGCCTCTCGGGCCTACTCGAACAAGCCGTTCAAGCGATTTCTCCTCAAGAGTAGAGAAGTGCATGGTAAAATAAGGTGAATAACCAGGAGTTTTGATGTTTACGACGCTTATTGTCCAACCGATTTTTAACCTACTCGTGCTAATCTATGCACTTTTACCTGGCCATAACTTCGGCCTGAGTATTATTCTGTTCACCGTCTTGGTCAGGTTGCTTATGTGGCCACTTGTTAAGAAGCAGCTTCACCAAGCCAAAGCAATGCGCGAACTTCAGCCCGAGCTCAAGCGTATCAAAAAAGCAGCAGCCGGTGACCGACAAAAAGAATCGCTGTTGATGATGGAGTTATACAAAGAGCGAGAAATTAACCCTTTCTCAAGCGTAGGTCTGTTGATTGTTCAGATTCCAATCTTCATTGGTTTGTATAGTGGTTTACACCGTATTGTTAACGACACTCGTGCAATCGTTAATTTTTCTTACCCTGCAATTGCCGGCCTGCCATGGATTGAAAAACTTGCCGCCGACATAAGTCGCTTCGATAGCACACTGCTTGGCTTTGTTGATCTTACGCGCTCTGCTATTGGCAAGACGGGCGGCATCTACTGGCCTGCCATGGTGATTGTAGCTGCTAGCGCCGTTGTGCAGTACTACCAAGCGAAGCAGCTTATGCCTGATGACGGACAAAAGCAAAGTCTTCGCAAGTTGTTGAGCGAGGCAGGTGAAGGCAAGAAGGCTGACACTGCAGATATTAATGCAGCCGTGTCTCGAAGTACCCGTTACATGCTACCGGCCTTTATCTTCTTAGTGACCGTCAATATTGCCGCTTCGTTATCGCTTTACTGGCTTACTAGTGGCCTCGTAGCCTTCATTCAGCAGTCCCGCGTCCTTAATAAAGATAAAGACGAGATGATGGCCACCACAACCGCCACCACTACATCTAAGGGTGCAAAAAACATTGTCGAAGCAGAGATAATTCCTCCAAAAAAAACAAAAACCAAAGCTAACAAGAAGGGCAATAAAAAGCGTAAAAAGTAGGAGGTTCTACCGTGGAAGATTCAATAGTTTATGCCAAGAAGTATCTTGAAGACTTACTATCGTTCTTTGGACTTAATACCGATATTCATGCGACTAATAGTGAAGATGAGGTTATTGAGCTCAATATACCATCCACCTACCTCAATGGGTTTTTGATTGGCCAACAGGGCGAAACCATGCGAGCCCTACAGTTTATGGTGAGCAATGCCCTAAAGAATAATGGTTTTTCCGTCTCTCGCGTTAGCGTGGACGTGGCAGATTACAAAAAAGGTCGGGCTGACCGATTAGCCGAAGCTGCCAAAGAATGGATTACACACGTAAAAGAGTCGGGCAAAGATATGGCTCTAAAACCCATGAACGCCGCCGATCGGCGGACGGTCCACAAGGTTGCTGGTGAATATGGCTTACAGACAGAGTCGGTAGGCGAAGGTCGAGACCGTCACATTGTGCTCAAGGCCATAGCCGACGAGGCGTAGGGCACCCGCCCTCTATCGTTCGGTTTTGTATTGACGGGGCAGGTACTTGTTGTAGTTGCTCTGAGCCCAGCAGGCTTGATGAGAGGAGCAGGTTGCCGGATCATACTTAGTGTATTCAGAAAAGGCAATATCTTTTTTAACTAGGTATTGGTCGGAAACATTAGAGGGTAGGCTAGCGATAGGGTAGCCCATGTAGTGTTCAATAGGAATGCGTAGTTCGTTTTTGTACACCGCTGTTTCGAATAATTCATAGGCCTGCTGGGTTATTTTGCCAACCGCTACATGATCGCTATGGTCGCGAATGTGGTGACCTTGTTGCACACCAGATTGGGTGCGTATGAGGGTTGGGCGGAAGATTTCAAATAGTTCACCTAAGCTTTGGAGAAGTTCGTTATACGAGTAACTAGATTGCTTGTCTATGCTCGATATGCGGCCAATGGCTCCGCTCGATAGCTTTTCAAGGCTTTCTTCTTTGTTGGCAGCAAAGCCCTTACCCGTCAGATTCCCATCTGGTAGGTGCATGAAAATGAGCTGTATCTTTGTTTGGCCACGAGGGTGGGCGAGCGTTACGAATTGACCAGTTTTTAGTTGAACGGTTTTCTCGACCCAAACATCGTCTGTACCAAGCATTTTGGCATATGCTCCTTCAGCGCCCTTTTCTCGACCAAGCCAGTAGTAGGCATCGCCACCAGCATCTCCGGCTGTAAGGTAAATGGTGCGTACGCAGCGGCCAGCTTCGATATCTTGTTGTAGGGCAGGGTTCATGAATAGTAGGTCATCATCTTGGTGCGCTATAGTCTGAACAACGGTTGGCCCCACACAGATTTGGCTACCTAAGTCTGTACTGCTAACCGGAAAGACAGTGTTGACTGTCTTGTGAATTGATGGCGACTTATTGATTCCAGAATCGTAAAATAGCAGCAGTTCTGTAGGTTGGTCGGGTGTTCCTGCGACCAAAACGCTACGGTTGGGGCGACCAAATTTGGTAGTGATTTGTGCCAGGGTGCAGGTAGGAAAATTAGTTAAGCTTTTATCTAGAGAATAGAGGTAGGCAAAGCTTGTCTTAGTTAGGTCTGGCTGCCAGGCTTTAGAGCTGAGCACCCCACGGGGTTCGGTGCAGCTGTCGAGCGGCATGATTGGCGTCTTATTGCCGCTGAGCTGATGCACGGGCAGCGCCCTCCAGTAGTCGGCTAACAGCACGGGGTTTTTGTTTATAGAAAGAATAGAAGTGATTGCTTGGTTGCGTTTTGTGATAGGTTCGAGGGCTGCCTGCTGTTGCAGGGCGATGGTTTTAGCCCCAAAAAAGCTCAATACGGTAACGACCGCTAATAGCGCCCCCGCACCGTAAAGCCAGCGACTTTCTACTGTTCGCTTTCTCAGCCAAGTGACCAGGCTGATTATGAGCGCAAAAAAGGTGATTGTTAGGTATCGGGCATCAACAACATAGTAGTGGTCGGTTGCGACAAATGCTGCAAAAGACACAGCGCTGGCAAAAATTAGTAGCACCGAAAGTCTGTCCGCCAAGCGATGTGACGCCGGTGGTGTGTCTTTATGACCGGCAAAGCTATTTTTAAGGGCCATTATTACTGTCCATAGCGCCAAGCAGAACACGACTAGGTTTACAACAAAGCCAGCTCCACTTAAAGAGGTTAATCGGTCGAAAACTATGTGGGGAATATTGCGAATAATACTTGCATCGAACGCCGGGTTGGCCCCAAAGTTGGTTAGTAATCCACTAGCCCCAAAGAACAAACCTAGACCCAGCATCCGAGCGCTATGTATAAGCACAAAAGGCGACGCTGCAGACCCGCCAAAGGTAGTGATATGTAGTGCGCTTACGATTGCCAATATGACCGCAGAAAACAACCCGGCCAGAAGGCTATTAATAAGCCATCGGTTTGCGAGGTTAACCATGCCCCAGTTTCTAAAGAAGGCGTAAAATGCCAGGCAAACAACTGCTCCGCCAACACCAAGTGTTAAGAATAATTTATCACTAGCTATAAGTAGGGCAAGCAGGCCGGTGCTGACCCAAAATTCCCGGGTTCTAAGGCGCTTCGCTCTAATAACTAGTGCAAGGCTCGCGATAAAGATAATGTACTCTAGGTTGCGAGTAGTAATCATTGCAAAATTGACGGGCAAGATGCCGCTAGCATATGGTGCAGCAGGCACGAGCAGTAAGATGTTAGCCAACACCAGGCAGGCTATACCAAAACGCAAGGGCCGACGGTCGATTATATATATGCACAGTGCAAAAAGGCCGACGGTTGCAGTTGCTGTAAGCATAGTGAGAATTGTGAAAGCATCTGGAGTGTTACCAAGAAGTCGAACCATTAAAATTAACGGCCATTTTATCAAAAAGCTGTGCTGGCCGGGCAAGAGTGCTTGTTGAAAAGTGTGTCGTGATTCAAAAAGGTAGCTGTTGACCAACTGGTCTGCATTGGCCATATGGGTTTGCGCTCCCCAGTACGACCAGGCAAGTGTGCTTGCGAGCAGGATTAATAATGATACCAAGGCAAAAAATATGGGTAAATTTGGTGGTGTCTTTTTTTTCTGAATCATTGTGTTTGTTTCAAGTAGTCTGACGCTTGGACCTGTCTACGGACGTTAGTTTGAGTATACCGACTTGCCGGGGCCAGGTAAATAGTGATTTGATTCACAATTCTGATGAGTGATTCGTTTCATTGTAAATTGCCAGTGTCTGTTCGGCCATGCGCTCCCATGAATATTTTTTGAGTTGAGTTTCGCCACGGAGTTTTAATAGCGACGCTAGTTGGTTGTCGGATAGTATTCGCTCTATTTTTAAGGTCATGTCTTCCACGTCTAGCGGGTTGAAGTATAGAGCGGCATCGCCGTACACCTCAGGTAGGCAGGTTGCATTACTGCTAACTAAGGGGCACTTATGGGCCATCGCCTCAAGACCAGGAAGCCCAAAGCCCTCACTTAATGATGGCAGTACATAGCAAATGGCATATTGGTAGAGCCATTTAAGCTGAGCGTCACTCACGAAACCAGTGACAATAATGTTTTGTTTAGCGGGGCTTTCATCAATTTGTTTTTGTAGTTGCCCAAAGTAATACTCGGGCTTACCTGCCAGTACTAACTGTAGTTTGGGATGAGTCTCGACAATCTGCTCAAACGACTCGATGAGTCGGGGTATGTTCTTGTGAGGGAACGGGCTACCCACATGCATGATAAATTGTTTACCAACGCCTTCGACCGCCTCAGCTTTTTGCGAAACAGGCGGCTCGCTGGACTCATATATTGTAGTAATCTTGTTTTTTACAGATGGCTGAAGTTTTGTCAGGTCTGAAGCAACAAATTTTGAGACGGTAATAATTTTGGTGCTTTTCTTATGGCTCCACCAAAACATCAAACGGTATA
This sequence comes from uncultured Candidatus Saccharibacteria bacterium, assembly GCA_964409615.1. GTDB lineage: Bacteria > Patescibacteriota > Saccharimonadia > Saccharimonadales > AWTP1-31 > AWTP1-31. Next base: position 541,026 of record CAYPDT010000001.1, on the reverse strand, counting down.
GAGCCATCCGAAGAGCGTGGAACAACTTAGAATGTCGCCCTGCTCGGGTAAAGCGAAGCATTGTTAGGTCGTGGGTAGTCGTTACGATATTGCCCCTGTAAAAAAGTGGTTGCTGGGTCATGGTAAAGTGCACTACATCGGGCCGCAACTTACGAAGCAGTCGAGTAAATCCAACCTGTTCCTTGAGGCTAATCGAAAATTGCTGATACGGGCAGGGGAGGGTATTGAAGTTTTTGGCTGTCGGCCTCCAGGTATCGGATGGCTGTAAAAGGACAGTATAGCTATTATCTGTGTCTATTTTTTGCAAATGTTCCAGCAGTCGGTCGGTATAGCGCCCCGTGCTAGACGGACGATTACGGGCATCTATAACGATATTCATACATTCAGTTTACAATAGAGTCAGGTATGCAGAAAAAAATAGTAAACGCGCTTCAAGAACACAGTCTTAAGATATTTTACGGATTGCTGGCGTATATGCCGTTCCATATATTTATCTCAACGGTGATTGGCGCTAATATTGGTGGGCTCGCGCTCATGAAAGTTCTCAAAGACATAGTGTTAGTGTTCGGTTTTTGTTCAATTATGTTAGCGAGCTTCCATCAATCTTGGTTTAAAGAGTGGTTGAAAAACAAGCTTGTTCTGGTGATTGTGCTATATGCAGCGCTTACGCTACTTCTTGCACTAGTGCGACCAACCGACACCGATGCCGAAGTTCTTGGCGTCACCTATAATTTACGATTCCTAGTTTTTTTCTTGTATGCATGGTTGTTGGTAAAAACATTTCCAAAACGAAACATTCTACAAGCCTCTATTCTGATTTCTCTGGTTGCTGGCACCGTGGTGGCTTTATTCGGGGTTATACAATATGTGCTATTACCGAACGACGCACTTACACATTTGGGATTTGTCAGGAGTAACGGTGTTTTGCCGGCATTCTTTATTGATGACAAGCCGGATCTTGAGCGTGTTATGTCTACCCTGCGTGATCCAAATTCCCTGGGGTCTTATCTGATAATCGTGATGAGCTTGGCGATGGCATGGCGCCAAAAGAGCGCCAAGCGAGCAAAGTTAATTTGGTCTGGGGTTAGCCTAATGGCTGGCCTGTGTTTGCTGCTAACCTTTTCACGGAGTGCACTACTAGGGTTGGTTGTTGCCCTGGCTTGTGCAGCTGCGCTTGTGGGCAGAAGTCACGTAAAACTGTCCCGTAAACAGTTTAGAGTTGGATTGGTTGTGCTGGCAGTCGCTGCCATTGGGTTTTTGGCATCTGCCTTTGCGCTGCGCAATAGTTACTTTGTGCAAAATGTTATTTTTCATGCCGACCAGAGCACTTCACTGGAAGACCCAAACCAATTGCGTGTTAGGTTTTTGCGCGAATCGGTTGTAAAGATAGCGCATAATCCAGCTGGTCTGGGGCCGGGGCGTGCGGGACTGGCTTCAATCCGTAACAACGTGCAAGGAACCCAGCTTAATGAAAATTATTACCTGCAAGTTGCTACTGAAGTTGGAGTCTTAGGCCTTACCCTCTTCCTGGCAATTCTTATCTTGGTTGCAGTAAGACTATATCGTGCAACAGGTGATTCAGCATATGCCACCGCTCTATTAGCAGCGTTCGCTGGGCTGGCACTTACCAATATTCTTGTACATATTTGGTCCAACGAGTCGGTTGCCTACACATGGTGGGGGCTGGCTGGGTTAGTTATGACCACTAGGACCAAGTCAAAAATAGCCACCAATCGATGAGCTTTAGGTTTGCTATACTTTAAGAACAGATGAAACTAGTACAACGAATACGTGCATTGATTGCCGACCACAAAGTAGATTTACTGCTTTTTGGATTGTCTGGAGCCTGTGCTTTTGCGGCCGACTATAGTACGTTGCTGTTTGTTGATCGATTCAGCCACAACCTGCTAATTGCTACCACGGCTGGTATTGTGGCTGGTTTTATCATCTCTTTCACGCTCAATCAGCTTAGGTTTAGCAAGCGTCACAAAGAAGCTCGCCGCATAACGGAATCACTACCCCTATTTATCGGGCTTTTTTTGTGGAATACGGGCTTTACCTACCTATGTTTAGAAATTAACGAGAAACATAACCTATTACCCCGCATACTTGTTAAAATGGGTACGGTGGGTTGTATTATGGTTTGGAACTATATACTGTTCCATGTTTTTGTGTTTCGTCACCAACAAGACTCACGTCGTAATTTAGAAGGAGAATAGATTGAAAAAAGCACTGATTACAGGAATTGCCGGACAAGATGGTGGTCACCTAGCAAAACTACTCCATGAAAAGGGATACCAAGTATATGGCGTTATTCGTGGTCAGCTAGAGGCAAGCCATCCACGGTACCAGGCTGTAAAAGAAGAGATGCCATATGTCGAACTTGTGATGGCAGATTTACTGGACCTGTCTGCCCTAACTCGTGCTATGCAAGAAATTAAGCCTGACGAGGTATATAACCTAGCAGCAATTAGTCACGTGGGCTACTCTTTCCGAGACCCTGTACTAACTGCTGACGTTACGGGTAAGGGTGTGCTGAATGTTCTCGAGGCTATCCGCTTGGCGGGCCTCGAAAAAACGACACGATTCTACCAAGCTTCTACGAGTGAAATGTTCGGCGGCCTAGATTATAACCGACCAGAAAAAGGTTATACCGAAGAAGCTTCCTTCCACCCTCGCAGTCCTTACGGCGTGGCTAAACTATACGGTCACTGGATTACTAAGAACTACCGTGAGAGCTATGATATGTTTGCACTGAGCGGAATCTTGTTCAATCACGAAGGTGAACGCCGTGGCCCAGAGTTTGTAACGCGCAAAATTAGTAAGGCTGTTGCGCAGATCAAGAACGGCAAGCAAGATGTTATTGAGCTGGGTAACCTAGACGCTAAGCGTGACTGGGGCTATGCCGGTGACTATGTAGAAGGTATGTGGCGTATGCTACAGCAAGATACCCCAGAAGATTATGTGCTGGCTACCGGCGAAACGCACTCTATTCGTGAGTTTTGTGAACTTGCTTTTAAAGAGATTGGTGTCGATATTACCTGGGAAGGCACTGGCGCCGACGAAGTTGGTAAAGATGCGGCAAGCGGAGCGATTCGTATACGGATAAACCCGGCATTTTACCGCCCTGCAGAAGTGGATTTATTGCTAGGCGACCCAACAAAGGCAGAAACAGAATTAGGCTGGGAGCGCAAAGTTGACTTCCCTAGTTTAGTGAAGCTGATGGTAGAACACGACTTACAGGCACAGGCAAAATAAGTTAGCCCTAGTCTTTTGGAAAAACTAACTGATTATGTTGTTTGGGATTGAGCCCAGGCAACATAATCCGAAACAGTCTCACCGACAGTCTTGGTTGTCTGCCAGCCGGTTTCGGCTGTTAGTCGGTCGTGGCTGCCAAAGAGCACAAGTGGGTCGCTTGGTCGGCCGAGTGATTGGTCGACTGTTATCTCTAGATTATGTTTGCCGGTAGTATCTTCTATAGTTTTGATTAGGTCGTCACGCGACGTGGCTACGCCGGAGCAGACATTATAAACATGGTACTTTAGGGCCTCTGGATGTTCGATTAACGTTCGGTATGCACGCACTACGTCGCTTACATGAGTGTAGTCGCGTTGTGTATTTAAGGGACCAACCACAAGTTTGTTGTCTCTAATCACACGCATGGTCAAGTCGGGGACTATGAAGCCTGGGCCTTGACCTGGGCCGGTATGATTAAACGGGCGAACGATGATTATTTCGTAGCCCAACTCTCGGTATTTCTCAATCTTTTCTTCCATTTGTAGTTTGCTCATGGCATATGGAGAGCCTGAGGTGACTAAAGTACTATCTTCAGTCAGTGGCATTGGTTGGTTGCTGTCGTACACTGCACCAGTGCTAATGGCTAAAACACGTATGTTTTTCTTGAGTTCAACCAATCGGTCCAAAAGGTTAGTGTGGGTGAGTACGTTTACTTTGTTATATAGCTCTGGTTGTATTGAGGATTGGCTTGGGGTAGCGAGGGCGGCAAGGTTTATCACGCCATCGATGTCTTCAAGTTGTAGGTTAGCAATTTGTTCTATCTCTGTTAGGTCGCACTGAGAGTAGCTGTCGACGTAGTCTTTTATTTCACTTGCGGCTTCGGGGTCGAGTCCGGTTCCATAGACTGCAAAGCCTGCATCATGCAGTTCCTTTGCAAGGTGCTTACCTACAAATCCATTTACGCCGACGACAAGTATAGTTTTCTTCATCCTATTAGTATAGATGTAAACTCACATTGATGCATAGCCTAAAGAGATATAAAATAAGATGAAGTGCAAAATATTACCCAACGCTACAGATATCCAATAATTCTTTTAAGACAGCTAGTCAAGACTGACTTTAAGCTACGGTACCAGGGTTCGGTACTTGGCTACATTTGGTCATTGCTACGGCCGTTGGCTATATTTGTCATTCTCTATATTGTGTTTACGCGCTTCCTAGATATCGGGCGCGATGTGCCGCACTATCCGGTGTACTTGTTGCTGGGTATAGTGCTTTGGAACTTCTTTATCGAGATAACCACTGGTAATGTGAGTGTAATAGTTTCTAGCGGTGATTTGATTCGAAAGATTAACTTTCCAAAATACATCATTGTTTTAGCGAATTCAGTGTCAGCTCTTATAAACCTCGTACTCAATCTGCTGGTTGTAGGTGTTTTTATGTACGTTAATAAAGTTGATTTGCGACCAGAGGCAATACTTCTCCCCTTGTTAGTCCTGGAATTGTTTGTATTCGCTCTCTCGCTTGGTTTTTTCTTGAGCACCGCTTTCGTGCGATTCAGAGACATTACCTATATTTGGGACGTGGTTATGCAGGGTGCATTTTATGCTACACCTCTCCTATACCCCCTTAGCAAAGTACCGGTAGCTGCAGCTAAGGTCCTCATGATTAACCCAGTAGCTCAGATAGTCCAAGACGCACGGTATGTGCTAATAACACCTAAAACCCAAACGATTAGTAGTATCTATGCCAATCCGACTATGCGGTTATTACCCCTGACTATTGTCCTGGTGATTCTAGTCATTTCGGTCATTTACTTTAAGTCACAGTCACGATACTTTGCGGAGCAAGTGTAATGTCAGAAAATGCCGTTACCATTAGTCATGTTTCCAAGAACTTTAACTACACCAGTAGTCGCGCTGGTACCCTGAAGACACTTTTAACTGGCTTCTTGAAGTCAAAAGGTGAAAAGCAAAAAGATGTTCAGCATGCACTTAAAGATATTAACTTTGATATAAAAAAGGGTGAATTCTTTGGCATTGTTGGGCGCAACGGAAGTGGTAAAAGCACGCTTTTGAAAATGATAGCCGGCATATACCAGCCTAACAAGGGTAAAATCACTGTTCAAGGTAAGCTCGTTCCTTTTATTGAGCTTGGTGTTGGCTTTAATCCAGAGCTCACCGGGCGAGAAAATGTTTATCTCAATGGCGCCCTACTTGGGTTTAGCCGCAAAGAAATCGAACAGCAGTATCAAGAAATCGTAGAGTTTGCCGAGCTCGATAAGTTTATGGACCAGCAGCTTAAGAATTACTCATCGGGTATGCAGGTGAGGCTAGCGTTTTCTATGGCAGTTCGTGCTAAAGCAGATGTGTTGCTTATTGACGAAGTTTTGGCAGTCGGGGATGCAGACTTCCAGCGAAAATGTTACGAGTATTTCAAGCGGCTCAAAAAGGATTCCAAGACAGTCATATTCGTTAGCCATGACATGTCGGCTGTACAAGAATACTGCGACCGGGTGGCCTTAATAGAAAAGAGCGAGCTGGTAGCCATTAGCACCCCAGAGCGTATCACGCAGCTATACAGACAGCTTTTTAATGGAGTAAAACCAACTACGGAGGCAGTGGACGGTGAGCGTTGGGGTGATGAATCAGTTAAGACGAGCACTATATCAGTGCAAGTTACACCACAAAACATAAAAATTACACAGCTCACAGAAGCCTACGTTGACAACCTATCGACAATTATTGGAATTAGAATTCGAGATGTATCTGGCAAGGAAATCGCAGGAACTAACACGAAAATAGAGAACATTAGCGTTGCAAAAACCACCGCTGGCGAAAAAACCGAATTTACCTGGACTTTACCCAATGTCTTGAGCGACGGAGACTATTTGGTTGACCCGGCGATCCTGCTGGGTGATGCAATCACGGTTACTGATTGGTGGAACGATGCTGCTAGTTTTAAAATCCGAAAAGGTCGTCATCTGCCATATCCAGTTGACCCAGGTTTTACGGTCGCAGTTAAATCCAAATAGATACTCTTGGAGTGGAGTAACCGTGAATGTAAGGAGCAGGGCTATTTGCTCTGGTGTCGCAGGTTGTCGAGTTTTTCTTCTAATTCGATAATCTGCCTATTGGCCCGCAGCAATCCTGCCTCTAGGCCAGCTATTTTCTTGGCATCTCGGTCTATGCCGTGATGGAATCTAGAAAGGTGACGTGGTAAAAATGCAATTCCAGAAAACCATCGGGCGATGTAGCCAATAACAGGAATATTGGCGATTATTTTTCTGATACTCACTTGCGTGCTCCTTTTTTGTCTGCTTGGTCTGCTAGTTCAAGAAGTGTCTGGGCGCCTTGTACGGGGTCAAACATTTTATTCTTAATGTGAGTAAAGCCAGCCTCTACGAGTTCTTTTTGTAGTGCAGGACTCCCCAGGAGTTTTTTAATTGCGTTGCTAATTTCTTGGATATCTTCCGCGTTTACCATGAGTGCTGCTTTGCCTACGGCTTCGGGTAAAGAAGAGTTGTCACTGGATATAACTGGCGTACCACAAAACATGGCTTCTACTGGGGGGATGCCGAAACCTTCGTAGCGGCTAACATATGTGAAGATTGAAGCACCGCTAACCAAGGCCGGCATATCTTCATCGGTAACGTATCCTGTGGGTTGTACTACTTTAAGACCTTTGCGCTGCAAATCGGTGATGAGGTCGTGAATCTCGCCATCTTTCCAGCCTTTAGCGCCTACCAAAAGCAGTGAGTAGTCTTGTAGTTGTTCTGGGTCTAGCATTGAGTAAGCACGAAGAAGTGATGCAAGATTTTTGCGTGGCTCAATATTGCCTACGAAAAGTATGTACTTACCAAAAACACCGTACTTTGCTCGTACGGTTTTAATTTCTTCGGCGGTTCGTGGGTAGAATTCTGCGGCGTCAATAATAGGGTAGATAATGGAAACATCTTCTGCGCTAACCTGGTAGTGGTCGACTATTTCATTTTTGCTATTCTGCGAGATTGTGATAATTTTTGTCGCACGTTCCGCAGCAAGCTTAGTCTGCTTGTTAAGGAAGCGACTATTTAAATCTGCAGAGAATTCAGGGTGTAGAACAAATGACAAATCATAGATAACTGGAATACTTGGACTTTTCATAGTCGGCCAGGTGCTAAAGTGCGGGAATATGTACACCTGCTTACCGAAAATACTGTCTAGAGGTGGCAGTAGATTACGCATTTTGAGTTGATTTGTAATGCGTGGGCCAAGGGGCATTCGTTTTATTGTAAAGTTCTTAAAGTTAAAACGCTGTATTCGATATGCTAATCGCCAAGGCACCCCAAGGGTTACTTGGTAATGCTGATACTCGGGTAAATCAAGCAGTTTGTCTACTTCTCGCATTAAGGCTGCAGTGTAGTGGCCGATGCCACTGAAGTGCTCCAGGCAAAGAACTTCACAATCAACAAAAATTTTAGCCACATTTTTAGAAGATTTAGTCATTAGTAACCATTATAACAAATGTGAATCTGTAATTATGCAAGGTCAATAATCTTGCTGACCGCATGCTTGAAATCCTGGTAAGAGATATCAAAGGTGTACTGCCTAGAATCTTGTAAAGAGGCCTTACTGTATTTAACAAGAAGGTCGGGATTGGCTAATAGGTCGACTATGGCTCGACCTAATGCTCCTGTATCACCCGAACGAACAACGAGGCCCGTAACCTTGTCTTTAACACTATCTCGCAGCCCATCTGCATCATAAACAACAGCGGGCGTGCCTTTACTATTGGCCTCGGTCACAATCAAGCCCCAACCTTCTTTTATCGAAGTTACAATAATCGCCTGGGATTCTTGTAGGAGTTTACTTTTTTGCTCTTCTGTAACACGACCCTTAAGATGGATGGCGCTTCTATGGGCAGATTGTTCGACGTAGCGAGCGACCTTATCTGCATAAGGACCATGGTTGTTCCCGGCCATAACCAGTGAAAGATTTGGATTGACGGCATGTGCAACTTCGAAGGCTTTGATTGCATCAATCGGGCGTTTCATCGGTCGAAAAGCACCTAAGAAGACAATTTGCCCAGGTTTCTTTTGAGCCAACCCTTCTTTTTTGCCACCCTTGTCCGCAACTGTCTCCATACCCACACGGAATACTTCTACGTTTGAATTATTGAAGCCGAATCGCGCCAAATCTTTTTTGGTGCTCTCAGACTCCGTTAGTACCAGCGGATATCGTTTGCTTATCAATCGCAGGTATAGCGGTTCAGCTAGGTAGCCAATAATTGAAAGTGGAAAGAACATTTGGTAGAACCACACCTGCCGCGCCAATTGATAGGTAAGAAGTATGTTGGTAGTTTTTTTACTATAGAATGTGGCCATAAACGGCACGGTGTTCATCTCGTCTATGACTAAGTCTTGTTGCGGTAGGGTCTTAAAAACCTTTCGTGCCTGCCAGTACACACTAAAGTGCCCACCGCTTCGTAATACCCGTACACCATCAACTTTGTCTTGTGCTGTAGATCCGGTATACATCGAGGTGATTAACGTCACCTCATGGCCATCACGGGCAAGACGTTTGCGTATTTCATCAGATACCTTTTCGGCCCCGCCTGCACGAGGATGATTAATATCTTTCCAAGAAAACCACGTAATGCGCACTATTTACTTTCTTTAATAATGTACAGAGGCCGATTCTGTGTTTCGTAGTAAACGCTTTCCAGGTAGAGTGCTAAAAGCCCCTGACAGACCAGCACAATGCCCACCAAGAATGTTACGAATAGTGCCAACAAGGCGCTCCCCGTTACGGATAGACCGATTGGGTCGCCTAGTATATATTTTTGAACTGCAAGCACTACTCCCACCACGGCAGACAAGGTAGAGATTATTGAGCCCAGTAGCGCTATAAGTTTTAACGGGCGTGTTGAGTGCGAAACTATACCATCAAGTGCAAGTTTGAGAAGCTTACGAAACGAGTATGCTGCAACTCCAGCGTGTCGTTCGTCTGCTTTGAATGGAACTTCAATACGATGAAAACCAAGCCAGTCGATAAGATTTCTGGTAACTCGATTTCGCTCAGTCAACTCGTTAAAGGCAGTAACTACCTTACGGTCGATGAGCCTGAAATCAGTAGTACCGGCCACTACATTTTTACCGCCGACGAACTGCAGAACCTTATAAAATGCTTTGGATCCGTAGCGCTTTAGGAACCCTTCGTTTGTGTTGCTGGTGCGAACACCTACAATTACTTCGTTTCCATTTTCCCAGAGCTCAATGAATGTGGAGACAAGCTCAATCGGGTGTTGTCCGTCGGCGTCCATAATGACAGTAGCATCGCTGTCGGCGACAGAGAGTCCTGCACTTGTCGCTGCTTCTTTGCCGAAATTACGCGATAAAGTTACATATTTTACGTTTTCTGGATGGCTTGCTTTGAGCTCACGTATAACTCGTAATGATTCATCACCACTCCCATCATCTACATATATAGCGTGCCAGGTATAGGTGTTTCTGTACTGTTTAAAAAAGTTTTCAATTTTCTGGTGAAGCCAAACAAGGTTGTCTTGCTCATTGAATACGGGAATTATTATGCTGATTGATTTAAGGTTACCGCTTTGTTTAGTCATGTGAATACATTGTCTCCGTGGTTTTATTATATACTGTTGTGATTTAGGTCAGGATGTTTTGTAAATGTACTTGTGGTCTATATAATTTCACTCGATGATCAAACTTATTAAATCGACCTTCCATAACGAGGCAGAAACCAAGAAAAAACTAGTAAATTTCATTCAGACATCTCAGATTATGAGCTTCGGTCCGGAATGCGAAAAGTTTGAAAAACAATTTGCCAAGTGGCAAGGCCGCCAGCATTGTGTGTTTGTGAACAGTGGCAGTTCAGCCAACTTGGCCGTCATACAGTCATTGTTGAATGAGGGTAGAATCAAACACGGCGATAAGGTAGGTGTTTCTGCATTAACTTGGTCGACCAATGTTATGCCCGTAATACAGCTAGGCCTTACAGCGGTACCAATAGATGTAGAACTTGACACATTAAATGTATCGAGTACGATGTTGCGCAAGACATTACGACGGCATGAAATCCGAGTTCTTTTCTTAACTAACCTATTAGGCTTTTGTGACGATATCGCCGAACTACGCTACATATGTGAACAAGAAGACATCATTCTAATAGAAGACAACTGTGAGTCACTCGGAACGGTTTACCGGGGTGAAAAACTAGGCAACTTTGGCTTGGCCAGTACATTCTCTTTCTACGTTGGGCACCATATGTCGACTATTGAGGGCGGTGCAATTTGTACTGACGATGAAGAGCTGGCGACCATGCTTCGCTTAGTTAGGGCTCATGGCTGGGACCGCAACCTGGCGGAACAGGAACAAAAGAAAATTCGTGACAAGCATAAAGTTAACAGTACCTTTTATTCACGATACACATTCTATGACTTAGGGTATAACTTACGACCAACAGAAATTAACGGGTTTATTGGCAATACGCAAATTCCATACCTTAAAGAAATTACCGAGACTCGCCAGAATACCTTCCTTGAGATTGCCGATAAAATTTATAATCAGACCGATAAGTTTTATCCTATCCGTTATGACCACATCGACTTTGTTTCAAACTTCGCCTTCCCAGTAATCTGCAAGACTAAGAAGATTCGCGATGACCTAGTAAATCGCTGCAATGGTAAAATTGAACTGCGACCAATTGTTGGTGGCGACATGACCAAGCAACCATTCTTTGCTAAGCACCAAAAACACCTAGCCTTGAAAGACTCAAACGCGGGACTTATTCACGAGCAGGGCCTATACTTTGGTAATAACCCGGAGCTAACAAAACGTGAAAAACAAGAAATCATCAAAATCTTTACTACCTAAGGACAGTCGCAAGATAGGTGTGATGATTGATCGCCTGAATGTTGGTGGTGTAGAGAAGATAGCTATCGAACAAGTCAAAGCGTTGCGTAGGCAGGACCAAGATGCAAAGCTTGTGATTCTGCGCGAAAAAGCTGTTGTGGCCGATGCCTTTGCCGACTTGCTCGAAGACGTACCGATTGTGTATCTTGACCAACGTTTGCCAAAATTTTTTAGATTATCGTTCCAGTTCCCACTGTTTAACTTTTTTTCTAGCTTCCATGTAACATATCCATTCCTCCTTCCTTTTGTAGTCAAGAAAAAAGAGTTTGATTATTTGATTGTGCACGGCACATATACCGCGCTCACAGCAGTTAGCCTCAAGAAAACAAGGGGTATTGGTTTCTCGGCATTTATTTGGGATCCGGCATCATACATTCTTGAGCGTGTCTACAGCACCAAAGTACTAACACCGATTATGGCTACATTAAAATTTATGGCAAAGCACCTTGATAAATTCTTAATAAACAACATGGACTCCGTACTGGTGGGCGGCCCGGCACATAACAAATTTATTAGAACAATGAACCCGTCAAAAAAAATTACGGTAATCTACCCATCGGTGCATCCAATCAAAAAGTTGTTGAAAAAAAGTGACTATGTACTGATGGCTACTGCTTGGAAGCGGGGTAAGCATCCGGAGTATGTCTTAGATGTGGTTGAGGCGATGCCAGAAATACGTATAAAAATGGTGGGCAAATGGCTCGAGAAAGATTATTTTGACGAGTTCTTCGCGAGCGTTAAGAAACGCGGTTTTACGAAGCAAATTGATATTGTCGGTGAGGTAACTGAAGCTCAGCTTGCTAACTACTATGCACGTGCGAATGTTGTGCTGCAAAGTAATGATGATCGAGGCTTCGGCATGCCGGCTCTAGAAGCGGCCGGACATGGCACGACCTTTGTGATTCCTAAGGGTCAGGGTGTATGTAAATTGTTTACAGACGGTGAAGACGGGTTTTACACAAAAGAAAAAGACACCAAGGCAATAGTGCCAATCCTACGAAGGCTTCAGAAAAATCCGGCCAAGGCTGCTTCTATGGGGGCAAAGGGTTGGGAAAAGGTTGTAGAGAACTACTCATGGGCAAATCATGCCGAAGCTCTCGTTTCTGTTGTTTCCCGAAACACGGTTAACTAAACACCCTTTGAGGTTGGTGGTGAATGGCGAGTTTTTTGCAAGAAGCCAACGGCTCCTATTAATAATGTAATAGCTGACGTAATATTCAAGTTTGCGACTAAATATGTAGTTGAGCGCTCGCCAAATATAAGCAGGCCAAGACCAATAAGACTCGCTAGGACAATCGGTAGAGCTACTGCCCAGTAGCTCCGTATGACAATAAAGAATAAGACGAGTGTAGAAAGCACTAAGAATGTGAATTTGTAGGCAATAGCTAATATTGCCAGCTGTTTTAGGTCAACTCGTTGACCGTAATCAGACCCAAGAAGCAATTCTAGTACCTGTCGTCCAAAAAGGCTCATTATTAAACTTGCACCACTGGCTAGTAGTACGAATAGTGCCAGTAGACGATAGAATAACCCACGTATTTGATGAGTATTACGAATATCAATATTTGAGAGGAAGGGCCAAACAAACAACATACCAGCAAAGAAGACTGCCCGGCTGACTACATACATATCGGTATAGAGTTTGGTGTCAACTTGTCGACCACTAACAAGCAGCAAATCTGCAATGAGAAGTAGATTCATAATTAATGTCGCAACAGCTGAGGAAATAGTAAATGTTACAAGTGACCGGACTGACTTTGCCTGATATAAGGAGATTCCATGAGAAAAAATAGAACTGAGTTGGGGGAGTTTTTCACTCCGGTAAAACCAGTATGTCAGTACGATGGCCATAAATGAGCCGAACGCCATTGCGTTAAGAGTAGCAGCACCACTCTTGGTTATTACAGCAATCAAAACACTGAACAAGAGCTGTAGCCCAGAGGAGAGAGCAATTGCAATCCCTAGCTTTACGAGTTTTTGTTTGCCATTTAAGTAGCCTGAAATTATTGACATAGATATAGACAAACCAAGCATTATGCAAATAGGGACTAAAAGAGGCGCGGGAAGGTCGATTCTTTTTAGGAACAATGGCGAAGTTGCGAGAAAGCAAATTATTAACACCACAAATAGATGGGTCAATATAGCCTGTAGTTTTTCTACAGTTTCTTTTGATTTTTTCTCACCTTCTTGCTTGGAAAGCCCGATAGTGAGCGCAACAATCGAAAGCATGAACGACGATATTTGGGTGAAAAGTGCTAAAGCAACCGCAATTTGGACAAATTCGTTAGCATCCAGGAGTCGCGCTAGTATCGGATAGACCGCATAGTTAAAGACAGAAGCCAGACCGCTGAGGACAATAAATATAAATGTTGATTTACGCATGAATTTTTCTATAGCGGTTTACTGGTGTTTAGTGAGTGGGCTTATGCTGATATACTAGTAATATCAAGATAGCTCTAATTAGTATAGCTTAAATGACTGAGGTTGGCGGCAATAACGGGGTATATGTGGCAGGCGTAAATAAGGCAAAAATGGCAAAACAGTCTATGATTACAAAACAGGGCATAACAGTCATAATACCGACGTATAATGGCTCAAGCTGGCTGCCTAGCACACTACAGCATGTTGAAGCGGCAATAAAAGATGCGAAATTAGAAAAATACGAAGTCTTATTTGTTAATGATGGCTCAACGGATGACACGCTAGAAGTTATAGCATCCTTGCAGAAAAAAGCAGACTATCCGATTCGAGTTGTTACTCAAAAGAATGGCGGACGATTTGTCGCTCGCCGAACTGGCACAAACGAAGCAAAATACCCTAATTTACTATTTGTCGATACGCGAGTGTATATCGGAAAAACATCTTTGAGTTATCTAATCATGCAACATCAAGCCGACCAAACGCGTAAAGTCTGGTGTAGTCATGTTAGGGTCGACAAGAAGGGCAACATATATGCGCGTTTCTGGGAGACCGTGGCCTTCGTCGCATGGCGTAAGTATTTTAAGCAGCCTCGCGACATATCATATGGCATAGCAGAGTTTGACGACTATCCAAAAGGCACCACATGTTTTTTTATTACTAAGTCTATCCTTGCAGATGCTAACCAGTGGTTTGAAAAAAACACCAAAGACCTTAAGACTTCTAACGATGATACGTTATTACTTCGCTACGTGGCACAACAAGACTCAATCAATATTAGCCCTGATTTTTGGTGTTTGTATCACGCTCGTTCGACAATGAAGCAATATACCAAACATGTGTACCACCGTGGGCAGGTGTTTGTTGACGGATTCTTACGAAACGATGGTAATCGATTCTTTATCCCGCTCATAGTCTTTTTGATTTTATCGATAGTGTTCCCAGTAATTTTAGTGTTGTGGCCTAGTTTGTTAACACTAGTTTTTGTTGCTTTTCTCGCTGGTTTGGCCTTGGAGCTGCTGACCATGCTTTTGATAGGTGTACCTTCTAAAGATGCTGTTAGTACAATGTTTTTATCGCCAGTGTTTGCGGTATATTATGGTGCTGGCATTTGGAAAGCTTTTATTAAAATATTTATAGTTCGTAAATCAGGAGTGGCGACATGAAAATGACCTGGCAGTCACGAGTCAAAAGCTTAATCAACGGGCGGCTGGGTATAGTCCTGGTGGTACTTTCTTATGTATTCTTCACGGTTATGTATATGGGGCCAAGCGTCACACAGTGCAACAATACTCTCTATGGTTTTGGCGATAATACCGCTGGCCCGGTTTGGCGATTTAGCATTAAACCCAGCCAACCACCCCTTGGGTCATACACCGATATGACTAACTTCCCTGTGGGAGAGAATTTCTATAGCCCCGCAAATTACAGTCAGTATGGGCAGGCAATTTTGATTTGGAGTGCTTCACGAATAGCTGGCCCGGTTTGTGGCTATAACCTAGTCAATATGGCAGGTTTCATTGCTAGTGCTCTGGTAATGTTCGGGTTTATTTATTCAGTAACTCGTAAACGTTCTATCGCTTGGTTGGCAGGATTTGCGGTTTCGTTTAGCCCTTATTACCAAATGAAGGTTGGTGGGCACCCCGGCTATGGCTACCAAGCTCTTCTCATCGGTTCGGTATGGGCATTCTATAACGTAATCAAGTATCGACGCAGACGGGACATTGTCTGGCTTGCCGTGCTAACTTCACTAAGTTTATATTTTGACCCATACTTTTCATTATTAATTATTTTTATGTTGGTCCCTCTGGGGCTTGTCTGGCTTGCTTTGGTCTGGCAAAGGACGCGTAAAAAGGTAAAGAAGCAATCCTTTAAGACACAAATAATGCCAGATGTTAAGGCGATTATAAAAGCCGTGCTGCTATGCATCATCTTAATCGCACCGTTATTATTTGTGACAGTTAAGAATAGTCGTCAGATTTCTACTACTGTAGCTGCGGTTCGAGGAAACGTAGTTGCAGAGGCTGCCGCCTGTAGTAATCTACCATATGAGTACCTCATTCCTTCGGGACGCAATAAGATACTCGAGAAACTGACAGATCGAACAACCTATACTGCTACAATCCAGATGCTGCACAACAACTACTCATGTGGGATAGGTGAGGACACAGTAGGGGTAAGTTTGGCAGTTCTATCAGTTGCGACAATCGGTCTGATTATCTTTGGATGGGAACGAATAAACAAGCGACGCTTAGGTTTGAAATTGGGCTACGATAATGAACTTGTTATATACGGTATGGTTGCTATTGCGGTGGCAGCGGCAATTATAGCCCTACCACCACTTAAGATTGGTGGCCTGATACCTACGCCATCATTCATACTGCTAGCTATTACTCCAACATGGAGGACGCTAACCCGTATGTATGTTGATGTAAACTTTGCCATAATAACGATTTTTGCGGTCGTACTCTGGTATGTAAGCGTTCGCTTTGCAAAACACAAAAAACTACTAGGTATTCTTTTTGTGGGCCTATTCTTAACTATTTTCGTCGAGTACTTAGCGTTTAAGCCATTTAAGGGTAATGACATCTCTACATTTAGCTACAAAACTAATGTGCCAACACCATACACGTGGCTTGGAGAACAGGAAAATATTTCTACTATTGCCGAATATCCTATCGAAAAATCTGGCGGGGAATCTAATGCTATGGCCTACTACCTAACGATGCAACTAGCGCATAAAAAGAAGTTATTTAATGCCAATATACCAACGACCAAAGAAGAGAACTTACGAACATCTCTGAAAGATATCTCCGACCCGCAAACAGTTCAGGTGTTGAGTGCAATGAAAATAGATGCAGTGGTCATCCATGGAGTCCCTGAGGAAACCGTTCGAGCGATTCCCGGGCTTGAGGTGATATATAGTGCC
This sequence comes from uncultured Candidatus Saccharibacteria bacterium, assembly GCA_964409615.1. Classification (GTDB taxonomy): domain Bacteria; phylum Patescibacteriota; class Saccharimonadia; order Saccharimonadales; family AWTP1-31; genus AWTP1-31. Next base: position 524,527 of record CAYPDT010000001.1, on the reverse strand, counting down.
CCACATCAACGGTTTAATATGTCTGCATTCACGCCACTCATAACCCACGACAACGTTGTTATTGCTCGTATTACCGCACCTAAAACTGTGCAAATGTTATCTTTGGCCAAGAACTTCGTGCGTAACACGACGATAATTAAAAGTGCTGCAGACTGGAATTACGAAGCGCTGAATAATAGTCGGATTGATGTTATCAGAGTACCGGGGCAAGATGTAGCACAAGTAACCGATAATAAGAGGTGTTTTGATATAAAAATTGCCGGACAAACCGATAAAGCCGCAATCACCATTTCGGCAGACGGCAAACCATTCATTACAGTACCCGCAGATGGAACGTATCAAAGTATGGTGGTACCAGCGAACAAAACCATTACCCTAACCAACGACAAGGGTTACAACATGGAAGTACGAAATCTTGGATGCTCGACTGCCGCTAATCAGTAACCTGCAATTGAGTTACGGTAATGGCATTATCTACGGAATTTTCTTGTAAAAATACATGCACCGGAACACTTGGCTTAATCTGAATCATTAGTTTTTGTGCAGTTGTGCCTATTTCTCCGGACCAAATAGTTTTTCCGTCCTGTACTAGTGTCGCGTTACGGAGCAGTGTTGAGCTTACAGTAAACGAGGCAGTTACGCTGTTTTTTGCTGTAGTCTTTGGTAACGCGCTTGCAATTAAGGTGCCCGCATTAATAAGTCTATATTGAGCCGTACCTTGGTCCGTCAGCTGAATATCACTGGCTAGCAAACCTGGAATTGTCAATGCGTAATTGGCAGCACTGCCCGGAGATATTCGGTAGGTTTGGATGGTATCGTCATGTTTGAATCCGGTAACTTTTATTAATTTGTCGTTTTGAGCGACTGCCCTAGATATATCAAGAGTAGAACCTGCAATCGGCGTGGCTCTTGTGTTAACGACGGAAATGCCGAGGGCTCGCAGAACTGGTAATGTCTGAGGGTCATTAATACCGACAATACTTCTGCGGAGCGGTGCCTGTGGACTATCGGGTAGGAATGTATTTAGCATCGGTTTGCCGCTGACTTGTTGGAACGTGTAATAATCAGCAAGATACTGTCCTGATGGTGGCTCATCGAGCGGGTATTCTGCAATGGCTTTCACATCTTCTTGATTGCGGAGCCATGTATACACAGCGGGTGTAGATGCGTAGTTAAAAGTTGGCACTTTGAAGTGGTAGGGGTACCAGCCGAGCTCAAGTATCAGTAACAACGTGCTGCCAGCTGCAATAACATATCGTTTAGTTGGGTATCTATGCATTAAGGCAACTAGGCCTAATCCAGCAAGTGTAATGGCACCAATAGACACAAGACTATAAAGTCTTCCAAAGACTCTCCAAGCTGACGTGATCGTTATTATAAGCTTGGAGGGCATAATTATTGGCAAGCCAAAAACTCGAACTATCGGCTGCAAGCTAAACCATAGTGCAATCAAGGTAATAGCTATTAATGTCCATACTATGAATTGCTCCGATTTAAGCGGTTCGCCCTTGTTCTTTTGTCGTATAGCAAGGATTGCTCCAATAGCGCCTAGAGTTAAAACGGTAAACCCAATAAATATAAGGCTATTGGGATTTCCATACATTGGTAGTTGTGCCGAGTATGTTTGGGCATTTGCTTCGATACTGCCGCGGGCATTATCGAGGAGGCTACCAATCTTTGAGGCGTAGGTGAAGTTTATGTATAGCAAAGGAAGCAGCCAGACGCCAGCTGTAACCGAGGCTACAAGTAGTTGAACTAGTTGGTTTTTTACTGCCGGTAGTGTTTTGGTGCGATAGCCATATAACAGACTCGAAATCCAAACAGCTAGTAAAAATACCATACCGATTAGAATGAAATAACCGTCTGTGTAAAAGCTAATACCGAGAATTGTACCTAAACTGATTGCCTTAAGAAGGTGTGGTTTACGCCACAGCGCGAGGAATTGCCAGACTGCTAAGATAAAAATACTCCCATACAATCCTGCTATCTGACCTCGGCTAGCGAAAACATGGTAAGGTGTGAACGTTATCGCATATGCACAGAAAAATGCAGCCCAGCTGTTTTTAGTAAGCCATTTGATAAACCCGAACATCAAGAGTGCATTACTCATGTATCCGATTAGGACCAATAGATTCCAACCCGTAGCAACAGTGCCTAGCTTTGATAATGCCCAATGACTGACAGACAAAACCTGAGAAGAAGCCGTTATGGGTATGCGCAAACTTTCGCCGAAAGGAAAATTTGTAAATAAGCTAATCCCGGGTATTGGGGTGGATGGATGCACCCAGCTTAAATACATAATGCCTGATGTATGGTCTCCGGGTGTGTTCAGGACTACGGTATTGATATGTGTTAGGGATGGGCCCATAAAGAGCCAGGTGATTGCTAAAAATATAAATACTACTAATGCCCAGTAGAGATACCGATTCTCGGAAACGGTACGGCGTGCTAAAGATAAGAATTTCATAGAAGCAGTATAGCTTTAATCGTCGATGTTTGTCATGAATTGTCTTCTTTTAAAACACACGGGCTATTATGGAGATACGCGAATTCCATAGCTCAGACCAGTATCATTGAGCCAGGTCTTACCCTCGGACAGAAGTCCGTAACGTTCGTTAAAAGATCCCGGTGTCTCAGGTGCGGTAATAACGAACTCAAAGGTGCCAATGCCACCCGGTGCTACCGTTGTTTCTTTGAGTGTTGCTGGGCGTGTAGTGCCAACCCAATTGCTGCCTGGGGCAAAACTGCTTATTCGGTCACGTGGATTCAGGGTACCTACACGCAATGGATTATTGCCAGTGTTTGACCAAGTTACATTACCAGTGTTTTTCGCCGTAAAGCCCACATATACTTTTTCGCCAGGGCGCAAGTCATTTAAATTCTTGGCTACTGTTTTGGTGGCATCGGTGTAAGCGTATTGAGAGTTCCATTGCCAGCTATATACTTCGGGTACCACAGATATTCCATAGCTCAGACCAGTATCATTGAGCCAGGTCTTACCCTCGGACAGAAGTCCGTAACGTTCGTTAAAAGATCCCGGTGTCTCAGGTGCGGTAATAACGAACTCAAAGGTGCCAATGCCACCCGGTGCTACCGTTGTTTCTTTGAGTGTTGCTGGGCGTGTAGTGCCAACCCAATTGCTGCCTGGGGCAAAACTGCTTATTCGGTCACGTGGATTCAGGGTACCTACACGCAATGGATTATTGCCAGTGTTTGACCAAGTTACATTACCAGTGTTTTTCGCCGTAAAGCCCACATAGACTTTCTCGCCCGTCTTCACCGAGCTTAGGCTGCGTGCAGTCGTCTTCGTGTTGTCGGTGTAAGCGTATTGAGAGTTCCACTGCCAACTAAGTATGTCTGGGATAACACGTAATCCAAAACTTAAGCCGTTATCGTTTAGCCAAGACCGACCTTCAGACAATAAGCCAAACCGCTCATTATATGTACCGGGATTGTTGGGTACTGTTAACCAAAACTCAAAGGTGCCAATGCCCCCCGGTGCCACAGTCGCTTCTTTCATGGTCGTAGGTCGACTTGCGCCAAGCCAGCCACTACCGGGAGCAAAAATACTGGATCGCTCGGCGGGACTTAAGGTGCCCACCCGAAGCGGATTGGCGCCACTGTTAGACCAGGCTAAATTACCAGTGTTCCTAGCAGTAAAGCCAACGTACACTCGATCGCCGGGTCTTAGATTCATTAAGTCTTTAGGCGTAGTCTTTGTCTCGTCGGTGTAGGCGTACTGAGAGTTCCACTGCCATGCCCAGTTTGGTGCCTGGGTTGTACCAAACCAGTCGTTAAATAATCGCCAGAAGTTACGGTTGCCGTAAGCACTACAGCCATCACCAGAGCCGTAAAGGTTGTCTAGGGCAGCTTGATTAGGTTGGTAAGGGGTGTAGTTATACAAGGCTGCAGTGGCTGAATTCTGCAGGTATACATTACTACCACCACAGCCAGCGTTAGGATTGTACTGAATGTAGCTTGTTTCACCACCTCGATAGTTAAAGTAAGAAGATTGTTTTACGTATCGTTGCAGCTGTCGTGAAGCATTGTAGACCTGATTAAAGAAGCCATAGTATTCGGCGTCACATGCAGCAGTATCGGGGCAGCCGTAGCCTGTGGCGGCGCGGTATTGAATGCTCCAGGGCCAGTCATCCGTAATAAGACTCTGTTCTTTTTGTAGCAACACTATGAGTGCTTTCTGACTAACGTTGCAGGCACGAGAAACATCGTAAATAATCTGAGCAGCTGTTTTGACGCCACCAAAATAGGTATTGGCACAGTAGGCGTCAGCTGCCTTAGTTGGAGTATTTTCGGCAAAATCTTTCAGGCAAGTATAGGGTGGTGGATAGCCATTTGCCGTTCCATGGGCGGCTCGAGTTACATTACCCCGCATCTGAGTACCATTGGTGTCGCAAACTGGAACCTTCGCATTTAAAAACGCCTGTATCTCTTGGGCCGACATGGCGTTACCGTCATACATCACACTATCGTCGATAATTCGGCCGGCTTGAAACTCTCCACCCGAAAGTGCAGACACACGTGCACTGGTAGCAATCATTCCAAAAGAAATGAGCAGGGCAAATGACAGGGCTGCAAGTTTCAGTTTCGAAATTCTAACCATACTAGTTCACCTCGATTTGTTGGCTTGCTGTTGTTCCTTCGGCAGTTGCAGATGAGTAGTTGAGTGTCATGCTCCAGGTGCCGGGGCTTAAAAAGCCATCACCAATAGAAATAGGAGCACATTGAGTATATGAAACATTCTGGAAGCCTGCAGACGATTTTGTTAGCGTGGTACCATCTTTGGTGAAAGTAGCAGTACAGGTGCCACCTTCTTCGAAAATGCCATTTACATAGGCTTTGATGCTACCGGTTGTACCAGTGATTGTTGGTGTTACGGCCTTTTTCTGTGTTGGGGCTGGGTCGGTGCTGGGGTTTTGCTTTTGTTCGTTGATGATACGGTCTTTATTGTTGTCGGCTTCCTTTTTCTCGGAATCTGTTGCGGGTGCGTAATTGATAGTAGGCTTGCGTTCGGCAGGGGTATCATTTGATTGAGCACGGTTTTTAAAGAGGTATATTCCACCAGAAGCGCCAACAAGCACGACGGCTGCGAGGGCGATAATAACGATTCGTCGACGGTGGCTGTTTATAGATATACTCATATTGTTTTGCAGTTTTTGTTTGTGACTATACACAACAAATAATACCATAAGCACTATCTGAATACAACCAAAGGCTCGGTGGGGATGTTGCTATGACTTAATCTTCATATCGACGAATAATCCACCTTGGCTATTCTTTACGACCTGATAGTTTCCAGCAGAATCATAGACCTTGGCCAGAATGCGGTAAGTACCACTCGGGACCTGTGAAATCGGCCAGCTGTATTGCACTAGGCCGCCAGCATCATTAAGGTTTTTGACTCCACCACCCGCCTGTGAGGCAAGCATATTTTCTGGACTGAAACTACCAAGATACCATTCGACTTTACTAATCTGACTCAGGTTATCAACCGAAACGCCAACGTAAGCCTCGCTTTGACTTCCTGGCCAGGAAATATTATTTTGCTGCACAAAAGTACCACTAACTGTCCCATTATCGTTTGTTGATTCAGCTACGTTAACAACCATATCAATATACGAATCACCTAGGTTATTCTTAGCTAACTGAACCTTGCCATTCTTGTCATAAATCTTAGCTAGCCAATGATAAACACCACCGGGCAGTCCTTGTAGTGACCAATCATATTGATACAGGCTTCCTACGGATGCTTTTGTCTGAGCATACTTGAGTGAACCGCTATCTAAATTATTAAGATACCATTCCACCTTACTTACATTTGCTGGATTACTGACAGTTACGCCAATGTAGCCTACTTGCTGACTATTTGGCCAGGAAACACCGTTATTCTGCACAAAACTGCCCGTGACTTCGCCTTTTTGTTGGAGGTCGGGTACGGTTACCACCTTAGTTGCCTCAATCTGTTTTGGAGTTAGTTTTTGTTGTGTTTGTTTGGTTTCTGTTTTGGATGATGTTTTATCACGATTACGATATACTAATAATCCAATAATCACTACCAGAGTAGTAACGGTTAGTACCGCAATTATCCCGATGTGTGCAAAGCCCTTTGAGTTTTTTTGAAATGTCATGTTGTAAATATAGTCATAATCATAATTACTGTCAAAGTTAAGCAAACTAGTAAAACTCTTATATAATTATCGTAATGAAAATAGCTGTTATTGGAACCGGGTATGTTGGTCTTGTGAGTGGTACGTGTCTTGCCGAAATTGGTAATGACGTAATTTGTATTGATAATAATATTGAAAAAGTAGAGAAGTTACGAAAAGGGGTGATTCCTATTTACGAGCCAGGCCTTGATGACTTGGTGCACCGTAATGTAAAAGAAGGAAGATTACGCTTTAGTCAGCAACTGAGCGCAGTAAAAGATGCGCAAGTCATCTTTCTGGCTTTACCTACCCCTCCGGGCGACGACGGCTCGGCTGACTTAAGCTATGTGCTTGGTGTTGCAAAACAACTCGGGCCAATAATCCAAAACAAAAGCACGGTGATTGTTAATAAGAGCACCGTGCCGGTGGGTACGGCACAGAAAGTACATGCTGCAGTTGCTAAAAATAGCTCAGTCTCTTTCGAGGTAGTATCTAACCCAGAATTTTTAAGGGAAGGGCAAGCAATAAACGATTTTTTGTCACCTGATCGCATTGTTGTTGGGGTGCAAACACCACAGGGTGCCGAGATTATGCGACAAGTATATCTACCCCTTGTTCGGGAAGCACCCGAGCGGTTTATGGTTACAGATACTGCATCCGCCGAGACTATTAAGTATGCGGCCAATGGCTTCTTGGCAACAAAAATTAGTTTTATTAATGCGCTCACGGCATTCTGCGAAGCCACTGGCGCCGATATAGAAGCGGTGCGTTTAGGTATGGGCATGGATGCCCGGATTGGTTCGCAGTTTTTGTATCCTGGCCCTGGCTATGGTGGTAGTTGTTTTCCTAAAGACACCCTAGCATTAGAGAACATGGCAAACGAACACGGTATTCAGCTTCATATCGTTACTGCAACAGTTAAGACTAACGAAGAACAGAAGCAGCGCCTACCAGCTAAAGTTCTTAATTACTATAAAGGCAAGCTCAAAGGCAAAAAGATTGCACTATGGGGGCTGGCATTTAAAGACGACACTGATGATATTCGAGAGTCACCGGCACTGACGGTGGTTGATGTATTAACCGCTGAAGGGGCGCAGGTAATTGCCTTCGACCCGCAGGCTATAGAGAATGTTCGACGCGCCTACAGTGAAAATAGTCTACTAGAGTTTGGGGAAGACGAATACAGTATTCTCAAAGATGCTGATGCATTAGTTATCGCTACTAACTGGAATGAGTTCTTTTCGCCCGACTGGAAGCGTGTTAAAGATTTAATGAAGAAACCTGTCATTTTTGACGGACGCAATTTATATAGCACATCCGATATGCAGGGCCATGGATTTTATTATGAATCAATGGGCCGAAAGACAGTTGGCAAACATGAGTAAGCGCGTACTTATTAGTGGAGGTGCTGGTTTCTTGGGCTCGCACTTGGCTGACTACTATCTTGCCAAAGGCTACGAAGTCGTGGCAATCGATAACCTATCTACGGGTAGCGAGAATAATCTTGCCCACCTAAAAAACGATAGTAATTTTAGTTTTATTGTGGCTGATATTGTTGAAGAGCTGCCTCAAAATGTTACTCAAAAATCCTATGACATCATACTCAATATGGCTTCCCCGGCAAGTCCACCACACTACCAGAGATTGAGCATTGAAACATTACGAGTTGGATCAGAAGGCACGCTGAGATTACTAGAGCTGGCTCGCGATAAGCAAGCACGCTTTTTCCAAGCGAGTACCAGTGAGGTCTACGGTGACCCACTTGTTCACCCGCAACCCGAAAGCTACAGGGGTAGTGTTAACTGCTACGGCCCCCGGGCGATGTATGACGAAGCAAAACGGTACGCTGAGGCGTTGATTTATTCCTACCGCCAGCGCTATCCAGAAACGTCAACGTGTATTGCACGCTTTTTCAACACCTACGGCCCCCGGATGGATGCAGATGATGGTCGAGTTGTTTCTAACTTAATCGTTCAAGCACTTGCTGGCAAAGACCTGACAATTTACGGCGAAGGCACGCAGACTCGCAGTTTTTGCTACGTGTCAGATTTAGTAGAGGGCATCGCTCGTTTGATTGATTCAGAAGAATCAGACCCAATGAACTTAGGTAACCCTGGAAAATTCACCATAGAGCAACTTGCAGACGTAGTGATTGAACTTACTGGTTCGCAATCTCGAATTAAGCATGCGCCACTCCCTGCTGATGATCCATTGCAACGAAAACCAGATATCACTCGGGCCAGGGAAGTACTTAATTGGGAGCCAACTGTGGCATTGAGAGACGGATTGCAAAAAACCATTGAATATTTTAAAGTATTGTAATGACATCACCCGGGACATCTTATGAACCACAACCTTCATTCACGGAAATAGTTCCCAACCCAGAAATTGAACATATCACCCAACAGGTAGGATTAACTACAGGCACCTTATACCGGGATTGGTATCCGGGTGAAGTTCCAGAGGGTGAGCATCCCAGTGAATCAAAACTTAGAGGTGATTTAGCAGTACAAACTATTCAGGCTGCCTCGAATCAGGGATTCAGGGTAATTGTAGTCGATGGAGGTAGCTCGCCAGACTTTATTGACGCAATCAGCCGAGGGTCGGTAAGCGTGTTGGCACAAGAAGAAGAGGGGATGAGTAAGGGCCGCCAACAAGCATTTAGGGCTGCTGCTGCCTTGGACGGCATTAAAGTTATTGGCTGGATTGAACCTGAGAAGTTATCGATGGCCACAGACAACCTAGTTGATCCAGCAAAAGCAATTCTCGATGGTGAAGCAGACGTCGTACTACCATGCCGGAATCAAGAAGCCTTTGACACGTACCCCGATTTTCAGGTTGGTTTCGAGCAAGAAAGTAATAGACTGTATAACGGTTTATTGCGACGATTTGGATTATACCCTATAGATGCACCAGATTTAGATGCGTGGTTTGGTCCTCGATTCTTTAAGAATAGCCCAGAAATATTAGAGTTGTTTACCGTCGATTATCAGTTCGTAGACGAAAAAGTTACTGGCCTGGATCAGCAGGCACCAGGGCTTTGGGCGAATGCCTTGTTCCTGCCCATTGTTGCGGCATTACACCAGGGTCACAGGGTGAAGAGTGTGCCTGTAGAATACCGACATCCTGCAGAGCAAACTGAATTTGAAATGAGTAACGCACGGTTCGTAGATAAAAGAGCCTTTCAGCAGCGTGCCATTCTATTCACTGTTGTGCATTTTATCCGTTACTTGCAAGGTGTTGGTAATCCCAGAATTCAAAAAAATAATTGATTTTTACGTCCATAACTTTGGAAATATAGTTCGTCATAGCATAATAGTCGTATGATTGTTGTCATCATCGCTGGAGGGTCTGGAACGCGCTTGTGGCCGTTATCTGTACCCGAATACCCCAAACATTTGCTTAGTATTGTGGGCGACAAATCGCTACTGCAAAACACCTTTGCTCGTGCAAAGAAAATCACCTCTATAGACAAAATTTACATTTCTACCGAAGCAAGCCATTCAGACCATGTTTTCGAACAGTTACCAGAGCTAGCCAAAGACCATGTAATTGTAGAGCCGGCACGGCGCGACACCATGCCTTGTATCATGAATGCTCTGCAGTTTATTAGTACACGGCACGACCATAATGAACCAATAGCTTCAATCCATGCTGATCACCAAATTAGAGATGCGCGGGGGTTTGCCGGGGCGATTAAACGAGCCGGTGAAATCTCGCGTAAGCATCAAAAAATTACTTTGCTGGGCATGGAACCCAACCAGCCGGATACTAAATACGGCTATATTCATAAAGGTGATTCTACCGAGGGTGAAAACTTTGTCTATGAAATCAGTAGCTTTAAAGAGAAACCACCCTACGAAATTGCTAAACAATATTTCGAGAGTGGTGAATATCTGTGGAACATGGGCTATTTTGTTGCGCCATACAATGTGTTCGAACAAAAGATTCACAACTTTGCCGACAAACACTGGACTACTCAGCTAGATCGACTAGCTGGGGCAAAGTCAACGGCCGAACGTGACGAGATATATCTGGACTTTGAAAAAGAAGCCATAGATACTGCCCTGATGGAAAAGGTGACTGACTTGCTTGTTATGCCAGGTACCTTCGACTGGATGGATGTTGGTTCGTTCGACGAAATTCACCAAGTAAGCAGTCGTGACCAAAATGGCAATGCTGTAGTTGGTGACAAAGTACATGTTATTGACAGCGCACAGGTGTATGTGCGAAATGACTGTCCCGAACGGCCGGTAGCGGTTATTGGCATGGATAATGTTGTGGTGGTGAATACCGAAAACGGGGTGCTGGTTATGCGCACGGACCAATCGCAAAAAGTGAAACAAATTGCTGAACTATTAAAAAAGAAGTAGGAGTACTATGCGCCGTAAGGTAATTGCCTTTGATTTAGATGGAACATTAGCTGAGAGTAAAGCTGCCCTGACCGACGAAATGGCTGAAGTACTTAACGAATTATTAACAAAATTTCAGGTCTGCGTTATATCTGGTGGTAAGTTTGAGCAGTTTGAAAAACAACTTCTAGCCAACCTTAAGGCCGACCCTATTAAAGCCGAAGCGCTTCACTTGATGCCTACTTGCGGCACTCGCTATTATCGCTTTGATATCATCAGTTCGGAATGGCAAAAAATTTATGCCGAGGACTTTACTAAAGACGAAAAAGACACCATTATTGCTGCTCTTAACGATGGTCTCGACGCCTTAGGTATGCGTGAAGCAAAACCATGGGGCGACATTATCGAAGACCGTGGTAGCCAGGTCACGTTGTCGGCCCTTGGGCAGGAAGCACCTGTTAAAGATAAAGAAGACTGGGACCCAGATAATTCCAAGAAGCAAAAGCTCCGTGATTATGTAGCTGAACAGATTCCCCAGTTCGAAGTACGAAGCGGCGGTTCAACATCGATTGATGTCACAAAGCTCGGCATAGACAAAGCCTACGGTATGCAGCGCCTAATGGATATTTTGCAAGTCACGAAAGACGAGATTTTGTTCTTTGGTGACCGCCTGACTGAAGGAGGCAATGACTATCCAGTAAAAGCTATGGGTATCGACGCTCTCGAAGTGTCTCATTGGCAACATACCTTAATTGCGCTTCGGGCAATCTTGGCCACCGTCTAACGTATGAACACTCCTCTTTCTGACAACGAAAAACAGCAGTTAGTAGCTTTGTTGCAGCGTCTTCCGGAAGGATTTGTGCCATATGAAATATTCGAACAATTTGCCCGTATTCTGGCGCTACCAATTGTAGAAGTTGTGCCCGTACGAAGTATAAATAACACAGTACAGGTGCTATTGCTTTCACGGGGCCCAGATGATCCTATTTGGCCTAATCAACTACATACTCCCGGTACTGTTGTGCGGGCAACCGATGAGCGGCAACCTGCGGCAATACACTCTCGTATTACTCAAGAAGAATTGGCGGGAACCCAGTTGGGAGAATTACACCTTGCCAGTAATATTCTCCATCGAAGTAAACGTGGTGTTGAGCAGGCCCAGATATACTGGGCAGAAGTAATCGGTGAGCCGAAAGCTGGAGAGTTTTTTGACGCCAAAGATTTACCACAAGGTTTGATGGATTCGCAACGAGAGTTTATAGCGCGTGCAGTCCAAAATTACACAGACAACAAATTGAACAAGGAGGACATTACCGATGCATGACGAGCCACAGTTTGATGCAACTAGTTTTTCACAGAATTCTTACGGTGTTCGCATAGAAAAACCCTGGGGATATGAAATTCACTGGGTGCCCGTAGATGCTCCATATATGGGTAAGGTGCTCCATATAGCCAAAGATGCTCGCCTGTCGTTGCAAATCCATGACGAAAAGCAAGAAAGCTGGTTTTTGATTGCCGGTGAGGCAAAGGTTATTTGGGAAAACAACAAGGGTGAGTTAACCGAAACTGTTTTACAAAAAGGGGTAGGCTACTCTACTTCTGTAGGTCAAAAACATCGCCTCGTTGGCGTGACGGATTGCGACATCATCGAAGTCTCCACGCCCGAAAAGGGCACAACTTGGCGGCTCGAAGACGATTACGCAAGGCCAGACGAGACCGAAGAGCAGCGAAAACGCGAACGTAGCAACACCAGTACATCTGTCTAGGCACGGCATATTACCTCTGTACCTGTTACAATAAGAGCTATATAAAGGGAGCTTATGAAGCTAGTTGTTGTATCTATTTGTAAAGACGAAGCCAAAACGATTGGCGAACTCTTAGACCGCATTCCATCGAAAATAGCTGGCATATCTTCAATCGAGAAGTGGGTTATAGACGATGGTAGTACGGATGACACTGCTCTGGTTGCAAAGAAACATGGTGCCCGAGTGCTGGGTGGTGGTATAAGCAAGAAGCTAGCCTTTCGGTTTCGTGAAGCCGTCGACCTGGCGTTATCGCGAGACGCTGATGTATTAGTTAATATCGATGGTGATTTGCAGTTTGCACCCGAAGATATCCCTAAGTTTGTACAACCTATTGTGGATGATGAAGCGGACTTTGTAGCTGCCGACCGCTTTACATCGCCCGAAACAGGTGAGACTCGTAAGCCACAGAATATGCCTGCAGGAAAATACTATGGTAACAAGCTTGGATCTTGGGTGACTGGTCGTTTGAGTGGCCAAAAGTTTAATGATGTGACCTGTGGTTTTCGGGCCTACAGCCGCCATGCACTCGTTGCCATCAATACCAATGGTACACATACCTACACGCAAGAAACGTTCCAAGTTTTGGCTATGAAGCGGATGCGCATCCAGGCACTGCCAGTAGTAGTCAAATACTACCCCGACCGAAAGTCACGGGTAGTAACCAGTGTACCTGCATATGTAGCATTGAGTGCACTCAACATTTTGCGTGCCTACCGTGACTTTGCGCCACTTCGATTCTTTGGATGGTTGGGGATGCTACCATCACTTATTGGTATTCCGTGCCTCATCTTTACAGCCGTTCACTGGCAGCGTACCGGCGAGATAAGTCCGTATAAGTTTGTAGGGTTTTTGGGTGCCTACCTGTTCACCTTGAGCATAATTATTTGGGCTATTGGCTTGTTGGCTGACATGCAAGTTCGACTGCTCAATAACCAAGAAAAAATGTACGAGAGCCTAAAAGATATAAAGTACCCGCGCAACCTTAAGGAGAAATCTTAATACCCTATGAAGCGGGTATTATTCGTTACCAGGTGTTTTCCACCTGCCCAAGGTGGTATGGAGCGCTTTGCTAAAGATATGCACGATGCGTTGCAGCCCAAGGTGAAGTTATTTAGCTTACGGTGGGGCGGTTCTAAGTCGGCCCTTTTGTTTGTGCTGCCGTACTTCTTTATTCGATCAATGTGGTACTTATCGACAAGAAAGATTGATGTAATTCACGCTCAAGACGGCGTAGTGTCGATTATGTTGAACCCGCTCGCTAAGTTGTTCCGGAAACCACTGGTTGTAGTTATTCATGGCCTGGATGTAACTTATAAGTTGCGCTTATTTCAGGTGCTCATACGGTGGTCACTGAGTCATGCAACACAAGTGGTTTGCATTAGTGAGGCTGCACAGAAAGAGGTCATAAGCCGTGGTGTGACGGCGGGTAAGACCCAAGTTATACCTATCGGCGTAACCGACGATGTTTTTAGTGGTGACCAAGAGACAGCACGGAAGAGTGTTTATGATGCGATTCCCGACGCGCAAGATAAAAAAATAATCCTCAGCAGCGGCAGATTAGTAGAACGTAAAGGCATGGAATGGTTTGTTACCCAGGTGATGCCCCTAGTTCTAAGCAAGCAGCCAGACACTATCTTATTAGTAAGCGGTGAAGGCCCGTGGCGCGCAAATATCGAAAGCGCTATCGAGGCTGCAGGCCTGCAGGGTTCGGTACGGTTATTAGGACGAACCACTGATGTGTTGCTACATAACTTATATAACGCTGCTGATTGTTTTGTTATGCCCAACATCCCTGTAGTGGGTGACATGGAGGGGTTTGGTCGGGTTTTAATCGAAGCAGCACTCTGTGAGGTGCCTGTTGTGGCCAGTGGCATAGAGGGAATTCGTGATGCTATAACAGATGGTAAAAATGGCACGTTAGTTCCTGCAAAAGACGCTGCTGCTCACGCTCAGGCAATCTTAAAGGTTTTACGTGATACTACGCACAGTCACACTGCGGGAGCCCGTGCGCGTAAGTATTCATTAGCGACCTTTGGCTGGGAGCACATTAGCGAACTATACCTGGCTGTCTATAACAATGTAGGACACGAAGTATGAAACATTTCCGAACCCACCAGAAGCAAATTTTAGCAGCCGCGCTATTGGTAGTGTTTGGCGTTTATTTTTGGGTCAATAAAGCCGACTTCTCTAGTCTACGTAATGTTGGCCCAGGCTATCTTGCCTTGGTTGGGTTAGGTTACGTGGGCATAGTTATTACTAACGGGTTGTTTATCCAATATGTGGTTCGGCCATTTAAGGTAAGACTTTCGACGTACGAAAGCACACGCGTGTCGCTGATATCATCGCTCGGTAATTTTTTTGCATCTTCGGGGGCAGGGCTTGGATTTCGGGCTATATACTTAAAAAAACGCCACGGGCTAGCTTATAGTGATTACATAACTACCTTGTACGGTAACTACCTGTTAATTTTTATAGTCAATGCAGTAGCAGGCCTAACCAGCCTAGCGTTAGCACCACAAAGAAGTGGAGTGATTTACTGGTTGGCGGTAGCTGCATTCTGTAGCCTGCTCACAGTTGCTACCATGTTTTGCTTTGTAGCTATCAAAGACAGTAAAAAACAAAGTATTGCTGGAAAAATTCAACGCAGTCTACATATGATGACAAGTGGTTGGCGTACGGTCGCGGAAAATAAAAAACTACTAATTAGCTTAGGCGGACTGATAGCCGGCCAGCTTGTCTTGACTATGGCTATTCTGTATTTTGAAGTGGTTGCCTTGGGAATTACAGTGAGTATTTCGGGGTTACTATTTCTGAGCGTCCTCGGTGCCCTAAGTGTTTTTATAAATGTCACGCCAGCAAATCTTGGAATCAAAGAAGGTGTGTATATTCTTTCAGCAAGCATTGTTGGCCTAACAACCAATCAAATATTATCGGTAGCCATTATCGACCGTGGAGTACTGTTCATTACCCTTGGATTACTGTGGTTGATTATCGGCAAAAATCGTACAGGACAGGAGGCATATGCTGCGTAAACTTCGGCAACTACTAGAACACCCACGATTCCTAACGGCTATGATGGTGTTATTCGCTCTGCAAGCAGTTATATTCTCTATCCTTATACCTTATAAATCACCGTCGGATGAGGAATATCATTTTCGATTCACTTATTACTATGCCCAACGGTCGATAGTCGCCGGACCTATTATTGACGACCAAACGGATAATTTTGATATTGGTGATATCCAGCGTACACCGGGTTACTTGTATCACTACCTTTCGAGTTTTGTATTAAAACTAATACAACCAATTGTTACTTCAGAAGAAGGGCAGGTAATTGCATTGCGTATTGTTAATGTTGGCCTTGGCGTAATTACGCTGCTACTTATAGTTAGCCTACTACGACGAATCGGTGCTCGTGGACTGACCATGAATTTAGTTGTGGCATGGCTGGCAATCACCACGATGTTTGTATGGTTATTCGCGGCACTCAATTACGATAATCTAGCAATCGTGCTATTTATGATTCTGCTACATTTGCTGTTGAGCTTGTACCAGAAGGTGAGTATTAACCGTGTTTTGCAGCTCCTAGCTGTCACACTCGCCTTGATGTTAACTAAAGAAACTTTTCTGCCATCGATAGTAATCGGCTACGGCTTGCTGGTATTTGGATTATTACGAAAAACAAGCCTCCAAGAGAACTGGCAACAACTCGTGCAGTCAGTCAAAGCGGGTTATAAAAATCCAAAATCCAGATGGCTGTTACTAGGCTTATCGCTACTGGTAGTGATATTGCTGGGTCTGTTTGGTGAGCGATATGGTCAAAATTATGTGAAGTATAAAAAAACCACCCCATCTTGCAACCAAGTGCATAGCGAAGCAGAGTGCTTACAGAATAGTATCTATCGACGCAACACTGGGCAGCGCCAGGAATATGTGGTATATCTACAGAATGGCGGTAAGCCAAGTATGAACTTTGCGAATTTCACTGTTAAGTGGTGGCGCTTTATTTACGAACGAACGTACTTTTTTAGAGGGATGGCAACCACTAATCCTACTTGGCAGGCACGACTCGTGGCTCTGGCAACCGCACCAACGTTGTTGCTCTTTGCAGTCGTTGGCTGGCGTAAGCAGAAATATAGTCGACCAGAAAAAGCTCTATTCGTGCTGACAATAAGCTACGTTGTGTTGGTCTTTTTGTATAACTACAATGCCTATCGCTATTACGGCTACCCTTTTGCCATACAGGGGCGATATCTTTTACCAGTATTACCATTCTTCTACTATTTTGTGGTAAGCGCTTTACTAGCGGCTTATCGAGGATATGGCCTCACGGCCAAGAAGATGATGGCCTATATTCTAGTGGGTTTATTGGTAATCAATATTATTTTTCATCTGCCGTTGATGATTTATCGGCACAAAGGCGACTTACTCAAGCAGCCCGAAGCGCGTATTATTCGGCAGCTTAGCTAAGTTTATTTACGGCCTTTTGAATTGCATCGGCAAAGTGTTTGGTAGAGTATTTTTCTGCATGTTTCTGAATGGCAGCACTATCAAAGAAGCGAGAATCGAAGCCAACTAAGATTTGTTCGAGTGATTCAGCAGTTTGCTCAGTAAAAAATAAGCCTGTCTGTTTCGTGACATAATCTAATGCACCACCATCTTTTAGCGCGATAACGGGTGTACCACTGGCCATAGCCTCTACTGGTGCAATGCCAAAGTCTTCTACTGATGCAAACAAAAATGCCTCAGCCGCTGCGAGCTTAGCGGGCATTTGTTCGTCGCTAATGTTGGTTAAGAATTCTACGGTAGAACCAGCTCGGGCTACTAGATTGGCATGGTCAGGGCCGTTACCAATCACCGTAAGGGGGAGCTCCAATTTAGTACAGGCGTCCACGATTATATCGGTACGCTTAACGGCTGTTTGTCGCCCCATAGTTACAAACCCGTATCGTTTTAATGGTTGCCTATGTTTCGTAAAGCGCTCGGTCTGTACCGGGGGTGCAATAACATCTGAATCGCGGTTATAAAATCGACTAATGTCTTCTTGGATGTGTTTAGATATGGCCACAAAGGCGTCTGGCTGTTGAGCCGCTTGGTAATCCTTGTTCTTGAGTGGTGTTAATAAAGCTCGTAGGCCAATGCGTGCCAGCCAGTTGAAGACTCCAAAACCTGGGTTTGCTAGATAGGATTGGTAGTGCCTCCAGTAATAGTGCGTTGGTGTAAAGCAGTAACACAGATGTTTTGTCTTGCCGGTTGTACGGATGTGCTTAGCCTCGCCATTACCAGTACAGCTTATGACTACATCAAAATTGCTAAAATCGATGCTACGGTACCACTTGATGCGTAAAACACCAACAAACTTACGCAGTGCTCCAAAGGGCCAGCCTTGCAGATAACCGGTAACTACTTTATTGTCGAGTCGCTTGCGCCACTCAGCTGAGCAATACGAAGCGTAGATAGGGGCATGGGGATATAGCTTATGAAGCTCGGCAACAACTCGTTCAGCGCCACCACCAATAATCCAATCGGCAACTATGGCGACCCGGGGTTGGTGGTGGCTCATTGGGCGTCACTACCTCGAAGTACAACGCGAACGGTTTTAATCATAATCACAATGTCTTGCCAGAAGCTCCAGTTTTGCACGTAGTACATATCCAGCTTTCGTCGTTCTTCGAAGTCGATATCAACTCGTCCAGATATCTGTGCTAATCCAGTCAGGCCCGACTTTACGCTTAGTATAGTGTGCTTCTTTTCATATGTGTTTAGTTCGGCAGGAATGAGCGCACGTGGCCCGACAAGGCTAATGTCGCCTTTCCAGACATTAAATAACTGGGGTAATTCGTCTAGGCTGTACTTACGAATAAAACGGCCAAATGGTGTGACGCGGAAATCTTTATCTAGCTTGTAGCCATTCTTTTTGTACCGCTCAAGTAGCTCTGGTTTTCCTATCATGGCGAATACTTCCTCATAACTTTTGCCATCGAACTTGGCATAGTGCGAGCGGAATTTGTACACATCAAAGACATTATTAAACCGTGTCAGACGTTTTTGCTGTACGCCGTGCATAAGTACTGGGCCTTTAGGGTCGGTTAGCTTCACCAGGAGGGCGATGAGCAATAAAAGCGGGCTGAGTAGCACAATCAGTATGCTTGATACCACTAGGTCGAAAAGTCGTTTAGCAATGCGCCCCCAGCCAACCAGAGCTGTTTGGTGAACGGCAATCATCGGGATGCCTCCAACAAATAACTCTACCTCGATGTTGCCAACGAATAGGTCATTGTTACCGGGAACAAAGCGGTAGGCGGCGTGATTGGCTTGCGCAAACCGTAGAACAGTATCGTTCTTATCTTGGTCTTTGTACAATTCGGTTTGGATAATGCTATGGATGGGTAGGGTAATTTTACTTAAAGCTTCAGAGAAGTTAGGATAATAGACAAATCCTTCGGCTTTTCGGCCCACTATGCCCAATACTCGCTGCCCAGAGGTTTCGGTGTGGGCAATTGTCTGGGCAATTTCAGCCGAGCTAGAGGTATCTCCCACAATTAGTACATTACTAACGCCGATACCGAAGTGATACAAAAAGCGTCGAGTCAGGCGTGAAAGGGTGCGGAATATTACCAGAAAGCTAAAACCAATCAGTAGGCCGTAGACTGGCACTAGGCGGGCTGGGAAGAGGCCCTTATTGCTGGCAAAGTCGTAGCCAATCAACACCAGAATACCTAATATCGAGCCTACAAATAGTCGGCCAATTTCATGAAAGCGCTTTTCGTAGACCCGCTGATTGTAGAGGCCAATAAAACCATGAACCATAATCCACAGAGGCAAAATGCTAAACATGGCAACAAAATAATCCTTAGCTGTAATAATCTCCACCAGTGGCCGGGAGTCGAGTTTTACTCGCAGGATGTAAGCTAGGCTAAACGCCGCCAGCAGGGTTAGGAAGTCGCCAATAACTAAAAAGAGAGCATAGCCGAACGAAGCGTTATTTTTCACTCCCTTATTTTACCCCTTATGGTCGCTTTTTAAAAAACATACCAAATCACATTTCTCTTGTTTCCAAGGTCGGACCTTGGAAACGTTACCAGGTGGGGCCGTTTTCCTGGCGATAATCGGCACCGAGTACGATGATGTAGTCGGGCATCGGCTTAGTGCTCGTAGCACCCTGCGCAGGCTTGGTAGTGGTAATTTTACTCTCTGCAGGAATGATAGTTGCAGGCAATTCACTGGTAATTACCGTTCCGAAGCGAACAGTTAAGAAGCGTTCGGTAAACGGTTTTTTAGCATCTTTATTAACTTTAATGATGAGGGTTTTTGGCTGCACCTCTTTGCTGGTTTCTTTTTCGAGCACTTTATATCCGTAGCCAGCCAAGATGTCGCCAACAAGTGTTGCTGTGCCAGCTTTACTAGAGCCGTTATAGACGGCAATAGTTGGTGATTCTTGCTTAAGGTACGGATCCATCATATTAGTACGAGCGTAGGCGCGTATTTTGGTGTAGTCTTCTAGCCCGGCAAGAGGTCGCACGATTGATTGGCCATTAGCCATTCCAGTAGTTACTAGAGGAGCTTTAGGGTCGTCAAGGTCTAGTGATTTGATGCTGGTTTCTGGCATCGTTTTGAGTTTGTCAAAAACAGATCGAGATTCGTCGATACTCAAGTCGGTTCGGATGTTTTTCTGGACCGCATTGGCGAGGCTATTCAGTCGAATAGGATTAGCCACAATACCAGTACTAGTAGCTTTTTGGCGCATGGCGATTAATAACCGTCGCTGGTTTTCGGTGCGATCAAAGTCACCGCGGTCACTACCGTGCCGAGTACGGGCATATTGCAGAGCTTTATCGCCATTCATGGTTTGGGCGCCAGCTTTGAAACTCCAGCCGGTGAAGCCATCATAGATAGCCTCTGGAACTGTTACATCTACACCACCAAGGGCATTCACTACGTCGCGAAAAGCTTTGTAATCGGTTAGTACATATTTATGGATAGGTACCCCGGCAATATTTCGGACTGCTGAAATAGTTGCCTTGATGCCAGCATCTTCGGCTTGGTCGTTATTTTGTCCACGGTAAAGGGCCTGTTCTTTAGCGCGACTAAAAACACCATTTATTTTACTATTATCACTTTGATTATCGACATAAGTGTCACGAGGAATACTGAGTAGTGAAGCGGTTTGGTTTTTGAGGTCGATACTTGCAATTAGTAGTGTATCGGTCAGGTCGGGTGCTTCGTTTTCGCTACCGCCACGACCAAGTAACAAGACATTGAGGCGACCATCACCTTCGGTATTTAAGTCTTCTGGTCGAACTTCGCCGTTTAAGGCAGCAGAGCTGCTGTTCCCAATACCTCGGCCAAATACAGAGTTTAAGAAGCCATAAAGTCGGTATCCCAGCAGGCCTCCGCCGAGCAGTACCAATACTAGTAAGATGATGCTTACTTTAAATCGGCGTGAGCGGTTCCTCCACCAGGTTCGAAGCTTCCCGTGCTTCTTCTCTTTCTTTTCTTGTTTGCGCGCACGACGAGATAGCGGTTTTTCGTCGAGGGGAGTTATTGGAGCTTTGGTGTCAAAAATATCTGTTTCCTTTTGGTCGAAGTTAGCAATACGGGGGATTGGCTCTTCTGGCTTGTCGTGCTGAATTGCTTCAGGGTCGATAGGACGACGTCGACTCGCAACAGACCGACGGGGAGTGCGGCCAATTTCTGTGGCTTTCCGGTAGTACTCAGGTGTTGTTATATGCCGTGGGCGCTGAGGAATAAAACCGTCGAGCGAGTTTTTTGGTGTTTGTTTTCTGAAGCGATTTTCTTCGCGCATATGGGGCAAATTATAGCACAAGAATTACTATCATGCTGGCCCGTTTTACGTTTCTTTCGCTTAGAGTTGCCAGCTTACACCAGAAACACCCAACAAGTACAACCGACCAAGCAATACTACGGTGTAAAGCTTATGATATACTGAAGAAAACCATAAAACAGACATGAAAAAGAAAAAAATCACCAAGAAACAACGCCGTCAATACGTACAGATTGCCGAGTATTTAGTTAGTGGTGGCGCATTCTTTTGGACAGGTTATGCGGTGTTCTTTATTGCCGACCAGGGCTTGCATTGGAACTTATGGTGGGCAAAGCTGACTGCAAATATAAGCGGGTGGATTGTTAATTATCTTTTACAGCGCTACTGGGTGTTTAACAATAAACACTTGGCTAAGCACCAGACCGAGGTAACCTATCGCTATATTGCCATTACGCTCGTTAATTTTGTACTGGACTACTTTATTGTTAGTACGCTAAAGTCGGCAGGCATAACACCATACTTGGGCCAATTTGGTTCGGCTGGCTTCTTTACGGTTTGGAATTACTTATGGTATCGCTTTTGGGTATTTCCCGAGCACAATCACCGACATAAACGGCACTCGACGGTATAGATATGGCAGAGAGTACAGTCCGACCAACCAAGAAACAGCGTGAAATCCTCACCTATATCGAGACTTTTATCGCTGAGCATGGCTACAGCCCCAGTTACCGAGAAATAATGAACGGCCTTAATTACACATCCGTGGCTACCGTTTCACTCCATGTGAACAGCCTTATAACGAGGGGACATTTACGTAAGCGCGACCACTCTGCACGCTCAATCGAAGTGGTGAATACGGCCGAAGCACAGAAGATAACCAGCAATCAGGTAACGGCTAGTCAAGAAAAATGGCTAGTTAAGCAGATAGAGCAGCGCTTTGCAGAGTTAGAAAATCAACCACGGCCAACCGTTGATGAGGTAGATAGCCTCTATGTTTTGGTAGGAGCTTTGAAGATTCTTGGTCTGGATGGGGCGGCACACTCTTTTATACCTCGGCTCGGCCCGCTGAAAGATAAAACCATAAACCCTGCGGAAAAATAGCGCTATACTTAACAAGTAATGATTATTCTACAAGCTATTATTTTAGGTATTATCGAAGGTCTGACAGAGTTTTTACCAATATCAAGTACGGGGCACTTAATCGTCGCCGAAAAAGCCATGGGCTATCACGATACAGCAGAAATATTCACGGTGGTTGTTCAATTGGGCGCCATAGCTGCAGTTATCTGGCATTATCGCAAAGACCTCATCTCTAAGGTGACCGGTCTGCTAGGACGTGATAAAAAAACCATCCAGTTTTGGCAGAAGTGGATTATTGCTACGATTCCTGCTGGCATCATTGGCTTTTTGGCACAGGATGCATTGAGTCGTTTTGCCACTATCAGAACGGTAGCGGTTTCGTTGATACTTGGTGGAATTTTAATATTAGTTATCGAGACGTATCACAAGCCAAAACCTGCTAAAGTTCAACCCCAGTTTGAAAACCTATCCATGTCCCAAGCTGTGAAGGTCGGGGTATATCAGATAGCAGCCCTCATCCCAGGTGTTTCACGTTCTGGCGCGACCATTATAGGCGGGTTAGTCAGTGGGTTAGACAGGGTGACTGCCACGGCATTTTCGTTTTACCTAAGCATTCCAATTTTGGTATTGGCAGGTGGTTACAAATTAGTTTCTGATGGTGACAAAATTGCCCAAGTATCTGGTGGTTCGGCCGCCTTGATAGTTGGCATAGTCAGTGCTTTTGTATCTGCACTGGCTGTTGTTAACTGGCTGCTACACTACATTGCCAAAAACGATTTCAAGCTTTTTGCAGGTTACCGCATTGCTTTTGGTATTGTTATCTTGCTGACCATAGCGCGCTGGTAAGCAGTAATTTTGCTGCAAATTCTACAGCGGAAAATACTTCTACCAATAGCGCTTTAGTGTCATACTAGTGACACTTAACAATACATATAGTGGAATCACGTGTAAATCGTGAGCTGTGCCGCAACTGTAAGGTCATTAGACCAAGCCAGACACACTAGCATAAATCTTCCGAGCAGAAGTACGAGCTATATTTGTGGCCCTCCTTTCTGTCTGGAAACGAGGGTATTTTTATGGTCGGGGTAGCGGAGCGTTCGGTCGAATCAATGGGGGTGTTTGAAGAGCAACAGGCGTATGTTGATGCTTTCCAATACCTAGCACCGCTGCATCAGGCGGCGCAATTTATACCTGAACTTGCCCAGGCCCAGGCAGAAGCACGTCATCAAGCTTCTGCAATTTTAGCCAACAATCGTGAACGGCTTATGGATGGTGACTTCGACGGGGTGCCAATACCGGTAGATCCGCTGAGTACGGCAGATGTGCTGCGTGATGCTCGAGACCGTTTTGGTGTTGCCAGTCCTGAGTGTCAACAAGCTCGCAAAGCATTATTGCTCGACTGCCATCGCTTACTCTTGGAAGCGTTTCGAGCTAATACTTGGGAGTACTTCCCAGAGAGTCAACAAGTTTATAACAGCCAAACTGGTGACTTTTACTCTCATGGCCATCGTATTGCCGATTTAGTGGCTAACGGTTTATCGCCAGTTGCTGAAAAAGAAGAACAAGACCGTCGCCTTAACGAAGCTGTCGAAGAGATGGGCACCTACCGGCGTCTGGGCAGTATGTTGCTTGGTAAAACCATAACTACCGAAACAGTACCTGAAAACAAAACAGTGACTACTATTTCGGAGTGCACCGACTGGGCAATACAGAATCATAAAGATGGTCGTCGCGAAACCGGCGGCTATGTGCCCAAAATTCAGAAGTTCATGATTCGGAGTGTTCGCTTCGATGTTGCCACGCAGTCACGCTACGAAGAACAGCTCGGTGCATCTGGTAAATACATCGACCACGACATAATTGTGGGGGCCTTGCGAACATTTGACCAGCGCTTATCTCCAGATATGAGCAAGACCGACGTGCATGCTACGCAAATGGTGACAGAGCTTGATAGTAGTGCTTGGGACTGGATTGAATTACTCGATGGCCTTGCTACTCAAAAACATGGTATCCCAATCTTTATGGGTGAAAAACTACAACCAGGCCAGACTAAGGACTATCTACTGGCACGTCGTCAGGCCGCCAAGCGTTCTGCAGACATGGATGACATGGCTGGCGAACTTGCACAGCAGGTACTTACCTTAGCGGATAGTAATGTAGACCACTGGGCGGCGAACGGTATGATTGAAAACGAGCTAAAAACTATGATGTTTAAGGTATGCCGCGAAGAACCGAGCCGCTCATACGAAATGTTTGATGCCGTCACCGCGCAGGGATTTGCCCAGGTGCAGTACCTTGAATCAATTGGGCAGTTTGAGCAAGCAAACCTGCTGCGTGCACAAACCGAAAAGCAAGCACCAGCTCCAGAGTTCTGCGGGGCTGGTTCTTGTGGGTTGGAGCATACTAACTTGAGCCTCAAGCAGGCAAAAGACTTAAACGTAGAGATTGGTGATAAAGTGCTCAAAGACACACAACGAGCATGCAAATGTGGTAACAAGAGCATTGTCTATGCGTATAATAAAACGCAAGTTAAAAAACTTTGTACTTCTTGTGGTGCAAAAGAGAACAAGCAAGCAACCAAAGGCACCTATTAATGAGTAAAGATTCCAAAACTTATAATCTAAAGGCGTAACAATGAATACCGATACAAACACCGACGACCAAATTTACCAAGAACTTATCAAAGATAAATCTCCAGAATTCTTTTGCGACAATTGTGGGCACTACCCAATTCAACCAGTTCATGGTCACTTTATGTGCCTAGCGTGCCATATGCCTACAAAGTGCTGCGAAGGTATGCCGTTGGATGTCTAAAACCTCAAAAACCCCGCGGCGAATTGGTATATTCTCGGGCAGTTTTGATCCGGTACACAAAGGGCATGTAACTTTTGCCTTACACGCCCTAAAGGTTGCCCATCTAGACATGGTTTATTTCGCACCAGAGGTCAAGCCCCGCCGCAAGCCGCAGGTTAGCCATATTGCTCACCGTATAGCTATGTTGGAGCTTGCTGTGCGAGCTCATCCACGGTTAGGGGTGCTTGATTTGCCTGGTAAATACTTTCTGCCAAAGACCACCATGGGGCACTTACAAAAACGCTTCCCCAAGGATACTCTTGCAGTTTTGCTGGGAGCTGATTTATTCGACCACCTTACCCACTTTCCAGAGCAATGGCCCCACGTAGAGTATATGCTGCAACAAGTTGAGATTATTGTGGCAGAGCGGGAAGGCGTCTCTTCAGAGGTTATAGTTCAACAGGCTCAGCATCTGCCGGTTCAGCCATTAGCACTGTGGCACACAACCAATACACAGCCACTTATTTCCTCAACAAAAATTCGTTCCAGTATGATTGCCGGCGAGCACCCACAAGGGCTACTTAAGAGTGTCGAAACTTATGCCCGTAAACAATGGCTGTACCACGATATCGAATCAGCCAACAAAAAAGCTTAGCCCACTCACAGAGCCCACTGCCACTAGACCGCTCACGCGCGGATGGCATGACAACTGAACTGCAATAACATTATCGCATTTCCTTGTCATACCAACCCGGCTGCGCTGACGGAGAGTCTAGTGGCAGTGGGCTCTGTGAGTGGGCTATTGCTTAACTTGCTTCTTCGATTTGTTCTTCGAAATGTGACTGTAAGTACGATAAGTGTTTTTCGCGGAAGGCTTTGAACTCGCTCTTATTAAAGCCATTGCGGCGGATAAAGGTACTGATTTTTTCACTTCCAATATAGTGCGGCATCATTACGTACGAGGCTCCCTCGGAATATAAGTCAGAAGCATGTTCTGCACGGTCAGCTGAGCAAACAAAGACAGCTCGTGGATTATGGGTAGCTAGCCAGTGCGCCAAAAAATGGTTGGTTTCGCGGTCGCCAATAGTAGAAATAACGAGCCGTGCCTTGGTAAGGTTAAGCTCATCGAGTAGTTCGGGGTCGGTGGCGTCGCCGTACAGATAAGGTACCTGTTGGCGTTCGAGGGTCTCTATATTCTCGGGGTCGTAGTCGACCACCACAAACTTCTTCTCCATTTTCTTAAACGTTTTTAAGAATTCATGACCACCTTTGCGGTAGCCGAAGAGAACAATAGGGTATGTCATGGTACCGCCGTGTTGTTCGAGTTTAGTAACGTGTCGCTCGAATAAGCGGAGATGTCGTTCGAGCTTAGTAAAGATTACATTGTCGTACTTAATGAGGTAGGTCGAAGTGGCAAAGGTTATTAACGCCGTCAGGGTAAGTGTGGTAGAGGCTCGTTCGGCCACAAAACCACTAGCCACAGCAGCGGCAAGGAATACGAGCGAGAATTCACTGACCTGACTCATGGCTACTGCAGCCTTAAAACTGGCGCGCTTAGTGTAGCCCATACTGCCCATGCTGATTAACACTATCAGTGGCTTTAGGATAAGAACAATTAAGCTTAGTCCGAGGGCAGGCAGAATAACTTGTGTTAGCTTTCCGGGTGCCATTGTCTGCCCAAGCGTGATAAAGAAAATAACTAAGAAGAAGTCACGTAGCGGCTTTAGCCGTGAAGCCATCTCACTACTATATGGTAGGCCTGCTAAGCTGACACCCGCAAACAGAGCGCCAATTTCGATAGAAAAACCTGCTTTGGCAAACAAGAGGGCAAAACCCAACCCCCAGCCAAGTGAAAACAGTAGCAGTAGTTCTTTGTTGCGCTCGAGTGTATCAGTTAAGTGGGGCACAATGTACCGAACAAGGCTATACAGCAGTACAACTAGGGCAATGCCTCTGAGGCCAAGGGTGAGCAGAGTTTGTACTGTGTCACCAGGATGTGACTTTGCAGCCAGCCCAATCTTTGCAATGGTAGCTACTACATCCTGAAGCAGCAGTACGCCGATGGTAATTTGAGCATACAGACGAGTTGTTTCTTTTTTATCATTTAGCAGCTTTACGATAATAATAGTGCTGCTCATGGCTAAACCGAGCCCTAATACAAAAGACTCAGTCTTATTAAAGTTCAAAAGTCGTGAACAAGCGTAGCCTACTGCTGTTATGGTACTGATCTGGGCAGCAGTCGTTAGAAATACTGTTTTACCGACTCTCGAAAATGCCTTAAGGCTTAAATCGAGGCCAATAATGAAAAGCAGTAGCGCTACACCCATGTCGGATAAGCCGCTAAACGAGGCGTCGGCATGAATGAGCTTTAAGACTGTTGGGCCAGCGATGATACCTGTAAGGATATGACCAATAATCAGTGGTTGGCGCAAAAAGCGCATAATAAGTGCAATGCCAGCACCGAGTGCGATGATGGCACTAATTTCGTTAAAGACGCTGCTATGCATGAGCTATTGCCGGAAGTTATTTCTTCCAAGGTTTAGTGGACATGCCGACAAGTACTCCACCAAGTACTAAGAATGCTGCTCCAAAACCAATGAGGAGAAGTTTAATGTCATCGTTATCTTGTAGCGTACCGATAAGTACCACCACTACACCACCAAATAAGGTGGCAGCTGCAGCTGTTAGGCGACCAGTTTCTGGACTCACTGCTACGCGCTTAACAGTTGTTTTTTTCTTGGTTGTTTTTGCTTTTGTTGCCATACGTACCCTTTTATGTTTATTGCTTATGCTCAGTATACCATAGCCGTAGAGAGTGCAAACTAATTACGCAGACTATGTGTTGACAAAGCCATCATGCTTATGTAAAATCCTACGTATTCTTTGTGAGCGCACAAAACGTGTATTAATTGCTCCCAAGAAAAACAAAAATTTACAAAAAAAATAGCCACACAAAATTTTGAGACGGTTTTTTGTGGCCCAAAAGAGGGGAAGTTATGGGAATCAAAGTAAAAACAATTAGTCGAGGCTATAAAGTGGAAGTTAAAATAAAGCGCCCCAGCTGGCAGCAGTTTTTGCAGTACTAGCTACTAGTACTGCTCCGTTCTCTTGTTAGGTATGTTTGGCAAACATGCGAGATTTGCTAATCATATATTGCTATATTTAAATAAATGTGGTATAATTCATGTTTATGAGTTACGTTTCAGGCGGTGAACACCATGGTGGTCAACCGTATCCATTCGAATATTTTACCAACCCCCAAGAACGTGCAATGATTGCCGAAGCGGGATATCGGGTCGCTGAATATCTTCGTCAAGAAGATATTGGTACGTTGGTACTTGTTGATCGCGCTGTACGAAACCTTCAGATTCCTATTCGGGCGGCGTTTGAAGAAGTAGCACCTGATGAAACTCGACCTTCAATCTACTTCTTAAACCCAGCTGGCTTTTTATCCCCAGATGTACACCACGAAGATGAATATTATGTTCGTGCTATCCAAAACTATGCAGAAACGAGCGAGGTCAGCTACGGACGACTCGCTAGTGAGCTTGCGTTCAACCCGCGTTTAGATCGACAACTGCGAAGTCAGGGTCGAAAAGACTACCGCTTTGACTTGCTTATGGGCGGTCGTTCTCAGGTTGCAGGCCGATTTACTCCACAATTCCTGGAAGCAGTTCAGAAAGACGAAAAGTTTAACGGCCGAGTTCTGGTCCTAGATGCTTGTCGTCATACAGGAGCATCAATGGATGGCATTACTACGGCTCTTCGTGATATTAACACTCTTGATGTTAGAACTGGAGTTGTTAACAATATTCGCAATAGAACAGTCGATAATCCTGACTTTGTGGTTTTTGACGACTTTGAAATTAAGGATGTCTGTAAGCCATTTGGTCCACAAGAAGGATTAGTTAAAGGTGACGGCCGTTCGCAAGTTGTGAGCGTTGGGACGAGAGGTCTTTCATATAATGATCGACTAGCACGTGTTGAGCTTCATGAAATGATGCGAAACGGTGCTGCACTCAGGCGGCAGTTCAATAACGGCTGCGGAGACGGCAGGTTATCGAGATTCGAGCTTGGTCGAAGAACCTTTGGTGGCCCGGCTGAATTACAATCGTTAATTCTAGATGCCCTTGGTTTATCTATAGGATTTATCGAAGTGCAATCAAGCGACGGTGCTGGTCATGAATCTTTTGAGGAGTACCCCGATTCCAGCTGGCCTCCCCGTGACCCTAGATTCTAAATCGATATAAATCTACGTATGCCATACTTATTAGTAATATGGCTGACTACTCTATTGGCACTAAGAAGCGCGGACACAAGAAGTTGTATCTGTTCCTGTCTTGCATAGTACTTATTGGTCTTATCGGTTTTAGTGGCGCAATGTGGTTGCGCAATCGGAGCTCGCAGCAAGGCACAACACCGCCAGAAGCTGCCAAGATGCAGAATGTTAATCAGGCCAGTAGTGTTTTGGGTCACTATTTGTTCCATGGTACAACTGTTTGGGCGCGGGCTGTCGAACGCGATAGCCGCCGTGTGGATGGTACTTATGACTACGCACATCCGTTTAGTCAGCTGGATACTTTTGACCGCAAGAGTTATGACGCTTGGATAACCAGTTTTGAATGCCCGGTTACTAATAATATAGTTCCGTTTGCGGTGCAGGTGAGCCAACTCACTTTTAATTGTCGTCCAGAGTTTTTATCTGAAGCAAAAAAGTACTTTGATGTTTACGATTTAGCCAATAACCATACTGGTGACCAAGGTGGTGCGGTCGGCCTTGCCGAAACAAGACAGCACTTAGCAGAAGCGGGCGTCCAATATTTTGGTAGCTTTGATCCGGGAGTTGCTAAAGATATATGTGAGGTTATTACGCTGCCTGTACGAATACAAAAACAAAGCAGTGCAGAGTCGAAGGCCAACTTACCGGTAGCCATGTGCGGATGGCATTATTTCTTCCGCAAGCCCCTTGCTGGTGAAATTGAGCAGATGAAACAATATGCAAAAGTCATGCCAGTTTTGGCATTCGTTGAAATGGGAACCGAATACCAACCAACAGCTAATGCTATACAGCAGGAAATTGCTCATGCCATCGCCGATCAAGGGCCAGAATTTGTGATTGCTAATAATCCTCACTGGGTGCAAAACACCGAGGTATATAACGGGAGGCTGATTGTATATGCAACCGGAAACTTTATCTTTGATCAACTAGAACCAGAAGAACAACGCAGTGCCAGTATCGACGTGACTATGTCGGTGAAGTACGACAAGAATGTGCAAGGTTGGCTGGATATTGCCAGCAAGTGCAAGCAGTATCAGGATGATTGCCTTAGTCTTGCGAATCGGAATGGTCTGACAAAAATATCGCTCACCAAGAAGTATGCGGTGGTTGCTGGGCAGGGTGGTGCAGGCAAGCTAACGCATCGTGCAGACGCAGCAACGCAATCAGCTGTTGAGCAGCGAATGAACTGGGCCGACACGCTCAGCAAGCTAGGTCAAAAGTAGTTGTTACTTTGCGTTCTTGATGGCGTCTTCGATAAGTTTATTGAACTCGTCGAGGTTCTGGGGGTTCTTTTCTAATTTCTTACCTTGCAGGAAGAATGTTGGCGTAGAGTTAACACCGAGTTTTGCACCTTCTGCATAGTCTGCGTTGATAATATCGTTGACTTCAGTGCTGGCGTAGTCGGTTTTATATTTTGCTAAATCAAGCCCGAGTTGTGAGGCATATGACTCAAAAATTGGTGCGGTATTGCTACTCGATTGCCAACTGCTTTGGTTGTCGTACAAAAGGTCGTGCATTTCCCAGAATTTATTCTGTTTGGCTGCAGCTTCAGCCGCACGAGACGATGCTCGGGCATTTTGGTGAATCTGGCTAAGTGGGAAGTTTCGGAATTGGAACTGAATTTCTTTAGCGTACTTTTCTTTAACTTGTTTAACGATAGGGTAATACTGGCCGCAGGCTGGGCACTGGAAATCGCCATATTCTACGAGTGTTACTTTTTTACTGTTTTCGCCAATGACGTGATTGCTGACTTTAGAGGTATCACCGGTGGTTTTACCGCCATTGTCTTTAGAATCTTTTTTTGATGTGGCGACATACACGCCGAATAACCCAAGAACACACACTAATAAAACGACCAAAAATCTCTTACTCATACTTATATAGTACTATAGTTAGTATGATAGCGTTTCTAATTTTGGTACTCGCCGTACTGACGGTTGCCAGTGTCTCAATCCAAAAAACTTACAGTAAAGTACCAGTTAAAGAGTTAAAACGTCGGGCCGCCAAAGGTGATGAAATGGCTAGAGGCTTGCACCGGGCTGTCTCGTATGGCGTGAGCCTTGATATTGTGCTGTGGCTAATCATCGGCCTCAGTTCGGCCGGATTTTTTGTTGCTCTTACTACCAGTTTGCCGGCTTGGCTGGCCCTGTTTGGCTGTGCTGCTTTACTGTGGGTAGCGTTTGCATGGTTGCCAAATAGTCGTGTTACCACCTGGAGCGAAAAAATGGCTAAAGTTGTTGCCCCAGGTTTAGCTTGGGTGCTTGAGCGCCTGTATCCTCTTTTGAGCAAGATTGGGGCTTTTGCCCAGAAGCACAGTCGCATAACAGTGCACAGTGGTATTTATCAAAAAGAAGACCTCGTTGAATTACTAGACAAGCAGGCTCATCAACCAGATAATCGCATGTCTACGTATGAGCTAGGTATCGTAAAGAGCGCGCTTAGTTTTAGTGACAAGTTAATTCGCGACATCATGACGCCTAAACGGGTCGTAAAGATGGTCAAGGCAGATGAAGCAATCGGCCCGTTATTGATGGATGAGCTACACAAGAGCGGCTTTTCACGTTTTCCTGTTCTTGGCGATGAACCGGATGAAATCATCGGCACCTTGTATATCCGCGATTTAGTAAAGGCTAAAACCGGTGGCACGGTGAAGAACACCATGAAGAAATCGGTCTTCTATGTTAACGAAGAAAAGCCACTTCAGCATGCTTTGCAAGCCTTTTTGCGCACTAAGCATCATCTGTTTATTGTAGTAAATGGTTTTGAAGAAGTGGTTGGCATTATCACTATTGAAGATGTGTTAGAACAAGTGCTGGGCAAGCAAATTGTTGATGAGTTCGATAAATACGAAGACCTCCGGGCAGTGGCAGCATTAGAGGCTAAGAAAGACAAGAAAGCTCACACTCACGTTCCCGAAGAGCAGGCGCCAGTTGTTGATAATCCCGAAATTGCCTAATTCAGATTACATGATATAATTTACTTAATATGATAATAGTACGTGCAATCCGCAATTCTAATAGAAATTCTCGGGTCGGTAGCTAAGCCGGCGTTCTTTTGCTACGTACTCGACCCTCCCTCAGCCAACTAAAATATACCCACCCGCTGCTTGTCCAAGGTCCGACCTTGGAAACAGCTGGATAGACTGTCCTTTTTCCAAGGTCGGACCTTGGACAAGCGGGTGCGTTTAACAAACACCTTACGGGTGATACACTGGAGACATATGAAAGAAAGAGTTTTAGCACGAGATGTTGCCAGTCATGGCAGTAAAGAAATAACTATACAAGGGTGGATTCACAAAAAGCGTTTGCTGGGTGGATTGAACTTTATTAACGTCCGTGATCGCAGCGGGCTGACACAAGTATTAGTAGAGAAAGGCGAAGAAGTCGAAAAACTTCGTGGTATGCAAATCGGCTCAGTTGTAGAGATTACCGGTACCGTTTTCCCTGATGAGCGTGCTCCAGGTGGAGCCGAGCTGCACGACCCGACAATTACCGTTATAGTGCCGGTTACCGAAGAGCCACCAATCGAGATTGACAAGCCTATAAGTCATAAAAGCGAACACCTTGATACGCTATTCGACCCAGAGCTTCGTCCACTTAACCTACGTAACATTCAAGAGCAGAAAATCTTTAAAATCCGATCGGGTTTAACGCGCCATTTACGGGACTTTTTACATCAGAACGAATTCATCGAAATTGATACACCAAAACTTCTAGCTGAAGCCACTGAAGGTGGTGCCGAAGTATTCGAGCTGGACTATTTTGGCAAGACAGCTACCTTGGCCCAGAGCCCCCAGTTCTTTAAGCAAATTATGGTCGGTGCATTCGAACGTGTTTTCGAAATTGGCCATAGTTATCGAGCTGAGCCAAGCGCAACTACGCGCCACCTGACTGAACTGACGATGCTCGACCTTGAAATGGGTTTTGTAAAAGACCATGACGAAGTGCTCGACATGGTTGCTGATATGACGCAGTATGCTCTACGAAAAGTGTACGAAGAATTTGCTGACGACCTGAAGTCGCTGAACGCGCCAGAATTAAAGCTACCTGAAGACGGCAAGGTGCCCCGCTTTACGATTGCAGAAATTCACGAAATGTATACCAAGGCGACCAAAACCGAAGTTACCGACGAGAAAGACTTAACACCAGATGAAGAGCGTTGGATTGCTGAACATGCACGCAAGCAACTAGGCAGTGATCTTGTATACGCAGTGCGCTTTCCTTTGGCGGCTGGTAAGTTCTATCACAAACTGGATGTCGAAGACGGCACCGTGTTGTGGGGCGATTTAATATTCCGTGGAGTTGAACTTTCAACTGTGCCACTCCGCGAGAACAACTACGAAAAGATGATAGAACAGATGACCAAAGCTGGCTTAGATGTTACACACGAAGGCTTTAAAGCATACCTGCAAGCATTTAAATATGGCTTGCCTGTGCATGGTGGTTGCGGCTTTGGTGTGGATCGCTTTGTAATGAAAACCATTGGCCTGGCTAATGTAAAAGAGGCAACCCTCTTCCCACGAGACATCAACCGCTTAGCACCATAGTTCGCCAGTACTAAGTATTTTGGTAATTTGAAAATTGAGCCAACTGCTCAGCGTCGTAGAATACTGATTTGATATAGCTGTAAGTGAGTTCTTCGCCATCACTCAAGGGTTGTAATAACTCATAGATGGGATGGTCTATGTCGTAGGCCTCAATTTCGTGGCCGGCTGGTACGTACACGTTAGCAGGAGAAATAGTTGCAAATAAACCCAGTGGGACCGAAAACGGTCGTGCGTAGACACCACAAGTTCGCTGCACAAAAAGCCCCCGTTTTAAGTGAGTTACGTTTGCAACTATGTCTTCCCAATCGTAGTATGCTTCTTCAACTCCATCGTCGGTAACAGATATTAAGTCGATGGCCGATAAGCAGCCGTGTCCAACAAGATGCATATCGCTAACCGCACGGTCTTGTAGTGCGGCTGTGATGTCATCGCGAGATGCATTTAGCACTAGTTCAGCTACCCGTCCGTGTTCGGTGATTCGTTGGGCAAGCTGCTCGGCCACAGCCCGAATTGCGAGTGTATCTTCGGGCATCTCCCGACCATCATGGTCAGCACGCTCATCTGAGTAATAGGAACAAAGCACAGCAATTATACCAGTGTCTGATGACGCACTAAAGTTCTGATCCTCGAGCATTGTGTGCCATTGCTTAGTGGCACGAGCAAAGCGTTTGCGGTCTCCGGGCATGTTCGGAACTATAAAATGTAGCCTTTTGTAAGTCAAACATTGTTATACTTATGCTAAATATGGATAACGTTTCTAGCCTTCAGTTATTAGCCAATGCGGTAAGTTTTATTGCTTTTGTGAGTGTGATTATTTGGCTCATATTTCGTTGGTTTAACGGCCAAGATAAGGGCTTCATCGCCTTTGCGGCACAGCATGGGCTAACGTTTGAACCCACGAGTCGAACTGGCTATACCGGTGTGTTGCAGGGCATGATGAGCTATAAGACATACGGCACTGACAAGAGCGTCGGTAAGAATGTCGCATTATTCTTTCTGACACATACCGAAGGTAGTGGTAAAAATAAGCGGACCTATGCCCGAACCGTAGCAGCGATTTCTCTTAAGGGTACAGGAGCCCACGTGTTTGTGAACTCTAAGTTGAACGACATGCAAGAAAATAATGGGTTAGATGTTAGCCAGCGTTATACGGCCGAAGGTGATTTTGGGCAGTACTTCGACATTTATTTCCCTGGTGGGCAGCAAATTACCACCTTATCACTGTTTGCACCAGACGTCATGCGCATAATCATGGCCAATTATGGCTACTACGATATGGAGGTTGAAAACGATATTTTGTACCTCTATGAATATAGTTACCTACGGAAAGTTGAACAATTAGAATCGTTTTACCAACTAGCCGTCAAGCTTGCCGAGGGTATTGATGATAATAGCCCACGAAAATTGGCTCTATCTGGTAGCGCCGCAAACACTTCGTCGACAGGGCGGTTACAAAGACAAAAGTTAGGAACAGTTGGCAAACTTATTCTAGGTGCAGTATTCATGACTACTGTTGTCATGCAGGGCAGTTTTAGACTTGGCGGCCAAGCTGCTACATGGTCTTCGATAATGGTTATGATTACTAGTGCAGTGCTACTAGTTCTAGTTGTTATTAAACTAATCCGAAATCAATTGCTGCAGAATAGCTACCGAAAAGAACGTCAATTTTATCTGCCACCCAAGACTACCGATAAAAAATAGGCTCCTAACCCGAGCGCATGCCTATGTTTGACATAAGCGGTATAATAAAAGGGTACAGAAAAAAACAAAAATATGAGTTTACTCGCAAATCTGAACCTCACCTACGAAACGCTTGCAGATGACCCAATCGAAGTTGGTATACATTACGGCAAGTCTATTCTGAGCGTCTTTAGTCCAAAAGCTCATGCGGTCGTAAAAACAGAAGCTCCAAAATTTAAAACGGTCAGCCAGGCAAGAGCTTCAAAGTTAGTTTTACCACAAAGGCAAGTGCGCCGAAGTGCGCCAACTGTGTCATCACGGGCAAATTATGCACACTATACTCCCCGCATGAACGCTGCATACACCCAAAGAGAGTTAGTCGGCGCTTTATAACATCACAAGCGGCTTAGTTATCTGCACACATCGCTGGTTAACAAGGGGTGTACAATATTTCCATAAGTAACATTAAGGCTAAAGGAGTCGGAGTGAATAAGCTAATAATTGCTATTGTTTCTGGAGTAGTCATCGTGGGTGCTGGCATAGGCATAGTATTGACCAAGAAAGACCCATCTTCGTCGGCAATTGATACCTCAAACATTAAAACTGGCAATGACGCTATGGTGGCCGTGGATGCCTGTGATGTTTTATCGGCTGGTGTTGCAAAAAAAGTCTTGGGTGACGGTGCAGAAAAAGGTGATACCTCGGCCGGTACTGCTTCGACAGATGACATTTCGGTAAGCAACTGTATTTACACGCATAAATCTGTGACAACCGGATCGGTTAAAGACCAGCTAGCTAGCATCGAAACGGTTGGGCTATTAGTTCGTGCTGCCAAGAACAAAGCTGGAGCTGCATCAAACCAAACTCCATTCACCAGCGCAAAGCCGGCCGGAGTGCAGGATGTCACCGGTTATGGAAGTAAGGCATATTTCAATCCCTCTACCGGACAACTAAATGTGTTGGCCGGTAATAACTGGTATATCATCAGCCATTACACAGGCACCAGCGTCACTAAGGCCACACTAGAACAAACCAAAGTACTGGCCGATGCTATTAAAGATAATCTGAAGTAGATGTGCCAGACGGGCTGGCGATAAACAACTCTATCCGTCATAATGCTTATGTATGATTACTGACTTTAACCCGCTCGACTTGAGCGCTCCTCCAAAGAAGATTGAAGAACAGGCGCCCGAGCCGGCACCGGTTTTTCAAGCCAAACCAACAGTGAAGCGAGTGAGCATGGGGCCTATCTTCCACTCTCGTATAACCAAGGTGTTAGCTCTGATTCTTGGTATCGCTCTGGCGGTGTTGCTGGGCTATAGCGGTATGACCTATTACCTAACTAAGACTAATCAGACTGCATCCTCTCAATCGCCGAACAGCACCAATACTAGTCAAGCAACAACCTCGTCGAATAACTCTACCGCCACAACTACAGAAAAAACCTCAACTAATCAACAGTCGTCCTCTGATTCTAATACGACGAGTTCTGCAAACGATACTAATACCAATACAAACACAAGCACTAACCCAACGGCACCTTGTGGAGTCAGCGGTATGCCAGAGGGAGTTTGTACGGCGATTACTTCTATCGAGAAAGACGGCCTAAAAAACAATAAGTATGTAACTGCTGACACCTCAAAGGTGCCCGCCGGCAGTACCGTGCAGGTAGACGAAGCAAGCTGGTCGGCTACGAGCGGTAGTACTGGTGCGGTTAACTTTAGCGCTGTTATGAGCGGTAAAAACTACAAGGGAATTGGTAATTTACAGCTAGTTGATAACATCTGGAAAATCACTAGCTACACCTTAAACTAATATAATTTTGATACTATGTCAGTCCAGGTGTCTCGTGCAGCGTAGCTGGCAAACTCTTTTGTTTTTGGCTCATCAATTTTGACAACCAGGATGTAGGTTTTGTTGTTCTTTTGTATAAAACCAGCATACACACCAATATCGACAGCTGGCTTATACGATTGACCACCATCGTAAGCCGGTGCTGTTCCTGTTTTACCTCCAAGTGTCAAATTAGCATCAAGGTCGACTACTTTGTTCTTGGTATACACTTCTTTGAGTGATGCCAGCATTTTTTTACTTGTCTCGGGTGAAAGATTACGAAATGAAGTGTAAGTATTGTCGTTTGGAAGGTGCGGCTGACGGTATATTCCGCCATTAACTAAGCTGGCGTAAGCTGCAGCTAACTGTATAGGTGTCACGGTAACACCTATACCGTAGGAGCTCATAGTAAACTGGCGGTTAAGCTCTCGGCTGCCGAGCCCATTTGGGATGGTACCCGACGCTTCACTGGCATCAATTCCGGTTGGTTGACCGAACATATAATTCTTGGTGAGGTATGTTCGCCAGATATCAGCGGGCTCACCGACTTTCTTGAACTGTTCAAACACATGAATAGCACCGGTGTTGCGTGACCTATTCAAGACATCCTGAATCCGCATGGTTTCTGGCTCGTGCGGCTGGGCATCGTACACAGCAAAATCATCTATTTTGCGATACGGTGGATCAAAAAACGTATCGTTCAGCTGAGTGACACCAGATTCTAAGCTTGCTGCAACCAACAAAGGCTTCATGACTGAGCCTGGTTCCCAGGCTTGTAATGCAGCATTTAGTTGTGGGTTACGACAAGACAATGTATCTTTGCAGGCACTGCGTTTTTCCGAGATAACATCGCTTAAGCCTAGGACCATACCAGTATCTGCATCTAATAAAACAGCGCTTCCGCGTGGTGAGGCAGAAAACACTAGATGCTTACGAATAGATTCCTCTAATACTTTTTGGGTGGCGGCATTAAGTTTTTGCGTTACGGCAGGGCTGGTCGCTGCTGGTAGTTTTTCTGCGGTGAAGAGTTTGGTAAGAAAAAGAAACACGAGGCTGCTACATAAAATGGCGAGTAGCAGCATTAGCCTACGTGCTCGAAATCTATGCCAGTGTAATGCTGTCGTCTTGGGTAATAGGATGCCAAATTGCACAATAAAAAAGAGGCTAGTACAAAAAATATTGGGTGGAAAAAGTAGGGTGTATGTTAGTAATACGCTGTACAGCAACATATATTTTGGCTCGATGTCTCCCCGCAGCCATCGACGGTATCCAAGTAATATACCAACGACAATACAAAGGGCAGAGATGCCACCGAAAAAGATAAAAGAATCATACAGAAGGCCGTGCCTACCAAAGGCGATACCCGGTAATCGTAAGTCATGAACAATACTGGCCGGTACTGGATTTTGATTGTTAGTGTCGGTGGTGAGGGTGCCTGGGCCAATGTTATAGAACAGTTGATGTACGCTAAAATTCTGCCATGATTGGCTATATAGTGTTGCTGTTTCGTGAGTACTTCTGCTCAGTTTGGCTTGTCCAAAACTCCAGAAATAACCCGGCAATAGCATTACTAAAGATGTACATCCAACAAGCACACCACCCAAAATTGCCTGTTTTTTTGGCGTGTGGCGATGCCAGTAAATTCCACATAACAACAGGGTAATTAAGCATAGTATTCCAAGTGTATCCTGGGTCACTAGAATTACTCCGGTGCTAATTAGGACCCCAGGCCACCAGACTTTTTTGCTATCAAATAAACAACTTATTAGAAGTAGATTACCAATCAAAGCCACTGTAGCCGGTCTCAAAAATACACCCATTAGAGGGGTGTTCGAAATGATAGCCGGAATTCCTATCAGGCAACAGACTACGAGGAGCCCTAGCCAGATAACACGAGACCGAGCATCGAGTAGTAGCTTGTAGTACGGGGCCCAAAATATGCCTGCCGCTAAAATTCCGAGCCAAGCAAATAGCCCCATATAGTCTGGGTCAAGTCCTAAAAAGTACAATGGCTTGTGGATTATAAGCCGTGCGGCGATGGTTGCAATAACTGATGCTACGAAAATACTAATGATTATTTTTAATATGGCTGACATGTTGGCATAGTGCTTGAACTGGAGGGACATAATCCCACCACCTATCAGAATTGCCAGTGAAATTAATGCCTGAACCCGACCGCTAGAGGCAGGTAACCCTGGCAAGAATAACAGAGGAGTACAAAGAAATAGGCGTAGATAGTTCGGGGATTTCAACAATCTAGAAGCCACAAGTAAACGAAGGCGAGGCATGGTATAACTATAACAATGTCTAAGACAAAAATGTCGCAAGAAAGTACATCCCAAAGTTTACTTCGCTTTTCGACTACACTGAGTGTGTTTTTGAGTATGTTCTTCTGGACTACAAATTTATATATGGCCTTTTGGCTCAGGCGTTGTTTTATTGGTTTTGCCGGCGCGCTGGCTATTACCTACGTGTGGCTATATGCCCGAGATATTCTTCAGGACAAACTGGTTAAACAAGTGGTTGGACCGTTTGGATTGCTTTCGGTTGTATTACTTTTGGCAACCTCGAATACCCAAAGTGCTCTTTTTGGGCACCCTTTAGTTCATCCTAGTATCCTGTCATTGTTAGCCAGCATTGCTATTGCCCTATTTGTACTATCGCTTGATTTACGAAAAACGCTTACCGGTGTCTTTTATGGAACCGT
Source organism: uncultured Candidatus Saccharibacteria bacterium (assembly GCA_964409615.1). GTDB lineage: Bacteria > Patescibacteriota > Saccharimonadia > Saccharimonadales > AWTP1-31 > AWTP1-31. The sequence continues at coordinate 484,503 of CAYPDT010000001.1, read as the reverse complement.
TGCATGGGCAGTGGTCAACTTTATATTTTGGGTCGCCAACACCAAGGCAACAATGCGTTTGGGCTTTTTAGACTCCCAGGTTATTTACGCTGCTTGTGTGTTTGCTATTGGCATTATCATCGGTATGTGGCTGTATAAAAATCGAATCAATCGCAGTTGGCATGTTGTTGGTGGTATCGGCTTTCTATCTATTTGTTTATTGCTCACGCAGACTAGAAGTGCGCTTATACTGCTTGCCGCGATTATGGTTTGGATGTTTTGGAGTTACTGCAAGCGTTACCTTAAATTACTTGCTGCACTGAGCCTAGGGTTGATTGTGCTGGCTGTAATTATGCGGGGTTACTTCGGCAGGCTATACAATGTGCCGTATCTTGTGGAGAGTGCAGAATACCGGTTGAATCTTATCCAGGCGAGTGTACCAAAAGACAAAATCAAACTGCTGCTCGGTGGTGGTAGCGGCTCTATAGAAAGTAATATCCATGCCAACGGTCCAGCTTATCCGTTACTCGCCGAAGACACCCGTGATGGTATTCGATTCGAGAGTAGCCACAATTATTTTGTCGACATACTTGTAGAGCGGGGTGTAATAATTTTTGGCGTATTCTTTTGGCTTATAGTGCTGGCTTTACGAGCTACAAAACTGAATTATAGTCCAGTAGGCGTGGCACAAAAGATACTTTTGTTTATTGTCTTATTCTTGTTAGTAAATAATATCAATATTCAAATGGAAATGACCCTTTGGGTCTGCCTATTGGTAGTGCTGTATTCAAAAAATCGTAAGCGACTTGACACTGCAGCAGTTTAAGCAATACTCTATAGTCAACTAACCATAAGGAATATCATGCCTGCACCCAAAAAGACTAATAAAAATAATGCTTTAAAAAAGCTAGACTTAAACACTCCTAAAGGGCGCCTGATTGTTTCGGTATTAGCTTTTGCTATCATCGGTGGCGGGATAATTGTTTATAAGAGTTTTGCTGCGGTTGCCACCTGGACGTACACAGCAGCCGCCAACACAATTGCCATTGGTGAGACGCCCACAGCTTCGCCTTGTAAAACGACTAAAATTGAACTTGGTGATCAAAAAAATCCAAATCCTGGGTTTAACTTAAAATGTAGTGCCCCGGGTGTTGCAGATTCCTATACCCCAAATGCAGCTTTTATTATGCCAAAAGCTACACCCATAGATGCAACAATGGTTGGCAAGAACTTTCAAATTTGCGCTACGGCAAGAGGTAAGGGAGAGCTTAATTTATGGCTACTGTCCTCCTTTCTACCAGGCCAGATTGGCTCATCAGCGACTCAGAGATCCACAATAAACTCATCGTCATTTGCGACCTATTGCACGGGTACCCTAGCTGTCTCTTACTCGAATGCCAATACTATGTTTCTTGGTCGAGTTGCAGTAGGGGCGGCTGGTTCATCCATCGATGTTAGCAACATTATTATTCGAGAAGTTGCAAACTATGGCTCGACTAGCTCAACGAGTACTGCACCGGCTTCTACCAGCTCGACTAGCACCCCAGCACCTACAAAGTAGTTAATGAAACTAGCGACGCTACATAAACGACCAGCTCTTATGGGGTTGGTCGTTTGGTTTGGGGTGGCATGGTCGTGGGTATTTTTTACTGATATGCTCGACTTGGCTGGTTCAAAACTACAAGGCTACATTTTGGCCGTGGTTGTGTTTGGAATAAACGTTGCAATTACTTCATCGGTGATGTGGAAATTCTTTCGGTTACTGCAACAGATTGCAGATAAATACGGAGAGCAGTGGGTAATTCCTCTAGGGCTTCCGCTGTTAGCGGTGGCAGATTTCTTGGCTTGTTGGCTGACAACTATTCTGTGGTTGGGGCCGCAAGGAAGTGTAGATAATGTTTTGCCTATGGGGTCTCCGGCACTGCTTTTAGCAAACACACCACTTCGCTTTGCGGCTCGTTTGGTAGGCTTTTACGGCTTGGCTACTTTCTTTTGGCTGACCTACTTTTTGCTGACTCATAAAAAAAAGTGGTTATCGGTGGTTCCCTTGATGGTTTGCGCTTTTTTGGCGTTGTGCGGTTGGCTATTTTACCGTAATCCGAGTGGGGTAAGTCTACCAGTCACCCTAATAAGTGAAACCCTAAAAGACCGCGTACCTCCAATTGAACCGAGAGGTAGTGAGCTGGTTGTGTTCCCTGAATATGGGCTTGAAAAAATAACAAACAAGAATCTTACAGAGCGCATTCGTCGGACTAATCAAAAACAACCCAAGACTTATTTTGTTGGTTCAGAGCAGTACTATAGACCCCCAGTTATTGGCCATATTAACAACTTGCTGTTTGGTAATACCCAAGACGGTATTGTTACTAAGCAACCCAAGCATCGATTGATACCTGGCGGCGAAGATTTGGCATATATTGTGCGTTTTGGATTACGATTAACAGGGCAAACCAAGACACTGAATTACTTTAGCTACGCTAAGTCGGTGCTTAAAGGCAAGAATCAACTACAGCCCTTTTATATTCGTGACAAGGTCTCAGTGGCTGCTGCTGTTTGCTCAAGCATTATTGCACCTCAAGATTACCGTACTTTTGCACGCAGCGGGGCTACTGTGTTCACCAATTCTGCCTCGCTATCTATTTTTAAGGGCTCGCCCTTGTTCGCATGGCAACAAAAGAGCTTGGCTCGCTTTATGGCGGTCGCTAATGCTCGATATTTTTTGCAATCTGCCAACGCCGCCAGTGCCTACAGCATAGACATAAATGGTAAGCAAACAGCTGAAGTTAAAGGACGCAGTACTCTACTAGTAGAGGCCAAGACGAACACGGTAAAAACTCCCTATGTCTACAGTGGGGAGTGGCTGTTGTACCTGGGTTTTGGAATGGTAATTTGTATAATGATATATGAAGGGCTAAATACATATGGCACAAAAAAAGACTCACAAAGCAAAAGTACTAAAAAAACGAAAGTGGTTCATAAAAGTTAGAGGCAGCTATTTACCTAACAGCAGGGAGGGCTGGTTGACCTATATACCTTTTATAATTGGCGCTATAGGGGTGTTGTACTGGGCATATGCTGATGTAAGTGATGCATTTACCGAGCTTGGCTCTGGTGGCGGTTGGTACTACGTGAGTATTGTTAGTGCGGTTAGGGTGTTACCTGGCTTTGCACTGCTTGCCTTTGGTATGACACAGATTGCTAAGCGTAAATCGTAGCTTATTATCTTGAACGTATGCATGTTGACTCCTGTCTGGTAGCATAAGGCTGTGCAACAATACACTAACTTTACAGATACGGTCTGGACGTATTATCACGATTATGGTCGTGATTTACCGTGGCGTCATTCTACCCAAAGTGACGCGTTTGACCCCTACCTAATTTTAGTTAGTGAAATAATGCTACAGCAAACACAAGTCCAGCGGGTAATCCACAAATACCAAGAGTTTTTAGCATTATTCCCAACTGTTGCAAGCCTAGCAGAGGCGTCATTGGCAGATGTGCTACGAGCTTGGCAAGGGCTTGGTTATAACCGGAGGGCTAAGTTTTTATGGCAAGCCGCACAAACCGTGGTACAGCAGTATAATGGTGTCTTTCCATCAGACCAAAAGTCGTTAGTCGGCCTACCTGGAGTGGGGGTTAATACCGCTGGGGCAATCCTGGCTTACGCCTTTAATAAACCAGTTGTATTCGTAGAGACTAATATCCGAACAGTGTTCATCCATCATTTTTTTGCCGACCGTGATGACATTTATGATAAAGAACTGTTGCCTTTGATTGCAGACACTCTCGACCAACATAATCCTCGTGAATGGTATTGGGCCTTGATGGATTACGGTAGTTATCTCAAAGCTACTATTGGCAATGTTTCACGAAGTAGTAAGCATTATGCAAAACAGTCAAAATTTGAAGGTTCTAAGCGGCAAATTCGTGGGCAAGTCTTGCGTTTGCTTACCGGCGACAGCCAGAGTCTTGAGCAGTTGTCTGTCGCCATTGCAGACTCCCGCCTCGGTACAGTGCTGGATGATTTAGAGCGAGAAGGTCTGATTGACTGCAATGCAAATGTCTACCGGCTGGCTACTATTTAAGACAGTTGCATGGTGGGCGGAGGCATGAATATAGCACAATAAAACGCTTGTGGTAAAATAAAGGTAACTATGAAAAAACTTAACCGAATGGTGATGGCTCTGGGTGTGGTTTTATCCTTGGCACTATATGTGCCAGCAGTTTCGGCCGCCACGCCTGCCGCTACTCCTGCAGCGACAAATGATGCTACAAAGCAATCTACAAAAACGCTTGCTCAACGAGTGGAAGATTACAAGACTAAAAACCCTGTGCAGCTAACGGCCGCCCAGCAGACAGTATTAAAGGGCAAATGCAAAGCTGCTCAGACTATTACAAAAGCGCTTACCGTAACGGTTGGTACTAGTAGCACAAATCGTACAACTGTCTACGGTGACATTACCACGACTGTCGAAAAGATTGTTGGCCAACTCAACGACGCGAATGTTGATACTACTAAGCTAACCGAACAGCAAACAAAAGTAGCTGAACTCATCAAAACCTATAGCACAGACGTCACTAACTATAAATCTATTCTCGCCGATTTAAACGAGCAAGATTGCACAACCGACCCCGTGGGCTTTAAAGCAACGCTTGAGGCTGCTCGTGGGCAACGTACAAGTGTCAACAAAGACGTCATGGCAATTCGTACCTATCTACAAGACACCCTAAAGCCTAGCCTAAAGACTGCTCAAGCATCTCTAGCTAAAGCCACAGACACAACTAAGAAAGCAGCACAGTAAGATGGACGACATTACTAAGCCGATTACTCCAACTCCTTCGGGTCATGTTAGTATCCCGGTCACGCGGCGGCCTATCGATCGAGCCCCACTATCGGGTGGTCGCTCTGTTGATGGCTTTGTAAGCCAGACAAGTACGAGCAGTAGTTCTATGGCACCCCCATCGGTAAATTCTAGCCCAGTGTCTCTAGACCAACTTGATGCGCCACTACCATCTGAAAATTCAGTTAATGATACAGCGCCAGAAATTTCAACGTCTAGTGACATGCCAGTTGCCGATGAGCCTAGTCAGGCAAGTTTTAGCACAGAGACTAGTGCAGACGAACCGAGTTCACCACCAGAGGTATCACCCGAACCTGCGACACAAATCACCGAGACGGCACAAGACGATTCAATTAACCCACCGCAAGACCCTCAGCAAAACACCGCTCCAATTATGAGTGGAACAGCGCCAGAAATTTCGGCAAATACTGAGGATAACCTAACTGAAGATAATGAGCCTCAGACCTCTGAATCAGAAGCAGTAGCTAAACCAGAAGAAAAACCAGCAGCAGAAACTGAAAAATCAGAGGGTTCTGTAGTGACGGCACCTATAACAAGTGCGCCTCGACACAAAGGTCACCTCGGAGCTATCCTTGTTGCCGTGCTAATATCATTGGCATTAATCGCCGGTGCTGGCTACGCCTATTGGCAGAATAACAAGACCAAAGCTGATACCGCTAAAAAGAATACACCTGCAGTGACACAAAAAACCAAAAACCCTGCAACGGCTGACGATGTTCAAAAGGCTAGTGATGACATTGATGCTTCGCTAAAGAAAATCGACGACACCAAAGACTTCCAAGAAGCTGACTTAAGCGATACTACTCTCGGTCTCTAAGCTTACCCAACCTGGCCTGTGGTAGAATTAAGAGATGTCAGCAGGTGTTGAATCAGTTGTATTCCCCGAGCACTTTGGCTTCTGTGAAGGTGTTGCAGCAGCAGACCAGCTCGTAACAATGGTCTCTGATGAAGCACGTGCCGCCGGAATCGAAACCGTCTATGGGCTCCATGATATTGTTCATAATCGTGATGTTACCAACTTTCATGCGCTTCGCGGAGTAATCTTTGTTGAGGATGTCTCCGAAATTCCACCGAATCAGTTAGTAGTTACTAGCGCACATGGTACAAGCCCAGAAGTTCAGTGGAAACTTGAGCAAATTGGTTCTACTACTTTTGATGCCGCTTGTCCTCTGGTGTTGGCAACCCACAAGTCTGCTCGTCGCGCGCGACGAAACGGAGAAAGCTTACTATACATCTGTCATGGAAAGCCGGGTGAAGTTGATAAGCTCCACGACGAAGTTGAAGGCATGGTTGGGCATCTTGATTTTATTAAAACTCGTGATAGAGTAGAGTATTTTCCGGTACATCGCCGTTATCTAGAGCTTGGTGAACGTCCAACAAGCGACTTGTTGGGCGCATCGGGTATGTACCGCATAGTTAGCCAAACTACCCTACAAAGCTCAAAGGTACTTGCCTATAGAGAACAAGTGGCCACATATATTCGTTCACAGCAACGTACTGCCAAGGTAGAGTTTACTGATCGTGGTGAAGTTTGTTTTGCGGTAGAAGACAGGCAACGTGGAGTGGCGCAAACAGTAGAATTAAAGCCCCGGCGCATTGTTGTGGCAACTGATCCAGAGTCGGCCAATGGTAAAAGTTACTATGAATTAGCGCAGCATTTAACTGATGGGCAACCAGATGTAACTGTGCACGCCGTGGCAAATGCCCAAGAGGCAGCCGAACTTGGCACTATCGAGGGCCTAACTGTTGTAACCGCCAGTGCATCCACTCCAGATAAAACAACGCTTGAGGTTGCGGAAGTACTAGGATTGCGGGCGGTGCCAGAAATCAATCGCCGAGCTTTCTCGCTTCGTGACTTAAAAGCGGGTGTTGTACGCGAAAAAATTCGGCGTCATAAAGAATTAATAGGAGTATAAGATGACCGACCCTAATCAAGAACGCGTTGTGTACGTGGATCAAAATGGCCAGCCGACTGGCGAGACAGCTCCGAAGCTCGAAGCTCATCATGGTAATACACGACTACACTCCGCATTTTCATGCTACATTTTTAACGATAAAGGCCAATTTTTGGTCACTCAGCGGGCATCAATTAAGAAGGTTTGGCCCAATGTCTGGACAAACTCAGTCTGTGGCCATCCAGCACCTGGTGAATCTCGTGACGATGCAGTTATCAGGCGTACTGACTACGAGTTAGGCATGCAGATTACTGATTTGCAAGTTGTACTACCAAAGTACATTTATAAAACACCACCCTATAACGGAATCATTGAGCATGAATTTTGCCCAGTATACGTAGCAGTCGCAACCACCCAACCAAATCCTAATGCTGAAGAGGTAGATAATTTTGAGTGGCTCGACTGGCAGGAATTTGTCGAGAAAGCTCAAGCCGATACTAAAGATGAGTGGTCATGGTGGTGTAAAGACCAACTTAAACAGTTGGAACAGTCAGAGCTATTTGCTGCTTTTCGGGCTAGATTTAGCTAGTTTATCGGCACGAGGTGACATTGGTAGGTCGATACCATTCTCGATAAATGCTTGACGCAATCGTTTGATAAGTTCGGTTTTGACATTCCATTGTGCACCCGGTGTTGTCTCGCCCAAGACCTTGACTACAATACCTCGTTCGCCAAACTTAACAACCTGAGCAAAGTATGGGTTGCGCTTAATTTTCTTGCCAATTTTTTCGTCTGCAGCCAATGACTCACCAACCTCATTAATAACTTTTTCAAGCTTCTCCAGGTCGGTATCGACACTAACGGTAAAGTCTTGGTTAATACCGCTAGTACCAAAGGTCATGTTTGTCGCTACTACAATACTACTGTTGGGCACGTGATGCACATTGCCATCGAAATCTTTTAGTATGGTTGTACGCATCGTAATCGACTGCACTACACCACTAACGGTATCGAATTGTACAAAGTCACCAACTCTAAATTGGTTTTCTAGGATGATAAACAACCCGTTAGTGAAGTCTTTTATGAGTGACTGAGCACCAATACCGAAGGCAACTCCCACCACACCAGCACTTGCAAGCAATGGAGCCGTATTAATCCCAAGCTCATCCACAACCATGATGACAGCAACAATCCAGACGATAATTTTGCTGAGAGCCCCCAGGAGGCTGTCGATAGTATCGATGCGTTTTTTGCGGTCGGTTTCGGTAGCGAACTGATGCCCCCTAATAGCACGGTTGATAATGCTGGTAATTAGGGCAACCCCAACGCGCCTCAGCACCCATGCCCCAACAATGATGATGACTATGTTCAGACCATGGGTCTCTAGCCAAGCTTTTGGCTGATCAAACAGGGTAATATTTTTACTATCAAGTGAAACTGCAAATATGTTCATGCTTATAGTGTACCAAGTTTCCAAGGTCCGACCTTGGAAACAGCTTGGAAATTGACGGTTTCCAAGGTCGGACCTTGGACCGGTGGTTATGGCTAGGGTGGGACACCCCTGTTATAATGCAGTAATGATTCAAAGCAAAAACCTACAAGACGCTGATCTTTTGCAAGCTCTACTTGGTGGTGCAGTGGGCGTACTCCCAACCGATACAGTGTATGGCTTGGTATGCGTTGCGGCTCATCATGCTGCGGTGGAGCGCCTGTATCAGCTAAAGTCGCGTGAGAATAAGCCCGGTACTATAATCGCCGCGAGTGTTGACCAATTGGTAGAACTTGGCATGAAGCGCCGGTACCTTGCAGCAGTGCAGCAGTTTTGGCCCGGTCAAGTAAGCGTTGTGGTCCCAACAGACAATCCTAAACTCGGCTACCTCGACCAAGGCAAGGCTTCGTTAGCAGTACGAGTTGTAGATGACGCTAAACTCGTTAAGCTTTTAGAAAAAACGGGCCCTCTACTCACTAGCAGTGCTAATCAACCCGGTGAGCCACCGGCGAATACTATTGCCGAAGCCCAGGCATATTTTGGTAATTCGGTAGACTTTTATATCGACGGTGGTGAACGAGCCAACCTGCAGCCCTCTACCTTAATAAGGGTAGTAGATGATGCAATTGAAGTGCTACGACAGGGCGCTGTTACAATAGACGCATGAGTAGTAACAATGATCCAAATCAAGCCAAAACGCGCGCTGCAAGCTACATGCTCCTCATCAAAGATAACCAAACATTCCTTATTAAACGTTCTAATACGGGTTACCGTGACGGTGAGTGGAGTTTGCCGGCCGGTAAGGTAGATGCCGGCGAGTCGTTTACGGAAGCGGCGGTACGTGAAGCTTTTGAAGAAGTTGGCGTTACGGTAGACGCACAAGACATGCACTATGCCTTAACTATGCATCGTAAGTCCGACAACGCACCAGGTGAAGCCTGGGTAGATGTGATGTTTGTATGCCATGAATGGTTGGGTGAACCACATAATGCTGAACCTCATAAACATGGTGAGGGCGCATGGTTTGGCTTGGATGCGTTGCCACAAGAATTAATGGAGTACCAGCACGCATTAATAAATGCGTATAACAACAAGCAAACTTATTTTGAGTTTGGTTGGAAAGAAGGAGAATACGTATGACATTTGATGAGTACCAGAAACAAGCGTTAACAACTGCGTATACAGACCCCACACATCAAGACACTTTGATGGAAAAAACTATTTGGGCCATGGGCGTAGCGGGCGAAGCTGGTGAGGTGGTTGAAAAATGGAAGAAAATCGTTGCCTACAAAGCGGGTGTTATCACTGCTGAAGATACGGCCGAGTTAGCCAAAGAATTAGGCGATGTTGTTTGGTATATCGCCGTTATGGCTGATAGCTTAGGATTATCATTCGACGACATTATGCAGCGTAACGTTGCCAAGCTGCAATCTCGTAAACAGCGAGATGTTATAAAGGGAGCAGGAGATAACCGATGAAAACCGTTGAAGAATGTGTACGAGAATACCTAAAAACTAACAATGTTATCCAACTGGCAACAGCAAAAGATGGCCAGCCATGGTTGTGCAATATACATTTTTACGCAGATGACGACCTCAGTATATATTGGCGCAGCACTACCGAACGGCGACATTCTAAAGAAATTGCCGCCAATCCAAAAGTGGCTGCAGTTATTAAGGTGCACGAAAATACTCCTGAAGAAGATTACATAATCGGAATGACTGTTGAGGGGGTTGCCGAACTTTTAGCTGAAGCAACCGACCACGCAGTTGTAGACGGTTACTGTGAAAAACTTGGTAAAGATGATGCCGCAAAAGCAAAGATGAAAGACGGCACCGACACCAATAAATTTTATAGAATTACACCTACAAACTTTGTAGTCTTTAATACTAAAGATTTTGAGGGCAACCCCCGTCAAGAGTGGTCACCCAAAATATAGGGTTATTGCCACAGCGTATCTCATTTATAATGAGATGTATGAGCAAGGTAGTTTTTGTTTTTATCGATGCATCTAATCTATGGGCCGTTCAGAAGGCCAAAGGGCGTATGTTTGATCTTGCAAAACTCAAAGAATTTATTAAAGTCACGTACCATGCTGCTGACATTAGGGTGTATTACTATGATGCATATCCTGCTCCCGGCACGCGTGAATATAGTACGGCCGGCAAGTTTAGTTTTTATGTGTACCTAGAGAAGGCCTTGAAATTTGTGGTACGAAAAAAAGTCTTGAAGCAAATAAAGGTAGATACCGAACATGGTCTAGTTATTCAAGAAAAGGGCAACATGGATGTTGAAATGGCCATAGATGTTGTTAACCAAATAAAAAAGTATAATGAAGCAATCTTGTTCAGTGGGGATTCTGATTTCCTTGCTCTTGTTAGGTTTGTGCGTAACAAAGGCAAGAAGGTGCATATCTACTCATCTCGTAACAATGTTTCAAATGAACTTCGTACGGGAGCAGATAGCTATACAGATGTCTTAAGTATTAATCAAGACATTTGGGGGTCAGACGTTAAGCACCGCCAGCATTCAATAAAAACACTCCTCGGTTAAGAGGAGTGCTCTCGGATGTAATACCCCGACGGTTGAATGGCTTTCAACCATTGGATAACTATATAATAGCAGAATATTACAATATTATCAATAGTACATTGTCAAATACTGGTGAATTCTCTACGGAGCCATTCGTCGAGAGAGTCACCGCCGCCACCGGCCATACCGACAACCATATCACCAGCATCCAGATGAGCCTGGATAGTTTTTTTAAGTGCTTCATCGCGCTCCATAGCCATGGCAACAGATGGGTCGGTGAGGTGTTGAATAAGTTCGGCTGGGGGGACAATTCGCTGGTTGGGGTCTTCACGAGCTAAGTAGCTAGGAATCCAGATAACTTGTTTAGCGCCATCAAAACAATCTTTGTAATCATCAATCATGTAGTGCTGCCGACGGTTTGTCAGGCCTTCGTATACGATTACAACATCCTGATTTTTTGCGCTGGCCATCTCTAGGGCTACACTCATGCCTCCCCGAATCTTCTCGGGAGTGTGAGCGTAGTCGCTATACAGGTTTGGAATCAGTTGTTCCATACGTCGCTGCAAACCAGGGAATTTGTTCATGTGGGAAATTAGTTCTTTGACTGGTGTTTTGATAGCTTCGTGGATGGCCTGAATTACTAACCATGCATCGAGTCGAGTAAACTGACCAGCTAGGGTTATGTCTTGAATGTGCGGATGGTCGGATTCTAAGACGTCGAGCCGTGATGTTCCGGTAATACTCAAGTAGTCGTAATCTTCGCGCCACAAAATAGTGTGAGCGCTTTGGCTAATAAATTCTTTAAAAGCAGCTTGGTAATCTTCGCGGGTCGGAAAAATCTCGTGATGATCCCAGCTTACACCGGTGATAAGGCTCAAATAGGGCTGATACGCAAGGAAATTGCGGTCAAATTCGTCGCATTCGTACACAAAAAACTCACCGTTAGGATTAAAATGACCCATGTCGGCAAAGCTTGTTTTTGCGGGAAGGATGTAACTTATAGGCGTCTTTAATTGGGTAAGCAACCAAACAGCCATGGCAGTGGTTGTGGTTTTGCCGTGAGTACCGGCAATGGCAATCAGTTTCTGCTGCTTGTCGGTAAGTATTTGGTTGAGTAATTCGTCGCGTTTGCTGAATTTAATGCTTTGTTCACGTACAAAAACAAGTTCTGGGGCATTGGCATTTTCTTTTTCAACGGCCGAAGAATATACAAACCAATCGATGGGGGTTGCGCTATGTACGTCGGCCAAACTCTGAGCATCTTGCCCAATATGGATATTAGTAATGCCGTGTTTTTTAAGATAGCTGATGTACTGGGAGTCTTGTTTGTCGCTACCACTAACAGTATAGCCCGCTTGCTGGGCGACCATGGCAAGAGGGCCGATGCCAGCGCCACCAATACCCGAAAAGAAAATATGCATAGTATTAGTATAGCTTGCCACTACTCAACTGACCACAAGTCATACAAGCATAGCCACTTTGATATACTCAAGCTATGAAGATTACACAAACACCAGAAGAGATGACCATTACGGACAGTGGTAAAAGCACGTTATTGGGTGGTGTTCTGTTTATCCTATTTGGCATTGGGTTGTTATTATTTTTAGTTTTCCGGGGCTTTCTAGAGCTCGGCAAGCCAGGGCAGCAAGCACCGTGGGCCTTGATAGCATTTTCTGTCGGCGCCATTGCTATCGGAGCGTGGATTCTGCTGACTGCCGAGAAAAAAGTAATTCGGCTCAGTAAAAAAGGGCAGAGCGGAGAGCATAGGGAACGTCTAATTGGCAATAAATCATCTGACGATGGCTTTAATCTGGCAGATATTGCCTTCGTTCAACACACCAAAGGCGTTGAGCAGCGGACAAATACTCAGCGCAACACCCCAGAAATGTGGTTAACTGGCACGGTAACACTTGTGTTTAGGGATAATAAAACAATCACCGTTGGCGAGAAATCAAAAGAAGCCCAGGGCACCTTGGGTATTGGGCCACTCAGTATGGATCTTTCAGGGCAGGACGGCCCGTTATTACAAGAAGCACAGCAGATTGCTTCATTTATTGGCGTGGAGCTGAAGACGGAGGATGGTAGTGACCTTTCTATATTGAACAAGATTACGCAATTTGCCACTGGTGAAAATGCCAACGCCACTACTGCAAGTAATCAATCACAGCCAAGTCTGGCACAAGCCCAACAACCGTTACCAGAGCCTACGCCGCAACCGCAGATTCCCGACCTTCCAGGGCAATAACAAGGTGTTTTGGTAGGTGTTAGTTGTGCTTATGTATGGTATGCTGATAGTAGTAAAACTAAATAAACATGTTACAAAAAATAATCCAAAAATTGCTGGCCTACCGTCATCCGTGGCGTGATGTTACCTTCAATGAACTGAGCGAGATTTATGCGACTATGATGATTCGCAGTCTTGCGATTAGCATGGTAGGTATTTTTATTCCCGTTTATTTGTACAAACTGGGATACTCTTTACCGGCAATTATGAGCGTTTTTGGCTGTTACTTCACAGCTCGTATTGGCCTTGATTTGGCAGCAGCGTATACAACCGCACGGATTGGCCCCAAACATACATTGGTAATAGGGCAGTTGATGCAAATTATTAGTTCGGCCTTGTTCTTAACCTTGCCTAACTTTGGCTGGCCATTGGCTTTGTTGGGCGCATTCTGGGGAGGCGCTAATAGCTTCTTTTTCATTCCATTTCATATCGACTTCTCAAAAGTAAAACATCGGAATCACGGTGGCAAAGAGCTGGGCTTTGAGCAAATTATGGAGAAGATTGGCACAGCACTGGGCCCTCTAACTGGTGGTGTGGTAGCTTCGGTATTTGGCTCACGCTACATCTTTTTAGTATCTATTGTTATGTTGCTGGTTGGTCTTTGGCCACTGTTTAAAACTGCAGAACCAGTTCGTATTCGCCAAAAACTCGATTTTGCCGGCTTCCAGTACGGTAAGGTCCGCAAATATATCCCAGCTCATATAGGCGTCAATGTCGAGAATACTTTGTGCCTAATGTTATGGCCGCTGTTCTTGGCACTTTTTGTCTTGCCCGGTGATTCAGTGTTCGCACGAGTTGGCATCATGGCTTCGGTTTCAGTGCTGGTGGCTGCGTTTACGGCTCACGCTATCGGCAGGGTAGTTGATAACAAGAAAGGCCGGCCCTTGCTACGATACAGCGCGGTTGCCAATAGCTTGGTGTACATAGTGCGGGTATTCACGGTTAGTTACCCTATGGCTTTGGCGACAAATGTGGCAAATGAAGCAATAACTATTGGTTATCGACTGCCCTACACCAAAGGCTTTTATGATGCCGCTGATGATTTACCGGGCCATCGAATAGTCTTTATTACCTCTATGGAAATTATGGGTTGCATGGCAAAGGCCATCATGTGGTGGGTGCTTGTGGTCTTGGCCATGGTGCTTTCTGCGCGTGCAACAATAATCATCGGGTTTGCCATTGCAGCAATTGCTTCGATGCTAATAACTACCGAGAAATTTGAATCACTGAAAGGCTAGGGGCATAATAACGGTTATGGATAAGCGCTGGTTCCGACACTTTTACAAGGTACTCAAACACATTAATTTGTGGGCTTTCTTGGTTGTGGCCATTGTTAGTGGGGTGGTCAGTATTTTTGCTTTGCGGAACAACAATATCACTGCCATGCGCCTACGAGATAAGGTAGTACAGACCGACAAAGATAACGGCGATGTCGAGGCGTCCCTCAGGGAACTGCGGCAATATATGTACAGCCACATGAATACTAGTCTATCGAGCGGTGATAACGGTATCAAACAGCCAATACAGCTTAAGTATCGTTATGAACGGCTTGTGAAGGCCGAGCAAGACCGTTTGAGTGTTGAGAACGTTAAGATATACACCGAAGCCCAAGCTGAATGTGAAAAGCGCTTCCCAGTTGGCCTGTCGGGCAGTGGGCGCATACCATGCATTACCGAATATGTTAGTGCTCGAGGAATTCAACAGAAAGAAATACCAGATAGCCTGTACAAGTTTGATTTCGTATCACCAGTTTGGTCGCCGGATTTAGCCGGTTGGAGTTTGGTGGTCGCCAGTATTTCGTTTGCCTGTTTTGTGGTACGCTTTGGGATTGAACGCTGGGTGAAGGCCGAGCTGCACGACTTATAGTCTAAGCACGTCGAGGGAGCTGTTCTCGCGGCAGAACTGCTGATAGTGTCCATGCCAGCTTAAGGTGCCACGATGGTGCTACAATGATGCTTATGGATAATACACAACCCCCAACTAGTTTCGAGCCAGATCAACCAACAACCACACCCCCTACACCAGAGCCAACGGTTTCGGAGCCGGTAGTAACCCAGGAACCTGCGGTACCCAACGCGCCTGCTGAGCCATCTTCACCACTTAGCCTACCAAACGAGACGCCTGCAGAATCAACACCAAGCCCATCGGTCGGCTATTTGTCGCAACCAGCACCATTCAAGAAACCCCGTTCCAAGGCTTTGCCGATTGTCGCCGTCCTGGTAGTACTGCTTATTATTGGTGGCCTATCATTCTTCTTGCTCACGGGTAAAGATAAAAAGGCAGCCCCAAACAATAATCAGCCAGTCGTAAGCGACACGACTAAAGAAGATGCAACAACCCCAGTAGTAACCATTTTGAAACTCGAGGCCAAAGCCAAAACACTGCATGATGCTCAAAAGGCTAACTATACCTACACAGTAGAAGACGATAATAGAAACGGTGTCATATATAAAACTGATGGTGTTGACTACATGGTGCACATCCCTACTGAGGAGGGTGGAAGTTTTAATCATCTTATCAATGCCAAGGGTACTAGCTACGAAGTGAGCAGCAAGGCACAAGCCGACACCTTAAAGGCGCTTGGGGAGTACATTACAACACTGGGGTATAAGAAAGTTGATACCATAACCATCACCCAACCGGCAACTGATGTTACCTACGACTACTACAAAAAAGATTCAATACTTTGCTCGATGCCCATAAATGCAGGTTACAGCTCTGTATGGGCAGACTGTATTACAACAGACAAAATTGCTAGCGCAGCCAAAGAAGTTAAGCCTTTTGTAGACTTGTACCTGAAGGCTGTTGCCAAGAGCCAGTATGAATACTTTGGCATTAGCAAAGTTGAAGATGGCAAGAATAACTACAAAATCACGACCGTTAGTACTAATACAGCACCGCTTAAATTTGTTAAAACCGAGGCACAAAAAGAGTGGAAATATGCTGGCGTACTTGGCTTCCAATCACCATCTGACTGTAAAGATTACGAGAAAGATGCCGACATTCAGAAGGCCTTCCAGGGCTCGGCTTGTATCGAAGCTGGTGCACAACGTGAGGTAAAATAGACAGTAACCGTAACAGGGGTAAACACCGGTCAAAGTGTTAAATGTTATTGACAAGCGGGAATACCCCAGAGTATGTTAGGGATGCATTACTAACGCATAAGAGAGGGAGACAATAAATGGCTTACAAGCACACAAACTCAAAGGGAGTTACCTACCACCTGAACTCAAAGAAGGTTGTTCTACGAGGCGGCAAAGAGCAGACTATCTACTACTTCAGCAAAGACTCACGCCCAGAAGCAACTGACCTACCAGCAGGTATGGAAGTTAACGAAAACCCACGCAACGGTTTCCTTACCGTTAAGCGAACCAAATAGTTCTGACTATATTGGATACGAGCGGCCCGGGCACCACCCGGGTCGTTTTTTTGTACTTATTTTCTGCGTTCTGCGTATTGTGCAGCTACCTGACTCTCCGCAAGCGCAGCCGGTTTGGTCTGGCAAAGAAATGCGATATTTTCTGCAGTTCAGTTGCCAGACCACCCGCGCGTGAGCGGTCAGGTGGCCGCAGGATACGCAGGACATCTGATATAGTTATGTTATGGTAAAAGCAACAATTCAAGGCGGTAAACCAATTCTCGAGGTTACCGGACTTACTAAAAAGTATGATGATAAAACGGTAGTTAAAGGTATAACCTTTAGTGTTAAAAAGGGCGAAGTGTTTGGTATCTTGGGCCCTAATGGTGCTGGTAAGACTACAACCTTAGAAATGATAGAAACGTTGCGGCCGATTGATGGTGGGCAAGCCTTGGTAGACGGTATCGACGTTGCAGAAGACCCACAAGCAGTGAAGTATATCATTGGCGTGCAACCACAAAGTCCAGCCTTTATGACGAGTGTAAAGCTTACTGAACAGCTAGAGCAGATGGCTTCGGCGTACGGCGTGAAGGTGAATGCTAAGAAGCTTTTGGAGGAAGTGAACCTGGCCGATAAGGCCAACAGTTATGTCGAGAAGCTTTCTGGCGGCCAAAAGCAGCGGTTTAGCGTTATTGCCTCTTTGGTCCATAAGCCCAAAGTCTTTTTCCTGGATGAGCCAACTACTGGCCTCGATCCACAGGCTCGGCGCAACCTATGGGATTTGATTCGTGATATTCAAGCTAAAGGCGTGACTGTTATCTTGACCACACATTACATGGATGAAGCCGAATTACTTTGTGACCGAGTAGCTATTATGGATAACGGCAAGATTGTAACTATCGATACACCCAAGAATCTTATTAAACAGTTGCTGGCTCGTGGATTTAGTAAGAAGCAGCATGTCGAACAGGCTAACCTGGAGGATGTGTTTATTGATTTAACCGGGAAGGACTTGAAGGACTAGCCATGAATTATTTATCTATTAGAACCTTTTCTAAAATTGCTATTCGCCGGGCCTTTCGCGACAAAACGGCCATTTTTTTTGTCTTTGCTTTTCCGTTAATTTTCTTGTTTGTCTTTGGCGGCATATTTGGTAAAGACCGAGATTTATCATTTACGGTTGGCCTAGTAAACGAATCGAAAAGCCCGTACGCACAGCAGCTTGTTGAGCAAACCAAAAAGAATCCAATCTTTAAAGTCGATGCCGATGTAACTTCACTCGACAACGCCAAAGATAAAATGCGCCGTGGCCAAGTAGATGCCACTATCGTCTTGCCAGCAAACTTTGGTGAGCAGAAAGACGGCAAGCCAACTGGCCAAGCTAAGGTGTACTACACACAGAATAGTGAGCAAGCCGGTGGTACGCTAACTACTGTTTTGCAGAACCAATTCCAGGCAATCAATAAGCAGTTTGTGTCGGTTGAGATGCCCTTTACGGCTGCAGGTAGCCAGATTAATGACAAAGGCTTGAGCCGCTTCGACTATACTTTTGCTGGGTTGCTCGGCTTCTCGATTATTGGCTTGGGCATATTTGGGCCGGTGAATGTCTTCCCAGAATTGAAAAAACAGGGAGTACTGCGTCGTTTGCGCACTACACCACTACGTGTCTCGGAGTACTTTATTTCGAACGTAATCTCGCAGTCAGTCATTGGCGTAATATCGATAGCCGTACAGTTTGCAGTGGCTATTTTAGTATTTAACCTCAAGATTAGCGGCAATATATTTGAGCTAGCACTGTTTATTGTGCTGGGTATTATCTGTATTTTGGGGGTTGGATTGGCCATTGGTGGTTGGGCTCGAAACGAGCAGCAAGCTGCGCCGCTTAGCAACATTGTGGTGTTTCCGATGATGTTTTTGTCTGGCACATTCTTCCCGCGGTTCTTAATGCCGGAATGGCTGCAGAAGGTTTCTGGCTTCTTACCGCTGACGCCTGTTATCGACGGCATTCGCTTAATTGCCAACGAGGGCAAAGGCTTGCTAGAGCTTGGCCCGCAGCTGGGCATCATCGGCGTTTGGATTATCGTAGTCTATGCTATTGCTTTCCGCTTGTTCCGTTGGGAGTAGACTTAAAACGAGCTAAACTGCGTGTAACAGGGGTAAAGAGAGTAATATTAAAACGCTTATGTTCTTGCAAAAACAGCTGTATTATGATAACGTATATCTATGACAATCGCTGAACAGCAATCACTTTTCGAAGCACCAAAGCCGCCGGTAGACCAGCGGATACTGCTGCCTGAAGAGCTAACAGCGCTTGAGCGACTTGAGGTGATGAACGAAACGCAGGGTTTTTTGCCCACCACTCGTGATGAGCTCAATACTGCAACGGCAGTAGTTGCCTTTGATGACATACCAGGTAAAACTGCCCGTCACCTTAACGAGGTACTACAACACCAGCGTAAGGCTCGAACTGATATGCCAGAGCAGGCAGTCCGTAGTAAAACTGCAGAGTTTGCCGGTTTCGCTCAACGAGCACGTAGCGACCATCAAGGATTGGCTAATTTACAAGAAGATATTGGATTGCTTGATTACCCTTTCTCCAGTCTAAGCGAAGAAATTGGCGATAACAGAGCAGTACGCCAACTAGTACGCTTCGTTGATTTGCAGGCCTATACTAAAAGTGCTGGGCAAGAATCACCTGGTTTTGATGTACTAAAAAGGGCCGCTCGTGTTCGGGGGCTCGAAAGTGCGCGGACAATTATTGATGTTTACAGTGTTGACGAACTAGACCCAGCGGTTAAGACTCATATAGATGAAGTATTGGCTGGAATTACCGTTGGTCAAAGTAGGGAACTAGTAGCTAAGGCTGTTACCGAACAACAGAAGCGCCTAGAGTTCTGGATTAAGCACTTGCAGCAATCTCGGCAGCACAGCTTAGCTCGCCCAATCGCAGAACGCGCCCTTCGTGATTTAGTCGGGTCAGTTTAGTCAGCTATGTATAACCTCCCGCAACCTTTTTTTGTGTTAGCTCCTATGGATGACGTGACAGACACGGTGTTTCGGCAGATTATTGCTGACACAGCGGCACCAGACTTGTTCTTTACTGAATTCGTGAATGTAGATGGCTTGCAAAGTCCGGGTAGGGAAAAGTTAATTCATAAACTACAGTTTACTGATAGAGAGACGCCACTTATTGCCCAGGTTTGGGGTAAGACACCTCAAAATTATTATCAAACAGCCAAAGAAATTAAAGAAATGGGCTTTGCTGGCATAGACATTAATATGGGCTGCCCAGCCAAGCCAGTTGTCCAAAACGGATGCTGCAGCGCACTTATAAATAACAGAGAGCTAACAGGGGACATTTTGCAGGCGGTTAGGGAAGGGGTAGGCGATGACTTCCCTGTCAGCGTAAAAACCCGCCTGGGCTTCAATACGGTTGACTTTACATGGCACGAATTCTTACTGAAGCATAAGCTTAACATGTTAACTATTCATGGCCGAACGGTGAAAGAAATGTCTAAAGTCCCGGCTCATTGGGATTTAATTGGTGAGGTTGCAAAACTCCGCACTTCCCTTGCCTCTGATACTTTGATTGTTGGTAATGGTGATGTCGAAAGCCGCGCTCAAGGCGAACAGCTTGCCGAACAGTACAATTTAGATGGCATTATGGTTGGTCGTGGCGTGTTTCATGATCCGTATGTTTTTGCCAAACAGACACCATGGCAGGAGATGACTAAGCAGCAAAAGATAGACCTCTACACCAAGCATGTGGAGCTCTTTGCTAAAACTTGGGGCAACGCCGAACGGCGGATGGTCACACTTAACAAATTCTGCAAGATTTATATCGAAGGTTTTGCTGGCGCCAAAGAATTTCGCGAGCAGCTCATGGCTGCTACTACAATCGATGAACTACGTGGCTTACTTGCCGCTAACCGTTAGTCGTTTGGTTGGAGCGCCAAGATTAGAAATTGCGTAGCTCATAAGCTTTAAGCTGTAGTGTTGGCTAAACGTTGCGGCACCTTTTGGAGGATGCACGAAGGCACTTGCACCGAATCCGCGCGCCATACTTCGCTGCATACCGGCAATTGCCTGCCAGCTATCAATCTCTTCACCGTCTACCTTAAAAGCATAGGTTGCATTACCGTTGACAGGATTTTCAAGAATACAGACTCCAGTCTGATCACTATCACTATTTCGCACGTAAAGTACGAAGTGTGGAAGTGGCGACCAATTTGTAGGGTTGGTCCACATGAGTTCAACGGTTTTGCCGTTTTCGCGCAGGCTATGGGCCATAGAAACCAAGTTTTCTAAGCGTTTAGGGTCAACATCTATAAAGTGATTGCCAGTTACCTCGCCCATTGTGCGTGCATTTCGTAGTGATTCACCAGGAGGAAATACATCTACATCGGCATGTGTAATGATATCGTTTTGCAGAATATCGCTGAGCGTTCCAATGTAGGCTTCTATAATCGCTTTTTGCTGAGGGTCGAGCTCTTTAGTTGGTTTACTTGGAGGTGTTTCTTGCTCACCAGCTTCTGGGGATTCATCCTCGTCAACTGGCTCAACAAGTAATTCTTCTGTTGGCTGTTCCTGATTCTCATCTACGGCAATTTCTTCGTTATCCTCTATATCAAGGTTTGGGTCGACAATAGGTTCAGTTTGCTGCGCGCTTTCTTCAATGCCGAGGCAGTAACGCTCAAGGAATTGCTCGAGTCGTTTGTTGGCCAAGTTTGTGTCTTTGCCAGAATCAAGCATTTCGTCAATCCATTGCAGGGTTTCTATAAGCGGTGATTTGTAGCGGTCGCTGGCACCTAAGAATGCAATATCACCCATGCGTTGCTGAATAAAGTTGCGGGCAATTGCTAGGTTATCAAAATACTCATTAGGGTCTTTGGCTTGTTCGGACTGCAAGATAAGCATGGATAGTGCGCGTGCAATACGCTCATCGCCACCAAGTTCTCGGCCATCCAGGAGCTCAGTCATATCACGAACAAGCCCAACTCCGCCTTCGAAGGCTCGGACGGCTTTAGAACCGTAGGCGTATGGAGATTCTGCGCCCTGGATTTCGGCATATATTTGTTCTAATACCTGCTGAATTTCGGCTAGTTCTTCTTTTTGTTGGCTGTGCGTTATAAAGCTTTCCAGACGTGATTGGAAAGATTGTTCTAAGCGCTGAACTTGTACAGTGCTTAGCACGCCCTTGGCATGTAAGTCAGCGACTACTTGCTGCAAGCGTGCATTTTTATATTGTTCGAGGGCCAGCATTTCTAGAGTAGCTTCTGTAGACGGCTCAACGGCCTGGCCAAACTCATCGAGGTCGCCATAAAAATGACTGTCTATATCTTCGAGGTTCATTTCGACAAATCTACTAAAACTTAGCTTTACTGCCTTAAGTGTTCGAGTTTGGCGGAGTTTGGCAATTGCTTCACCACTATGTTCTGTGACACGTAAAAGTTCCAGCATAGTCTGATGTGCGTTAACTATGAGGCCGGCCTTTTGGTCGCCCGTAGCATTGCGACTGAATTTGCCTCGCATAATTTGAGGTATGCGCCGCATGCGGCCGATACCTGCGATATTTGCCATTAGAGTTAACCGAGGAACTTCACCAAGATTGGATTCCTTAACTCCAGTATTAGCAATATCAAGAACTTTTGATGCATTTAAAAGTGCAAGAATAGAACCATCAACACCCTTTTGGAGGCAATCTCGAATTTCTTCTTTAGTCATTAAGTGTGGGTGTACGTTGTCCTGCAGGCCACGGAGCGTGTCGACGAGTGCCATACCGGCAATCCCGTCTAAGGTTGCTTCGGTTGGTAGGGCAGCAATCAACTTTGCTTGTTCAACTAGTGCGGCACTTTGTTCCTGCACACTAGATTCAGTTTCGGTAGCCAGTGTACTCTCTTGGTTTTCGACTACGTCAGCGATGGGGCCCAGAGCTTCTTTGGTCCAGTCTTCCCAGACGAAAGGCACGTCAGATTCTAGGTTTACAACCTCGCGCAATATTGTTTTTGCAGTGTTAACCATGTTCTGGTCGGCAGCAAGCAATGGTTCACCATTGTACATTCTTGCGGCAACAAAGGTGAGTAGTTCAGTTAGCCGAGACGGCAATATGGTTCCGCCTAGTGCTTGAACGCTCTTGTCTAAGGTGAAGGGAATTGTAGTGTCGTTCGTTCTGTCGGCTACTGGCTGCACCTTTCGAGCATAATGGCCAAGAACCACAACTTGTACTAAAGCATCACTACTCAAAAACTCACCAGCAGGTGTGCGGAGTAATGCGTTGTAATCCGGGTCACCCTCTTGCTGAGCGGCAAGGGTGTCTGTAGCTGCCTTCTGTGCTTCAGCCATAGATTGTGTATCAGCAACCACACCTTCGACTTGCTGATAGATAGCAAGAAGCTCCGGTTCGGTTACACCGACCGGCTGCACAGCTTCGCCATGATCAACACCTAATTGAGACATATTGCCTATAATTTAACATAAAATAGTAATAAAGTCAATACCTTCGGTGCTTTTATGGTTATGCTTGTCTAGTGGTTGCAATGTCTCGCAAGTAAAAAAGAGCCCGAAGGCTCTTTTCTTGTTTCCGCTTGATGGTTATTTTTTGTTTTGGTTGGCTTGGATAGCCTTGGCAACCTGGCCGTCTGTCTTGAGGTTTTCCCAGAACAGTACTTGCTTACCTTCGATGTACATGACATCTTCTGGGCCGTGAAGTTCGCTACCTAGCTTGGCTAGTGAAAGGTTCTGATTTTGATCGGGGTTTTGCTGCTGTGCGTTTTCGCCCTGCACTCCTTGTTGAACTTGAAGGTAATAGATGTCTTTTAGGGTGTAGCCGGTGCCACCAATTTTATCGATTTTACCAAAGTAAACCTGGCCGTTGGTAAGGAAGATAGCCTGATAACGGTCTTTATTAACAGCGCCAGCAAAGTCGTTACGCATCATTTTTTGTTTGGCCATAAAGCCACCGCCTAGCACTAGCAATACTGCTACAGCAAATACAATGTACTTAATGAAGCGTTTTGGTTTTTGCTGAGTAACTTTTGCTGGTGCGCCAACGGGCGCCTGTTGGCCAGAATTTTGCGAACGCTTAACAACTTGATCCATATATTTAGTATCTCCCTCACTTCTAATGATCTTATAATAGTGTAGCTCAAAACAAAACCGCAAGCAATGAAAGATACCGTCTTTGGCTTGCTCAACAGATATGTTAGTATTAAATCATAAGAATTTTCAGGAGAATCGTGCTACGACATAAAGCAATCTTGGTGGCAGTTGTTGTGATGGCAGTTTCTGCCATCGGATTTATGTCACCTGCCGTTGTCTTGGCCGCCCAAACCGCTACGTCTAACGGCTATAAAACTACTGCGGCTGTCAGCGAAGGAGCTTTGGTAAGTATTGACCCCAAAGACGCTCAGACGGTCGAGATGACAACCCTTACAACCAGAGATTCTATGGTTGGTGTGGCTGTTGGGCAGACGCAGGCACTCGTGACTTTCACCGATGGGTCAAGCAGGATACAGGTGGTTAGTAACGGCCAAACGCCTACCCAAGTATCAACTGCCAACGGGGATATTAAAAAGGGTGACCACCTGAGTATTTCACCAATTAACGGTGTGGCCATGAAGGCAAGTAGCCCCGGAAAAGTCATAGGCATCGCACAACAAGATTTTGATGGCACTGCCGGCACGGGCAAAAAAACAGTCGAACTGAGTGATAGTGCTGGCAAGAAGAAGACTGTGCAGGTGGGCAAAATAATTATCAACGTCACCGTGGAGCAATGGGCACCCGATGGTCAGCCGAACAGCCCAATGCTCAATAACTTACGGAATTTTCTGGGAAGTGCGGTGGGTAAGCCGGTCAGTAATGTGCAAGCTGTGATAGCGGTGTCAATCGTACTTTTTGCTATATTAGCATCAGCAACCATTCTGTATAGTTCGGTGTCGTCGAGTATTCATTCAATCGGGCGAAACCCCTTGAGCAAAGGTATTATACGGCGCAGTTTGTTTGTGATGATTGGCTTGTCGACCATTGTTGTGGTTGGTGCGGCGTCGGCAGTTTATTTAATATTAGGGGGCTAACAAGATGTTTGATGTTCGCTGGTTGGGGGTTTTAGGATGTCTTGTAGTGACTGCTATAGCCCTAATTATGTTGATGCGCGAGCGAACCTGGGCGCGTGATAAATATCGGCAAGAGTTAAAACTCACCATCTTACAACCAAGCTTTATCGCTAACCTCCGTAAAGAGTTAGAAAAAGATGTGCAAGCCCATGTTGTTTCAGCCATGTCCCCGCTTAAGAAAGAGATTGCTGAGGTAGTGGCTCAAGCTAAAAAACAGACTTTGGCTAATCTAGAAGAAAGCTTGGCCCAAAATCGTGAAGCCTTGCAACAGGCTGCTGCCGAACAGATAGAACAAGTTAAAGGGCTCGTTGCCGGAGACGCTGGTTCGTTACAACAGAGCATGGCAAAGCTACAGAAAGATATAGAGGCTTTGCAACAAGAACATCAAGCGGTCTTGGGTGATTATCGGACCAAAGTCTTGGCACGCGTGAAGTCGTTGGTAGAAGAGCAGGCTGCTGACGTTTTGGCCGATTACCTCCAGAGTAGTTTGCAGGGCTTAGAGTTGGGTGACCAGCAAGAGTTTATACTTGCTCGCCTCGAAGCTAATAAAGATGATTTATTCAAGGAGTTAAGTGGTGAGTAGGGCAGCAATTAGCATACCGGTATCTATCGGCACTCTCGAACGCCTCAAGCAACTCTTGGCAGAACTTGATGTTGCTCTTTCGACTAAGCGAAAAAAACATGGGTTGTCTGTAGATTTACAGGCAATACTTACAGAGAATGGTTTAGACCAGCTTACTGCCCAAACCACTGCACAGCTGCGGTCGGAAGTTGGGCGATTAGTAGCAGAATTGCCGGTAGTAAAAATTGTGACTGCCCAACCTCTGGAAGAAGCCCAGCAGCAAGCCATCCAGAACTGGTTTAGTGCTCAGATGACCGGCCGAGTGATAGTAAGTTTTCGTACTGATAGCACTATTGGTGCGGGTGTGATAATTCAGACACCAAAGAAGCATTACGACCACTCGTTGCAATCTGGCTTTTTTGCCGGTAGGGCACGACTAATGAAAAGGCTTGCGGTATGAGCCAACTCTATAAACGGCTTATCAACGCCAATATGCCGGTGGGTGAGATTGTTGCAGTTAATCGCTT
The DNA here is from genome assembly GCA_964409615.1 of uncultured Candidatus Saccharibacteria bacterium. GTDB lineage: Bacteria > Patescibacteriota > Saccharimonadia > Saccharimonadales > AWTP1-31 > AWTP1-31. Next base: position 458,904 of record CAYPDT010000001.1, on the reverse strand, counting down.
CATCCTCACAGTTAGCGGTATGCCTGGGGTGATGCTTGGAAGCCAAGTTGTTACCGAAGCCGGAGACGTTGGTTTTGTGCGCAGCATAACTGACGAATTGGTAATGATTGACTTGCTAACCAGCGAGACTGCAACAGTAGGTGGCAACGTAGTAATGTATCGTGATGCATTAACAATTGCTCCTAGTCATGCACTACTCGGTAGGGTAGTAGACCCCTTACTCAGGGGGCTAGACGGTGGCGCTCCGCTGATTTCTAAAGAATCGTACTCAGTGTTTGCTCCTGCTCCTTCTTTCTCGGAGCGGGTGATGCTAAACCAGCAGCTTGAAACAGGTGTTACGGTAGTTGATACTTTATTCCCGATTGTTATGGGTCAACGCATCGCTATTATGGGTGACTCAAAGTCTGGTAAAACTAGTTTTGCCGCACAGGCTGCAGTGAACCAAGCCCGGCTTGGTCGCGTAGTTATCTTTGTGTTAATTGCCAAGCGTAAAACAGATGTAGAGCAACTTGTCGACTATCTAGAGGCCAATGGCACACTCAAAAACACGGTGCTCATAGTGGCTGATAGTTTGACCGCCTTGCCGCTGGCGTTTTTGGCCCCCTATGCAGGTGCTGCAGTTGGTGAGTATTTCTGGCATAACGATACTGATGTAGTGGTTATTTATGATGACCTTGCAAATCATGCCAAGGTGTACCGCGAAATGTCACTCTTGGCCGATGTGTCGCCCGGCCGCGAATCGTATCCTGGTGATATGTTCTACCGTCATTCATCATTACTAGAGCGAGCGGGGAAGCTGAAAAGTAACCAGCGTTCGCTGTCGGCTTTACCGATTATGACGACCAGCAATAACGATATAACCAGCCATCTTTCTACCAGCCTCATCTCTATTACGGATGGGCAAATTATCTTTGATACCGAAGAAATGCAGAAAGGTAGCACCCCGCCAGTTAATGTTGGCTTGAGCGTGTCTCGTGTTGGTGGGCGTGCCCAAGAAAACCTACAAAAAGCACTTGCTCAAGATATATTCACCACCCTTGCCTCGTATCGCCAGGCAAGTGAATTTGCTCATTTTGGTCAGGAACTACCAGATCAATATCGCCAAGCACTTCGTCTTGGAGAACGTATTCGAACCTTCTTTAACCAGGCGCCAACCGAATTCTTTACACTACCCGAACAACAGGTGATGTTAAAGACGGCTTTCTTGGCTGGCGAGAGAATGCTCGATATGCCAGCTATCAAAAAGGCAGTCAAGAAAGTAGTGAACTCGGCACTTGCCTCTGAGACACACGCCGACTTAGCTCAAAAGATGGTTGATACTTATGTGGGGCACTCATCATGAACGCCAGGACGAGATTACTGAAAGATGAGTTACAAACTGTTCGTGTAATCGAAGATTTAACTGAGGTATTCCAAAACACCGCCAGTGTCAAAATTCGATCTATTAGGCAGCAAGTACTGAGCTCTAAAATGTTTTATAACGACCTCTGGGAAATCTATCAGCAACTACGCACTGAAACCCGTATTACGCTACGAGATGCTGCTATTAGCACTAAAGAGCTATTCTTGTTTGTTGCCTCACCAGCTGGCTTAACCGGCCAAAATGACGAACAGATTTTGGCGGACCTCAAAGCCCATTATCATGCTGATCGCCAAGATGTAGTAGTCATTGGGTCGCACGGGGCACAGCTGCTTAAGCAGCATGGCATACAGCCAATTCGAGCCTTCGAGGTACCCGATATTACTAAAGATTTTACCGTAGGCCCGATTGTTGATTTGATTCGTACCTACGAAACCGCTACCGCTTTTTACGATGCCTACATTTCACTAACCACACAACAGGCAGCTAAACGCAAGTTTTTACTAGAAGCACAACAATTGACTGCAGAAGAAAAAGCCATGATAGAAACCGGTGAAGCCGAGATTATTGCCTCGGGCAACTATATCTTTGAACCATCTCTAGAGGTGGCAATTTTGACATTAGAACAAACCATGTTGTACACCACTGTCACCCAGCTTTTATTAGAATCCCGCTTGGCGCAATTGGCCAGCCGCTTTACCAACATGACGTTGGCCCACGAACGTGCCGTGAAGCAACGAAAACATACTTTTCTAGAATTTTTATCTAGTAAACGTACCGAACGTGATGAACTAACCAGACAAATAACCATAGCAGCGAGGGGATTATAATGCCTACCAAAACACACGCCGGACAAGTCGGCTCTATCCGCGCGTTGAATGATTTATTTGTGGTGGTGCGACTGACCAATGACCAGCGACCCGAAGCTGGGCAGATGCTCAGTGTCGTTGATAAACCAGATGTGATGTTAATTGTCGAGAACTCAACTGACGACACGGTGTACTGTCTTAATATCTTCGGCTCTCCGCAACTGCAGCAACATGATGTGGTTGTGTTGGGCGAGGCTTCGGTAATGTTGCCGGTTGGGCAAGCAGTGTTGGGCCGCGTTTTTGATTCTACAGGGCGTGTAATAGATGGCGAGGGAGATTTAAAAAGCAGCCGAACCGTACCACTGAGTACTGCACCCCGCCAATTGCTCAGCAAAAAACGCAAACCCGAAGTGCTCGAAACCGGAATCAAAGTTATCGACTTCATGGCACCGTTTGTAAAAGGACGACGCATCGGCATTATTGGAGGCGCTGGTGTAGGGAAAACGGTATTGACCACCGAGATGATGCATAACGTGGCTGACAAACAAACCGCTCTCAGCTTTTTTGTGGGTATTGGTGAGCGTATACGTGAAGGCCATGAACTGTTCCACACCCTTAAGGATCGTGGCTTGGGTGAATCAACGGTTATGTTTATGGGCCAGATGAATGAAAATGCCGCACTACGTTCATTGGTCGGCCCTTCGGCAGCAACCGTGGCACACTCTTTTACCGACCAAGGTAAAGATGTGCTGTTTTTCGTGGATAATATCTATCGTTTTGTGCAAGCTCGCAATGAGCTGGCTGCTATGCGAGGCACCACACCGAGCGAAGGTGGTTACCAGGCCAGTTTATTCTCGGACCTCCACCGCTTCGAAGACTCGTTGCACGCCACCGACAAGGGAAGTATCACCTCAATCCAATCTATTTTTATTCCTGCAGATGACCTGAGCGATCCGGCAGTGGTAGAGATAAGCCAGCAACTTGATTCTACAATTGTGTTGTCGCGTGATGTATTTGAGCGTGGAATTTTCCCGGCTGTAGATTTACTCAATACCACAAGCTCTTTGATTACTCCCGAGATACTTGGCGAACGTCATTTTAATTTGGTAGGTCGAGTAAAAGCAATCATGCGCAAGTATTACAGCCTGCGAACAATCATTGCTATTGTGGGTGAAAGTGAGCTTTCACCCGAAGATCGGCTAGACTATGAGCGTGCCCAAGAACTGACCCAGTTCTTTTCACAGCGGATGTTTGTAACCGAGGATTTGAGTGGCAAAAAGGGTGAATATTTCACCCGCGAGCAAACTCTAAAGGGTGTCGAAAAAATTCTTGGAAGCACCAAGGCTACGCCAAAGGAGCCAGATGAAACATCTGACGGCCAATCCTGAACTGCAGATTAAGGCCTACTCCATGAAAGAAGTATTATTCGAGGGTAAGGCTTTTTCGTTGTCGGCGGCTAACAACATTGGCCCGCTCGATGTCTTGCCAGGGCATGCAAACATGTTGGCTATACTGACTGATTGCACGGTAGCTATCGAGACAGAACAAGGGGCAAAAACTTTTGCTATTGATAACGGTATTCTAAAAGTTTCGAGTAACCAGATATCTCTGTTTATCAACGTCTAATGCCGGTGACTTATGCTATAGTTTTAGTAAGCATAAGTGAAGTGATATGAGGATAAAATTTTTCCAAAAAAATAGTGAAAAGTCGGTATATTCTATTCAACATGACCACTACCAAATTTCTAAGAAACGAAGAATTCGCCGCAATATTTTGCAATGTGTATTGACAGTGTTTGGGCCTGCGGTGTTGATGGGTTTAGTAAGCTGGAGTCCGTTAGGTCGTCCATCTTACGAAAATTTGCACAATTCGCTTCTTGGCCTAAATAGTCAGGCAATAACTTTAGTGTTTGGAATCGGCACGGCTCTGGTGATTGGGGTTCTACTGTACCTGACCATCGATTATAGGCAACACAAAGCACCATTACGTATTGCACTTCCAGAAGTTAAGTACAACCTGTCACACCATGTGCGGGTCGTGACCATCCCGCTTGTGCGGAGTAGATGGAAATCGTTTGCATACAGTGGGTTTGTAGGATTAGCTAGCTTTACGCTACTAGGACTGGTTATAGTGTTCGGTAGTCAGCGGTTTATACAGGCAAAAAATCTAGACATCACTATATCGGGAAGCGGTACTAGTGGCTTCGTGGCCTTTACGCCTCGTCCAATTTTACGAGGTACTGCACCACCTAACAGCATACTAACTATTACACTTGATGGTCAGTCTGCAGGCACAACTACGTCTACTAGTAAAGGCCAGTGGTCATTTCAGCCAGTAAATAATTTGGCGCTTGGTGGCCACAATATCACCGTTAATGCTCAAGAAAGTGGCAAATACCTATACTCTGTTAGCTACGACGGCGTAAGGGTAATTAATACTATCGAACATAAGATTACGGGCACAATTGTGTTGCCGATGGAAGCCAGCGACACATCACTAGGGAATGTGACACTACCCACTAAACAACGACTATACGTACTAACACGCGGGTCATCTAACTATAATTCAACAGACTATTCTACCGGCGGTGCTAGCATTATCGACACGAGCCAGGGCGATCTCATAAAGACGGTTCAGCTACCCTTCCGACCCGAGAGAATCATTGCGAGCACCAATGAGCAACGAGTAGTTGTAGTGGGCAAGATCTACAATAGTGGCGGAAACGCTACCGGAACTCGCGTGGCTGTTATTGATACCACAACCCAAGAGCTGGTGGGCCAGATATTTGAGACTTCTGAAGACATACGGATGACGGATCGCAGTGGAACCGAATTTGGTACGTTGTCAAAGTCTCAGTCAATGTACCTATTACACACCACAACCACTTTTGTCTCGATTACTATGGCTGACGCCACTGTCCAGACAATCGATCTATTGCCATACGAAACGGAGCAATCAGGCTACCAAGCGAGCCAAGTGGTGTTGACAAATAATCAAGATGAAGTATGGGTTCGGATCCAAGGGAAGTTTGTGAAGATCGATATCGCTAGTCAGCAACTTGTTGACGAAATTGTGCTTGCGGGCAATCCCATTATGAGCAACATAAAAATTAACTCAGATGACAGTGCGATGACCTTCGCCTCTTGTGATAGTTACGGACAGCCACTTGTACTTCGAACTATTGACTTGGTAGGTGGTCAGCTTCTAACGCCAGTGCAGGTAGGAAACAATTGTGGAGGGGTGGGTGACATCCTGGTTAATCCATCAGGCACGAGAGCCTATGTTGCTAACTATAGCAACAATTTAGTTGGCGACATTATTGTCGTCGTCAACCTAACGGATCGAACACTAGAGCCCAGTATTTCGCTTGGCCCTAATCAGCAGTCTGCGTACAACCCGCTTTATCAATCGCCCTTTGATGCTAATATTGGCTACTACGCTGAATACACTGACTCCTACACGGGCGGTGCGATCAAACAGCTCAATCTCACAACGGGCCAGACAACAACTATTGTAAATCAATCAAATAAGGTTATACGCTTTAGTGCTGTACCTGATCCAGTCATTGTGTACCATGTAGACGAATCAGATCAAATATTTCACGACTATACGTATAATCTCACTACTACTGAAGTGAATGAGATTGTTGCACCACTTGAAGAAGGCGTATCTGGCGCTATTAACAGTCAAGTGACTGCAACGCAAAATAGCCTCGCTGAAAAGTCGATAGACTTTAGTGTCGAAACTGTGACGATTACCGACCCCTTGCCGAATACACAGCTTACCTCAGCAACCTATACGGCGCACGGACGCGCCCCTGCCGGTTATAAGGTGGAGCTGTTTATTAACGACGTTCAGAAGGGGGCAGCGGTTGCCGACCAGAACAATAACTGGACGTACCAACTGACCGGTTTAACACCAGGTGCAGCAACCATAACAGCACAGGCCAGCGCTGATTCGACGGGCTTTCCTATTGCTTATTTGGGCGAAGAGTTTAATGTTACCGGATATCAGTTTTATAACTTTGCACAAAACCAGGTAGAAATTCACGACGACATTGATTTCGACGGGCGTATTCCGCAGTATCTCTCGCCAGATGGCAATGTTGCCCTTACCTTTAGCATGGACTCGTATTCTCAGGCCGGTCTGACATTATACAAGTATGATCTTGTCACCAAACAAACCACTGGCTCGGCAACGATCGGCATGGATGTTTTTGAGAACTGCTCGGTGTTCACCTCTGCTGACGGTCTAAAGACATATTTTATAAACACTAGTACCGCCAACAAGTACACCGAGTTAAATCTGACTACCATGCAGACCACAACCTATGACCTCGACACAAACGGCCCCTTCAATATTACGACTGGCAATGTGATGAAGAAGATAGCGCAATCTCCGGACCGCACGAAAATCTACATCCCAACTGGATTAGATTCGGCTGTCGATATCTTTGACACTACAACAGGGCAGATTACTCGACTTAACACTAGCAAAAAGATGTTAGCAGTCGACGCTCCTTCTAATGATTTCTTTATTGTGTATGGTGGAGAATATCAAGGAAATCCATCGGACGGAGACTTCTATGTTGATACTTACCAGATATTCGATGCCCATAGCTATACACTTCTTGGTACGTATCCAGTGACTTCTCGCTACTACTCGAGAGTCACTGCCGACTACCGTGCCGATCAGCAGAAGCTGTATCTTTCACCGGCGATCAGTGGTGCCGTGGGTGATATGAAGGTGATAAACACAAACGATTGGACGGTGAATCGGGACGTAACGTTTGCCAAAAATATATCGAATGGCAGTGGCGATAACACGGTTGGTATTACGCAAGACGGCACAATTGCTTTCATGGTGTCAGGCAGTAGTAACCTGTTGCAACGGTTCGATACTACGACAGGCAATGCACTGTCATCAAAAGAATTCCCAGGTATTGTACGGGAGATAGCCCCACTGCAGGAATCACCCGGTAAATACACTTTTAGACAAGGTGATGGCAACTGGGGGATATATAACTCGACCACTAACTCCATTGAGAGTATCCTCGAGATAGGCACTATTGGTTTTGTGTTCTCGTCGTCACTATTGAATGCAAATTCAGGATTTCTTAACTTTAAGGGCTTCGTAGCGGGGCGAGTACAGGTAAACGTGCAAGTAGTGCTTGGCACCGAGACCACTAACCCACCAGACCCAACTGCTCCTAGTGGGGGCTCTACTGGGACCAATAGCACAATGCCTCCACCACGAGTGCCAACCCGGCCTGTTCCCAACATGACTCAAAATCAGCCAGTAGCGAGCGGCAATCAGGAGCCTCAGCCTCTGCAGCAACAACAAAATCAACAACTACTCCAACGTCGGCCAGTGGGCAGTATTACTGAACTTCCCAAGACAAAAGCAGTCGTTAAAAAGCCATTTATAGTTGAACCGATTGCCCGGGCTATCTCGTGGTTTATTTTGCTAGTACTGCTATTTTTGGCATTGTTGTACGGGCGCCGGGGGTACAAAGAATATCTTGTCCGCCGCCAGCTACAAGAGCAATTAGAACACATGAAGACCATAAAACAAGCAACAGATTCGTATGTATCAATCACGAATCACTACCTAAATACGCCTGTGGCAATTATGAGTGGAGCGCTAGAGTTGCTTGTATCGCTAAAAAAACTTCCCGATTGGGCAACGCAACGGCTAGAAACGGCATTAAAAAAGTATGGCCAAGATGTTCATCAGCTAGCCTCGCAGAGTCAGCTTGAGTTGTCGAGCCCAGTTGTCACTAGCTCTACAGCATGGAGTGGTGGGGGTGACACGAGCCCGCTTATGCAAAAAGCTGTGTGGCTACCAATTGTGGTTGCTGGCAGTTTGTTCGCGCTTGTGACGCTTCTGTTTGGTCTGACAAACGTGTACGTGCTTGCATCGGTACAAACAGCTTTGCAGGTGATTTGCTTAGTGCTGTTTGCAGTATTGCTTGTAGGTTTTCAGAAGTACAAAGATGTTCAGCGTGCTTCGCAAGAGATTGCACGAAGTGCCATCATTTCTCAGCAGAAATTGATAGAAGAACGGAACGCTTTTATGTCACGAGCAGCAGAAACATTGGCAGGACATTATGAAAATATCACTATCATATCCCAAGAGTTACACGCGATTCCCGAAACAAGAACGTTCTTTAACGGTCTACATGCTCTAGGTCAAATGGTAGAGAGTTTGCAAAAAGTACGTTTATACTCAGCCAAAACAGTTGATTCACCCGAGCTGAATCTTGGCCAAGAGGTGCCTCGAGCCATCAGTAAACTGCAGGCCAAGGCGGCCGAAAAGCAGGTACAGTTACAGCTAGACGTACCGGCTAGCTTACGCGTTGCTATTCAGCCCCAAGAGCTGGCACAAATCATTGAATCGTTGACAGACAACTCCATCATGTTTAGTAAGCCTGGTGGGCGAGTGACTATCTCTGCCCAACAGGCGGGTAACTGGGTGAATCTGCGGGTGATAGATAATGGAACCGGTATTGATCCAGACCACCTGGCCCATTTATCTGAACCATTTTATCGTGCCACCAGTACCGAGACATTTAACTATGAGGGGCTTGGACTGAGCCTTCATATCAACAGAATTATTGCCGAGAAGTTAGGCGGACGACTAGAGGTGCGCAGCAGTAAGAACGGCACCACTGTAACAGTACGCTTGCCAGCACTGCAAAAGAGTAAAAAGCTTGCGCCATTACTCGTTGCACCCATCACTGCTAACGCTAGCATTTAGCAAACTCAAATAGCCGAATACTAACAACCTGTGCTACGGGGAATGCTGCTTGTATTACCTCTAAAAATCACGTAAAATTAAACATAAGAAATAAGAGGAAATTGATAGCGATTTTGCATCATGAATAACAAACAGGCAGGCTTGCAAAATGAGCAAGTCAAATCAACCGGTTTAGAGAGCTTAGAACAAGCACCGGCTAATGAGCGTGCTGCTTCTACTTCGTCACCCAAAATTTCTCAAAATCGACCAACACGACCTTGGAAAAAGCAGGCAATTCTGCTGCTGGTAGTTATGTTTTTTGTATCCGGACTTGGCCTCGCAGCATTACGACTTGCTGGCAAAGTTAAGAATGCTAGCAAAAACCAAAGCACTATCGACGCCTACAACACCGTGCAAAATCCTGTCCTTGGTGATGATACCCTGTTACCGGTTCAGTCATTAAACGATCAAACGGTCACCATCAACGGCGATTTAACCGTACAAGGTAAGCTTAATTTATCAGCCCAGGCCCTGAACGACCTAGCGAGTATTTTGGGTAATACCGTAAGCTTGAGCCCGGTACTTGGTGGCCCTGCTCAAGTGGGCAACATTAACATCTCTGGCGGCGTAGCTGCTGCTAGTTTTCAGGGCAGTGGTGCGGCTTTGACTAACCTCAACGCCAGCAATATTACCGAAGGCACACTCAGCAACGAACGACTGGACGGTAGCGTTACTAGGCTTGGTCAAACAATTCCACTCAGTGCTCTACAGTCAACAGTTCTATCTAGTTTGAATGGCATTTCTAATAACGGCAGCGCATCGATAGTTGGTTCGGGCAGTGTCAGCATATCTACAGACGTAAACACCGGAACGATAACTGTTACGGGTGCAGCGGGCGGTATTAACGGCGTAATTGCTGGAACTGGACTGACTGGCGGTGGTGTATCTGGCACGGTTACACTCGATGTAGATAGTGGCGTTGTCACCATGCAAGGCAACACCTTTAACGGTACCAACCAACTGGTCAAGCTTAATGGCGCAGGCGAACTACCCGTAATCAGCGCAACAAACTTAACCAACCTCAACGCCAGCAATATCAGTAGTGGCACTGTTAGTGACAGTCGTTTGAGTGCTAACGTCACCATGCAAGGCAACACCTTTAACGGTACCAACCAACTGGTCAAGCTTAATGGCGCGGGTGAGCTGCCCGTAATCAGCGCAACAAACTTAACCAACCTCAACGCCAGCAATATCGGTGCTGGTACCTTAGCCGATGCGCGTTTGGGGGCAAACGTTACATTGCAGGGCAATACTTTCAACCTAGCTAACAAGTTAGTAAAACTTGATAACAGCGGTAATCTACCAGCCCTCAGCGGTGCGGCTTTAACCAACCTCAACGCCAGCAATATCAGTGCTGGTACCTTAGCCGACGGGCGATTAAGCGCCAACGTTGCCCTATTGAATGCTAACCAAACATTCACTGGCAATGTGGTCTTTTCTCAACCGCTGACTGTAAACGTTATTCAACCATCAGCTTCGATGGTCATCGGTGCTACTAATCAGTCGCTGACGCTGCAGGGTGACCTGACTACTAAGCTGACTGCTACCAGTGGTTCGGGTACGGTGAGCCTCGGTTTTACCGGAACACCCACCGGAAATGTAATTTACAATCTCGATGCCGCTACCTCCCCCGGAACCTATACGCTCTGTACTACTGTTGGTAACTGTGCAAGCGCTGGTGGTGGTGTTACAACGCTTGGTGGAAACACTAACAAACTGGCTAAATTTACCGGCAGTCAATCGATAGGCGATAGCTCGATTAGCGATACCGGCAGCTTAGTGACAATTGGAGCTAGTGGATTATACAAAGCAGGCGCAGATTCAACCACTGCATTTCGCGTACAGAATGCCGCGGGTTCAACCAACGTATTCACGGTAGACAGCACTAACACTCGGGTTGCCATTGGCCAAGCAACAGCTGGTTATACATTGGATGTTAACGGAGATATTAACTCTGCTACTGGCTTACGGGTAGGCGGTAACTTGGTTTGTGATGCCAGTGGTTGTGCAGCAAGTGCAGGGGCTAATTTCTACATCCAAAACGGTACCTCACTTCAGACGGGTGCCAACTTTAACATTGAATCGACAGCTACCACCAGTCCAACAGTTGTACTCAAGGCAAAAACAAGCCAGACTGCTAACTTGCTCCAAGCTACAGATGCCAGCAACAACGTAATTGCCAAGATTGACGCCAGCGGCAACATTAGCACTACGGGCCAATTCCAAGTTAATGGCACTCAGATCAGCAGTGCTAATTTGAGTAACGACAGTAATATTGCAAAGCTGAACGGTGCTCAAACATTTAGTGCTGCTAACCTCTTTAAAAACGCTACCGATTCAACCACTGCCTTCCAGATTCAAAATGCCGCTGCTAGCAACTTGTTTGTTGCCGACACAACCAACACTCGTATTGCCATTGGCCAAGCAACGGCTGGCTATACGTTGGATGTTAACGGAGATATTAACATCGCGGCGGGCAATAGTTTCCGCATTAATGGAGTAGCTATTTGTGGCCCAACAGCAACTTGTGCTCCAAGTTCAGGCAGCAACAACTACATCCAAAACGGCCTTACTACACAGACGGCAAACCTGAATATTCAATCAGCCAGTAGCAGTAGTGTGGTCGCTGTAGTGCAGGGAGCGACTGGTCAGACAGCAGACTTATTGCAAGCCCGCGACCAAAATAACGATGTTGTTGCCAAGATAACCAGTACAGGGGCAATCTATCAGGGCTCAAACCAAGTTTGCGACACTAGCAATAATTGTGGCTACGCTATAGGTAGCGGTAGTAACAACTACATCCAAAATGGCACCTCCACCCAGACTGCTAACATGAACATCAAATCGGCTGATGCTAACAGTGTTACGGCAACCATTCAGGGGTCGACCGCCCAGGTAGCAGACATCTTGCAAGTTACTTCTGGTGGCGGCTCAACACTACTAGGGGTTAGTCAGAATACGACAAACATCATAACTAACCCAAGTTTCGATGTCGATACCTCTGGGTGGTCAGCTCTTGGTAATGCTTCAATCGCACGTTCGACTACCGACCAATATATTGGATTGGGCTCGCTGCTCGTTACAACTACAGCAGCAGCTAACGATGGCGCCAGATATAATTATCAGTTTGCCGCAAGTACATCATATGCTGTTTCTTTCTACTCACGGGTAAATACCACTCAGTGGGGTAGCATGCAGATTACCTTTACAAATGACGGCACAACGCAATCTAACTGTGTTAACAATCAGGTTGTATTAGTTGGTGGGTGGACACGCTATACATGTTCCTTCACTACTAGTGCATCCGTTTCTGGCACGCGCTTTATAGGCATTCGCCAAACCGATGCCACAGCGCGAAGTTTTTATGTAGATGCCGTGCAGGTAGAGCCAGGAACCACTACTACTGCATTTCAACAAGGGACAATTGCATTGAACGGGGTGGTAAACTCGCCGGTAGTCATTCGTACACAATCAAATTCAAACACTGCATTTTCATTACAAAATGCAACGGGCACTAACATATTTAGCCTCAGTAATACTGGGAATGGCGGCGCTACAGTCTCTAATGGCTTTGCTCTATCGTCCGTTGGTAGTATGAGCGTTACTGCAGCTGCAGCGAGTGCACTTACCGTGTCTGGGGGCGGAGCTTTCTCTCAATACGCCAATAGCAACGTATACAACGGCGGTAGCCTTACTGTAGGAGATACTACGCAGAATGCCACACCATTAATCGTCAATCCATCAGCCGGAACAAACCTCTTTGGCACAGTCTCGAACTTTGATACAGGAACCGGTGGCGTTAGTGCATTGGGTTCTGCTACCCTCACACGGAGTACAGCAGAGCAGTATGCTGGGATTGGTAGTCTTAGAATTGCCACCACAGCAGCAGCAAATGATGGGGTTCGCCAGATATGGACTAACCTTGCGTTGAATACTACATACACTCTTTCGGTGTACGCCAAAGCCTCTGGGTCAAGCTTCTCAACCTTCGAGATGGGGTATACCGACAATACAACATTCACCAGTTGTCTAACAGGGCAGACCGTCTCTTCTGCTGTGTGGCAGCGCTATACATGTACTTTTACTACACCCGCAAGTGTTGTTCGTAACGTGTACTATAGGCAGACCGATGCTATTTCACGAGTTTTCTTCGTAGATGCGATGCAGATTGAAATTGGTTCGACGCTAACTCCATATCAAGAAGCTACATTAAGTTTCTCAGGTATGTTCACTAGCCCAGCAGTGTTCAGGAATCAATCAGACACGACCACAGCTTTCCAAATTCAGAATAATGCCGGAACGAGCAATCTGTTCGTTGCCGACACATATAACAACCGTGTCGCCATCGGTAAGGCCACCGCAAGCTATACTCTCGATGTAGCTGGTGATATTAACTCAACTACTGCCCTGAGGGTTGGAGGTAACCAGGTGTGTGACAGTACTGGCTGTACTGTATCTTCATCTGCAAATAACGTAATTAAGAACCAAACCACTACCCAAACTGCTAATATGAATATCCAATCGGCAAACGCTGCAAACGTTACAGCAGTTATCCAAGGTGCTGGGGCGCAGACCGCCGATATTTTGCAGGTAAAGGATGGGACTGCGCAAGCAACTCCAATATTCTCTGTTAATCAAGTTACTCCCAACCTGATAGACAATTCTGGTTTTGATACTGATACTTCTGGCTGGACAGCACTGGGTTCTAGCACTTTTTCTCAAATTACGAGCCCTACCTTTGTAGGCGATGGCGCACTTTCGTTTAGCGGTACAACTGCTAGTGATGGGGTTAAGTACACGTACGCTCTTGCCTCTAATACTACATATACGCTTTCGTACTACGGACGGTATACCGCCGGCTGGACCAATGCCTATACGGGTAGATCAGAAAATGGGTCGACAAACACTGACTGTAACAATCATAACTGGAATATCCCGGCCAATACTTGGAGTCGCATGACCTGTACTTTTACTACCGGAACAGTTTCAGGGAGCACATACCTCTATATTCGACATTCTGGCCCTATGTACATTGATGGTGTCCAGTTGGAATTGGGATCAGTTGCTACCGAATATCAGCCTGGACAAATTGATCTTAATGGTGTTATCTCTAGTTCGTTGCGTTTGCGTAATGCGACAGATTCACAACGTGCCCTCAGTATTCAGAATGCGGCTGGGGCTGATCAAATGAGTTTTAATACCAGTACTGGAGTGCTGTGTGTTGGGCCATGTACCTCGGCTAATATCACGGGCGGTGCTGGTGCGAATTCATACCTGGGGGCAGCTAGTTTGCAACTTGGCCCGGGCAGTACGGGAACCTTGAGTGTTGGATCTGGGGGCTATGGCAATGTCTTCGCCGTCAATTCGGGTACTTCTAATGTAGTGGCTATCCAACAGTTTACTCAAGATGCCAACAAGGTAGGCTTGATGGTCCAAGGTTTTAGTGGAGTCCAAACCACAGACATATTACAGGTAAAGGGTGGTAATACGGTTAATAATATTCTTTCGGTTTCGCAGAACAATTCTAACCTAATTGTCAATCCATCTTTTGATACGAATACAACGGGATGGACAAACCTTAACTCTACTTCTTTTGCCAGGACAACAGCAGAAACGTACTCTGGCCCGGCGGGGCTAGCTGTTGGTCCGACAGCAGCCACCGGAGACGGCGTTCGGCAGTCATACTCTTTAGCGACAAGTACGACCTATACATTCTCGTTCTACGCCAAAGGGGCCTCAGCATTTAGTACATTGGAAGCAGGATATGTGGTTGGGAGTACATACACTTCTTGCGCTACGGCGCAGGCAGTCACAACGGGTTGGAATCGTATCAGCTGTACGTTTACTACGCCAGGCAGTTGGGGCGGCACACCATCTTTGTATGTACGTCAGACAGACGCAACCGCCAGAACATTTTACTTAGATGCTTTTCAGCTTGAAACAGGAAGCACGCCTACTAACTATTCTCTTGGAAATATTAGTCTGAACGGCACCATTAATAGTCCTGCAACTTTCCGGAATCAGTCGAACTCCACATCTGCTTTCCAGATCCAAAATGCTACTGGAACACCACAGTTGACTTTCGATACCACTAGTACCGGTGCATTGAATATCTTCAACAGCAGTAATCGGGCACTAACAATTTCTAACAACAAGATTTCTAATAATGCGAATGTTTTGCAGCTCGAGGCGACTGCCGGCAATACTGTAGAAGTTGTTAACTCTGGTTCAAGTGATTCTTTCCCAGCCTTCAAGGTTACAGGAAGTGCGGCTGCTGCTGTACAAGCACAGATAAAAGGTGCTGCCGCACAAACTGCCGACATATTCCAAGTTCAGGGGGGTAATACATCTAATAATGTATTTACTGTTAGGCAAAACAATGCCAACCTCCTCACGAATCCAAGTTTCGATGTTAATATCAATGGCTGGACAGCTTTTACAGGCGACACAATATCCCGAACCACTACAGATCAATACTCAGGCAATGGTAGTCTTTCAAATGTAACTACGGCCTCTGCAAATGCTGGGGCATTTGCGACGTTTGCACTGGCTGCTAATACGCAATATAGCTTTTCGGTGTATGCCAGGGCTTCTGGGTCGAATTTCTCTACCTTCCAAATGGGCTACACTAACGACGGCTCGACTAATACAAGCTGTCTAACGGGACAGACTGTATCTACGACCGGTTGGACTAGATACACTTGTACGTTCGTTACCAGTGCATCAGTCTCTGGCACAAGATATGTATATTACCGACAAACTGACGCAACTGCTCGAACATTCTTTGTCGATGCTGCGCAGCTTGAGATTTCAAGTGCAGCAACACTCTTTAACCTCGGCAGTATTAACTTTAACGGTGTTATTAACTCTCCAACTACCTTCCAGAATCAATCTAATTCTGTCGATGCTTTCAGGATTAATAACGCAACAGGTATCCCGATTTTTGCCATAGACACAACTACAGGAGCAGTTTCGCTCGGTAGTACTAGCGGTGAGAGTGGCACCATGAATATTTCAACTGGTACCGGCACGCTAACCATCAATATCGGAACTGGTGGCATTGGTGGCAAAACCATCAATATCGGAACTGGTGCTGTAGCAAACGCCATTACCATAGGCAATACCAGCAGCAGTACCGTCTTGGTGCGGGCGGGCAACTACTATTCAGTCGACGGTGGCTCAATATACATGAACGCTTGTAATAGTTGTTTGATGCAAATCGGACTAAATGGCTGGCAACAGTACATCAGTATCGGTAACTCAAGCGGTAATACTTCACTCGCTACCAACTCCGGTACTGGTGGCACTTCGCTCACCTCAACCGGTGCAGTTAATATCACAACCGGTGGTTCGTATGGAGGTACTTTTAGTTTTGGTGGAGCCGGGCTATATCTACAATCCACAGGAAACGTTGTGCTGGGCGGTAATACAAGTACGGCACAAATAAGTCTGGCACCCAACTTGAGCAGTGGAAAGCTAGAACTAGGTGGCAGTTCATCAAATGCCATGACAGGTAATATTGATATTGGCGTCGGCAACGGTGCGCAGACGCTCAACTTCGGAACTGGTGCTGCTGCAAAGACAATCAACATTGGCGGCATTACCACAACTACTAACATAAGTCTCAAGGTTGGAGCCACTGGGACAAACGGCGTGACGGTACTAACCGGCAAAACTTCTGGCACCCAAAACCTATTTACCTTCACTGACGGTTCGGGAGATAACTTAGGAAGTATCAGTATCGATACAACCGCCAACACTACCACCTACAACACCACATCTGATAAACGACTCAAAGAAAATATTAGCGAGACGCGCTACACACTAGATGACTTGTTGCAAATTAGTGTTGCCGACTATAGCTTCATAACTGATTCGACCCATCGCACCCAGACAGGCTTCTTGGCTCAAGACTTATACGCAATTTTCCCTGATGCAGTCAAGGTTGGTGGTAGCGACCCAAGTACTGATCCTTGGGCAGTCGACTACGGGCGACTTACCCCGTTGATTGTTAAATCGGTACAACAGCTTAATACTAAAGTTGATAGGTTGTCCGCACGGGTTGATGTTTTGCAACTCAGCCAAGCTGCTTGGAGTGGCGGAATTGTTGGCCAAACAACCGAATTCCAGAACTTGGTTAGTTTTGATTCGTTCGTAACCTTCAAAGACAAGGTGACCTTCCGAAGCGACGTTGCTTTTGACGGCCGTGTAACCTTTGCTGATAAAGACTTGGCTGGTATAGTAACCATGAAAGCCGGGACAAAAACAGCGCATGTTAGCTTCACGCGACCATATATTGAAGCACCGATTGTGACAGTAAGTCCAAAAGACAGTGCTGCAGGTTACGCTGTAAAAAACGTACAGGCTGACGGCTTTGACATTACCGTGCCAAGCAACGCACCGGCAGATATCGACTTTAACTGGATTGCTTTGTCGGTTAAACAATCACCCTAATGCAGGAGAACAACATGGAACGCCCCGTATTTAAAACCGAAAGATTTATCAGTGTTAAGAAGCTGATTATCGGAGTTGCCTTGTTTATCGTCGTCGGCGGGGCGGTTGGCTTTGGTATTTTCTATTACTCACAGTACAAGAACCTGAAAGATAACCCAACTAGTGCAGTTGACGAAACTAATAAAAAGTTGCTAACACGACTTGGTAAGATTATGGAATTGCCAAAAGACGAACAACCGCAAATTGCTGCCGTTACAGACCGCGAAAAGCTAGGTGAAGATCCATTCTTCACAAACGCAAAAAACGGCGATTACCTTGTTGTGTACTCTAAAGCGCGCAAGATAATTATCTACCGTGATTCTGAAAATAAGATAATCAATCAGGGCCCGTTTAGTATCAATACATCTGGCAAAGTAAAAGTAGCCTTGATGAATGCAGGCGTTAGCAGTGCCGGATTAGAGGCTGCCCAGAAGTCGATAAATCAGGCCCTGGGTACAGACCTCGGTGTAATTGATACAGCAAATTCTGCTAAAAAAACGTCATATACCAAAAATATTGTGGTAGATGTAACAGGTGGGCAACGTGCTGTCGAAACACAAAAGATAGCACAAGTCATTGGTGCTGAGATTCAGACAACCCTACCAACTGGTGAGGTACAGCCCCAAGACACTGAAGTAGTTGTTATCCTAGCAAAATAACTAAATTGTTGGTCGGTCACTATGTTGTATGGTTGCAAATCGAGCATATTTTTTTCTGGGGTCATTCCGCTTGTGCTACCTCTATAAAACACGTAAAATTGAACATAGTATTAAAGAAGATTTTGGCGGCGATTCTGAGTTATGAATAATAAGCAGTTAGACTTGCAGAATAAGCAAGTAAAGACAACCGGTTTAGAAAGCCTACAGCAGGCACCGGCTAACGCTGATGTTGCTTCTGTTAATGTACCTCAAAAACCTGAGTTAAACTTGACACAAATCAAAAGTCGACCAACACGACCTTGGAAAAAGCAGGCAATTCTGCTGCTGGTAGTTATGTTTTTTGTATCCGGACTTGGCCTCGCAGCATTACGACTTGCTGGCAAAGTTAAGAATGCTAGCAAAAACCAAAGCACTATCGACGCCTACAACACCGTGCAAAATCCTGTCCTTGGTGATGATACCCTGTTACCGGTTCAGTCATTAAACGATCAAACGGTCACCATCAACGGCGATTTAACCGTACAAGGTAAGCTTAATTTATCAGCCCAGGCCCTGAACGACCTAGCGAGTATTTTGGGTAATACCGTAAGCTTGAGCCCGGTACTTGGTGGCCCTGCTCAAGTGGGCAACATTAACATCTCTGGCGGCGTAGCTGCTGCTAGTTTTCAGGGCAGTGGTGCGGCTTTGACTAACCTCAACGCCAGCAATATTACCGAAGGCACACTCAGCAACGAACGACTGGACGGTAGCGTTACTAGGCTTGGTCAAACAATTCCACTCAGTGCTCTACAGTCAACAGTTCTATCTAGTTTGAATGGCATTTCTAATAACGGCAGCGCATCGATAGTTGGTTCGGGCAGTGTCAGCATATCTACAGACGTAAACACCGGAACGATAACTGTTACGGGTGCAGCGGGCGGTATTAACGGCGTAATTGCTGGAACTGGACTGACTGGCGGTGGTGTATCTGGCACGGTTACACATCTATCGTGGAACAGGCTGGTAATACTGATGTTACCTTTACTATGGATGTACCAGCTGGTGATTACCGCATAGAATTCTTTAGCAATACGGTTGCCGACCCAGACTTCCCCGGCGAGGGCGAAAACTACATCGGGCAGGTAGATGTTACTTCGAGTGGAACTGGTCTGCAGGAATTTACTGCTACTTTGCCAGGAACGTCACATAATAATCTTGCACTCACGGCCACCGAACTAGAACCGGCAACCTTTAGTGGCTTCGGCTCTACCAGTGAGTTTGGAACAGTGGGGCAGCCGTACCTCCCAAAAACCGACTTGCAGTTTGATACCGTTATGCAAAACAGTAACGTCGGCTTAGTAGCGGGCGATACGGTGCAATATACCATTACTGCCACTAATCACGGCCCTGACACATTTGATCTAGCAACACTTAACAGCTCGAACTTTGATTCTGACTTCTTGTTCACTGTGCTGCTGCCACCAGAATTTGCCTATAGTGCTATTTCTGGCCCGTCCATTACTTGTACCGATTTAGGTGCTGGGTCAGCTGGCAGTGTTGCCTTTGGAACTAAGTTTTCTAATCATACCGACTATAGTGTGGTTACGTGCGCACATACTGGCGGGACTAGCCTACTGGCTGCTGAACAGAGCGTTGCCTACACTCTTAGTGCTGTTGTCATGCAATCTCGGGTCACTAATCTGACGACTTTCACGGTAGGTGCAACCCCAATAACAGACGAAGATTCAGCCGCTTACCAAGATGCACTCGCTGGCTCAAACGATATAACTACCTCAACTTTCAGTCAAACCAACAACTATAACCAAACATTATATAGCCATCAATATACTACCGACCTGGTTGCTGAAAAGAAGTTACTAAATGCCGAAAACTTTGCGCTAGGTAATACTCTAAACTACCAAGTTACCATTCGCAACGAAGGGCCTGATGCACTTGATTTGTCGCAAGTAAGTGACCCTACTCCTGGGCAGGGAACTGAATTATTCTACGACATTCTACCGCCTCAGCTAGAGTATAGCTCTGTCAGTGGTGATGATATTGCTTGTTTTTACGGTGGGCTTGGTTCAGCCTCGATGTTCGGCCCTGTCTTCGCAAATCACAGTGATTACAGCATATTATCGTGTGCTTATAGTGGTTCTGGCAAAACTTTGCATGCTGGTGAAAGCCTTAGCTATGTCATTGTAGCTACAGTTGTAGATGATGCTTCGCCGGTGTTTTACAATAAGATACTAACTACTGTTATTTTTGGTGACCCAGAACAACAGACGATAGGTGAAATTTTTAATGGTGGTGGTGACCTTTTGGATGGTGCAAGAGATGCTGATGTAAATAACTACGCACAAGCCTTTAGCCAACCAGCTGATGTGGCGGTAACAAAGACACTAGACAACCCACAAGATGTCGCTGCCGGTGCGCAGCTTAATTACACCATCACGGTTACCAATGCTGGCCCATTTAGTATGGACCCACGAACACTTGATGCATCAGGCTTTAACCCACTTTTGACATCTTTGTTTGTTGATTTGCTGCCACCTAATCTGACGCATGTTTCGCAGTCAAACCCAGACTTGAACTGTACGTGGGCTGGCCCAGGTTCTGCAGCCATTGCAGGTACTTTGTTTAATCAGCATTCTGATTATTCCTTTTTGCTTTGTGGTTATAATCCAGACGGACCAATAACTTCTTTAGCATCAGGTGAGGTTATAAAGACTACCATCACAACCACTACTGCATCTAACCCAGATAGCTTTACCAACTATGTTTTTACCGGTGGTTCACCGCTCGACCAAGACTTTATTCCATATGCGCGCTTGTTTAGCCAAGGCGCTGATGTTATAGATATACTGCTCGCGCGGTCGAGTAATAATATCCTCGGTGCTTCATATATTAAGCCGGTACCTAATAACCCAGGTAATAGTAATGGTAGTGGACAAAGTGGTTCATCTAATCTTGCCCAAACAGGTCAGACGGTATGGATAGTTGTGCCTAGTGTTACGCTCCTGGTTGCACTCTTAGCTATCTTCTATCTTCGTAAGAACTCGAAGTTTTCCACTAAGACTACACAAAAGTCCCGGAGCCATGGAGCTGCGAGATTAAACGTAAATAAGCGCGTATTTGTTGGAGTGGCTATCGTTATGGTTGCCGCTGCCGGGTGGGGAATCTTTGCGCTAACCCGTACCGCTCAACCTGTAGCAGAACGAAAAATTATCTACGATAGCAGCGAAGACAATACATCGGTCGAGGACCAATTGGTTACCATACCAAAAGATGCTAAAAGTGCGGTCTGCGATACGGTTTCTCGAACCAAATTAGAACAAATTCTTAAGCAAAAGACTAACGGTCCACGGGTTAGTATCCCCACTACAGTCACCAAAGAGGGACAGGTGTCTGCCTGTGCCTTTATTGTCGATGGTGTACAGCCACAAGGAGTTGCCTCGGTTATTATCTCGACTCGCGAATTTAAAAGTGCTGATGCGGCAAGCAGTGCTTACGCAATTCTAACCAAAGTGAGTGATAAAAACCGTAAAACCATAAATAATAATGCATTTTATAGTACCAGTGCCAAACAGATGGTGACCATAAAAGATGCCAAAATAACTACGATTACTGTGTCTCTGGCCAGCAATGCAGCAACACCCGACAAGTCGTTCTTCGAGCAATTTTTAGACCTTCTGTAGCACTCCACAACAATAGCTGTAATCAAGTAATTAAAACAATAGCGATACTCACGGTGGTGTTGTACTGTAAATAGTATTAGATGGAGACAATCTATCAACTACACCGCGTCATTGAACAAGACTTTAGTAATCTAACGGAGAACAACAAATGGACGACATCAAACCTGTAGAAAAAAGTGCCCCAAAAGAAAAGAAAGCTAAAAAGGTTACTTTTACCATAACGCTTGGGCTCGCTACCAAGATGATTATCGCTCTTCTGGCAGTATTGCTGGTATTCGGAATCTATAAACTTGGTGACCGCAACGGGGCAAATCGTGAAAAGACTTCTAAGACTAACGGTAGCTCTTTCTCATCTGCTTCGACCGCGAATCGAAACGCCTCACGACGCTGGAGTTCTATTGGCACAATTACGGATGTCAATGATAAGACTATCAAAGTTAAGGATGCCCGAGGTAAGGAGCAGACGGCCAGTTTTACAAAAGATACGATTGTAACCAGTAGTGATGGTAAGCAGACTGACGCAAAAGCATTGAAGAAAGACCAAAAAGTAATTGTTACGGGCGATAAAGACGAAAAAGGCAACAACCTTACCGTCTCACGTATTCGCATCCAAAAATAACAGTACTCCCCCTGTTACCTACTGTACATATAAGCGTATAATATAAGTAGGTAATCGAGCATAATGCTCAGAAAGAGGGTGCTATGAAGCCACTTGCAGAACTACTAAATCTGACAGGCAAATCAGCAATTGTAACAGGCGGAGCTAAGGGAATTGGTAAGGGTATCGCTTACCGCTTGGCAGAGGCTGGTGCTGGGGTAGTTGTCGCAGACCTCGACGCAGAATCTGCCCAGCAGACCGCTCAAGAACTGACCGACAAAGGCTGGAAGGCTACAGCCTTCACCGTAGATGTATCCGATGAAGAGCAAGTGCAGGCAATGGTTAGCGCCTGCAAAGATACCTACGGCAGCGTTGATGTGTTGGTAAACAACGCTGGTATCTATCCGCCAATGCCTCTCGCACAGATGCCGGTAGATCTTTTCGAAAAGGTGATACATGTAAACCTCCGAAGTGTATTCTTGACGACTAAGTACGCAAGTGAAGTTATGAAAACCCAGGGTGGTGGCAAGATTATTAACATCACCTCTATTGATGCCGTTCACCCTTCTATGGTTGGCCTGGCTCATTACGATGCTTCTAAGCATGGCATGTGGGGCTTTACCAAAAACTCTGCCCTTGAGCTTTCGGCTCATAATATTTGGGTTAATGCCATTGCCCCTGGCGGCATTGCTACCCCGGGTGTGGCAGCCATGAGCCAAGGCGCAGAACCCAACGAAGACGCAACCAAAGCCTTCATGGCTAAGATTCCTATGCACCGCATGGGTGAAGCCGATGAAATTGGGACTGTCACTTTGTTCTTGGCTAGCGATATGTCCAGCTACATGACCGGCGAGCAGATTGTTGTCGACGGTGGTGCGTTACTAAGTTAGCCTATCTAAACCTAATTAACCCAAGCACGCATACAGAGAAGTAAGCGAGACTAAACCATCGAACAGATTACACGATTTTTTCGATGAAAACTTGGTTAAATTCTCGGTAGGCTTTACTGTAGTTGGCGTACTGTAAGTGTGTCGGTGTAATTTTTAGGGCAATGTAATCACCCTTGTGTACTTTTTCAATCGGTGGTGCCCAATCTGCGTCTTTGGCGGGTTTGAGGGCAGCAAGCTTGTCAAAGACAATGTCTGCATAATCGTGGGCAGGCAGTTTGGCCACATTTCCACTTAGCTGCACGGTGGTTTGCTGTGTAGCTTCCACTACTGTCAATGCGACTTTGGCGTTCTGCTCGATATTCTTGTATTTCTGCGTCTCGACGCGCGTAACAAAATAGATATTAAATTCTTCGTCAGTTACAAAATATACGGCCGAACCGAGTGGCTGCTGCGATTCGCCAACTGTTGAAAGCACACCAACATGATTTGCTTGTAAAAACTCTTGAACATGAGGGAACGATTCACTTTTAGTCATATATACAGTATATGCCTAGTTGTCGCACCGGTATAGGTCGCTATTTACTTACGTCGTCTGACTTGGATTATTGGAGCTCTGTTGGCTAATTTTTTATCTAGCATAGCAGTATCAGCACGACGTTCTTCTACTTGGTTCTGGCGCCAACGGTCGAAAAAGTATTTAGCAGAGATTCCCAATGTTGCCAGGCTGCCAATCAAGCCAGGCACTCGCTCACCACTAGCAATAGAGATTGCCTCGCCAACCGCAAATGGGCCAATTGCTAGTTTTGAAAGCCGAACATCTGCAGTACATTCATTATCACCACTAAGCATTTCAATGGCATGTTGCGTTTCATGCCGCAGTAATTTGTTTACGCCATAGTGGGTGCCGTATACAATAGTGACTCTGACACGATCATCCCCTAAATCTTCACAACTACCTGAAATAGAATCAAAAAAAGGATTACGCATAAACATCTTCAGGCGTTCAAGGCGCGTATAGCCTAATGTGTAATCAGGACGAACTAACAGCTCCACGTTCCCAGTAAGATGTTCCGGCAACCCAGCTTCTAGAAGATAATCTCGATAAGCAAATTGGTCAACAGCCACCTCCCAAACATGAGGTACGTTTTGAAAATGCGTATCAACGCTGACAGGCGGTAAAGCTCCCCGAAACTCTTGTGGCATGAGACTTACCATACTACATAATTGCTCACTAGTCTAAAATTTTGGTTGGAATCGACATGCTAACGGAAATTGCTTAGGTATACGGTTTATAGTAATTTGCATGGGCTGTCTCACCAACGAATTACCACACCTAGAGATGTGTTATGAGCTAGTTAAAGTTGGTCAAGCGTTGCTAGCTCTTTGGCATCTAATGTTAGTTCCAAAGCACCAAGATTATCATCAATATGTGCTTTTTGAATGGCTTTAGGTATCGGTAACGTCTGCTGGGCTAGTAACCATGCAATAGCTACCTGTGCTTCGGTGGCGTTATGATTTTTTGCAATAGCCCGGATAGTTGGATTATCTAGTACCTCTTTGCGCTTGATGGGTTGGTAGGCGACAATCTGTATACGATGCGTCTCGCAATAGTCTTTAAAATTCTTGTCGACCTCTGCTTTGTACAACACATTGAAGTTCATCTGGTTTGCTGCAATAGGGTGTTTGCTAATTTTTGATGCCTTTTGCATATCATCGATAGTAAAATTGCTTACTCCAAAATATCTAACTAGTCCTTCGTCGATGAGCTCATCTATCTGTGGTATAGCTTCTTCCCATGGCACATCTTTCCAGGGAGCATGTATGTAGAGTAAATCGATGTAATCTGTGCCAAGTTTTTTTAACATACGTTCGACTGTTGCACGGACCTTGCCTTTTTCTACACTAGTCTTCCAAAGCTTATCTGCAATAAAGAGGTCTTCTCGATTCATGTCACGAATAGCTCGCCCTACCACCTCATCGGTGTAGAAGGCGCCATACATTTCGGCGCAATCAATATGGTTTTGTCCAAGAGATATTGAGTATTGAATGGCCGCAATATCTTGCTCTTCACTCCCATAAGAAGGTTCGGTTCCACGATATTTTGTGTGCCCATTCTCAGGCTTATAGAGACTGCTAACATTCCAAGTTCCGATACCAATTGGTGCAATAGACTTGCCAGATTTTGTTTTCATGATTCTACTATAGCAAAGAAACATCAAGTTTAAGCTGGGAAGGGCACATCAGTAAGGTACAATATGCGTAACATGTGGATTATATTTATATTGCTTCATCTGATAGGACTTGTTGGTTACAATTTAATCCTACGCAAGTCTATATTGGAAAAAGTCGATAAGTGGACCTTGGCAACTATAATGCAGACGGGTATCGCGGTCCCGCTTTTAATTCTTGCACCATTTAAATTCCCTGACCTCGCAATATTTACCCCAGCAACAGTGGTGCAGATGATATTGACAGCAATCCTTATTGTATTGCTTCACCTCACTAATGTTAAATCACTCCAATACTTAGAAGCAGGTGTGTATTCGGTTCTATATAACTTACGTATTATCTTTACTACTATTCTAGGTGTTGTATTTCTCGATGAGAATCTACTCCCTCTCCAGGTTATTGGTGGCCTTTTAATCTTTGCTTCCGTAGTGGCTGTAAAACAAAAGGGGCGTCGTGAGTTGACTACGCTCGGCATTAGGTGGGGATTATCAGCCTCTATAGTCATAAGTTTCTTAAACTTGAATGAAAAAGAACTCATAAAACAAGTAGGCTACATGGGATATATGATTCCGGTGATGGTACTTGCGGCAGTGATAATGTGGGCCGTCTTATTAGTTCGCGGCGGAAAAATTAAGCCGGGAATCTTTACTGAACCACGTACATTAAGCTTGATGCTCTTGCGAGCACTTTCTGCTTTTGGCTTTACGTTGGCATTTAATGCTGGTGGTCTGCTGAGTGTAAGTACATACCTATCTAGCCTCGGCGTCGTTATAATTGTTATTCTTGGGGCTCTTCTGCTCAATGAGCGGGATTATTTGAAGCGTAAGATTGCTGCAGCAGTAATGGCATTTATTGGGCTCACATTAATTTTTGTATCAAAACTTCTATAATACATTCCCTTAGCTTTGGGCAAAAACTACAGCCTAGCCCCATATGACGAAAAACAAAAACCATCCGATTGGATGGTCTTCTTTCTGGTGGGGGTGGAAGGAATTGAACCTTCGACCAACAGGTTATGAGCCCGCTGCTCTAACCACTGAGCTACACCCCCAAGATGGTTAACAGAGAGGATTATAACAGAGACACAGAAGAAAAGTCCATCGCTTGGTAATGGTAAAAATACCAAAAATATGTCAGAATAATACTTTATGTCACAAATGAAATCTCAACAAGCACAATACTTTAGTGAGCTTGCTGGAAAATACACGCCAAATTCAGATGTTTGCAGTCGGCTACAAACAGAG
Organism: uncultured Candidatus Saccharibacteria bacterium; assembly: GCA_964409615.1. Classification (GTDB taxonomy): domain Bacteria; phylum Patescibacteriota; class Saccharimonadia; order Saccharimonadales; family AWTP1-31; genus AWTP1-31. The sequence goes on along the minus strand of CAYPDT010000001.1, from coordinate 432,146 downwards.
GTGGATTTATTGGTAACGTTGTCTGGCCCACAAGCGGTTGGCAAAACTGCGGTCTTGGCTAATATCTCTCCTGAGCTACACCTGTTAACCGCTTTCACAACACGACCACAACGACCTGGAGAGTCAGCTGGATATCGGTGGCGGCTTGATACCCCGGCAGAGTACCAGGCGATATTAGAAGATGCTGAAGAAGGCAAACTTGTACAGGTACAGCAGGGGCTGGGAGGCTTTGTGTACGGTAATTATGTGCAGGATTACGCTCCACGAACTATTATGGATATCTCAGCCAGCGGCGCCCTCGAAATGAATAGATTACCCTTCAAGGGAATCGTGCACTTGTTTATGGTTAGCCCTCCAGAGCAGTATATTCCACGGTTTTTTGCAGAGCGCCTTCCTCAGGTCGGTTTGCTGCGCACTATCGAATCATTAGACTACACTATTAAAGTACTGGCTCAAACTGTTAATGATGACCGTTTTGTGTTTGTTAATAATGTTGATGGCCAGCTAGCAGCTACTATCGACACGGTAAAAGATATCGCTAATGGCGAAATAGATACTGCTAAAGAGGCCGAAGCCAGGCATGTTAGCGCGCTTTTATTATCAGACCTGGAAGAACAGGCCATGAACGACTTTGACCTCTAACAAATCAGCAGACAGTTAGTCTTGTAGGAATTTTGGATTGCGCTTCAAGAACAACACCCAAAGTGCCGCAAAACCAAGATTGGTAACAACATCCCAGATGCCATCTGAATTTCGCTGCTGACTGAAGATGAGGTAGGGTAAGATGGCGTCTATCACGCTAATAGCTACCAGAAGCTTTAGCCCGATTAACTTGCGACGAATAGTCAGGTACAATCCAACTGCAAAGACTGTTCCGCTTACTGCCCAATATGCGTACCAACCAGTAGGTACAGAGCCCAGGGTTTCAGTAACGACTTTAGGCATGAGAGCCATAATGTACGAGATAGCTGAAACTCCGGAAAGTCAGAGGAGCACTAAAAAGAAGTCGCTTTTTTGTTTAGCTGGTGTTTTAATCGTTTTATTCTTAGTTTTTGTAGTGGTTTTACTCATAGGTGCAGTATACCACTACCACTATTGATATAATGACTGCAGATGTTTGAAAAAATAAAAGATTACTTCGGCCGACCAACTTTGCGCGCCCTCAACGATACGCGGCTACTGGGGTTATTGGCCTTTGGTGTCATCGCTTTGCTAGTAACCTGGAGCGGTATTAAATCGATTCAGACTAACTACGAGTTACAAAAGCAAATCTCTGAACTCAGTCAGCAGAACGGCGTCGATAAGCTCGAGAACACTAACCTCAAGCTTCGTAACGAATACCTCAAGACAGATCAGTATCTCGAGCTAGCAGCCCGCCAGAAATTTGGTAAAGCAGCCCCCGGCGAGACAGTCTATATAGTGCCCAAAAGCGTAGCGTTGGCAAACTCGGTGGCAGTAAAAAAACCAGTCGATGTCAAAAAGCAAAAAGAAGCCGCCAAGCCTGCGTATCAAAGGAACTTACAAGCTTGGTTCGACTTCTTCTTTTCAGCTAAGAACTAATTTTCGTTACGCTATTGCGATAACAATCTTACCCTTAACAGAGCCCGACTCACGTGCTTCAAATGCTTTACTAATTTCAGCCAGACTGAACGTTTTTTCATTTTGCGGTGTGACAATACCTTCTTCTACCAGCTGTGTTAGTTTTTCGAGTTTCTCACTGGTAACTTGTGTCATCTGGCTTATGGCAGTCACGCCCAGCTCAGTTGCTTTAGCTTCATTTGCCTGGGCATTCATAGATACCGCAACGCCACCTTTTTTAAGGATTGTCAGTGTTTTATCGAACTCTTTACCCCCGGCTAATTCAAAGACTGCATCAAAGTCAGACAGTTTTTCACTAAAATCTTCAGCCTTATAGTCAATTACTTCATCTGCGCCCAGGCTTTCTACAAAATCGATACCATCACCAGTTGCGGTGGTTGTAACATACGCACCAAGATGCTTCGCGACTTGGATTGCAATAGAGCCAATGCCACCTGCACCACCATGGATAAACAGTTTCTGACCAGATTGCAGGTTGATATGGTCCAGCAATGCTTGTAATGCGCTTACGCCAACGAGGGGTAGGGAAGCGGCTTGTTGAATGGTTAGATTCGATGGTGCTTTAGCCACCTGCGTGCTGCTGGTTCGTGCAAATTCTGCAAACGCACCACTGTTACCGGCAACTACATTTGCTTGTCCGTAAACGGTGTCGCCGACTTGCAGGTTAGCTACATCCTTACCGACTTCAGCAATAACACCAGCGATATCTCCGCCAAGTGTCACAGGCAAGTCCAAAGGAATCATTTCTTTCATGTATCCTTCACGCACAACCGTATCAAAAGGGTTGATACTTGCGGCCTGTACATGTATTACAACCGTCCCTTCTGTTGCTGTAGGTGCATCTACTTCTACCACGGCTATTTTATCAGCGTGACCATATTCGTTAATTTGTGCTGCTTTCATAACTATTCCTCCAGATTTAGAACGTACCTTACTGCATTACTATACAAAATATAGTAATGCAACGCAAGCCTCACCTTTTATGTCTTTCCAAGGTCCGACCTTGGACAAGCAAAAGTGAATTGTCGAGGGGGCTAGTAGCCCGAGAAGTAGTCAGTCTTAATGTTGTGCCGCTTTACCCCAATACTACGTAGTAGTTTTTTATTGGCTTGCACCATTACGTCTGGCCCAGATATGTAGAATACTCGGCTGTCGTAATCAAGAACATGCTTGCTGATGAGTTCCTTGGTCAAAAAACCGGTCTCCCCCTTCCAATTAGAAGGCACGGGCTGGTCTTTGCCAGGATTTAACACGTACACTACTTTTAGCCCAATTTCTTCGGCTTCTTTAAAAATATCTTTGTAGACAATTTGTTTGGGGTCGCTAACACAGTAGAACAAGGTTATGTTGCGCTTTTGTTTGGTATCAGTTAAGTACTTGGCCATGCTCCTGAAAGGAGTGACGCCAATACCGCCGGCAATAAAGACAAGTTTCTGTTTGGGGTTAGTGGGTAGTAAAAAGTCACCAGCCAAGTTGTTTGCCGTGACTTCATGGCCTGTGTCTATGGCTCGAAGCGCTGTTTTGAAGGCACTAGTGGGGGCAACCTCTTTGATACCAAATAAGATATCTTTTTCGGTTGGTGATGATGCAATGGTGAATGTTCGGCGATTACCCCTAAAGTCTGTTTTTTGAAGGGGAAGGGTTAGTTCTACGTACTTGCCCGGCGTATAGGCAAGCGGCATTGCAGGCTTAAAGCGGTATTCAAAAATAGTCTTGCCGATTTCATTCACAGACTCTTTAAGTAGTGGTTGTCGGCCGCGGATTGCTAAAATAAACACCAGTAAGTTGCCTACTAATAATGCTAATTCTGGTGTGAGGTAGCGGTCGCCGATATGCAGACCCGAGCTAACAAGCAGCCCCACTACAAGGCCATACAGTACTTGTTGGTATCGGCGCGGTGGTGTAGTGACAGGCTCGGTAAGCATGGTGACTCCCAGGAATAGGATAGGGAAGGATACTAAGGTGTGGCGTACTAACTCGAAGGCAGATGATGTGCTAGGATTACGAAATACGCTCAGTGCCACTGCTGTAAAGACAAAAGTTAGCACCATTGGAAAACGATGGATTTTTCGTACCAGCAACAAGCCCAAAATACATACAAAAATAAACATACTACCTCCGCCAACCCACCAGCGGGTATATAACAAGCTTGTTAGTCCAATGACTGCCGCACCAAAGGCGGCAGGGTTAAATATGTGTCGTTCTTTGTAGACCACCACATATTTGCAAGCAATACCAATGACCGCCGCTAGCCCAAGAGCAATACCTTCTCTAATAGTGCGAGGTGGTTGGAACAAAAAATATAACAGCAGGGCAGTAATATTGGTAGATTCACTGTTGGCGGCAACTTTGTATAGTTTGGCTAGGATAAAATTAATTACAAAGCTCACACCGATAAGTATGCTGATGCTAACTAATGGGCGAACAGCGCCGTACGGCAATACACCAGCAATGCTAAATATCCAGGATATGGCAAATAGTGCACGAAGCCCCCAGAGTAGGAGTTTGTACATGGTAATTCGGTTAAGAAGATTATCTATTTGTTTCATCAAAAATTTCTCCTGCAAAGTTTTTCGAGACCATAGTGCTATTATCCGCTTTCAAGATGACATATTCAAAATTAAAGTCCTTGCTAAGCTGTTGCGGCCCTGTAAAGAACAAGGCAGTCGAAAGACCATCGGCCACCATGGTGCTACCGGCAACTACCCACGTTGCTGTAACATCTGAAACTGGTTTTAATGTGTGCGGGTTCATGATGTGATGCATATCACCCCAGCGCCTTCGGTTACTGGCAGACCCACATATTGCTTTATTATGTTGCAAGGTTGTGGTGCCGATTACTTTGCTGGTATCCGACGGATCCTCTAGCCCGATTGCTAGAGGGGTAGGGGATGTGGTGTAGATATCACCCCCAGCATCGATAGTAAAACTACTAATTCCCTGCTTCAATAATTCAGCGGCGACTAAATCTACTAAATATCCTTTGCCAGCAGCACCTACATCAATAACGCATTTATACTTAACATGTAAAGTATTATCCTTTAATTGGAGGGCTTCAGTAAAATCAGGTATTGCAACGAGTGGTTTAGTAACCAGGCTGTAATTTGCATCATACCCTGCTCTTTCCATAGCGTCACCAATCAATGGCGTCACCGCGCCATCTGTTAGTTTGTATAAGTTTTGGTACAGCTTAAATATTGGTTCAAAGTCAGTCGGCACTTGGTGCTTCCCGGGATTATTGCCGACAAACACCAGCCATGAGTCGGGGCGGAAGCAGGAATAGCTTGCATCAAATTGTTTGATTCGACGAGTGATAATTGCGCTGATGCGCGGAGCATCAACTGCCGGAGCATTAAGATTAATACGCCAATGCGTACCGATGGCCTCGAACTCAAGTTGTATTTCCTGCGCGGCAGGCTTTGAGATCATGACTTTGCTTGAGAACGGATGATGTTGAGAGCTTCATTGAAGCCACGGGGGGTGAGTGATGAACCAGAAACTCTAGATAGCTGTAATGTTGCAATGTCTTTTCCGACGACTTGGCTTTTGTAGCCGCTGGCGAAATCGGCTTGGTACTCTCGGGATTCGCGGGAGCTTGCTTGTTGCGAAACTGACGCTTCGGTAATCTTGTTGTTGCTAACGGTAATCGTCACTTCAATATCTTCGGTACTTTCGGGGGTGCTGTATGAGCCGCTAGCAGTGTAGGTACCGTTTTGTAAGTAGCATTCGGGTCTATATTGGTTGAGGTGGTTGTGGAATCTGAAGTAGTACTACTAGTCGACGAACCGTTATTACCTGAGGCAGTGTTAGATTGTGGCTTTAGTGCAATGGTGCCGATAACAGCTGCAGCAATAATGACGATAGCGATGATGCCAATAATGGCTGTGTTCTTGTTTGATCCTTGTTGCATACAAACAGTATATCAGGTGGAATCTTATAGTTTACTGAGTGTTTACTCTTTATTGTCAGTGGTGAGTGGATTACTATCGGTCTTTATATTGTAGATTCTCCATTGACCACTAGTTTCTTGCACTATTGTCTTAATGTATATCTTCCCTTCAGGGGTGTCGACGGTATATATGAATGTAGCATTTGTAGCGTTGCCTGCCGACTTTTGAATAGTACGGTCGGTAATCTTCTCATCCCCCTGAATTTTAGGACCAATTGAATCTACAAAAGTTTGCATATCTTGCGACGAAGTAGCTTGCTTGAATTCATCACTCGTTAGCTCATAGGCTGCCGTACTATCTTTCGCTTGTATAGCGTTTACAAACTGGTCGCTTATTTTTTGAGGGGCTTTAGTTGCCTGCATGACGGTAAAGAATAAAATACCACCGAGTACTGCTAGCCCTACAAATAAACCCAAAACTATTTTTATCCACTTGGGGCCTCGTTTTTTGTTATCGGGTGCTATTGGGCTTAGCGGTGCAACAGGTGCAACGGGAGGCGAAGCGGGCATTGGACTGGCGGGCGGCGTAGGGTTTGGCGCTGGGTTTACGGGTGGTGTAGGGGTGACTTGTGGATTCATGCATATCCTTATTATTTGTAGAGTAATACTGTTGCCTTAAGCCTATCAGCGCTGCTGGATTACCGCAAGATACTAAAACAGCCCCTCACGCATAGGACGGGGCTGTTTGGTACGTTTGTGGATATTTATTTTTTGCGAGCTGCTGGCTTTTTCTTTGCAGCAGGTTTTTTGACGACTTTCTTTGTGGTCTTTGCTGTCGCCTTTGCTTTCTTCGTTGCTGCCTTCTTGGCAGTAACTGCTGCTGCAGCTACGGCTGCTTTTTCTGCCTGCGCATCACGGTAGCGCTGGCTAGCGATAATACCACCAACAACTGCCATTAAGCCTAGTAGAATTGCTAAATTCCGCGCAGTATTTGATGAATCTTTTTTAGCACTAGTTTGAGCTTTATTATCTGACTTGTTTGAGTCCGCATCTTTGTCGCTTTTGTCTGATTGTTGCTCCGAAAGAACATCAGATGGCTTTGCGGTTGTAGCTGCACTGCTGGTCGCCGTTCCGGAATTGGTTGTGCTATGCGTTGCCGTGTTGTTTGCTGGAGATGCTTTGGGACCGTACGTTACCGCGCTTCCCTGTGGCGAAGAGCCATTGTTGTTCCCACTTGGGGTGGTTGGATTACTTGGAGTAGTTGCAGGAGCGGTAAGAGTGTAACTACCACCAGCTGTACTTGCCAGCGTGTTTACTCCTGCGCTGGCAACTTGTGATGCACCGACCGTAATGCTGGTTGTGCCACTACTAGCAAGCGCAGTAAAGCTTACGGTGGCTACAGTTTGGGCTCCATTAAGACCAGGCTGGCCAGGAGTGACGTAACGACTGACGGTTACTGCGCCACCACCACAGCTAGCCGAGATTGTTTGCGCAAAGCTACCGCCACCCACACCATTACACTGAAGTTTACTAGCGTCGTAGTTGAGGTTAGCAGTTACAACGTTGACGTTACCGCCGTTCTCGACGATGCTAACGGTGAGGCTACTGCCCTGCGTAATACTGCCACTTGCTGGCGTAATGTACAGGCTTGATGCAGCGGCTTGAACAGGTGTGTTGTTAAGGGCTATGACTGCAAAAGCAGATACGCTGGCTAAAATTGTTCCGATCTTCATATTATTTGCTCCAGTTTGCTAGTAAGGTTGATAAATCAAGCGCGTCAACGGCGGTGTCGCCGTTAATATTGCCATCTGCGGCGGTCTTGTTGGGCTGACCCCAGTTGGTTAATAGAGTGCTGAGGTCAAGGGCATCAACTTTACCGTCGTGGTTTAGGTCGCCTGCAGTGTATGTGGGTTGCGGTGGAGTGACGATACTATCGTCAGCAGCGAATAATTGCGCATTATCGATATAAGCTGCCACGCCTGAGTTAGCGGCAAAGTAGACCTGCAAGCGGGCTTTTGCAGCGCCAGTGGTTGGGACGTAGCTAAAGTTCCAGTTCTTAACTAGGGGGTTATTGCTAGGGAAGATTGACTTCTTATACTGAGTTGTTAGGTAAGTGCCAGTGGCGTCATATTCATCGATGTAGAAGGCCACTTCCCCACTAGTTACCGTCGTAACATTGATAAACATATTACAAATATATGTCTGGCCGGCGGTAACTGATACAATCGGTGAAAACAAATGTGTTGCAGTTGAGCTGTCGGTAACACTTATCGAATTGGTGCTGCTTGGGTAGTTGCCGTGGTTCCCGGTGTCTTGTTTGATGACACTAGGATTGTCGGTTGTCCAGGTGGTAGTGCTTGGGTTAGCTGCATCAAAGGTGCCGATGGCGCTATCGAAGCTGCTGTTTGGCAACAGGTTAGTGCCAGTGGCACTCATGAGCGCTAGGCCATTGCTGACGTTGGTGCCAAGTACATTCTTTGAACGAGCGTATGCAGCAATTGTAGCAAGGTCGGCGTTGCTATACTGGTAGTCATCTGGGTTAGTGCTTGCTGCACCAGCAGTGATGTCGTGGAAGGTTAATACTAACCAGGCATTGTCGGCGATAGCTTTATCAATGTAACTTTGAACGGTGGCTACCGACACACCAGCTTGTACTTGCTGGGTGCGAATGAGGTAGTTGTTAAGTGGGTAATTATCTGCTGGCAATGTTGCGGTAGTTTCCCACGGGCTAACATTGTAACCGGTATCAGCAAAACCACGATGTGAGGTATAGAGCTTTGCTACCTCTGCTAATACAGGGTTGCCGTTTGGTTGGTAATCGCCATATGGTGAAGCAAAGGCCGTCGGCGCAATACCGGTATTGGTAGCGATTGCTGTCCGACTTGTGGTTAGTTCGTTGATTACCTGCGCGTTGGTAAGAGGATTTGGCTGTTCGTCGCCACTAGTTGCTAGATATGGATGAGTGCTGGTGTGTGAACCAATTTCCCAGCCGTAAGTATCTTGCAGTTCATTTACCTGTGCCCATGTCATGTACACACCGTCTGTGTTTGCTTGGCAGGTGTTTGGTGCGGTGGTCATGCCGATACAACTAGAGGCAACATAGTTTACCCCAGTGTAGTTATAGGTCTGCAGTGTTTGAGCGGCTAACGAGCGAGCACTGAGTAGCCCGTCATCGAATGTAAAGGTAATCTTAGGCACACGGGATAGGTTTGATGGAATTGCAGCCGAGGCTTTAGTTGGCAATATAACAGGGAAACTAATTATTGCTGCAAAGAGAACAGCAGACAAGCCGTAAAAGGCTTTTTTAAGATGAAACACGCGCGTAACTCCTTATACTGAACAAACAGTAGTAAATAAGGTGTTACTTTACATTAATTTTGAAGAATATGCAACTATAGTTTACAAATAGCTTATGCTTGTTCTCTACCAATCGCTTGTATAGTAATGTACGCTTCCCAGCCTGGTTGGCCATCAGGCCAACCGAACCCGCCTACGTTAAAGCTATGTCGCTTGCTCAAGAAGGCCGCACTGCCACGAAAGCAGATTTCTGCATCGGTTGCTTCTATGGTTAGTTCGGGCGTCAATTCAAGGGTACGGCGAGCCTCAATTGCACCCTTCAGTACCTCAGTATCAGCATCTGGTAGGTTAATGAGTTGATGCAGTTCATTCCAGTCGTCCCAAAATTGTGGAGTACTGTGTACTCGGGGCAATGTCTGCTCATCAATTACCGAAGGCAACGGAGTACTCCATGCTAGCCAATCTTTCACTTCTACATAGTGTTTAACCATACGGCTGATGTCTGCTCGTAACGTCTCGCCGATACTGCGCGTCAAAGAGCTTATGGAATGAACATCAGGCGCGGGTATTACAAGACTTAAAACTTCAGCTTGAGTTTTCTGTGAGGCAAGGCGACGCGACATACAAGCACCATAGCGTATTTTGCGATAAAAACAATGCTGGAGCGTCAAAATTCTAACAGCTGAGCGTTTAATTCTGACGTATTCTAACTAGGCCAAGTAATAAAGGAGGGTGAATATGGCAACATCAAAGCGTGGTTTTGCAGCAATGAGTAAAGAAAAGCAGAAGGAGATTGCACGCAAGGGCGGCCAAGCCAGCCGGCGAGGCCCAAGTAAACTTGTACAGTAAAAAGCAATCAGGTTCTACTCAACCGCACACCTTTAGGGTGTGCGGTTTTGTTATGTTTAGTCTGTAGGATGGAAAGCATCTTTTATCGACCTACGACTGAGGTAACCAATAATCATTATGCTACCCAATGAACTTACACCGAGCTTTATGTAAGTGAGCCCTAATGCCTTACCTAATTGCTTTTCTTGTTGAGCAATAGTGTTGTCGATGATTGCAAGCTGTTCTTTCTGTTTGGTTGTAATCTTTGTTTTGTCGATTTTACTGATTGCTGTGGAGTATGCGGCTTTCCGGTCTGCTAGTTTTTGCTGGATGCCGACAATCATAAAAGCGCTTAGTACATTTAGGCCGACGAGTAAGCTAAGTAGAATAACCATTCCCTTGCGAGCGGCCTCCATACGCATTAACAGCCCGACTGCTAAGCTGAGATTTATCAACATGGCAACTACGAAAATGAGACTGTTTTGTGAATTATCAAAGAATCCAATCACCAGGCTAAGAAGACAAAAGCCTGCGATTATGTAGATTCCAAATGGCAATGGGTCTTTTTTGATAGTAATTTGTGAACTCGTTAGACCCACATAGCTTGGATTGGCCACGGTGGGATTCGGAGCTGATTCCAATTTCGGTTGTGCTGGCGAAGTATCTGGTGAGGTGGGTGTAACGGTTGGTTGTATTGTCTGCGGTTGTGGTGCTGAAACGGGTGGAGTAGGTACGGCCGACACGGTGGGAGTAACAGGTGTAGCTGGTGATTGCGGGTTCTGTGAGTTTGGGGCTGGGTTAGTGGCTGGGTCCATGTTGTAGTTGTTTAGTTAAGCTTGGTCATAGCAATCCTGTCAGGAGCGGGTTTACGCCAACGCTCCTTTGAGGGGTAGAGTCATATCGACACCTGCCTCCTGGCTGGTTTGTTGTGACCTTTTCTAATTGTACTCAAGTATTTTTATCTCTTGTGATTTCTAGTGTTTCCTCACCGCGAGTGGGCGGATACAAAGAACAAAAACGAAAAACACAACCCCGCAGGTCGATTTTCAAGCGGAGCAGATTGTAAGGAGGTAAACATATGCAATTATGTGTATGCCTAAATTCCTCTTAAAAGAAAAACTCCCTATTACTTCTATAATAGAGAGTATTTCCTAAATCATTAAAGAGTCGCAATACTAGATAAGCGGCTCTTTTTAGTTCCCACATTTGCCCACACTCAGAAACTAAAAATAACAGCTTATACCTTAAAAGTCAAGCGTGTCTACCGATAGTTCTTCCTCCACTCGTTTCTTTTCAAATTTATAATAGCACATTGTGCTTATGGCTGTTCTGTAATTTTCCTTACCTTTAAACAGTTTGATTAGTTCTTAAATATCACGCACACTGCCAAAAGGTACTCTTTTAATAATAATATCTCCCATATTTGCCATAGTTGCTGGTGTCAGCGTGTATTCACCATAACGGTCATTAATCATGTCAGAGGCTCGGGCTAGCGACCTGGTATCTAGTCTACTATCATCGAACAGACCCAGCTGGACGGGGTTTGCTTTAACAACATTGAACACTGAGAGGTTGATATGAGTCACTCGGGCAGGGTAGTCCACTCCTCTTAATAAGCGCATACAGGCAAGGTAAATATCTTGGGTGGAATATAGTAAATTACCCGTGCGTTTACTTTTGCCCCACCACTGGCCGTTCTCAAAACTGAGCCACATAGAGATGCCACGTCCCTGGTAGTCGTGTTTCCGTAGTCTTCGCCCGGTCTTTTCACAAAGCTTCATAATCAGTCGATTGACCTTTTGTGGGTCACTTGTCTTATCCCCCACTGAGTAGTCATTACCAAAGCTTCGGGTGGCAAAGTTAGCTGAATCCACCTCGTAACCACGCAGTCGCAGGTACCAGTAATACCCGACTACGCTCTTGAACACCTCTTTCTTTAATTTGTGCATGGGGGCCTCAACAAAGTCGAGTGGTGTGAAAATACCAGCTACATTGAGCCGTGCTTTGTATCGGAAGTTAATACCTGGTAGGTCAGTTAAACTCATCTGGCCGTAGGCATTGTGTGCTTCATCGCCACGTAGAACATCAAGCCCGTCTGGCTTATCCATACCAGCTGCTATTTTGGCCAAGAACCGGTTGGGGGCTATGCCGATATTCACCGTTACGTACTCTCCCAGTTCCTCCTTGATGTCGCGTTTAATTTGTTTACCAATATCGACTAAGCTTTTACCATCATGGACCGCTCTAGAGCCTCTAAAATCAACCACAAACTCATCAATAGACTTCGGGGTAACTTCGCTGGTATAACGCTCTAGAACCTTCCTGAAACGCCGGTGGGCATCGAAGTACTTCTCTGGGTCTGGCGTCAGGATGATAATATCTCGCAGTATCTGCCGTGCCTCACGTATCCGCATTAACTTTATGCCGTGTTTCCGTGCTTCATATGACGAAGCGATAATGAACCCACCAGGCGAATCATAAGCCGCTACTCCAACTGGCTTGTATCGGATAAGCGGGTTAGCTTGTTGTTCGATGATTGCATAGCAACTGTTCAAGTCGATATGCATCACCAACGGTTCTTCATTGTTAATAGGCATTTCCATCGTGTACAGCCTCCAATGTCCAGTGTAGGTTTTTAGAATCAAGTCTGAGCCTGAACCACATGCTCTGTGCTTTGTCAGTTAGCTCAAAGATGTGTTGGCGGTCACGACCCTCCATATAGCTGTGGTAGTAGCTGACTTTACCCAAGGGGTAGTCGTTGCTCTGCCAGTGCAGAAGGTAAGGCTGGATATGCTTTACCTTTGAGCTGTAGTACATGATGACGCTTACTTCTTCATTAATCTTCTGTTTCATTTGGTATCTCCTGTAAAATGTAAATATGTGCGGTCGCTATACACTCTTCGGAACAGCTGAGCTGACTAAACGCTTCAATCTGAGCGCCAAGGCGGGACAGATTCACGCTAACTACAATGTTGCGCCGGGGCAGATAATGCCAGTCATAGTGGACGATGGAGGTAAGAACAAAGTTCTACTTATGAAATGGGGACTGGTACCCGTATGGGCTAAGGACATCAACATTGGATATAAGCTTATTAATGCACGTAGTGAGTCAGTATTCGATAAACCTATGTGGAAGTCATCGGCGCTACATAAACGCTGCCTGATACCCTCCAGTGGCTTCTACGAGTGGAAAGCGGTTGACGAGAAGATGAAGCAACCATACTTCATCCAACCGAAAGACAAGAAAATGTTTAGCTTTGCAGGGGTCTTTAGTTCCTGGAAAGATTCGGAAGGCAAGGAGTTACTTACCTTTTCAATAATCACCACCGAACCAAATAAGGAGATGGCTAAAATTCATAACAGAATGCCAGTCATTTTACACCCCGAGGATGAAGATGCTTGGCTGAGGCCATCAAGCGAGACCAGAGATGACATAGAGCCTCTACTGCGACCACTCGAAGACGGAGCTTTAATAATGCACACGGTAAGCAGGGACGTTAATACTACGAAGAACAATGAGGAAAGCCTCATTTACCACCTCGACGATTAAGAGTGTGCTTCCAGTTGTAAAAGCTTGAGGGCTAAAAGCGCTCGGCTAGTGCCTCCATAGCTACGAGGAATTATACACCGCTTGCCCTAATACTGGTCAGGGAAGTGGCAGGTTCGAGTAACTCTACCACAGCAGACTAGGACCACTAATTAGGTGCAGGAATATTAAGTGAGTTTAAGAATTTTTCAGCATCTTTGTATGCACCAATCGATTTCAGTTCAGCAAGGGTTTTGTATGTGGCATACTTTTTTCCAGAAAAAGTTATGGATATTTTTGAGCTGTCTTTGTTGCTACCTTTTGGTTTCGCCGCAAAGGACGTAAGAAATAGTTGCTTTTCTTCACCTACTTTGTATTTAGTTTGTGTTGAGTCCATTACATGTATCGTATCGTAAAGACCATTCTCGTTTTTATACGCAATTGCAGAGAACTCTCGGCTGTTAGTCTTATCTGTACCAGTAACTACCTCATCAATTAGATACTTAGGTTCGTCACCAGTAAAGCCACCTAGAAAGTGGTAGGCAACAATTGATATAAAGGTGTCATCAGAAGCTGTTAAGGTATAAGTTTCAAATCCAGTATTTGCACTGGCATCGGCTTTTACTTCGTGAGTAAGTTTAAGACTACTTGGATACTTAAAGCTTGCTTCAGCAAGTTCAAAGGACGCGGTTTTCCAGTTTGTATATTCATCAACAGGCTTAGCGATTTCTTTATTCTTGTTTTCAAGAGATGCAGGCGAAGTACTTGTACCGTTTTTAGTTTTATTGCCATCCCAAACCTTCCACCCAACAAAACCAACAACTGCAATAACAACGACTAATAATATTGCTGCAACATGTGCGATACCAGACTGATTATTCTTTAATTTCATTCTCATCCTTGATTAGTTAACCATAAGTATGATCCTGTCAGAGACAAAAGAAAAGACCTCTGTTTCCAGAGGCCGAAGTACTTATGGTAGCGGGGGCAGGACTCGAACCTGCGACCTTGTGGTTATGAGCCACACGAGCTGCCACTGCTCTACCCCGCGTTAAAGGCAGCCTATATAGTACTAAACAGATGTGAAATAGTCAATATCATGGTTGGTTATTAAGTTAACCGTGAGTAACCGCGTATAATGTGTATATGGATAATCCCACACCTAAGGAGTTGACTGAATTTTTGCAGCAGTATCCCGTGCGTAAGCTCAAAAAGGGTTGGCCGGTATTGTATCAGGGCGAGGTGCCTCGCAGCGCTTATGTCGTTAAAAAGGGCATCATCAAGGTGTACGATATCAACGCTAATGGTGAAGAAAAGGTGATTACGTTTACAGATACCGATGGTTTTTTGCCGGTAGAGTGGTTGTTTAAAAAATCGCCGGTGTCGCAATACTACTGTGATGCTTTTACTGATGCTGAGCTGTATGCGGTGCCGCGCCAAAACTTAATCGAAGCGCTCGAGGCAAGTAAAGACATGCTAGCCTTTACTCTGCACCGATACATTAACTTATACGTTGGAGCAACGCTGCATATTTCGGCGCTCGAGCAAACCAAGGCGGCAGAGAAGCTACTGCGTATCTTGCAGTGGTTGTCATTGCGTTTTGGGCAAGAGATTCGACCGGGTGTTTTTAAGATAGACATCCGCCTAACCCACCAAGACTTGGCACACATGATTGGTATGACGCGTGAAACAACGGCCGTAGAATTGGGTAAGTTGCGCAAGCAAAAGATTATTAATTACCAGAACCAGCGCTACATTCTGTCTGCAGAAAAAATGCGACAAGTGCTTGGCGAAGATGAATTAAGGGAGTTAACCATATGATACAAATGATTAATATTATGCTCACTTGTGCAAATGTAGCTGAAGCAGAGAAGATTAGCACTGCGCTGCTGGATGCTAAGCTCATTGCCTGCGCTCGACGCAGTAGCGTAACCTCACGGTATTGGTGGGAGGGCGCGCAAGAACAAGCGGTCGAAGAGTTGTTGATTATGGAAAGCGTTGCAGAAAAATTTGACCAGATTGCGCAGCTGGTCACCACGCTTCATAGCTATGATACACCTGCAATTACGGCTGTTCCTGTTATTCATACTACTCCAAGCGTTCAGGCTTGGTTGGCAGAATCTATCGCCTAGGTTTTCTTCACTTGCCCTTTACTAGGCTTGTCGGTTAGTGTTTCGTTGACAACCCTCACAAGTTCTTTGGGTGAAGCCCAGGCTTTGAGCATGTAGCGCGTTGCCCCAAGCTTAAAAGCTTCGTCGATATCTTGTTGTACATCGTAATTGCTAAAGATAATTATCTTTGTCTTGGGATGATTGGTCGGCGCTTGTAGCTTTTCTAAAAAGGCTACGCCGTCCATTTCGGGCATACGTAAATCCAGCAGAATTAAGTCAGGCACTTGTTTGGCAACTGCTTTCAGTGCCTGTAAACCATTAAAAACCGAAGTCGGTTTGTGGCCCTCTTTTGTGAGGATAATATTGTAGGCTTCGTTTAGACTGGTTTCGTCTTCAACAATGAGAATGTTTGCCATATTGTGTGTTGTGATTCCTTGCAGTGATTCGTCTACTATAGTTTGTCTACTCTACAATAGCATCTTACAGGGGCTTAATTCGTAAGAATTTTAACAATCGTTAGTACAACATTAGGAACGCTTCGGTATGGATATGGTAAAGGTCGAGCCAGCATCTGGGTCGGAATCGACACTAATATCGCCGTTGTGTAAGGCAATAATTTCACGACAGAGGTATAGCCCAATACCATTACCGCCGGCCTCGACAGATAATTCGTTATCGATGCGCGAAAACTTTTGGAATAAGCGGTGCATATCGTCTCCGTGAATCCCGACTCCTTTATCGGTCACCTGAATGACAATATTATCTCCATCAGCCCGGGTGCTAACCCGAATACTGGTTTGGGGGTAAGAGTATTTGCTAGCGTTACTAATAAGATTGTCGATTGCCATAGACAAATACTGGCGGTCAGCAGATACCAACAAGCTTTTTGTAGTCTTTTTAAAGATAATTTTCTGCCCCCGTTTTGCCAGTGCGGCGCGATATTCATCTAGTATTGATTGAACCAGGCTATTCACATCTAGTTTTTCTTTGTTCAATACTAGGCGTCCAGAATCGGCTCGAGTAACGTGGAGAATTTGGTTAATAATTTCTAACTGTCGTTCATTGCTGCTATAGGCTTTTTCGAGCATCCGTCGCTGCTCTTTAGTTATCTTGCCAGCGTAGCCTTCGAGCACCATTCCCACGAACTGCTTAACGCCAGTAGCGGGGGTGCGTAACTGGTGCGAAGCCAGCGAGATTAGACTGTCTTTGGCTTCTTGTACCTCTAAACTTTTTTCATTGGCAATAGTACGCGCTCGGCTGGTCATGATAATAAATAACAAGGATGCTATCAAAAAGCTGAAAACGGCCCCACCAATCAAAATTTCTTGAGGCTGTTTGCGTTGTACGCCTGAGGCAACGTTATCATTTACAAATGTGACGATTGTCCATTTATTAGGCCCAGCCTCTAATACTTGGCTAGTGGTGGTAAGGCCTTTTTGTGAGATTAAGTTTTGGTACGTGGCAGATTGGTAGATAAGATTATCTGGTTTTTGTTCAGTGCCATCGTAGATCAATATAGCAGAATCTTTAGTAATAACCTTTGCAAACAACTTATCAATTAACTCATGAGTACGAACTCCAGCCGAAATATAACCCTGTATGGCTTCACGTCGCTGGGCTAGCGTGTCGGTAGGGGCACCTGGGCGGTAAACTGGTTGATACACTAGAAAGCCAGGTTGAGGCTGCTCGTTATCTCGCAGAAGCGTTGTGCGCATGGTAATCGTCGCCTGACCACTGTCACGAGCTTGCTCCATGGCACGCCGGCGGGTTGGTTCGGTAAACGGGTCGTATCCGATGGTTTTGGCATTACGCTCAGTGAGTGGTTCAGCAAAACGACTAACAGCGTAAAGCTCGCGTGGGTAGTTAGGTTGAATATCGTACTGATCACCAAAAGGAGAGGGGTTGTTCTGTAAAAAGCTATCCAGGTCGGTCGCTTGCACCAGTTGTATGTAGCCAACAGCTTGCAGGCCAGGGTAACGTGCTGGTGCGTCTAGGCTGCCAATATAACGGCGCCACGTATCCTGATTCACATTCTCGGTAGCATTAAACAATCCAGCTCCACCGCGGAGTACCTCCGTATATGAATTAAGAGTGTTGCCTATGGTATCACGGACGGAACTGGTGCCGCTGTTGAGCGTATTTTGCAAATCATTGTGCAGGTTTTGTTTTGCGCTATTCCAACCCCATAGGGTTACAGCCATACAGGCTACAAACACACTGAGGCTAGCAACTATATACGTCTTTGACGACGGGGCTGGGATAATGGTGAGCTTCTTAAATTTTTGGTTCATAACGGCGTTCTATATAACAGTAGTATACCTGTCGGAAATAGCTAAAAAGAGTAATAAATATTACACACTACGCATAAAGTTCCTTACAGCTAAATATCAGTAACAGACAGTACTATAGTGGTGTACTCAAATAAGGGGGGAACTTATGAGACAAGCAACACTCGATAAGAAGATTCACAACTTCATCGCCCGGAAAGAACGGCAATATCCGGAGTTAGCTCAGCCCATTAATACCCTAACCAGGGATCTTGAGGCTGATATGGTAGCCAGTCCGCTCCATACACATGCACGAGAAGTGTATGCTCATGATGCCAAACATCATCGACGGAGCCATGCTGCATTTGCCGGCATCGGCTACGCGATGTAAACAGTAAATTGTAATAAACAGGAGAACAAACATGTCAATTATCGCTTGGGTTATTTTCGGCGCACTCGCCGGCTGGATTGCTTCGTTGGTTATGAATACCGATGAGCAGCAGGGTGGATTAGCAAATATAGCGGTTGGAATTATCGGTGCTATCATTGGTGGTTATCTGAGTAGATTCGTCGGTGGTTCTGGCGTGACTGGCTTTAACATAGGCAGTTTACTAATAGCTGTGCTTGGTGCGGTCGTGCTCTTGGGAGTCTATAAAGCTTTTTCATCCCGAGCATAGCCAAGGTTAAAAAGTCGGGTATTTGTCTGGTCGCTAGGTGGTATTATGGTTATGGAAAAATATAATTATGAATGACCCGCACGACCCCAATAAAACCCTCAAAGAAGGTGTCAGCCCCATACAATTTACGGGTGAGCCCGTTATACCACTCGACAAGAAACTTAAGAAGGTTTTGCTGTACCTAGCTGGTGCGGTAGTGCTTACCGTGATTGCAGTGTTGGTGCCGATTCTCAACTTGGCTCTGATAGTAACCATGCCAGCTGCTTTTGGTTTAGCTGTGTATGCCGTGTATTTGCGCTACAGAGTGGTTATTTGGGAACAGAACAAAGCTCCAGACTGGAGCAAGATAAAGGTTCCGCCACCCAAAGCCGAAGAAGAGAAGCCGGCAGACCCTAACTCTACCGGTGTCGTTTTTAAAGAGTAGTTTAACTCCGCGCATTGCCCCCTTAACAGGCCGTTTTGCTGCACTGCTATATAGCACAGAGCGCACTACGCCCTGAGTCAGCTTCGGGGCTATGCGCTAGAGCATTGCACAGGAAAGAAAATGAAAGTAAAGGAAAGTAAAAAAGACCCTCGAAAGGGTCTTTTTTGGTGAAGGTAGTTAGACTACCAGCTGCGCTGACGGAATGAACCGCCGTTGCCGCCGCCGTTTCCACCGAAGTCTCGACGAGGTCGATCTTCTTTTGGACGTGCTTCGTTGACGGTGATAGATCGGCCGCCGAGGTCACTGTTGTGTAGTGCCTTCTCAGCTGCTTTTCCTTCTTCGTCGTTTTCGAACTCAACAAAGCCAAAGCCCTTGCTGCGTCCAGTTTCGCGGTCTTTGACCACAACTGCTGAAGCAACGGTACCGTGCTCGCCAAAAATTTGGCCGAGTTCTTCGTCAGTGGTTGCAAATGGCAATCCACCTACAAAAAGTTTGTACATGTATATATTTCCTTGTGTTTAACCGCTAGGTACGACCATTTCTATCTACTCTGCTGCCCTAGCTACTGGTCAAAAACCAAGAAATATGACTGCATTGAACGAAAGAACCTGCCCCTGCATTAAAGCACAAAAACACCTAAAACAAAACTTTTTATTGAAATACTATTGACAAATCATCAAGCTTATGTATAATGATACTTGTTTTAATGATCATAAAACAAAAACAATATCAATCAAAACAAACCAATAAAAAAACGAAAAGGGCACCGAAACATTATGAAACTAAGCAATTTACTAGCTTACGAACTCATTCCAACGAATGACAACAACATTATAGAATTCGATGATATTTTGAGCTAACACTCATCAACATCACAATCTTATAAAAACTCCTCTGCAAAGGGGAGTTTTTATTTTTGGCAATACTAAACCCAATAGGCAAGGGTAGATGACAAAGACTAGCCTAACAGATAAGAATATGGTATATTCAAGCCTGTCCTCAAATATGGCGGCGTAGCTCAGCTGGTTAGAGCACAGGACTCATAAGCCTGGGGTCACAAGTTCAAGTCTTGTCGCCGCTACCATAGCTTGGATATCAAAAACCTCTTCGGAGGTTTTTTTATTTTGTCTGATATTATTGACGTATGAAACAAGCAATTATGTTGCATGGTAGCGGTGGAAGCGATAAAGACTACTTTTGGTTTGCTGACACAAAAGCCCACCTTGAATCACTCGGTTACGCTGTTTGGTGGCCCCTACTGCCAAATACCGACCATCCCAAACTTGCTGAAACAAAAGACTTTGTGCAACGGAACTTACCGCCCATCGATGAAGAAACAATCTTCATTGGGCACTCATCAGCATGCCCATTAATCCTGAATATGATGCAAGACTTTACGGTAAAAGTGCATAAAGTAATTCTGGTTGCCGGGTATTACGAGAAAATTTCGGGTGAGTCAAACAATATGCTTCCAGATAGCTTTGATTGGGAACAAATACAGAAGCACGCCGAAGAGATAATTCTTATTAACTCTGATAATGACCCGTGGGGCTGCGACGATAAGCAGGCTCGGCCAGCGGCAGACAAACTGAATGCTACGTTTATATTCGCTGAAGGTCAGGGGCACATGGGTTCCCTGACGTATAACCAGCCTTATACTGAGTTCGCCCTATTAAAAGATATGTTGTCCTAAAGTTGACTAGCTTGCGACTGAGATGGCGGGCACTTGCTCCCAATTGGGGAGGCACGTTTCGAGAACGAAGATAAACGATTCAAGTACGTTGGCGGGCATTTTGTCGGTTGGTAATGACCTCAGCTCGTCGATATCTAGCAGTATAAAGTCGGTGGCTTCACCCTCGTCGGGTTGATTACGTGGCGGTTGGTCAGTGACAAACGCATAACTTATATCGGTATGATTGTGTTCGATATTACCGATTGGATGAGTCTGTACAGCGAACGGGTAAGGGTGCACTACGCTTGGTAGAGTATCTTTACTTGAAATTAACCGTTCGGTTGGTTGCAGTAATGTAAGTTGGTCGAGGTCGTAGCCTGATTCCTCTCGAATTTCATGACTGATGGCTTGCCAGGGGTTTTCATGTAGTTCAACGTGTCCGCCAAATTGCATATAAACATTCAGTTTTTTGTGCAGGTGTAGAACGGCTTTAGGCTTGTCTCCATCGGTACGAATAATAAACGCGCTGGTAGTTAAATCATGCTGGCTAGGCTGGGTGTGAATGTGGGGCATGCCACTACTCTAACTTGGCACGGCTATGCTTACAAACAAAATACGCCCCCACTCCAATCTTTTGTTACTGGGCAACTGCTACTTCCCAGTGTTGGAGCGGGGGCTGTATTACCCGGCGCGGGCGACGCGTGAGGCGGGTTAAGAGATGCTACCTAAGCCGAAGCTTAGTACTAATAACTATAGCCACCACGCATTGCATGGACTATAAAGAATCTTACAGTCCTGGCGTACCTCTGTAAAATTGCTATAATACCCAGATGCGATTAGAAGATTTCGACTACAACTTGCCCGACCAAGCCATTGCGCTCCATCCGCCTAAAGTGCGCGGCGCTTCGCGGTTGTTGGCGCTTAATAAAAAGACAGGTGAGATTACAGACGATTATTACAAACAACTCACTGACTATCTACACGCTGGAGATGTATTGGTTATTAATAATACCAAAGTGATTCCGGCTCGGTTACACGCCAAGACTACCGAAGGTGATGACCGAGAGTTACTGTTGTTGGAGCAGCATGGTAAGGCTCGTGACCACTTAACCTCTATGGTTATGTATCGCCGTAAGCTGCGGCCTGGACAGATGCTGGATGTTGCGGGCACATTAGTCACAATCGAAGAGGTCTTCGACAACGGAACGGCCCGCATTAGTAGTACAAAAGATTTGTGGCAACTAGCAGAAGAACAGGGCGAAGTGCCATTACCTCCATATATGCACCGCAAAGAAGAGGCTGAAGACAGAGAGCGTTACCAAACGGAGTTTGCTAAGCAAAATGGTTCTGTGGCCGCGCCAACAGCAAGTCTAAATCTAACAAATGAGCTGCTAGAGAACATTAAGGCTAAAGGTGTAGAAGTGGTTGAGTTGACCTTGCATGTAGGTCTCGGGACGTTTATGCCCATTCGTGTAGATGATGTAACTAAGCACAAAATGCACCAAGAATACTTCGAGATTCCGGCCCATACAGCACGGCGTATTCAACTGGCCAAGCAGGAGGGCCGGCGAGTGGTAGCTGTTGGTACCACAGTCACTCGTACTCTAGAGTTCTGTGCCAATCAACTCTTAAGCGAACAAGAGATGGCTAGGCCACTTGCTGGGGAAGCCGATATATTTATCTATCCTGGCTATGTTTTTAAAATTGTCGATGCCTTACTGACTAATTTTCACGCACCGCATTCAACGGTTTTGATGATGGCTGCTGCCTTTGCACAGTGGAATCATCTCCAGGTGGCTTACCAACACGCACTTACAGAAAAATATGCATTCCTGAGTTACGGCGATAGCATGTTGATTTACTAAATTCTGCAGATAAAAATACAGGAGCGGCGCAATGGCCACTCCTGTACACTTGCAGTATCCCGAGAGGATTTATTAGTTAGGCATTACAACTGTATCAATGACGTGAATTACGCCGTTACTTGCTGCAATGTCGGCTTTTGTCACTTTGCTGACGTTACCTTTTGCATCTGTAAGCGTAACTTCACCATTGCTGATACCTACAGTAAGTGTTGCGCCCTGTACGGTGGTGACTACTTGTCCATCTTTCAGGTCGCCACTCATTACTTTTGCAGGGACAACATGGTAGGTCAAGATACTCTTAAGCTGCTCAATGTTTTCTGGCAGTAGGAGACTGTCGACTGTACCGGCTGGTAATTTGTCGAAAGCTGCATTGGTTGGGGCGAAGACGGTGAATGGACCTGTGCCGCTTAGAGTATCAACTAAGTCGGCTGCCTTAACAGCCGCAACAAGCGTTGAAAATTGCGCATCGCTGCTGGCAACACCAACGATGTTTGGCGTTTCTTTTTTATCATCAGCCATGGTTTTTTTATCGTCTTGAGTTTGGCTTGTTTTGGTAGCATCTTTCTTGTCGTCTTTGTTGTTTGAGGCGATAGCCCAGCCACCGAGACCCAAAACTGCTAATACTGCTACTGCGATAATAATTGTCTTTGATGAGTTTGATTCCACTTCTACTCCTTCATACCAAATGTGGTATAATATGTTTAATAATCCTGAACAAATTATTTTAAATTGAACTCTCAATTGAATTCACTTTGGGGGTTCTTTTTAATTAACCTTTGACATAGCCCTCCTTTCTTGCGGCAAGCTTGTTACGCTTCGCCAGATAAACGAATGAAGACCAGTTATAACTTCAGTCAGTTCTCGACCAGTAGGTGGGTTAGGGTAGTATTCGAGCAAGAAGCCGTTGATTGCGTGGGTGATGATTTTTGCTTCACTTGCAATGTCATTGAGTGAAATGCTTATTTCACCTGTCTGCATGCCAAGTAGTAAGACTTCTTCAATGTGCAGGTAAGCTTTTGGTGGCACATATCCACGAGAACGGTGTTCGAAGGTTTCTCGGTAATGGAGGTAATATTTGAGCACAAATACCACGTCCGCGATATATTTAAACTGAAAAACGATACGGTCTTTTAGTAATGCTTCGGCTGATTTACGCTTTGGTAATTGTGCGCGATGCAGGCCCAGCTGGGTGTTAGTGTCGTCAAAGATTCGTTTTAGTAATACATCTTTGTCGGTAAAGAAATGGTAGATACTAGACAAACCTACCTTGCTTTCGTCTGCTAGCGCTCGCATAGATAAGCCTTCGTAGCCAGAACGGGCAAACAGTGACTTGGCTGTGGTGATGATAGTTTGTTCAGTCTGTGTCATATTAGAACGCTTGTTACATTTTTAGTATAACGTTCGTTACAATTTGGGCAAGCTTTCGTTGCACTTTTTACAAGTCTGCATAGATGTTTGTTATACTAGTGACCGAAGATGAAAGACTATTCGTTTACTATAACTCACAAGCTGCCCGGCACTATGGCAAGGGCTGGTATATTGCACACGCCACATGGTGATATTCAGACGCCAGCTTTTATGGTTGGCGGCACTCAGGCTACGGTCAAGTCTCTTACACCCGAAATGGTGCGTGCCATGAATGGGCAGGCAATCTTAGCCAATACATATCACCTGATGTTACGCCCCGGCGCGGAGGTAGTAGAAAAGGCCGGTGGGTTAGCAAAATTTATGAACTGGGATGGGCCAACCTTTACTGACAGCGGTGGGTTCCAGGTTTTTAGCCTGGGCATGGCCTATAAAAAGGGTATCGATGCTACGTCACACAGTACGAAAGGTGATGCTGATAAAGCAAAGCATAGTGGTGCGCAGCTAGCCAAGGTAGATGATGAGGGTGTGAGTTTCAGGTCGCATCTAGATGGATCACCATTACGCATGACGCCAGAGAGCAGTATGCAGTTACAATGGCAAATTGGTGCAGATATTCATATGGCGTTCGATGAGCTAACTGCTCCACTGGCCGAAAAAGCCTATTTGCGGCGCGCCATGGAACGGACGCACACATGGGCTGTCCGCTGCAAGACTGAACACGACAAGCAATGGGCTAGTCACCAAAAACAAGGTCGCCCATATCAAGCTTTGTGGCCGGTAGTACAAGGGGCTCGTGAAGAAGATTTGCGCCGCGAATCGGCAAAGTTTTTATCAAAGCTAGATGTTGACGGTTTTGGGATTGGTGGGGTCTTTGAACCAGGAGAGATTCCAGACGTTGTACGCTGGGTAAATGAAGAACTTCCCGAAGATAAGCCAAAACATTTATTAGGGATTGGCAGCGCAGTCAGTGATTTATTTTTGGGTGTCGAATACGGTGTGGACACTTTTGATTGCATAGCCTTTACGCGCCAAGCCCGTAACGGAAGTATCTATACCTCTTCAGGCAAGCTCAATGTTAAGAATGCCCGTTTCAAAGAAGACTTCTCGTCGCTCGATGAATCTTGTTCGTGCTATACCTGCAAAAACTATACGCGTGCATATGTGCATCATTTGTTGCGAGCGGATGAAATTCTGGGGCTTACACTGACCTCAATTCACAATGAGCACTTTGTCGTATCGTTAGTGGATACTATTCGTGAAGCAGTCAAAGATGGTAGTTTCTTCGACCTCAAAGACAAATGGCTCACCGTCTACCCCGTCTAGCGTCCAAAACGTCCAAGGTCCGACCTTGGAAACAAGCAGTAAATTCAGGGTGATTTCCAAGGTCGGACCTTGGACAGCCTACTTGGTGTGGTGTTTGTTCATAAGGCGACGCTCACGCAGTCGTGTGAACAAAATTCGGTCATACCAATAATCATGGCCGTTTGGTTTAACAAGTACGGTAAATAGCCCACTGACATTTCCGCCATACACATCGCCCCGAAGCTTATCGCCAATCATGACACACTCACTCGGTTCAACCTTCAGGGTGTTCAGTATTCGCTCAAAAAACAACTTATTTGGCTTGCGTACAATCCAAAATTTTCGCCAAAACGGCTGGAAGACTTTTGCCTGAATTGAATTACCATATCCTGATAAATCGAGCATATTGTTACTAGCAATGTTCAGCGACTTAAAACCATGAGTTTTCATGGTATCAGCCAAAAATGCAACAACGGCTGGCTCTAGTTTGCGTGTCATTTTCTTACG
Organism: uncultured Candidatus Saccharibacteria bacterium; assembly: GCA_964409615.1. Classification (GTDB taxonomy): domain Bacteria; phylum Patescibacteriota; class Saccharimonadia; order Saccharimonadales; family AWTP1-31; genus AWTP1-31. The sequence goes on along the minus strand of CAYPDT010000001.1, from coordinate 406,814 downwards.
AAGTGTTAAGTCTAAATCAATGAGTAAATGCTTGACTCCGAGTTTTTTAAGAGCCATAAAGTCTACATCCAAAATACTGTCAGCCACAAAGTCTGGCACAAAAAGCGGGCGCTTTTTCTTTGGAATACTAGCGAGGTATAACGGCTTCATACATCAATTGTAGCCTCTTTGTTGAGCGTGCGCCACTTTGCCTGCGTGTTATAATAATAAGTACTATGGCAACTGCAAGAACCCTCAAGAAAACAGCCACTAAGAAGTGGACGTTCGAACGTTTCTACACGTATTTATTAGTTATCGGTGGCTTTATTGGTTTGCTGATGGCCTTCATAATCACGGTCGAGAAAATCCAGCTCCTCAAAGATCCAGGCTACGTACCGGAATGTAGTATTAACCCAATTATTAGTTGCGGGAATATTATGAAATCCGACCAGGCCAGTGCTTTTGGTTTCCCGAATCCATTGATTGGCTTGATGGGCTTTTCTGTTGTGGTAACAATTGGTATGGCAATGCTAGCTGGTGCCAAGTTTAAACGATGGTTCTGGTTGGGCCTGCAATTTGCCTCAACTCTAGCCGTTTTATTCTGCATGTGGCTATTTCACGAAGCAGTATATGAAATTGGTTCATTGTGCCCATACTGCATTGTGGTCTGGACGGTAACTATTCCCATTTTCTTGTATACGTTTATCTGGAATGTCCGAAACGGGTTTATAAAGCTGACTGGAACTGCTAAAAAAGTTAGTAACTTTATTGAAGTGCACCACGGCGACATTCTTATTACTTGGTATTTGCTTATCTTCTTAGGTATCCTGACCCATTTCTGGTACTACTGGAAAACTCTCATTTAGAAGACGTTTACACCCAGCGAACGAGCTCGCTGTTAGGTATGCCGGCATGAACATCGGCATCTGGTTCGACAAGACTACGTAGGGCACGGCCGATGCCACCATGGCCAACCAACAAGACATTATCTACTGGTAGTCGTTCGACGTAATCGAGCAGTTGACGGGCACGTGCAATCATAACGTCCCAGGTCTCGACACCGTCGGGTAAATTGTCATTGAATAAATTACGACTAACTTCAGCAGTCCAGCGGGTATTCTCTAGGCTGCCAAAATCTCTTTCGAGTAGTAGCTCGTTTATTTGAATTATGTCTTCGGGCAGTCCAGCTCCTTCGGCAAATAGGCGAGCGGTATCATGCGCACGTGACAGTGGTGAGGCGATGATAACATCTATGTCGATGCCTTTGTTATTGCGACCGGCTTGCAGGGCGCCATCGCGACCCTCTTTTGTGAGCGGAGTGTCGGTGCGACCGGCAAACAGCGAGAGTACGTTCATTTCGCTTTGGCCATGACGGATGTAATAAAGTCGTTTCATATGCGTTATTATATAGGTAAATGAGGGTGGAAATACAGCCAGGTAGTTATGTCGTAGCAGTTTCCGGGGGTGTTGACTCGGTGTCGTTACTGCATGCCTTGCAGTCAACACCGGGCGTCAAGTTAACGGTTGCTCATTTCGATCATGGTATTAGAAACGATTCGGCGTACGATCGCCAGCTCGTACAACAACTTGCCCAAAAATATAAGTTGCCGTTCGTATATCAAGAAGGTCACTTAGGGGCACATGCCAGCGAAGACCTGGCGCGGCGAGCACGGTATGACTTTTTACAAAGTGTTCAAAAAGCAGTTAATGCTCAGGCGATAATTACTGCTCACCATCAAGATGACGTGGTTGAGACGGCAATTATTAACATGCTGCGCGGTACGGGCCGCAAGGGAATCACAGCACTCAAGAGTCATCGGCACCTGGTTCGTCCATTACTGGCAATTCCGAAGTCACAGATTCATGCCTACGCCAAAGAGCAAGGCTTAGTTTGGCGTGAAGATAGCACCAATCAAGACACTACGCTACTTCGAAACTATATTCGAAAGGTAATTATGCCTAAGCTTGGTGAGCAGGGTCGACAGAAGATGCTGACGCACATTGGGCACCTATCGGTTGTAAATCGGGCAATTGATAATGACTTGATGATTTACTTGCATACTCAGCCTTCACGGCAAACCCTGGACCGGCATCGTTTTATACTGCTGCCGCACGCAGTTGCGTTAGAGGTTTTGGCAGAGTGGCTCAGAAGTCACGGTATTACAACATTTAATACTAAGCTACTCGAGTCGTTAGTGATAAAATGTAAGACATTGCCCCCAGGGAAGCAGATAGATATTGATGCTCGTCATAGGCTTCTGGTTGGTAATAATACCCTCGCGCTCGTCGCGTCATAATTAGTAGGAGAAGTATGGATAAAAAGTCCTTCAAGTCAAAACAGTTCTCGAATGGAAATAAAAAGAAGAACATGAAGAGTGCTGGTTTCTTGGCACTAATCACCCTGATTGTGCTTATTGGTTTGGCCTTTTCCGGGCAATCCAATGGTGGACTCAAAGAAGTTTCTTTCTCTGATGTCATATCCCGCGCTAACAAAGGCGAAGTAAAGCAGATTATCATCAAGGGCAACACGCTAGAAGTTACCCCAAAGGGTAAAGATAAGGCTACCGAAAAGTCTAATAAAGAAGCCGGCAGCAGCATTTACGAACAGGGCCTCACCAACCGTAATGTCGATGTTAAGATTCAGCAAGAATCTGCCACAAACGGCTTTTGGCTCAACCTACTGAGCGGTATCGTACCAGTGTTATTTATTAGCGCTGTATTGTTCTTTGTTTTGCGAAGTGCACAGGGACAAGGTAACCAAGCCATGAGCTTTGGTAAGAGCAAGGCACGTTTGTACGGCAACGAAAAAGATAAAGTAACTTTTGCCGACATTGCTGGTAGCGACGAAGCCAAGGTTGATTTACAAGAAGTTGTTGAATTCCTTAAGTTCCCCAAAAAGTTTGAGTCTGTTGGCGCTAAAATTCCAAAAGGCGTATTGCTAGTGGGGCCTCCAGGTACTGGTAAAACAATGCTCGCTCGGGCTGTTGCCGGTGAAGCTAATGCTCCTTTCTTTAGTATCTCTGGCTCAGAGTTCGTAGAAATGTTCGTGGGTGTTGGTGCTAGCCGTGTGCGCGACCTCTTTGCTAAGGCCAAAAAGAATGCCCCTTGCATCATCTTTATTGATGAAATTGACGCCGTTGGCCGTAAGCGTGGTAGCGGTATGGGTGGTGGCCATGATGAGCGCGAACAGACGCTTAACCAAATTCTTGTTGAGATGGACGGTTTTGAGCAGGGTACTAACGTAATCGTTTTAGCAGCTACTAACCGTGCCGATGTGCTCGACTCTGCCTTGCAGCGGCCTGGTCGTTTCGACCGACGGGTCAACATCGACCTTCCTGACCGTAAAGATCGCGAAGCAATCCTCAAGATTCACTTCGAAAAGAAACCTACTGCTAAAAATGTCGACCTAGATGCCTTGGCTGCAAAATCAGCAGGTTCTTCGGGTGCAGACTTAGCCAATATTGCCAACGAAGCAGCTATCATCGCAGCGCGCAATAACCGCAAAGAAATTACCAACGACGATGTGACCGGTGCTTTTGAAAAAGTTGCCATTGGTCCCGAGCGTAAGAGCAAGGTCATGAGCGAAAAAGACAAAGAAATGACTGCGTATCACGAAGCTGGTCATGCAATTGTTGGACACGTATTGCCACATAGCGACATGGTACATAAGGTTACTATTATCCCTCGTGGTGGAACCGGTGGTGTTACCTGGTTTATCCCACCTGAAGATAAGAGTTACCACTCAATTTTGGAATACAAAGACATCTTGGCCCGAATGCTCGGTGGACGTATCGCAGAAGAAGTAGTGTATGGTCGTGAAAATGTAACGACTGGCGCTGGTAACGACCTGCAAAAAGCAGCTGAACTGGCCCGTGATATGGTTATTAACCAAGGCATGGGTGAGAAGCTTCAAGACCAAGTTTTTCATGTCGACGAAGGCATGATGCTCGACCGCATGGTGCACGAGCGACAGTATTCTGACGAAACAGCCAAAGTTATTGACGATGAAGTTGAAAGCCTGATAACAGAAGCTGCACACCGCGCCCGTGAAGTTATCAAAGCCAATCGCAAGAAACTCGACGAGCTTAAAGACCGTTTGTTGAAAAAAGAAACCGTCGAAGCCGAAGAAGTGCTAGAAGTTCTCGAAGGTTCTAAAGTACCTAGTAGCGTCGTTTAGCATAGTTTTACTAAACTTCAGTCGGGTGGCGTATCTTGGCTATTGACTTAGTCCGTGGTTAAATATAAGCATATGCTTTTAATACAAAAAACCTCACAAAAATATCTGTTTGGTATACTCGTTTTCATGGGTTTGGCTGCCTTTTTTCTGAACCCAAGTCAAGCGCATGCTGCAACGCTCACGGTTAGCTCGGGCTGTACCCTACCGGAAGCCATTACTGCAATAAATGATGCCGCCGACTCCGGAGGCCCCGGGTGTACTGCGAGTGGTGCATATGGGTCCGGGGACACAATTACTATTCCATCTGGAACAATTACGGTCTCTGCTGATTTACCGAACATCACAAAAACGGTCACTATCAACGGTGCTGGAGTCAATGAATCACAAATTAATCTCGGTGGTAATAATGGCTTTAAAACTGATTTTTTATCAGCAGCGAATACCAAGAATATCACTATTAAAAACTTGAGTATTACAGATGCTGCGCCCTATGCTGTTGAAGCGGATAGTGTGGCAACAGCAATTCTGGAAAATCTTGATATTTCGGATTCAATAGCTGCAGTCAAGGTAGTTAATACAGAGAAGATAACGATTAAAAATTCTATTTTTCATGATAATGCCGACCCTTCTTCGACTATAGAAGGAGTCGGTGCTGTTATTGGTCTTGGAAGCAATACTGCTGGCAAGGATGTCGAATTTATTGCTGACGGGCTAAAGATTCTAGATGATAGCGGCCAGAACACCGGTATGTACATTAACCCTCAATCTTACGTATCGGGCAGTAATGACACGCAACTACTTGGCGTCTCGACCATTAAGATACATAACAGTGTCGTGATGAACAACCAGTCGCGATACATCGCTGGCATAGTAATTGTCTCGAACGCTGGTCCGGTTTCTCCAACTTTAATCGACTTAAGCGTTGACGCTACAACTGTGGCAAACAATAGTGTAACTGTCGATACGCCACAAATTGTTAACAATGCGGCATATCTCCCTGTAGTTTCTGGCTTTATGATTACAGGAGTGCTTACCTCGTCACAGCATTTTAAGAATGTTACGGTTGCATATAACACGGTTAATAATCCTGCACCTGACAATCGCAACTCAGTTGCTGGATTCATCGGCTCCTTAGGAATTAACGGTAATAAGCTAGATATCATTAATACTACAGTTGTTGGCAATTCGGTCACCCAACCTGCGTCAACCTTTTTAATACGCGCCTATATAGTTTACACACCCAATAAATAGTGATCACCTTCTTGAGTCTGGAATAATCTATATCTTCTTACTCTTTTTAGATCTTTTGACGATCTCCTTGTTGCTAATAGGGGCTGTATTGGCCAGAATTTCAACAGTCTTTGTAAATTTTGTGGTTTTTATTGGCTTGGGCTTGCGCTGGTCTGTCATAGGTACAGTTTATCACTTAAATTGCTCTGCCATTTTGGTTCGTTAGTGAAATGCTACTCGAAGTATTACCAGGAAAGCAGCTGCTTAATCTTTATTGATTGTGGATGTATTGCTTATTTCTATTTTCGCAGTTATTGTCAACTTCTGAGTCAAGCCTACAGAGTGATAAATCATTGTGCTTAATAACAAAGTAATCGGCACATGTGCCATAAAGTTTGTCGGCGTAGGAATCATCTCCATAGTTTTTTGGGGCGAGTGTTGTGCATCGACTTGGCTGGTCGGCAATACGAGCTGATTCAATATTGCATGCAAGTGTTTGGCATGTACTTGGCGCAGGAGTAACTACTGTAGCTTGGGTTGCAATTAGTTCACGTTGCTTAGAATCTCCACGCAATAATATACTAGGCGCTTTACAAGTCAGACCTGTTCCCGATACGAATGTTACATTCTCAAATCTTTTTTCGTATAGACCCTTGAATTCACCAGATGTATATATAAATTTACTAGACGAAGGGAGTGTGGTCTTGGCAATAGCATCGTCACCACGAACTGCCATTGGACAGCCGAGCTGAACTAATTCTGACATTGTCAACTTGTTGCCGTCAACTTGAGTGCTTTCGTCATCAACAACAGTTTTGGCAGTATCAAGAAGCTCTTTGTGCACTTCGAGTCCGCCTTGCAAAATCAATGACAAAGTAGGTTTGTTATGGCATGTATCTATGCAAGAGTCGAAACGATTTCCAACGACGATATCAACAACATCAACCTGTTGATTGTCGGGCAGTAGGGTGACAGATTTACTAGTACAAGCTCTAATGGGCGTTAGTTTGTGAGACTTAATGTATGAAGTAGCGTTTGGACTACAACCAATCGCAGCAAGACTTGAATCGCTTTGCAAGCTAACTTTACTCAAAACACCCCCGATAATTACTATCAGTAAGGAGATCGCACAAATTGCTATAATTATGTTCCGCTTTCGACGCATAGGCGACTTGGGTACATCAGCTACAGGCATACTTTGCTGACTAGTATCTGGTGTATGTTGTAGTGTCGGAACTGGTGTTTGTTCTTGATCCATTACTATGGCAGTATAAGCATTACTATAAATAATAACAACGACCAACAGTAATATTGGATTAGTAAAGAATACCTATTTCCAATATCAGACTACTCCTGCTTGTAAAATACCGGCATGATGTATAAAGTTTATGCTATGGATCAAAATCAACAAACTACAAGTCAACCACCCCAAGTTCAACAACCAGTGCCGACTGCACCCAACCTAGCAAGTCCAGTAACGTCATCGCCTCAGCAACAGGTAGAACTGAAAACATCAAAGAGTGTTATAGCTGTGTTAATATTATGTGTTTTATCAACTATATTTGCACCGTTAGCTATTATGAGTATCCCGGTATCATTAGTCGTACTGGTGCTATTCTTTCGAAAACGCACGCAATTTGCTAAAAAATCACATAAAATTGCTTATGTTGCGACCTTTTTCTTTATTACTACACTGATTGCATTTGGAATCTGGGGTAGTAGAGTTAACAAAGGCGTCAAAGAAGTAACTGATCTAGGAAATAAATTAGATCAGTCAAATCAAACAGCCAAAGACGATGATTCCGCAAGCAAGGCAGCAGCACAATCCTATATCACAAACATTAAGAATGGGTCATTCGCCGCAGCTTATGCAAGTTTAGGTAGTGAAGGAAAAAACGTTACGACTGAAGCCGGGTTTATAAATAAAGCCGCTCCTGTTGTTAGCAAGGCAATAAGTATAGAGCCTGTCGTAGACTATCAAGCCACATCAGGCAATAAATCATCGGTCGTATATAAAATATCTGAGGATGGTAACAATAGTAAGTATGTCGCTATTTATGTAAAAAAGAATAGTAGTGGATCCTGGGAATGCATCGGTAATTCTGCTATCCTAACCTTTGCAAATCAGGCTGATCATGAAGACTACAAGAAGCAGCTCTTCGAAAATGTGGACACCAAGTAGTTTGACAATATGCTATACCATTACGTCAGTGGAATAATTATAATTTAGTACACTACTTACGCTGTCTCCCAAATAACTTCTTCCAGAACCCCACGATCTTTTAGCTTTTGTATAGTAGTAAATCTTATATTCGGTCTATCCTCATCCTCATACTCCCAGATCTCTGCCATCAGTCCTCTGGTTCTACGTTTAGCGTAGATGAGGTCTGTGAGGCTAGCACAGACCAGTAATATAGTCGGTCTTGGATCTTCACCCGTCTGTTCATCCCATTCGTCTAATTCTTCCTCTAAGTACTGTACGTACTTCTTTAGCTTGTTGCGTAACCGGTACCGTGGTAGTGTTGCGTCAAAAATCTCCAGTAAGTAGCTAGCTATGGTAGTGTCTGGATCACCAATGCTGTCATCCGTATCACCCTCAGATTGGGCAATACACAGATCGGGATGGATTAACTCGTTAACGCTCAAGAAATGGTAACGCATCTCGCTGCGGTAATCGGCTTCAGTTTCGTAGTAGTAACAGGTTGTAGTGTAGTAGGTGCCGTTTCGTTCGTCATCAAGCTCTAGGCAGACATCCGCTTGTAGAAGACAGCGATTAATAAATGTCTGACTTCGTTCATGCTCTCGGTAGCGTTTGCGGATTTCTTCGTCTGGGTGAAAGTCTAGGTTACCAAAGTGGCGTATGCCATTAATACCGAGGTAGTAGATAGCTGGTTTAATTTTCTCAGCAAAGTGATCTTTATTGTAGATCCAGTTTATATATTCTTTTTCTCTAAGATCCTTAAGCCATAGGTTAATAGTCTTTTTATCTTTGTGTTTTAGCATTGTTTGTATTTGTATTCTGGTTAAGAATCTATGAGTATATATTAGATCTAGTATGGTTCTTTGTTTATAGGTTATTTTTGGAATTTGAGTTAGTTTCATTTTGCCAAACCCTCCTACCCGTATTATATAAAGGTAGGTACCACTATATTCCTGATTTTACAGATTGACACAAGCGTGATCTTGCCCTCGCCCGTGGGGGCAAAGAACTAAGGCAGCAAAAGCAGCAGTTTGGGGCTAGGCTATTAGTTTTTTATAGGTAACTCTGCCTCGGCAGTTACTGAACCAACTTGCAAACCGTTCGTAGTCAGTCATCTCTTTGGTGTTATAGCGATACTCAAACTCACTGCAGTAGAGCTGTAAATGCTTAACGCTTACGCCCAGGTAAATAGCTGCAATGCCTAACTTGAAGTGTGCCCAAGCTCCTTCAATTGTGTTTGTGTGTACTAGCCCGCGAGCAAACTCTAGCTTGGAGTGGTTGACAGTAGTATGTGTATAGCCACGACGTTTTAGGCTTTTATATGACCCGTATTGATCAGAATAAATGGTAGCATCTGGACTAATGTTCTTCTGAATTTCAGGTATCAGCACTCGCACGCCTGAACTTGGTACATGTTTAATCATGGCTTTACCGCCACGCTCAACTGCACCGAAGACCACAGCCTTATCGGCGGGACCACGACGTGCACCTGTTTGTTTACCACCAACATAGGTTTCATCCACTTCAACAATGTTATTTAGTAGATCGCTGCGCCCAGCAGCTTCGACGCCATAACGAATACGTTGGAGCATAAACCAGGCTGATTTTTGAGTAATACCGAGATATTTGCTTAGTTGGATTGAGGAAATGCCCTTTTTGAGTGAGGTATTAAGATAAATCGCATAGAACCATTTAGTTAGAGGAACGTGACTATCGCTAAATATGGTACCAACCTTAACGGTGAATTGCTTTTTACAGTCCTGACACTTGAATAGTTTGCCATCTTTAAACTTATAAGTCTCATACGAACCACAGTGGGGGCAAAAACGCCCATTTTTCCAGCGTTGTTCCTCAAGGAATGTGAGACAGGCTTCTTCAGTCTTGAATTGATCCTGGAAGTCTAGCAAACTCATACTTACAGTGTAGTCTTATCTGTTAGGTTTGTCAAGTATATAGGTGCGTTTTAATACCAGCATTCTTTGCAACCAAAATAGGCCTTAATGAGTCGTTTGAACCTAACTCGGTACAATCTGGATCGACTGCTACTAACGTTTTGGTGGCGCAAAATAAGTTCAATGGTGAGCCGTATAGCTGTGCCAGTAGTGCAGATGCGACAAAACTAGGTCTAAGTAACGGGACTGTGGATGTTACTCCCATAAACCTAGGCTTTAACTTGAGCGATGATCAGACATGCACTGGTTATAAATATGTTTCTAATTTATACGAAACGATTGCCCATGAGGTAGCGGATAATGGTGGTCCTGTACCAACCATTAAGCTACTTCCAGGATCGCCAGCTATCAATGCGGGCGGCCAAGTACAAGGAATATCTACAGATGCACGTGGCATTGTTCGCACTGGGTACTTTAGCGTAGGTGCGTACCAGGGCGAATTATTGGCTGCTACAACCACGAGCGGCAATGGTAAGCTTGCCGAGACTGGTGTAGTGATGATTTCAGTTGGCTTGTTGGCGCTGATTATCCTGAGTGTAGTGCTGTATACCTATATGGACTATCGTCATCATCGCAAGCCACTTGCACAGGCGGATGTTGGCGCGGCAATACCCTATACGTTCTCTCACCATGTACGAGTTGTGACCATACCACTGCTTCGGTATCGGCTTAGTATAACGCTCAAAAAGAAGCCGAGCACAATAAGCAGATTCTAGGCGATATTGGCCACAAAAGCGGTTGCGACTTGATGGCGCATACAGGATACTAGATAAGGATGAAAAAAATATTACGACGGGCCAATGCAAAAATATCCATTGGTAATGCAGCTGCATTACTGGTTGTGGCCTCGTTGCTAGGGCAGGTACTCGGCTTCTTGCGTGTTAAGCTGGTGAATGCCAACTTCCCGGCAGAGGGTATGGGCAGTACTGATGCATTTTTTGCAGCCTTCAAGATTCCTGATTTCTTTTTCTTTACCATTGCGGCAGGTGCGCTTGGTGTAGCGTTTATGCCTGTTTTGGCTGACCATCTTCATAAGCACGACAAAAAAGGAGTCTGGGAGCTATCGAGCAGTTTGATGAACTTCTTGGCAGTTATTATGTTTTTTGTCGGTTCCATTATCTTTATATTTGCAGAGCCACTCCTACATCATATAGTTGCCCCAAAGCTTGATCCAGCGCAGCTGCATAATGCAGTAATTATCATGCGTCTTATCGCCTTTAACCCCTTGTTGTTTACCATAGGTGGTGTCTTGACCAGTGTGCAGCAGACCTTTGGCCGTTTCTTCTTTTATGCTATTGCACCCTTGGTGTACAACACCTCAATCATCACTAGTATTTTTATATTTCGAGATAGCCTCGGCTTGATTGGTTTGGGTATTGGCGCCCTGATAGGCGCAGTGCTTCAGCTTTTGATTGCGGTCTTCGGATTAATTGGATTAGATTTCAAATACCGACGGCTTATTAATTTTCAGACACCAGATTTTCGCAAGATTCTCCGCCAACTGCCACCTCGCTCAATCGACCAGGGAATTATGTCTATCAACAGCATTGTCGACACTAACTTCGCACGGCGACTCGGAACCGGTAATATCACTTTTTACGAAAATGCCTATACACTCCATACCGCGCCAACGTTGCTAATTGGTACGGCGATTAGTTCGGCAGTATTCCCGCAGTTTAACCGGAGTGTGGCACGCGGCCGCATGGATGAATTCAGAAATGAATTCCTGCAGGTACTGCGCATAATTATCTGGATTGCAACCCCTGTTATTGTGGTTTGTTTCTTCGGGCGTGGCTATCTTGCGCGTATGATTTTTAGCCGAAATGCACCGGAAATTGCAGGCATATTTGGGTTCCTGACCGGGGCAATATTTTTCCGTACAATTTATACGATTGTCTCTCGCTACTTCTATGCACAAAAAGATACCTGGACACCGCTTATTGATTCGCTATTTGCAATTGGCCTCAATATTGTTCTGGTTATGAATCTATCCAAACCAGATAGCTACGGCATTACAGGTATCGCCTTAGCTGAATCGATTGTTGCTGGGGCGCAATTATTTATCCTTACCACAATAATGTTTATCAGGGACCCTAAGCTGTTTGATATGCGCTTTTTTGGTGGTTTGGGGCGGATTATCTCAATCACCGGCTTTACAGTTGTAGCGGCCTATATCATGGTCAGCGTTTTCCCGCTTAATATCAACGATACTGGTCTTATAACCTTGGGTGTTAAGTTAAGCCTTATTGCCACGGTTACATTCGCAGTGCATCTGGGCCTTTCATCGTTATTCGGATTAGAAGAAGCTGTACCTATTTTTAGAAAAATTAAGAGTGTCGGTCGTGCTATTATGCGGCCCCTAAAAATCGAAGGACTCTAATGGCCAAGGTTCCAAACGTGGATGTCGCGCTCCCACACACCGGAAAGGCCTGGCGCGTAGCAAATATTTCTCGCCTATTTTTTCAACGTAAAGGAACAGAAGGTATCTTGAAAATTGACACTGGTGTCTTTGAATTCACAGAGGTCGGTGGCCATACAATCAGGCTAAAGACCTCCCAGATTGAGGCTATCGATATCAATAACATTATTGCAGAGGGCTGGCTAGCTGTTGTTACTTCGTCTGAAAAATACCTATTTACGCTGTATCGGCCGGGCTGGTTTAATCAGCATCCAGGGCTTGGCGGAACTATAAATCGAGTACTCAGCAATAAACAATTGAAAGAGGCCATTAATCAAGCCTTTCCTCAAGAGATTATCATGCAACGTACTGAAGTACGCTGGGCAAGAATAGTTATTCTCGGAACCCTGATTCCGGTAGTTCTAGTAATTTTGTTACTATTTTTGGCACGATATTACATCTCAACTTTGTAGACACTTTTCCAAGGTCGGACCTTGGAAACTAACGGGCAGGAGCTTCAGAGGCGTCAACCATACGGATAAAACCGGTGGTTATTGCATTTGCTGAGGGGTCATTTTGCATTTCTGCAGTCATACAAACTTTGGCCATACCAGCGACCGCTGTGAGTTCCTGATTTTCTGCACCATCGTCGTTGCTAAGCTCTGCTGTCTTGCGGATTACCTGTACCGAGTAGTCGCCCGGCGCACCTTTACCTGTTGCAACGAATGCTCCCTCAATACGGCTAGCGGCATCGCTTGGGCTTGGAGTTGCGACCAGCGTGCAAGAACCTACTTCGGTTGGTAAGTCAAAAGCTACTGTTTTACCTAAGTCTTTGGCATTACTTGCAGAGACATCTTCTTTGGGGAATTTTGCCTTGGCATCAGTATCAGATTGACCACCACTATCAGGAGCATGATCGGCAAGAGTCACTAACGCTTTGCCATCTTTTAGCTCAACCATCCGGACTTTACTTGAACCAGCCTTAACATAACTGCTGTTTGGTAGTGCTTTTTTAACATTTTGTGCGAGTGCTGCTGCTTCTGCCTTTTGGCGTGCAACATCTTCGGGCGACTCGTCGGTGAGCTTAATCAATCCAAAAATTGCTCCGCCTAGCATACTTGCACCTACCAGGGCAGACCCACCTCGTGTGAGCATCTTTCGTATAAAACGATCATGTTCTTGGCGTTCACGCTCAACTCGTTCTCGTTCAGTGCGTGCAGCATCTTCAGCTTGAGTTGCAGCTAGCTTATAGGAAATACTATAAGAATCTACAATTCGCTCGAATAGGGTAATCTGTTCTGGGTTGTCCACGGAATTAGCGTCAAAGTCAATCGTTAGTAGGTCGATGAGTTTCTCGTGTGGTTGGAATTGAGTTTCGACGTCAAACTCTAGTAGAGGGCTGTTGAGCCCACCTCGGTATACCAAGTAGGTGTCTTCCCGTATATCGGGGTCGCGACGAGATTTACGGTCGCATTTTCGGGCAAGCTGGAAGGCATGCTCTTCGCCATCAACGGGCACCGTTATCATAGGCAGAACCTTCCACTCTTGTGTGGATTGCCCGTTAACATCAGTTACAACGGCTGTATATTCATCATCGGCAAATAGAACATCGAGCTGTCCACGCATTTAGTGTAAGCGATTTTTGTTTATTCGTGCCTCTAAGAGGGCAGAATCGAATGGTAATGCTCCTTCAATTTGACCAGCAAATACAACCTGTGGGGCTTCTCCGCCAGCCACAGCAAACCCTGCAGAATCTCGTGTTGTCATAAAAGTATTATACCACAAAAAGTCAAATAATGCCAGTAAATAATTATGGCTATTTGCCAAGTCACTACAAAAAGAATAATTATTACGGCCCACCTCTGTTATAATAGGCTGATGCAAGATAAAATCCGTAATTTCTGTATTATCGCCCATATTGATCATGGCAAGAGTACCTTGGCTGATCGACTTCTTGAAATTACCGGAACCGTCCAAAAGCGCGATATGAAATCGCAGTTATTAGACAAGATGGACCTAGAACGCGAACGCGGAATCACCATCAAGCTGGCTCCGGTACGAATGAATTACCAGGGGATTGAGCTGAATCTTATCGACACTCCCGGGCACGTAGACTTTAGTTACGAGGTGTCGCGGAGTCTAGAAGCTTGCGAGGGTGCCATCTTGGTTGTGGATGCCAGCCAGGGCATTCAAGCACAGACACTTGCCAATGTGTATTTGGCCATGGCCGCAGACCTGACTATTATCCCGGTGCTCAACAAAATTGACCTACCAGCAGCCGATGTTGAAAGAGTAAGCGCCGAAGTAATCTCACTATTGGGTTGCAAAAAAGAAGATATCCTCCACATTAGCGCTAAGACGGGGCAGGGTGTAGAAGCAGTTTTGGACCGTGTTATCCAGGAGGTACCAGCGCCAAAGGGTTCTGAAAACACCGAAACGCGTGCACTCATTTTCGACAGTTACTACGATGACTACCGAGGTGTGGTGTTGTATGTACGTATCGTTGACGGAGAAATCAAAAAAGGCAGCGAGATTCGGATGCATGCTACCAGCGCCAATGGTATCGCTTTGGAGGTTGGTTCGTTGTCACCATCGTTAGTACCGTCACCCAGCCTCAAGGCGGGAGAGATTGGGTACATTGTTACCAATTTGCGTAGTACTCGCGAGGCAAAAGTTGGTGATACCGTAACATTGGTTGCTAAGCCAGCGCAGCAAGCATTGCCAGGTTATAAAGATGTTAAGCCGTTCGTCTATGCTGGCTTCTTTCCAGATAGCAACGAAAACTACCAGCTTTTAAAGGACGCCATCGAAAAACTCAGTCTGAGTGATTCTGCTCTGCAATTTACCCCTGAAAATTCCCCCGTTCTAGGTTTTGGTGTACGGGTTGGATTCCTCGGATTGTTACACATGGACATTGTTAAAGAGCGTTTAGAACGCGAATATAACCTTGATTTGGTCGTTACCAATCCCTCGACCGATTACCAGATTACGCTTATTAACAAAGAAGAAATTGACATCAAGAGTGCCAGCGACCTACCTGACCCTGCAAAAATTCTGGAAATTCGTGAGCCTTGGATACAGGGTGAAGTTGTTGTGCCAAAAGATTACGTAGGTGCCGTGATTCAGTTGGTCTCCAGCAAGCGAGGAATTCAGAAGAACCTTAGCTATGTTGATGCTCAGTTGGCCCTGGTTTCGTTCGAGGCGCCGTTAGCGAACCTGTTAACTGATTTCTATGATCAACTTAAAAGCGCCACCAGCGGCTATGGCAGTTTTAATTACGAACTTGATAACTATCGGGCGGAAGATTTAGTAAAAGTTGATTTTTATGTAGCTGGAGAGTTGGTTGATGCGCTGAGTGTTATGGTCCATCGCAGTGAATCACAGCGCCTTGGTCGTGAAACCGTCGAAAAGCTAAAAGAGGTTATTCCTCGCCAAAACTTCCAAGTAGCATTGCAGGCTGGAATTGGTGGAAAATTTATTGCACGCGAAGATATTTCTGCTTATCGCAAGGATGTTACTACTGGTTTGTACGGCGGAGACGTGTCACGTAAGAAAAAGGTGTTGGCGAAGCAAGCCAAAGGTAAAAAACGCATGAAGCGGTTCGGTAAGGTAGATATCCCAGCAGAGGCCTTTACCGTAATGTTGAAGCGAGATTAGGCTAATTTCGGAGAAAATAATGACTGTTGCACAGGGAGTAGAACAATTTGATTACGACGCGTGTACTAACCGTATGCTTATGCAAATGGACGGTTCCGAAACAGTGCAGATGATTATTGACGCTGGTCATACCATCAAAGAGGCTTACGCTGGAATTGTAGCTTTATCTGCCACAACCTTCTTTGCAGATCTCGAAAAACCACAACAAGAACCAGAATATTTGTCGTATTGGCATGCAACGGTGGAAGAGCGTTGTTCTGCTCGATACGCAGATTTACTAATAGCAAACCCAGGCGCTAGTCGCGCACGACTAAACGAAGATACACACCTACAGCAGCTTAATGGTTTTCGCAAAGGCTTGCAGATGGCCCGAACACGAAGTTATAAAACTAATGCTGCTCGTGTAGCCTACGCTGGGAGTGTCGCTAGTTAGATTGACTCGTTTGATGTAAGTAGGCGCAGGCCCCAGCTGGAACATACAGCTCATTATGTAAGCTATTGGTTCGCTCGATTAAACCAAGCGAGTCAGATTCGAGTTGAACACCACGCATTAAGGCAGAAAGATGCACGAGGCTCTCAACAGTCTCACCAATAACTTGCAGGCTTATGCGGCCGAGTTTATTACCGAGGGTTGGCAATGCACATTCTGGGGTGCGACGGTCTTCGCAGCTAATACAAAAGTTAGGCTGATTCATTAATATAATTATACCATAAAATTAGTATAATACGAATATTTTCGGCCTAAGCATCAGCTGTAAGCCAGGGTGGATTAGCGTACGACTATACGAGTAGCGGTGGTGTTTTTATCTTTGCCTTGAGTTAAGACGGTAACATTAGCACCTTCTTTGACATCTTTTACACTGAGAGTTTTGTCACCTTGGGTGACCGTAGTCTTGTTGGTGATTACGACGGTCTTTTCTTTGCCATTGGCCATCTTAACCGTTACTGAACTGTCACTGATTGCATTAACTTGTCCAAGAACAGTGCCGGGTGTAAGCGGGCTATCGCTAATAGCATTGAGCGGATTAATAAAGTCAGTTACCTTCTTCACGGCCAGGCGGGCACCCTCGCGTTTACCCATCTGAAACCCAGCTAGATAGCCAGCACCGGCTGATAAACCGATGACGATAACAACTAATAAGATTGTCTGTAATAGGTCGCGACGAATTTGAAAGCCCTTGTTTGATTGGCCATCTTGAGTACTCGCTTGCATGTGTTCTCCTCGTTTCTTGTTCATAGTGTTTTATGCTTTGAATCAATTGTACCATAAGCGGAATCTTTGCTATTGTATATGTAAAAGCTTTAGCATTCATGAAAAAAGAAGTATTACTGCAACTCATCAAAAAACCAACTCGGCGTATTCGGATTCTTGGCCTATCGGGAATTTTAATCATTGCTGTGAGCATCTTTGCGTATTATGTGGGTGTCGTTTCACCGTCGCTGGCTCGAGCCTTTACAGGCTCAGGGGACGGCTCAACCGATTACCCATTCGCAATAACTAACTGCAGTCAGCTGCAAGAAATGAACCTCACAAAATGGGCGAACTATGTTCTGGTCAGTGACATCGACTGTAGCGAAACCAGCAGCTGGAACAATGGTGCAGGGTTTGAGCCAATTTCTAATTTTCAGGGTTCATTTGATGGGCGTGGCTATATCATCCGGGACTTATATATCAATCGACCTCAAGACCTCAACCCGGTTGGACTTTTTTCGTACATAGCTAATGGTGGTGTGCGCCTGGCTGATGTGCGACTCGACAAGAATTCGGTCAACGCTGATCGTGTAGACATCACCGGTGGTGGAGACGTGGGTGCCTTGGTTGGAGAATTTCAAGGTTACATAATTGAGAACGTCCATAGTAAACTTACCGTCCAAACGACTGCTACATGGAACAACGGCGACGGTCCGTATGGACGAGCCGGCGGATTGGTTGGCTCACTAAAGTCTGTTATTGATCATAGCTCTGCTTCAGGTAAAGTTACCGCGTTAGGTACAGGGCCAACAGGTCGCAATATTACTATAGGCGGGCTCGTTGGATTTATGAACGATTACGATGTGCAGAACAAGCTCGTAGCCATCCACGATTCGTATACCGGTGGTACGGTAGGATTTGCCGGTGATGCATCTTCGGTGAGCCAGGCAGCGTGCGCCGGATTAGTCGGAAGCGTCCAGGCCATTAATGCGAATAATCAGTATCAGATACGAACATCCTACAGCATTGCCGATGTTAGCTGCTTGAATACTGCGTCAGAAGTTTCTGCTGCAGGGCTTATTGGGAGCATATATGAAAGTCAAGATGTTACCGAACACATTATGCTGGCCGATAACTTTGCCGCGGGCGAGGTTCGGGCTGCCAATATGGAACGGGCACGAGGTCTATATACTTCGTATGCTAAAAACGGCAACTCGCAACTTCCTGGATATATAGACTTTGGGAGCAACGCGTTTGACCAGAGTGCTACGCAAGTAACGAACATTACTCCTGAAAACCAGTGTGGAGAGAACTTTGGTTTGGGGGAGTCGATTACGCAGTGTCAGGTTGTTAATAGTGATAATTCTGAGCCCGATTTCTTTACGAGTGCCAACCAGACGGGCTTCTTTGATGATTGGGATGCATCTATTGACTGGCTATTAGGTGATTCATACCCAACGATGCTTGCATGGCCGTCAAGAACGAATGCACCCACAAATATTGCAGTGCAACGTGATGGTGGAGATTTTATTGTGTCTTGGGTAAAACCATCAGGTGATGGATCAAGGACGGAACAGATAACAGACTACCTCGTATACTACCGCGATAAGAGCCAGGGAAATAGCGCTGATTGGACAGTGAGGGAACCAGGTGACGCGGATACAGTCACCATTAGTGGTTTAAGTATCCCTGGTAAGTATGAATTTAAGGTTCGTGCCCGCTACCATTCGCGGCTACAGCCTGGGGCATTTGATCCCGGTTTGAGCAGTGATATCTTCGAGTTTGCAACGGGCATGCCAGAAACCGCCCCCGAAAATATTCAGGTTAACCCAGAACCAAAAGGCGCTGCCATTAGTTGGGATGCCCTTGAGAGCGCAACTTCTTATGGCGCCGAATATCGTCAAACTGGCACACAAGAATGGCAGGCACTTTATACCAAATATGCAACTTCAATTCCCCCAGACGAAGAAAATGAATCTCGATTTGGTGCTAGCATGGCGGAGCTTAATCCCCAGACGAGCTATCAGGTACGACTCCGTGGTGCTAATGTTGCGGGGCCAGGACCATGGAGTGAACCTGTTGCGTTCACAACGCCTGCCCAACAGCTATATAACGTCTCTACTTGCCAGCAGCTACAAGATATCAATGATGACCCAATGGGTGTTTATACAATGACAGCAGACATTGATTGTTCAAACTTTGACTTCCAACCGATTGGCTTCCAGCAACAGGCTAATGACACTACACCATTCATGGGTACTTTTAACGGTAATGGCTTTAAGATAAATAACCTCAGTATTATTGCCGAACTGCAGACCGGGCCATCCCAAGACTTCCGAGCAGTTGGGCTGTTTGCCTTTACCTATCGAGCAGTCGTCACAAATGTAACTATTGCCAATAGCGCTGTGGTTGCAAATTATGCATTGGATGAGGCGGTAGACTCTGATCAAAACGGTCTGCCAGATGGCCCGGATTTAGATTTTAGCCAAGTAGACTTACCAGATCGCGTACCTACTAATCTTAATGAGCTTAACTATGGGGCAGGTGGCGCGTTTGTATCAGCACGTGATGTGCTGGCCTCAATTTCGCCAAACTTTGTGACCGACACCTACGGTAATATGGCAAAAGTAGCGACAGGTGGTGTCATCGGTTTTGCCATAGGCGAGGGCCAATATAGCAACATCCGGACTGTCAATACTGCAATACGCGGTGGCTTGGCAGGCGGCGTAATCGGAATGCTTTTGCCAGTACGCTCTACGGCGGAAATTATCGACATTGGAAATGCAAAAGTTGGCGAGCCAATGGTTGTAGATGGTCTACATTCCGATGGTTTGATTATCGGACACCTATCAGGCGGTGTTATTGGTCTGGCAGTTTCGTCAATTGGCAACGCTTTTGGACAGCCAATACCGCTCACAATTCAAAACAGTACTTCATCGAGCGAGGTGCAAGGTAGTGTTTCGGGCGGCCTGATTGGCCTAGCCCTCAACACATCAATTGCAAACGGCTTTATAAGGGGCGTGGCAGCGGGGCAAAGTGGTGCTGGCGATCTCGAACAGCGACGCATTATATCTCAGGCGGTGCAGTATATGGGTAGCACGCAGACAGTTATTATACGTAATTCGCAGAGCTCAGGCTTAGTGAGTGCCTGCGAGTCGCTTTCTGGCCTACGCATTGCTGCCTTGGGCGGAATTGTTGGTATCGGCATTGGTGTGCAGGTGGATTCGACTGTTTCTAATTCACCTATCCGTAATTGCTCGGCTACTCCATCAAACTGGGGTGTGTATGGTGGCTTTACTGGTGGAATAGGTGGTCTGCTATTGGTCTCACGCATTACAAACAGCTCTAATACTGGCTCCATAACGGCCGTCAATAATGATCCTCCAGAACAATCAACCGCTATCAACATGTACGGTGGTGTCAACGGTGGTCTAGCCGGTATTATGGTCAACATTGCTGATGACCGTGACGGCAACTTCATGATAAATAACAGCTTCAGTACCGGTAGTATCAGTGTTGATTCTAAGCAAGGTTTTGTTGGCGTAAGTGGCGGCGTAGTAGGAATCACCCTTGGCTCAGGCACTATCCAGAATACATATAGCACCGGCAATATTAACCACCACCTGACAAATAAGTTTGTGGGGGGCGCTTCATTTGCTGGTGGTCTGACAGGCCTTAGTATAGGAATGGATGTGCCATACTCGCTAGCTACCTACTTGGAGCGGGACTGGGATAACGACCCACAAGCGGTGCTTGGTGAATCAACCCACGGACTCGTTATTAATAACTCCTATGCCACTGGTAATGTTAAGGTCCAGAAAGATCGCGGTGGTGGTAACTTGGCTATCGGTGGTGGATTATCTGGCTTAATGATAGGGCAAGCAGATATAAAGAACTCCTATGCCACTGGTAGTGTAACGGGTGGTCTGCCTGATAAGATTGGTGCAGAAGGTGATATTGCTAATCCACTAGAAATATTCAGTCAGTACAATTTTAAAGTTGGTGCAGCGGTATCTGGTGGTTTGGTTGGGGCAACACTGGGTGTGGATATTCCTAAATTTGTAGGCTTGCTACTAACCGGGCTTACTAGCAACCCATTTCCAGATGCTACAACCAGTGGTATAGTAATCAACAATACTCATGCTACAGGCAACGTAAAGGGCAATCTAGCAGGTGGCTTAGTCGGTTCCGCAGATATGAAGACCGCCATCAATAAATCCTATGCCGAAGGTAATGTCGACGGTGCCATCGTGGGCGGCTTAGTCGGCCAAGCTGGGTTTGCCCAAGATGTAATTACGGCGGGTGGTGGTACGGCATTCGGCTTAGGGGTGCTAGGGCCAACTGATTCCGGCACGGCAAACCAGCAGCAAATACAAGGCGTTATCGCAGCCGCTACATTATTCGACAAAGCACAACTTGCCATAGGTCCTGTACAAATAACTAATACTTACTCCACCGGTAATGTAACATCAATTCCGGGTCTCGCAGACCCACAAATTAACTTCCGTGGTGAAGCGCGGCCAATTGATCCAGTGCGATTACCTTCAACGGCGGGAGGTTTGATTGGGCTTAACATGTCGGCGGGCGCACGGATTAGTGATTCATATGCTGCAGGTGATGTTACCGTCAAAGCTGATCAGCCAGTCGAAGACCGCACCAGCACAAGCAATGGCTTAGTAGTGTCGGTCGGCAAAATACCGAGTGTAGCTGGTGGCTTGATAGGTATTAATATCGCCACACCACAGCCAAGTATGGAAAAGATTGCCCGTGACGTATTTGATGATGTTGACTCTGGCCAGTTTACATCGGCATACTTTACCAATAATCCTCAGACAATCACTAACTCGTTCTCTGCATCTAAAATGACACTTAATAGCGAGACATTAACGGGCGGTACGGTTGGCGTGTTTATCTCACCACTTCATTTTGTTAATGCGTTCCTGCTAGGCAAGTCAACGAGTGATGCTGATGTAGCAAAAATGTATAACGTATCTAATGTCTACCTCGACAAATCAAGAGTAAGCGTTGCAAATTGTAACGGCCCTAACAAGCGAATATACGATGTTGCTAAAAACTTCGTACTTGACTCTACCGTGAAGGACACGACTGGTAAGGACTGGCCAGTAGTCCAAATTTCTGAAAATGGAGACATGCAGCCACTCAAGACAGCACTACGCGACCACGAATCACAAATACTAGAAGCTAAGTTTGACTTTGGACAATCTGACCACCCAGAAAACTTACCAACTGTCGCGCAGGTGTTTGGTCAGGTTGACCAGTTACTAGGCACGCAGACGGCCTGCGACTACGTTAATGATAATAATAGTCAACCTAACTACTTCATCGCTAACAAGACAAATTCCCCTATGGATAGTTGGAACTTTGGCAATGTCTGGGTAGTACGTAAAGGTGATTATCCAAAGTTTGTTGCTGGCGTAGAGACAGAGGTCCCAACAGACGACGGTACGCCGACAGGCCCAACCAAACCAACCGATGGTGGCTCTACAACTACAACGGCCCCAATTACCCCTGAGAATTCACCAGAAATCCTCCGTAACGCAACACGCAATATTGCCAAAAAACTTAATATAAGTGGCGGCCCCGAACAGGTTAAAGGCTTGAAGGCTATTCTGGCGAGTGTGCCAGTATTCATCGCCCGTAGTGTGCCGTATTCATTGATTCTGCTCATTCTAATGCTGGCTGCCCTCTATTCATGGCAGGCACTCCGCCAATACCGTGAGCTGAGCGTCTATCACCGTAGCATCTCACGAATCGCCAATACCAAAGAAGCAATTGATGATTACCTGGCTATAACCACACACTACTTGAACACTCCTGTTGCAATTATGGGCGGAGCAATCGAATTATTGACCTCGCTCAAGAAAATTAATGCTGCTAAGGCAGAAAGTTTGCAGACCAAAATCAAGCGCTTTGCCGATGCTGCCGCTGCATTACTTATTGCTAACCAAGTATCCAACGCACAAACCAGTGGCGAAGAACGATTAGTTGAGCCAAAGCAGTCAAGTCCATTCAAGGCCAAGGCTGTCTGGGTGCCTGCAGTTGTGGCGCTAAGCTTGTTAGCTCTTGCCAACGCACTCTTCATCTATGCAGACGTATTTAACAAGTCGCCATTCCGCATCTTTGTTGAGCTTAGCCTATACGCTCTGGGTGTCGGCTTGGTCGGCCTGGCATATCGTTACCGTAATTCACTCGAAGAGACCAAAGAGATTACCAAAAAGCAATTGGCTCTCGAGGCAGAACTCTATAAGAAGCGCGGCACCTTCATCCCTGAGGCTCTTAAGGTGATAAAAGAGCATTACGAAACACTCGAGATTGCGAGCGAATCACTCAAGAAGCTGCCAGAAGCAAAACTGTTCTTCAACGGTCTCAATATGCTCGGCGGTATCAATAAAGGCCTAACAAATATCGAAAAGTTCTCGAAGTTTACCGATCAAGCACCTCTCTTCGATGTGACAACCTATGCTCAAAAAGCTGTTGCCCAGTTGAATACCGAAAATAGCGATAAAAAGATTACCTTCGACGCTCGCATTAATCCAGGTATTGTCATGCGAATTCAGGCCGATGAAATGAGGCAGATAATCGATTCCGTACTCGGTAACGCTGCCAAATTTAGTAAAGTTGGCGGTAATGTAGAGGTCTTACTCTTCAAGAGACTTAACAAGTTAGTCCTATCTGTAAGCGACACCGGTGTAGGCATTTCCGAACAGAAACTTCCAAGCTTACTCAAGCCATTTACGCGTGGCACAGAATCGATGCAGTACAACTACGAGGGTATTGGCCTAGGCTTGTACACTACCAAGGTAATTACCGATAAGCTCGGCGGAACCATATCCATCCGAAGCAAACTTGGTGCTGGCACTACAGTAACCATAACCCTTCCTGCTGAGCGTGAGCCAAACATCTTACTAGCAATGCCAATAATTGCTCCGACCACTACCTCATAGGGAAGGGCTAATCGGTTAGTGGGGTACTAACAGCGTAACCAACGTCGCGAAGAGCCTCTGCAACCGCTTCAAAAGCAGTAAATTCACCAATCTGTTTGCTTGAGGCGTAGCTAAAAGCACCAACTCGGTCATTGTTTGTATGTGCTACGGCTTGGGGCAGGTCGGCAGCTTCTAAGAGCGTGAAGATAGCGTTTACTACAGCTTTACGATGCTCAATTGGCAATACAGGTGTAGTTAGTACGCCACTTGCTTCTGAACTCATAAAAATATCGAGCGAAACCTCTCCGATATTGAGCGCTGGGTTGTGGTCTGGCGAGGGTTGGACATCTCGAGCTTCGGTCGAAAACGGGCTGTTAGGCATAATTGCCTACATTACCACATTCACCCCTCACCATCAATTGTCCAAGGTCCGACCTTGGACAAGGTTAGGTGGATTGAAGGGATTTGAGGTCGTTGATAATCTCGGCTGCGTGAGCTTGTGGGTCCACTCCAAGGTATTCATTAACGATATTGCCCGTAGGGTCAATAATAAAAGTATTACGGAGTATACCCAAGAATAGTTTCCCAAAAAGTTTGCGTTCTCCCCAAGAGTTGTAGGCCTTAATAACTTCGGTATCAGGGTCGCTCAGTAGCGTGAAATTTAAGTCATATTTTTTGGCAAAGTTGGCGTGTTTTTGTACCGAATCGCGACTTACGCCCACAACTTCAGCATTACCAAGTGCAGCTATAGAGTCACGGGCATCTCGGAAATTGCACGCCTCGGTAGTGCAGCCAGGGGTGTTGTCTTTAGGGTAAAAATATAAGACCAACCATTTCCCAGCAAAATCACTCAATGTTCGTATTGTGCCAGTTTGATCTTGCAAACTGAAATTCGGTGCTACCTTCATACTTGCTCCTTTGCTTTGCGATAAAGGGCGTCAATAATTTCATCGGTTACATCGTTGATTGCTTGATTACCGTCAATGCTTAGTAGTAATCCTTTGGCTTTATAGGTTTCAAGTACTGGGCGAGTTTTAGTATCAAACTCATCAAAACGCGTTTCGAGTATGTGCTTCGAGTCGTCGGTCCTGCCACGTTCAGCCACCTCTAATCGGTCGTGGGCCTCTTGCGGTTGTAGTTCTAGAAACACAGCTGCCTTAATGGGGTGATTGGACTGTTCTGCTGCCTGCATTACAGCATCCTCTTCACCAAGCCAGCGGCCGATAGAGCTTAATACCAAAGGCTTACCAACAAATTCTTTACGGCCAAAATACGGCAGAATAAGAGACAAATACTCTTCCATTGGAGCTAATTTACCATTATTTATTTCGCTTTGGAGATTGTCAGAGGTTTTGCTGTTGCGAAGTATATCGCCGCCGCCAAAAGTCTCAGCCGACAGCGCAAGGGCTAATTCTGCGCACTGAGTATCCTTGCCGGCAAGAGGAACGCCAAAGACATTTATGCTACCGGTACCTAACCAGGCTATGATTGTTTCAATTTTTTCAGTCTTTGTATTTGAATTCATTCCAGACAGTATAGTATACAAGTTAAGTATTATTCAAGAGGTCATCATCTTTAATGGCGAGCACAGAAATTTTGCATAAATTGTCGTACTATTGTGTATAATGCATTTTATGGAAGTTCAAACTACTACTCTTGCTCATACAGAAGGCAAGCGAGTAAAAAGTCTTATTAGCAAGCTACATATTAACGCTCATCTGTTTAACAGGTTGTTTGGAGGCGAGTTATACGTACAGCCTACCGATGATAACGAGCGCTTCATGCAGCATGGTGTAGATGTTGAGCATGTAGATCGAGATGGGCCAAATGGTTCAGCCCGATATGCAATAGATATGTGGCCGGCATATGATGGCACCGAACGGGGCTTGTGGATTCCTAAGCATCGCATTCATTTTGTGACATCTGTTGCTGACCTTTCTATCCAAGCCTTTGATTTAGATGACGTCGAACAACCACTCGAAGTAAGCCCGCGAATGGCAGCAAAGAAAGCTTTAAGATTGCTGATTGATACCACTATGGACTATCTAGAGATTGCTAATCAGCAACGAGAAATCAATGCTTTACTACAGGCTGAGACTGCGCCTCTGCAGGCGGCTGCTACTACCCCAGGAATAAGCAACTCAACAGCAGCAGTCTAGACTATTGGCACTTTAAGCAAGTGAGTGCTAAAATAGGCTCATGTTAAGTGAGCGTCAGCAAAAAATTCTGCAAGCAATCGTTGAGCAGTATGCCGAAGTTGCCAGCCCAGTAGGCTCTAGTTTATTGGCTAAAGTATTTAGCGTTTCGTCTGCAACCATTCGTTCCGAGATGGCTGAGTTAGAAAAGCGAGAATTTATCAAGCAGCCGCACACCAGTGCCGGCCGCGTACCAACTGATAAAGGCTACCGTTACTACGTGAATAATTTGGCTGAGAGCCGGCCGGAATCTTCTGCAGAGCGTCGGGCTGAAAAAGCGCTAGCTACTCGTGTTGCAGGCGGTGGAGTAAGCGAGAAGGTAATTAAAAGCGCTGTCGATACATTAGTTGAGTTGACTCATAACCTTGGTTTGGCAACCATCGGCGACCAGCTTTATATGAGCGGGTTGTCTAACTTATTTGGCCAACCAGAATTCATGAATAGTGGCCAGGTACGAGAAGTCGCTCGACTACTCGACAATCTCGAACCTTGGCTGTACGAAGCTGCACCCAACGAACCGCTCAGTGTGTATATCGGCCAAGAGAATCCTATCGGTCGCAGTGCCGGCTGTTCATTAATAGTAAGTCGTTTTAGAAGTAACTTTAGCGACCGTAGTTATATCGGAGTTCTGGGGCCGACGCGGCAAAGTTACCGCGATGTTATGAGTCTTGTACGGCGCACCGGTGAAGCACTAGAAGAGGTATTATATGTCTAAAACTAAGCAACAAAATCAACCACAACAACCAGATGATATTACGGAGCAACTTGCTAAAGAGGTTGCCGAATTGACCGAAGCTTTGCAACGCGAACGTGCAGATGCTATGAATATTCGTCGTCGACACGAAGAGCAGCTTGCTAGCCTAAAAAGCATGGTAAAATCGTCTGTCATTGAAGAGCTGTTGCCTGTAATCGATAACTTCGAACGGGCGCTTAAACATGTCCCTGCTGAACTCGCCGATGACACTTACATAAAGGGTGTACAAGGCGTTGTAAAGCAATTCGAGACAACGTTAGCTGGTATGGGTGTGGCACGTATTAAAACTGTGGGCGAACCATTTAACCCACATCTGCACGAGGCAGTTGGCATGGATGGTGATGATGGCGACAACGAAGTAGTCAGCGAAGAGCTTCAGGCTGGTTACCAACTGGGTGACCAAGTTATTCGCCACGCTATGGTAAAAGTAGTTCGTAAGTAGCGCATCTTAGATGGGTAAAGACAGATTTCTTGGTGTTCGTGCTTCTAAAATCGGCAGAACTTACGTGGGTGGAACGTTTTGCAGAAATGAAGAGAAATTTCGCGACTTGTTTGAAGGCTTAACCCCTGACCAAGCTTTTGCGGTTAATGATGCTCGTCGAGACGTTCAGCTGGGCGCTGGTGCAGACGATGTGCTAAACGTGCTTGTATCCCGAGAGGATTTGGGGCGCTCAAAGTATATGCCCGAGTACGTAGCAACTTGCTTAGCTAAAATATCCGCCGGAGAATGTGCTGTTTATCCCGTCGCACCAGTAGAGCAGTAAGTACTAGCTACTATGGTGCGGGAGGTGGATTAACTACGTAGATGCGTTGTCGAGTGAATAGCCCATCGAGTAGGTCGCCATGTGGATTTTTGTCGCCTGGGATATCGGTGATACCTAGGCTTGCCCAGGTGTTTGCAGTTGTCGGGTTCATGAGTCCGTCGGTTTCGATACCGATACCAAAGCAGCCCGTCTCACCAACTATTGCTCCGTAGTCACGAAGTGCTACCGCAAAGATGCGTGCAGTTTCTCTTTTGGCGCCAGTGAAGCCGCGTTGATTTAACCAAGCTTGAATATCTCCATCGCTAATATTGAGTGCGATACGAATTCCTTCGGGTATAGTCTTTGACCTTCCGGTACTGTTTACTTGGGTCGGCACACTACATCGATTGGTTATACGATCATTTTCATTGCCAGAAAATTCGACGCGCGTGGAAGGTGGCAAGTAAAATCCGCAATCTACGCCAGCACCGCTAACAAAAGCACTGTTTGCTGGGGAGCACTCTGGCGAGCCAAACATGGTTGAGGTGATTGTTAGCTCAAGAGCATGGCGGATAGCACCTGATTTAACTTCGTTAGCTCGAGTTACAAGCGCTAACTTGTCTATGCCCATCCCGCGATCATTGTGTGTTGTGCCATCTTTAACGGTGTAGAGTCCAGTGTATTGACCATATGCTGCCATGCACAGGTGGTTTGGATTATCTGGTTCGTATCCAGCCTTGGTGTTCGGGCCATCAAAGAGGGCAATGCCAAATATGTTACGGTCGTTGCAGGCAATTTTTGGTTCGTCAACTACCCAAAAGCCATAATTATAACCAGTATCATAGTTGACGATGTGCATAATGCGGTCGTTCCCGGTTCCCGGTTTCCAACTAGTATTCCAGGGTACAGTGTCGCCAATTTGTCCGCCAGCTGTACTAAACGATTGCTGATTCTGTGCCCAAATAGCCTGGAAGATTCTTACTGTAGTGTTTGCTTCGCTAACATCATATATAGGTACGCTATAGTCTCTGAAGTGAACATTAGTATCTCCTGGTTCTGCTGGCAGGCCGGCATAGTTCCAGAAACGGTCTGCGTACTGGGTTAGGCGATTGTCGGTTGCAGCCCCAAAAGCCGAAACTGGCTTGTTCCATGAAGCATCGTCCGCAAAGAATCGTCGTGATTGGTTGCCATCGCCGGTGGCGCCAAACCGTATAAACATACCGTTGGATGCCTTGCTATCATATCCGATACTTGTATTTGTGGAACGTGTTCCACTCTCAGATTCTAATGAGCCATTTGGAGTAGCTGCTTTGGTCGCAATCAGGATAATAGTGCCAACTAGTACAAAAGAAAGAACAATAATAAGTGGTCGGGCTCGATTTGATCTGGCTAAACGCCGAAAATATCGAGCCAAACCAGTGTGGTGTGTAGGGGTGTTAGTTTTGGTTCGACCATTGAGTTTTTTCATACTTGCTTATGTTCACCATTGTAGCGTGATAGAGGTACTAAGTACATATGTACCATAAGCGATTTATGCGTTACTATAGTGTTATGCGCGTTCTATCCAAAAAATGGATGCCAAGCTTGATAGCAGTTGCACTCGTATTGAGTGCTGCAGTACTGTTTCGTACTTCTCGAGCTTCAGCAGCTTGCCAGCCTCCGTCAGACTTCGGAAGTGTTACGTTTAGTAATAACGTTTCCATTCCAGCAACCGGAACCTACCGGGCTTGGAGTCGTATCCAGATTCCAAACAGCACCAATAATAACTATATGCTCGAGATTGACGGCACCTGCTATACCGTTGGTGCCAATGGGTCGCTAACGGCCAATACCTGGACTTGGGTCGATTATCAATCAGGCGGTAGCAAGATTAACGTAGCTCTTACTCAGGGTACGCATACGCTAAAGATGTTCGGCACGAGCGATGGTGTTTTGCTTGATCGAGTGTTGTTTACTCTTGTAACTAGCGGTAGCACGTGTACTCCTGCACCAGCTGGTAATGGCGATGATTGTGCTAACCCACCAGACACCACACCTCCAACAGTCTCAATAACATCTCCTGGTACCGGAACACAGACAAGTGGAACGGTTACTATCAACGCTACGGCTAGCGATGATAGCGGAACAGTCAGTAAAGTCGAATTCTGGATAGATGGAGTGCTTAAAACAACAGATACGGGCGCACCATTTAGCTACAGCTGGGACACGACCACCGCTACCGATGGTGTACATAGTGTCGTGGCTAAGGCATTCGACCCTTCTAACAATAGTGCCTCATCTACAACAGTAATTCTTGCGGTTAATAATGGTAAACCGGATTTTGTAATCAACGGCATTACATGGACGCCTTCGGCAATAAATGCCACTAATGCTGTAACCTTTACGGCTACCGTGAAGAACCAAGGTACCGTTGCCGGTGCGCCAGGCACCATCAGCTTCAAGGTAGACAATACTGTAATCGGGACTGTTAGTAGCGCAACTTCGTTGGCAGCCGGGGGCTCGCGGGCAGTAACACTTACTACTGCGTGGGCAGCTACTGGCGGTAGTCACACAGTAACTGCGACTGCTGACAGCACAAGCGCGGTAACTGAGACAGATGAGAATAATAATTCGCTGGCGCTACCATTCACGGTGAGTAGTCCAGACACAACACTACCAACTGTTACTCTGACCGCACCTGCCACTGGCGTTACAGTTTCAGGCAATATTGACCTAACTGCTACTGCGAGCGACACCGGTGGTAGTGGGCTGGCGCGCGTGCAGTTTTATATCGACTCACAACTCGTTGCGACCGATACAAGCTCACCATTTTCCTACACCTGGGACACTACCAAGGTGGGTGATGGTAGTCATACGATTTCTGCTACTGCTATAGATGGAGCAGGCAATCAAAAGCAGACTGCCGTTGCTACTGTGACCGTCAAGAATACCGTTGCCACACCAAAGTCCGGTGATATCAACGGTGATAACCGGGTGGACATTATCGACCTTAACACTTTAGCTTACAATTACGGACAGAGCGGACGTACCCGAACACAAGGTGATTTGACAGGTGACGGTGTTGTGAACATTTTCGACTTACAAATATTAGCAAATGGCTGGGGTAAATAGTGGTGGCAAAGCAAAAAAGAACAAAACGAGTCTCTGTTAACAGATTAAAGAATCTTGCGATTGTTATTGCCGTGTCGGGATTAACATTCTTTGTACATCATTCTAGTGCAGCAGGTAATGCGGCTCTTTCGTTAAGCCCCGCAAACGGTACTCAGAATGTTAACTCCACCTTCAGTGTTACTATCTTCGAAGATAGTGGCGGAGAATCGATGACAAGTGTTCAGGCAGACCTCAGCTATAATCCAGCTCAGTTACAGTATCAAAGCTCTAGCTATAGCTCTGGCGCTTTCGCAGGTGAGTTCTGTAAGGTTACGCCAGGCACCGGTCTGTTTAGTATTGCTTGTGCTAAGCTCGGCGGTTCATTAACGGGTCGGCAACAAGTTGCTACGGTCACCTTCAAGACACTTGCCGGTTCTGGTAGTGGAGACGTAAGCTTTGCCAATAGTTCAGCTATCCTCCGAAGTAGCGACAGCGCTAACCTCTGGAACAACAGTCCGAGCGGTGCAACGTTCAATTTTGCGACTCCGGCACCTCCAACCACTCCTAATCCTCCTACGACTCCTACAACACCTACCACGCCAACTAAACCCACAAACAATAGCAGCAATAACTCCGGTACCCCATCTGGAAGCAGCTCAAGTTCGGGCAATGGCTCAGGCAGCTCCTCTAATAATTCGAGTTCATCCGGAAACGATGCTCAGCAGAATGCCGGAACGCCCGAAGCTTCACAGAACCCAACAGATTCTGGTGGTGGCTTTACGCTCAATGGCCCAGTCGCTATTAAGATTGTTGACGAAAACGGTAAGCCCGTAGCTGGGGTAACGGTGACGCTAAACAAACAGACTGCTGTAACCGACGCCACTGGTATTGCAAGCTTTACCGGAATCAAACCGGGTAAATATAAGGTCCAAGCCAAAGGTGTTCTTGGCGCAGCTACCAAAGAAGTTAACGTTACTGCTGGAAGTGCTTCACAGCCGAGCGTACAGAGTTTTGAGCTGAAGCTCAAAAAAGGCCCAACGCTCATGACCTATGGGATAATTGCAGCGGCCGTACTGCTTGGTGCAGTGTTCATCGCTCTCATAATTCGCTGGTTCAAGAATCGACCTCTTCGACCAAAAGGTCCATCACACAACACCGTAGTGGTAAACGGCTTGCAGAACAGTGGCCCTAAAGCCGACATTATAGCCAACTCACCGCTACTCATGCCTAAAGTAATTAGCGGCTCAGAGGCGCCAAATGTAGAAGCGCCAAAGACTGGCAAAGAAAGCGTCAAAGCCAGCGACACACTTGATCTTATCGAGAAGAAAGTCGGTGCCGACAAACAAGCCCATAGTAGTGGCTCAGTTGTTAAGCCAGGTACGGTCAGCTCTGATGATAATAGCGGACTTATGGGTGGTCAGGTCATCTCCCCAACCAAGCCACCTACAGATCCGGTGTAGTCGAAGCAAAATGCTTAAATTAACATTAGTAAAATACTCTATAGTTTACTCTTCGAATTAACAAAGCATCAAAAAACGCATTAGCACTCTTGACATGAGAGTGCTAATTCCTTTATGATACAATTGTTTTAGCACTCAATACTATGCAGTGCTAGAAAGCTCTCGATGTCACCTATAGAACCAATTCCAGGTATGGAAATGTCGGTCGATGAAATGCTGTCTACTCTTAGTCGTCTCGAAGCGCTCAGAGAAGCTAATAGGGGCTTGCCGGCAGAAGATACCGCCCAGGAATGGATAGATATGCTGATGAGAAATCCTGCAGAATACGCAACATATCAGCTTCTGCTCGGTGGCCTAATTAAAGAATTTATAAGTTTTGAAGAAGGAGAATAAGATGGGTAAAATTATCGGAATCGACCTGGGTACAACTAACTCAGCCATGGCTGTCATGCAATCTGGCAAGCCAGAAATTATCACTAATAGCGAGGGTGCTCGAACCACCCCTAGCGTGGTAGCCATAAACAAGAACGGTGAAAGACTTGTGGGGCAAGTTGCCCGACGCCAGATGGTAACTAATCCTAGCAATACTGTGTACGAAGCAAAGCGCTTGATTGGCCGAAACTGGAACGATAAAGAAGTTCAGCGTGACCTCAAGTTAATGGGTTATGAGATAGTTAAAAGCGGCAACGCCGTTAAAGTTAAGATGGGCGACAAAGAATATAGCCCCGAAGAAATCAGTGCTATGGTTTTGGGCAAGCTCAAGGCAGACGCAGAAGCTTTCTTAGGCGACAAGGTTAGCCAAGCTGTCATTACCGTACCTGCTTACTTTGACGACTCACAGCGCCAAGCTACCAAAGATGCCGGTAAAATCGCTGGCCTAGAAGTAGAACGTATTATTAACGAGCCAACCGCTGCTGCTGTGGCCTATGGTCTAAATAAAGAAGCCAAGAAAGATGAAAAAGTTGCTGTCTTCGACCTTGGTGGTGGTACTTTCGACGTCTCTATTCTAGAGCTTGGTGATGGTGTCTTCGAAGTGAAGAGTACTAATGGTGATACTCACCTTGGCGGTGCAGACTTCGACCGTGTGATTGTTAACTACTTGGTTGATGAATTCAAGAAAGATTCTGGTGTTGATGTTACCGATGATAAAGCAGCTATGCAACGCCTTCGTGACGAAGCAGAGAAGGCCAAGATTGAGCTTTCTACCGCCAACGAAGTCGACATCAACCTACCATTCCTTACCGCTGATGCGGATGGACCAAAGCACTTCGAGCACAAGCTAACCCGCGCTAAGTTAGAAAGCCTTGTTGGTGAGCTCATCGACAAAACGGCTATCCCATGTGAAAAAGCTTTAAAAGATGCCAAATTAAAGGCTAGTGACATTGATGCAGTTGTCTTAGTTGGTGGTATGACTCGCATGCCAGCGGTCGTTGAAAAAGTTAAGAAGATCTTTGGCAAAGACCCAATGCAAGGTGTTAATCCCGACGAAGTAGTTGCCGTTGGTGCAGCTATTCAAGGTGGTGTTCTGCAGGGTGATGTCAAAGACGTATTACTGCTAGATGTTACGCCACTTTCACTTGGTATTGAAACACTTGGTGGCGTTGCGACCAAGCTAATTGAGCGAAACACGACAATCCCAAGTAGCAAGAGTGAAGTATTCTCTACTGCTGCCGACAACCAGAACCAGGTAGAGATTCATGTTGTACAGGGTGAGCGCGAATTTGTTACCGACAACAAGAGCCTAGGGCGTTTCGTCCTCGACGGTATTCCACCAGCTCCACGTGGTGTCCCACAGATTGAAGTTACCTTCAACCTGGATGCGAACGGTATTTTGAATGTTACCGCTAAAGACAAAGGCTCCGGTAAAGAGCAGACAATTACTATTCAGGGTTCGAGTGGTCTTAGCAAAGAAGAAGTTGAGAAGATGGCTAAAGAAGCCGAAGCTCACGCCGAAGAAGATAAAAAGAAGCGCGAAAGTATCGAAGCTAAAAACCAGCTTGACAGTGCTATCTACCAGGCGGAAAAGATGAAGTCTGATAACAAAGACAAGATTTCGGAAGACGATGCCAAAAAGATTGACGAAGCAGTTGAAGAAGCTAAAAAGGTTGCAAGCGACGAGAAAGCCGATAAAGAAGCGCTCGAAGCTGCTGCTAAAGCCCTAACTGACGCAATCATGCCAATTGGTGCCAAGATGTATGAAGAAGCTAGTAAAGATGCTAATGAAAAGGCAGACGGCGAAGCTGATGCCGACAAGAAGTCTGACAAGGATGAACCTGTAGAAGGTGAAGTTGTCGACGAAGACAAAAAGTAATCTATCTAGTCAAAACAGCATAAAGAAGACCCGTTCGTGGGTCTTCTTTTAATCACGGCTTTAATGGGTAGTGTTGTTTCAAGATAGAAAATCTGTTATAATATATCTTGTCAAACCGATCTAACGTAATACCGCTCAGGGAGTGGAATGCTATCCACGCAAACCTGAGAGGTTTAGATCTTAAGCCTAATCACTGGTAACCCAGCAAAAAAGACGGCTTACAATCTGACACCTACTAACCTAATGCACAGCTATTGTGCAGATTATTTATGGAGCTCATATGAAAAAAACCATGCGTGGTGTAGTTGCAGCGGGTTTAATGCTGACTACTGTCGAAGCAGGTACAGCTTGTGATGTTCGAGTGTCGGACCCGACTATTTATAATATTGTCGAAGCATCAAACAAGTATGGCCTTTCTGATATTGGGTTACTTGGAAAGATGACCTGCGAGTCTATGCTTGATGCAGGAGCAATTGGCCGTTACGACGGTAAAGTATATTTAGGCCTCGCACAACATAGACGAGACTTATGGCCCGCTAGAGTAAACGGCTACAACAAACGAAATCCTAATCAGCAAGTCAGCACCGATGCACTTGATGCTCGAGCTTCCGCGTTTGTAACGGCTGAAATGATTGATACGGGTGGCTTAGGCCCATGGCAATGCGAAACTGACTACCATTGCTACTCAAACCCTAACGCCAACAAGAAAAAGTGTAAGCCACAGGTCTGGCAAGACAGGGTTAAGCGAGCTGGCGGCGTGATTATTGGGTCGGATGTTGTTTTCCCAGACTTAGTTGATGCGCCTTCTCAGCTGGCAATGGATGACGAAACGCGTCATGAAGCTGCAGTAAGCAGCCTTCGGCAAACACAAGACCTTGACCATACTAGTCCTGATTCAATCATGGCTTATGCTGCTGCATACCACGATCTTGTCGAGGCATAAATAGTTCTGGCACTCAAGCCTATCAAGTGCTAAAATAGAGGCTATATGTGGCAAGAATTATTACTTATCGCCGGTATCCATCAGTTGGCAGTTATGAGCCCGGGGCCAGATTTTGCCATGGTGATGCGCAACTCGCTTGTTTATTCGCGACGTACAGGCGTATTAGCCGCTGTTGGCCTGGCCTTAGGTGTGATGGTTCATATAACCTATTCATTGTTAGGTATCGGCCTTATTATTTCTCGCTCGATAGTCTTATTTAATGTCATTAAGTGGGTAGGCGCCTTGTACCTAATATTTATCGGTATCAAGTCATTATTTGCTAAGCCAGCCACCGAAAAGACAGAATTTAAAGCTGAGGCAAAAAAAGACTTAACGACAGCGCAAGCTATTCGGATGGGTCTTTTAACCAATATACTCAACCCCAAAGCCACGCTTTATTTCTTGGCACTGTTTACGACTGTTATTAATCCTAAGACAGCAGTTGGTTTTAAAATGGTCTACGGCCTAGAGATGATTATCGCTACGTTTATCTGGTTTTCATTTGTGGCAATCGTTTTGTCGCACGAGAAAATTAACCGACCTTTCGCCCGTATAAAACACCGTGTCGAGCAGACTTTTGGCGGTATCTTGATTGCCCTTGGCATTAAGGTTGCACTTGGAGGCCATAAGTAATGAGTAAACGAGATTACTATGATGTATTAGGTGTAGGCAAGGGTGCCAGCGATGATGAAATCAAAAAAGCTTTTCGTAAAAAGGCTATCGAGCACCACCCCGACAAAGCTGGGGGCGATGAAGCTAAGTTTAAAGAGATTAATGAAGCTTACGAAGTATTAAAGGACGAGCGTAAACGACAACGATATGACCAGTTTGGTCATGCTGGTGTAGGTACGAGTGCAGCCAGTGATGGCCCCGGTGGCAACCCGTTCGGCGGGGCAGGTGGCTTTGGTGGGCAGAATGTTAATTTCGACTTTGGAGACCTTGGTCTTGGTGACATTTTTGGAAGTTTCTTCGGCGGTGGTGCCTCTGGTGGTCAACGACGAAGCAGCCGAGGGCGAGATGTAGAAACAAGCGTTGACCTGAGCTTCGAAGAAGCTATCTTTGGCAAAGAACATGAACTCAGGGTTAGCATTGAAGATGTTTGTGAACATTGTAAAGGTACGACCGCGGAGCCAGGTTATGAACTAAAAACCTGTGATACTTGTAAGGGAAGTGGCCAAACCATGCGCGTTATGCAAACAGTCTTTGGCAATATCCAGCAGGCTGCCATCTGTCATATATGTAAGGGGGCCGGCAAGATTCCAGAAAAAGCCTGTACCGTTTGTCATGGTAAAGGTACAAAAGTTAAGGCTCAGAATATAACTATTAAGATTCCAGCCGGTATTGATGACGGTGCAACAATTCGCTTGCGCGAGCAGGGCGAGGCTATGGCGAATGGACCCAAGGGCGATTTGTATGTGCACGTGCGCGTTAAGGCACATAAGCACTTCACCCGCGAAGGCGATTTAGTGCTAAGCGAAGAACATGTCGACATGGTGAGTGCGGCTCTTGGTACCGAAATAGATGTAAAAACTGTTGATGGCCCGGTCCGTATGAAAGTGCCAGCTGGCACGCAAAGCGGTACAGACTTCAAGTTGTCTGGCCATGGCGTTCCACATCTGCGTGGCTCAAACCGTGGCGCACACATTGTTACCTTGGTTGTTGATACACCCACCAAACTCAGCAAGCAACAGCAAGAACTCTTGCAGCAATTTCAATCTACCCACAAACGTAGCATCTTCCGCTAGTCTAGCTTCTCATTCAGATAACTGAAGTCATTGACCGCTCACGCGCGGATGGCATGACAACTGAACTGCAATAACACTATCGCATTTCCTTGTCATACCAACCCGGCTGCGCTGACGGAGAGTCAATGACCCAGCTATCTGATGCGCAGCTAGGAATTACCGCAATGCAATCTGTGGTTATAGGTTTTGGAGGCCGGTGCGGGCTAAGCCACCCCATTCAACAAGGGTGAAGCCATTACGGACTGGCGCACTGAATTTCTGAGGTCGCATAGAAACAGGCTGGGTGAGGCCTTCAAAGTCTAGGAAGACACGAATACTTGTCTGTGGTTTAGGACTGACCGTAAGTGGTGCTAGCTTGTTAAGCTGAGAGTTGGTTAGCCAGCTGAGACGCACATAAGGAGTATTTGGTAGGCGAGGCTCCCAGAAAGTCATGAAGTCTTCAATTTCTTTACCAGCAAGACCTTGTGCGGCCAGTTGTTGTCGCATAGTGCCAGGTGCATCGTTGCGCGTAACAACTGTTCCGGCTGTGATATCAGGATAGGCACCCTCACCGTAACCCTCCCAGAATAGTGAGTCGTATGATTTGTTTTGGTAGCGAAGCTGCCCGTTAGGTTGAGCCAAAACATTACGCCAACCGCCCTTCGGGTATAGTGGGTCAGAGACCGTCACGTCTGCCCCAACCGCAACGCTTACCGTAGTTGCTTGAGTTGGATACAAGTAAATGACTGGTTTAGCGCAACCACCACGAACTATCAGGTCGTCACGTAGGAATACCACATACTCACCTAAGCCGTTCTCTACTAAGAAATATGCGTGCTTGTCGGCAAACTGCTGAATGCTGAGATTTTTTAGGGGGCTGCTGTCTTCGAGCATACTGCCTTTAGCGTAGTCTTTATCAAACAATTCAGTGACGAGCGGATGGTTGTTGGATAGCTGGTAGACTTTTTGGCCAGCAGGACTTGTACCAACCTGAGTTAAGTCGCTACTTGATACGTTAGTGGCAATCACGAAGCCCGTTGAAGAGCCACAGCCAGCACCAGCGCTAAAGTATTTTGAACTATTTTGTTCACCGGCTGACCATTTAATAGGCAGCGCATCGGTCGCGCCGGCAATCTCGCCGTTTTGGTAGTAACGAAAACCAACGATGTTTTTGTAGGCTGCATAGAAAGCTTTTACGCTATATGTCGATTGTTCATTACTGATAACCTCATAGAAAGTTTTGCCATCTTTTTCACCAATTTTCTTGACCTTGCTGGTGTCTACTTGACCGCCACCAAATCCGATACCACGAATGCCCTTTAGACCGCCATTCATGTAATATCCCTTTACGTAATCACCTTGAATTTTCATTTTTTGGCCACCAACTTCAACATCTTTTGCGAAATTGAACTCAGGGATAGAAGTTTTAGTATCTATCGATACTTTGTCGGTAAGGGCATTCAAGAAGTCAGTTGCCACCTGGCCATTGCTGGCATCAAGGTTGTTTGGGCTGCTGGCTTCTTTAATGATTGTCAGGTCATCATTGCCGTGATCGACGATGAGGTATTGATTATAATCGAGCCCCTGGTCGATAGTAAGGGCTATCAATTTACCTCCATCTTTGGTGGTGCCAATTTGTGAGTAGGTCGTAATCGATTCTGCCGTATTTAAGTCACAGCCCGTAGAGCTTGTTGCGGTATCACAAACTCCGCCAAGGAATTTCGTATCAGTAAATAGTTTCAATGGGCTAACCGTTTTAGCCTCATCCCAAAACGTTAAGTCGCCAACTTCTTTGCTGGGAAGCTTTGTGTTATTGTTCGTATTGTTGGAGCCGGTACTTGAAGGCGTAGACTTTTTATCTCGCAATAACAAAAAAACAGCACCAACAGCTAAGGCGATGATTACGACGGCTATAGCAATTGCAGTTTTCTTATGCGCTTTTGCCCATCCAAAACGTGCTTTCTTTGGTTTTTCTCCAGTTTTGTCTGACGTTACCTTGTCGCTGGTATCGGATGCTAGGTCTGTATCCGACTCGACTTGGCTGGTTACTGTAGAAGATGGTTCTGCTGATGTTTCCTCTGGTTCTGGTGTATCAGGATTACTATTTTCTTCTGCTTTGGTTGTTTCTAGTTCTGGCGCTGTCGGTAGCTCGGCGCTATTATTTTCGGCCTGGTCGGCATCGTTGTTGGTATCGTGGTCCATACAGATCCTTTATACTTATATGGTATAAGCATAATCTTAATACGGACAGAGGTAAAGCCTAATCTCAGTAGGGTTGATCACTGTTGCTGAGGAAGCAGTACTACCTGATTACGACCCTGTGCTTTAGCGATATACATAGCACTGTCGGCTTGTTCGAGTGCAGTCTTGTAGTCTAACTCACCGTTGTGAGCAGCTACGCCAATACTTGCAGTCTGAGAAATTGGGATACCCTCGACATCTGTTATTGCTGCAATTGAATCAGAAATACGTTGCGCCACAATCATGGCAGTCTCGACAGGTGTATGAGGCAATAGCCCTACAAATTCATCACCGCCATGCCGTCCAATAGTATCTTCATCTCGACGTACAGCATTCAGCAGGCGTTCCCCTATCATGCCCAGTAAAGTATCTGCTTTGAAGTGGCCTAGTGTTTCGTTGGTTGCACTAAAATGATCAAGGTCAATAAATAGTAGACTCCCTGTTCGGGGCATAGATTCGTAGGCGAATCGCAGTGCGTGTGCGTTTGGTAACCCGGTTTTTTCATCGGTATATGACCGTCGCTCGGCAGCTGCAGCTCGCGCTTCAATAGAACGCTCTCGTTCGAGTGATTCAAATCGTGACACATATGCTGTGAGCGACAAAATGTGCTGCATAGCTTTTGCGTATTGCCTAGTGTATGCTAATTTTTCACTGTCAGTAGCGAACTGCTCAATGTTAATCGCCCCAACACCACCGGCCAATATCTGTTGTGTTAAGTCACTAAGATGGTCTGATTCGCGCCGCCCATGATTTATGCTAGCTGCCATTACGCTTGCCCCTGCTCTTCTATTACCGATAGTGCACCCTGGCGAAAATGTTGACTGACTGCAATGCCAGCGTCACCCCAAAGCTTTTCAAATGGTTCGGCAAAGCGTGAATCCATTGCCGCATAGTTCTGCATGGTATCGGTGGCCATTACTGCTAAGTTTGCTTCTGTAGCAAACACTTCGTGCCCAGCCCAGGAGCTTTCTGACAAGAGAAGGGTGCCCGTTGTACTGTCGGATATGGTTGCAACCCTGCAGACTACTCTAGCTTTAGTAAACGTGCAAATTCCCCGTAGTACTGTATGTGCAGTTTGCTGGTCGATATCTCGCCACTCAGGAGTCTGTAAAAGGTGCACTGCAGCCATCAAATTCATTTCACCGTTGTACTGAAAATCTGCTCGTCGACGAAGGGTACTCGTAATAACGCTATCGGTCAAAGCCAATGCGGGGTCGATATCTGACATATCAGGCAGATTCTCAAAAGGGCGGGTTGTTTTGCTGGGGTCGAAGTTAAATCTTGACATAAAAAAACCTCGGTCGACTTGCCAAGGTATATATATGCAAAACATATAGTATGCCGTGGGTTCGCTACTAGCTCGTTGTGATTCAAGCGACCAGATACAAATCACAAGTCATTGCTGACATTCATTAAAACGTACATATAGTATCAGGAAAAACACCGAATGTCAATAGCATCATACAAAGCATAAACACTAATAAACAATATACTTTACAATATGTCATAAAGATGTATAATCACCTCTGTAGTGACTAATATTTAACAACATTAGTTCAACACGGTATCAACTGCTAGAGAGACTCTAGCTATAAGAGGAGTGAAAATGTACGGAAAAGTACTTTCAGCTGCAGTTATCCCTGCAGCAATTATCCTGCCGACCACCGGCTCAAAAGTAACTGCAATTATCGCAACAGCATGTATTGCTGTTGGGTCAATCGCTTTTGTTACGACTATCGCCAGTGCGGTGGCAAAACGCGTTAATCGATAATTCGATAACCGTCAGGCTCATCTGTTCCTGCACTTAGGTTATTTATGACACGCACACGCATTCAATTAATTGCAGCGGTATTTTGTGTTGCACTCGGGCTAGCTATTGGCTGGCCTGTTTTCTTTGGCGCCAAACCTCAGCCCGGCGCCATGGCTGATAGTCCACTTTCAACAACATCTACCTCAGTAAAACTAGCAAATGCAGACCAGCAGGTAAGTGGCAAGCCGGTTCGTATCAAGATTCCATCACTTGGAATAAATCTACCGGTCGTAGATGGCTACTATGATGCCAAAAAACAAGACTGGACGTTGAACGAAGACAAGGCTCAGTTTGCAACGCTTAGCTATCCAGCAAACACTCAGCTCGGCAATACTTTTATATATGGGCACAACAACGCTAATGTATTCGAGAAACTACCACGGATAAAACCAGGGAGTGTGGCCTATGTATCAACCAGTAACAATCACGTTTTTATGTATACCTTCCGTTCTGCTTATGATACGCCACCAAGTAACCAGGCGTTGTTTGGCTATAAGGGTTCACCCCGATTAGTCTTGCAAACCTGCACCGGTGTTTGGTCGCAGAATCGTACATTATTTAGCTTTGAATTGGTGCGCGTGCAATGAGATTGCTACAAGAAATCCTCGTCTATATTTTCCTAGTTGTTGGTACCATGAATTTCTTACATTTAGGGCTCTTTGTTATCGGAGCAAATATCTACGACATTAAGGTGGCTCGACAGAAGAAAACCTCTAAAGCTAAAGAATTTTTGAATCAGTATAGTTGGTGGCTGCATAACCGTTTGCGCGGGGCAAGCCCTTCTTTTAAGAAGCTGGTGACTGTAGTCATTCCAGCGCATAATGAAGAGCTTGCTATTGAGCAGTGTTTACAATCAATCTATGACAATACCTATCGTCACGTGGAAGTAATTGTGCACGATGATAAAAGTACAGATTCTACGGCCAAGATTGTGCGGGCCTTTAAGCGTGCTCATCCAGATATGCAGTTGAGATTAGTGAGTCGACGAAAAAATGTTGGCAAAGGCGCAGGCCTTAATTACTGCATTACGACGTATGCTCGTGGCCAGTTAATTATGACACTCGATGCCGACTGTCTGCTGGAGGCTCATGCTATCCAGAACGCAGTAGCCTATTTTGACGATAAATCTGTGCTAGGTGTTGCAGCTAATGTAAAACTGCTTGAAACACC
The DNA here is from genome assembly GCA_964409615.1 of uncultured Candidatus Saccharibacteria bacterium. Classification (GTDB taxonomy): domain Bacteria; phylum Patescibacteriota; class Saccharimonadia; order Saccharimonadales; family AWTP1-31; genus AWTP1-31. Next base: position 364,605 of record CAYPDT010000001.1, on the reverse strand, counting down.
AACTGTACTTGGCTTATTGCAGCGCTTTGAGCATATGATTGGTTACCGTTCAAAGAAGTTCTACACTCTTACAAATTGCGAGATTATTGTTGGCGGGGTTGCCTCTACATATCGTGCTGAAGTTTTAAAAGCAGTAAAATTGTATGACACCGATACTCAAACCGAAGATATTGGTTTGAGTATGAAGATTATCACTCGCTATGGTAAAGCGGGGCGAATTGTCTATGCCGCTGATGTGCTTGCTATGACCGAGCCAGTGCAGACATTTAAAGACTTACTCAAGCAACGATATCGCTGGAAGTTAGGTATGATTCAAAACCTATTTAAGTACCGAAATCTTGTCGGCAATGCCAGTGGTAAATACCAGAAGATGCTCACCATTTATCGAATGCCCGTAGCTTTCTTGAGTGAAGTTGCTCTACTACTCGAACCTATAATTTTAGGGTATGTATTGTACATATCAATCAGTCAACAGACGGGTGTATTGTTTATCGGTGCATACATTACGATTACGGCGTACGTCTTGTCTAATATCTGGCCCGACGAGCACTTAACACGTCGGCAAAAAGTGGTTCAGAGTATGTATGCGCCACTGATGTATTTTGTCTTTTATATTATGGATGTAGTGCAGATTGTAGCGATATTTAGGGTTGTTGCTAAACCCCATAAAGTATTGCGTAGAGGGTACTCCGAGAGCAGCTGGGTTTCGCCCGTGCGTGCTGCCCGCACCGCAGTTTAGTCCAAGGTCCGACCTTGGAAACCATTGTATTGTGTTGCTCGTTTTCCAAGGTCGGACCTTGGACAGTTGAGTAAAGTGCGGGGTTAGATTTCGTTTAGAACGGTGATTTTAGCACCTAAGCTATTCAGTCGCTCGGCAAGATCTTCGTAGCCACGATTAATGGTGTAGACGTTTCGTAAGATGGATGTTCCTTCGGCCGCAAGCATACCAATAAGTAATAAGCTGGCAGGCCGGAGAGCTGGTGGGCAGACCACATCAGCTTTGGTGAACTTAGTCGGGCCTTGTACATAAATACGATGTGGGTCGGCTAGCTCGATGTTTGCGCCAATTTTTGTCAGTTCGGTATAGTAAATGGCTCGGTTCTCGAATATCCAGTCGTGAATCAGAGTTCGCCCTTTTGCGACCGCTACGATTGGCACAAAATACGGAATATTGTCGGGGTTAATGCCAGGCCAGAGGTTAGGATGTAGCTTATCATGAGGTGCGCTTAGCTTGCCGTTGTGCTTCTCGATTTCGAGGTCTACCAAGTCGGTAACGTCGTTTGCAGCTCGAATACGTGGAGTGGTCTTGTACTGCAACCCCATCATTTTCAGCTTGAAGAGTTCTAGCCCAATCCAGTCAATTGGTACACGGCAGATAGTGATGTGGGAGTTAGTGGTTATGGCTGTGGAGATAAAGAACATTGCTTCAATGGGGTCTTCGGTCGGTTCGAAAGTAAGATTTTTCTTAATTTTCGACACACCCTTAACGGTTAAGACTGGTGAACCAATGCCACTGATTTTGACGCCCAATTTAACAAGGAACATACATAAATCTTGCACCATGTAGTCTGCACTCGCCCCATGAATAACGGTAGTGCCTTCACTTCGAGCAGCGGCCATAAGTGCATTGTTGGTTACTGTGTTGCCGGCTTCATACAACACAACTTGATCTTCGGGTAGTTTTTTGTCGACAACTACTTCGTAGTGCCCAGTGTGCGCCACAACACCAACCCCAAATTGTTCGAGTGCCAATAAGTGTGGTTCGACGGTTCGGGTGCCAAGTTTACAGCCACCAGCGTAAGGGATGTTAAAAGAATTGAGCTCATGCATCAGAGGGCCAAGCAACATCAAGACACTGCGAGTTTTGCGGGCAGACTCAGCATTGATTGCTTTGAGGTTTAGTTCGGCTGGCCGACGAATCTCGATATCGTTGCCTGGTAGCCATTTGATTTTAACGCCAATGCTCTCTAGTACTTCGATAATTCGATTCACTTCTTCGATTCGAGGGAATGCTTTGTAGCGTGTGACACCGTGGTTGAGTAATGCTGCGCAGAGTAGGGCTACGGCGGCATTCTTACTCTTTTTAAGGGTGATGCTACCGTGTAGTTCGTGGCCACCCTCGACGCGAAGGTTTACGCCGGCTTTGCCAATCTGGATAATTGGCTTATTAAGCACATCACTTATACGCCCAAGTGTCTCGAGGCTAAGGTTTTGTTTGCCGTGTTCAATACGATTAACAGCAGATTGGCTGGTGCCGAGTTGTTTGGCGAAGGCTGCCTGGGTTAGACCCCGATCTTGCCTTATCTGGTAAATTAGTTGGCCGATTTTCTGGTTGGTTGTCGACATAGTCAGCGATTAGTATATCACGAGAGATATTAAATACAAGCACTATATGTAGCGTAGGGAGCACTGTTTGTAGCATTATTTACGTACCCACATTGTCAAAAATGCAGTACTATATAAGCATGATTTAACGTGTCTTTTACTTTCCATTCAACCTAACTACAGAGGACTCTTGCCATGGCAATAAAAGATACCGACATACAAAAACTTATCATCGCTGAAACTAAACGACAACTACAGGGATTAGAGATGATTCCCAGCGAGAATCATACATCGGGCGATGTTTTAGAGGCGCTTGGCTCTCGCCTAACAGATAAATATTCAGAGGGGTACCCGGGGCAACGATATTACGGGGGTTGTGAATTTGTCGACCAAGTCGAGAATATCGCCCGTGATCGTGCTAAAGAACTATTCGGTGTAACTCATGCGAATGTGCAAGGGTATTCAGGTAGTCCCGCTAACCAAGCAATCTATTACGCTCTTGTTGACCCTGGTGATACTGTCATGGGTCTGAGCTTGTACTATGGTGGTCATATGACCCACGGTCTTAAAGTAAACTTCTCTGGTACATTGTATCGCTCGGTACAATACACTACGGATAAAGATGGCTTTATGGACTATGACGCAATTGCAGAGCTGGCTCTGAAAGAAAAGCCTAAGCTGATAATGGCCGGTACTACTGCATATCCACGAATTATCGACTGGCAGAAGCTACACGAAATAGCTGATTCGGTCGGTGCGTTTTTAGCAGCAGATATTTCACACATTGCCGGTTTGGTCGTGGCAGGTGTGCATCCTTCGCCAATTGGTATTGTTGACGTAACTATGACGACTACACATAAAACGCTGCGTGGCCCGCGAGGCGCATTAATACTGGCTAACGGCAACCCGTCTAATCCGCTCAAGAAGCCAGAACGTACTGTCGAAAACATCCCTTCACTTATCGACCGCGCCATTATTCCAGGCTTGCAGGGCGGCCCTCATAACCACCAAACGGCTGCCATCGCCATTGCGCTTCGTGAAGCATTACAACCCGAATTTAAAGAGTATGGTAAGCAGATTGCCAAGAATGCCAAGAAGCTGGCCGACGAACTAATGTCTCGCGGCTTTAATCTGGTCACTGGTGGTACTGACAACCACTTGATGGTTGTTGACCTCAACAATAAGGGCATAAGTGGTAAACAAGGCGAAAAAGCTCTTGGCCTGGCCGGTATTACGGTAAATAAAAACACCATTCCATTTGATCCACGTTCGCCGTTTGACCCAAGTGGTATTCGTCTAGGTACACCAGCCTTAACTACGCGTGGTATGAAAGAAGCCGAGATGGTGCAAGTTGCAGATTGGATTGAAGCTGCCGTAAAGCATCACAACGACGAAAAGCTACTCGCAAAACTACACAGCGAAATTACTGAATTCGCGCTCCAATTCCCATTGCCTAGCTAATGGGCCTAGCTAATGGATTACGGGTTGATGAGCTCTGGCTCTTGTTGTAGTCGCACGCCAAATTTGTGATAGACATCGTTTACGATACGGTTTCGGAAAATGAGTACATCAGCGGTGCTAGTAGCTTTTTCATTAACAAGCACTAGTGGTTGAGTTGGCCAGGTGGCCATGCCGGTTCGTAAGTCGTGGAAGTTTTTGTAGCCAGCAGTTTCAATCAGCCAAGCTGCCGATAGCTTGTAAGTGCCACCAGGCATTGGCCAATGTGCCACATCGGGGTACTGGGCAGAAACTCGAGTAAACCGCGCTTCACTTACAATAGGATTGGCAAAGAATGAGCCATTGTTGGCAACTTTGGCTGGGTCTGGTAGTTTTGCGCGGCGAATAGCGATGACAGCATCGCGCATGACTTTAGGTGTTACGGTTGGTATCTTTTTTTCATCTAAATACTTTTGCACGGCATCATAATACGGTCTTTTTGGGTTGGTCCGTTGCAAGCAGAAAACCAAAGAGGTGATAAAGAATCGACCTCTGTCTTTTGTCTTGAAGCGACTGGTCCGATATCCAAACCCGCACGACTCGGCGGGAATTGTGATGTGGGTTTGTAATTTAGCGTCATAAGCTTCGACACTTACAAGCGTTTGAGAAACATCTTGACCATAAGCTCCAACATTTTGGATGGGTGTTGCACCGGCCGTACCTGGGATGAGCGACAAGGCTTCAATGCCATGCAGGCCTTTACTGACCGTTCGTGCCACTACTTTGTCCCAATTTTCACCGGCGCCAACGCGTACGTACACTTCGTCTTCATCATGCTCTGCGATGCTAATGCCCTTGATACGATTGACTAGAATTAGGCCTGCAAAACCGGCATCACCCCAGACAATATTGCTTCCGTCACCAATCATCATTACGGGTAATTTTTCTTTAGCTGCCCAAACCAGGGCTTCTTCAATATGGTCTTTGTCGGTTATTTCGGTTAAGAATTTGGCTTTACCTCCCAAACGCATAGTGGAGTGTTTGGCCAAAGAAACATTTTTAAGCATGTGCATTATGTATATATCATACCGCATCATGCATGCTCGCAACGGCTAACCTACGACTCAAGTTGCTTAGGTTTGCATATCAGAGTAAAATATAGCCTGATGAACAAAGATTTGGGAAACCCATACCAGGCGCTTGGTGCCAAAATTAAAGCAGCTCGACTCTCCCTTAAGCGCACTATTGCAGAAGCATCCGGCGCAATCGAACTAGACGAAGCAACCTTTAAACAAATTGAGCGTGGTGAGCAACGCCCGGCCGAAGATACCTTGATGGTCTTGATTAGTTATCTAGAAATTAAAGAAGAAGACGCTGCTGCCCTCTGGGAACTGGCCGGCTATAACGATGCGAAACAAGGGCAGGGTACTATTTTTGATCTTGGCCAGCCAGTGGCTATGATGATGCCCATGGACCTGCGAGTTGTGTATACCGACATGGTACATGTGATGATTAACGATTTTGGGGTGGTCATGAACTTCTTTCAGGGGACAGGTCAGCCCGGTCAACAGGGTGCGCAGCCGCTAGCAGTTGCACGGATTGGCATGAGTAAAGAGCACGCCAAATCGGTTTTAGATATTCTAGATAAGTCGCTCAAGCAGTCCGAGAAGCAGTATGATACCAAGATGCTCAAGCCCGCTCCGCAGCAAACTGACAAATCCGACGCTAAAGATAAATAAGCTGTTTACGCCTTACAGTTGCCCCAAACCTATTTACCCTGTATAATCACCCCTGTTGTACGCACCCGTAGCTCAGTGGATTAGAGCATCTGTCTTCGGAACAGAGGGTCGGCGGTTCGAATCCGTCCGGGTGTACCAATTCAAGTGCCCTCTGCAAGGAGGGCTTTTGAATTGGTAGATTCGCACCGCGAATCCGAACCGCAGGTTCGATCACAAGTCACTATCGCAGGAGCTTGCTCCGAGAAAGTGACGCAGGGAGTAGCGTAGCGTTCATCCGTCCGGGCGTACTACACCACAATGCATACATAACATACTGAGAAATCGCAGATGTTGCCATTGTTCTAAGTGGTAAGACAGTTGTAAAAACCCTATAAATATGATATAATTTGGTGATGTCCAGTACGGAATTCTTACCATACCAAGACGCACCGAATATTGCCGCAGTAGCTGGTTTTATTGATTATGCTGCGAATCATGAACTTAAAACTGTGGTGAGCAATGTCTATATGGAAGAAGCAGGCAGGTTACTAACTGCAACCGCTGTAGCCAGAACTTCTAATGCCTGGCAAGGCCCAGACCCAGTTTGGAAACTTACTGCTAAAGATGTTATTCAATACAGCGAGCGTAGCCTAGTTAAAGGTGGTATTGTCGAGCAAGATATAACCACAGGCGAGCGTGGGAAAGAAGTTGCGGCATGGGTGGCTGCTGGTTCGCCCGAAGAGATGTTAGTTCGCCAAGCTCTCATTGGCTTATTCACTGTTTGGGGCCTCGACAATCCTGATTTATCAGTACAAAAACTCTACAGAGTAGGTGGCGGTGATGATGCTCGGTCGCCAATGGTTAGGCATCGCTTATACGACTTACTAGGTGATGCAAGTACCGAGCAGTCGATTGCAGGTCTCGGTGCCGTCATGGCAACAGAAGGTCATCACCCAAGAACACTGTCAACTAAAATTGATACCTTAAAGCAAGAGGGTATTGTAGTGGTCCGCACCAAGAAGTTTGACCACGACCCGATTATTACTATTACCGACCCAGAATATCGTCATGTTGCAATTAAGCTGTCTGAAACAACTCCAGAAACCCAGGCAGCCTATGCTGTTTTTGAAAAGCTTGGCAGTAATACAAGTATCTCGGTAAATGAGTTGGTAGAAAAAGCGCTTCAGCATGCACCTAGTATCAACCCCGTTCTGATGAGGCGTTATATAATCGGAAGTTTATCTACAGATACCAATCATTTTCCGGGGCTTAGGCTAGTTGATCGACATGGCATGCCAATCACAGATTTGAGTGTAGTCACTTTAGCTGATGATATACGAGACTCAGTCGGTGAGTTAGTGGCAGCAGTAGGAGAGATTTTGGCTGGTGAAAATCTGACTATGTATGCCAAGCCTGCCGAGCAACTCGCACAAAATACTAACCAAGTACGTGAATTAGCTGCAAAAGCAGCTCGCTTCTCGGCGGTAAAAACAGGGCATTTTCACGGCAGCCCTAAGCTCATGAGGCAAATGAAAGAAATCTTAAGCACAGGCCCGCAGACGTCCAAAGACATGCGTGGTGAGTTGGCAAAACGGTACGGACGCGAAATTGGGCACCACCGGATACATGTGTTGCTTAGCGGACTTGTTGCCATTGATGCCGTCACGGCGACAGATGAAAAAGTACATCCGTATTCAGATGCTACACGTAGGGTATACAGAGCACGCTCTTAGGTCTAAGTAGCCCAGAACATATCATGTATGCACCTTGGGTCTGTTCGGAATAGTTAAGGCTGAGCTTGTTAAAACTACGCTTCTAAGACAGAAGCAAACTGAGCTCTGACAATTCCGGGAACGTCATGCACCATGTCTTGGTATGGTGTGAAGGTAACGTTAGGTAGTACCTCGGCTGCACCGAGTAGTAAGCGAGTGACTTTAGAGTCTACGTGGGCTGTAGCAAGAACAGGTATACCATGTACTTCTGCGGCTACGGCCAGTTCATAACCCAAGCCGATGCTTGGTTCGTCGGCAATAGCAACAAAGGCATCGCAGCCACCTACGTTATCAACAATGTCACGTTGGTAAACGTCTGCAGAAGTACCATCCACGAGACCTAAGAATTCCATGACATGCCAGTCCTGGCCCAATGCGGTTTTTAGTTCTTCGACTCTGTCTTTAAATTCTTGTGGTGCAAGCGTTAAGCCGCAGCCAACATATAGATTCTTTTTTGCTTGATTAGCCATAAACTACCTTTCACATTATGAGTTGCTGAAATAAAGATAGCAACGTCTTTCGACGAGCTAGTTACCTCGAGACTCTTTATATGGCGAATTATAACCCTAAGAACAGGAGCGAGCAACTAGCAAGGCAGCACCCAAGCTCTGACAGTCGTAGAACTATGCGCATCGATGGCATCAGCAACAGTGCAATGGGCGAAGCGGCCGGAACATACTAAGAATAGACAAAAATATAAAAAAGTAGTATAATATGCTTATTATGCATATTGAAGGCTCAAATATGTTTCTAACATACGATGATGCAATTCTTGGGGTGAGCGGAGCTTTAGAGGCTGGAGACACCGAACTTGCCGATTTCCTCAGCAGAAAAGCAGGGGTAGTAGGCGAAATGGCTTCCGACGCACTTGAGCGTGATTTGCAAGCGCAAGGTGTAGTAGTGTCAAATGTCGACGATTTAGAGGCCGAACAGATTGAGCAGGCCAATCAGGTACCCGTCGTAACTATTCCGTTTAGAAGCGCAAGTCTCGTCAATCGAATATCAGAAGCGGTATATGCAGGTCGAAGAAGGGATGTAGTAAACGAAGAGCTTATGGAGAGAACAGCTCAATTTGAGACTCCTGAGAGGATAGCCGAGCGAGCAGCAGCGTACGCCCAGGAACATAAGGGCTTTGTTCCACGCTTGCGACTCATGCGAAATGACCAAGATAACTAAAGTTGTAAAATAACCAAAAGCGTATATAATATTTTACGTATGAGTAACGTATTTAATGCTAAGACCTTTGCGACCGCTGCAGCCCCTGCAGAAGGGGTTCTTTTGGCTGGTCAAAAATTCGTTAATATTACCTAGAAAATAGTTCCTTTTACTATCCAGTAGACCAGCCATGTGGCTGGTTTTTTAGTGTAAGGAAATTACGTGAATCGTTATGAAAATAATTGTAAGAAACAATCAGTAAAACTATGGAATAAAGAGCACAAGGCAGGTGGCTTTCGATGTGGGCACTGCAAAAGCTTTGTAGTTATTAACGGCTACATGGGTACGGCGAATCGTAACCACTGTAATAGTTGTTTATGGTCAAAACATGTCGATCTGCAAACTGGAGATTGTCGAGCCAATTGTGGCGGGGGTATGCAGCCGGTTGGCCTGACATACAAACAGACGGGCGCAGATACGTACGGCGAGATAATGCTCATCCATATATGTAGTTCATGCCAAAAGGTGAATATTAACCGGGTGGCAAGAGATGACCCAGACCATCTAATCGAGATGGTGTTTGCTTTCGGATTGAGTTTGTCTAAAGATATGCGGCAAACTATTGAGTTGGAAGATATTTACATTCTCGATCAGCATGACGCGCCGCAACTTCGAGCGCAGTTATATGGGCTTCGTTAGCCGCGCATACGTTCGCGCAACACGACAACCATCATCAGGGCTGCAAAGATTTGCTGAGCACCTTCGTCATAGGTAGTCGTTGGGGTGGTAATCTGATATTTACCCTCTAAGAAGGCAGGTAGCTTATCTAGAAAGGCTACCTGTTGATTCGTGGCGCCATCGGTTATGGCATACCGAGGGTGGAATACATAGCCGCTAATCAGGCCAACAAAAGGCAGTTCACTCAAGAAGGCATCAGCAACTTTAACCCACGGGTTCGTCTCTTGTACTTTTAGACTAATGCTAGGGCCAACCTTTAATTCATATGTTGAGCGCCAAATTGATTTACGGCCAAACCGTTTGACACTTCCTAGCGGCTGGTCTTGGGCGTTATACAGGGTAAATTCTGGTGAAAAGTCAATCACGCGGTCAGCCTTGACGGTAAAAAGTTTTTGCGTCTTAGTGGCGTCAGAAAAAATTTCGATGTTCTCTTTGAGCTTGAAAAGCTTTTGTTTGACGTAAAAGACGGTATTGCCCGAAGCATCGGTGGCGTAGATTTGGCTAGCGATTGCAGCGATTTTGAACCGTAAGTTTAGGGGGTATTGCATTGTTGTTCCTGTTATTAATATAGCTTTAGTATAACGCAGTTGCCGCTAGAATTAGTGACTGTGCCATAATGCGATATAGTAAGAGGATGACGGAGTTCTTAGCACTGTTGCGGGGGATAAATGTAGGCGGTAATACCATAATTGCTATGGCAGAGCTACGACAGACGCTGCAAGATGCGGGCCTACAAAACGTTCGTACGTACATACAAACCGGTAATATATTCTTTGAGTCAGATAAAACCGATACGGTGTTGCTCGCTAAAGATATCGAAGCTGTTATACAGGCTCGTTTTAATCTACAGGTTCCAACCGTAGTCTTTACCAAGCACGACTGGCAGGCGATTATCGCAGCGGCACCAAAATGGTGGGGCACCGACCAAACTATGAAGCACAATATTATCGTGCTGCTGCCTCCCTTCGACATGAAGCAAGTGGTTGAGGCCGTTGGAGAACTCAAGCCTGATATAGAGGCCATGCAGGCTGGTGAGGGGGTGCTGTACCAAGCTTTGTCATTACAAGCATTCGGGCGCACAACGGGCGGCAAGTTAGCTGGTAATCCTATCTATAAACGAATGACGATTCGTAATTACAATACTGCTACCAAGTTACTCCAGTTGTTTGCCGCGTAAAGCTAAACTACAGAAGAATTATGGGTTGTTTGGGTCGATAGTCTGACTGACTACTACATCTCCGGCGGCGCCAGATTCGTGGTATTCGTTAGCTTCTGCAGAAAGGCGGCGTTTGCGGATGAGGAATTTACGCCCAATCACGTAAGCAATAGCTAATAAGACTAGACTAACAGGGATAACATATTTAAGTGGGTTCGACCGAGAGCGTACTTGGTATTCTTGCACTACTCCACTTTGGTCGGAGGCAATGGTGACGCTGCTTTTTACACTGTCAAAGCCACTACCAGTGGTCACTGTCTGGTTGCCTGGCTTAATATTTGTAAAGCTTGCAGTACCGGTTGCATCAGTTTTGACTCTTTGTCCGCCGAGCGCTACTGGGACACCAGCAACTGGCTTATTATTAGCATCTACTACGCGAATGGCTACGAGGTTATTTGCATCGCTCGAGTCAGTAGATGGGGTTTTGGTTGTCGAGCTGGTGGGGCTACCTAGTGTAAAAGATATGGTGCTCGAGGTGGTTACTTTATCCCATATATCAATGGCATTTCCCGCTCGGACTACCCGTGAACTAGGGCCGCTAGAAACTTTAGTACTGCCAGCATCAACCAGTGCCTTGAACACTAACTTAGTGATGAGTTGCTTGCCTGTGACCGGGTCACTGCCAGGAGTGCGGTAGCGGAGTAGGGTGATTTTGCCATCACTTGCGACGGTTTTTATCTCTTTTTCAAAGGCGCTGTCTTTGCCGTTTACTCCCACATACTCTAGACTTGCTGGGTCGTACGATACTTCAGCTTGGATTACGTTTACTGGCTCATCGCCGCTATTGCTGTATAGCGATACTTCAAACTGCGAGTCGAGCGTCTGTGTTGAGGTAACTGGCGTAAGGCTAATGGTGGCATTGCCAGCAGCCTGTACGGGTGCAGGTATGACAGCTAAAACTAGCGATAATACTGCTACGGCTGTCGATATGATGGCGGTAAGTCGTCGGCTCATTGGGCAGTCCAGTTTAGTAGTACGAGTGCTAGGTCAAAAACGTTCACCGTTTTGTCCCCAGTCAAGTCGCCCTGAGCAGCTGTAGCATTCTTGGCTTCCCAGTTAATTAATATTGTTGCTAAATCTAGCACATCTACGGCGCCGTCGCCGTTAACATCACCTGGTTTGCCAGTTGGCGCTTGTTGTACGCTTGGCGCCGGGCTTGGTACGGCAGCAGGTGCTGGATTAACGGTTACGGTAATTCCTTTAGAGGTACTGCTCAGACCCTTAGTATCGGTGGCCCGAACGGCGTATCTATAGGTTGCAGCTGGCAACTTTGTGAGTGTCATCTCGTACGGCGCAACCGTATCGGTACCTATTTCTTTCTGCAGGTTGCCATTTGCGTCGAGGCTAAAGAATGTTACGCCTTTTATGCCATCTTTATCTGAAGCCTTGGCTCGGAGCGTAAATGTGCTTGGGGCAACTGGCGGATTGACCGATGCCAGCGTGACATCGGGGGCAGTGTTAGTTGGTGTGGGAGCTGGCGTCGGATTGGTCGGGGTTGGATTGGTCGTAGTGGGCGGAGTTGCCGGGCCCTTAACAGGAGCAGCGCAGGGGCCGAAGGTTGCTGGTCGGGGATTCATAGATAATTCCGGGTTTGTTCCGGGGCCATCATTAATGCCGTAAGCATAGACTTTGTGAACTTGACCGTCAAAAGGGTTAATGGGAATGCTTGGGTCTGTTACAGCTCTGCGGAAGCGGTGGCGGCCAACATCTGAGCTATCTATATTAGCACTACCGATATTCCAGCCAACCGAACCGGGTACACCCACGGGTTGTTCGAAATAAATATGTACATCAATAGGGTTAGCGGTATCCTCATCTTTGGCCCAACCGCCAATGTAGGAGCAGTTTGCTTCGTCTACCCAGCCAATGGGGTCGTGCTGGGCCTTTTGGGCTCCCATTTGTTGTATAACACCGTCGCCAGTATTGGTGATGGTGGAGTTATTACAGGTTCCGCCAGAGGCGTAGGTGTTAGATGAGCCTACCGGGCTAGTGGCCCCGTTATTAGCCCTTGGAGTGTAGAATCGCACCCGAGAATAGGCTAGGTCGTTACAGTTTGCTGGTTGGCCACCAAAGTACTCGGTCCACATAACTGACCATGTATCCACACCCTTCCAGCTGGTGGGTACCTTGATGCGACCAACTTCTGTCACGGCGCCAGTGGCCGTGTCTTGAATGGTGCCGGTCCACCACGTTCCGCCTGCATCGCTACCAGTGATTCCGGCTTTGAGTTGGTATTTACGCCCCAGAACCCAATCGAAAGGAATGCGGCAGCTCGAGCCAGAGTTTTGATAGCCATCAAAACCAGCCTGCTCGACTTTACAATTACCTGGTGTTGCTTCGATGCCAGCACCAAATATTGAGAATACTGCAGTCTTACCGATGGCACCACTTACGCTGTTACCGTGCGATTGCAAACCAATATAGCCACCATCACCACTGTTAATCTTGAACTGATGAGACCAGAAATACGTAGCATCAGGCGTGACTTCCTCGATAGTCAAACCATGTTCAATGTTCCAGTTACCAGTTGGGGCGGCTGGCCAGGTCCAGTTAGTGTAGGTGCCAGTCGGTACGGCAGCTTTACTCTGTACCAGCAAATAAATGCCAACTACTGCAAAGCTGGCGATTAATCCAAAGCTTAAACCTTTTTTAAGGGTGAGTTTTTGTTTGAAGCCGGTTGATGTTGTTTGTTGCGTATTTTTTTGAAGGTTAGGAAAGCGAAGCTTCATATTAATTAACCCTGTGTTATGTATTCCATAATACCATATGCACTTTGCATATCTCTTTTTGATGGTTTGTCCAAGGTCGGACCTTGGAAAATAAGAAAATCGGATATGCCAACATAAGCGTAACCGTTATAATAGATACATCATGGCCCAGAGCCCGACAGCACCAGACCAAGAAGAAATTGCTATAACACCCAAAATAATCAGCCCAGCTGCACTTGGGGTGGCTATTTTGCTTACTATTAATTTCGCTTTTGATCAGACTTTTGCCAAAAATCCTGTATTCGTATTAGCTTACGCTGGGGTAATTGCAGCCTTCGCCCTGAGTCATTTTGTGCCAAAGTTTCGCTTTGGGCATGCCCATGCTTTTTACTTGCTCACGTACCACTGGCTGCTGAGTTTTATGCTGCTATTTATAGTGCCAACGCTCTCTTATTACCTCTATTTGTGGGTGATGTTTATGTACCTTGCAGAGTATTTCTATCAGGCTAAAGGTGCAATCTTGAGTGCAATCGGGTTATTAATTACCATGATAATGGGCTCGCTGTACCAGTATGACGGGCTTGATCGCCACTTGTTGTTTCGCATTGGTGCTGAATTTTCAATCATTGTTGCGGTTAACTCGGTTATCACTAGGCAGGCATTTGGTAATCGCCGCAAACGAGCAGAGATGCAGCAAAAAACTCTTCGGGCCGAGTTCGAACACGGGCGCATGGTCGCACTAATTAACTCTATGAGTGACGGGGTGATAGCAACCGACGATAAGGGTGTGGTTCTTAACTATAACGCTGCCGCACTTGACCTCCTCGACACCAACAAAACTCTCACAGGCCTTAATATTGATGATTATCTTAAAGTTAAGGATGCCCAAGACCGGCCGGTGCGAATTATGGAAATTGCTCGGCAGACAAATTATCTACAACGGCGAAGTGACTTGTATATAGATTTCGGTGACCAAGATAAAGTTGCCCTAGACATAAATATCAGCCGTATTGCTCGCTCAACTGTTTTGGCCAAACAGCAAGGCTTTACCTTCTTGCTCAGAGATATAACGCTCCAGAAGTCGCTCGATGAAGAGCGAGATTTGTTCATATCAGAGGTTAGTCACGAATTACGCACTCCAATCACTATCGCCGAAGGTGAGATGTCGATGGCGGTGTTACTATCCGAAAAGCCCCAGGTGGATATCCCTGAAATTAAGAACTCTGTCACAAAAGCACATGACCAAGTAGTCTTCTTGGCTGATATGGTGAACGATTTATCAGCACTGTCGCGGGCACAACGTGACGACAAAAGCATGGACGTAGAAACTTTCTCTGTTGATGAGGTGCTCAAAGAACTCGAAGAAACATACAAACCCCAAGCAGACAAAAAAGGCCTGTATCTCAAAGTCGATATCGCACCATCAATACCACCCCTTACAACATCCCGACTGTACTTCCGTGAGATTCTCCAGAATTTCATTACCAACGCCATTAAGTACACGCCCAAAGGCGGCCTGACCGTAACCGGCCAAGCCATCGACAAAGACCACATTATTATTAGTGTTGCCGATACTGGTGCCGGCATCTCCAAAAGCGAACAAGCAAAGGTTTATCAGAAATTCTGGCGAAGTGAAGACCCGCTCACACGTTCTACCGGTGGTACTGGGCTGGGGCTATTTATTACGGCCAAGCTAGCAAATCGTATTGGTGCAGAATTAAAGCTCGAATCGAAGCTACAAGAAGGCTCCACTTTTTCAATAATTTTGCCAGTGCAAGCTGTTAAAACAGTTGACCAAAAAAACGTAGTCAAAAACGAAGTCGCTAACATCTTTAGTTAACAGTTTACTATTGTCACTAGCCTTGAAGTTGTGCTTTTCGCTCACGTGGCACCAAGATAAGGCTGATTATGCCTGCAACTGCGATAACCAAAAAACCACAACTCAGTGTAACTGCCGTAAATATCACTTGGTTTTCTGTAGATAATGCTGGTGTAACTAAGAAGGCGAGGGCACCAAACACAAAACCGATTGAAACGCCTCGCAAGCGGATACGTTGGCTTTTCTGAGGGGGGACATTTGCTTGTCTAAAGAAGTAGATGCCAATAAGCACCAGGGCTAAACTGTCAATCGGGTTGAGGATGTTGTATAGAAGAGTATCTACGTATTCAACTGCAATCTTGCCAGTCGCACTAACAGCGACCATAGTGCTGTAGGGTGGAGTGAGGTTGCGATGGATAGCTTCTGCCATGCAAAGAATGGTCAAGATAATAACCGCTATGTAGGCGATATTTGTAGCGCGTGGTCGTGTTGCTAGAAAAGCCCGGATTCCGATAAACCATAGCAACAACATTGCAGATGAAACGAAGATATCACCGATAAAGGTAAATAAGCTCAGCCAGAAAGCATCTCGTGTGAAAAGTGCAGGTATGCCGAACAGACCGGTAGCGAGGGCGAAGCAGCCAGTAGCGAGACCAAAGTACAGAGTAGTGAGATTGGGTTTACGACGGTTGCGTCTAAGGATATCGATAGAAAGACCGGTCATCACGACTACACCGATGTAATCATGCAGTATGTTCAACGGTACTTGCATAGTCGGTATTATAACACTAATGCTTATCAAGAAACTGTAAATTGCTTTACAGTTCTAAAGGCCCGTGCGCCACTGCAGTTTGCGTGGTATGCTAACCACATGAATGAAGCATTTCGTAAGTTTTCGGCTCATGTTTCCAGCATCGTTGGATCAGCAAAATCATTTATTGTAGCAGCCCTAGTTATCGTTATTTGGGCAATTACCGGGCCGCTATTTCACTTTTCAAATACATGGCAGCTGGTAATTAACACTGGCACTACCATCGTGACCTTTCTGATGGTTTTTGTCATCCAAAACACCCAAAATCGCGATGCCCGCAGTATGCATCTGCAGCTGGACGAGCTTATTAAAAGCATGAAGACAGCCTCTAATGCCTTTTTAGACCTCGACGAAATGAGTGATGACGAGCTTGATAAGCTGCGTGATCACTTTCGTAGCATGCATGATAAGGTAGCTACCCATCAGGCCCGAAAGAGGAAGTCCTAAACAAGGTAGTCAGCATGTCATACCATACCTTTGCCGATGTTGAAGCGGCACTAACTGCGCACATCCCTCCGGCTCGCTCGATGCGTGCTAATTATAAGCTCGACACCATGCGTGCTCTGATGAAGCACTTAGGCAACCCGCAAGATAGCTACAAGGTTATACATATTGCTGGCACCTCGGGTAAAACCTCTACAGCATATTTTGCAGCGTCACTCTTACTGCAAACCGGTAAGAAGATTGGATTAACCGTGTCACCTCACGTGAGTGTACTCAGCGAGCGTGTGCAAATTAATCTTCAGCCCCTCGACGAAGCAGAATACTGCGCGGCGTTCAGCGAGTACATGCAGCTAGTAAAAGACGGCGGCTTTCAGCCGACATACTTTGAATTACTAGTAGCCTTTGCCTATTGGTATTTTGCTCAAGCACAAGTTGACTACGCGGTTATCGAAGTCGGCTTAGGCGGCTTACTGGATGGCACTAACGTTATTAACAGAGCCGATAAGGTTTCTGTACTTACCGATATTGGACTCGACCACATTGATGTTTTGGGTGACAACATTCAAGATATTGCCTACCAAAAAGCTGGCATTGTTCTCCCTGGGAGTTCAGCTTTTTGTTTAGAACAATCGGCTGAAGTTATTTCAGTTTTTCGCGAACAGGCAAATAAACGAAGTGCTGAACTAACGGTTATCACGCAAGATGCACATAGCGAGGCGCAAAATTTACCGTTATACCAGCAGCGTAATTGGAGCCTTGCCCATGCCGTTGTGCAGTACGTGTGTCAACGTGATGGCATGACGCAACTTACAGAAGAGCAGTTACACAAGAGTACCACGGTGTATATACCGGCTCGCATGGAAGTGCTGCAAGACGATGGTACGACAGTAATATTAGATGCCGCCCATAACCCACAAAAAATGGAGGCCTTGGTAAAAAGCTTGAAGCAAGCTTACCCAAACCAAAAATTCACTGTTTTGCTAGCTTTGTTACGTAGCCGAGATGCTCGTGTGCAGGGGGTTCTAGAGCAGTTACTACCCATAACAGACGAGCTGATTATTACTGACTTTGTTGCAGGCCAAGACTTGCGCAAATATGCCACTGTACCAGAACAAATTGTGACAGTCTGTAACCAGCAGGGATTCACTAACGTTAGCATAGAGCCCGACAACAAAAAGGCCTTTGAAGTGCTGATGCAGTCTGGTGCTAAACATAAACTTATAACAGGCTCGTTCTATTTACTACATGATCTGCGAGAATCCCTCGCTCCACTGCGCAGTAAAACGCATTAAATCATTGCAAAAACAGAGGTGTCGTGCTATTATTTACCCCGTTATTCATGGGCCAGTAGCTCAGCTGCCCTAGGTGCAATGCACCGAAAAGAATCATTAGCACCTGTGCTCTAAGCAAAAAATGCACAGATGTAACAATGAGCCGTACTTTACAGTCACACATCACGATGGGCCAGTAGCTCAGCTGGTTAGAGCACCTGCCTCTTAAGCAGGGTGTCGAGGGTTCGAGTCCCTCCTGGCCCTCCAAATAAAATGACTCATCGCAAGATGGGTCTTTTTATTTGGACGTCGGAAGGATTGAGTTCCTCGACGCAGATTTTCTTTAGAAAATATGCAAGTCGAGGGTTCGGTCGACAAGCTCACGCGCAGGTGCTTGCACCGAGCATGAGCGCAGTCGTGTGGTTGTCCCTCCTGGCCCTCCGTTCAAAGCATTGTATGAGTTCCTCTTCTAGAAGAGCTTTTGTTACTATTAGTTTATGAAACATAACCATAGTGGTTTTGGTCAGGCAGGACTCTTGCTTATGGCGGTTTTGGTTTCTGCGATTACAGTCACAAGCTGGATTGTTTACAAAACGAAGTACGATTCAAGAGCGACTGGCAACGGTCAGCGGCACACCCCTGGCGGCATAGCCGTGACAACTAAACCCGACCTTTCAGGTGATCGCACTCTTCGAGACAATCAAGACCAAGTATTAATTGATTTCTCAAAGTGTAAACCAGATGTCAGGAGATTTGATGTAAATTTTGGCTCGACGACAGTAGAGATTACGGGCAAAGAAAATAATATCTGTTCACTAAATTACGGTGGCGAAGTAGAAAACCCCGACTGGGATGGCAAATTGACGAGCTCTTGCAAAATCCCAGCAAGTCTAGGGGAACGACAATTTAGGAAGGGTCGATATGGCGTCGACCTTTCGGCAATCCGTAAATACTGCTCAATTTAGTTAGATTACTCTAGTTGTGATAACGGCTATTAGGCCCCAGATAAAGATAATTTCTTGCTTCCAATCAAGTGGCGACTTCTGAGTTCCTACAAATGCCTCTCTATTGCATCAGCTATGGCGGCAGGTGCGGGTGTTGCATCAATCATTACAGCGCCAAGTGACCTATAGTGGTCAGTGAGAGTTTGGTTTTGCGCCACAGTAAAATCGATTTGAGATTGTTCCATTCCCCAAAGGACAATTTCAGAGTTATTTCTAGCTTGTTCGGCTCTGGTTCTTAACCGTTCAGCAACGATAGCATTTGATAATTCAAGGAAGAAGGTCTTGTTTAACGCATCTTGAAGTTCTTTCATAGGCTCACGAAGCCTGCCTACAAGAAAAACATCTCTTGCACTCGATTCGTCAACTACTCGTGCAAAACCTAAATTTGTTAAACCCCAAACATGAGTTTCAAAATCAATGCCCTCATGCCCCCAGTTGAACTCATTGTATCTTGCAACTTCTTTGCCAGTAGCCTTTTCATGCAGTGCGCTTAGTCCGGTCTTTTCGGGATCGTCTGTATCGTACGCCGAATAACCCCTGCGAGCCAATTCTTGTTGGATAGTCGATTTGCCAGCGCCAGCAGAGCCAGTAATGAGATACAAAGACATATTATGTATTATACAGCAAATTTTTTGAAAGTATCGGCAGCATACTAGAAACAGAAAGCATCTATCCTTGGTGAAACAGTTTTAATGCAAGACACACCTCAATTTATACAAAAAAGTTACCGAGTTCACGATTCAGTGAGTGACTAATAATATCTATTACTACTGCCATTAGGATTATTGCTATACTGCAGATATGCAAAAGATTACACCCTTTTTATGGTTCAACGATAATGCTGAAGAAGCAATGAACTACTACACATCAGTATTTAAAGATTCAAAAATTATACATATCGAGAAGTATCCCGATGAGTCACTCGACGACCACTTTAAGGGCATGAGGGGGAAGGTCATTACCGGGATTTTTGAACTGCAAGGGCAGCAATTTATGTGCCTCGATGGTGGGCCGCAATACACTTTTAACGAAGCTATATCCCTAATGGTTTCTTGTGAAGATCAAGCCGAAATCGATAATTTGTGGTCAAAGCTTTCACACGTGCCTGAGGCTGAACAGTGTGGTTGGTGTAAGGATAAATTTGGGGTAAGCTGGCAAATCATTCCGGCAAACATGGGCGAGTTAATGGGTGGTAGGCCCGAAGCTATACAAGCCATGATGAAGATGAAGAAAATCATCATCGCCGACTTGGCTTCCTAACATAAAGACTCTTGCACTATTGGTATGTAAGTTAATGCTCGGTAGGCGTACACTAAAAGCATAATCCATAACCAAGGAGACTAGCTATGAATATTAACTATACGGCCGTATTAGTGGCAACGGTTGCCGACTTTATAATTGGTGCAATCTGGTACATGCCAATTTTTGGAGACCTATGGGGCAAAATCCATGGTCACGATAAGCTTAGCAAAAAAGAGCAGCAAGAAGCACAGAAGGGTATGGGGCCCCTTCTGGTGGCCCAGTTTATTGTTACTTTTATTACGGTGTCGGTCTTAGCAAAACTGCATGTCTTACTCCCTGACTACTCTCTTTATAGCTTAGCTGGCCTACTGTGGATTGGTTTTGTGGTTCCAACCCAGGTTGCGGCTATTATTTTTGGTGGCACCAAAAAGGAATGGTTTGTACAAAAGGCACTTATTATGTCAATTGGCTCGCTTGCTTGTTTCCAGGCAGCCGCCGCAATTATTAACGCTATCAAGTAATTTTTATGAGTCGATTTCTTATACTCTTCAGTGCTCCTGAATCTATGAGTGACTTTATGGCTAAGTTGAGTCCAGACGAACGTCAAGCTGGCATGCAAGCATGGTCGGATTGGAAGACAGAAGCAGATAAAACAATAAGCTTCGAGTTTGGTGCGGTCGTACAGGCGGCAGGGCTTATTCGTGCTGTAGATAAAGATGTGCTGCAAGATAGCTCAAATCAGGCATCAAATTATGCCTTTGCAGAGGCAGAATCTAAAGAGGTATTGGCGGCTGCATTAAAACCCATCCTCATATGGGTAGAGACGGGGCGACCATCGATATCCTGGAAGTCCTTTCTATGCCATCGTAGCTAGATTGTTTGTTATAGTGAGGCTATGCAAAAAGCTTTAATCACGGGCGCATCCAGCGGTATTGGCAAAGAACTTGCCTACGTAATGGCTAGCAAAGGTCACGACCTAGTTTTGGTTGCTCGCAACTTAAAAGAACTCAACGCAATAAGTACTGATATTCAAGCTACTACTTCATCCCATGTTGATGTGATTGCTCTGGATTTATCGGTAGCTGGCTCGGCTAAAAAACTATACGACCAGACAAAGAAAGAAAAGATTCAGATATTGGTCAATAACGCCGGTGTTGGACTGCGAGGTGATTTCTTTAACGATGATGTGGCTCGAACTACAGCTATGGCCCAGCTCAATATGGTCTCGTTGATGGAGCTATCACGGCTCTTTGGCAAAGATTTTGTTAAGAAAGGTACTGGCAAGATACTGAATGTTGCCTCGATAACAGCATTCTTTCCGGGCCCAAAACAACCAGTGTATTATGCAACTAAAGCTTTCGTGAGGAGTCTCAGCCGAGCCCTTGCTTTTAACTTGCGTGGCACCGGTGTGACGGTTACCGCACTACACCCGGGTGTGACAAAAACGCAGTTCTTTGCATCATCTAATGCTGCTGGTTTTACGGCTGGCGCCTCGGCCAGCTCGGTTGCTCGGCTGGGCTACAAAGCCATGATGGCCGGCAAGATTGAAGTTACTCACGGTCTCCGTAACAAGCTACTAACCAGTGTCTTTGCTCGAATTATCCCGTATCGATTCCAGGCAGCAATTGTCGATTCCGCCTCTGAGGTGTAGTCTTTTGCTACAATACCACTATGGCAAAATTGCAACTTCAAGATATCCAGAAACTCGTACACCAGATGGTAGTGCCCTTTTACCTCATCAACCGTGACATGGATGTTCAAATTACCGACACCGCACATCGCAAAGAGACCGATGCCGAACACGCCTGGTCGATTGCGCTCGTCGCTTGTGCCATTGCGCCGCATATCGACCAAACGTTAGATGTAGGTAAGATTGCGCAACTAGCCATCGTGCACGACTTAGTAGAAATTTATGCCGGTGATGTTTCGATATGGGGATCTAAGGCTGACCTAGCACAAAAGGAAGAACGCGAACGACAATCTTTGCACAAAATTGAGTCTAAATATAGCAACTTCCCATGGTTGATCCAGAACATTACTGAGTACGAGACAAAAAGCTCGCCCGAAGCGAAGTTCGTAAATGCCGTTGATAAGTTAGTGCCGTTTTTCTTTAGGGTGTTAGTTAAGCCGCAGCCCTTTGAGCGCAAGAAGCTAACTCTCGAGCAGTTTAAGGCTGGCATTGAAAAGTCACGCCAAAAAGTGAAAAGTTCGCCTGAAATAAGTGAGTACTTCGAGCAAATGCTTGAAGTGTTTTATGCTCATCCTGAATATTTTTACAGAGGCAGCTCGACCACTAGTGATTGATAGACACCATTGCTTGTTTAATAATTGCAAAATCCTCAGCCGATATTTGCACCAGCCCAAACCGGAATACATAACCCCATCGTTCCTTGGAGGTAATAAAGCTCAGTTGGGGTATCAAGGGCCGAATTGGTGCATCTGTAACGTGTAAGTAGTCGACTCGACGACGAAAAGGTATAAAAGTATCACTCACCTCTTGCTGGTAAATTACATCATCGTGTACCTGGCCAATTGCAGTAAAAGCTTGCAGGGGAGTCTTATCGCCAAGAACCTCTACCGGTGAGTAATACACAATCCAATCACCCTTTTTAAGGCGGGCTAACGGTGCGAGCTTGCCATGGCCCAGCTGCATGATGCCATCCTTTATGCCACGTTGTACGTGGTTTTTGCTTACCACGCCAATCCAATATTTTTCATCAGTCATACTATAAGTATAATCCTCGGTTTAAAGCAGTTGATAAATTATCACCAGAAGCGTAGTTTGTAGAGTATGTACCAACCTGCAGAGGCGCTTATCCACCCCGACAACCGTAATTTGTTGCACAGGGTTTTTGTTTTTGATGATGTCGAGCATGAGAGGCTTCGCACGCTAGCTTCCAGTGTCATGGATGTCTACGCTAGCGTAACTGGCAAGCAATATGGCTACTCCGACACTCATGATTACCCAGACCATATTATTACTAGGCTCACCGAAGATAGAAGGTTTGAACTGCGATTCGGCATGCCCAAACTACATAACCCCGCACGAGACAACGGCAAGCTGCGGGGTAGTGCAGGCAACCTTTTGCTAGCCGAAAGACGATTGCACATTGCAATGTTCTATGTAGACACCAATGACTTCGATTTTCAGCACCCACAGCCCGATGCCAGCAGGGAAGTAGTCACAGAATTTAACTCTGGCCTGCGTGAGTTGGCCGACACTGAATTTGGTGACATGTCGATTCCGGCGCCCAGGACTGCTACCACTTTGGGTTACGACATTACTGTGCCGCCCAGAGAATTCCAATAGATGTATACTGTGGTTATGGCCACCAATACAATCGTTGCAATCACGAGGAATCAGCAGCTATTTCAATATGCATGGCAGGCGGGTCTCGTCACGTGTTTAGTCCTGATTGGTTTTTCTACGCATAAAGAGCAAGGAAAATTTGTTGTGCGCGGCACGGTAGGTCGATTAGCGCTTCGAATCTTGCAGGCAGGCCTTGTAGTCTATGTAGTTATCGGTGTTGTCTTTGTACTCTCGCTCGTCTTAGGCGGGGGATACAGTTTCTAATAGCATGGATGACACAACAAAAATTAGTGAGATGCTTCGTTCATTAGGTATTTCATTCCACATAGAGCAACATGCAGCAGTATTTACTGTTGCTGAATCGCTCGCACACCTCGAAGACAAGCAACCAGTCAAGAATTTATTACTGCAAGAAAAAGGTGCCGGCCGAAAAATACTAGTCATCATGGATGGTGCGGTGAGACTTGATGTAAAACAAATAGCTGGGTTATTACAAACTCGTAAGCTTAGTTTTGCACCTGCAGAGGTATTGCAAGAGGTGTTGGGTGTTAGCCCAGGATCAGTCTCCTTATTTAGTCTGGGCAATGACATAACAAAGCAAGTTGAGGTTGTGGTAGATGGTCATTTGTTGACTGCGCCAGAAGTGGGATTCCACCCCAACGACAATACTGCGACTGTTTTTATTCCTGGCAGCGACATACCACAAATTATCCAGCAAAGCGGTCATCAATTCACCGTGCTTTCACAGTCGTAGGCTATACTGAAGGGTATGAAGAGCCTACCGATGTCATCAAAAAGAATCATGCTGCTAGGTGTAATACTATTGGTTCTTATAGTGGGGGTTGTGATGATTAGCAATCGAAAAGATTCTTCAAACACTAAAAATTTAGATCACAAGCAGCTCGCGTATCAGTCGCAGCGTTACAATATTGGGCTTGAGCGGCGCACAAATGAAAAACTGGAAGTCGACTACTATCTAAATGTGCAGTTTACCGATAGTTTTGCTCCTAAATCGCAATGCCTGACAGTTCAGCCCGGCTTTAAGGGTGCTATTACGGTACGTGAAAACACTCCCGAGGACATGCAGATTATTCTTACACAAAATAAAAAACCATATATCGGGCAGCCCGTTACCGACAAACGAGCTCCGTGCCCAGCGGTCGCAATGTTGCCAGTAGCCCAAACGTATAAGCTAAACAAGGCATGGCTAGAAAATAGTAATCCAACAAAAAAGGTGATGATACAAAATGTTGAGTACACCTTAGTTTTAGATAAAAGTTCCTATAGCCTACAACTCACTGGATCTGGTGCCAAAATTGCAGTTGCTTATATTCCCGACACAATTGCCGCTCTGTACACGTACCCAAACAAAGCTTGTTCTGTAGATAGCGTACGAGAATTTGCATCCAGCCAGAATATTCAACTTGCCGAGGCGGTGTACCCCGAGCTAAGTAGCAAGCTAGCAAATCAAGGATTCCGCCTAAACGCTACCAATCAAAACAGTATTTTGGTAATCATAAATGATGCAACCAAAAAGCTGCAGGGTCGTCAGGCAGATGGCCAGCCTTGCCAGGTATTTGTTAGCACAGATTTGAATTTTGGTTTAGCTCAGCAAGTAATATCTGTTGGAGAGTAGTTTATTCGAGCGGAGTAACTGCTTGCATGATTGCATCGACAGACTTTGTTACTTGGTCTTCACCATCAACTGTAATTGTTGTAAAGCCTTTGTCGGCGAAGCTCTGGTATTCTCGCTCAAACCGTTCAAACGTTGCATCCGAAGGGCCGTGACCGCCGGCTTTTTTGCGTTGCACCACGCGCTGTTTAGCAACGGCAGGGTCGGTCATTACCTCAACCACCAGGATTGGCAAGGTTGTGTGATGTTCTTCGGCATGGGCAGATAGATTGATGACAGTTTTATTGAAGCCATCAAAATTGGTGAAGGGTTGATTCCATATAATCACTTTGTTAGATGTAATTCCGGCATGTGCTCGGCCGCGCAATGAGCGGTATGGGTAAAACTTAGGGTCTACTCCCTGAGCGGTCAGCTCTGCAACCAAGGCGGTATATTCAGTACTTTCATAATCTATAGCGTCTGGGTCTAGCATTACAGTGCTGTCGGTACCGTACTTTGCTTGAAGCTGCTCTTGGAGCTTGTTGGCAATATACGATTTTCCGCTGCCGGGCAGGCCTCGAACAAGTACGAGTACGGGGTGGGTAATTGCTGTCATATCAGATTAATGGTAAAGCAGAATGCCTTAAAAACCAACTTTCACCAGGCCGTTTGTGCTAGACTAACAAGCAGAATAAGTCAAAACCAAAGGATTATATATGTTCTCTATTGAGCACTTTACAAACGAAGCAACAAAGATATCAGTGCTGAGTTTCTTCTCGTTTTGTGTAGCCATGATACTTACTCCGGTTTATACGCACTTTGCATATAAATATAAATGGTGGAAGCAAACCCGTACTCACTCAACAACTGGTGAAGAGCTAAAAGTTATCGCCCGTTTGCGCATTAAGCGAACTATTCCACGCATGGCAGGAGTTATTACAGTCGCCGCTATTGCAATTGTTACACTTGTCGCCAACTTAAGCCGCGAACAAACATGGCTGCTACTTGCAGCACTAGTCGGTGGCGGTATTGTAGGGCTGCTAGACGATATTGTTAATATTCGTGGCAAAGGTGGTGCGGTAGCTGGTATTCGTGCACCGCTAAAATTCGCCATGATTACCGCAGTGGCTGGTGCCTGTGCATTGTTCTTTTATTACAAGCTCGGTTACGAAACTGTCTTAGTACCATTTGCTGGCAACATTTCGCTGGGGTGGTTGCTTATCCCATTATTTATTCTAGTTGTGGTTAGTACCAGTAACGCGGTCAACATTAGCGATGGCGTCGACGGTTTGGCGGGCGGTTTGCTGATGAGTGCCTATTCGGCATTTGGTGTTATCGCTTCGCTTCAGGGTAACTTTGGCATCGCTGCTTTTTGTTTCACGGTTGTCGGGGCTCTACTTTCATACGTCTGGTTTAACATTCCTCCGGCACGATTTGTGATGGGAGATGTTGGATCATTTGCCCTGGGAACCGCACTCGGTGTAGTGGCGATGTTAACCGATACACTATTCTTGCTGCCAATCATCTGTGTTGTTTTTGTTGCCGAGGCCGGCTCTAGCTTACTGCAGATTTTATCGAAGAAGTATCTGCATCGCCGTATATTTATCTCTGCACCTGTCCATCATCACCTCGAAGCAACTGGCTGGCCCAAAACCAAAGTCACCATGCGGTTTTGGATTATTGGCCAAGTTTGTGCAGTGTTGGGTATTATCCTGGCTCTAACTGGCGGTTATATCAAGTAACATGACAGTTGATGACTATCTAGCACAGCTTCCTGAAGGCCAGCGCCTAGCGTTACAGCGAGTTCGCGACATAGTCCTAGACGCATTACCAGGCTGCGAAGAAGTCATGAGCTACGGTATGCCAACCTACAAAGTTGATGGCAAACAAGTACTTAATATGGCGGCTTTTAAAAACCACTTGAGTTTGTTTGGCAATGTTGAAGCGTTTGCCGATGAGCTAGCCGACTTTATGATGTCGGGTAGGGGGACCGTACAATTTACCCAGGATAAACCAGTGCCAGAAAAGGTAATCCGGGCAATTCTCGCCAGCCGTTCCACCAGTAGCTCTAAGTAGCAATTTTTATATTTGCACTATTCTTATGCTTGCAAAACTGCTAGAGCACGGTATTATTTTTGTACTATGGCAGAACAGATAACTCACAATATCCTGGCAGTCGACGTCCATCAAAGGTGGCGAGATGAAGTTGGTCACCAGCTCGAAACGCGCGGAATACCACATCTTGTTGTAGAGAGTGTCCCCTTTGCAGAAATAGAGATTGGCTCTGGACTTTACTCTGCAGTCTTTGCTGGCGATATGCATGGCGGCTGGAAGAATATCGCAGAACCAACTACGGCCTTTGGGCTGCCATTAATCTTGATGGTTGAAAATAGTACGCGCTATGCCCACGCAATCAACGATTATAATGACGTGTTACGCATAAAGACTTGGAAGAATATCGGCAGCGTAGTCGGCGACGCACTAGACCTACTAGCTGCGCAATCGGTCACTTAACTCTGCAATTGTGTTAGCAATGATACACTGTATGTAATGCAATACACTTCGATTACCATCCTGTACAACCCTAATAGTACGGGCGATAGCAAGGCTAATGCCCAGGAATTTAAAGCTGCCCTACAAGAAAAAGGATTACGTGACGTCACGTTAAAAGCTACTGACCATCCTGGCCATGCCGAAGAACTCGCTTATGAGCTGGCCAAAGCCAGCACTCACCCCCTTATTGTTTCATCGAGTGGCGATGGAGGTTACAACGAGGTTATTAATGGTGCGCTGCGAGCTCAAGACGAAGGAGCAAGCCCCACAACGTGTGTACTGCCCTCTGGAAACGCTAACGACCATTATAATCAGTTGCACAGTGGAGACACTGCTGAGCACGTGGCAACGGGCAATCGCCATCACATAGATGTTCTTACCGTTACTGCCGAGGCTCCTGGTTATTCCTGGAGGCGCTACGCCCATTCCTATATCGGCTTTGGGGTAACTCCAGAAATTGGCAAAGAATTGAACCAGGCAGAACTCAACAAAGCCAATGAAGTAATAATTTCACTCAAAGCACTTCTAAAATCTCAGCCCTTCACAATTAAAGAACACGGTAAAGAAGCAGAGTACCAAAGTATCGTGATGAGCAATCTAACCAAGATGTCTAAGGTTATAGGGTTGGCCAAAGATGCACAGATAAATGACGGGTTATTTGAGGTTTTTGCACTTCCACCAAGCAAGGCATTTATGTTGGGTGTGATTGTAAAATCGGCAACTGTTGGCTTGCGCTACACCAAGCAAACTGACCACTACGACTTTACTACTATCCGTAAGCAGGCCGTTCAGCTCGACGGCGAAGTATTTGAAATCAAGGGCAAAGCTAAAGTAACAGTAGGCATTCATAAACGAAAACTCGCTTGTATTGTCTAAATTGTGCTTTGTAGTTGGTGGCTACGGAACTTCCAGCTAACCAATTTATGCACGTCACACATTACAAATGCTACGGCGCAGGGTATGACAATGGCGCGCACGGCATCACTTAATTCTAATGTGGCAAGGCTGAAGTAGCCACGGAGTGGTGTGCAGAACAATATAATATTCAGAACAATAGAACCGCTAATTGCTGCCCATAGTTTGAAATTGGGTTTTATGAAATTCCGAAGCCAAGAATGATGCTCGAAGTTCATATTAAATGCGTTTGCCCACTGGATAACAATTAGGCTCAAGAAAGCAATAGTTTGAGCATAGGCCAGGCCTTTCGGCAGGTGGAGCTTGAACATTATTAACACAGTCACTGCCATGGTTACGCTCAGTACAAGTGCGCGGCTTATGTGCAGCTTATTGAGTAACGGCGCGTTAGGATTGTCGGGCTTTTGGCGCATTTGATACGTCTCGCTTTGACTTAGGCCCAGCGGTATTACCGACACGCCATCAGTCACCAAGTTGACCCACAGTACCATGACTGCTGTGATAGGTAACGGTATATTAAGAAGCAGGGCAGATAGCATGGTGAGTACTTCGCCACCGCTGGTTCCTAATAAATACACCACCATCTTTCGGATGTTGGCTAAGACTGTACGACCGGTGCGAACAGCGTTGATTATCGTCATGAAGTTACTATTAATCAGTACTACATCGCTGGCGTCTTTTGCGGCATCGGCACCACTACCCATGGCCAGCCCGGCATCCGCTTCAACTAATGCCGGGATGTCGTTAACACCATCGCCAGTCATGGCAGTTATCTCGTGACCCTTCACGGCTTTCAGTAAGGCATATTTGTGCTCCGGCAAGACTCTTCCAAATACCGTAGTGGTTTCCAAAGCGGTGCGGATGCGGTCGCCCGACGCACTCGCCAAACTGCTACTATCTGCTGCTTGGGTATTGTTAAAAATGATACCAGTTTGTCTACCAACATAACCGGCGGTTTCCATATGGTCGCCCGTTAGCATCACTACTTTAATTCCTGCTCGGTGAGCCTCTTCAATAGCTTTTTGAATGTTCGGCCGCAGTTGGTCGCTCAACCCAACAAAGCCATCGAACTGCATATTGGCTAAGGTGCTGGTTGTTAACTCTTTTGGGATGGTCGAGAGTTTTTTACTAGCAAAGCCGATGGTCCGATATCCTTTCGAAGTAAAGTCAGAAAGTGCCACATTGAGGCCACGCAGATGTGGAGTATGGCTCATGATTTTTTCGGGAGCACCTTTAACAAACAATTGATATTGCTTGCCATTCTGCCAGACAGCTCCACTAAGGCGTTGCTGTTGATCAAAAGGAAACTCATGTATCTTCTTCCAGCCAGCAGGGATTTTTGTAGTACCCGCTGCCCCAACCAGCAAGGCATCCAGTGGATCGGGGCTGTGATCTTTAGTGCCATTCAGGCTGGCTCGAACTGCCAGGAAAAATTTGTCGGAACCCGTATGATGCGTGTAATGGTCGGCTACCGACAACTGATTCTTGGTGATTGTGCCTGTTTTATCAGTCACAATAAGCGTTACGGCGCCGAGAGTTTCTAGTGCTGACAATTTCTTAACCAGGGCTTTTTGTTTGGCCATACCATTGGCACTTAATAACAATACTAATGTCATGGCTACCGGCAGACCTTCCGGCACGGCCGACACAATTAAGCTCAATGTAAAACGCAGGGCTTCGTCTAGGTGAATACCGCGGACTATTGCCAGAATAAATACTGCTACCGAAACTATCACAATACCAATCAGTAGTTTTTTGGTTAGTTCATCTATCTTTCGTTCGATTGGTGTTTTGCCTTCATCTGCCTCGGACGCAAGTTTATTAATGGTACCCAATTGAGTATTGTTGCCGGTCTGGCTGACGAGCAGTAGGCCCGTGCCAGCTCGCACGTAACTGCCCTTAAACAACATATTCTTTTGGTCGTAGACTTCCTTTACGGAATCTTCTACAGAATTCAGTTCACCGGCAATCTTGTGAATGGGTAATGATTCTCCGGTCAGCAACGATTCATCAGCTTGCAAATGACTGACGTCTATCAAGCGCCCATCGGCTGGAATTTTCATGCCTTCGGTAACGTGTACGATGTCGCCAGGCACAAGTTTACTGCTTGCGATAGATTGCGTATGGCCGGCGCGAATAACGTCTACATTTTGTTTGTCTTGAGCACGCAGTGTTTTAAGAACTCGGCCAACCGATATTTGTTGGAAGTAATAGATTATGGCGTTAATCAAGAGGATGGCGCTAATAATAATCGCCTCGAACCATTTACGCTCGTAGACACTCAGCAGGGCAGCTGCAATAATCACCATTGCAAAATAACTGGCAAACGGTTCGATAATTCGTTTCCACAGTGGGGATTTTTTGGCAGTCAACTCATTGGGGCCATATTGTTTTAGTCGTTGGGCAGCGGTATGCGGGTCGAGCCCACTCCGAGAGCTATGTAACGATGCTAACGCTTGATTGATATCTAAATTGTAGAGTTGTTTGTTGTTCAATTATTACCTCACTAACCATAACTATAATAACAGATGACAGCCTGCAGCTAACAGGCATCAAAGACGGTTTACTTCTTATATAAGAATAAGTACTATAGAACTAATGAAGCGTAAACTTAATCAAGAGGGACTCATTCCACTGCTTATTTGTATCTTAGTAGTCGTTATCGGCTTGATTGTGTTGGCGTTTCTGCGAGTTAAATCCCAGGCATAAAATTTCGCAAATAATTAGGATATAACGATTTGCGGTGCATCAACAGACGTCGAATGTTGGTAAAATGTATTGCTTATGTTTGTAAAATATTCTACACTGAACCTGAAACAGGTTGAAAAGGTGCGTAAGTTACCATGAGAACAAAAATTTTAGAAAAAATTCATAGGGTCTGGCTTTTGCTTGCATTGGCTGTATTAGTCTTCGCAAATGGTCAATCAGTCTTTGCTGCAAGTAGTTCGTTGAGCCTGACTGGTCGGGATTCGGGCAATAACAATACTACCCAGGTGCGAGCCGGGCAGAATGCAGCATGGGCATTGGGCTATAACAATGCTAGTGGCGGGCCAGCATCGGCCACTATCACCAATGCCATACCAACAGGCTCCAAGTTTGTTTCGGGTAGCGCACAGGTGCCACCGGGTTGGAGCAGCGAGTATTCAATAGATAACGGAGCTACCTACAACACGTCAGATACTGGTGTTTCAACAACTAACCTGCGGTTTAGTAATCCGGTCGTCTCCGAGCCTGGTAATGGAGCTGGTCAGATATCGTCTGAACCGCTTACGAGTACCGCACAGTCTGGTACGGGTGAAGATGCCTATATTCCAATTCCGTTTAAAGGGCGCTACTTCGGCTTAGTACACCATAGTACGCTGTCTGGAAACGAAATTGTCTGTTCATCGCAAATCCCGAATGCCTGCAACAACTATCCCGTTGCACTCAATTTGTCTGGTCAAACCGACTTCTATACCTCAATTAATCCTATGACCTACACCGACGTGCAGAACAGCCGACTATTTTTTGCGGCCCAGCGAGACGCGGGCTATGGCATAGTCTGTTGGGATTTGGCAAATGACCAATTTTGCAGTGGCAATGGCTATACTCAACTCTCGGCGACAGGCACAAAACTTGGGCCTGATCAGCCGTCTCGACTACTTGGTGTAGTTAAGTCTGGATCATGCTTGCACGCCTGGGATGTTAACCTAGTTATGTACAGTTTCGACCCGGCAACCTTTTCTACAACATGCGGAGGTTTTGGCAATCGTAACCTAGCTACGACGTACAGCCTGCCTACCTATGACCCAAATCAACACAACGCTATTTCTCCGACATATGGTCCGGTTGGCTCAGCTGAAGTTATCGACGGCAAAATCTATGCCCCTATTAATTATTCATTCAAGGCAGATATCTTTACCTCAAACTTAGGGGAGAATAGCCGCCTCGTGTGTTTTGATCCAGCTGCGTCCAATGGGTCCTGTTCGGGCTGGTCGACACCAAGTATTGGCGGATCAGGTTCGTTCACGCAGCTAATCACTGGCATTTTCAAGGATGCCAATAACGCCAACAACCCTTGCGTATTTTTTGTAGATGCATTCACAGTCACTACACTTACTCGCTGCTACGACAAATCTACGGGGGTTAACTATAGTGCAGACGCTAATCTGGTTACTAACGTTGTGGCAGATGCGACTGGCCTGGCTGGACTCATGGCGTCGTACGAAGAGATTCAAACTACCAACAGTGCAGGTGACGACATTACTATTTTCCCGTTCAGTAAATTTGCACCAGCTACAAATAGTGGGGCTGCCGGTTGCTATAACTGGGATGCAGCCGATGAATGCGCTGGCTGGGGTAGTAACGGCGATGGCGAAACACTGTGGAGTGCATGGACTGGTTCAGCCGCCGTGAACGGGGGTAATACCCGGGACTATGGTTATGCCATTGACGAAACCGGGTGCTTACTAGGATTGGGAGACTCGGGTTGGCTCTGGTCATTCTCTGCCGATAACGGTTCAGTGCCGTGTCGGCGTACAATCTCGACGGTTACTGTCAACCCCTCTGCTTACTATTGTGAGGGTGATGGTAACGTAACTGGCTGGGACAAAATTAAAGTCAGCAATCTTACGTTATCCGACTTCCAGCAAATACTGGTAACGGTGCACGACAGTACGGGAGCAGTTGTGTCTGGGTTCGACCAGGTTGACATCGTCTCTACTGCAGGCGAGCTCGATATCTCATCATTGCCATACTCGGGTAACACCCAAGACATTAGCGTAGATGTATTATTCGTGGCACTCAACAACAATCCATGGAGTGGCGACGTCGTGCCCGTGGCATCGGTAACCTTCCAGGGAGATGATGCCCAGATTTGCTACCAAACAGTAGCGCAAGATGACTGTAATGTACCTACTATCACCAATACTGCCAACAGTATTACCACGCAGCTGAACGATGACACCACCGACACACAGACTGCTAGCTACAGTCTTGGCTTAGTACTGTCGAGTGGCAAAGTTTGTGGGGCGGCAACGACTCAGCCCAGTGGCAGCAGTACGTCTCCACTGGCGGTTACCGGCCAAACAGCGCTCAGAGGGCTGGCGGTGTTAATGATTGTGTCTGCGGGTATGGCCATGTACGTATCAAAAAAGAAGCACCTTGCTCGCTATGCCCGACGCTAGACCCAAGATTATACAATAAGCACAAGCATAAACAAAAACAGGAAACATCCATGCAGAGCATTTACGAATCGATCATTAGCCTCAGTAAAACAAACAAACTAATTCTTGCGGCCTTCGCATTCTTGGCGGTGCTAGCAATCGGTGGCGGACGAGCAAATGCTGCAACCTTAAACGTAACAGGGGGTTGCACGCTTCCGA
The DNA here is from genome assembly GCA_964409615.1 of uncultured Candidatus Saccharibacteria bacterium. Classification (GTDB taxonomy): domain Bacteria; phylum Patescibacteriota; class Saccharimonadia; order Saccharimonadales; family AWTP1-31; genus AWTP1-31. The sequence goes on along the minus strand of CAYPDT010000001.1, from coordinate 331,192 downwards.
TTGCAATTGATTCAGTAAACGCAGGAGCTGACCAGTCTGGGTGTACGGCAGTAGGCAGTTACGGCACCGATGACACTATCAATATCCCGGCGGGCACTTATACACTAACTGCAGACATACCTGTAATCACCGAAGATATAGTTATTAACGGTGCTGGCATGAGTCAGACAATTATTGATGGTGACAATGGACAGTATAATGGAATAGAAATCGGTACTGGGATATCTGCGACCATCAGTAACTTAAAGGTTATCGCGTATAGCGGCTACGCAATCTTGTCTAACACAGATGAGACTCTAAATATCAATCATATAGAAGTAGATGGTAGCGATGCCCTGCCATCAAGTGGCGAATTTGAAGCAATATTCTTGCAATATTCTTGCAATCACTTTCTTCGGGTACAAGAACGGTTAATCTTAGTGACATTTATGTACATGACATTGTAGGTTCGGCGAATGTTGTTGGAGCGTTGTTAATTAACCAGGGGCAAGGTGGAGTGTCAAATGTATCCTTGCAAAATATTACCATTGCAAACATCTCAAATACGACATCTGGGGGCGGTACTATTGGGGTAATGCTTTCAATCGGCTTGTGGGATAACGTCTTTGGTGGTTTTGGTACACTCAACGCTAACGCTGCTAATATTACAATCGATGATGTCTATTCGACTACTACAATTGCTGCGCCGTTCTCCAATAACGCTTATTCCAATAATGGTGATGCAATTGTGAATACAATCATTAACAATGTCACTGTCACCGGGACAGACGGTACACTAGACCCAACCGGATTAGCAGCTTCGGCAGCTTTTTATGCAGCATCGTTAGGTGTTGGAGCGGGCACAACTGCCACAAGTACAATCTCGGTAGGTAACAGTCTTCTGGCAAACAACAAGAGTAATGGAGTATCAAACAACTGTGCTATAGGAGATTTCACAGCATTAGCTAGTGGACTTGGAACAGGAGTGGTTTCGGTCAATTCCCTGGGTCACAACATTTTTGACGATAACAGTTGTGCTGGTTCGATTACTTCTCCAACCGATCAGCATAATGTGTCCAACGTATATTCCACCCTCGGTCCTCTTCAAAACAATGGTGGCGCAGTGCCGACCCGTGCACTGTTACCAGGCTCGCCTGCCATAGCTTCTGGAGGATCGGTCTTGGGCATAACAACAGACGCTCGTGGCGTAGCTCGTCCTAACACTTGCCCATCCGTTGGAGCCTTCCAGTTCGAAGGAGCGGTCTGCGCTGCAACCACCACCAATGCTAATGCTGGTGGTGCTGCAGCCCCTAACACCGGAGCAAAAACTGCCTCAACCTCGATGGCTGGCATAGCCTCTGTTCTTGAACTATCCATCCTTGGGTATGCTCTCAAAAAACGTGCATAGTGTTACACTAAGCACAAGCGTAAATAAAAATAGGAATTCCGTATGCAACTCATTCTCAACCTAAGCAAAACAAATAAATTTGTCCTAGCCGCTTTTGTCTTTCTGACAGTGCTTGCTTTGGGCAGCGGTAGGGCTCACGCTGCGACACTAGCAGTAGATACCAACTGTACACTCAACGAAGCAATTGAGGCTACCAATAACGGCGCGGATGGAAATGGTTGTGTAAAAACCGGTGCAGCATATGGAACCAACGATACGATCACCATTCCTGCAGGAACATTCACGTTATCTGTTGATCTGCCGCTCATTACAGAGCCAGTTCGTATCCAAGGGGCAGGTATGTCTAGTACTGTCATTAGTGGGGGTGCAGGTCAGTACGCAGTATTTACATCTCAAGGTGTGGACATCTCAATTGATAACTTAAAAATAACAGCATTCCGCAGCTTTGCAATACGCACAGAGAACGGTAACATCCGCATAAGCAACATAGAAGTTGACGGGCAAGGATCGGACTCCACTACAGGAGAACATATTACTACCATAGCCAGTGACAGTGCGACGCACGAGATAGAAATAAATAATGTATACGTGCATAACATCAATAACACTGGTGGATTATCCCTGGTTCGCGTAGAGCAGCGGGGTAACGGTATAATCAACGCTAATCTGAATAACATTACGCTGTCGGACATACATAGTACAGCTGTCGGCGACAGTATATTCGGAATTATCTCTTTAGCATACGGTGATTCTGTTGATACGACCATCAATACAATTGTCACCAATGTGACTGTTGATGACTTTACAGCTGATGATAACGCGATACCATTTGGAAGTTATGCGCTTGGTAGTGATGGAAGCGCGACAGTTAATACTAAAGTTCAGAATGTCACAATCACTGGTCTCAGGGGTAAAACTGGCACAGGGGGTAGTCTTGGTGTTAAGTCGGCTGCTTTTTATGCCGCCGGTAGTGCTGTCTCTCCTGGCGACCAAGCACGTGCCACCGTTGAGGTTACTAATAGCTTGATGGCAGATAATCTAAATGATGGTGTGTCCTCTAACTGTACGGTTGCAGATTTAACGGATGTTATAGGCGGCTCTGGAACTGATGTTGTTGTGGTAGTCAACTCCCTGGGACACAATATATCTGATGACGCTTCGTGTACATCATTTACCCAACCATCCGACAGACAAAATATAAGCAGTATCCTTTCAACGCTGGGGGTTCTCCAGAACAACGGTGGAAGTGTTCCAACTCGAGCTCTGCTCGCAGGTTCTCCTGCCATCGCTTCGGGTAGCGCAGTTCTTGGCGTTACCACCGATGCCCGCGGCGTCGCTCGTCCTAACACTTGCCCATCCGTCGGTGCTTATCAGTTCGAGGGTGCTGTATGTGCGGCAACCACAACCAACGCCAATGCTGGTGGTGCTGCAGCCCCTAACACTGGTGCAAAAACTGCTTCGAGCTTGATGGCATTTGCTGCTAGCACACTCGGCATTAGTATGATTGCCTATGCATTTCGCAAGCGATTTGCGGTAAAAATAGGTTGATGGCCGTCAACAAGAAATGTTTAAAGAAAAACACCGAGAAATCTAGCAGGGGTGTGGCGGGCTCTTTTTATTCGGCAAAAAACTCGGCTCGTAGCACCCGTAGTTGGCATATTGCTGATTAGTGTCGGTGTAAATGCCATACGCAAATGGTACAAAATTCAGCATGCTGGCGTAACGCCAGTGCACGCCGTGGCTACGGTTTCGACAGATGAACCGACTAAGCAGCTCCCCCAAAAAAAACTATAGCGTTCCCGCAGACAAGCCATTGTCTATCCAGTTACCAACCATAAAAGCCGAAGGTTTCATCCAGCAGGTCGGGGTAGATAAAGAAAACCGAATGGTGGTGCCAAACAACGTGCATATGGCTGGGTGGTACACCGGTGGAGTATTAGTAGGTGCAAATGGCCTCAGTATCTTGGATGGCCTTGTGCATGGCCTGTACGCCAAAGGGATTTTGTATAACATCGATAAACTCAAAGCAGATGAAAAATTTACCGTTACCTTTGGTGATAAAAGCGTAAAGAATTTCAAGGTCAAAAAAGTTCAAATATATCCATTGATGTTTCTCCTGCAATCATTAGTACTTTACGAGTGAGCAGTTTGGGGCCTCGCCCGGGGCTTGTGAAGCTACTGGTTAACGTAGATCTCCGTGCCACCGTTACCGGCAATAGCATTGGCAAGTGCAAACCTGCCCTTACCCTGGGCTATTACGACTCGGGCATTGGTCTCTTCGGCATCGACTAATAATGCAGGTACTAATGCAGCCGCCCCGAACACTGGCTTGGGCCGTGAGTCTGTCTTGATTGGTGTATTTGCGGTGATTTCAGGATTTTGCCTGCTTGTTTTTACAGCCAAAAAATACTCTAAAGAATAATTGCATATATCGAGAAGAATAGTAAACTAGTAACATGTTGGAACAGATTGGGGAAGTGGAACTTGCGGCAGCAGCCAATGGATTTGCCACTCCTGCAATAATTAGCTTGACCCCGGAAATGCTCGAAACTAATATAGGCATGACTTATGAGCAGAGTTTGGCTTGGGCCCAGGGTGAATTCGAAAGGCTAGGTGCTATTCCCTTCGATTTGCGTACAGCACAAGACCATGCTCTTTTCCAAGATGTCTCAATGTTACTGCTAGCTGACTAGACTACTTATTGATTGTAATTCCTGCCGCTTGTGAATAGTCAATTCGACTTCTTAAGACAGTTACTTGCTGATCTTTCTTTAAATCTGTTACGGATATTTTCTGGCCTGCACGTTGGAATATAGTTTTTGGCGTAAAGTTAAAGGTTTGTTCGGTAGAATTAGACGATACAATAGTAATCTGTTTTGCGTTGACTTCACTGACTGTACCAGTAATATTACGTTTGAAGAAGCTTGTTGAGTTCTCGAAGGCGCTATCTAAGGTTTGTACTTTAGCTTGCTTGCTCGATTCGTCCTGCCTGTTGGTGTATCTCTTGTGATATCCGACATAAGTAGTCATCCCAACTACAACTAATGCAAGGCAGATGTATGGCGCTAAGTGGCGGAATTTTGATGAAACTTTCATTGTAAGTCCTCGTGATTAATTGTACTTATTGTGGAGTAAATTACAAAATGTCTGAAAGAAGTCGGTAATTCAAGTATAATTGGATTAACCATAAGAGTATATATGACGAAGACGACTGTAAAAATTGTTCAGCGTAAACGCCTAGCGGATAGGGCTGGCGCTTTTGGAGATAGGATGTATCGGCAACGTGTTAAGATGTTGCCTATTTTTGTTATGCTGGCCTCAATTGCTGCCTTGATCTACTTACGTGTCAAACCAGAATATAGTAAATTTGTTAGTCGGTTAATTGAGTCCAGCGAAAGCCAGATAACAAATTTCTCGTTCTTGTGGTCGCCGCTGTCTAGTCTTGTGCTTTTATCTTTAGGTTCTCTTCTGTATATGTGGATGGACTACCAACACCACAAGAAGCCACTTATAAGAATTGCACCAAAAACTAAGTATCGCTTATTGCACCATTTGCGCGTGGTTGTGTTCCCACGTTTTCATTACCGCTGGAGACCTGCATTTTACTGGCTGGCTGTTGCTGAGGCGTGTGTAGCGGTATTTATTGCAGTTATCGCCATGGTGGGTTTTCCTGCAGCACAGGCTTTTTCGGGAAGTGGGTTAGGAAGTCCCGAACAGCCATACCAAGTATCGACATGCGAACAACTACAAGAAATGCAAGACGATAGAGCGGGCCATTACGAATTAACCGGACCAATAGATTGCACGGCAACAAGTACCTGGAATAGTGGTGCTGGATTTGTGGCGGTTGGAAATGGCAGCGGCGGCCAAGAATTCACCGGCACATTGGAAGGTAATGGTTATGCAATAGATGGTTTGTACCAGCGGATACTTACTGACGATACCGAGTCAGGGTTACTCGGGTTTGCTATCGGTGCTTCGGTTACAAATGTAAAACTTACCAATGTAGATCTTGCAACAGACAATGCTGATGTTGTTTTGGCGCCCATTGCTTCACAGACTAGTAATTCCTCATTCAGTGATGTTTCAGTTTCAGGGACGGTTTTCTGCGAGGGTACAGGTGGAAATATTCATGCCAGCGGATTTGTTGGCCTGTTTATGTTTAGTTCGGCAACTAGGATATCAGTCGATATGGATATTACCAACAATAGTTATAGTAATGGAGACAGTGGTAAGGCGGCTATCGCTAGCGGTTTGATGCTGGTAAGTTACTCTTCGAGCATCTCTGATTCGTACTCTACTGGTACGATATCCGGTGCTTATACCCAAGGGGCAATCACCATGTTTGCCGGCGGATTATTCGGCCAAGCATTAGGAGGTACAGTAGACAATAGCTATAGTTCTATGGATATTTCAATTACCCGTAGTCCTGAGCTAGACCCTTCTGTCGTTTTGGCAGGTGGTTTTGCAGCAATGGCAGGGGCGACTGAAATCAACAATTCATTTGCCATTGGATCACAGACGATATCGACTGGTCCAATGGAGCGTGAGGCATTTGGTGGATTCATTGGCGTAGTGATATACGAAGAAAATGCCGATCCTCCATTTGGTGTAAATATTTCTGGCAGCGGAAATTTTATTGACGTCTCTCGTATCGGAATAAGTGCCTGTATTGGAGCAAATACCGATGGGGATTTCAGTGCATTTTTACCCGAGCAGACGCCCAATGGTTTTTGCTCGGCGGTTAACGTTAATAATTCGCAGCCAAACTATTTTTATAATAACTCTACCAATGCACCGTTTAGGGTCGGGGGAAACCAAGTGTGGGATTTCACAAACGTTTGGAAGGTGGTCACTTCGTCTACCCCTGTCTTTATCTCACAGGTGCCGGCGGCACCTACGTTACCTGGCAAGGTGAGAGCTATAACGACTAGCAGTGCAAATCCCACGAGTTTAACTGCCCAGTGGCTAGCACCAACACTGAATGGCAACACCCCACTCACCGATTACGCAGTGCAGTATAAGCTCCATAGCAATAGTTCCTGGAATAGTGTTAGTCGATCACCATCGACTGATCGGTCTCAGCTAATAGCAGGGCTGGTTGCTGGTCAAATGTACGATGTTAGAGTTGCCGCAGTTAATGCAATCGGTCAAGGGGATTGGGAAGTTCTAGAAAACGTTAGCACTAGTCAGTTACCATCTGAGCCGCGAAATATGGTGGTAAGTGGAGTGGAACAAACCAACCAGTTTGCACCGTTTTCTTTCCCTAAGCTCGATTGGCAAGTACCATATCTTGGCGCCCCAATTACCGATTACGTTATTCAGTTCAAACCCCGTCCTGGCAGTGATTGGGCTGCTTCCCAAACTGAGCTCCAAAACTATGGGTGGGCGGCCAATAACGGTACGTGGACTACTATTGTAGATGGTACCGGAACAGACTTGAGTTTCGATAGCACCAATACAACCGATACCGATTTGGCACAGGCGATTGTACTTGCTATTCAGGCGGAAGCACGGGTAATACAAAGTATCGACTTTCGAATAGCTGCCGTAAACTCTTACGGCCAAGGGGCATGGAGCGGTGTTCAGAATTTCCAAGTATTTATTGGCTTAAGTGACTGTCAGCAAATGCAAGATGCACTAAATCAGTATAGGGGCAGCGTTTTCCATCTTGTTGGCAATATTGACTGTAGCGATACACTGACCTGGAATGGGGGCGAGGGGTGGGTACCTGTGGGAGATTCCAATACGCCGTTCCAGGGGACTCTTGACGGCCAAGGGTTTACTATTAGCGACCTGCAAATGAATATTCCGGCAAATGCCAGCTACCAAGCGGTTGGCATGTTTTCCTTTGCCCAAAGTGCCGAAATTCGGAACCTTACTTTAACAGATTCTTCTATTACAAGCATGTTGTCCAACGATGTTCCTGCAGCGACACTGATTGCCTCTGCCTCTCCAGACACAATTTTAGACAACATTACAGTTGCCGGGGATGTTATCGGGGAAGATTTTACTGGAGGTATTGTAGGCACATTATCTGATTTTGATAGTACTGGCTTTGATGGGTCGGTATTATGGCAGGATATTGCCTATACAGGGGTGGTGCAGTCTCCTGGCACCAGTGGGGGCATATTGGGTATGGTATACGTAAATGTTGAGCAATCCGAGCTTACCATGCAGGACGTTCAATCGCACGGCACGATTTTAGACAGTAGTCTTTCAGGGGGAATTATCGGGGGTGCTATGTCAGATGCTGCAATCTCGCTTCGTAATGCTAACTCCGATATGAACAGTACTGTGACATGCAGCGACGGGGCTGGAGGGTTAATTGGAGTAACGGCGGTCGGCACGGTTGCAATAGAAGATTCGGCATATGACGGCACAATTGCTTGTCCAACTTCTGGTGGGAATTCCGATCCTGCATTTGCCGGGGGTTTAGTGGGTGGTTCCAACGACTCATCCCTGACCATTACGAACGGTAACTCTACGGGGCAGATTCAATTAGGCGAAGGGGCTGGCGGTGGGCTTGTTGGCTTTAGCACCAATCAAGGAACTGTAAGCCCCGCCGATCCAGAAGCCTCCTTGGTGAGGGGTGTTAAGGTGCAAGACTCTAGCTCATCGATGGACGTAACCGTTTCGAATGGCACAGTATCTTATGCCGGGGGGCTTGTAGGTTCGGCCACTTTGCTTGATATTGCTGACTCTTTTGCAACGGGCGATATTACTGTTGAAGACGGCAACCAAGCGGCGCGCGGAGTTTCTGGTGCGGCGGGAGGATTGGTTGGTGGCGTAACGGGCGGAAATAACTTGACTAGTGCGTTGCGAATTCAAGACTCTTACAGTACTGGGGTCATAGATTTTTCTGCCGTAAGTCCTCTGGTTGATACGGTTGGAGGGCCGATTGTTGGTGGTTCGGTGGGAATGATTGTGGGTTGGTCTAAGATCGAAGGAGTCTACGCTACAGGATTGGTGACAGCAAGTATTAATCAGGCATGTCAAATAGATGAATGCGATAGCGTCATAGCAATGGCTGGGGGTTTGATTGGTGCAAATATTGCGGTTTCCCAGACAGCTTCGGCCAGTGTCCTGCGCGACAGCTATGCCACTGGCATGGTCATTATCGAAGGACGGGATGGTGGCGCGCTTTCTGGCGGGGCAATCGGCTCATTACAAGGTTATAACCATACAATTGAAGATGTGTATGCAACGGGTAGCGTTGGACCTTCGGATAATTTCATAGATAGTGCATCTTCGGGTTTTAGGGCTGGGGGTTTGATTGGGGACATACGAACGGCAGGAACAGCCGTGATTAACCGCACTTCTGCTACTGGTACGGCATCCGGTACCGGCTACGCAATAAATGGTGCTGGCAGTGTTGGTGCTGGCGGCTTGATAGGCTTTGCTCAGGGGCAGGTGGCCGTTCAAAATTCGTTCGCGACGGGTTCGGTACAGGGTGGATACGCGGCGGGTGGGCTGATTGGAGGTACCTCCAGCGTTGACTACGGGCAGACTCGGATAGCCCTAACTAACACCTATGCTACGGGCTCGGTTGCTGGTGCTGTTACCACCGTTCCGTACGATGATTTAGGTGGCTATATCGAGATTGGCTCGTCTGTCGGGGGCCTTGTTGGAGTTGCAGACCATACAGATATTGCTTCGTCATATGCATCAGGGAGTCTTAGCAACGAAGAGCCTCAGTTTGCTACCCAAATTCCAGCCGTTGCGCAAGCCTTCTATTCGTCGAATACTGGAGGTCTTGTGGGGGTAGTTGGAATAATTGACGATCCTAATAACCCAGACTTCCAAAGTAGTATAAGTAACTCTTTCAGTGCCGCGATAATAACAAATGTAAGTGGGGTTAAGGAAGGTGTTTTTGTTGGCCAGTTCTTCCATATATTTAACGAAGGTGAAGGTACAGTTGCTCCAAGCGCTGCCCCAAATTACCTAATAAATAACTATTTCGATGCATCGCTTACGGTGGGTGCTCCATGCGCAAACTGGCTAGAGGTTGAGGATCAGATTAATCCTGGCGCCGATACGGTTGTAACAGCAAGCCAGTATGATGACGCCGCGGTCTGTAAACCGGTTAATAGCAACAATCAGGCACCAAATTATTTTAGGAATAATACAACCAACCCTCCCCTAAATACCTGGGACTTTACGACACCGGTATGGTATAGCCAAGTGGCGACCTACCCAACATTCGTTTTGGGCGAAAGTCTGCCAGGCCCACCACGTAATTTAGGTGGAACTCCAACTACATCCAGCATTGCACTATCTTGGCAACCGCCAGCCAATGATGGAGGTACGCCAATTATTGATTACCGCATCCAATACCGGCTACACTCTACCGGTCAATGGCAAGAATACGTCCATCCTCAAAGCACCAGCACGTCATATATCGTTTCTGGTCTTAGTCCCGGGACTCGGTATGACTTCCAGGTGTCTGCTATAAACGCGGTTGGTCAAAGCACTTGGGTGCTAGGGGTATTCGATGTGCAAACGCCAAGCACACCAGCTCAACCAGTTTCTCCTACTGCCCCCACTTCAAACACGCCAGCAACCCCGACCAGACCAACACGTCCATCTCGTCCAAGAACAACTACGACCACACCCAGCCCCGTTTCAGAAGAGTCTCCACAACCAGATCAGCCAAAATTGCTAGAAATATCAAAGATTCCAGAAGAAGAACTACCTCTCGGCCTACCTCGCATAGCTAGAGATCCAAAAGTCAATCCGCTGCCGTACTTCTTTTTGTCTTGGTTGCTACTGTTGGCGCTGTACTATACCTACCGGGCATGGCGCGAATATCGTTATCAGAAAGTCATGAACGACTTACTGACAAAAGTTATTACTACCAGACAATCAGTCTCGGATTTCTTGGCTATAATTACTCATTATCTTAATACGCCGCTTAGTATTATGAACGGCGCTTTAGAGTTGATTGCATCGAAGCATGCATTGCAGCCGGAATTTATTGCCCAATTCAAGGCTAAGCTAGTCGCTCTGCAAGCAACATCAAATAACCTCACGCTTCAGGCAGAGCAAGCATTAGTATCTGGAGATCGTTCGGTAGTTTCTGGCGAAGTCCTGGCCATATCAAACAAACAGTTGTGGGTGCCGTTAGTTGGCATCGCTGGGGTCGTGGCAGTAACAGATCTGGTATTGTATTTTAATAAATCCTACGATCATAGCTGGGGACGATACGTGAATCAATTAATATGGGGATTCTTTGGTGCGATTGCTATATTCGTAACGTTTATGGCCTGGAAAAAACAGCGACAACTTCACGCCCAAAGAAAACAACAACTAGCAACCGAGCAGCAATTACTGGATCAAAAGAAGACCTTTGTAGCCGATGCTGCTACCAGTTTAGCTTCCCACGCCAGCGCACTACAGTCTGGTACAGCAGGTCTAGAGCAGTTCCCCGATACCAAGCTGCTTACTAACGGAATCGGCCAATTAGTCCAATTATCAGAGGCACTTGGAAAGGTAAACCGTTTTAGTGTAGTGGGCGGTCCCGCACCAAATATTTCAGTCAAACACGATTACGAGCAAAATATTGCACCGTTAATGTCTAAGCTGACTGCCGAAAATGGGGTGGCCGTAAGCAATTTACTTAGCTCTAACTCTGTTGTGCAAATGCAGCCAGAAGAACTGGCACAGATTATTCGATCAACAGTCGAAAATGCTATTCGATTTAGCAATCCCAATAGTGCAGTAACTATTAGCAGTAAATCTGTTGGTGGCAAAACGCTCATAACAGTACGTGACAATGGCGCCGGTATGTCACCAGAGGTAATGGCACATCTTTTCGAACCTTTAACTCGCGGTACAGATTCGACAACTTTTGATCACCCGGGGCTAGGACTGAACTTGTACATCACCCGCATGATTCTGCAGAAACTGGGCGGAGGCATAACTGTCCAAAGTACTCCTGGAAAAGGCACTACCGTTTCTGTGACGATTCCACAAAGTCATTCAAGCCCAACAGGGTTTGCCCCAACCGTAGTCACACCTATAGGTTAACAATCACATACGATCAAGGCCCACATGCTACAATAACCACAAGCGTAAACAACAAACAGGGAACACTCCACATGCAAAACATCTTGAACATCAGCAAAACAAACAAACTAATCCTGGCCGTCTTCGCGTTTGTGGTGGTGCTGGCATTAGGTTCTGGTAGGGCTCACGCTGCTACTCTGACTGTGTCGGCTAGTTGTTCTCTGGAAGATGCCATCACATCTGTCAATAACTCTGCTAACGAAAACACATGTTCTGCAGTTGGCGGCTACAATTCTAATGACACTATAGCTATTCCGGCAGGTACGATTACACTATCTGCAGATTTACCAGCAATAATAAACAAATCTGTCAGCATAATCGGTGCCGGTAAGGGGATGACGATAATAGATGCCGATGGCCATACAGGATTCTTAGCCGACCCAGATCCTGGCCCACAAGCTACACTTGACCATGTTTTCAAAGACTTTACTATTACTGGCGCATCTATTGCGGGTATTGCTGCGTTGTCTTCTGCGAATGTAACTATCGATAATGTTGAAGTTCATAATTCAACAATGGGAGTATACATTCAAGCGACACATGTTATTGTCTCGAACTCTACTATTACCGACAACGCCAATTCTACATTCCCAGGAATGATGCCTAACAGCGATTTTAATAGCTACATGGCAGGTCTCGGGATAGCACTTCAGCCCGTAGATCCTAGCGACATTCCATCCATAGACATCACCGATAGTATCATCACAGGCAACAGTTCTGAATCTGCCGGTATCTTAGCATTTCTGGCCTATGAGACCGACACAGATAATGTAGATAGCATAGAGTTTCACATGGCACGAACAACAGTTTCTGACAATTCTGGTGAAAAGTGGTCTGGAGTCGTTATTAGTGAATATAGCGGTACGATTGCAGAAGTTGGCACCGATCTAACACTGGACGCAGTAACTATTTCTGGGAACGAAGTCAACGTTATCAATGCAGAGCCAATGGGTGATCCTCTCCAAAGTCAGCCCTATGTTTCGGGCTTCATCTTTAATGGCAGGATTGCAAGTGCACGGAACTTTACTAACGTAACAGCAGCATTCAACACTATCACAAATAATGTCGATGACAGACTTACTGGTGCTGGTTTTACTTCAAGTCTGCCGATCGACAGTGCTGTCTTGACATTTACTAATGCAACGATTGTCGGTAATGAAACAACTCAGTCTCAGCCTAGCACGTTCTTCCAGAACTTTATCGTGGGCAATAATCCCACCTTCTTTGTAAATAGAGTTGACCCTTTTGCACCAGATATGGTCAATGGGTCAAGCGCACAAAATAGTTTAATAGCCGGAAACTCCAGGAACGGTGTTATCGGCAGTTGCGTTAAAGGAGATAAGTCGGTACTTGGACTATCTGGGCTTTTAGATCTCACGCCTTCCGACCTCGGTAATAACATAACTGATGATCCAAATTGTACTGGCTATAAAGTAGTTCCTAATGTTATGTCGACACTTGGTCCTCTTCAGGACAATGGTGGTTCCGTAGATACCATTGCGCTTCTAGATGGTAGTCCAGCGATCAAAGCTGGTGCATCAGTTCTCGGTGTTAGTACAGACGCACGTGGCGTAGCCCGAAATTCATGCCCCTCTGTCGGAGCCTACCAATTTGAAGGTGTAGTATGTGTGGCAACCACCGCCAACGCCAATGCTGGTTCTTCAGGCGATGCAGCTGCCCCTAACACTGGTGTTAAGCCATCCGCTTTGCTAGCACAAGTTATCTTCAGCCTACTAGGAATTGTTTCCTTAGCATACGCTGTTCGAAGTAGCATGCACCGGGAGTATTAAATTCATGCCTCGTAGTAAAAAAAGATTACCACTTCTCACACGTCGCTCAATTCGGAGGTTATCTTTTGTTATCGGTCTCCTGTTGGTAGGCTATGGTCTGTTAATGCTTCGAGATTTTTACGGGATTCGGAATGGAGGAGTGCCACCCGCTCAAGTAGTAGCATCTGAGACGTCTGATACGCCTAGCGAACAGAAGGTTCCTGGTAGCTTTAGCGTTCCGGCAGATAAGCCATTATCTATAGAATTACCATCGATTAAGGCTAAAGGGTTCATACAGCAAGTTGGCGTAGATAAACAAAATCGAATGGTTGCACCGGGCAATGTACATATGGCAGGGTGGTATGCTAAAGGATCGCTTCCAGGAGGCCCAGGCCTCAGTATTATCGACGGTCATGTAAATGGTGTATACGCTAAAGGAGTTTTTTATAACCTTGGAAACCTAAAAAAGGATGACACCTTTAGGGTTACTTTTGGCGATAAATCTGTCCGAAGTTTCAAGGTAAAATCGGTATCTACTGTATCTGCAAAAGAAGCGGATAAAGCTCTTTTTATAAAAGACAGTACTATTGCTAAGCAACTTAATCTTATAACTTGTGCGGGCAAATATAACAAGACTACAAAAACGTATGACGCCCGAGTAATCGTGGTCTCGGAGAATATAGATACTTAAGGGGCGCCGAAGTCATTCGCTTTTAAAATGATAGGAACTGGTTGGCTCGAGACGGTTACCTCTCAGGCTTGCTTATTCTGCTTTGGAGACGTCGGTTCAAGGGAAGTACGTATGAGACATGAGATTGAAAAATATATAAAAAATTGTATAATATTTCTAGTATGAGTCTCTATGCACCCCAGTTTAATCAGCTTATTCTTGGAATTCCTGAAGTCGGCTTACAAACCTATGAGTATTTTGATGATGCTCAAGGTTTGCGCAATCAGGCAAAAGCCGATTTTATGGCATCTCGGTCGACTCAGCCCGACATTGCCTATCCCCTTTTAGAATGGGCACCGCTAGAAGAAACAGTAGAACTACTATCACTATTGGGTAAGGTAGCTAGTGATGTTGATGGGTTTAGTGATATAGAGCGTGAAGCATACCAAGGTACTATCGACTATCGTCGGCGGGAGGCCGAATTCTTGCTTATGGCCCGTGATTTGAACCGGCCAGAAACGCCAGACTTTACGAATGCTATTTATAATTTTCAGGAACGCAACGAGGAGCTATATGGCCGACCTGACCAAGCACTTATCGACGCAACCGTTGTTGAGATTCGTGGGAAAATCGGCCAAAAAGGTTACAAAGGCTACACCCAGGATATTTTTGATGAAGTCCAAGAAACCTTAACGAGCCTTACCTCTGGAAATGAATCCGAGGGCTTACCCCGACTCACAGACGATACCGAAGCATTTCTAAAAGAGCGAATCGAGGCCTTTTTCTGGCCCGAACATGAAGCGGTGGCGCGAACACGAGCCATTATGGAAGACGAGGGTGAGACTGCCTTCGACCCATATCGGTTAATGCAGGTATTTATGCGTGGTTTACAGACACGCGACCAACTTGATGAAGTTGGTGTTTTCTTGAAATCAGGTAGTTTTTTATCATGGAGTCAAAAACGTGAAGGTGTAGAGATTGGCCGCGATCGTGCTGTGCTTGAATCAGACGGAGACGCCTTTGGAATAACTGTACATGAAGGCGGCGTGCATAAAGAACGCTTTATCAATGGGCGGGCTAGTTCAATCCCAATTTTTGGAAACGGCCTCATCATACCGGCCGGACCACAGGTCCAGGCAACGTCGCTCCCCTTCGAAGAGGGCATTGCGAACATGTACCAAGAATTAGCCAATGGCAAAAATGAAGGCTGGACTATGGCTAACTTTACGTACTTACTTAACACGGCCATGGCTTATAAAGGATTAACCTATCGTGGTATCTACGACAAGAATTGGAAACTTCGTACTTTGATGATGGCCGAAGACGGCACAGAAGTTACGCCAAAAGAAATGCAAAAAGCTCAACGCTTGGCCTATGATTCTACATTGCGAGTGCATCGTGGAACGCCAATTGCACGCATGGCCGTTGATGAGGCGGTGGCTACGTACAACAAGGACCTAGCCTATCAAGTAGGTCGAGTTCGGGCTATTGATTTCTGGAATCAACACGTCGGTAATGATACGATGTTTGAGTTCTTACTTGCCGGAAAATTCGATCCGACAAACCCACCACATTTAGCAATTGCGCACGCAGCCACAGGAGGCAAATATGTCAACGCAGGAAGATAAAAAAGTTATTAGCACCTTCGAGACTGTCAGTTTTCCTGGCTTTGGGGTCAAAGAGATTGTCGCTAAGATTGATACCGGTGCATACACCGGCGCCATACACTGTACAGCTATCGAAGAGCGCGACACTCCCGAGGGAAAAGCAGTCTACTTTGTACCTTTTGGAAATATCGACCACGAGCAGATAACAACTGACTTTTATGTAAAAACTGTAAAAAGCTCAAATGGTACCCGAGAAAAACGCTACATTATTAGTACCGAGGTAGAATTACATGGAGAAGTCTACCCCGTGCTGCTTTCGCTTACTAACCGTGAAGCCATGAAATACCAAGTCTTAATCGGTCGTCGATTCCTTCGTACCCATAAAATGGTGGTTGACGCTTCGAGATTTAAAACGTAAGGTGGCTGTATGAATATCGCGATTCTATCTAAAGGCCCCGGTAACTATTCCACAAAGCGACTCATCGAAGAGGCTTCTAAGCGTGGTCATGCTATCCGTGTAATTAATCATGCTGAATGTTATGTGACGGTTGAAAAAGGTCGCCCAGTGGTGCGCTACGAAGGTGGCTCACTAGCAGATATCGACGCCATCATTCCGCGCATTGGTCAGAGTATTACCAAATACGGTACAGCAATGGTGCGCCAGTTTGAAATGCAAGGTGTTTATACTACGGCCAGCTCGATTGCCATCAATCGTTCGCGCGACAAGCTGCGCTCTATGCAAATTCTGGCCCGAGCTGATGTTGGCATCCCAAAAACTGTGTTTGCCCGCGAGACAAGCGACCTAGAAGACGTTATCGAACAAGCCGGTGGTGCGCCATTGATTATCAAAGTTGCCCGTGGCACTCACGGTAATGGCGTGGTACTGGCCGAAACCAGAAAAGCTGCGCAAGCGGTAATGCAGGCCTTTTATGTAGAGGGTGTTAACTTTTTGGTACAAGAGTTTGTTGCCGAGTCTGCGGGTGAAGATATACGAGCATTTGTGGTTGGAGGCAGGGTAGTAGCCAGCATGAAACGTCAAAGTCTCGACGATGATTTCCGTTCTAATCTACATCAGGGTGGAGAAGGCTCAACCGTGAAACTGACCGACGAAGAACGTAAGACTGCTATCAAGGCTGCTAAAGCCATGGGCTTATCTATTTGCGGTGTCGATATGATGCGCTCCGAAAGAGGTCCTCTCGTTCTAGAGGTCAACCCAAGCCCAGGTTTTGGTATCGAAAAAGTTACAGGGCGTAACGTCGCTGAAAAAATCATTGAATACATCGAGCAAAACGCACGTGCCAAGCAGCGTAAAGATCGCGTCGGCGCCTAAGCAGATTCAATACTACTGCTCAATAGTTATAATTTCTTGACTCTTGGTCAGGTATATAAATAATGGATCACCATGCCAAAGTCGACTTGCTAAACGAATGCGTCGACCGGTATCGGTCATTCGTTCAGCAACACCCAGCCAACAGTGACTATGTCCGGTGATAACTCGTTTGCTGGTTACACCTGGAGAAATGCTGGCACTCATTGAGAGTAGGTGACCATCGTCAAATATCTGTTCGGGGGCATATTGCCAGCGTTGGCCAGAGTAGGCGGTGACATCAAGTCGTACTTTTTGTGTATCCCAGGGTACTCCCGGAAGTAGCCCACCATGTACTGCGATGAAATCATCTCCAGTAGGCTCAAGGTAGGGAGTTGTCTCGAAAATCAGACTCCATAATCCGTCGTTCTCCAGTTGTTCGCGTAAGCGTTGTGCATCACGTACTGCATGACCACTGCGTGGTATGCTGAAGCTCTCCAAGGTGGAATCTTCATAATGTCTGTACCAACCATCAAGCCAAAGTCGTTCACCATGTTCGGGATACGACAATGCATTTGCACAAACCCAACCATGATTATCAGCAAGCGCAATGGCACCAATATCTTGAGCTATCTGCAAGCTTTTACGCACCTCCGGCCCTTTATCGAGCATGTCTTGGACGACAAATCGCGTTGTAGCTGGGTCGATGAGCTCAGTTGCACGGAGCAATAAATCGGCACGCCCGTGAATATCGCCAACTATGGCGTAACCATTTTCGGGTGGTGATAGAAGCTTACTCATGCTTGTCCCCTGGGGCTTACCATACTACTCCATCTCCCCCTATTTTCCAAGGTCCGACCTTGGAAATAACTTAGTTTTTCTTTGTAAGGTGTAAAAGTGTATACTGGGGTAGTGAATCCGCTTATTCTTATGGCCCTCATTGTGGCTGCTCCCACTATCCTGATTGTCTTGACTCGTACCAAAGCGGCATTAGTTTTCATGGCTTTATGTGTCGGCAGTGTGTTAACGACATTTGTTGGTGATACCGCCCTCGATATGGTCCAGTTATTTACGCGTAGCTACAGTCAAACTACTTTGGCAGGTGTGAAGCTCGGGTTGCTCATACTGCCTGCACTGCTGACAATGCTATTTTTGAGCAGAATGGTAGCTGGGTCCAAGATGATTATGAACTTATTACCGGCCTTACTGACCGGGATAGTAACGCTATACTTGGTGGTCCCTGTTCTTCCTGATGGTGTGAGCGGTTCGATTATGGCTAGCAGCGTATGGACAGAGCTTGTACAGTACCAATCCATTTTAGTTGGGGCTGCCTCACTGATCAGCCTTGGTCAACTGTGGGCCAGTGGCGCTTCTGCACGACATGGTAAGAAGGGTAAACACAAGTAGTGGGAGAATATGGACAATCAGAATCAACCACAACCAGCACGACAATTGCTTCGACCAACTATATTAGCTAGTACTTACGATAAAGACGACCAGATGGTCGCTGCCTTCGATGTCTTAGTACAGGGACGCCCGGGCTGGTTTAAAAATATCGAAGAAAATCAATGGTACTATGACCCAAATTCGCAGGGCCAGATCTCTTCAGACCAAACCACTCAATTTTCTGAAGCAGATTTAATTTTTCCCAAATCACAAGAAGCAATCGACGCATATTTTATGCCTGTTGATGCAGAGGTTAAACAACTACTATTGGGGAATCCAGACTGGCATTTTGACGAAAAAGAAAAAGGATGGGTGTATGGGTTGCAACCAGCTAGCGCTAGCTTTTTTCAAAAACTACGAAAACTCTTCGGCAGTAATGCTTACTAGATATCTCGACACTACGAATACGCGTATCACATGTTCTTGGAGTACGCTTTATAGCCGATATATACCATTATTGCCAAAGCAATAAAGAAGATTGCCAGGCCCCAGCCAAGCATTTTTCTATAGCCACCGCCGTTGAGTGAATCGTTTGGAAAAGGAGGAGGGAACATATAGCCATAGTACGGCATTCCGCCCAGCTTTTAAAGCCAGTGCTTATACGAGCTTTTGCTCATTGTTCAGTTGGTCAATAATTTTGGCTTGTCGGCGTAGACGAGTCTCTTCTGTTTTGGAGGTTTGCAATCGCCAAGCAATAGCATATGTGTTTGATTTACTGAGGGTTTTGAAGAATGCAGCAGCACGAGGATGTTTCTTGAGTTCTATTAAAAATTCATCCGGTACTTGCATCTCACTTGGCTTGTCATAGGCTGCTTGCCAACGCCCGTCTTGTTTAGTACGTTCAACTTCGGCCATTCCAGAGGGAGCCATCTTACTCGCACTGGTAAGTCGTTCGATATGCTCGATATTTTGCTTCGACCACAAACTTTTTGTTCGCCGTGGGGTGAAGCGTAAAACATACGATTCGCTATCATAGCTACGCTTAAGGCCGTCAATCCAGCCAAAACACAATGCTTCATCGAGGGCTTCGGCATAGGTGATTGAAGGCGTGGATGTACCTTTTTTGTACAAACGCACCCATATTCCCTGAGTGTTAGCGTGGTGGGCGACCAACCAAGCTCGCCAGTCGCCCGGTGCAGAGAAGGGAATTACATCATAGTCGTCGTTCATCTAGTTTTAATCTTACCATTATGCGGTCTTACTAAATGCACATTGGAATGTTTTTGATGGAAATAAAAATACCTACGGCGAGGTAGGTATTTTTACTTGGAGGGTCCAGTGGGACTCGAACCCACGACACCCTGCTTAAAAGGCAGGTGCTCTAACCGGCTGAGCTATGGACCCGCGAATGCGATAGCTAAATTAACTCCTTACATTATCCCTATTTTGGCTAAAAAGTCAATTGTAAAACTAGTCTGTATGGTAGGGTATGGTGCTTTTGTATCACTGGTAGTCGACCTGTAGGCTAGAATTATGAGCAGAACTATTGCTAGAATTCATGCCAAGAGGGGGCGAATCCGCACGACCACTATATTGCTGGTTGGCTTAACCTCATTTTTGGTCGGTCTTGCCGCAGCGCGTCGGTTTTCGATAACTGGATATTGGTACATACTGGGCATAGCTTTATGCATTCCCCTACTCTTCCGACGTTCTATACTTAGCGTGTTAAGTGTAAGCGTAATAGGCCTGGTGTTTGGCTTAGTGCGAGGAACTATATTTTTACAATTACTGCTTCCCTACCAGACGTATGCGCAAAAAGTCGTGACAATTCGTGGCGTTGCTAAAACAGATGCAATATATGCAGACAAGGGGCAGATTGAGTTTGATGTAGGCAATGTGATGCTCATCGAGCCCCAGGAACTTCAGTTGCCAGGCGTCATCGGTATTAGAGGCTACGGTGAGCCGATGATACACCGTGATGATGAAGTTGAAGTTCGCGCTAGGCTGTATCCAGCTCGGGGTTCACGGCAAGCACGTATGAGTTTTAGCCAACTGAAAAGAGTACATACAGACACAAGTCACTTTAATCGAATGCGCCAGCAAGCGGTCGCAGGTATGTTGTCTAGCTTGCCAGAACCCCATGGCTCACTCGCTTTGGGTATTGTTATAGGTCAACGAACTACCCTGCCTAAAAATCTTGTCGATGATCTATCGATTACCGGCCTAACCCACATTGTGGCTGTTAGTGGATATAATCTAACCATTATTACTAATGCCGTACGACGATTATTAAAAAATCGTTCAAAATTTCAGTCGACTGTCATCACTATTACTCTCGTTTCAGGCTTCTTGTTAATCACTGGTCTGAGTGCTTCAATCGTTCGAGCAGCCTTAGTGAGTATGCTATCAATCTGGGCCGGCTATTTTGGTCGCAGCTTTCGCCCTGTCCTGCTTATCGTGTTAGCTGCAAGCATTACGGCCGGGTGGTACCCGCCATATCTGTGGAGTGACCTAGGGTGGTATCTGTCGTTTTTGGCATTTTTTGGCGTGCTGGTTATTACTCCCCTATTTCAGGCTCGTTTTTTGAAAAGAAAACCCAAAATTTTTCTGCAGTTGTGTATCGAAACAACAGCGGCACAGATAATGACACTGCCGGTCATTTTATTAACCTTTGGCCGCTTGTCTCTCATCTCGCTGCCAGCTAATATGCTCGTTGTACCGTTGGTGCCACTATCTATGGCGCTAACAACAATAGCTGGTTGCGCCGGATTATTACTGCCTGCACTGGCCGGTTGGTTCTCGTGGCCTGGGGTGCTATTGATGACGTATATGGTAGATATGATTGGCTTACTTTCACGAGTGCCAGGCGCTTCAATTCAAGTCTATCTATCGTGGTGGCATGTCGGGCTCGCGTACGGCGCGGTGATGGTAACCCTTTATGCGTGGTGGCGAAAAGCCTCTAAAAATGGTAAAATCGTACCCATACAGACTGTTACATCTTCAATCTAATCATGATTCGATTGTGGGTTAAGAGAGGGGCAATAGTCATCGACCAACTTCTAATAGCTGAGAGCAAGGAGCAACATGAGCGGACACAGTAAATGGTCAACAATCAAACGACAAAAAGGTGCCAAAGACGCCGCACGTGGTGCGGTATTTACTAAGCTTGGCAACGCTATTGCCATTGCTGCACGGAGTGGTGCCGACCCAGAAATGAACTTCACCCTTCGGCTAGCAATCGATAAAGCAAAAGCGGCTAACATGCCCTCGGCGAACATTCAGCGAAGCATAGACCGTGGTAGTGGCAAGTTGGGCGGTGAACAAATTCAAGAAGTCATGTACGAAGGTTACGGCCCAGGAGGCGTTGCTATTTTAGTAGAATGCGCAACCGACAACCTAAATCGTACGTATCCCGAAGTAAAGCTCGCCTTCTCAAAAAATGGCGGTAATATTGCCGAAAAAGGTGCCGTTGCATTTCAGTTTGATCATAAAGGTATGATTCGAGTCAAAGGTTTGGGCGACGAGCTAATGCTGCAAGCGCTTGATGCCGGCGCCGAAGATGTCCAAGAAGAAGATGGCGAAACGGTTATTTACACCGTCAACAAAGACCTGGCCAAGGTCCGTGATACCCTCAAAGACGCTGGCTCAGAAATTCTTGAAGCCGAACTTACCTACGTGCCAAACAACACAGTCGAAGTTAGCGACGCTGATGTAGCACGCAAGTTAATGAAGGTTATGAATGCCCTTGATGATTTAGACGATGTCACTAACACTCATGTTAATTTTGATATCGCCGAGGACATCCAGCTTGACTGAAGTCGAACTTACCAAAGCCTTTGATTTTGCTCAGTCACTTGCTCAAGAGGCCGGAGTGATAATGAAGCGCTATTTCCAGGCCAGTGATATCGGCATCCAACTAAAAGAAGACGATTCGCCCGTAACTGTTGCCGATCACAGCATCAATAACCTTGTAATTGAAAAGGTCAAAACTCACTATCCTACACATGGAGTTATTGGCGAAGAAGGATCTTACGAATCAGACCGTGACTGGGTATGGGTAGTTGATCCGGTTGATGGCACTTCACCATTTAGTCTCGGAATCCCAATCTCGACATTTTGTCTGGCTTTAGTACATAAAGGTGCAGTTCAATTAAGTGTTGTATTTGACCCTTTCCAAGATAGATTATTCACTGCCCAAAAAGGCAAGGGTGCGTTTTTAAATGGTGTGGCCATCCACGTATCCAATACCAAAACATTCAAGGGGCAATATGTTATGACCTTCCGTTCCCTTGCCAAGCCAAACCACACCGGTATGAATCGCATGTTCGATGCTTTGCAGGAAGTTGGTGCGAAAGTGTATATGTTTGCCAGCTTTAGTTATGCCGCCATGCTTGTGGCCGAGGGGCGTCTTGTAGCCTCTTGCATGGTCTACGGCTCACCCTGGGATGCCGCTGCAGCTTCTCTGATAGTCCAAGAAGCTGGTGGCCAGGTGACCGACATGGCTGGGCAACCACGAGATTTCAGTACATGGGGTGAAGGTCTTATCATGACCAACGGGGCAGTACACAGCGAAATAATCTCACTGATAGACTATGAGAATACTCGGGATTGATCCTGGCACGGGCATTCTCGGCTTCGGTGTCATCGACATCGAACCAGGCGGAGCCGTAAAGCTAGTCGACGCGGGCGTTATTCGTACCCCAGTTAAAGAGCTTGATGCTGTACGACTCCTAACAATTTACGAAGAGCTATTGCAAATAATCCAAGAGTATAAGCCAGCGGTAATGTCGGTAGAAAAGTTATTCTTTGCTCGAAATGTGACTACGGCCATGACCGTTGCGCAGGCTCGAGGTGTAGTGTTGTTGCTTGGCCAAAAACACGGGCTAGAATTACATGAGTTTACACCTATGCAGATAAAACAAGCGCTAACTGGTTACGGCAAGGCTGATAAGAAACAGATTCAAGAAATGGTTCGAGTAATCCTAAAGCTCAAAGAAGTTCCCCAGCCCGACGATGCAGCAGATGCTCTAGCTGCTGCCATTACCTGCTCCATGACCCTCCGTTAGTCCAAGGTCCGACCTTGGAAACGGGGGTGAAGAATATACCAAAATACAACAACTAGAAGTCGGCTAACTCTTGCTTGTATTTATCGAACAATTGCTTGTTTGATTCGTAATCTTCAACAAAGTCAGCATATTCTTGACGACTACTAAACAGCTCAAGGATTCGCTCTGGGTGTATCCAGGTGGCATACTTATCGCCCATGTAGTAGGGGTGACTAGAGAAATCCCAAGTCCGGTATCCGACAGGATTCAGGTGAATATAGCGGGCGATATGGGTTAGATATGCATCATTATCAATTCGGCTAGCTTTGAACCTCTCTTGATACAAATGGCCAACGCGTCCGTGTTTTTTATTGAAATACATAGTGTATGTTGTAGTGACGTTACGCATAAGTTGTGTCAGTGCAGTCGGCTCTACCAGATAAAAGAGTAGGTGAAAATGATTTGGCATAAGACAGAATGACAAGAGTTCAATTTTCCCGTTGAGGTTTACATAGTGTCTACCTTTTTTATCGACTGCGCCCTTCCCTAAGTAGCGTTTGAGAAGATTCAGAAAAACTGCGTAGTCTTCTTCGTCCATAAAAATACGACGTTTATTGACCCCTCTGTTATATACATGATAGTAGTTTTCGGCTAGGTATATTTTTTCAACATTTCGACTCGGCATACAGGCATACTATATCACTGAAACTTAGTTTCCAAGGTCCGACCTTGGAAAAATCAAAATACCACAAGTGTAATCCAAGGTCGGACCTTGGAAACAAAAAAATTGTGTCATAATGCTGAATATGATTGCAACACTTACCGGTATCGTTACCGAACATCAAGGTAACCAGGTGATTCTCGAGGTTGGTTTTGTTGGATATGGAGTGATGGTTACCTCTACCGACCAAGGAGCGTTGCCAAATGGTGCAGAAGTAAAATTATATATTCATGAACATATCAAAGAAGATGCCCATGATTTGATAGGCTTTAAATCACAAAGCACCAAACAGCTATTCGAGCAGCTCCTCAGTGTAAAGAACGTGGGGCCTAAAGGTGCGCTTGCGGTGCTAGACATTGGTCCAGAGGCAGTAGTCAGGGCAGCCATAGCCGGAGGTGAGGTCAAGATTCTGCAAACTGCAAAAGGAGTCGGCAAACGTGCCGCAGAACAAATAGTGGTTGAACTTCGCGACAAAGTTGGAGCACCTGTTGGTGCCGCTGCCGAAGGCCTTATTAGCAGAGCGGGCGTTAACCAGTCCGATGAAGCAATTCAAGCTTTATTGTCACTTGGTTACTCTGATATTGATGCACAACAAGCTTTAGAGGGCATTGACGTAACTTTGCCTATAGAGGAGCGTGTTAAGCGAGCTCTCAAGTCACGTTAATCGCTCATTGTGGCTGGCATGAGTCGCAGGCCCAGCACCGCCTCCTGGCGCAGAGTCGTCAATAATAAATCTGCTGCCTGCTGGGCCGTAGAAGCATCGTAGGCCGACATCCATGCTATGCATGTGTCATGTGGGGCATGGCTACGTAGTCCCCCAGAAACACCAATTTCGTAGAACTTTTCACTAAGATTCGGTGGCATATAAGCACCTTCAGTGACTTGGTGAGTAGCCACAATCTTAGAAATCCAAGGCCACAGCTGACTTGGGACATTATTTGATTGCAATTGATGCATGATGCGTCGGTCGATACGCTCCTTGCCGGAAATGTCTAGATCCAAAGCTTGGAGACTTTTGAAATTAGCGGTGACAGTAGTATTGCCTGGGTCGCTATCGAGCAGCGCATCAATATCAGAACTAGTCATAACTGTTTTTTGAAGAAGCGTACCTACCGCTAATCTACTTGCGATGTGTGCCAAATAACGACGGCTATAAAACATGCCTCCAGCGTATTCAAGCCCCATTTCGGCACGCACTTTACCAACGGCTGCGTGGATGCTGCTGTTTAAGTCAGTGATGCTTTGGGCGACGGGCACTCTAGTAATTCCTCGAACCATATCTGTAATAGTAAAGACTGTTAGCCAAAATACAAATGTAATGTTCAAACAATTCGCTCAGCAGTACAGAAAATTGTAGAATATAGATTATGGCAATAGAACGAATCGTCAGCACAGGAGCAGATGTAGAGGATGAAGCCGAGCAAGAGCTCGAGCAAACTTTGCGACCTAAAGATTTTGCCAACTATATTGGACAGGAACGTTTAAAGAAAAATATTAAGCTGGCAATCGACGCCGCCAAAAAGCGGGGAGAAGCGCTCGACCACGTATTATTGTACGGCCCTCCTGGTCTGGGGAAGACAACAATGGCCAGTGTTATTGCTAACGAGATGGGTGCCCAGATACGTATTACTAGTGGCCCAGCCATTGAGCGCGCTGGAGATTTGGCCAGCCTTCTTACAAACTTACAAGATGGCGATATATTGTTCATCGACGAAGTACATCGTTTACATCGTACGGTTGAAGAAGTTCTGTATAGCGCAATGGAAGATTTTAAGTTGGATATTATGCTAGGCAAAGGGCCGAGTGCAAAGAGTCTACGGCTTGATTTGCCACGGTTTACGCTTATCGGGGCTACTACTCGCACCGGGGCACTCGCTGCACCGCTTCGTGATCGTTTTGGCATGATTCATCGCCTTGAGTTCTACACACCAGAAGAGGTTGCCAAAATTATTGTTCGTGCGGCAGGCATCTTAGGCATACATATCGATGAAAAAGCCGCCCAGCAGCTTGCCTTGCGTGCGCGCTTAACACCTCGAATTGCTAATCGACTCCTCCGGCGGGTAAGAGATTATGCCGATGTAAACGGTGATGGCATCATCGATACGGTTATTAGTGGTCATGCCCTAGAGTTGCTAGAAGTTGACGAACTGGGTCTTGATCCTGGTGACCGCATGTTGCTCAATGCAATTATCGACAGCTACAACGGTGGACCCGTAGGGGTAGAGACTCTGGCTGCCCTGACTGCCGAAGAGCGAAGCACCATCGAAGACTTTTATGAACCATACCTTATGCAGATTGGATTACTGGAGCGTACGCCGCGCGGTCGCAAGGTAACACCCAAAGCCTATGCACACCTCGGCAGAAAGTTCACCGCTGATAATCAGCCAACACTGTTATAATAGAGGCCATGAATCCACCAAAACAAGATTTTCATCATACACTGCATAGTGTCGACCAAGACGAAAAAATCTTGGCAGTTATCAAGCGTCATCCTTTCGGAATTGTAAAATTATACGTCCAAACTTTTATTGGGCTAGCTGCCGCCGGGGGCCTTATCTACTATCTGTTGCCCGAATTTATCGACCCCGAACAAAACCAGGCCGCTTACACCATGCTGGGTCTTGGCGCGGTGGTGATTATCGGTTTTATGCTATTTATCGTTTTTATCGCCACAGTTATTTATTACCAAAGTCAGATTGTCGTTACCGACAAAACCATAACTCAGACGATTCAAACTAGTTTGTTCAGCAAAAAAACATCTCAGTTGGCAATCTCGAGCGTCGAAGACGTTACGGCAAATAGTAATGGCTTTTTCCCTACTACGCTTAATTACGGCAAGCTGCTGATTGAAACCGCTGGTGAGCAAGAAAACTTCCATTTCGATTATTGCCCGCATGCCGACCACTATGCCAAGCTGGTTCTTGAGGCGCGACAACAGTTTATGGGTCGCCGCGAAAGTGAATTCCGCGAAGAACAGCGTAGCTATGCTTACAGTCAACCAGGTAACTATCCAGAGCAGCAACCGCAACAAGCACAATACCAGCCCGAACCTATTCAGCAACCGGCAGCGCCAATCGACCCAACTGGTCAAAATCAACAGTAATCTTAAATACCGATTCAGTTATTTAGCTAGTTAACGTTATTCTTCACGAAGGCATCTGTACCTTCAAGAGTGGCGGTTAGTGTGTACTTGGTGCAATCTTTAGTGCTGTTATCGCACGCGGCTCCGTCATCGGCAGTTACTTCGTAACTGTAGGCGCGCGCACCGGGTTTTGCAGTCAGTTTAGAGTCAGTACCCTCGGGGTCTTGGAAATCATCCGCTTCAAGGGCTTTGACATTCTTGGTTCGCCAGGCTGAATCATTAAGCTCATTCAAGGTTGGGTATTTACCGTTTTGAGCATAATATCCCTCTACGGCAACCTGTAATGCTTTGACATCTTTTTGTCGACTCTGATTGCGATCTTTCTGTTTGAAGCTAGAAAAAGAGGTGACAATTAGGCCGGCCAAAATTCCAATGATGATGATAAAAATGAGCAATTCGACAATAGTGAAGCCATCTTGGCCTGTGGTGCGTTTCATATAGGGATAATTATCAACCGTAAGCGATGTATCGTCAAGTTCGGTGCACTACATGGGGTTAGCGGGTGACAGGAGGCGGGGCAGCTCCCCCGGAGGCGAGCGTAAGTGAGCGAAGGAGGGGCGGACCGACTGGCAGGACCCGCTCGTTTTTATTACGATAATCGAGTGAATTTTAACGCGAGCAATTAACACGGGCTACGAATTGGTATACTATCTATAGACCACTCGTGGAGGGTAATAGCAAAACATAGTTTTATAAGTGACCGCATGTGTCAGGAGGGTAAGAACACTATGGCAGAAAAGAAGCCAAAAAAAGAAGATCCAACAAAGAACCAAGAACCACAAACAACCGACGGCAAGAGCAAGGCTCTTGGCCTAGCGCTCGACACAATCGAGAAGCAATTCGGTAAGGGTTCTATTATGAAATTGGGCGAAGCTCACGCAGCAAAAGTAGAGTGTATTCCCACCGGAAGTTTATCGCTCGACATCGCTCTTGGTGGCGGTATTCCAAAGGGTCGTATTATCGAAATTTATGGTCCTGAATCTTCAGGTAAGACCACATTAACTCTGCACGCAATTGCTCAGATTCAAAAGCAAGGTGGCACGGCTGCATTTATCGATGCCGAGCATGCTCTGGATCCAGCCTATGCCAAGCGCATTGGTGTAGACGTAGAGAATCTGCTGCTTTCACAGCCAGACAACGGAGAGCAGGCGCTCGAAATAACTGAGACATTGGTTCGCAGTAATGCAGTCGACTTGATTGTTGTCGACTCAGTAGCGGCACTCGTCCCGCGCGCTGAAATCGAGGGTGATATGGGCGACAGTCATATGGGATTGCAGGCCCGATTAATGAGCCAAGCACTCCGCAAGTTGACCGGTGTTATCAGCCGCTCGAATGCCACAGTTATCTTTATTAACCAAATCCGAATGAAAATTGGTGTAATGTTCGGTAATCCCGAGACTACTACTGGTGGTAACGCTTTGAAGTTTTACGCATCAGTACGAATGGACATCCGTCGTATCGCACAGATTAAGCAAGGCGAAAGCATTATTGGCAATCGTACACGCGTTAAGGTAGTTAAGAATAAAATTGCGCCTCCTTTCCGCCAGGCAGAGTTTGACATTATGTATAACCAAGGTATTTCCCGAAGCGGTGATGTTCTTGACCTAGCTGTAGAGCACGAAATTGTCGAAAAATCGGGTGCCTGGTTTGCGTATAACGATGCCAAGATTGGTCAAGGTCGTGAGGCTACCAAGAAATACCTGGAAGAAAATCCGAAAGTTCTCGAAGAGATTGCCAAAAAAGTTAGTGTTATAGCGACCAAAGAGATATAAAAGCCACAGCCGATGGGTACGCTTCAAACCATTTCCAACTGGGCACGTTATCGTAATTTGCCAGATGAAGAACTGGCAACTTATGCCGAACTTCAGGCCGCAAGAACAAGCTTACACAGGAGATTTATCGGAGAGTCTTTTGGTTCACTGCTGATTTTTGGGTATGGGTATGGGGCCGCTGTTGCCGACCTGGTGCAACGCCACGAACAAGGCAGCGTAGCCGCCAACCTGGGGATAGCGCTAGTGGGCACAGTCATTGGTGTTGAAAGTGTGACCGAGACTTGGGGCCGACACAACCGCTACCGTGATGAAATGCAAAGACGCGATGAATCAGTTGCGGCCAATGCGGCAACGGATGAACTAGTTACCACGGCACCACAGCCCGAAATCGTAGATGCTCAGCTCGACCAGTCTCCCGCAGTGCTCGGACTACATACTTCTGCACCACCAGCAGCTATCGATGGTTTGGCAGGGAATGTCTAAGATTGGTAGGTTGATCTAGTGAAGATTACTGACATAAAGCAGCAGGTTAAGACGCAGGGTCGCTACTCTATCTTCATCGATGGTAAGTTTAGCTTTGGGCTTAGTGAATTGGCTCTAATGAACAGTGGTATACGCATAGGCCATGAGCTGAGTGCGGAAGAACTTCATGTTCTCAAAGATACTGCCCGAACAGATAAGGCCTATAATCTTGCACTCGGACAACTGGCCCGGCGGCCACGAAGCGAGTGGGAAATGCGTGACTATTTGAAGCGTAAAGAGTACGAACCAGAATTGGTGCAGCAAATTATTGATAAGCTGTACGAAGGGAACTGGCTCAGTGATTTAGATTTTGCCCGTCGCTGGATAGAAAACAGACGGCTTCTTAAAAGTATGAGTCGGCGTCGCTTAACTCAGGAGCTCAAAGCCAAGCGTGTAAGCGATGTTATTATCACCGAGGCGATGGCCGAGGACGAAGTTGACGACTTATCTATTCTCAGAGAACTTATTGTGCGAAAGCAACGCCAGACGCGTTATCAGGACCCCCCAAAGCTCATGGCCTATCTGATGCGACAAGGCTATAACTATCAAGATATTAAAACTGCGTTAGAAGTGCCTGAAGACCGGTGATATCGCTGATATACTAAAAAGGTTATGTTGATACTTTCGAAACTTCTTCTAGACCAGCCAGTCATGAGTCTTCGTACCGGCGGTAGAGTTGCAACCGCACGTGCACCAATCATTAACCCGACCAATTTAAAAATAGAGGGCTTTTATTGCACTGACAGTATCGACACGCACAAAACTCTTATACTGGTTAATCGTGACATCCGTGATGTGTTGCCGGCTGGTTTGGTAATTAACGACCACGAGGTCTTAAGTGAACCCGAAGACCTTGTACGTTTACATGATGTCATGGAATGGGACTACCAGCTCATTGGTAAGGCCGTTTATACGGTACACAAGAAAAAGCTTGGAAAGATAACCGACTTTGCCACTGACCCAGAAAGTATGATTATCCAAAAATTGTACGTAGTGCAGTCTATCGTCCGAAGTTTTGCCGGGGGAAGCCTGAGTATTGACCGTAATCAGATTGTCGAAATAAATAAAAATCGAATTATTGTAAAAGACCCACTGCAGCCCATAAAGTCTGTCGTGCCTGCCGCTAACCCCTTGCCGGCCAACTAAACATAACTAAAACATAAAGATTGTGCTTCTGTAAAATATATTTTGTAAATATAGTATTTGCGTAGTATCGTGGAAGTATGAAGAGGGTAATTCTAGCGGTATTGATGGCATCCATGCAGTTGTTGCAAGTGCAGCAAGCTTATGCTTTAACTTCTATACCCGATGGCTTACTAATTACTGCAGTGCAAACCGGCAGTATTCAAAATGCCAGTGATGAGTTCATCGAGCTGACCAACAGTTCTAACCATGCCATCGCTCTTGCCGATTATGTAGTCCAATATTTTCCGGCAACTGCAAAAGATTTTACCAAACCGAGTCGCATCATCGCCCTACGAGGACAAGCCGAGCCATCTTCCGCCTATGTAATTGCTACCAGTCAAACACTCATATCTAATGTTAATCAGACATTTAATTCTACGTTAGCAGCTGGCGGAGGTCATCTTCGTCTTGCATATCAGGGGCAAGAAGTAGACCGTTTGGGTTGGGGTACTGCTGGCTTACCTATGGTGTCTGCAGCAGTCGCACCGGGCGCTGGCCAGGTTTTAAGAAGAAATGTCGATAGTAATCACATGCTAGTGCAAACCGGTAATAATAAGCAGGATTTTGCGGTAAGTTCCGAGTCATTAGTGGCGCGTACTGACGGGTCATCTGTTGACACTTCCATACTGCGCATTACTGAGGTTCTGCCCGACCCAGCTTCACCAGTAACTGATGCCGAAGGAGAGTTCATCGAGCTGCACAACTCGTCGGCGCAGACTATAGACCTCTCGACTTACAAGATTGTGGTGGGTTCTCAGATAAGTAAGAAATATATACTATCTGGCTATGTGATAGGCCCAGGCGAGTACAAAGCATTCTATAGCGGCCAAACAAAGCTAGCACTTAGTAATTCAACGGGTAGGGTGGTGCTCAGTACGGTGAATGACAACACTATAGACCAGCTCAGTTATGCACTGGCAAAAGTTGGTCAATCATACGCGTGGAGTGGTGAGTAGTGGTACTGGACATCATCTCCTACTCCAAACCAAGCAAATCAATTTGCGGCCGACCAAAACTCTAATACTAGCAAACCAGCAAAAGGCTCTACCAAAAAAGTAGCAGGTAAAGGTACTGCTCCCAAGACTTCCCAAAAAGCCACATCTAATACAGCATCTACCAAGACCAAGTCTAAAAATGCAAGGGCTAATACTATGCAAGTAAAACCATCAGTCCATTCAGGGGTTGTTGCCGGGGTAGGGGGTGCTGCGGTACTATATGGAGCATATGAATATCGACAAGACGCTGCAAATTTCTTCAGACAGCTCAGAAGACACCGAAAAAATCGGTGAGCGAATAGGCAATCGACTGCGCGGCGGGGAGGTGATTGAGTTGATTAGTGACCTAGGTGGCGGTAAGACAACGCTTGTGCGAGGCATCGCTCGTGGTTTTGGCAGCCAAGATAAAGTGTCGAGCCCAACATTTACGGTCAATAAAGAATACCGAAGCGGCGACAAGCGAATTGTGCACTACGACTTTTATCGTTTGCATGACCCAGGCCTCATGCAGTTTGAACTTGCCGAGGCACTCAGCGAACCTGATACTGTTGTGATTGTAGAGTGGGCTGATATTGTGCAGGATGTGCTTCCACAATCGCGTCTGACAATTACCATCACTTCAACTGGCACAAATGGCCGTTTGTTTAAACTTAAAACGACTGATTCGATAGCATATCTACTGAGTGAATGGCACGGAAGTATTAGTGCGTAAATAATACTACGTAACAACAATAATCATTGATATCTGGCAAATCACAAAACACTTGTGGATAAAAGTTGTACACAAAACAACATGTACATAGTTTGTTGTTGACAGAATAACTGATTAAACATAAGCTCAAAGCAAGTTCTTTATACAACATGAGGGAAAATAAAATATGAGACAACAAACAAAAAAATACGCCGATTCTTTGGCTGCAGTGGTGTAGTAGCTATTGTATTGCTGCAATTAGCTGGCTTTGCCTTTATTGGTTCAACTCCTGTGATGGCTGAGGGAAGTGAGACACCAAACGGACCAATCAAGTCGCTTATCATTACGTACGATAGCTTGCCAGGTGAACCGCGAACATCAGTAGGCGTTGCTCAGACTCGTGCCAAGTATTTCTGGCAGAAAAACCGAGTTATGACCGAACTTAGTTATACAAAAGGCTATAAGCGCGTTCTCCGGAACCTCAGCGAAATGCCTGTATCAGTTGTCCAGGTAGATGCAGAGGGAGAGGCTTCGCTTCGTGCTAACAAGCGCATTAAATCGATTACAGAAGACAAATTACTGGATATTGGTGCTGGAACCGACCAGGCATTGCCAGTGATGGGCGGAACTGTTGCTAATGGTTTTAGCGATGGTACTACTAACTTCACCGGTAATGGTCAGACGGTCGCTATTATCGATTCCGGCTTTAACCTGAATCACATTATGTTGTCAGGCGCAGTCGTGAGTGAGGCGTGCTACAGCCAAAGCGGAAGTTATACCGATGCTGAAGTAATAAGTACTTGTGCTGGCGGAGCTGATTCAAGTACATCGACAGGATCTTCGGCGGCTAGTGATTGTAGTGTAGGAGTTGACGATGGCACCTGTGCTCACGGGACTGCCGTTGCAAGTGCTGCAGCCGGAAGGCAAGTCACAGGTGGTGGAAAGAGTTACTCTGGTTCTGCTAAGGCTGCAAAGCTTGTACTTATAAAGGCAACTTTAAAGGTACAAGAAAAAGCCGGCCAGGCAGACTTCTGTGGAGATCCAGGAACAGTTTCCTTCTGCTATAAAGTTAATATGAGTGGTGTGCTTACTGGTCTCAACCGAGTTGCGCAACTACAGAATGATGCTGCACTTAATGAACCGATTAGCTCTGTAAATGTTAGTATCGGACAGCCAGACAACACCTACAGCGACACGAGCACTTGTGATGCAGACTCGCAGTCTGGTCCGTATCTCACTGCTTTTGCAGCACTCCGTGAAGCTAATATCGCACCGGTCATGATTGCTCACAACAACGGCAATACAGATACTGGTAATGGTCAGACAGTTCACGTTGCTAATGCTAACAAAATTGCATGGCCAGCTTGTCTAACCAACGCGGTTGCAGTCTCAGCTAGTGCTGTCGACGACACCCCAGCTTACTATACCGAGGCAGGTCCTAGAACAGATATCTTTGCGCCAGGTGGCGACCTACTCAATACTAATGATGGTGGACTACCACTAGCAGATGTGAGCAGCAATAACGGTTTAGTCGATGAGCAGGGCACCTCTTTTGCTGGTCCAATAGTAGCTGGTGCTTGGGCCGTAGCGCGCGAAAAGAACCCCAGTGCTACTGTGGCCACAATACTCCGTATCATGCAAGAGACTGCAGTGACTATCACCGACAACCGTCCAAGCTATACCACGACTTCACAGAAGCGATTAGCACTTGCAGCTACTTTGTCTGCAATGAATAACAAGCCAGCCATTACAACTGCAGCCGCAGCTGGCGGTACTCATACAGAAGGTGACACCGTGCCCATCACCGTTACTTCTACGAATGCCACTACCTGTGCCATTGGCAGCAACTCCGCTACTGTCTCAGGCGGCAGTGCCACCATCAATGTAACCGCAACGTCTGGTCAGCAAAACTATAAAGTTGTATGTAGTAATGTTGGCGGTTATGCTGCGCAGTACAGAGTCGGTTTTGTCGCTGGTGCTGCAACCACTCAATTCCCAAGCAACCCTTCCGCAGGTAATGATGGGCAAGTCTTGCTGTCACGCAACCTGGGTGTACCAAACACTGGTTTTGGTGGCCTCATCCGAAGCAACCCCATTGTCACTCTGACAGTCACACTGTTTACCACTGCGCTCATCGTGATCATTGCTAAGAGGTATTCGTCCACTACAGCTAGTCGTTAGAATAAAAAAACCGTTCGCACAAAAATAAAACAAAACAAAAAACAAAATGAGTACACAATCGATACAATTTGATAGGTCGCTGCTGTATGACAGGATTCAGCCGTACAAACGGCGTCCTGTCCAGTCGGTCAGTCAGCGTAGTCCAGTTGTTCAAACGGCTGCTGCACCAACCGCACCTATGCAAACGATATTGAGTAACTCGTATGTTGCTCCAGTTGAAGTGTTGCCTCATGAGGCTCCCCTTCAAGCATCGCCTGCCTCAATTATTTCTACTACAGCCGAGCGTATAGATTTCGCCAAACGCGCCGAGGCCTGGAAGCTCGAAAAGCAACCTACCAAGCAGCAGAAGGTTACTGTATCTAATCGCATGCTTATGGCTATGGCAACATTTTTGTTTGTAGTGGGTATCGCGGTTTCGATTAACTCATTCCGAATAGATAGAATGGCAACTGCTACAGTATCCGCTCAGGCTGCAAGTGGTCCGCTAGATGTTGATGAGGCCAAGCCAAACAACCTCGACTCATACTCAGTTGCTCCTGATGCGCCCCGTATTATCGAAATACCTAAGTTAAATGCAAAAGCCCGAGTGATGCGTGTTGGTCTAGACAAGCAAGATACGCTTTTAGCCCCAAATAATGTCCATGATGCTGGCTGGTACACCGGCAGTGCAAAACCTGGAGAAGCAAGTGGTGCTACCGTTATTGATGGTCATATTTCTGGCCCGACACAACCGGGCGTATTTGTGAATCTCAAGAAACTTCAGGCGGGGGATATTATTAGTATCGAACGGGGCGATAAGACGAAGGTTACATATAAAGTTATTAAGACAGAGCAACACTATGTAGCAGACGTCAATATGTACGAGGTGATGCAACCAGCTACAGCCAAACACGGGTTAAACATTATATCTTGCGGTGGCGCATTTAACCGCAAAACGAACAGTTTTGAACAACGCATCATTGTGTACGCCGAACAAGTCTAACCTCCATTTTTCTAAGGTTTCCAAGGTCGGACCTTGGAAACAAGGAAAAGATTGTATAATAGGCTGATATGATTCTTGTCTTGCGAACAGATAAACCCGAAGCCGAGATTGGCCTGTTTCAAGATGGCATGCAATGTGCCTACATAACCTGGGAGGCTCATCGCCAATTGGCCGAGACGCTTCACGCTAAGATAAGAGACATGTTGAGCCAACAAAATCAGAGTTGGTCAGCAATCACCGGCATCGTTTGCTATGAGGGGCCTGGAAGCTTCACAGGGCTCAGAATTGGCTTGAGCGTTGCTAATGCCCTTGCCGCCAGCTTGGACATCCCTGTTGTTGGTAGTACTGGCGAAACATGGATATCGCAAGGACTCCGCCGAATAGAAGGTAGCGCCAGCTCCCGAGTTGTGTTGCCAGAATACGGCGCACCGGTGCACATTACCCAACAGCGAAAATAAAAACCCTTGACAGTGGTGCAAGGCTTAGTTACGCTTATGGTAAGCCTTACTAAAACAAAAAGGAAAAACAAATATGAATATAAAGAAGCTGGTGATTTTGTCGTTGCTCTTGGCGGCTGGCATCTTTCTTCGTGGTGACAGCGCTTTTGCCGCCACAAAAAACTGGGTCGGTACTGCATGTACTAACTCATCTGATTGCGACTGGAGTAATACTGCTAACTGGCAAGGTGGCACGGCACCAACCAATGGAGATGACATTGTAATAATCGGAAATACTAGCACTTCATCATCAACCATACAAGATATCGCAAACCTGACGGTTGCCTCGATAACTACCAGTGGCTATGATCCCGACGTATCTGGTAATGGGCAAGCATGGATTCATAACACTGCCGGACTGACAATTACCGGTCCTATTACCCACAATGCTGCAAGTTCACCAGCGCCCAGCGGTTATACCATCCAAGATTTACTTCCGCTAGACGGTGCTGTTACATTAGGGGCAAACTCAGTGCTTACTAATGTTTACCTGGGTGATAGTTCTGGTGTACTAACACTTGGTGGTAATATTGCGACATATCGAGTGACCTCAATCTATGTTGGTACAACACTTAACTTTGGCGTCAGAGTTACCGGTAATGGTACGCTTACGGTTGAAATCCCTGCCACGACGGCTTTCTTCATGAATAATGCTAACGATTACTCTGGCACAACCAACCTAACTACCCTCAACTACGCCACAACTATCGATGGACTTACTACGGCGTTCGGTAGTTCTACTATCAATATTAGTCCTAACTCGCGCATCTTATTCGAGGCCGATGGCCAAGTCACTATCAATAACCCTATCAATATCAGCCCTCCAGAAACAGAGGGAACATTCTTGGCCAACCAGATTGAGTTTTGGTCGAGCACAGCAGCCGTTGTGTACACCGTTCCTCACATTACACTACTCGGTAACGCTCGTTTCGGAATTGTAGATAACGTTAACCGACCGGTTCAGGTTAATTTGGCTGGCATTACCACCAATGGTCACTGCTTGCAGTACGATACTGATAACAACCGAGTTGCAAACTTCTTGAATGGACCAGCGGCATGTATTGTTAACGTCGCCAAGCAAACGCCAAAGGTACCAAATACCGGTTTTGGCTTGCTACTCAACAATCCAGCTTTAATTGCTGGTGTCACTCTAGCTTCTGCCGTCACCTTAACCGTAATTGCGCGACGTATGAAGCCTGCTACTAAGCGAGTGCGACGCTAGCAGATACAAAAGTTCAAACGTTTAATTCCAAAAAGTTCAAAAAAATAAAACAAAAAACAAAAAATCATGTCAACAGCTCGTATAACACTCGATAATCCCGCTTTCTCTGGTCGCTTTCGTGACTTAGGGAGAGGCTCGTATTTCGTCAAGCCAGCGGCACGGCAAGTACAAACTCGTGATATCCGTGATGTTTACGAGCGCCCCGCTCGCCAGGTAAGCTCCGTTAAGCCGGCACGGCAACGCCAGGAGAAGTCTGAAGTATTGTTGCGAGCCATTACTACTCCGCCCAAAGTAACCTCTAAGAAGCGCCGAGCCCGGATTGGCGGACAGCAAATTCTGATGAGTATGGCTGCGGTCGTTTTTGTATCTGGCATTGCCGTCGCGCTTATTGGATTGCGTACCAATAAGCATGTCGAAGCGCAGGTACAGGCTGTAACAAAGCAGGCTCAGCAAAATCCCGAAACTGCCCCGAATGAGCAAGCACCATCAGCACAGGCAGTTGGTGAATACCGTGTTGCCCCAGACTTGCCTCGCTATGTTCGTATCGCTAAACTGGGCCTAACTGCTCGAGTAACCCGCCAAGGTCTCGATAAAGACGGTGCAGTAAGGGCTCCGGGTAACGTTCACGATGTAGGTTGGTATGACGGCAGTGCTAAGCCAGGCGAAGACGGCGCTATGCTGTTCGACAGCCATGTATCGGGCCCAACCACTCGTGGCGCCTTCTACGGCATTAAGAAGCTGGTTGCAGGGGACATCATCGAAGTAGAACGTGGCGATGGCCAAAAACTTAGCTATAAGGTCGTCAAGAGCTCGGTAGCAGACGCAAGCGATACCGACATGGCTTCAGCAATGGTGCCTGCTGATAGCAATCGGCAGGGCCTGAACTTGATTACTTGCACCGGTAAGTACAACAGCTCTACCAAGCAATATGAGCAGCGTATTATTGTCTACGCAGTACCTGTCTAAGGCCTGGCCGGCTGTGCTATTATAGGTACTAAGGATTGGTCGCGTTTGAGAGCATCCATCCGTATGTGTTTTACTCATTACTAATATCGAATTAACAGATAGATTCTAGCTAAAGAAGTGATAGTGATTGCTAGGCCTATCTGTGCTTATAGAAAGGACTACTATGGATCCAATTACCATTGTACTTGCAGTGGCTGGTCTTGGTATTGGCTTTGGTGCCAATACTGTTATCACCAAAAAGAAGCTTGGCGGAGCGCAGGATGCCGCCGAGAAAGAGCTTAAGAAGGCTAAAAAAGAAGCAGACAAGCAGATTGCTGAAGCGCGCGAAGAAGCAGCTAAACTCGCTGAAAATGCCCGTAAAGAAGAGCAGACTCGTCGCCGAGAAGTTAAAGAAATTGAGCAGCGTTTACTAGAACGACAAGAATCGCTCGACAAGAAACTTGATCAGTTGGATAAGCGAAGTGAAAACTTGCGTAAAGCCGAAGACGAACTCGAAGACTTCAAGAACGAAATCCGTGAGATTCGTAAGAAGCAGCAAGAAAAGCTAGAGAAAGTTGCTAAGCTAACCAAAGAAGATGCTGCCGAGAAGCTCATGAAAATGACCGAGCGCGACATCAAGAACGACCTCACAGGTCTGGTTGCAAAACTGCAAGCCGATGCTCGTGATGCTGCCGAAGAACAAGCAGCTGTCATTATTACCTCTGCGATGGAACGAATGGCCAGCGAAGTAACCGCCGAGCGAACAGTCACGGCTGTCAAGCTTGAGGACGAGGAAATGAAGGGCCGCATTATTGGTAAAGAAGGCCGAAATATCCAAGCCTTACAACGGGCTACTGGTGTCGACATTATGGTTGATGATACACCAGGCATGATTATCTTGAGCTCCTTCGATCCTGTTCGTCGTGAAGTTGCACGGCAGGCCTTAGAGATGCTAATGAAAGATGGACGCATCCATCCGGGTCGCATTGAAGAAGTTGTTGATAAAGCACAAAAAACAGTCCTCAAAGACGTCGTGCGAGCTGGTGAGGATGCCGCCCGAGAAGTCGGTGTGATTGGTATTCCAAAAGAGGTATTACAACTGTTAGGCGAGCTAAAGTATCGAACAAGCTATGGTCAAAATGTTCTGAAGCACTCAACCGAAATGGCACACATTGCAGGTGTTATTGCCGAAGAAGTTGGTGCTGATGTGCGCGTCACTAAATACGCAGCTTTAGTACATGATCTCGGTAAAGCTCTAACGCACAAAATGGAAGGCAAGCACCACCATATTAGTGGCGAAATGCTGCGTAAATATGGTGCTCCAGAGGCCGTTGCTCAAGCCGCAGAACAGCACCACGATGACGTAGAAGCGACTAGCGTGGAAGCAGTAATTGTTCGTGTTGTAGACGCTATCTCTGCCTCACGACCCGGTGCGCGCAATATTAGTGCCGAGAATTTTGCGGAGCGTATGAAAGAACTCGAAAACATTGCCAACGGTTTTGAGGGTATCGACAAGAGCTATGCCATTAGCGCAGGTCGTGAAGTGCGTGTCTTTGTGCGCCCACAAAACGTCGATGACCTGAGTGCTATTCGCTTGGCCCGTGATATTGCCACCAAGATTGAAAGTACTATGCAATATCCCGGAACAATCAAAGTGAATGTTATTCGCGAAACTCGTGCTATTGAATTCGCTAAGTAGGTAATTACACGTAACGATGAAGCAGTATCAAGCCTACTTGTTCGATTGGGATGGCACGTTATGCCAGACGTTACAAGTGTGGCTTGATATACTGCGTAGTCATTACAATAAATACGACTTACACCCAACTGATGCCCAGATTGCTGCATTGTTTGGCGATTGGCGTGCAGCCGAAAAACTGGGGCTGGATGCCAAAAGTACAGATACATTTATTGCAGAGCTCGAAGAAATCTCGCACGCCGCCATCCAGAAAGCACCACTCTATCCCCAGGCGCGTGAAACACTTCAGGCTTTGCAGGCAGACGGTAGTAAGAAGCTAGCGTTAGTTACCAGCAGTATACGCAAGACTATTGATACAGT
Source organism: uncultured Candidatus Saccharibacteria bacterium (assembly GCA_964409615.1). Classification (GTDB taxonomy): domain Bacteria; phylum Patescibacteriota; class Saccharimonadia; order Saccharimonadales; family AWTP1-31; genus AWTP1-31. The sequence goes on along the minus strand of CAYPDT010000001.1, from coordinate 291,040 downwards.
ATTGGAGCATCACAATATTCTCGAGTATTTTCAGAGTGTGGTAACCGGCGATGATGTAACGAGCCACAAACCAGATCCCGAAAGCCTGCGTTTTGCCGCACAGCAGCTTGGTGTGGATATCAGTGATTGTGTGATGATTGGTGATTCTGACAAGGATATGCTGGCAGCTAAAAATGCCGGCTGCGACAGCATTTTGTTCTACCCGCCACAACACCACCTTTTCCACGACAAGGAATATCTAACCGGGCTTCAGCCAACGCACGTCATAACTCAACTTTCGCAGATACTATCGTAAATGTTAGCTCGACTTTCAAGCGAGGTGTAGAATAGAACTATATGGCAGAATTTGATATACCTCCAAAACCAAAACTTAGTCAACAACTTCTGATGACGGCTTTAGTACTCATAGTCGTTGGGATTGTGCTGGCTATTTTCGCCAAAGCAGTTGTAGCTTTTATTATCTTCTTGCTTGGCGCCATCGCCGGCATCGGCAGCCAGGTCACTAAGAGCGGTCCGTTTAAGGACTAGCAAGCACACTAGACTAGACAGAACTAGAAGTTAGAACCAAATATTTAAGCCGAGGAATAATTGTGCAAGATGAAATTGAAGCAAAGTTCGTCGACCAAAATCACGACCAAATACGCGAACGATTAATCAAGATTGGAGGAATCTGCCATCAGCCGATGAGATTAATGAAACGAGCGATACTTGATTTTCCAGACAGTCGACTAACTGCAATTCATGCCTACGTACGTGTGCGCGACGAAGGGGATAAGACCACTGTCACATACAAGCAAGATAGTGATAATGCGTTTGGCTCTGCCAGAGAAATCGAAACAACAGTTGGGTCACTCGATTCGATGGTGTCGATGTTAGAAGTGTTGGGGATGCAAATCCAGAGCAGACAAGAATCTAAAAGAGAAACTTGGCATACTCATGACGTCGAGGTGGTACTGGACATATGGCCTTGGCTGGAGCCCTTTATAGAGATAGAAGGACCAACTAAAGGGGCGGTACAGAGAGTGGCTAAGCAATTAGGTCTCGATTGGAATCAAGCTGTTTTTGGAAGTGTAACAGAGATTTATAAAATACAGTATCCCGACATCGAGCGAAACGGTCTAGTTTCAACTATTCCTTCTATATCATTCGGAGCGCCAGTTCCTGGCTGGTTTAACGCAACGGAAAAGTAATGAAGATAACTAAATTTGCACATTCATGCATACTGATTGAACACGACAGCAAAGCATTGTTGCTTGATCCGGGCATTTACAGTTGGCAGTCGGGGCTGGTAGATGTTACGGCACTACCAAAGCTTGAAGCGGTGATTGTTACTCATCGTCATCCTGATCATTTGGGAGAGCCATTCGTGAAGGCTCTGCTTGAGGCTCAGCCGGATGTTCTGTGGATTGCACCTGCAGATTCGCACGACCAGTTGCGGCAGCTAGGTGCCCTGAATGTGAGCGACCAAAGTACTGTTGACGTCGAGGTACAGACAGTAGAACATGCCAAAGTTGTGCCTTTCGGGGTTGCTTGTCAGAACCTTGTCGTCCATTGTTTTGGGCTCGTTACTAGCCCGGGCGACACACACGACTTTACGGAAACTAAAGACATTCTGCTGCTCCCTGTTCAAGCCCCCGTGGGGAACCACTATTCGAGCCTTCGAGCTTGGCCAAGAACTACAGCCAAAATACCTGGTTCCTATTCATGATTGGATGTGGAACGATGAATGGCGAGCAACAATCTATCAGGGCTTGGAACGAGTCTTTATAGACAGCACAACAAAAGTTTTATTACCAATTAGTGGTCAGAAATTGGAGATTGAAGTATGAGCCAGCAAGAACTAGCAATGACATTCCTTGTGGCTGGAGTACTTATAGAAAAAGATGGAAAGTTTCTGTTAGTTCAAGAAAAACAACCCAAAGCATATAAGCAATGGAATTTACCCGCAGGTAAAGTTGATAAAGGTGAGTCAATACAGCAAGCAGCTATTCGCGAAGCAAAAGAGGAAGTCGGTTATGATGTAGAACTGGGCGATGAGCTGCTGGTTATGCATGAATCCATAGATACCCCTGTACTGCATTCCTTCGAGGCGCAGATTACTGGTGGCCAGTTGCAATTTCCTGAAGATGAACTACTTGATGCCGGGTGGTTTACATACGAGGAAATCACCGGACTACAGCTCTGCAATGCTGATTACATACTTGGCTCCATTGATGCGTTACGTTCGCGGAAGCAATAACACTAGGCGTACCGCTGTTAATCTGGTAAAATAGCTACTCGACGGGGTGTGGCGCAGTTGATAGCGCGCTCGGTTTGGGACCGAGAGGTCGAAGGTTTGAGTCCTTTCACCCCGACCAAAGTAAGAGTCCAGTATATCTGGGCTTTTTCTTTGGCTTAAAAACGGACCTATTGGAGTTTATATGCTTTGTACTACGAGAGGTGCAAGAACACTCGTCCATCGGCCTGGCTGAATGGTGGAATGTGTATGGTGCGTGGTGATAGTTCCATTAATTCGCCTTCTTCCACTGTCTGATACTGTACTGTTTCTTGCAGGGCGGTCTCGCCGAAGCGCCAACGGATAATTTGACCATCGTGGCCAGTAATTGTTTCGGGATGCTCCTCGTAGAGTGTTTCTTTGGCTTTGTGCGCAGCACGCGTTGCGTCGTCTACGGTAACTAGTGTGTCGGGCAGGTGGATGAAGCGTGCTTTCAGAACGGGGCCATCCTCAATGAACATTCCTTTAGTAGCGAGCGGTGCTTCGCCGTCTATTGCCATGAATCGAAGTAATCCGGCATGTGTGTTGGTGGCTACTTTCCAACTTCCATCTAATTGTTTGCGGGGAGTGCCAAGCGTCACATCGGTGTGTAGCGACCAGATTTCGGCTTCAGAACCTGGTAAGTGACGAGTAACCCGAAAGCGAGAGATCGTTGGGTCAATACCATGCGCAGTGTTGATAATTGATCTGATTGCATCATTCAGGGGGCTTGGCTGATTGCGTGACCTGCGGATATGTCTAGCAAAATTGCTAATAACAAGGGCGGCACGAGGCGTATCGCTGTTATTATCGGCCAAAAAGTCACCAATAAAACGCAATGGTTTCCAGAGCTCACTATGGGCTCCACGGTTCTCAGCGCCGGGCGAGAAATAAGACAATGCCATAGGTATATTATACAACAAAATATCAAATATAACAATTCTACCCACGCCAACTACCGGTTAGCTCCACTATGTTTAGGGCCCTACAAGCAGACATAACTACGCTATACTTAATACTATGCCAAACACAAAACCCAAGATAGCAGTTTTCGATATTGATGGTACCATTGCCCTGAATGGAAAAGTCTTGCCAGAGATGGTACAAGCTTTCACGCATCTTCAGAAAACTGGCTGGATTACCACTATTTGTACAGGGCGTGGATATCCGCGTGCCAAAGCTGCCCTTGGTGATTTGTTTGAAACTATCGTCAGCCCCGATGCCTTACTGCTGCTAGAACACGGGACAAAGGTTAATCAACTCGATGGTACAGTATTGTACGGTGCCTACTTCAGTGAAGACGAGATTAATCATGTACATGACTTTATTCGCAGTAATGCCGAAATAGTGCGCTTCGTGTGGTTCAACCCGCCAACTCAAGAACGCAAGGTACAAGTTTGGTGCAAGGATGCATCGGATATTAGCGACCTAGAGGCAGAAAGGGGTAGTTATTCGGATGTGTACAGCACCTCATTCGGTAACTTGAGAGAGCGATTGCATGCCCAGCCGCTGAGCAGCCTATCAATCAAGCTCATGCCACATATTCAAGTCCATGGCCTTAAACTCAATTTCACCCGCACACCAATAAAGGTTACCTTCCAAGATGGCAATATGGATTTTACCAAGACTAACACCAATAAAGCGCTATCTATCGACTATTTTCTGAAACACCATGGCGGTAGTCACGAACGATTATTGGTAGCAGGTAATTCGACTAATGATGTCGATATGCTCAATATGCCAGCAGCCCATCGCATATTAGTCGGTGACGATGCCGAGACTGACACGATTATGGGGTATCTGTACGAACATGAGTCGGTAACAAGGCTTAAGAATCCCCAAGCCCTGGCTGGCTATTTACAAACACTCTAGATTTTCCTCGAAGATGTTCGCACTACGCTAGTGGTGATGTAAGCAGAGGAGTACAATAGTGATTATGATTTCCACGCTGGTCGCGATTGGTCCTTTATTTTTCTTGCTCGTACTTTCAGAGGTTCTGTGGCGCAGCAAAGTACTCAGAGGAGAGCCAGCCCGGAAGCTGCTCCATATAATTATTGGCAGCTATGTGGCCAGCTGGGCCTTCTTTTTAACGGCGCGACATATTGAATTCCTGAGCGCCTTATTATTCGTGGGGGTAGCCGTTTCACACCGATTTAAAATATTCCACGCAATCCTGGATGTAAAACGCAAGACATGGGGCGATTTATTTTATGCCCTGGGCATCGGGCTTACCGCGTTTCTCAGTCAAAGTCCTTGGATTTTTGCTGTAGCTATATTACACATGAGCATTGGCGATGGTCTGGCCGGTTTGATTGGTGCCAAATATGGCAAGGGCGGTCAATATCGTATTCTGGGGCAGCGCAAAAGTCTGGCCGGTAGCTTTGCCTTCGCGGTGAGCTCCCTTATAATATTGGCAATCATTGTGCCGGGGCCATTACATATTGCGCTTGGACCAGTCGCCTTAGTGCTGCCTATTGCTGCAACTCTCGCAGAGAACCTGGGCGTATATGGTAGTGATAACATCACTGTGCCGCTACTCCTGACAATTACCCTCAACATGCTTGTATAGAACTAAATTGCCCAGCAAACTATCTAAGATAACGAAACGGACAATGTCAAATTAACGGTAGGTTAAAGCTGAGTTACCGAGCGCGGAACGTTTTGTAGGCTTTGTCTTGGTGGGCGCGCAGTGCGTAGATGATGACCACTACATCGACTAATTCTTGAATGGCTGCACCATAGATTGGAGCAAATTTACCGCTTGCAAAGATGAACATCAAAACTACGCTTAAAAAGATACCTGTCAAAATTGCTTGTTTAGCTACGCGAATAGTCTTCTTGGCAATATCTACACTGGTAGCAACATGTTCTAAGTCATCTTGCAATATAACTACATCAGCAGACTCGCTGGCGGCAGTAGAACCTCGGGCACCAAGGGCAATACCCACACTTGCTACCGTAAGCACAGGGGCGTCGTTGACACCATCTCCCACAAAGCCGACGGGTTGTTTCTCGGCATTTTCGATAGCAATCAGCTTATCGCCCGGCATGGCTTCGGCGACGACTTTAGTAATACCAAGTTTCTTAGCAATAGCTTGAGCAGTGGTTTTATTATCGCCAGTCACCATGAGCAACTGCTTGATACCAAGAGCTTGAATGCGTGCCAGGGTCTTTTTAGCTTCGGGGCGCAACGCATCTTCAAATGTAATGATGCCTGCCAAAGAGCCATCAATAGCCACGTATGCTGCGGTATCTTTAATACTTTGGGCAGTAATATTCTTGGCTAGGGTAACTTTTTCTTCTTTCATAAGATTGAACTTACCAACTAATACTGTTTTGCCACTAACTACCGAACGAAGTCCCATACCAGGAATTTCTTGGATGTTCTTAGCTTTAACGGGCTTAATCTTCTTGCTTGCAGCATAGTCGACGATTGTTTGTGCAAGTACATGATTAGACTTTTGTTCTAAAGCCGAAGCGTAGCTCAATACATCTGATTGCTTGTAGTTACCAAAGGTTTCAACTTTTTTAACTTTTGGTAATCCTTCGGTTAGTGTTCCAGTTTTGTCGAAGCCGAGGGTTTTAATCTTTGCTAGTTGTTCAAGAGCGCCGCCATTTTTGATAATAATACCGTGTTTTGCAGCCCGGCTCATGCCAGAAACTAAGGCAATCGGAGCTCCAAGGATAAGCGGGCAGGGAGTTGCTACAACCAAAACTTGCAAGAAGCGTAAACTGTCTCCGCTGAGTGCCCAAGCCCCTAGGGCAATGGTGAATGATAGCAACGTGAACGGTACAGCGTAGACATCGGCCAGTCTCACAAATGGCGCACGACTAGCCTGCGCTGACTTAACGAGTTTAATAATTTGGCTATATTGACTGTCCCTTGCGTTGTTACTGGCTTTAATCACTACAGAACCATCAACAGCTAATGAACCGCTGAGGATTTCTTGGCTAACAACTTTTGTGACTGGTAGACTCTCACCGGTTAGGCTTGACTCGTCAAAGTCGGAGGTACCTTCAAGAATTGTCCCATCAACCGGCACCACTTCACCAGGCTTAACGACCACTTTATCGCCAACTTGTACCTGACTAGCTGGAATATCAATTTCTTTACGGCCACGCAGCACGTGAGCTTTTTGAGGCGCTCGCGATAATAACGCTGTCAGCTCTGATTGTGCGCGTTTTTCGGCGTAATCTTCTAAGGCTTCGCCGCCAGTTAACATGAAGACGATGATAATAGCCGTCCAGTATTCCCGGAAGAGTAGCGAGCTGGCGATAGCCGTAGCAGCAAGGATGTCAACGCCATAGGTGCCAACTCGTAGGTCTTGAATCATACCCCACAGTAGCGGGATAAGGTTGATGCCAGCGCTCACGGCAAGTACGATATGTGCCGCAGTTTTTGCACCAACTAGTTGTAGCACTAATGCGATTACCACGCTGAGCAGCGTAAATCCAAATTGTTTATACTCAGTAAAAAATCCAGCAATATTCTTCAATAGCTTTTTCAAGGGAACCTCTCTTTCAGCTCATATTATAACAGAGATAACACTGCTTGAAGAGTAGCCTTATGCCAAGAACACAACAAAGCACCGCGTGGTACGGTGCTTTGTTATTGTGCCTGACCTCCGTTAGTTAGAAGTTGATGAGTTCGATGACTCACTTGGCGGTGGGCCACCGGGGCCTCGTCCACCATGGCCATGACCCATAATGAGTCGACCATACTCTTCGGCGATACCATTATCGCTCAGCCATTTTTTAAAACTGTCGCGCCCGGCATCCATTGCTGTTTTGCGTTCTGCATCAGTTTTATTCATCATGGCGTCACGATTTGCTTCGCGCTGCGTTTGTAGCTCCTTGCCTTTGGCAATAAGTTTGTCAGCTTGATCTTGGGTTAGCTTACCGTCCTTTACGAGTGCGGTAATTTTATCTTGAATCTCTTGCTGACGATTTGCTTCGCGGTCGCTACGATCTTGATCAAACACCTTCTGCACATCATCTTTGTTGAGATTGAATTTGCTGACGAGTTTGTCGATAAGACCTTGTTGCGGATTGGTGCTGGTGTTTGAGCTTGTCGCGGCATGTGCCAAGCCCATAGTGCCAACGCTCGCGGCGCCAATGCTCAGTACGGCACCACTCACTAACAATCCTCGTTTAATCTGTTGCTTAATAATCGCCTCCTTGTTACGTATCGTGCTGACCGCCTCCGCACATCGAGTGCCTCTGCACTCTTTTGGTGATGTGACAACCGGTTTTGGTTAGCTGTTGCTGATTGCTCAGGCAACAACCCCATAGTACTTACTCAATATGAATATTTGCTGAAGCCCGTAGATGCACACTCCAAAACAGTAGCCAGGCCAGACCGCTCACGCGCGGATGGTATGACAACTGAACTGCAATAACACTATCGCATTTCCTTGTCATACCAACCCGGCTGCGCTGTCGAAGAGTCAATCCTGGCTACTGTTTTGTAGTGTGCATACTGATTTCAAGAATTAAGTTCGGGTTTATTTAAGACGCCAATCTGGAAAATAATTGAAAGGGTTAGGGAACTTCAGGCTGTTTACGGCAAATGCTTGCTTGGTGGAGTAACCAATTGGTGTTTGACCCTCAGGCGGCAGCTCGGTGCAAATTTGTAAGTGTAGATGGCGCGTCCATCCACCGTTTTCTTGGTCGTGAAAATCACCAAGTGTAGCGATTGCTTCGCCAGCCTTGACCGCACCGAGTTGAGGTAGCTTTTTACTCAAATGTCCCATAAAAAAGTACAACTCAGCATCATCCGGTTTTAATACGAGGTAGTGACCATACCCGTGGTCTTGATCTTCGTAACTGGCTCGAACAATAGTGCCATCACAGGGTGCGTATACGGTTTCAAGTTCGCGAGAAAAGATGTCGATGCCCATATGTAGCGTGCGGCCTTCGTCGGCAATAGACGAGCCAGCCAGCATTGCGCTTCTATCTTCACCATATTGACTGACTAAATATCGTGCGCCGGTTTCTGTAAGCATCCGATTGTTAAATACTTGCCTATGTTCTGGAAGCCGTGGGTTAACGCCTGCCTTACTTTGCGTCTCAAAGAAGAGCTGAATATTCTCAGTCGTGGGCAGGCCCTGTGGAATGAGGGCAAAGTCTAAAATCATTAGTTTTGATTGGGTAAACATTTCCTGGAGTGGTTCGTGATATTTCATGAGGCCCCTTTACTATAGCGGAACGTAGCTTACAGCAAAATCATTGTACGGCCGTTGTTCGATGCCGTCTTGTACCGAAAAGTTTTGTGGCAAAATTCCAAAGCGTGGGCTGTCGATACCCAGCTCCTGGCCATCGAAGGCACTAAAACGACGACCGTTTTGATACGCCGCTCGTAATACGCCCACGGCTGCCAGGTTCGACTCGCCGTAAATGGCGTGGATTGGTGATTCACCGTTTTTAGATTGATCAACTAACTCATCTGTCAGTAAGCCAGAAACTACGCGGTAGAGGCCACGACCGCGTTGGTCGGGCAGAGTAATCGCTTCGGTTATTTCGACTATAGATAACTCACCCATACCTGCAATTTCTATAGAAGCATGTTCGGCCATGGCTGAGCTAACAACATCACCGGTAGTAACATCTCGAGCGAAGACGATAGTATTGTCTGGATTCTCGAGTAATTCTTCGGTGTCTTTACGGTCATAGCCGAACGAACGGTACAGCTCGCAGAACTGGTCTAGATATTCGGCTGACTGCTCTGGACGAACGGTTGAAACTTCAATATTCCTGCTCGTTAAGTCAGCTTGAGTGATTGGAGAGGGCAGGTTGCCATCGATAACCTCAGCTAATCGCTGACGGTGTTTGTCGATAATGTTACTATGAACATCTCTGCCAGTTGTATTGGCGCCGACATACACAATATGGTGACCCTGATGTTCGCCTCCCAGCGGGATAGCTGCCTCTACTGGCATTAGCTGTGCAATCTGCCGAACGGCGGTTGACGCAACAACAGCACGAACACTGAGACGTGTGGCTCGTAATCCCGTTTCGGAATGGACGCGCCCAAAAAATGAGCGTTGGTCACGATACTGCTCGGTAAAATTAGCTACCGATGCATGGTCTGGCCCAACAACTCCTTCCATATAGAAACCACGTTGGCGCTCAAAACTCGCCTCTACAGGAGGCCAAGCGGCACCGATTGAACTGGTTTGGTTGGGTAAAATAGTTTCTTTCATGATAATTCTTTTCTTGGTACTAAAACGTTTGCATAAAAAACGACCCCTTTCGGGGTCGAGTTATGCATGTAGTAATTTGACGTTACAGCAAAACAAGCCCCAAATGGGTCTTCTTGCGCTTGCAGATTACGTACATACTTTGCATTCCGACTATTATCCATAGCCAAAAGCTGTTTGTCAAATATAAAAAGCGACCACGTTGGGTCACTTTTTAATTTTAGTCGAATTCTGGGGCGAATGATGGGAATTGAACCCACGGCCTTCTGTGCCACAAACAGACGCTCTAACCAACTGAGCTACATCCGCCAGAACTTGCCCATTATATCTGTTATGGTACTATTTTACAACTCCGGAGCAGGTGAGTGAGTTTAGCGGCCAAGCCCAGCCAGTAAGTTGATGGTGGTTGCAAGAATTGCCGTGCCAAACAAGAAAGAAAACAATGCGTGCGTCAGTGCCAGCTTTCGAAACTTACGTGTTTCGAAACCAGTGTCAGAAACTTGGTATGTCATGCCAAGTGTGAAGGCAAGGTATGCGAAATCGCTATAGGTTGGCCGAATATCTTTATTAAAACTCACGCCACCTTCTGGTGGAGTAAAGTACAGTACCGTATAACGCAACGTATAAAGCGTGTGAACAATCAACCAAGAAACCACCACACTGCCTACGCCTAATAAGGCCAGTAGTACTTCGAGACTCCCTTGCGCATGACTGGCCTTTGCCAGAATTACTCCTGCACCGCCCAAGCTAGCCAGGCTAGCGATGAGCAGAATTGAATATGCGGTCGCTCGGGTTGGGTCTTCGACCATAGCATGCTCAGCAGTTTCTTTTTCATTCATCGGCCAGATGTGCAGCCAGAGACGAATCATAAAGGTGATGGCTGTAACGTCCCATCCTAAAAGGCCTGCCATATAAGGATGGCCAGTACGGGCCACGGCTAAACCAACAAGCAGTCCGCAGGCAATTGATATAAAGACACGTCGGCGAGCAGTTATTGATGAAATAGATTTTCGCATAATTCTGCTTATATAGTACTACGTTTGAATGTTTGGCGCCCCGAGAGGGATTCGAACCCCCGACCTTGAGCTTAGAAGTCTCCTGCTCTATCCAACTGAGCTATCAGGGCACGGTCGTTTCTGTTAACGATAGCTATAGTATAGCTCATCACTCCTTGAATTCTGAAGAAAAAGTTACCTAAGTATGGTTGACTGCAGCTGTGGCATTTTATTGCGCCCAGTAGAAAAACAGTTCAAAAAATGCTACACTAGCCCAGCTGTCCAACAGCCAAACTACCAAATTTACTTTTTCAGTTTACTTCGCGGGTGTCGTACAACGGCTAGTATATGAGTTTTCCAAACTCAGGACGAGGGTTCGATTCCCTCCACCCGCACCATATTTAAGAAATTGGCCCATTTTGTGGGCTATTTTTATTGTTAGCAATTTCTATCTCACTAGCAGACTGATACCATGAATGCATGGATACAGACGCAGTTGCAGACCTAAAACATTTTATCGGTGGTGCTTTTTCGGGTGTTCAATCTCAACTTATGGCGCATAGCCAGCATCTACAAGGTATTACAAAGCATCTCGATACATACGAGCAGCACTTGTCGCAAATTAAAAAACGCTTGGACAGTCACAGCCAGCGTTCCATACGATTTGAAGAACAACTTCAAGGTTACAACCAGCGGTTCACACGATTTGAAGAACAACTTCAAGGGTACAACCAGCATTTTACGAAAGTCGAAAAACGCTTGGACAGTCACAGTCAACACTTCACACGACTAGAGCAACGTATTGACCAGCTTGAGTCGTCGTTGTCATTGCATTTTCACGAGCTTTCTGTGGCCATTGCCGATGCGCTAGACGATACACATGAAGTTACGCAAAGTCAGCATGATAATCACGAAATCCGTATTCGCCGGCTTGAGCAAAGGCGAGCGTAGTTTACTTACTGGCTGCGTCGAAGCGTCCAATTCGACGGCGAGTTAGTAACGGTGTTTGAGTGTATGGATGAGTTACGGCAGCAGGTGGATTAGCTTTATACCAAGTTTCTGCAGTCAGCGGTACTAGCGATTGTGCCTGGGCAGGAGTTAGGTCGGTGTCGCGGTCGCTAAATGTTTGGATTGGTATCAATGGATTGTCAGCTTTTTGTTGTTGGCGTATTTCCATAACCTTCTGCTGAACGAATGATGTGAATTCTCGCAACTTCAGTTTTTTAAAGCTTTGGAATTTTAAGTCTTTACTAAAGCTCCGTATGTGAATGGTAGCGCCAACAAGCTGATGGCCGTAATCGAGTTCTGCAATCATGTCGTAGCGGATGTCTTCGACAGTCAAGAAGAATAGCTTCTTATCGATTAAGAGGAGCCGTAAGTTGGTGGCGCACATTATGGCGAAGCCGCCACTGTAACGCCCCACGATAACATGCTGTACTTCTTCGCCTTCCATGAGAATTTGCGGGAGTTCATTTGCTTCGGCCTGACCAACAAAGGCGAACTGTACGCCCAGCCGGTCTAGTTGCTGTTTGACTATACGCGGGTCAACCATGTTACGCACCTCCTGCTTAACAACTTCTACTATATGCTGATTGTGTTTTAGCTACAGCCAACAAGCTCACTTTGGCGGTGTGACATTTCGCACATTCGAGGCTAGTTTAATCGCAATTTTCTGGCATAATTAATATATGTTGGCTACTGAAAAACAAACCAACACCCTTATCCAGACCTTCAAGCAGGGTACATGCCTGAAGTATAGTAAAAACGAGTTCATTATCCGCCCGGGCGAGCAGCCTTCGGCGGTTTTTTATATCGAGACAGGTCTTATCAAGGCCTTTGACATCACAAAATACGGTGAAGAAAACCTGCTTATTATTCGTAAAGAGCACGAAATATTCCCATTAATCTGGGCCATTACTGGCCAAGAGCGCAGTGTTATCTACCAAGCACTATCTGACGTAACCGTTTGGAGGATTACGCGCAAACAATATTTAGACTACCTGTACAGCCACCCAGATGCACTGGCGCCAGTATTAGATATGACAATAGAGATGTACCGGATTCATAGCGAGCGAATCATGAGTCTTGAGTATCGCACGGTTAGAGAACGACTAATTTCTTTTTTGCTTGGTTCAGCTAAGCGCTTTGGAAGTAAGACTGATGAGGGCATGCTACTGAATGTGCCGCTCAGGCAGCAAGATATTGCTAGTTCTATTAACGCTTCGCGCGAAACTACAGGTCGAGAACTTGCAGCCTTAGAGCAAAAGGGGCTGATTGAGGCAAAGCGGTCGTTCATTCTATTGAAGGACACCGCAAAACTTAAGTCCTTCCTCTAACCTTGTTTCCAAGGTCCGACCTTGGAAACACCTAAAATGTGGTGTAGTAGGTTTGAGAACTACTAGCTCCATCTCTGTTATACTATGGGTAATGAAGTTACTAAATGGGTCAGATTTGGCCAGCTATATTAAAGAGCGTCAGGCTCGCGACGCGCGCTCCCTTATCCAAGGTAGTCATATTACGCCGCGACTTGCAATTATACGTACTAATCCTGACCCTGTAGTGGATAGCTACATGCATCTTAAGCAGAAATACGGTGATGACATACAAGTTATGGTAGACGTGCATACCATCAATCAAAAAGATGCATTGGCAACCATTACCGAGCTTAATAATGATTCGTCAATACACGGTATTATTGTGCAAATTCCTTTGCCAGATACTACACAGACTAATGAAATTCTTAACGCTGTTAGCGCTTCAAAAGACGTTGATGGTTTAGCAGCTAAAACAAATTTTGATCCAGCTACACCTATGGCCATTAACTGGCTATTGGCGGGATACAACGTTAACCTGCCTGGCAAGAATATTGTTATCGTGGGCAATGGTCGTTTGGTCGGCAAGCCACTTTCTGAGTTATGGCGAGCTTCTGGCTTGCTAGTGACAGTTGTGGATAAAAAGACAAACAATTTAGCTGAAGTTGCCCGTGAAGCTGATATTTTGGTTTGCGCTACTGGCGTGCCAGGCCTGATTACCGCCGACATGGTGAAAGCTGACGCAATTATTGTAGATGCTGGCGTTGCAACGGATTCTAATGGATTATCTGGTGATATTGCTCCGAATGTCCGAGAGTTGCAGGGCATTACAATTACACCCGAAAAAGGTGGTGTAGGCCCACTGACAGTGTGTGCTTTGTTCGAGAATGTTTTACGAAGCGCTCGTGCTGCTGCGTAGTGCTCGATGATTACGCACAACCTCGTCGATTATTAACCGCAATATTGCTTGGGCAAGCACTGGGTTAACTTTGGCCTGTTGCGCTAATTGAGAGATGCGTTCCATTTGTCGAGCTTCACGCGAAGGGTCGACTGGAGGCATATCACTATGCTTTTTCAGCTCACCAACTTGTTGCGTTACTGCAAAACGTTGACCGAGCAAATGAATAATCTTGGCATCTATATCGTCGAGCTGGTCCCTGAGTTTTTGGAGGTCATTGTTCATGATGAGTAGCATATGACATGGCAGGATACTAGTAAAGCATGGCCTTAATCTACGTTGTAGAAGTTGCATCATTTAAGTTATTTTATACATCGGAATATCAGCTACAACAATAATAACGAATAGGCTTGTGCCCCAAGTCATGCTTATTGCCAAATTGACTTTAAATATCCATAAAGCTAGAACTGGAGATGCGATAGATCTACGCAAAGCTACATAACAAATTAGGAGGGTGAGTTATGGTTGATTCGTTAGTCATTGCCGATAGTTCGGCGCAGTATGTGGCCAAGGAAGGGATTGTAATAGCAGTTGCTTTAGCTTGGGTACTTATGGTCGGCTCTAGTACTATCGCTGCAGTAATACTTTGCGGTTGGAAGGGTGCTAAAAGTGTCTCCATGGACTGGAAGTCGATGAGAGCATCTTTTGTTTGTAGATAGTAAGCCATGTTCAACAAAACACTTGGTCTTGTCACCGAACAAGATTGTATTGAACTAGCAACGGGGTTGGCATTGTATGGTAATCAGCTTATGGACACTGCCGCTGGAGCATCCCATGTAGTGCTTCCGGCTGCAATACCAATGGTGAATATGCTAAGGCAGCCAGTACGGATTAGGCATATCATCAAAACCTGTACACTTGCCGAAGATGAAATTGCGAGCGTTATTATGTTTCTTAATGATATTGGTGGACTTATGGTGCATCGTTCATTATGGGAACACTATATTCACACTATAAGAAAAATAATATTCCGCTTACGTGGTGTATCGCTGCCAGTTCAGTCTCGGCGATATAAAAGCACTATTTGGAGTGTTGTGAGAGCAACAAGTCAATCATGCAGGTTGCTTGTATGGGTAACGACTGTGGTGGCTGGAGTTACAACTTTCGGTGGAGTTGGTGGATGGGTGTTCGTAGAAGCACACGTACTTTTGCTAGTAACTGTCTGGATATCCACGATTGTTCACGAAGCAATACATATGTTCATCGCAAAACGTAGTAAAAAGTCCGTTGCGGTAATTTCTCGTGGTGTTCGTATCGGCATATTGCATCCACCACTAAGTACCGTAGATGAAGTTACTTCAGCATTACTGGGGCCACTTGGTGGAGTGGCAGCCGTTATTGTTGTGAGCTTGATGTGTACCAGCAGAGACACTTTTGTGGCTGCATCAGTGGCTGCTGTCGCTGTGTTTCATGTAGCAAGTTGGCTACCAGAATATGGCGACGGGAAAACAGTTCGAAAAATCTGGAGGCAATACCATGAGAAGTAGACAGAAACTGATACTCACAATACATGAATTAAAAGTACGAAGAGGGAAGTTTCAGCTTGCTGTACCTTTCATGAATCTTACACCTGGCAGTGTAGTCTGTATCGTTGGGGCAAACGGTAGTGGCAAAACCACACTTATAGAGTCGATTGTCGGCTTGGTGCAGCCTGACTCTGGCACAGTCAGGGTGTGTGAAGCAGAATCACATACAGACAATATCTATGTAAAGCGAGCGCTTGGCTTCATCCCCGATGACGATACCTGGCTCATTCCAGAGCTTACTGCACGAGAGTATTTTGAACTACTGGCAAGTGTCCAGACAATCGCCGGTAGTAAGAAGCGTATGGTTATGCGTTCTGCGGAGCTTGCTGAAGAACTTCTCTTTACAAGTTTTGATCAACAGCTCGGAGGGTTGAGCCATGGCAACAAGAAAAAAGTGCAAATAATTGCAGGCTTGCTTCATGAGCCACGATTTATTGTTGTTGATGAATTGCGCAACGGCCTAGATCCAATCGCTATCATCAAGGCCGAAAAGCTGTTAAAACGAAAACAGGCTGGCGGCACAGCAATTATCGCAGCTACGCATGACTTATGGTGGGCAGAGCGATTTGCAGATGAGATTGTAATGATTCGGAGGGGGCAAGTTGTGCTCAACGATTTCACTAAACATATTATTGAAAAATACGGCAGCCTAGAGGTGGGATTTATGGAGCATTATGCGCAGTCGCTATAGTCTTTTGTGGCAAGCTGTTTTGGTTGTGGCTTTCGCACGAGGGGCGTATCGACCAAGAGAGGCATTGTTAACTCGATTAACAGTTGGATACGCGGCTGCGATTGGCTTGGGTATGATATTTACCAAAATTATTGCCAAGGCTGGATTGCCAACGTCCATACCTCAGCAATTAGCCGTTAATTTGTGTCTTCTTACCGGCTTTGTTTTGAGCGGTTTACTTCTGCTGACAATCTACGGCAACGATGCAATTAAGTTGAATGGATTACAAAAAGTAATATTGCTCCTACCAATATCTAATACTATGCGCTGGTTAGTCAGGATAGTTCCGGGTTTACTGTCATTAGGCATGATGAGCATGTTGGGTGGAATAGTGCTGGGTTACTTGGCTACTAGGCTGCAGTGTAGTCAGCTGCTAATTATCCTAAGCTGGTTACTTGGGCTGCTGAGTGGTTTCGGGCTTGTCTTATTGCCTCGACCTCGACGCTTACTACTTAAGGCCGTTGCATATGCCGCGGTTGTTGGTGGTGGTGTCTGGCTAGTTGAATTATCTTTGACGAGTTCAGGTGTGGGCAAGAGAAAGTTGATTGCTTGCCTGGCGAGTTGTGTGCTGCTACTACCTATTATTGGGATTAGTGCTAGTCGTAGACAGACTGGCAGACTCGATAACTTGAGTCATGGCGACATAACAGTGTCGCTAATCCCAAATATAGTGTCGGCGAGAAGTTGGTTATTGGTTAAGGTCTGGCGAAATAAGCGCACGCGCAATTCGCTATGTTTAGCATTTGTTCTAGACGCTATAGTGGCTATAAGTATCGTAGTAAAAAGCAAGACAGTTTCCGACCCATACGGGTTATTGATGATTGGTGCAATTTTAGCCGCAAGTTTCGCGGGTGATGTCCGTGGTCTTTTTCGCAGGCATAAACCACCAGAAATCGTGCTAATAAATGGTGTATCTGGCTTGGTTTGGTCAGAACTTAGGGCGGTAGTTTTGATGAGTTTTCTCATTGGTGCTCCTTTGGCGCTGTGCTTGTTGGTTCAAGCTGATAACCTGGTAGCTTTCCTGTTTTTGTTTGTCTCACTCCATGTGTTTTGCGGTATTTCTGGGTTATTTGCAAGTACACTTTTCGTGCCTGGAGAAGGAGAGGCCGGTGTGCAATTTTTTACAGGCGTGCTGGCCAGTGCATCACTTGTAGCAATCCCTCGAATCATGCACTTCTCATCGTTGAGTTATGGCATGCAAACCTTGCGATGGTTCATCGCTGCGTGCGGAGGTGGAATTATTGTATACGTAATTGAAAATGTAAGGAGAAAATCATATGGTCGTTCTTGACACATCTAATCGTCAAAAAGTAATACTCACCAGCTTGTTGACAACACTGTTTATAGCTGGAGTGTTGTTTGGTGTTATGTTGATTGCTAACTCGGCGCAATTAAGCAACGGTAGCGGCGTAGTTATTGGGAAAATTGGCTCCCTCGAACTTTTTGAGATTCAGAAAACTCCACTAGCCGGGGGTGGATTTAGCGGCGGGTTCAAGCTACTGACACGCGGTTTTCTTGCATATACGAGCACGTGGGCAACTATGGGTATACTTCTTGGTGTCATAAAGTCTCGTAGCAGAGGGTAGTAGTGGTATCATATTGTTTGTGCATCACTATAGAAAAACTATAAAAGTATATCGAGCTCGCAAAGATCCACATAACTGTCCGTTCTGCCTGCCAGAAACACTGGCGAAAGCCGTATATGAAGACAAGCATGTGTACGTACTTCATAACCTCACTAAGTACGATTTGTGGGAACTGTTCGATGTGCAAGAGCACTTACTAGTAGTGCCGAAGCGTCATGTAGAAGCGTTAACACAACTAGATGCCGAAGAACGCACCTCACTCATCAACGTTATTGCCGATTATGAATCACGGGGCTATAGCATTTACGCTAGGGGCGTTGGATTCGTAAATCGTTCGGTTAACCATCAGCATACGCATTTAATCAAGACCAGTAATAGGCGACCGAAACTGGCTGTCTTTTTCACCAAACCATATTTGTTAATCAAGCGCTAGAGTTTTTTTGGCAAAGGCGGCATCGTGTTCTAACACGTCTTGCCAGCTGGTAACTTGGCCTTGTTCAAGTTTGCCAATTAGTTCTTCAGCGTAGTGCTTCACGGCTACTTCATGGCACATCAACAATCTGGCGGCCGAAACAAGGGGGTAATGATAAGCCTCTAAGAATGCTGGTTGATTCCGTTGAAAGGCTAATAGTTTTTGGTAGGCCACGTTGTCGTCTTCAGGCTCGCCAGCAAACTCTCGTGCCAGCAGGTGTGCTGTGTACGGGCCGTCAGCCGAGTACAGTCGACCAAGGTCGGCGCTGGCAACTAATTTGGCAACAAGTTCTTCATCAGCGCTGCGGTAGTCTTGCTGGCTGGCTTTCTGACCTGTCATGACGAAGCCATCCATAACTGGTTCTGTGCCTAGAACAGCAAGCATACCCATCTGTGCGTATCGGTGCTCAGGGTTTGTGCGCCGCTCAATCTGAGTTTGTAGCCATGTGCCTGATGCACTTTCGTTACTGCCACTACCAAGGTTTTGATCTAGGTCGTGTGCGGCGCTTGCTGCGCTACCAACGGCATGAAGCAAGGGGGATAGGCCGTGCGCAGTGGCAAGCACCGAAAAGTCTTGCATGACATTACGAGTGTGTAGCCCATTGTGGTAGCTCTTGAAGTCAGCCGGTTTAGGTGATGAATCTGGGCTTTGCCCGTATCGATTATCGACCAGTTGTAATGCCAGCGCAGATATGTCGCGTAAGGCGATTGCGTCTGCAGTTTCGAGGTGTTTCATGGTGTGCTCCTTGTGTAACAAAACCTACACAAACAGCGTAAAATTGTTATACTAACAGGTTAAGTTGTTGTGTGAATGTTGCAACAACTTGTATACTTTTGGCATGGAGCATCGACAGAAAGTTGTACGGAGCTATTTTCATAAGCTGGGGCTCGAACCACGTTTAGCCGACTTGTACTTGTGTTTGCATTCGCATGGGCGTTTGACCATTTCTGAGTTAGCGCGCAAAGCTGGCATGGAACGCACCCAGATATATCGCCTGCTGGATGATTTAAAAACGAACGCTTTAATTGAAATTGATTCAGAATATAAACGACAGTTGCTGCGGGCTGCACCCATAGAGAATCTGCAGGTGCTAATGGCAAAACGCGAGCAAGAATTGGCTGAGCTACAAGCGGAATTACCCACTATTACCTCTCTTTTGGAAAAAAGTTTACTGCAGCAAGAAGCCACGAGAATTCAGTTTTACCAGGGCCTCGATGGTGTTAAACAAATACTGTGGAACGAAACTCGTACTGGTGGCGAGACATTATCTATATTGAACGCCACCATACAGATGAATACTGATCAAAAGTTTTTTGAACGATGGGTGAGTAGGGTGAATGAAAAACAGGTTACACACCGTAGCTTAGTAAACGATGAGTTTCTGGATAGTCAACGACTGTGGGCAGTACGAGCCGTCACCGACAAGTTGGATAATTGGCAGGCTCGATTAGTTACGGCTGAGTTGTTTGAAATATCTCATTCAACTATTATTTACGACAATGTAGTAGCGTTTTTCGATTGGAAAGATCAAGAAATTTTTGGGATTGAGATTCATAATCCAGCCATCGCTGATGCTCAACGAAAGCTTTTCGAACTGTTGTGGCGGCAATCACGGCCGGTTAGTGCTTGATTGGTGCTTATTGCGGTGGTCGGCCGATTGTCAAAAAACTCCGACGGTGCGACTGCCCAATACGAGGACTTACCAGAGTTACATTTCGACCGGCTTGAGAGTTGATTGCATAGGGCCTGATACCTGGTTCTATGACAACTGCAGCACAGTCATCTATGGCCAGAGCATTGGTGCTAGCAAAACCTTTGCGGTTTGGTAGGGGTAATGTGCTGTCAATAAAAGTGTCGCGTGCTTTTGCTTCGGTGACATGATGAGGGCTGACTAACATGTTAGGTATCAAACCAAGGCCGTTTACTAGATGTAGTGGCCCATCGTCCACACCCAGATCTGACGAGCAAAACTCAAACCAAATATTTGCACCGGCACTTAAGCCACCGAGTACCTGGACTCGTTCTTGTAACTTTGTTTGTGCTAACAATTCCGGTATGCCAGCTCCTTGCCACATCTCTACTGCAAGTCTAGTATCACCACCGCCACAGTAAATCATGTCGGCTGACAATATTGCTTCACTGACTTGGTCGGGGCTCGGTGACTTGGTGAGTTCAAGGGTACTGACGTTGGCGCCAAGACTTTGGTAATAATCGGTAAATGTCTGGCTGTAGCTAGGGTCGTCTGAAGATGCCGTCGGCACAAAAAGAACTGAAGGATTTTCAACCCCAGTAAGTTCTAGTGCGTAACGGTCAATAGCTTCGGTTTGCCGTTCACCGATGTAACCACCACCAATAGCAACAATAGAATGCATAACACAATTATAGCACATTTAAGCATAAACGGCAATAGCTTTAGTCACCAATAATCATGGACTAGCCAAGCTGCGGCGTGCCGCCTTGCAACAGCCGAAAGGCTTCTAGAATGACGCTCAGCTCTTCGTCAGTTGAGCCATTCACATCAGTTATTCTGTGCATAGTATTGGGTGTTACCCAAAACCACTCTGAATGGTCTGCAGGGTGAAGAGTGATATTTTCTTCAAGGCTAATGAGTGTTGCAAAGTAAGCAACTTCGATAGAATGAGAGCCTTTCACTTCGTTCACATACGTGAACACCGCAAATGGCGCCCCGAGATTAACCTCAATTTCTAGTTCTTCGGCTAGTTCTCGCTTGAGGCCAGTTTTCATGTCTTCGCCAAAATCGATGTGACCACCAGGTAATTCTATCTTGCCAGGCAAGAATTTTTTGGTATCGGCACGCTTTGCAACCAAGATATGAGGTACATTGTCGACTGTTTTGTGGATTACAGCAACGGCACTAAATACTTGTTGGCCGTGGGCTGCGGTTGCGCTATCTTCTGACATTATGTTAATGATAACAGAACTATACGACAGGCGCGATGGGTACTAAATTGACATGTGATAAAAAAAGAACATAATATTCTTTCATGAAACCAAGAGAAGCTTTTGTACCAGTTTTATTAAGCGCTGCATTTTTAGCAGGATGTGGTGGCGGGGACGGTAATTACTCAAGGCCAAGCGAAGCCGGAAAGTCTGGCGAGACTGAAGTGACCGTTGTGCCTATGGCAGCGGCAGGCATCGAAGTGGAGTATTTACATGATGGCAGTAGATTAATCCAGTTCATGACAGAGGACGGTGACCGACAGCCCGGGAGTTTTCCGAGTATTCTGCAGTTCTGTGACGGTGCTGGCGGGTTGGTGAGTGTGACGGAGCTCGTAACCTCGGGTGGAAATACTGGCTATGCCGGGGGCGCTCCCGATGTAGAGGAAAACTATCCTCCATGCGATGATGGTCGACTTACAGCTGAAGACTTTACGCTATTCGACCAAAACAAGTAAACTTAGCTTTCACTACTTGCAAGATAGTCTGTAAGTACGGCATACATTTCGGGTGGCATGCTGTGGTCGGCTAGGTTTTTGTAACTGTAGTCGGCTGGAATGTCGAATTCGTAACTGAGGCCCGGGTAGTCTTTTTGGGCTATTTGCATAGCAGCTCGTGATTCTTTGATTTCGCCAACACAGTCCAGGGGTTTGTCGCCACTGATGCCAAGAAGGTTCTGGTAAGTTGTAACTAGAGTAGGGTCGAGTAGTAAGTTTTTGTGCCATAACTTTTCAAGCTCAGTGTGAGAGATAAAAGGGCTGAGTGCTAAGAATGTAAAGGCGCACTTGCTGCATTGTCCACACCAGCTGATTTGGTTGCTGCCCTGCACGAAGGCACGGTTGCACGAACTAAAGACATCTTTGTATTTTTCGAAGCCTAACTGGGCAAATAGTTCTGCAATTTTTACTTCACTAAAGGGTCGTAAAAATGAGTAATATCGAACAGTATCATCAAAATGTCGAGCAAGGTAAGCTTGATAGTCTTTTTCATACTCCAATGACTTAGAATACTGGTGGTTTATCGCTACGCCGTCGTAGTGCAATGTTGGCTCGTTTGAGGAGTTTTCGTTGGATACAATGCTATCGCGGTGGCCGCTTAATATGGCTACGATACTGCCGACACAGCCAAAGATTGCCGAAATAGGTATGTGCCCGCCTAGGGCGCCTTTCGCACTGAGTCCAATAATTTGGGGGTCGAGGGTTCGCTCTACCCAGAAGTGAGGCATGCCAATGCGCTTGATCAGGGGTTCTAGTTGGCTGCGATGGCCAAGGCTCCAGGTTGCAAAGTCGGGCCGATTCCGCAGTAGTTCGGCGCTCACGAGCGAGTCTTTACCCCCGCCGATGCCGATGACGGCACCTGTGCCATGGTTATGATGGATAGCAAGCTGGTCGGTGGTATTGGCAATAAAAGGAACTTCGCTGCGCGGATTCATCTTGTTGATGTAGTAATACTCTCCGAGGCCACGCTGATACGTTTTGGCAAAGAAGTCGGCATCTTTGCGGTCGATTTTGCCTTGATCTATACGGATAGCTTCGACTGGAAATGCCTTGTAGTATGAGACGCCAGCCATAAAGAAAAGCGACTGGATGGCTCGGTCTAGCACCTGCTGGTCATGCGGTCGGAGGTCGAAATTGAAGCGGTATTCTTCGGTGAAGCTATATGCATCATCAAAACCATAGCTAAGTTTTAAGGTTTTAGTAGTGGCATCGAAATTGTAGCCTTTAAAAATAAAGGCTTTGTAGGTTGGGGCATTGTTCATAATGCGTCAACTCCGGCCTTGAATTGCAAGCCGCGGTCTTCGAAGTTCTTGAACATATCAAAACTAGCACAGCCAGGAGACAGTACCACTGCTTGGCCAGAAGAGGCGGTCTCTCGAGCAGTGTTAATAATGGTTTTCATGTCAGTAGCACCTAAGATGGTAAATGCACTAAAATTGGCTTTAGTAAGCGCTTCGGCAATCTTGGGAGCGGTTTGACCGATGAGGAGCATGTGTTGCACCTGTGCATCGGGGCTTGTAGCGCCTTCGGCAAATACCGAAAGGTCAAGACCTCTGTCGTAGCCGCCGGCAATGACAACTTTGGGGCCAGGTATGGCGTGCATAGCTGCCACAGATGCCTGGGGTGTGGCAGCAAATGAATCGTTATAGTACTTTATTCCATCGAGTTCACGAACAAATTCAAGCCGGTGTGGTAACCCGACAAACGTACTAAGAGCTTTAGAAACAGCTTTAGGATTGTGGTCGATTAGTTCCCAGGTAGCGGCAATAGCGGCACAGACATTTTCGAGGTTGTGCCGACCCAGCAGATTAACTTCACTAACTCCACAAACTCGCTCATCATCCATATAGATATCATCACCAAGCACATAGGCGCCATTTTTCTCTTCGGGTTCTTGGTGTAACGGCGGTACTTCGTAGGAAATCTTGAGGGCAGGAGATACTTCGGCAACTTCACCCGAAAAATCGCTCAGACGATTAAAGATTGTCAGGTCATCTGGCCCTTGGTGACGGAATAAATTCTGTTTAGAGCCAACGTATTCGGCCATGTCTTTATGCCAGTCCAAGTGTTCAGGCGCGACCATTAAGCAGACGGCAATGGTTGGTGATACACCGAGGTCGATCAGCTGGAAGTTCGCCAACTCCAATACAACCCAATCGGTGGGTTTAATATTCCACTTCAGCATTTCAAGTGGCGCAATGCCGATGTTGCCACCCAAGTGAACGCGGTGCCCGCCGGCTTCTAGTATTTTAGCGATGAGTGAAGAGGTGGTTCCTTTACCTTTAGTACCAGTTACTCCGATAATGTTGGCAGGGCAGACACGGAAAAACTCTTCGGTGACAGTGGTAACCTTTTTCAGAATGCGTTCACCGTTAGCTTCGGCAATGTCTCGAGGGTGTATAACAGGGGAGCGGACTATCAGATGAAAACGGTCGAGGTCGTCCAAATAGCCGGGCCCTAGCTGGGCTTCAACGCCATCGGGTAATTCAAGATGTTCGTTCTGATCACAGACCGTAACATCATTATCTTTACCCCAATATTCGACAGCGGCCTGGCCCTGTTTGCCATAGCCTATAACAGCAATTCTCATGCTTCTATCATACCGTATTAGCCTGCTGTGAGGGTGCGAATTTAGCTATCAATTGTTTTCTTGACGAGTTCGGCGACCTGACGAGGGGTCATGTCGGCTTTTAGAATAACGGCACTAACACCTTGGTTTTTGACTGATTCAGGAATTTCTTGCTCACCCATATTAGTAAGAATAACTACCTTGGTCTTTGCACCCCAAGTAGTTTTACGCAGTTCAAGTAACATCTGGTCGCCAGTCATCTCGGGCATCATGAGGTCGAGCAAGATGATGTCGGGACGCATTTTTTCACACAGCTCAAGACCCAGCTTGCCGTTCTCGGCTGTATCTACGTCAAAACCTTCAGCCTGGAACTTGATGCGATACATCTGGCTGATGGCCTGGTCGTCTTCGATGATTGCAACTTTTACTGCCGCCATATAAAGAATAGTAGTGTAAGTTAGGCGTAAACACAATACAGTACCGGTATCTTTGTTTAGCTACTTACTGTAGTAACTACTATGCGAAGCTGAAGGTTGGCTGAGCAAGTCGTTAATAATGTCGGCTACTTGCCCAGGTGTATGGTGAGCTTTAATCAGATATTTATCGAACTCCAGCGTCTCTAGTCGTTTAGGAGCATGTACTCGGCTGACATTTGCCATAATCATCACCTTAATGGCCTTGCCCCATTCATGCTGGCGGATGTGGTGCAGTACTTCATCGCCGTTCATATGTGGTAGTCGCAAGTCGAGTAATATGAGGTTGGGGCGAGTATTGCGTACCAGATGCAATCCGGCTGGTCCGGAGTGGGCAACTTCGATATCAAAGCCCTCATTTTCCAGCTTGAACTGGTACATTTTTGCTATAGATTTGTCGTCTTCGATGATGGTTATTTTTTTGCGCACAAGGATTAAGTCTACGCACTTTCAGCAACCATTTCAAATTGTTTATGCTGTGAGTTTCACAATGCTAACGTGGTAGTCGAAGCACTTCTTTTATGATATCCACAACCTGTTGTGGCGTGTGATGCGCCTTTACTACGTAGCGGTCTACATTCAAGAATCGCAGACCGTGCGGTGCCTCATTTTTGCTAATGTTGGTCAGGATAATTACTCGAATACTACTACCCCATTCTGTTTGTCGTAGCTTTTCCAGCATTTCGTCGCCAGTCATGACAGGCATGCGCAGGTCGAGCAAGATTAAATCAGGTCGTACTTCTTCGATGACCTTCAAGCCCTGTTCACCATCGTGGGCAACGGCTGTTTTAAAGCCCGCCGACTCTAACTTGAACTGATACATCTGGGCGATTGGATGGTCGTCTTCTACGACGGCGATGGTTATCATGGTATTCCTTGCGACTTGACGTCTATATTGACATATTTTATAAAAAGTTGTACAATTGCCGAGTACTTTAGAAGATTATTCCGACTCGCAGCAATTCATAACCGTTTTGTTGTGGGTCGGTTTTATATTACTACATCATCATGACAGAATTATCAGCCATTAGTCCAAACATTATACAACCACCCCTCAACGAGACAGAGTATAGCGCTGTAGCACGTTTCTTGGTTGGTCAAGATTTGGTTGAAAATAGTAACTCAGCTCTTGTAAATGAGAATGGCTTTTACGAAGGTCCTTTGCTACACGGTCTGCCAAGTGAGCAAAATATCGAATCGATAGATGTAGCAACATCACCACTGTTTAGTATCGAAGCCCCGGCTGCCATAGAAGCAGATACACAACAAGAAGTATCACGCTGGCGAAGAATAGGTCGGCGAGTTCTATCCGCGACTCGTAGCGGTTCAGAAGCAGGAATTATCGGCCTTGAGGTCACACCATTTAACGAAGCGCTGAGGTTTGCCGTGCTAGGCATGGCGGCAACAGCACTAGATGGCAAATCTGCACTTGTTGGTGCTATATATGGTGCAGCTACCTTTATTATTGAAGGGCTAGCAGGCTTGGCAACAGCTGACGTGTTATCACGTGGCGGTGCAAAACGTTCTCGGGCTCTGCTAAATAAGGGCTTGAACAAAGTTGGGCTACACGAAGGTGCAAAAGTTAATGGCGGCATAAAGGCCGCTGCAGCTTTCCTTGGCGGCACTGCAGTATCAGTGTTTATAAGAGATAGAGAGGCAACAGAGGAGCGCACGTTCCGCGAGAATGCCGAATACGGGCTTAAAACCTCTGCAGCGTTGGCTGGTGTTTGTGCCGTGCAGGGGTGGTTGCTTGATCAAGGAATAGAAAGCCCAAGTTTACAAACAGTTGGAGGGGCAATCCTTGGTGTGGCAAGTATCCCGGCAGTCTATAATTGGGGTAAGCGTAAAGTTAATCGGGCCAATGAAGAACAAGAAGAAGCCCTTAAAATATAGTTAAATTGTGTTGACAAAACCCTTGTGGTACCGTATAATGCAATATAGTTTAGAACTTTGCAAGATTAAACGGTACGTGAACAGACAACTTCGTCTGTCCGCGTGCCGTTTTTTTAATACCCACGGAAAGTGATTATGAAAATTCAGGTTTCGACGGCAGTAAAAGAAGGTACAACACAGCTCGGTGCGTTTGATGCCGCGTTATATGCAACCGGTGTTTGCGACCGTAATCTTATTCGATTAAGTTCAGTTATCCCCCCAAACACCCAGGTTGAGTGCGTGGACGGGCCTATCCAGAACACTATTGGTGGCTGGGGAGACCGACTATATGTAGTGTATGCCGAACAGCGTACCAGTACCCACAACGAAGAAGCCTGGGCTGGAATTGGCTGGGTGCAAGACGAAACTGACGGCAAAGGTCTGTTTGTAGAACACGAAGGTAATAGCGAGCAGCAAGTTCGCCAAGATATCGAAAATAGCCTCAAAGACCTAATGAAAACCCGTGGTGTAGACTTTGGCAAAATCAACATGACCGTTGTTGGTGGTGTCTGTAAAGACAAGCCAATTTGTGCTTTTGCAGTTGCAGTTTACCAGGCGAGCGATTGGGAAAATAAGCCAGTTTTACTGGAAGGAGACAAGGAGTAAATCATGAGTTTAGTTGATGTGCGACCAAGCGATGGTATGACACCAGGATTCGACCCTTATCATTTAACCCCTGAACAAGTTGTAGAACGAGAAGCTCAGTTCTTTGATGCTATCCGTGAATCTCAGGGTGACCAAGGCGACCTTTATTCTGTATGGTTAAGTCCTGATAGTCCTCATGTTGACTTAGTCAAGAATGAAGAAGCCAAGAAGTTCCCTGAAATACCCGAAATTGTTGCTAGTTACGAAGGCCTTTGCCTCTTCCTTGCAATTGCTGATATGCGAGATGGCAGGCAAGAATTAGTTCATGCTTTCAGATTCTCAGGGCGATCAGAAGGCGGTTCAACCGAGATGGCAACCGATGTTAATGGTGAGCAAGTTCAGTTGACTGGCATGCCATTTATCGATGATATTGTACTGTCAGGCCAAGGTCTTGACGGTGCACAATTTGCTGACTTTTATGCAAAAAATGGCACACGACTTGAGCGAAGTATCAGTGTCGAAACCAACTTCCGTATCAAAGAGACAGAACCTTATAATGGTTTACGAATATCTGATGTAGGTTATCTTGCATTATTCAATCACGTAGAACGTGGTCAGCTAGATGAAGGTGAATTGATGATTTTTGCTCACCTTAACACACCTGCTATCAAGTCACTCGGTGGGCTTGGTGTTGAATACGAAGATATTGCTGGCGTACCTGGTTTGAAGACACCTACAGTTGGTGAAGTACAATTTGACGATAAGTACGCTCCTGTAGCTATTCCAAGCAATGCGCACAACTTGGCTATCTTTAGAGACCTAGCCGTCTTTGGTGCTCCAGAAGTTCATCTGTAAATTACTTGCTGTAAGCACTAATTAAACTGTTACAAGTCGCTTAAGCTTGCTATAATTTATGCAAGATGAAGTTTGCAATTGCTCTGCTAGGTATTGTGGCTGTCTGCCAGCTGGCAGTAGGGCTATTGCTATTCCTTGAAGGTAGAGCGACTCGTAGGATTGATCAACGACTATTCGCCGTTGTTACGCTTTCTACACTTACCTGGACAATTGTTAACGGCGCACTTGCATTTGTAGACAATGCCAATGTTTCGTACGCGACTCTCTTCGGAGTATTAAACAGGCTCGGATATTTTCTGGGGAGCCTAGTATTACTAGAAATTTATTTATTTACTCTGTATTACCCAGAGAAAAAGAGGATGACAACTGTACAGAAGTCTATTGTGGGCTTTGGCGCTATAAGCGCAATTCTATCGCCCTATAAAATTGTGGCCGGTGAATTCATTATTAAGAGTGATAAGTTTGTTTACAGTCCTGGCCCGTTAGCTGCGATAATTGGAGTTTTTGTAATCTTAGTGCTGGTCAGTGTTTACTTCAATGACATCGAAATTATCCGCAGGAGTAAGGATGTCGCACTTCGTCGACAAACAGTAACTCTTTTGAGTGGGCTAACACTTACTATTGTGCATGCCACTGTATTTATAGTGCTATTGCCCCAAATACTGGGTGATCAGACTGCGTTATATGTTGTTGGCTACATGGCACCGATATACTTCATCTCTTTAACGGTGTATTCACTATTAAAACAGGGGTTGTTTGATATCCGCCTAATTGTTGCTCGATCTGTGGGCTACATCTTAACCTTAACTACTCTTGTAGGGGCATATGTATTAGCCATTTTTGGACTGTCGAGCAACGTGTTTGGCTCCGGTAACTTAACTGGTTTACAGCAAGCATTGTATATACTTGCCACCCTTATTTTTGGTTTCAGTCTTGCACCGCTCAAGCGCTTCTTTGACCGTATTACTAACAGATTGTTCTATAGGGATGCATATGATGCTCAGGACCTGCTGGATAAGCTTAATAAGATGCTGGTGGGTAATATTAACCTCGACATATTGCTCAAGCAGTCAGCAGACCTGATAAGTAGCACCCTGAAGGCCGAATACTCTGGTTTTATCATCAGAAAAACCGAAAATACAGCTAGACGTGTTGTACTCTCGCGCAAGCGAGATATCGATGAGGATGGCATTCTATCTATTGGTGAGCGTATTAAAGGCAAGACGACCATCGTAGTAACGGATGAGCTAGAGGAAAATCAGGCTGCTCTCAAGACTACACTCAACCAGAGTGGGGTGGCTATTGCATCTAAATTGGCTCTCGCCGACAAGTCATCGCAAGAAATCGGCTACATGCTTATGGGCGCAAAACAGAGTGGAAATGCCTATAACAAACAAGACTTACAGGTGTTGGATATTATTGCGAATGAGCTGGTGATTGCTATCCAAAACGCTCTTCGTTTCGAAGAGATTGAGACATTTAACATCACCCTGCAACAAAAAGTCGATGATGCTACTCGTCAGTTACGTCAGACCAATGAGAAACTAAAGGCACTAGACGAAACTAAAGACGAGTTTATTAGTATGGCTTCTCATCAGCTACGGACACCATTAACAGCGGTGAAAGGCTATGTGAGTATGGTTGTAGAGGGCGACGCTGGCAAGCTAACCAAGCAGCAGCAAGAACTGCTAAACCAGGCTTTTGCTAGCTCGCAGCGTATGGTTTATCTGATTGCCGACCTGTTAAACGTCTCTCGCTTGCGTAGTGGTAAGTTTGTAATAGAGAACAAGCCAACGCAGCTAACAGAGGTGGTGTCATCTGAAATGGAGCAGTTAACAGAGGTGGCTAAGAGTAAAAATCAGACCCTCACCTTTACTAAGCCAGAGAACTTCCCCGAATTAATGCTCGACGAAACTAAGATTCGCCAGGTAATTATGAACTTCGCCGATAACGCCTTGCATTACACCCCGGCAGGGGGGCATATACAGCTTAATCTAGAAGATAAGGGTGATTCTATTGAATATACCGTAGTTGACGATGGTCTGGGTGTTCCGAAAGCCGAGCAGCACCATCTGTTCACCAAGTTCTTCCGGGCAGGTAATGCCAAGAAAGCTCGCCCAGATGGTACCGGACTAGGGTTGTTCATGGCTAAAAAAGTCATTATTGCCCAGGGTGGGGCAATTATTTTCAAGAGCGAAGAGGGCAAAGGTAGCACCTTTGGTTTTACCTTCCCAAAGGCTAAATTGCTGGCATCAAAGAACTAATTATTTTATAAGATATTTCACAGTTTTACCTCTGTAAGGTGTGGTAGGCTTTGACCGGTACGGTGTTATTCTTTAAAACGCTTGTGTTTATGGTGAATACATGTTGAAAAGTATTGACATAAGCATATGCTTGTGGTAAAGTAGAACGCATTACAAGGTGGTCTGCCCCTACGGGGTAGATGGAGTAAGGGCAATACGCCCAAATGGGAGAATTATGGAACGACCAGGTATCCGAGAAGCACTAGCAGTCGCAACACTTACCGCAACTTTATTGGGCGGTGCTGCATGTAGCGGCGGTGAAGTACAACAGGCTAGCCAACGAAGTGAGGCTGAAGGCCAGACACTCGATCAGCTAACTAATCTTACAGAAGTTACACCAGTAACTGACGCAGATTTACAACGTGATGACATCTCTGTCTTTAACTGTGGTGGTAAATTGCGCCCAGCAGAGCAGACTGCAAACGAATTTAACGGTGACTACTGGATTGACTACGCAAACGACAACCCAGAACTTGGTCCTAAGCTTATGTCATTCTATGATCACGCTCTTGGCAGTGAAGCAGTTGACTCACTCCTTGGCGATGGCTACCTAAATAGTGTTACCTCGGAAGGTCGTGTACTAACAGCAGACGAACGTGCTGATGTGCTTGCTCACAAGATGACTGCTGTACAGATTACCCAGGCTCGTACCTATGCAAACTTTAGCTGTAAAAAAGGTGATCAAGTAGACATCCACCGTGCAACTAAGAAGCCTACCATCTCTATCGAAGCCGGCGGACACGTCGAGGCTGTAGTTGTAGACCAAGCTGGTATCGAAAACTTCTTGAGCAAAGTTAAACGCTTTGATGACGGTAGCTTACCAGTAGACATTATTCGTATCGCTCAGGGTGGCGACGAAAAGGATGTACTTTACGCAGTTGTACTTAAGGCTTACGGTTGCGATAACCCAATCCTCCGTACCAAACTTGTTGTAAGTGCACCACCAGAACTCCCTCCAGTTGTAGTAAGCGTTCCACAGAACCCACAACCAGGCACCCCAGAAACACCAACTCCTGGTCCACGCGACAAAACTCCAAAGCCTCGCACCCACGAAGGTAACCCAAATTCTGCCGGTGCCGGTGGTAGCCCGGAAAATGGTGACGACCCACAAAACGACAGCAATGAAACTGGTTACGGCCCTGGCGATGTACCAACTGCAACTGTTCCAAGGGCAGAACACCCTCAGGAAACACTTCCTCCTGCACTTCCTCCTGCAACCACGGGCGTTCCACGAACTCCAGCACCATCGACGCCTGCAACTACTGAGGCTCCACGACCAACAGTAACTTCACCAGAACTTGGCGATTAAGGTAACGAAAGGTAATTAGGACATAACTATGAAATTACGAAATATCATCAAAAAGCTTCGCCCAACAAGTGTGAAGACTAAAGTCCTTGCTGGCCTCGTTGCCACAGGCATCGTACTAACGAGCGCACTTACGTTTGCCGGCTTTAGCCCAGCAAACCGACCAACCTTTGACTGGAACAATCCTGATCAACGCAAAGGTTCTTTGAATGGCCCAGTGTTTAACTCATTTGTTAACACTCCATATTATGGCGACGAACGTGCGTTCTTTGACTCAGCACGAACTGACCAAGCCGACGGCGTTAACGCGTTCAAAGATGTAACAAGTTACCCAACCCAGGGTACTAAAGAAGTTATTCTTCGCTCGTACATTCACAACAATGCTAACCAAGACACTAATGCAAGTGGCCTTGGCATCGCTAAGAATACTCGTATTCGGATCGATCTTCCTACTGGTACTGCTACCGAACTACGTGCACGTAGCTACATCAACTGGGACAACCCAGCTCCAGGCTACGCTGGCGAAGTAACTGACACAACCGAACTTATTGACGGTACTCCATTCTCTGTAGAATACGTACCTGGTTCAGCTATCCTTTACACGGCTGCACACCCAGCATCAGCTGGTGGCTATAAGCTAAGTGATGGAATCGTCGGTAACGGGGTACAAGTTGGCTACGACAACATTAATGGTGATTTCCCTGGCTGTTTCGACTACCAGGCAAGCGTAGAAATTCGTGTCCGCATTAAGACACCTGAACTAAAGCTTGAGAAGATGGTCCGTAAGGCAGGCGTTAACGCTGCTTACGGCAAGTCAACTGAAGTAAAGCCTGGTGACAAAATCCAATGGGGTCTGCGCGTAAACAACCTTGGTACTGCTAAGCTTGATGACGTTGCAGTAAGCGATCAGCTTCCTCCACACATGCAGCTTGTTTCGGGTTCTGTCCGTTACATTGACTCTGCTCCACAAGATGTAGTTCAGCAAGATGGCCCGCTATTCACTACCGGTGGTATTGGTGTCGGCGTACTACAGCCAAACTCAGGTTTCAACATCCGCTTCGATACAATTGCTAAAGATGACTTTGCAGAGTGTGAAGTTACCGTCCGTAACTTAGCATTCGTTGCATCACGACAGTACCCAGAAATCCAAGACTATGCAGATGTTAAGATTAAGAAAGACAACTGTAACCCAACACCTAAGAATCCTGGTGTAAGCATCGACAAAAAAGTTGATGGCGTCGAGAAGAAGACTGTTGGTGTAAACCAAGAATTTACCTACCAGTTGGTTGTTAAGAACACTGGTGATGTTGCACTGACAAACGTGAAGGTTAGCGACAACGCTCCTGCAAACGTACAGTTCATCAGCACCGATAAAGGTTCTATCGAAGGTAACAAGCTTACCTATACCATTCCTGCGCTTGCAGTTGGTGCTTCTGTAAACATCAACATCCGCGCTAAGGTAACTGCAGAAGTCGCTGGTGATATCGTTAACACAGCATGTGTCAACGCTCCAGAAGTTAACCCTAACAACCCGAATGATGAAGACGATTGTGATGACGCAACAGTAAATGTTCCTACCCCTATCTATAGCTGTGACTTGCTTACAACTAACAAGATTGGCGAGAACAAGTACCGTTTCACTACAACCTATACTGCTCGTAACGGCGCAACTTTCAAGAATGTTGCTTACAACTACGGCGATGGTACTGGTGTAACTACTGGCAGCCCAACTGCTGAGCACACCTACACCAAAGATGGTACATACAATGTTACTGCTACTGTTACCTTTACGGTAAACGGCGTAGACAAGACTGCTACATCAGCTGCATGTGCAACTCAAATCGAGATTGCTCCAAAGCCTGTAACTCCTGTATATAGCTGTGACCTACTGACCGCTGAAAAGATTGGTGAAAAGCAATATCGCTACACTATCAAAGTTACTGCCAACAATGGCGCTAACTACAAGTTTGCAACCTTCGACTACGGCGATGGTAGCGACAAGTTCATGACAAACAAGCAAACTGCTGAGCACACCTACACCAAAGATGGTACGTTTGTGACTCGCGCAGTAGTAACCTTCGATGTCAATGGCGAGAACAAAACCGTTGAGAGCGACAAGTGTGCAGCTCCTGTAACAATCAAGACTACCACTACTCCTCCAACTGTAACTCCTCCAACAGTGCTTCCAAACACTGGTGCAGGCAACATCTTCGGCATCTTCGCTGCAACAAGTATGGTCGGTGCAATCTTGCACAAGCTATACGCTGCTCGCAAAGAAGTATAAGAAATCCTGGCTGTGACAAAAAGGGCTCTTACCGCAAGGTAGGAGCCCTTAGCTTTTGTAGCGCATTCTAGCGAGGGTGTTTTGTCAGATAATTTCAGGCTGGTCAAAATGGTTACGTTGTGGTATGCTTAGGCTAACGAGTTGTTCGTGACTGACCGCTCAATCTTTATACTCTGCACATGCTGCAGAGTATTTTTTTGCTGTAAATCCACAGTCAAACGCTGGCATGTTGAGGTAGCTTGGCGCATAATAGCTAAGAATAAGAGGGTGTAATGCATGGGTGTCCAGCACAAGGATAAGTCAGCGCGAGCTTTCAATGCGCATACAAAGTCTACGAGAATTGCCACAAGGTTTCGTCAGAAGCTCAGGCAACTTGCGAGATTCACTAATCCGGTTGTTGGGTGGGCTTCGCGCCGCAAGTTTATACTGTCACTTGTTGTCTGGTATAGCTTAATGTGGTCATGGTCGTTCTTTACCGACTCGCTCAAGCTTGCTGGGTCTAAGACGCAAGGCTTGGCGTTAGCCACCGTTGTAGTGTTAATCAATGTTCTGTTGGCGGTGCTAATTATGTGGCAGTTTATTCGTCTTTTGGCATTCATTCATCGTCGCATGGGGCTGAAGGTTCTATTGGTGCTTGGCGTGCCTGTTATGGCGCTGGCAGAATACGCCGTTGCTTGGTTGGTTGCTTTAATCTGGCTTGGCCCGCAGGGCAGCATCGATAACGTGTTGCCAATGGGTAGTGTCGGCTTGCCGGTTGTTACTACACCCTTTCGATTCGCAGCCCGTATTGTGGGACTTTATGGGCTTGGTGGGTTTGTGTGGTTGATAGTGTACCTGGTGAGACGAAAAACTACTCGCAAAGCCAGCCTGTGGCCTATTGGAGCACTTGCTGTACTGTCGTTCGTAGGTTTTTTTACATACCGTACTACAAATGGAGTGAGCCTACGAGCAGAATTGATTAGTGAGCGTTTGAGCGCACGAGTACCGGTTGTTACGCCAGAAAATGTTGATCTGGTGGTTTTTCCAGAATACGGGCTTGATAAAATTACCAATGAAAATCTGGCTACGCGGATTGTAGGGCTTGGGGACAAACCGGCGTACTTTGTTGGCTCAGAGCAGGTTTTTCGTAATCGTACCACCGGCCATCTAAACCGGATGTTGTTTGGTAATACTCGTGATGGCATGCTAGAGGCGCAGGATAAATATCGATTAATTCCAGGTGGTGAAGACCTCCCATACGTGGTGCGTAGTGGCCTGAGGGCACTTGGGCAACAATCGACTATTAGCTATTTTGATTATGCCCGGAGTGTACTAAAAGGTGAGAGCCAACTCCTTCCGTTTGTTATTGGTGACGACATTCGGGTAGCATCAGCCGTTTGCTCGAGCATTATTGCTCCACAGGACTACCGTGATTTTGCCCGAAGTGGTGCTAACCTATTTACTAATTCAGCATCGCTGGCTACCTTCAAAGGATCACCGTTATTTTCCTGGCAACAAAAGACTCTTGGGAAGTTTATGGCTGTCTCTAACGCTCGGTATTTCTTGCAATCAGCTAATGCAGCATCTGCCTATGCTATCGATACAAACGGTAATCAGTATGCTCAAGTAAGTGGCGTAACTACCGTGGTAGTCGAGGCACGTACCAACCAGGTTGAAACGCTATACACTCGGTTTGGTGAGTGGCTGGTATCGTTTGGGTTTGTCATTACTGTATGTTTAGCTGTATTCGTGAGTACACGACGGCTGATAGCTATCGTTCTCCGTGCTCGGCGTTCTAAGCCTGCCAAATAGAAACACCCTCTTGCGAGGGTGTTTCTATTTGTGCTTTTGAGTGGCAGGCAGTGTCTAGTCGTTAACGCGAGTCTTCTTAGTTACTCGGTTGACGAGGCCATCACCTTCACCGTCGGTGCCAACACCGCGGTCAGTAGTTGACATTATCCATGCATTGGTTCTGGCGTTCTTGAATCGACTAGTGTAAGTACACGAAGTACGATCGTTGCCTGGATTCGTCTTGGTTGCGGCGAATCGTCCGGTGCCTTGTTTGACTTTGAGGAATGAGCTAGTTAAATCTTTACCGCTGTCATCTCGAGCATATTTCCATACTTTGTCGTTAACGTAGACATCGCAGATGTAGTGTCGTGTCCATGATCCGCTGTTGGAAACAACTTTATCGCTGGCGTCAACGTATATGTTTAAATGTTGTTTTGTGCCGTTACCGAGTCGCCCGGTTGGTGCATTTTGTGGGCTTCGAGTGTCTGGGTCTGGGCGTGGTGCAGGAGTTGAAGGTTGTGGGTTTTTGCTATCGTTACTTTGCGTACTTCGATTATCAGGGTTACGGTTTGGAATTGCCCCTGGATTCCGCGGTTGGTTCTGCTTTAATTTTGCAGTAATAGCGAATTCTGTCTTTGGTCCCCAGATGCCGTCTGCATCCGCACCACGTAGACCTGCCCAAACCTGGAGTGTTGTTATACATGCTTTGCTATATTGTTCCCCAGCAGCATTGCGTCCTTTATGGGTTAGTGCCTCGCCAGCGTTTGCAGTAGTACATCCAACACCGCTATCTGGCCCGGCGATTGGTTGACTTGGCTGTGGAGGTTTGTTGTCGGTACCTACTGGCTGAGTTGGTCCAGAAGGAAGTGTATCGGTCTTACCTGGGTCTTTTGGCTGAGGAGTACTTGGAACGTTAGGCACACCAGGAGTTGTTGGGTTAGGTCGGGTGACTGGAGCTGCAGGATATCCGGCAGCAAATGCCTCCCAAATTTCTTTGGTTAGAACATTGCTATAGTCTGGTGCTTTGACACCCTTAGACTGTAGTGATTTTACAAACAGACGAGTGTAGTCGTTGGTGGTTGAATCGAAGTCATTATTGTTGACATCGAGCTGTGGTGCTTGATTACCGTTGTATACAACGTAGCCATTGAGCACACCCTTGTGCCATTGTACGCAGGCACCCTTATCGCCAGGAGTTAGATTCTGGTTAGCACAGTCAGTATCTTTGGTTGGTGTTGAGGCAGGAACTGGAGGGAAGTAGGTTGATGGGTAAGCCCAGAAGTTTACACCACCATCTTGCCAAGAACCATCTGGGTTAGCAACGAATTGGTTAACAACATTCTGGTTGTCGGTGTACATCTGCAAGAACCATAATGGCTTGCGATTAATACGGTGAATTGGTGTGGTGCCGGGCTGACGACCATCTGGCCATGCGTAAAAGGCAATGCCTTCTCGAGCATTCGCTGGGTCAGCTACCATCGTGTTATATTCGGCGCTACCTTCGATAACTAGGAAGTGAGCGGTAATGTCGTTACGATAAAAGCGCCATACAGGTAATGCACCATTTTGCGGGAAGTTAGGTGCTCGGAAGGGCACTCCCCAGTCGGTCCAGCCAGCATTACGGCTCAGATTTTGTACTTCGTCGGTTGTAGATGCTACGGCATCAGCTCCATCAGGGCTTGAAGCTTGGTTGACATCACATATGCCACCACCATCAACTGCAGAACAGTTGTTTGGTGCGGCACCAACAAAGAACATTAGGTACGCACCTATTGCTGCGATGACCAAAACACCACCAAGGGCGATAGCTTTCTTTTTACCAGTGTTAAAAAAGTCTTTGAAGGACTTTTGTTTTTGTATTGATTTGGGTTTTGTTTGTGTTCTAGGTAGAGCCATCGAACTTTTTCCTTATTTTTATGTTAATCGAGTGAAGTATCTCGCGTTTTTTACACAAAGTCAATACCGCTTGTGGATAACTTACAGATGAATCACAGATAAAGCTGAATTTAAGCTGAAGCTTTACATTGCTTTGAAATGACGAGTGGTATATTGTCTGTAATGGAACCACAAAAAAATCCTGCAAACAATTCTAACCCTTCCGCAAATATCACTCCTTCATCACCTGCTATGACGAAAGTGGCCAATCCGGCAGCTGACACGGCGAATTCCAATAATCAACCATACGTTCAATGGGCAACTCAGGCTGGTTGGGAGCTGGGTTATTATCATCATCGGCCACCTGCGGCTCTTAAAAACATTGCCATGGGCACAAGTCGTGGAGTCAGTGAGGCTATCAAAGGCTTTCTGCCTGGTACGACCTTGCGAGCAGATATGTTAGTAATTAGCGAAACAAATGGTGTTGCAAATAGGACACGCGTATTGCGGCTAATTACAACGCGAGAATTCCCAAGGATAGTTCTGAACCGGAAGGCAAATGACACTCTCATCGAAGACACGCTTGACGACATGGTGGCTATTCCAAGCCAGTACTTGTTAGAGGGTGATTTTCATAGCTACTTTGATGTTTTGTGCTCACGAGGTACTGAGCAAGCAGTACTTACCATCTTAACCCCAGATGTTATGCGTAGCTTAATAGATTTTCCAACCATGATCGACGTTGAATTTAGCGGGAACAGTATTTTTCTTTATTTCAGAAGTGGTGCTGCACAATTGGAATATAGTGCCTCAACCAAAACTCTGATAAATGCTGCCCATATCTTGATGCGAGAAGTACTCGATAAAACGCACCCAGCGCCAGCTTTTAACTCCGAACAAATAACTGAGCTTCAGCGACTATATAGTGTGAGTAATGCCACTAAGACAAGTCATTACCTAAAACAGTTCGCATGGTTTAGCGTGACTTACCTTGCTGCCGCTGTGTTTTTTAGTGTTGAATTGTTTCAAGCTCGGTTTTCGGTTGTCTACTGGGCGTTGGTTTCGGTAGGATATGTATTTGGGGTTTTGCACTATGCACGTCGCGCTTATAAACTGCGCAGTACGCGCTAAAAATTGGTAGTCTATTTCAATTCTGTCTCTGTTATGTTATAATCTTCAGGTTCCTTTATTTGTCATCTAAGCCAGGGTACAAAGACTGGTCATGACATAAGAAGGCCTCATCTTCTAACGGTTAGGAAATCGGGTTTTCATCCCGGCAATCGGGGTTCGATTCCCCGTGAGGTCACCAAATGGGTAGTAGGTAATTTAGCAAGAGAAAATATTGGATTCACCCCTGTAAAGTTTGGCTTGCCGGGTGTTCCGCTGGCTAGATCTTCAAATGTTGGAAATTTATTGAATAATGCAGCAAAAAATTGAGCTTTTTTGACCGGATCAATCTGTTGTAGTAGTAGCTCATCAAAGTGTTCCGCCAGGTAGCGAACCCTAGCTTTCAGACCCTGCCAATTAATGGGTTTACGGTTTATCTTCTTCATCTTCGTAGCCTCCAGCTCTTTAATTTGTTGTTCTATACGCACAATGTCCTCCTCTATGTATTTAATTGCTGTCTCGTTGCTCACGAGCTTAATCTTGCTTCCAGTCATGTCAATTTCGGTACGTAAGCCCAGTATGTGGCTATCAAGCGTCTCAACCTCTTGTTTGAGCGCCTGTTCCCGCTTCTTCCACTCGGCTTCAATAACAGCCAAAACTTTATCGACCTGCTCCGGCGAGACACGAATACCGTTTATAAATTCATTCACTCTATCCTCCAGTTCCTTTTTAGGTACACGAAAATAATGGCCGCGTTTATCACAGTGATAAGCTGGATAATGTTTACCGGACTTACCCCGCGATGCGCTGCCAATTAGCGGTCTATGGCACTCTGGGCACAGAACAAACTTGCGGTATGGAAAATCAGGATTGCGAGTGCCTTTGATGACTGCGTAGCGTGGCTCTGGCGCTCTGTTGATGATGAAAATGTCGCCTTGATCATCTTTGGTGATGATCTTCTTACCTTTGTTCGCGCGGTTAAACTGGTCGATAGATACGAGCCCGTCAAAAGCGCACTGCACTGGTTTCCCGTCAGTCCATTTCTCGGCATTAATCCCAGCATAGATTGGATTAGAGACAATACGATCCAAGGCTTTGAGGGTTAAGGGGTCGCCTCCACGTTTCTTTAAAACTTTAGACCGATCACTCTTATCTCGGACATATTGCACTCGTCCTCGATAACCAAGTTTATTAACTTCCTCAACAATCTCCATATCGCGCATAGTGCCACGGGCTCGAAGATCGAAAATCTTAGTAATGTATTGGGCTTCAGTCGGGTGTGGTCGTAAGATGCAGCGTTTGCCGTTATTTGTTTCGACTTTTTCACTGACAAAACCGAACGGCGGTTGTCGCATCCAGAAACCTAGTTGGGTATAGCGAATCTCAGCCCCAATCATACGGCTCATAATGTCTCTTAGCTCATCCTTGGAGCGTTCAGCCTCTAATATCTCGGACTTCTTACTTGGTGAGTATTTACTCCACTTATATTCAAAACCGAGGTGTTCTAGGGTATTCACCTGCCGAGAACTAATCACGCCGTAAATGTCTACCAATGACACGCTATTTGCTTCCAGCTGGTTTTTGAGTAGGTCGTACGAAAGCGATCCGCCGCGAGTAAAACGATCGATCGATTTTATGATAAACAGCTCGATCCCGTTCTTGGGATTCTTGCAGTAATCAATGGCTTCCTGCATCGGTTGTTGTTCTTTACTAGCGGATTCCAAAAACACGAAAAACTTTTTTATGGTGATGCCACGGGTTAAAGCAAAACGCTCTATTTGTTCTTTCTGAGCTTCAGGTGAGTCACCCTCAGTACCCTGCTTGGTGGTCGAGACACGAATAGCAGCTACAGCATTTTTGTTTGCGTCGTCTTGCATGACCCCTTTTCTCCCGACTGCTCTTCGTCTAAGTAATCTAAAAGTAAGTTAGCGATGAGATCGATGCGCTCGTTATCTGATAACGGCGCTTCGGAAGTGTCCTCTGGACTGGGTTGTATTGGTTCTGTCTGTATCATGACTACCCCCACTTATAAGCTTAGTATATACCACTAATAAGTATACCTACAAGTATATTATCAAGGTATTAAATACAACTGTGGATATCCTGCCGATAGGATATATAAGAGTTAAATCTCAAGGAGTTAATGGCTTGCATCTTTACTTATATATCTATTAACATAGATAGGCGTATAAAAACTTACTATGAACACAACACCACAACCCACCAACACTAAACATCGACCCATAAACTCACATCAACTTCAACTACTCACTACACTATATAAATTTCGCTATATAACAGCTCAAATCATTGCCTCAAGTCAGGGAGCTAAACATACCAGAGTAATACTAACAAGACTAAAGATATTAGTAGATCAAGGCTATATTGGTCAGAACTATGACAAAAGCTATAAGATCATCGGTAAACCAGCTACTTATCACTTACTTCCCAAAGGAATACAGGTACTCAGACAGCAACCATTTGCAGATCCAAACGCACTCAAACAAATCTACTACGACAAGAACAAAGACGATGGTCATATCCAACACAGACTGAACGTCTTTAAGGCGTACGTATTTATTAAACAAAATTACCCCAAGCAATTTCAGTTCTTCAGCAAGACTGAACTGCCTAGCTTGAAGTACAAGCTCCCAAGAGACCTTACGGATGCCTACCTACAAAAGAACGAAGAGATTACTGACAATGGAGGCACGAACAAGCTCCAACTAATTGCCCCAGACTATTTCCTGAGCTTCTATGAGGCCAGTGCGCCCTACTGGAGGATCAAGAACAGCATCAGACGCTACATTACCTATGCGGAGTCAGAAAAGTGGCAGAAAGTCACCGAACGCGACTTTCCAGTTGTACTTATAGCTTGTGAAACAAAAATACTGGAGCGAAGATTACAGAACTTGACTAAACGAGAGCTAGACAATAACTGGGTAACTATAAAATTTGAGTTTCTAACTATAGAACGTTAGCATGTGAAGTCCTTATCTTGTAACCAGTGTTTGCAAAGCAAATAATGGTTGGTCTGTTTCTAGGGGAAAGAGACATGATTTTATACAAAAATTTGCGCACTATATTCGGGGGGGGGTACAATACCGGTAACGCTATAAATAATATAAGGAACTACTTCAATGCTCAATATTCTGAACCTGACAAAAACAAACAAACTAGTCCTGGCAGCTTTCGTCTTCTTGGCAGTGCTTGCCTTTGGTTCGGGTCGGGCGCATGCAGCGACCCTTAACGTCACGGGCGGATGTACGCTTCCTATTGCTATTAATTCGGTGAATGCAGGTGCCAACCAATCTGGTTGTACGGCCGCGGTATCTCCTAGTGGGTACGGCACGAACGATACAATTACTATTCCTGCGGGGACGATTACGTTGACAGCAGATTTGCCTGCCATAACCGAATCGGTGACTATCCAGGGGGCAGGTATGGGACAG
The DNA here is from genome assembly GCA_964409615.1 of uncultured Candidatus Saccharibacteria bacterium. Classification (GTDB taxonomy): domain Bacteria; phylum Patescibacteriota; class Saccharimonadia; order Saccharimonadales; family AWTP1-31; genus AWTP1-31. Next base: position 249,042 of record CAYPDT010000001.1, on the reverse strand, counting down.
ACCGTAATCAGTGGTGATAGTGGACTGTACGCACCTTTTAATATTGAAAGCCCGAATGATAATATCAGATTAAAGGGTATGACCATTGTAGAGTTTTTTGGGGCAGGTATATGGAATGACGGAGGGGCTCTCACGCTCGAAAATATTGAGGTGGATGGTGGCGAAGCTCAGCCTGATAGCGGACCCCTCTGGGGATTGTGGCTAGGGAACAGCCAAGGTGTTGACAATAGTATAACTACCAATAACCTATACATTCATGACTTAGCATCAACATCAGGGATAGTCCACGGTATTCAGACTCAATTGCAAGATGGCTTATCAAGTACCATAGACATATCGAATACCACTATCTCAAATCTCACGAACAGTGGTGGAGATGTATTTGGATTTCTTGTAATGGGAGTCGGTACCGTCAATTCTCGCATTGTAAATACTACGATCGATAACCTAGAGGCTGCGCATACAGCGATTGGATTCGCAAATGTAGGTGGAGCAAATAGTAGTGATTCAGTATTCAGTACCGTACTCCAAAATATAACAGTAACTAATGTCGCGGGGGCCGCGCTAGGGCAGTATGGCCAGACTAGTAGCGCCTTATTCGTTGGTGGTATGGCGGGGAATGCGAGAACTGCAAGTGTAACGTTGTCAGTTGGCAATGCGCTATTAGCGGGTAATACGCATATGGGCTCAGCTGCCAACTGTACACTCACGACGTTCAGTAGCCCGGGCACAGTGAATCTATCACTTCTATCGTTCGGCCATAACATTTCAGACGATGACAGCTGCTCATCCTTCAACCAATCAGGTGATCAGCAAAATGTCAGCAACATACTATCCACTCTCGGTCCACTCCAGAATAACGGCGGAGCAGTTCCAACACGAGCTCTTTTGCCAGGTTCTCCAGCTATCGCTGCTGGTGGACAAGTTCTAGGTGTCACCACTGACGCCCGTGGCGTAGCACGCCCAGATGAATGCTCATCTGTAGGTGCCTACCAATTCGAAGGTGCTGTCTGCGGTGCTTCTACTCCATCTGCATCTGGCGGTAGTAACGCAGGAGCTCCAAACACGGGTGTTGGATCTATAGCACAAATACTCAATGTACTTGCCAGCATGCTTGGCATTGGACTACTAACATACGTATTCCGCAAGCAACAACGCTCGAGCTAGTCTATATTAGTACCTATGGTTCGGCACAAGAAGCGTAGCAATAGATTATCAAAGCGTGGAGCAGTCTCTAAGAATCAACGAAATATTCGCTTTGCGTTATTCATAGTAGGCATATTACTTGTTGGCGTTGGCCTGAATGCAATACGAAACTGGTACTTCATTCAACATGCCGGTGTACCGACTGGACACACCGTAGCAACAGAATCCACCGACACTCCCAGCGAACAGCCAGTACCAGATAATTACAGTGTCCCAGCAGATAAGCCACTATCCATTCAGCTGCCAACTATCAAAACAGAAGGCTTTATTCAGCAAGTAGGCGTAGACAAAGATAACCAGATGGTAGTCCCTAGTAATGTTAATATGGCTGGCTGGTACACCAAGGGCTCCTTGCCTGGTGATGCTGGCCTCAGTATTATTGACGGGCATGTACATGGGCTGTACGCCAAAGGGATATTCTATAGCCTTGGTAGGCTAAAAGCCGGTGATGCCTTTACCGTAACTTTCGGTGATAAAAGTGTCCGTAGGTTCAAAATCAGGAAAGTGCAGAGGGTTACTACTAAAGAAGCCGATACGGCGCTGTTTGTCCGTCACAATACCATTGCAAAGCAACTTAACTTGATAACCTGTACTGGTAGATTCGACAAGGCCAGCAAAACTTACGATTCTCGAGTGATAGTTGTCGCCGAAGCACAGTCGTGATTATTGGTAACTTATGATGAAGACTTGGCTGCAGCACAGACTGACTTTGAGCGAATCCTCGCCATCACCTTGGCTTGACGGAGTATCGAAGACTGCCAACGCCACGTAGATGTCTCGGAGATACTCAGTGATGATCTTTAGAGCTAGTTTCTTGCTTTGTATCTCAGGGGGGGGTAGAATACCGGTAAAGCTAAAACGATGTATAAAGGAATTACTCCATGATCAGTATTCTGAATCTAACAAAAACAAACAAACTAATCCTCGCAACATTCGCCTTCCTGGCGGTGCTTGCTTCTGGTTCCGGTCGGGCGCATGCGGCAACCCTTAACGTCACCGGTGGCTGTACCCTGCCAATCGCGATTGACTCGGTTAATGCCGGTTCTAATCAATCCGGCTGCACAGCTACAGTCTCACCAGACGGCTATGGAACCAATGACACCATTACCATACCTGCAGGCACGCAGACGTTAACAGCAGATTCACCGACAATATCGGTGTCGGTCAAGATCCAGGGAGCTGGGATGAGCCAGACGACAATTGATGGAAATGCTGGGCAATATCGCACAATTCGCATCAACAGTTCTACGGCTGTCGTTACTGTCCAGGACTTGAAAATAGCCAGCTATCTTGGGCAAGGAATTATCAGCACCAATGGCAGTGTGACACTATCAAACATTGAAATAGATGGCACTAACGCCCTGCCAACGGGGAACCAATTAAAGGGTGTGGAACTGGGCAACTCCGCAGCGGCCAATGTTACCACGACAGCTAATAACGTCTATATTCATGATCTAGACGCCGCGGCAACTAGTGGGGTATATGCCTTTAATACCTCTACACCTACGGCCAATATACAGAATACTACGGTAGCAAATATACATAACTCTGCTGGCGATGCCGGAGCCTTCTTTGTCCTAATAGCCGGAACCGGCACGGTAAATGCAAATGTCTACAATACAACTATTAATAACATAACTGCTTCTGCAGCAGCGCTAGGATTTGGAAGCATTGGTGCGGCGTTGAGCGGTGATACCACCATCAGTGTGATTGTAAAAAACGTAACAGTTGTCGGACTTGACGGAAGTACTGGTTCGATTGGTGAAAATTCAGTGGCCTTCTTCACCGGTGGAGCAGCGGCGACACCGCACACCTCGTCCGTTACTATGAACGTCGAAAATAGCCTGCTCACCAATAATATCAGCGATAATGTATCGTCCAACTGTGCTGAATTAAATGGTAATGCGGCATTTGGTGGCCTGACAGGCACGGTTACTACCGGGATTATTTCCGACGGCCATAATTTATCCGACGATAGTACGTGTACCACCTTTACCCAACCCGGCGACCAACAAAATCTTGCCAATCTTTTCAGCACTCTCGGCCCGCTGCAGGACAATGGTGGTGTTGTACCAACCATGGCCTTATTGGCAGGTAGTCCGGCAATTAACGCCGGTGGTCAGGTCTTAGGCATATCTACCGATGCTCGTGGTGTAGCCCGTAATTCTTGTCCATCTGTTGGTGCCTACCAATTCGAAGGTGCTGTCTGCTCAGCTACAACCACCAATGCAAATGCTGGCACTAATGCTGCCGCACCAAACACCGGCATCAATTCAGTATCTCTACTTGGCGTGGTTATCGCCACACTACTTGGTTTGTCTGCCATCGGCTACTCTATCGCCGCTAAACGGAACTAGCACAATTTGGTCGAGCTGTTACTAGTAACTTCCGAATAATCTAGTTGCTATCAATTCTCTATTAAACTGTTAAGCATCCAGCGCTCTAGCTTGAAAATCTACACTCTTCTCAGCACCCTCCCTACTGTTAGCTACTTTGACGTCGGGTTGTTTGGAGGCGTCCTTTGCCCTGCTGGGCATATAACTTTTCCATTCAACCGCATAGTTCTCTCTGGAGGCTGATATGACCTCTTCAGCACGTCGTTCACTGCCTTCCGCACTATCTAGTACTATAGTCTCCCCGGAAACCGGCTCCATTGGCTCCTCGGCCTTTACTCGTAGATAAAAGTTGTAAGCCGGTTGGTTGAGTAAATTGCCTTTCTCAAGCCAAGGTTCATACCGGCCAAGCAACAACCGCTCATCGAATGGGCTGCCCAATCCAAAGCACACAATTGTACTGACGTTGGCCAGGATCGCTTCCGTTAAGCGTTGTTCTTCCTGTTGAGCGGCAGATTGTTCGGCAATGGTTAAGAATAGCTTGTATTTGCGTGAAGCAGACAGCATCTTCACAAACGGCGTAGTCGCAAAGTTCTGGAACTCATCTACGTAAACGTAAAAGGGCTTACGCTGAGCTTCGGGCTGGTTGTGGCGTCGTTCGGCGGCAATCTTGAGTTTAGCCAATACAGTTGTACCAAACAACGTTGCGGTATCTTCACCCATGTCAGTACTAAAGTTACAGATAAGGATCTTCCCAGTGTCAATAATATCCTCGAAGCTAATGGTAGATTTCGTTTGACTCATCATACGGTTTACGAACTGCGAACCATCAAAACGATCTAAGCGGTGAGTTAGTCCTTTTGTCATACTTACCCGTTGCATGCCGCCAGCTTTACCAAACTCTTCTCGCCAGAAGTCTTTTAGGTGTGCGTCTGTGAGTTTTGCCACCACTTTATTGCGAAACTCACCGTTACGCAGTAGCTCTAAACAGGTAAATAATGTCGGGTTTTCAGTGCTAAACGCCGTCCTAATGGTATTGCGGAGCATGCCTTCGATGCGGTGGGCATTAGCATCATCATCGGCAAAGACTTTCCGTAGTACTGACACAACCGCTTCAGTCACACGCTCCTGTTCGACCAGCAGTTCATCTTCGTCGAGTCCCTCAGGTAGCTCCAGGAGATTGAGGCCAATCGGGTGCTTAATATCTCGAGGGTTTAAGTAGACCACATCCTTAATGCGCTCCTCGGGGATGTACTTAAGAAGCTTTTGGGCAGCATCACCATGGGGGTCAATAAAAGCCACGCCCTTACCGGCCTTGATGTCTTGGAGTAACGCGTACTCCAGCATGGTGGTCTTGCCGTTGCCAGTACCACCAATGAGATAGACATGCTTTTCTCGTTCCTTGGCCGTTAAGCCAATAGCGGTGCGGCTACCATGGTGATTATTAGTTCCTAGAACAATATCGTAGTCGGCAGCATTAGCGTGATTCTTCATAGACAATGGGGCTGGCAGTGTTTTTGCCACTGACTTAACCATATCTTCTGACTGCATATGCTCCCCGTAAGGAAAGTGGTACAGCGCAGCTAGCTCGGAAGTTCCAAGCACCGAAGAGTTACGGGTTAGCGTAGCTGGCAAGCGTTTGTGGAAGGCTTCCAGGCGATGCTCTACTCGCTTAGATTTAAATAATCGCGCTTTTCGCGAGTAAAGCCCTTGGTAGCCAGGTACGCGGAACATATAGAGGGCGTTGGCTAACCCTTGTGCACGCTGTCCGCTGTTTGGTCCGACAACTAATGCGCGAATATCTACATTGAATAACTGTTCAGCTAGCTTGGCGTGAATGGTATCAATTGCAGGTTTATTGATCGGACTAATGTTTTGCTGCGAGCCGTAGTACCCAGATCCTTGTTGGCGAGGCGTTCTAACGCCTGCCATTTCATCGCCAAGAATTTCCAATAAGCCGCCGAGCATGCTAAAGATGAGCTTGATAACTTTACCAACAAAGATAAATGGATAGTGCCACCACTCACGGTTTAAGCCCTTATCCTCCCCGTGCAGTAACTGACTGCGGATCTTATTGGCGGCTCTGGGTGAAGCCGGGGATAGCACTAACTGCATAGCTAATAGCTCGTTTGCTCCAAGCTTGGTCATAGCGGTGGTTATATAGGCCATGGGATCGTGTTGCTTCAGGTTATCGTGAGCGGCTAGACGGTAAGCAAAGTGGTTAGTCTGGGCAAATTCTAGAATACGAAAATCCTGACCATTGAGTGCAGCCGTCATGTAATCTGTAACTTCCCGAAACTGTATCAGTGGTTGGTAAGAAATGACCAGTTGCTGAAAGAGCTCAACATCGTCTGGATCAAGGGCTGCTCGAAAACGAATACCTTCTTCTCGAGTGGCATAGACCTCAAGTGGCAAGACATGTTTACAGTTGAATAGGCGCTCCTTATGAGTAACACTACTCAGTAATCCATGGATAGTGTCGTATAACTCAGTTGTTGCCAATGGAGACTTGGTACTGATATGTGGCGGTGTTAGCTCTAGAAATACTAACTTACGTTCACGTAGTCGCCGGTAGTCTAGAATGTCGAGAATTACCCGAACAACAGGTAGGATAATGAACCATATGAATAGTGAGCCGCCAATGATAATAATTGGTATATTGAGGAGATGGGCAGCTGGTGACGTGCCGATAAGGTATCGTTCGATAAAGCTAGGTTGGGTAGTGGACGCAAGCAAGAACATTGGCTCTTCCGTACCCACCACTGTTAGGTATTCGTAGAGCAATCGTAGCTTAATATTGCCTGTAAAGCAATATTGTTTTACAGAATTATGACCCCTGGTGGTATAATCACAGGTATATGGCAGACAAAATGACCCTTGATATTGCTCAGGCGCTTAAGAATGCTCGCCTAGATAAACGTATGACCCAACTACAGGTTGCCCAGAAGGCTGGTATCCATGAAAAGTACTACGCCAAACTTGAACAGGCTGTGTCTACCCCGTCACTCAAAATGCTGAAAAAAGTAGTGACTGCTCTTGGAGTTCACTCTTCAGATGTTTTACCGTTTTGATCGGCCAGCTTCTTAATATATTCTTGGTAAAAACCTTCTAACGCATCTGGGTCGCTCCAGCCAATCTCTCTATATGCTAGCTTCATAGCTATCAACATGGATTCTGCGTATTCATGAGTGGCATTTTCTGGGTGGTTAAGCTTAAGCCAGCGCACCATGGCGTTAGTATCTTCGTCGTTTAGTCGGTAACCTTGCATACGCATAGTATATCAGCCTAAGAACTTATCAATTCCGACAAAGCTGGCCATTTGCCAGGCCAACTGAGAAGATTCAACCCGTCGCATAACTTCACAGCTATCGTTTTGGGATAATACATTGAGCGACCCTTCGTAAAGTATCTGACGATCAAGTATAACGAGTTTTCTATGATGCCCGGCTGTATATAGAACCTGAACGCCAATTCGCTGCAACGCTGCAATGGCACTATGAGCATCTCCTCTTTGGTACTCATCATCGTGCTCAATCGGATCACGAGTATTAATTATTACTCGTACTTTGCGGTCTTTGAGTTTCTGTAAAGTTGGTAGCAATTGCGAAAGACGTCTGTTAGTCACGAACGGCGACTCAATAATCACCTCGTGTGAACACTTGCTTAAATCTTTCGTAAACATCGGATAAAACGTTTCTTCGTTGAAAAGCTTCGAAGTTAGCAGGTCTAGTGGCGATTGGTTACGACGCAGTAAATTAAGCATTGTTCGCCTCCTCACTACCAAGCAGGACAATTTGCCCGTTTATCTCAACGAGTCCCAGCTCTTCAAGCTTCTCATCTAGTTCCTGTAAGCTTAGGGTGTTCCGCTCCAACCCCGGTGAGGTCACCAATCTAAGATGCCATCCGTAGGATGGCTTTTTTTTAAGATTGGATATTTCGCAGAGCGAAATGAAGTGAACCCTGGTTCGAAGACAAGAGTCACACACACAATCTTGCTCTGAGCGCAGAAACAGACGTTGTCCCCTATACATTCACCAAATATTGCTAAAAATGCAGGGGTGTTTGAGTTGTTTTATCGGAATTGACAGCTTGCCGTATATGACTAGAAATAGTACTATACCAACCATAAGCATAAACAAAGATACCAACAAGGAGGTCTCATGAATACTACGAATACCAGATTGAGTAGCGTAGTTATTCCAAAAGAACTCGGCTTTATCTTGTTTGTGTTAGCGGTGGTGTTCATCTTGTGGCCAGCACGAGTAGACGCTGCCACTTTTTCGGTAGCCCCGGGCACCAGTGAAGCTGCGGCTGACTCTGTATGCCAGCTGGGCGAAGCTATCACGAATATCAACGACGGAACCCGGACTAACGCCGATTGTGTGGAGGTAGGCGCATACGCCACCAACGACACTATTAATTTGCCAGCCGGAACAATAACCGGTGATGGTAGTGGTTTTACGTTTAACAAAGCGGCCAAAGTTGTCGGCCAGGGCGTGGGTGTTTCCATTATTAGCAACAAAGACTTGTATCTGTACGGGGGCAGTAGCCCATCGAGTGAGTTTACATTGCAGTCTTTCACCATGAGTGGGGGCGGTATGGTTGGTGTACAAGAAACGTACCGCAGTGTCTTAAAAGACATGGAGCTGGAATCTGCCGACGACTTTTGGATTGGCTTGGAGGTAGAAGGTTCTAGCCAGGTAGATGTTCTAGATAGTTACTTTCATGGTCAGCTAAATATGACTGGTTCGGGGTTGTCAGATGCTATTCATGTTGTGGCAAATAATTCAGCAGAGATAGACATCAATATCGAACGGACTACTATTAACCAAGTAACTCACGGAATAGTTTTGCGCTATGGTGGCTCGGGTACCGGCAATATAAATGCTCTTATACGAAATACAACTATCACCGGCATTGGCACCCCAACTACGTACTCGGTCGGCTCTGGTTTTGATTATGGCAATTCAGCTGCCGGTATTGTTGCCTATGGTGGCGGGAGTGGCGGCAGTATAGGCACTGTGAACTATACGACGATTAATAATACCTATAGCAGTAAAGTCCCCAATAATAATGCCACAGCGATTTTTGAGGCAATAGATGGAGATGGCCAAGTTTCACATACAGCACAAAATGACTTGTATGCAATTGGCAACGGGAGCACTTCCGAGAACTACCGACGCTACAGTGGGAGCGGGAGTCCGACATTTACGACAGCAAGCAATGGGGGAAATGTCTCGAGCGACAGCACCCTAAGTACTCTATTTACAAAGACAACTGACAAACACAACTTAACATCTCTTGCGAACTTTTTGGGCGTATTACAAAACAATGGTGGCGCTGTGCCAACGGTGGCTTTACTAGAAGGCTCTCCGGCTATAAACGCTGGCACTAGCATTGGTGGTCTTGCTACTGATGCTCGTGGTTCTGCTCGTGTACTTGGTGCTTCGGCGGATGCAGGGGCGTATGAGAGTTCTTTCGGTGTCGCAGGCAATAATGCAGTCGTTCCAAAAGTGCCAAATACTGGTTTTGGTCTACTAAAGAACAACCCAGTGGCTGTATTGGCTGCAACCTTGATTAGTTCGGCAATTATTTATATAACTGCACGCAAATACAAATTACTGAAAAAATAACACCACCCCAATTCACTTCGAGCGGGTATTATAGAGAGGTAAAGAAAACGGGGATATTTTGCCATTGGCAAACTTGTGTATATGAAAAAGTCTGCTCCAAAAACCGTCTTGTTGGTGCCATTTAGTTCTGAAGACGCCTCTCGCACACGAATTTGGAAGCATGTGAAAAGGTGGTTGCAGCAGACACTTGATGCCCCTATGTACATCGGGGAACATATCCCTGAACAACCTGCATTATATAACCTGAGCTTAGCCCGAAACGATGCCGCCTGGCAAGCTGGAGACGATTGGGATGTGGCGATAATCCACGATGCTGACACCGTTATTAACCCACAGCAAATAGAAGCTGGCGTGCAAGTAGCCCTAGAAACCGGAGCAGTTACGTATCCGTATACCGAGCGCTGGGAACTCGACTTCGAGGGTACTAGCATGTTACTAGAAGACGAATCAAGTGACTGGCAGTCGCACATGCAGCAGTATGTTCGAAACCAGCCACTAGGGGGCTGTATTATCGTACGCCGAGATTTATGGGATTTAGTACGTGGTTTTGACACAGGCTTTGTAGGCTGGGGTCACGAAGATGGAGCATTTGCTATTGCTTGTGAGGTACTTAGTGGCAAACGCTTACGGCGCATACCTGGTAAATCTTTACACTTAGAGCATAGTTTTGCACCGGCAAAGCGAAAAGATAGCCCTATCTATTTGGCAAATCAAGAGCGTATCAGACGATACTTAGAAAATAAACAACAGCCAGATGCTATGACAAAACTTCGTATGCTGCGCGATGAATCAATCACCACAGACGCTAATGCTGGTATGGTTTGGCAAGCAATCGATACAGGTAGCGTGATGAACCAGTCGGTTGCACGAATGCTGTTGGTGGATGTAACAAATGTGCTTGATTCCTATGGATGCACGCATTGGCTTAGTGATGGCACCTTACTTGGTGCGATACGTGAAAACGGTTTTATAGCTCACGATTATGACGTAGATTTGGGGGTTTGGGCTGCTGATTTTGATATACGAGTGGTACATGATTTACTCAACCGGTTTGACTGCCGAATCTTCCGCATCCAGGGTAAACCTGCTGACGGAATGATAATTACGGTGGGTAGAGCAGGGGTTCATCTGGATATGTTTTTTTATTACCCATCGCAGAAGCTGTCGAAGAGTAAGCAAGCCGAAAACACCTACTCATGTTTGTATTTTATGGAAAAACCTTACGACACCTCGAATAGAGCGAGGCGATATGATTGTATGACGCCGGCAGTGAAGCCACTCGTGCGACGTAGTTTTTTGGGCCATGAGTTTTGGGTGCCCAAAAATGCCACGGAACACCTGCGAGCAATATATGGTTCAGCTTGGCGAAAGCCAAAAAAAGATTGGGATACTGAACGGGACCAACAGAACAAGACATTACAGGGTATAGTTGAGGACATGGCAAGCGAGATGAAAGTGACTATGGACTATCTGAAGCTTCGTCCAAAAGCGCGAACAAGGGAGGGTGCCAGTGGCGGTAGCAACTGAGCTTAGCTACGAAGCATTTGAGTTGTTGCAGCTACTGGTGCGCGATGGTGCACAGCCGTGCCACAAGCTACCCGCCAGACTGACTATGCTTAATCGACCACAAATTAGTAGCGCGCTGATGGCTTTGAGCAAACAAGGAGTTATTCGTCGGGCCGCCAGCGAGATTATACTAAGGATTCCGGTTGAACAGGCACGAAACATACTACAACCATACCGTGTACAGCGAGCAGTAATTTTGGCGGCCGGTGCTAGTAGCCGCATGCGACCAGTCACTGACAATCTGCCTAAGCCAATGGTTACTGTCGGTAAGAAGCGACTAATAGAAACCCAGCTTGATGCTCTGCTCGATGCCGGTATTTCTGACATTACTATTGTGCGAGGGTATAAAGGCGAAGCATTCGATGTGCTTTTAAGTGATTACCCAAGTATTAAATTTATTGATAGCCCAGCATGGCGCAATAGTGGGGCTATCGTCTCGGCCGCACAGGCTGTACACCTACTAGCTAATACATATCTGATTGAAGGGGATTTGTTTATAGCAGGTCAGAATATAATTCGACCATATGAATACCGTACTACCTTTTGCGGGGTTGAGTGCACTGATAGTGAACAGGTTAATCAAGATTGGTTCTTTCTGGCAGACTCTCAACGAAAGATTAGTAATCTGGAATTCGGAAATTGTGCTGCAATACCAGCTGCGCAAGCCTACTCACATAACAATGCCTATCGTTTTGTCGGGATTATGTATTGGTCAGAGCGCGATGCCAAGCAGCTTGCCGAAGATTTACCAATAGTCTTACGTGATTCTAGATATCAACAACAATTTGTTGAATCAGTACCGTTCGATGTTGTCACTGGTGACTATGCTATTTTTGCCCGACCACTTGCCTCAAGTGACGCCGTTGAGGTTGATACCTATCAAGAACTGCTGAGATTGCGTGCTCAACGCAGGCAAAGCCCTTAGTGCAGGGGCCGGAGTGACGGGGCTTATGTTTTAGGGTTGTGCTGTTCATTTACCTGTAAAATGCATTATACTGGTTATGATAAAAAAGGAAGAAATCCTATCAAAAAGCCGAAGAAACAACCGTTAGTGGATAATATTCGCTACATTTACCTGTGGCGGTGGTACATTCTTGGTCTTTTAGTTCTGTTTGTGCCAGTCTATCTGATAATAAAATACTCAGGCGACCCAGTTAAAGCGGGCAGTAGTGACGAGCCATACTCAATTTTTATTCTTGCAGGCCAATCACTTGCCGCTGGTGTGGCCTCTTATCGTGAAGAATTGCCAGCTGGTACCGGGTTACGTAACCAGCATCATCCAGCTGATACTGCGACCGATTTCTGGTGGGCTGGTTCTAATGGGCAAGGTCTTAATGACGCACAAATCCAAGCCTTTTTCCCATTTTATAATGCTAGTGGGCAGATGGGTTGGGATTATTCGGGTGGGGGTAATAATTTACCAGGGTCTCAGCGCCTACTCAATAACCTCGACGGGCCACAGACAACTGGTTCGGGGTCGCAATCGACTGGTTTGTTTGGTTCAGAATTTGGTATTGCTCGTACTTTGTACGAGATGGGTCGGCGTAAGGTCATTATCTTGAAAGTAACCTATGGTTTTCAGTCACTAGGGCAGTCTACATCGCCACTTATACCTTTCGACTGGAACGTTAATTCCACTAGTAACGATCCTAGTCGGCCCAAAAGTTATACTCAGCTAAAGAATCAATTCAACCAACTCACCGCATATCTTAAGAGCCAGAACATGAAATATACCGTTGATGGTATTTTCTGGATGCAGGGTGAGACCGATACTTTGCAGGATTCCTATGCTAATGCCTACAAACAGAACTTAACTAATCTAGTGGCTGCGGCCAAAGAAGATTTGCAACTCCACCCTCAAGCCCATTTTGTGATTGGTAAGACGAACATGAATTATTGTATCGACCACTCATGGCCCCGGTTTAATAACTACTGCGACTATCCATCTGCTAAATCGATTGATCCAGTTGAATTTGTGGACACTATTACTTCGTTTGTAATTAATCCAATTATGTCTAACCGGCTTGATAAAGTACGATTGGCGCAACAAGAGGTTGCGGATAGCGACCAGAATACTTCACAGAAGGTAGATATTTTTGAAACTGGCGATTTACCGCGTGGCTATGACTGGACGCACTTGACAGCTCCTGGTCAGATAGAGCTTGGCCGCCGTTTTGTTACCATGTACAAACTCCCCCAAAGCTACACCGGCGCTCGGGCGACCGACTATGATGAAGACGGGGTTCTTAACTCGGCAGAAGATACGGGCCGAGGCGCAAGCTGCCCACTAATAGTTCATGGACAAACAGTGAATGCCGCCAATAATGGTAACCTGGGCGATGACGACGCCGACTGCGATGGCTACCCGAATTATCTAGACAAGATTAACGGGCCGGGGAGTGATCTGTGACCTATAAAAAGTACCTGGTGCAACGGTTGAGGCAAGTCGTTGCCTATGTCCGTCGTAATCCCAAAGCTTTTGCAGTATCGTCTGGATTTTTGTTGCTGTTGCTGTTAGCCGGTATTACTATGCTGTTCAGGCATCAGACACAAAAACCAACACAAGCATCGACCACGACTATTGACGTGAATGCATCCGGGAATACAACCATTAGTCAAACAACTCAGGTTAATCCGCAGACCGCCGATACCTCTATAAAATGGAAGAAAAGTGTCAGCATTAGTGACAACAACTTAGCTGTGGATGGCACAATTACCGAAGCGATTGACGAAAATCAATTATTGACGGGTAATTTGTTTCTACCCCAGGGCTGGACAGCAGAGTACTCTACCACAGCCCGTACTGCACCGGCCAGCAGTCGTGTGTTTACCGCCTACGATATGACTACTCAGTCTAATAACCCACTCAGCGCGATTACTTTTTTACGCATCAATACCGGTGCTGCAGACGGCGTTAAGCCCTATGCCAATTCACCTTTAGTAAAGCCTATGGAGTCGCAACGATTGATAAGTGACGGCAATGTCCCCTCGGCACCGATTTTATTCCAGAATAAGTTGTTTGTTATTATGGTAAACCAGCGAGTTTCAGTAGCTGGCAGTTATACTATCGATTGCTTCGATTTAATTACTTACAGCCGTTGTGTTGATGGGGCAAACACCAGCTTTTTCCCGACATACCTTTCCAGCACTGGCGCATCGGCAACGGTTACGACTAAATTAGGCACGGGTACTAAGGATATTAGTACGCCTTCAAATATATTGTCAGTTCTGGATGACGGTACGTATGGCCATAATGGCCGACTATATATTCCTGGTCAGGTTGGTAATAACTACGGCGTAGCTTGTGTAGACTTATCGGTTTTCCGTAACTGTGGTTTTACATCCTTGGGCTCGGCAACAGCTCCGACAGGGGCTAATCCTAGTTGGCTAATAGGTTTTGTACAAAATGGTAGCAAGATTTATGGTCATGCCAATGATATGGACCAAGCTAACCAAACAATGGTATGTTTTGACATTCGAGATCCAGCAAATGGTGGTGGTGTTTGCAGTGGCTGGACGGCAACTACTACCGCTGGGGTGCAAACCCAATACTCATATGAGCATAGTAATAACTACGATACCTCGGGCTCCATGGTTATGGACGGCAATAAGATTTATTGGACGGTTAACTATCGCTACGGTAACACGCGATTGTTTGGATTAATTTTCCCCTGGGACACTTACCCAAACACCCAGCGTGATTTAGGGACAGTGCTGACATGCTTTGATGTAACTACCAAATTAAAATGCACCGGCATCTACCAGTACAACTGGCCGCGAGTGTATGACGGCTCAGGTGGCGAGGCGGGTGGCGAGTATATTGGCCCTACGTTTCTATGGAGGCAAAATGACTCCACGTATGCTATCTGTTACACGGCTAGTGGTATCTCGCTCAATGGTTCTCCGGTAGAATCCCGAATCTTATGCCACAGTCCGAGCGATGGTAGTTTTTTGGCAGGAGGAGTATCGCCAGCCATATTGCCCATCCCATCAGTCTGGCAAGGGCTGACAGTGGTAGGCAGCCCGTCGTGGCGGATGTCGTCTAATGTTAAAACCATTACGGATACTGACGGTCATGAGAAAAGTTTCTTTGCGTACCAGTATGGCCCTACTGGTGCCCGTGGAGGGATGAGCTGTTTTGACTGGAATACACAAGCCCATTGTAGTGAGCTGCCTTGGTTGAAGTATTGGTACAACATGAACGACGCCGTTAGTGCCGATCAAGGGTATGCCTACGATGGTTCTTGTATGATTGGCATGAGCAAACAGGGGTTCTTGTGGTCGTTCAATACCAAAACGGCCGAATCGCCTTGTAGGGTTGCTCGCACAAAGTTCACTGCGAGCTTTGATGCAAATAAGTTTTATTGCGATGGCCAGAGTCATGCATTTGGCTGGCAAAGCGCTCGCTTGTCAAAATCGAGTATGTTTGACTTCGAACAGTACAATGTACGAGCGTATAGTGCGCAAGGTGGTGCGCTGCGAGCCTCGGGCGATATTAAGGATACTGGCTCTTTGGACTTGAGTAGTATTGATTTTAGTCAACAAAGTTCGCTATATATTGATGTTGACTCCAACGTATGGAGCCCAAGCCCTTGGGCAAACGGTAAGCTGCCGTATGCTTCTATACGGGCTAGTGGTGATGACGTGCAATATTGCTACACCACACGTGCCAAGACATATCAAGAAGACATTGCATGTGACATAACCAAGCTTGGTACGGCCTCTTCGGCAGTGTTTGTCACTGATGATAATACTTTCACTAAAGACAAGTCACAAACGGTAGATTACCTGCAGCCCGGTGACAAGCAGTGCTTTAAGGATTTGCGTGTGAGTGTGCAGCCAAATAAAACACGCGTCAACAATGGCGAACAGATTACGTACACTATAACGGTCGATAATAAGGCTAACCCTGACCCACATAACAGGGGTGATATTGGTGGATTGTTTAATCCTAAGACTGCTCAATACGAGGCTACATTACCCACCGGCATGCAGTTTGTCTCGGCTTCAAATGGCGGGACGTTAAGTCAAGATGGCACCAAAGTGATATGGGCTAGTCGGTCGTTAGCTGCTTTGGCAAGCGATAGCGTGTCGGTGGTCTTGCAAGCTCCTGGGCCGACGGCTAAAGCAAAGTCTAAAACTGACATTGTGTTGGCTGCTAGCGTAGAACGCACGCTTAACATGTCGGCAGCCGCAATCTATGATGACGACGTGTACCAAAGTGACAACACTGTTGCGAGCCAGCCGGTTACCTTCGAGAATAATGCTTCACCGGTAGTCGATAGCTTAGTGCAGACTACTAACAATCCTCGGGCACCGGCAACGCTGCACTTTACGGTCAACGCAACCGACGAAAACAATATTGCCTCAGTGGAGCTATTGAATGGCAGTGATGTAGTGGGTACTATGACGGCGACCACTACGGCCAATCAGTATGAAATTACACTCTCCAACATCCCAGAGGGCAGCTATTCGTTTACCGCTCGGGCTACTGATGATGGTACTCCTGCGCTCAGCAGTACCAGCAGTGCGGTGTCAGTATCGGTGCGAGCAGAGAATGTCGGGCCCTCACTTTCTAATTTCAGTCAGTTAACTAACAATCCTCGGGCACCGGCAACACTTAATTTTGTCATCGAGGCTACTGACATCGACGGATTAGCCAGTGTAGCGCTACTTTCAGAAAACGACCAGCCACTTGGCACCATGACAGCTACCAGCACGCCAAACCAGTACGGTATTAGTTTACAAAACTACGCTGCTGGCGATTACGTATTCAAGGTCAGGGCTACCGATGGAGCGAGCCCTGCATTATCCACCACATCATCAACCATTAGTCTTACGGTCTTGCCAAATCTTCCACCAGTCATTACGGGCGTTTCGCAGACTATAGCTAGCCCTCGGGCACCTGCAGCACTCAATATCGTCGCTACCATAACCGATGATAACGGCATTAGTGCTGCTCGTTTGTTGGATGGCAATAATCAACAAATTGGCACCATGACAGCTACCAGCACGCCAAACCAGTACGGTATTAGTCTTCAAAA
>CAYPDT010000001.1:0-232160 GCA_964409615.1 uncultured Candidatus Saccharibacteria bacterium | reverse complement strand
CAAAACTACGCTGCTGGCGATCTCGTCTTCAAAGTCAGGGCTACTGATGGTTCTTCGCCAGCACAAACCACGACCTCGGGCAGTATAAGCGTGACAGTACTGCCTGATACTCCACCGGCGCTATCTGGCTTTACCCAAACAAACACAAGCCTACGTGCCCCCGCTGAGCTTCATTTTGTAATCACCGCTACTGATAATGCTGGGGTAGGAACGGTTCAGCTGCTGGGAACTAACGATACAGTGCTGGGGGTAATGCAATCAACGGGCCAGGCTAATCAGTACGAAGCGACTCTTACCGGGGTGCTAGAAGGTGCGGTTACCTATCGTGTAAAAGCTGCCGATACCGCCCAGCAGCCCAACATTAGTTTTTCCTCGTCGTTGAGTGTTACGGTTGATGCGGCGCCAACGCCACCACCGCCCCTTACTCCAGGAACTACTACCGTAACCCCAACCAACTCAGCGCCAGTGATTAGCGATTTTGTGCAGTTAACAAACAAGCCACAGGCACCCGCTGCATTACAATTCGAGGTCAAGGTTAGCGATGATAGTGGCGTGGCAAATGTTGTGCTGTTTGCCGATGGGCAACAGCTGGGTACTATGTTGGCAACCACAACATCGGGCAAATACGCCTTCCGCACAGACGACTACAAAGAGGGCAGCTACGAATTCCAAGTCAAGGCTACCGATAATGGGTCGCCTGCAATTACTACTACATCAGATAAACTTACTGTGACAGTAACAGCTAAGCCAGAGACCCCCGTTGGTAGTGGTGGTACAAATAATTCAAATAACACCGTGGCACAGACCTACACGCCAGTTGCTATACGCAGTATTGTGCCGGAATTCGCAAAGTCAAATGTAGAGACTGGTTTCCGTGTGCTGGCAAGCACCGTACAACCGGTTTCACCAACCACGGCCAAGGCTCTACCATACGCCACCATCGGTATGTTGATTGCAACGTCTGGGGTGTATATGGTGTTGGCATACAACCAAATCCGCAACCGTAACCAGTTGCGAAAAATAATCGACAGATTCAAAAAGGCCGAACAGGGACGCAAGAACTATATACAGCTAACCTCGCATTATATAAATACGCCAATTGCAGTCATGAAGGGAACGGTCGAGCTCTTGCAAGTTAAGAAGAAACTTGCCGCAGATCTGGCCAAAAATGTCATGCGATACCTAAACCGTTTGAGCAGCAGCGCTCAACAACTTCTTGAAGGGGATGAAACAGTAGCTCAGCAAACTAAGCAAACCGAACAGCTTTTGCGAGGCTTTGAACCCAAACATCTCATAAAAGACCCAGCAGTAGTAATCCCCATCGTCAGCGGAATATTCTTGATAGTGCTACTTAACTCCTTATTCGTTTGGTCAAAAAAATATGGTGCATCGGTACCAAACTTCGCACTGCAAAGTGCACTGCTGGTAGCCGGGGG
The DNA here is from genome assembly GCA_964409615.1 of uncultured Candidatus Saccharibacteria bacterium. Lineage (GTDB taxonomy): Bacteria > Patescibacteriota > Saccharimonadia > Saccharimonadales > AWTP1-31 > AWTP1-31. The sequence continues at coordinate 230,724 of CAYPDT010000001.1, read as the reverse complement.
TGTGGCCATGGTTTTGGCGCTACGATTCTTGCGACAGCAGAAATTTGCTACCCAGGCCGTTACTAATGAACTATCGCTGGAACAACTCATCCAAGACAAGCAGTCGCAGTTTATTAAAACTAATGGCGATGAATTGACCTTCGATATTGGCCAGATTCAGCAATTTACCCCTGCCATCAGTACAGCTGACCCAGACAAGCGATTTACAAGTGGTTTGCATGATATATCCTATGCTGTTGAACGTTTGCGCTACCTCGACGAACTTACTAAGGCACAAAAAACTACGGCAAACCCAATACAATTACGGGTTCCTACTGAATTACTAATTCGCAATGCTCAAGAAAAAGCACGTCAGAAAGAAGTAGGCATAACCCTTGATATGGCAGCTGATGTATCAGCTCGCATCGATGAAAAAGCTTACCGCCAGCTGCTAACATCTACGCTAGATAACGCTGTGAAATTTAGCAACAAGGGTGGCACTGTGGAGCTGCAGATATCATCTAAGCATCATCAGACGCAGATTAAGATTATTGATAAGGGTGTTGGTATTGCAAAAGACAAGCTTAATCAACTATTCAATGCTTTTAGCCGGGCTACCGACACTGAGACATTCGATTACGAAGGAATGGGCATTGACTTGTATATGGACAAACTAATTGTTGATAAGTTTGGTGGCACTATTGATGTTGCCTCAGAACTTGGCAAAGGTACTACGGTCACGATAGTCTTACCATCTGAAGGTTAGAATCTAAGCTCAGAAATGTGAGAATATAACCACATCTTGAAGTTTGTAGGCCAGGATATGTTTGGTTGGCTATTTTTTGAGCATAGTTTCGATGACTTCAGTCATCTGGTAAGGAGTGTAGTTGACCTTAAGAAGGTAGTCATCGGCACCAAGTTTTTTGGCAGCCGACATAATTTCGGGGTTCTCTATATTAGATAGCACACAGACTTTAGTGTGCGGTAGTTTTTTGGGCTGCAGAGCTTGCAAGAATTCGATGCCATTCATATCGGGCATTAGCATGTCTAAGATAATCAAATGAGGGTTATGTTGTTTAGCAAGTTCCAAGCCTTCGGGTGCTCGATAAGCGACGTACACATCGTAACCAGACTTTTTAAGCACGAATTTATAGGCGTCTGCTAAAACCACCTCATCTTCGATGATGAGAATTTTAGTCATTGTGCAAAGCCTCTATCGGGTCCGTTTGGGCAGCACGGCGAGCAGGGAAGTACACAACAATTAAGCCCACCAAGCCGCTGATAGCCAGGATAGACAGTGCCATAGTTGGTGATACGGTGAAGGCGGATACAGTCTCTTTAACGCCGTTGCGGTGAGCAAAGCCGTTGAGGACCATATTGCCAATTACACCAAGTATTACAGCACCGATAATGCCCAGCAAGCCACCGAGTAGTGATAAGAAGAGCGCTTCGGTAACAAACAGGCGGCGGATATCCTGTTTGCGAGCACCGAGCGATATCATTAGGCCAATTTCCCTGGTTCGTTCTATTAAAGAGATGGTCAGCGTGTTAAACATACCGAGGATGGCTACAATCATACCGATGCCACCGAAGCCCACCAAGACGTAGCGGAACAAAGTAAAGAACTGATTAATCTGGTCGACAGTGTCTAACGGTGACGTGGTGGTAAAACCGAGTCCTTCGATAGTCTTTCGTACTCCAGCGATTTCGTTCTTTTTTGGCACCACAACCTTTAGCTGTGTTGCATCGCCGACTCCGGCAGTCTCAAACTGTGTTGCATCAATAAAGGCTTCTGCCTGTGCTTCGCCGGTGAATACTCCTGCGATAGACAAGTCTTTACTTACGGTTTTTTTCTTACCATCATTTGTTAGGGCATCGAACGAAACATTGACTGTTTGTTTGTCTAAATTGTCGTAACTTGTTATCCCAAGGGCCTTTGCCAGAGATGTACTGACCAGTACTTTGCTAGTATCACCATTACTAAACGGTCGCCCAGCTTTAAATTCTAGAGAGCTAAGTTCAGCGTAGGTTGAATTGACGCCGTAGACTACGCTTTCGGTTTGAGATTGTTTGAGCTTTAAACGGCCAGCGGTGTTATACGACTTGGCAACGTCGGTTACGCCGTTAATGGCACTAATGCGGCCAATGTTTTCTTGGTTGAGCTTTACGACCTTGGACCGCAATGTACTAACATCGATAGTCTGCACCGAGTTAGATCCAACGACTTGTTTGCTAACCAAGTTTTGTAATCCAAATCCAAACGAAAGCAAGAAGACTATTGAGCCGATTCCGATAATAACGCCCAAAAGAGTTAGTGTGGTACGCAATTTCTTGAAAAAGAGGTTTTTATATGCCAGACGTAATAAAATTTTAGGCTGAATAACGCCTCGTTCACCAATGCGTTTGGTAGATGGCTTGCGGTTAATGATGGGCGCATTGTGATTATTTACCACGGTTAACCTCGCGTGCTGCGTTGCCAAGCTTCATCATGGCTGCAACACTATTAAACTTATCACCAATATCATCCCGGTATCCACCTTCATCTTCGGTTACTACGCCGTCGTTGATGTACAAACGATGGTCGCTTAGGGGCAGGTAATCACTGTTGTGCGTAACCAAGATGATTGTGGAGTCGTGTTCGTTTTTGTAAGAAGTAATCAGGCTCATTATCATATCACCGTTTTTACTATCCAAGTTTCCGGTCGGCTCATCAGCGACGAGAAGCAATGGCACACCTACCGTAGCGCGAGCCATAGAGACACGCTGTTGCTGACCAACCGACAAGACTTGCGGACGATAACTAGCGTACTTTTCTAGGTCAACCCGACGCAAGCTATTGATAGCTTCACGAGTGGCGGATGGTCGGTCGATGCCCGAAAGATATAGCGGTAGGGCAATGTTTTCGGCTACATTAAGGCTGCTGACCCAATTGTTTGTCTGGTAGACGGTACCAAAGTGCTGGGCGCGGAACTTGGCACGTTCGTTTTGGTCCATGTCGTAGATACTTTGGCCATTTACGTGCACGCTTCCGCTTGTCGGCTCCAGTAGCCCCAGAATCATATTAAGTATGGTAGTTTTACCACTACCCGATGGCCCAAAAAGAATGGTAAAGGTGTTCTTTTTTATCTGAAAGTTAACATCTTTAAGGACCTTTACGGCACCTTCTTGAGTGACGTACTGTTTACTAACACCTTGAAATGATACGAGGGCTGAATTTGTTGTCATAATAGATTAAACTTAAGCTTTATTATAGCCGTAGAAGCGCATTGGTACAAATTAGTCATTTAGATACCAAATATCTTCTGTAGAGCGTTTAATATAATTCCGAAAACATTATCGCTACCTCGGCCAACAACTACCGTTTGTACTGAGCCTTTGGTGGTGTTGCGTGCACTATCCAAAGAAACAGGCTGCAAGCGGTAAATAGAGGCTATCGGTAAGTCAGAGACAACCACTACGTGATTCTTGCTTAAGCGGGTATCTTCGCCAGTGCTGCTGGTTAGCGAGCCTGACTGACCCTTGCCAAATAACACCTGACTCGAAGCTGGTTCGTCGGTGTCCCACGATACAATTGCTTGACCGCGCGCCTCGGCGCCGGTACCCCTAATTGAACTTTCAACCGTTAAGTTGCTTATTTTTGGCGCCCGAGTATCGAGTGCCGTTTTGAACGTTTGGGTATCCGAGGTGGCAGTGTTGCCGGCCTCATCAATTGAGCGGGCTACAAGTGAGTAGGTGGTGTTATCGAGCAAATCACTAATAATCATTTCGTGGTCCGTGGTGATTTTTGCGTCTAAGACGTCTATTGGCTTCGCACCATTTGGGCCATAGCTGAGGCCGCTATTTGCTGGGACATTGGTATTCCAGCTGACTTTTTGAGTACTGCTTGGCGCACCAGTAACCGGTTGGAATCGTAGATTAGATATCTTTGGGCTTGCGGGTGTCGTAAAGCTGTAGGTGTTGCCATTAAATTCGTTGCCATCAGAATCAACACCATTGAGCTTGAAGGTGTATTTCGTTCCATCGGTGAGGCTGCTGATTGGTACGCTGTAGCTTGATTCGCGGCTTGCGGTGTTGATGAATTGGAATCCGCCTAGCCCATCTCCGCGGCCGTAGTAGATGTTTACTTTGCTGGCGTCCTTTGAGCGAAAAGCGATGTTGGCCGAGCTAATACTGACATTCTTGGACTCTACTTCGCTAATGGTCGGTGCCGGTAGTGTTGTGAAAGATTTTTCTTGTGACACACCGGTGTTACCGTCACTGTCCGTCCAGCGAGTGACGTAGTAGTATTTGGTGTTTGGTTGAAGATTGGTTAGCTTCACACTGTGATTACCAGTTTGTATGGAGTTTCCAACTTCCTCAGGGAAATACTTGCCGGATTCTGTTCCAAACGCAACTTTGCTATCGCTGTCGCGGTCGGTGAACCAGAATATGTTGGCTTTTTTGGTGCCAATGTCGCTGACTTTTGGCTGGTCGGTGTCGGCTGTCAAGCGTGGTGGTGTGGTATATCTCCCAGTCGGTTTACGGGTGACAGTGCTGCTAGGTGGGCTACAGCTGTTAGCGTTATCACAGGCAGTGACGTAGTAATAGTAGTCTATCTGGCTTAACCCAGTGTCAACGAAACCGGTATTGCCACTGGCAGTCGAGCCAACTTCAGTGAAGTTACTATTGTCAGTTGAACGGAAGATACGATACGTACTGATACCAGAGCCGGCAAGGGTTGGCTCGTCCCATGAAAGAGCTATCTTCCAGGTGCTTGTTGCCTTTGTTGATGCATCAGAACTATCTAAGCTGCGGGGTGCGCCAGGTGCGGTGGTTGTGGCGGTAAAGTCAACACTCGCAAACTGTGATGTATCGAAGTTGCCGGTAATGTCTTTAGCCATTAGTCGTAACGTATTGGTGCCCTGTTTGGTTGCATAGGCATTTTGAGCTAGAGAATAAATATTCTTGCCGGTCCAATGACAGTTACGAGCATCATTGGCAATCACTTCGTTGACGGTCCAACAGTATTCGAGCTGCGAGCGACTTCCAAGGCTAAAGCTTGGAACATCCCAACTAAAGCTAAAGGCGTTTTCTGTGTTGCTGGCTGGGGTTACTTGGAGATTTTGTGGGGGGCTGGCAGGCAATTGGGTTAAAACTACTACACCAGTGCCAATCACATTGAAATTGCCGGCAAAATCTATACCCACAACCGTTACAAAATTTGCTAAACCTATTTGGTTATCGAGCCGGTCAGCATCGGCAGGTACGGTATCGAAACCACCATCTTCGAATGGTATAACGTCGCTGGTATCGTCAAGTCTACCACTGGTATGCGCCTTGCCGTACCAGTTATTGTCGGTTTCGCTACAGCCTGCGCCACCGAATATTAGTGGTGATAGGCAGTATTTCACACCAGCAAAACCGGAGTCTTGATCTCCGTATTGTACGAGCGGGCCGGTTAGCCAGCTAACATGGAATATCTTTGATCCAGCAGCAGCAGGGAAGGTTGGAAGTGTTAGGGTCGTCGGATTAACCTTATCTACTTTAAAGTAGGTCTGTGTGATTTCAGATGAAACATTATTAAAGTTGTCGATAGTCTTAATGATTAAGTAATAGGTATGGCCGCTTTCTAAGTCGAAGTGCAAGACATTATTAAGTGCGGTATTAAGTTCTGTTTGAGCTGTTGCGTATTGGCATACGCCACCGGTATCGATTCCGGTGTAGTCACCCCCATATGTATAGGGCTTTAAATCGCCGGATGTCGTTAGCGGGTCGGCTGTGTTGTCTTCGCCTAGGTACAAGCAATATGCTTTCAAGCCGCTTAGCCCGTTATCAGTGGCAGCGTCCCAGGTAAAGTACGGACGATTTTGATTAATCCATGACCCAGCAGGCACTATTTTCGGCGGTGAGCCAGTATCTTTTTGAATGGTAATTGTGGCTGGCAGGTTTGGAGCTTGCGAATCGTTGTCATAGTCTATAGATACATTATCTACCGATACGTTTTGGCCTGCACCAGCCGGCATTACCAGTTGGTACTGTAGGTATCGGTCACGAGGGGTTACGCAATCTGAGTCGTAGGCAGATGTGTTATTGGCGAGGCTGTTACATAGATTAAAGTCTTGCGCACCCGACATGTCGGCATTAGGCGAGCTACGTAGCTTGATGCCCACATCACTGGCTCCATTGAGGTTGAACTGTACGTTCCCCAGAATTGATTTTTCACCAACGTCGATAATCCTAGAAGTTAGCTTGCCGGTCGTACCGCCTTCTGTTTCGGCCTGGCCAGCGACCGATACGGTTACATCCGATGTGTATTTATGAACCACTACATTGCGGAAGGTTGGATTCGCCCCGTTGTACCAATTAGCAGTGCCAAAGTAAGGCACATTTTGGTTACTGGTGTTGGTCGAAGTGTTCAACTTTGTAAAAGTCTTACCTTCGTTGGTGCTGAAGTAATAGTCGTTACCACCGTTATCGTTCGCAACCACTCTAATCCGAATGTATTGGTTGTCATTAAAACGGAGTGGTGTAGTTTCGCTCGTGAAGAAAGGTGAGGTCACCTGTGTTGCATCTTCAGTTTGACCCAGCCACATAAAGCCACCCAATCCATCGTTGTTGCGATGGTAGTTGTAATTTATTGTGCTTGAGTCGCCAAAACCTACATAACCTGCGTAACAGCTTTGACCAGCGTTACAGTTGATATTGTCAGTATTGAATTTAATGTCGTAGTCCACCGCTTTGGTATAAGAGCGTCCGTCATCAAGGCCGAACGTCAGACTATGGTCAGGATTTGTAGCTTCAATTGTGGCACTGGCTTCATTCGTATCTACTGAAATTGCGTCAGGGTAAGGTACATACCAGTAATCCTGATAATTCCCGCTGGCGAATCGGTCACTGAAGATTACGGTTGAGTCGGCATTAGACAGTGAGTTGACACCGGTTTTATTATAGTAGGCATAAATCTTACTGTTGCCCGTTGCGAAGGTCGGCATCTTGACCCAGAAGTAAGCAGTTGGGTTTTCTGAATTATCAGTCCGTTTCTCCATGAAATAGTTGAGCTCACGTGTACCAGACTCATCGGTGAATCGAATATCACTAAAGTCCTTTATGGCATGTGAAGCAGTAAAGGCCACTCGTACCTGGTAGTTGGTTAGGGTGGGGCCATTATTTTTTACGATGTATTCTTTGCGAAGAGTCCAGCTGTTATCGCAGTTTGTAGTGCGGCACCAGTTAATGCCCTGTTCTGCACCAATCGTAAAATCAATATCGGGACCACTTGGAACTACAGTCATGTTGCTAGCGATTCCATATACGGGGCTCGCATTGAAAAATAACGCGTCACCATTTACTGGTTGGGCATTATTGCGTGTGTAATTTTCGAATTGCGTAAAGGTCTTTCCATCATCAGTGCTGTAGTAATAATCAAAGCCGCCAGTTGTATATGACTTGATGCGCACTGAAACTCGGGAGCCAAAATCATAGAAGGTTGGTTGAGTAGTATAGGTTCCGCCATAACCATCACCAGATATAGCAAAATTAAACTGTCGGCTACCACAGTTAATGTCAACTACTTTTATACTGCTAGTTTGGTAGCTTGGCCAAGAAGCCTCAAGCCCGTCAGAGTATACTCCCCCTGCGACACAATACGAGTCAATCATTCGAACGTCGTATTGAAACGTAAAGTCTTGCGATGTCGTATCCCATCCTGTTCCGGTCGGGGCAATCATGTGTGGGTGGTTGATGGAGAAAAGTTCGCCATTTGTTATCGTCTCGTCATCACCAGCCCAATAGGTTGGATCAAGTGTAGAACCTCCGTGAAAATTGTCTGCCCAATACATAATACTAATGTTAGATAGGCTGGTAGCTGCTGCATTGCCGTAGTAAAGGTAAATACTTGTGTTGCCGTTAGCTATTGACGGTATTTTTACCCAAGCATATACCTTGGAGCCTGCAACCCAATGGGAGAGGTAGTACTCATAGCCTGTAGTCCCAGCTTGGTCAGTAAAGCGCAAATCGCGGTAATCGTCGGTCATTGCTCCTTTGAATGGTAGGGCTAAGCGGACCAGTCTGTTAGTTTGAGTGCCTGCTGGGTTGCTGAGTGTTATAGCTTGGCGCCGTGACCATTGGCCATTACAGTAGTCAGTTGGTGATGTGACATCGCACCAAGGGTTGGTATCAGGGTTTGGGCTATTATCGACCGCTACTTCGCCGGCATTACTAGTAATAACCTTATCAGCGCTTTGGTACTGATTGGCTTGGGTTCCTACGCCACCACTCCAATCATCTTGGGTGAATACCGAATTTTTAATTGCAGGCGCACCAGACAGGAATAATACTGCTATTACTAAAGTTAAGCACATGCCAATATTTGCAGTGAAAGGTTTGCTGAGATGTGTAGACAGACGGCGTTTCATTAGTTATTTACTCCAAATACTTTCTGTAAAGCGGTAAGGATAATGCTAAATACATTATCTGACGGACGACCTATAATGGCCGTTTCGGGTTGCGAAACAACACTGTTACCGGCTTTATCGGCAGAAATTACTTCCACCCGGTAGATTGAGGCAGTAGATAGGTTCGAAATAATCATAGTATGTTCCGTGGTTAGGCGATCATCCACTGGCGTTCGGCTGGTGAAGTCTCCTGACTCACCTTGGCCATAGGCAAGTTGACTGGTAGCGGGTTCATCGGTTCGCCAAGTCACCACAATTTGCCCACGGGCGTCAGTACCGTTGCCACGGATAGTAGTCTCTATGGAAATATCGGTTACTTTTGGTGGGCGCGTATCGAGTGCGGTGTGGAATAGGCGTGTTTCGGATATGGCGACGTTACCAGCTATATCCGCTGATCGTGCAACAAGGGAGTAGTCGGTATCATCAAGAAGTTGCTTGATGATTACTTGGTGAGTAACCGTTAGTGAAGAATCGATCGCACTTATATCTTTACCATCTTTCGGTGTGTACGTTACTACAGAAGTAGTCGGTACATTTGTGTTCCAGCTAATTTTCTTTGTACTACTTGGTTCGCCTTCGACTGTATCAATCGACAGGTTAGAGATAACTGGACGAGCTGGTGTGGTAAGGGAGTAGATGTTGCCTTGATATTCATTACCATCAACGTCGTAGCCATTGAGTTTGAAGAAATACTTCGTGCCATCGCCCAGTCCAGTCAGCTGTACGCTATAAGTTGATTCTTCAGAGGAAGTATCAATGGTTACAACGTCACCGAAGGCTTCGCTCTTGCCATAGTACAGGCTAATTTTGGCAGCTTCTTTGGTTTTGAAGCTAACCAGTGCGCTCGAGATGCTAAGCTGACTGACTACCACATCGCTAATTGCTGGCGCTGGCAGGGTGGTCAGCGTGTGTTCAATTGACTGTCCAGTATTTCCATCGCCATCCGTCCATTTAGCTACATAGTAATAGGTTGTGCCAGGTTCTAGGTTGGTAAGGTTTATGACGTGGTTCGAAGTTTGCGTAGAGTTACCAATTTCTTCGCTAAAGTACTGGCCTGATTTTGTACCGAGCGCAATGCGTGAATCGCTTTCGCGGTCGGTGTACCACAGTATCGTTGCCTTGCGTGTGGTTATATCGCGAAGCTTTGGTTGGTCGGTGTCGGCTGTCAGTTTCGCCGGTTCGGTAAAGCGCCCTGTTGGTTTTTTGTTGGCACTCGCACTCGGAATACCGCAACTATTTGCATTATCGCAGGCCTGAATCTTGTAATAGTACAAAACGGCGTTAAGGCCGGCATCAATAAAGCTGGTGTTCTGGCTAGTTGTAGAGCCGACTTCTGCGTACGAAACATCGTCGGTAGAACGGAGTACTTTATACCGCGCTACTCCTGCCCCTGACTGTGTTGGAGCTGTCCAGCTGAGCGCTAACTTCCAGGAGGATGTTGCTCGTATTGAAACATCAGAGATGTCGAGGTCTTGTGGTAACCCCGGCGCTACCGTGTTGGTAGAGAAATCGATACTAGCAAACTTGGTACCATCAAAATTGCCAGTCACATCTTTAGTTGCAATGTACATGGTATTTGTACCTTGCTGGGTTGCATAAGCACCAGCACTGAGAGCGTAGACGTTTTTGCCGGTCCAGTTGCAGTTGCTTCCGTCGGCAGCAATGGGCTCATTTACACTCCAGCAGTATTCTGCCTCGGTTCGGTCGCCGTACAGTGTTACCGGGCGAGACCACGTGAAGGCGAAGTTGTTAGCGTTACTTGAAGTTGGTGTAACTTGTAGGTTTGCAGGTGCGTCGCTAGCAGTATAGGTAATTTGGAAAATATGGGGAGTACCAAAGTCACCATTTGCATTGCCTGCGTTGTCTACAACGGCAATCATTATCGAGTTATAGCCTAGTATTGCATCGTCTAGTCGAGCTGCATCAAGCGGAGATGTGGTGAGTTGATTGGCTGAAGTTGGAAAGACATCAGAGATGTCGTTAATCGAGCCAGAACCGTGGTTTGGGCCGTACCAGTTGTTGTCTGTCGGTGCACAACCACTTAAGCCTGCTATAACTGAGGTTACACAATATTTTAATCCTGCCACCCCCGACTCATTATCAGTAAATGGCGGGCTACCTAGACCGCCAATCCAACTCACTTTAACGACAGTTGAATTTACAGCGGAAGGATAGGTAAATAATGTTTGGGCTTGGGGCAACTGACTGTCAAACTTAAATGTTGTCGTCACTACCGACGATAAATTACCGGTTTTGTCGAGGGCGCGCACTTTAAAGTAGTATGTCTGATTAGAAGATAAGCCACCAGCATAGTTAGAAGTATTAAAGTAGGTATTGCCAGTGCCTTGCTGGCACTTGCTGCCAGTGTTTTTCTTATTTTCGGCCCCAGTTATGATGCCTGATGTCGTGGTGTCAGCATTTGCATCGGTACCAAGATACAGACAATACGCTAAGACACCAGAACCATTATCGTTATCGTTTGATGCGCCCCATTCAAAATAGGGTGTCCCGACATTCATCCAGCTGTCAGCAGCTATAACCGAACCGTTATTCGAGCTTTTAATTGTTATATTGCCTGGGTCACTTGGAGCAACGCTATCATTATCATGTTCTAAGGTTATGGAGTTGAGCTGTAGGTCATGGTCACCGTTGTCGGATAAAAGTACTTGATAGCGAATATATCTGTCGCCAGGAGTAACGCAATTTGAATCACTTATTTCATAGGTATTTTTGATTGGCGTGCACCAGTCCATGGTTCCAGAGTCGCCCTGGTCGGCATCATTGCTACTCTGTAGTCGAACCGTAATCAGGCCGCCACCTTGAATATCCATATTTACCTTACCAAAGTAGGCGTCTTGCCCCATGTCGATTGTCGCCGAGGTAAGCACACCACTGCGACCGCCATAGTATTGGGGCGCAGATTGTTTATCGTAGATACCCGTCAAAGATTTATATATGTATAAATTCTTCACACTCACAGGAAATTGATCAGAAGTGAAAAGTAGTCCAGTTTTTTGCTGCAAACTGTTATTTGGCACGTTAGGTACCTCTGTATAGGAATCGCCATTATTGGTACTGAAGTATAGTAATACACCTCCCGAAGCGCGGTTTACAAATCTAAACCGGTAATATTGATTGCTATTGAATTGGTAACCTTCGTTCGGCTGTCGGTATTGAGCAAACTGAGGGTCGTTATATCGACCGGTAATTCCTATGCCATGAATATACCATTTACTACAGTTAGTTCCAGGGACGACCGCTTGGTCAATAAAGAAAGGCTCAACACCAGGTTCTTGGGTTTCATTAAATTTTTCATAATTAGCGTTTTGATAACTGTCACAATTACTTGCTCCAGTGAGGTCCAATTTGAAGTCATACTCCCCAATAACGTCAGTTGAATTATCAATTCTGTTATACGGTTGATTCATTCCGATATTGCACGAGCGTGGCAGGTTTGCCTCTCCATTGGTGTAGGCAACTTGAGGGCATCCTCCCCAGTACTGATTGCCTCCTGTCGTACCTTCAAGCTCGGTAAAGCGGTCACTGAAGGTCATTGTTTCAGAAGCATTAGAAATGGAATTGGCGGCACCGTTGCCATAGTAGACGTACAAAAAGGTCCGGCCAGAATCAAGAGCAGGGAACTTCAAGACAATTTCGGCATTAGTGTTTTCATTAATTTTTTTGGCAAAATAACTTATCTCTTGGTCGCCAGCTTGATTAACGAAGCGGAGGTCGTCAAAGTTAGACTTCATTTCCGCTTCTTTGTCGATTGTTACGACGACTTGCATATCCGTCTGAGGCCCGTTGTCATTTACTATAAAAATAGGTTTTCGAACTAGCCAGTCACTGTTGCAATTGGCAGTTGAACACCAATCAGTGTACCCATCTGTTCCAATAGAGACCGAATTATTTGTGGGGTTTACATTAGTAGCATCTCCGTACTGATGAGCATCTATATCAGTGCCAACCCCACCGCTCCAGTCGTTTTGCACAAAGTTACTCAGTGCGTTTGCATGCCCCATGTTCACGATAGTCGGGATTACTAATGTTCCAAGCATTACGGCGAGCACGCCTGCGGCACCAATTTTTTTTGAGTGAGGATGCCGCACAATATATAGGATGCGTTGGATGGTAGACTCGAGTCGAAATGCCATTATTTGTTCTCCGTTTTGGGAGTAGAAAGTTGCTGGATAACTTCCGTACGACTAGTGGTAACCAATAAACCACCAGGAGCGGTAATGCCGGGGTAACTCTGGGCAATGTAATGGCTGAACAGCTTCTTTTTTTGAGCAGCCGTGGTCTTACTACTACCAATTAGCTCGAAATAATTACTGGCAACTACTTTATCGTCAAAGTAATTAATATATAGCTTGGTTATCGGTGCTTTTTTAAAGTCAGCAACCAGTTTATTGTTGAGGTTAACAAGTTTCTGTCGGTCAGTACTTAGTGTATATACGGTGACCCGGAGCGTATCGGTGCCATCAGATTTATTAGCTAATACCTGATAGGCTGGCAATTCTTTGGTTGGCGGGACCTTTGGCTGTGACTTGTTGGTATCAGTAATAATATTGTCGCGATTCTTGATGGTAGTATCACGGTGCTTAATGGCTACAATCACCGTGATGACCGCAAATCCGATTAGCAATAATAATAGTGCCAGTCGGATGCGTTTTAGTTGCCGACGCTTGATAATTTTATGAAGGTCAGCATATTTACGGTCGAATACAAGCACAGCCACAAGGGCAATACAGATTATCAAGACAATCGCGATGAGGTACGGCATAACGTTGATATGATACTCGTCGATTAAGATAGAACGACCCTCCTAAATGTTTATGCTTCTATTGTACCAAAAATGCTCATGCAAAACACTATAAAGTGATTAAAAACTAACAATATTTCTACAATGCTCTATAGCGCTGGATAAAAAAACCATTAGCATTTACAATTGAAGGAATGGATGTCACTAGCAAAGCACCAAAAGTGCCTATTTCTCAGTTCAAACGTACAAAAATTATTGCCACTATTGGGCCGCCAACCAACAACTATAAGTCGATATTGGCCATGGCTAAAGCCGGCGCTAATGGCTTTCGTTTAAACTTCAGTCATGGTAGCCACGAAGAACGTATTCCACAGATTGAATGGATACGAAAAGCTAGTAAAGAAACCGGTAAACCTGTAGCTATAATTCAAGATTTACAAGGTCCTAAAATCCGGCTTGGCGATTTCGAAGGCATCATTAATGTTCGTACCGGGCAAAGCCTGAGTTTTGCCTACAACGTCGATTACGAGCAGACTGGCTTTATTCCTACTCAATACGACCTTGCTAAAAAAGTGAAGCGCGGTGAACGCCTCTTTTTATTCGACGGACGTATCCGTACTACCATCACCAGTGTCCAAAATGGCGTGGTGTATGCCCGAGCCGAAAATGATGGTGTGTTGGTCAAGAGAAAAGGCATCAATCTGCCCGATACCGATTTTGAGGGTGATATTATCACTAAAAAAGACCGAGCCGATATTGCTTTTGGCGCAGAACAAGATATCGACTATGTAGCCTTGAGTTTTGTGCAGCGCGGGCGAGACATTCAGAAATTGCGCACTATGCTCAAGAATCTTGGCAGCAAAGCTCGCATTATCGCCAAGATAGAAACCAAAGCCGCTACTGAAAACCTCGAAGAAATTGTAGCCGAAGCCGATATGGTTATGGTGGCTCGGGGTGACCTTGCCATCGAGACGCTGCCCGAGAGTGTGCCGGTTGTACAGCGTAAGATTATTGGACTGGGCCTCAAGCATGCCACGCCGACAATTGTGGCCACTCAGATGCTAGCCAGCATGACCGAAATGCCCGAACCGACTCGAGCCGAGGTCTCTGATGTAGCCACGGCTGTCATTTTAGGTGCCGATTGTGTGATGTTGAGCGATGAAACGGCCAGTGGTAAATACCCAATCCAGTCGGTAGAAATTATGAAGCGAGTTATTCTTTATGTGCAGAATAATAATCCACTCAGTGTACGGTTCGATGAAAAATCGGCGGGCCACGACATGCAACAAGCAATTTCTACCGCTGTCATTAGTTTATCTAGTAGTATTAATGCCGCCGCAGTTGTAGTAGAGACACTCAGCGGTGATACCGCACTACAGATTGTCGCCCATCGGCCAGCGGTGCCAGTTATAGTGGTTACGTCAAGCCTAATTACTACACAACAATTAGCCCTAGTGTACGGAACTAAGAGTTACAATCGCCCCGTTGACCCACTTGCTGCTACAAAGTTAACTAACTGGTTGCAGACCAATAAAGTTCTGAAAAAAGGCGACACTATTGTAACTGTATCGGGTAAATACCCTGGTGTTGTTGGTACAACCGATACTATAAAGGTACGAGTATTGTCGTGAGTTTTTCTAAAAAAACCCTCAAAGATATAACACTCAAAAACAAAACTGTCTTACTGCGTGCCGACTACAATGTTCCAGTAAATGACGACGGTACTATAACCGATGATTATCGTATTGCTCAATCTGTCGCCACTGTTCAGTTCTTGCGTGACCAAGGTTGTAAAATAGTTATATGCTCACATTTAGGCCGACCCAAGGCTCCTGGTGACCCGGCCGCAAGCTTGCAGCCGGTAGCTAAACGCCTGGCAAAACTACTTGGTGCGCCCGTTGCTTTTGCCAAAGATTGCATTGGCGAAGAGGCACAAAAAAAAGCAGCTTCATTGCAGGCTGGTCAGGTATTGTTGCTCGAAAACCTTCGTTACCATCCAGAAGAAGAAGCCAATGACAAGGGGTTTGCTAAGCAACTCGCCAGTCTTGCTGATGTTTTTGTGCAAGACGGGTTTGGTGTAGTGCATCGGGCACACGCTTCTACAAGTGCAGTAGCTGAATTCTTGCCAAGTGTAGCTGGGTTGCTACTAGAGCGAGAAGTAACGGCCCTGACCACTGTTATGGAAAAGCCTGTTCGCCCCCTGATGGCAGTTATCGGTGGGGCCAAGATTAGCGATAAAATTGGCGTTTTGAATCGTCTTATAGATATTGCAGATTTTGTGGTTGTTGGTGGGGCTATGGCCAACACCTTTTTATTAGCCCGTGGCATCGAAGTGGGTAAAAGCCTAGTTGATAAAGAAGATTTATCGCTTGCTCGTGACATCATGGAGCGTGCCCGTGCAGAGTCTAAAAAACGACCGTTTGTATTTTATCTGCCCCAAGATGGGGTGGTGGCCCACAAAATAGACTCGGCGGCACCAACTCGTATTGTCGACTGGAGTGCTCATGTGGTATCGGAGATTGAAAATTATCCAAAAATTCCGCCACACCGGGCTAGCAAGGTTGGCGACCAAGAAATGATCCTAGACGTTGGACCTTTTACGGGCGCTTTTATCGCTGGCGGTATCCAGTTGAGTAATACGGTTATCTGGAACGGCGCACTAGGTGTTACCGAGACTAAAGCACTACATGGGCCGGTTGGCCCGTACTCGCACGGTACTGATTTGTTAGTCGATGCCTTGCTTGGTGATTATGGTCATAAGCCGTTTACTGTAGTCGGTGGTGGAGATACGGTTGGCTATATCGAATCTCGTAAACTGACCGGTAGTTTTAATCATGTATCTACTGGCGGTGGCGCCAGCTTAGAACTAATGAGTGGCAAAAAACTCCCCGGCGTCGAAGCCCTCCAAAACAAATAATTTCCAAGGTCGGACCTTGGAAACAGTGGAAATGTGGTGTGATATGTTTGCCAAGCTGGCTGGTGTTTGGCCGGATTGTACTTTATACTTACAGTAAACATTAGCAATATGAAGAATCATCGAACCCTCATTGTCGCCAACTGGAAAATGCACCTCAATACGAGTCAGGCAAGTCTGTTGGTACACCGCTTGCATGACCGAATTCGCATTTACCGGGATATCGAAATGGTACTCGCCCCAAGCATGTTAGTACTGCAACCGTTGAGTTTACAGATTGACCGGCGCAAGTTTCGCTTGGCTGCCCAGAATGCTTACTTCAAAGACAACGGCGCCTTCACCGGCGAAGTATCCTTCACTATGCTGCAAGACCTTGTTCACTACGTTATTATTGGTCACTCCGAACGACGAATTTACTTCCATGAAAGCCTAGAAGAAATTCGCGATAAGGTTGCAGCTTGTGTGCGGAATGATATTACACCAATTTTATGTATAGGCGAGACGCAAGAAGAGCGTAAAGCGGGCGAGACAAAGCAAGTGTTGCACGATCAAATAGTAACGGCTCTGAGTGATTTAACCGCCAGTCAGGTCCGTGATATTGTCATCGCTTACGAACCGGTTTGGGCAATCAGTACTTTTGGCGGCACGCTGGCCAAGCCTAGCCAAGTAAAAGAAGTCCTTGATTATATACGGCTCCAGGTCAAGGAGCTTTATGGTCCTACTGCAGCCAAAGAAGTTCGCGTGCTTTATGGCGGTAGTGTCGATGACCAGATTGCTCGCGGATATCTCGAGATTGAAGGCTGCGATGGTGCCCTGGTTGGTGGCGCAAGCTTAAACTATCAAAAATTTAGCGGCATTATAGAGGCGGCACATCGCATGTTTGTTGATAAAAACGGAGAAGACGCATGAACGAACAACCGGGTGGGCAACCATTTTCAGATATTAGTCGAGCAACAGCCTCGCCAGCAAGCAAGCCAGTTATAACCGGAGTGCCACAACCTGATCCAATGTTGGCAGTAGGTACCCCGCGGCAACTGGATGGAGTTTTTAACCGATCAGTACAATCGCCGCAACCACAACAGCCGCCAATTCAGCCTGTTCCGCAGTCACGCCCACAAGCAATGCCACAAATGCCTGGCCATCATCACCCAGTATCTTCACTCCCAAGCGCGCCCGAGGCGACACATCAGTTGCAGAATCCAACAGCATTTTACGGAGATATTCAAAAGAAAGGTGCCGGCAAGAAAGTTCTTATAGTCTTAATCTGCCTTGTCTTGCTTGGTGGAGCTGGGTTTGGTGGTTGGATATTTTATAAAAAACAGTCAAAAACCACTCCTGCCCCAGTTGCTAATAACAACACCAACAAAACAGAAGACAAAACTTCTACTACGTTGTTTACCAGTAAAACTGGTGGCTTCTCTGTAGATAACGTTAATGGGTGGAGTGTTACCGATGTAGACACCACCACAAGCGCCGCCGCAGAAGCTAAGCAATATAATGCAAAATACGGTAAAGCTACGTTTGCCATAAATGATACACAGTCAATTACTATACAAAATAACCCCGGTGGCCGTGGAGGCCAGTGCGTGCCAGCTGCCAAAGACAAACCATTCCAACAAGGTAATACGTGTGCCTCGTTTAGTATTGTCAGTGCCGACAAGTTGACCGCTAAAAACT
This sequence comes from uncultured Candidatus Saccharibacteria bacterium, assembly GCA_964409615.1. Taxonomy (GTDB): domain Bacteria; phylum Patescibacteriota; class Saccharimonadia; order Saccharimonadales; family AWTP1-31; genus AWTP1-31. The sequence continues at coordinate 212,960 of CAYPDT010000001.1, read as the reverse complement.
ATCCAACTGCCAAAGTGGGCGCGGCAGTACAAACAATCTATCTAACCAAGTACAAATACATGCTAGCTGGCACAACTGCAACGCCAATAACATTGGTTGGTATCACGGCATCAACCAAAAGTGACGCTGGAGTTATTACCGAACCGGCAGTCGGGAAGGAAGAGATGGGCAATTTCGATGCCTACACGGTGTTGCCGCTTGCCAACAGTAGTTTAGTGATTCAAATTCAAGATAAAACCGGCAAGCCCACACAGTTAAGTGATGCAGACTTAGTAAAAGTTGAGGACTTACTGAAGAGTCTAAAACTGAATTAAGTCATCAATACTGATACAATAGATTGATGCAAACAGACCTTTTGGCCAATCTTAATTCCGAACAAAAACGAGCAGTAGAGACCACCGAAGGACCTCTGTTAATCCAAGCTGGTGCTGGTAGTGGTAAGACCATGGTTTTAACGCACCGTATAGCTCATATTATTGCTAGCCATAAAGCTACACCGTATAACATCTTAGCTGTAACTTTTACCAATAAGGCGGCCAAAGAGATGCGTGAACGCGTGGCACGGCTGCTTGGTGAAAATCACGAGAATCGCTCGTTCATGCCATATATGGGTACATTCCATAGTATTTGTGTACGGTTATTACGCCAAGACGGTGAGCATATTGGATTGCCGCGGAGTTTTGTAATATTCGACGAATCCGACAGGCAAACAGCTATCAAGCGAGCAAGTCGAGAACTCCATATCGATGAAAAAGCCTTCCCGGCTCGCGTTTTAGCTGGGCTGATAAGTAGTGCAAAAAACGAAATGATAAGCCCTACTCAATATGCTGCTTCAGCTAGTAGCCCGGCGACGCTGGCTGCAGCTCAGGTATTTCCACGATATGAAGCATCACTAAAAGAAGCTGGAGCACTCGATTTCGACGACTTGATTAGCCGCACGGTGTCTATGCTCAAAAGTCATACTGAGCTACGTCAAAAATGGCAGACGCAGTTTAAGTACGTCATGATTGATGAGTATCAAGATACCAATGTTGCGCAGTACCAACTAGTGAAGTTATTGGTTGGCGAACACAATAACCTAGCTGTCGTCGGTGACGACTGGCAATCGATTTACTCCTGGCGTGGGGCTGACTTCCGTAATATTCTACGATTCGAAAAAGACTACCCCGACTGTACGGTGATTAAACTAGAGCAAAACTATCGTAGCACCAAACACATTCTCGATGCTGCTCATGCTGTCATTACTAAAAACTCACAGCGCAGCGACAAGCGGTTATGGACGGCTGCTGGGGACGGTAAGCCCGTGCAAATAGCCCAGGTAAATGGTGAGCGAGCCGAGGGTGAGGCAGTAGTCTCGCGTATACGTAATGGAGTGGATAGCGGTTTGCGCAGGTATGGAGATTACGCGGTTTTGTATCGTACTAACGCCCAAAGCCGATCAGTTGAAGAAGCATTTATCCATTACGGTATCCCGTATCGTATCGTCGGCGGGCAGCGGTTTTACGACCGTAAAGAAGTTAAAGACATCATGGCCTATTTGCGAATTATTTTTCAGCCCGATGACCGTGTTAGTTTTGAACGAGTGGTTAACTTACCAGCTCGCGGTGTGGGTACTAAATCGGTCGAAAACTTTCTAGTTTGGCAGCGGCAAAGCGGGCTTCCTCTTGGAGCTGCGCTCAATCAAGTGGCCGACTGTACTGCCATCACACCCAAAGCCAGGCGGTCGCTGAGTGAGTTGGCGGATATTCTGCAGAGTCTGCGAGAAGTAATCGACGAATCAAATGTTTCGGGTCTTATCGATTCTCTCATCCGACGTATCGATTACCTTAATTATCTTAGTGACGGAACTGCACAAGGTGAATCGCGCCAAGAAAACGTAAAAGAACTCGTTAGTGTTGCCCAAGAATACCAAGATGTCGGGCTAGAAGGGTTTCTAGAAGAAGTCGCTCTGGTCAGTGATTTAGATAGTGCCGAGTTTGGAAATAATGCCGTCACGCTCATGACACTCCATGCTGCTAAAGGTTTGGAATTTCCGGTGGTCTGCATGGTTGGCATGGAAGAAACCATTTTCCCGCACTCCCGAGCACTGTACGACCAGCACGAGATGGAAGAAGAGCGCCGGCTTTGTTACGTGGGCATGACTCGTGCTCGTGAAGAACTGTATTTATTGTATGCCAGCAGTCGTGTGCTTTACGGTGGGGTTCAGCATAATCCACCGTCACGTTTCTTGAGCGAAATAGACGGTGAGTTTGCTGATAATAGTTTCGACAGTTATTCGGGTTACGGGCCTGCAAAGGCACCAGACCCTGATGCATTCCAACCATCGTATGATGATGAGCCTCGTTATATCGCTGAACTTACAGAAGGTGATATGGTACGCCACCAGGTGTTCGGTGAGGGGCAGGTGATGGAAATGGACGGCGACAACGCAGTGATTTATTTTAAGGGTAAAGGCAGTAAAAAACTGAATGTCTCGTTTGCTCCGCTCGAAAAACTCTAAGATGAAACAAAACTACCCATCCCTCCCCCTACCGTTTCCAAGGTCGGACCTTGGAAACCAAAAAAATGTGGTGAAGTATAGTTATTGGGATTGGTTAGGACGGCTACTTTTTTATATAACCTGGCCAGGTATCTGGCTAGTGATTCGCTTCACGCCTCCTCGAACGCGAGCGGTTGTAGAGCATAATGGCGAAATTTTACTACTGCGGGATTGGCTCGGCAACGGTGACTGGAGTTTGCCGGGTGGTGGCTTGCACCGTCAGGAAAATCCACTTCGAGGTGTGCTGCGCGAAGTGTATGAAGAGACTGGTATAAAGCTCAAGCCTAACGACGTTCAGTGGGTCAGCAGGTTCCAGATGAAAAGCGCTGGCATATTTGTACGCTATGAAGTATTTTATGCTCGCATGCAACAAAGACCTAAGGTTGTGATCTCGAGTAAAGAAATCTCCCAAGCTCGGTGGGTTGCTATTGAGCGACTTGCTGACTATCGAGTAAGCAGTGCCACCCAAGCTATCTTGGATGCTTTTGTGCAAAGCTAAAATTTGCTAGAATAAGAGATGATCTTGAGGAGACAAGACCGCTACATATGCCGCTCAATGTAAGGTATACCTTTTCAAAATCAGAACGAATATATGCACAAATTTAAACGGCTCACCCGTAAATACCAAGCAATCGGTCGCAGAAAGATTAAGCGAGCCCATCCACTTAAAGGGCATCCGCTGGTTGTGCCTGTTATTACGTTTCTTGGTCTTTTCTTTTTAAGCGCAGTTGGCATGGTACTTTTTGGTGCCCAAACCATGGGAGCTAGCGACTCACGTGTAGTTACTATTACTATTGACGGCGAACAGCAAACGCTACCAACTCGTGCAAAAACAGTTTCTGACCTGCTAAAACGATTAGATGTAACAGTTGGTGATAAGGATTTGGTCGAACCAAGCCTTAACACCTCAATTCTAGAAGACAACATGAGCATAACTGTTCAAAAAGCTCGACCAGTAACTATCATTGATAGTGGACGTAAGGTTACCGTGCTGAGCCCGTATCAACAGCCTCGCAAAGTGGTCGAAAATGCAGGTATTGAGCTGTATAAAGAAGATGGCATTAATGCCGCAGCTTCGAGCGACATGACCAAGGATCGTATCATTGGCGAACAGGTGGTTGTCGAACGAGCAGTGCCAGCCAATATTAATCTGTATGGCAACAGCATTGCTGTACGCACCCGTGCTAAAACCGTTGGCGAACTACTTGACCAGAAGTCAATAAAAACGCTTAAGGGCGATACCGTGGAGCCTGCACGCAACACAAAATTATCGAGTAACACCCAAGTATTTGTAGTTAGAATGGGCAAAAAAGTTTTAACAAGTGAAGAAGCTATTCCGGCGCCAGTAGCTAACGAAGACGACCCAACACTTACTATAGGTGCAACCACCGTCAAACAGGCAGGTAGCGATGGCAAGAAGTTAGTTACGTACGAAGTTGAATTGCGCAATGGTGTAGAAGTGAGCCGTAAAGTTTTGCAAGAAGTTGTTGCTGCCGAACCGGTACGCCGTGTTATTGCCAAAGGAACAAAAGTAATAGTCACAGGCGGGCGTGCCGAGTGGCTGGCCGCAGCTGGAATCTCGCCATCAGAGTACTACGCAGTCGACTATATTGTTGGCCGTGAATCGGGTTGGTGCCCAACAAAGTGGCAGGGCGAATATGGCGGCTGCCCGGCGTATCATGGAACACCAAGCTCGGCTGGGCTGGGCTACGGGCTTTGCCAGGCAACACCAGGATGGAAAATGGCTAGTGCTGGCGCCGACTGGGCGGTTAATCCGATTACGCAATTACAATGGTGTACAGGTTATGCGCGACAGCGCTATGGTAGCTGGACGGGTGCTTATAATTTCTGGATTGTAAACCACTGGTGGTAAATCGTGGGCCTTTATATTATTACTCTCGTCCGCCAATAGTTTATGGCCGATTCGATGTTGCCCGAGCTACCGTACGGGCCGAAACAGAACTCACTGACGGTGTTTTTAAGCGCTATGCATGGCAATATGATGAAACTGTAGGCATAGCACGGGGTTATATAGAAGACATGAATTTCCAGATGGCCCCTAGTATGCCAATTCCGCGTGGCGTGGATTTATTTTTTCACGACCCTCTACGCCAGCCACTCGGCCCACGCTGGCACATAGACAGGATGCAGATTGCGATTGGCTATACGGCTCTACCGACACAGATTGCAGTCGGCATGATTGATATTGCACCAATCGTTGACACTTATGCTCCAGCAGCTCGGTCTGTTATCACTATTGAATCTATGGTACGGAGTCGCCCTGATAAATTAGAGGAATGTGTCGAAGCAGCACTGCAGTCAGGCACAGCCCATATAATCGAATCGCCAGAACCCGGAACCCTTTTACGGATGTGGCCAGAGACTGTGCATCGAAGCTTTGTACCGGCAGATGTCGCACAATTAGAAGCACTTCCGCGTTTGTTAGCTGCCGTTACCCTGTAGGCAACAGATTCTGGTAGACTAAAGATGATGAAAGAAGTAATTCCCAAAAAAAGCCTGGGCCAGCACTGGCTGCATGATGCCGACAGCCTGACGGCAATGCTGGCTGCTGGTCAGGTGAGTCAACATGACACAGTTGTCGAGATTGGCCCTGGTTTAGGCACACTTACAACCTATCTCGTGCAAACGGCACAGCAGGTAGTTGCTGTGGAATTCGACGAAGCTTTGGCAAACGACTTGCCCAATCAAGTCCCGGCAAAAAATCTGACTATTTTTCACGCCGATTGCCTAACGTTCGATTACACCCAGCTGCCGAGAGATTACAAAGTAGTAGCCAATATCCCATATTACCTTACAAGTAATCTGTTGCGAGTATTGAGCGAATCCGCTAACCCGCCAGCAGTTATTGCCTTACTGGTTCAGAAAGAAGTTGCCCAGCGGGTAGCGGCCCAGCCGGGCGATATGTCACTGCTGAGTGTTAGCGTGCAGTTGTATTACCAAGCGCAGTTGAAAGAATTAGTGCCGGCCGAGTTGTTCACGCCGCCGCCTAAAGTTGATTCGCAGATTATTCAATTAACTCGTCGTCCTCAGCCACTGTTTGAAGACCTCGACCACAAGGCGTTTTTTAGAATCGTAAAAGCTGGCTTTTCACAGCGACGTAAAAAACTTCGGAGCAGTCTGAGTGCTGGGCTTCACATCTCTAAAGAGGCTACAAGCCAGTTGCTTGAGTCTGCTGGGGTTGACGCAAACTGTCGTCCGCAAGAATTATCACTCGACGATTGGTACAGAATCTTGCAAGTCAGTACTACTCCACAGTAGGAGTGGGCATTTGTGCCAATAGTTTTTGGTAACACGTTTTACAAATATGAAATTTTCTAACCATGTCATTGCTCGGTGGGCTAAAAAGCAAGGCACCAAAATCGGTTAGTTCTAGTTTGCACATGTCGCAGGTTGGGGCAATTGCCATACTAATCCTTTAGTTCCGTTCCGATACGGAAACCAGTTACTGTTATACTAAGCGTATACAGTATGAAGAAAAAACGACGACTTTCCAAGCTTTCCATAGCGCTTACACGCTATACCCAGCGCACTCAAGCCATAGCACTTTTCATGGCTATCGTTATTATGGGTGTAGTAGTGCTGGTTATCACACGAGCGGCCACTCCAGTGGTTAGTTTAGATATCGAAAACGGAACAAAGACAAGTTTAGCCAAAGACCTGACTGTTGCAGGGGCTTCGGGTGGTCGAGCTGTACGGTTCACCGTGGGTGGTGGTTCTGCTCCAACCAGCAAATTCTATGTTGTTGGGAAGCAGATTGTCGACCCAGATGGAAATATCTTCTTGCCAATTGGCGCCAATGTTGGCATGCGCCAGGCGCCGTATCTTGAGAATAATTATATATTTAACTATTTTGGTACAGCTAACGATAAAAGTGAGCAAGTTCGAGCTTGGGGTTGGAATACTATTCGTCCAAATATCAACTGCGCACCCACAGGCAGCCCCAGTGTAGATGAGACATTGACTGGGCTTGACCAACTCGTGAATGAGTACACAGCAAAAAAGATAGTGGTTATGGTAACGTGTCGGGTGACCGTTGGAACAGATTATGCATATAATAGCGGCCAGATACAGGCTTCGTTGCCGATGATTAAGACCATCGCTCAAAAATACAAAGATAACCCTTATGTATGGATGAATACATTCAACGAGCCTATCTCAAGCCAAGGTGCTTGGACATCCTTGAACCAAAGCCTATATAACGATGTTCGTGCGCTTGCGCCTGATATGATGTTTGTAGCTGATCTTGCGGGGTTGGGTAATCAGATTGAAACACTGGCCGATGGCAATCTGGCCACTACTTTTGGGGCTGGTAAATGCAACGTGCTGTACGACTGGCATGCTTACGGCTTTATAAATGGCTATGGCAATGATGCTAAGCACCAACAATACATCAATCGAGTAGCCAGCAAGAACATTGCACTTGTTGTCGGTGAGTTCGGAGATCCACTCAAAGCCGACGGCAGCCCATTGATGGCTAGCGACCCAACAGTACCTGGTGTAGCAGGCAACCCAGAGCAGAATCGCATTGGCGCTAATGCTGTCCTGAGTTATGGTCCCTCCAATGGTTACGGGTTAATTTGGTGGATTGCTACCGGTGATTCAAATCAGGGCATTGTCTACTCGCTCACCAAAGATAAGTCTTCGCCCTGGACGGTTACAACTGGTAATGCGGCTAGTAAACTAGCCCCAGCAGGCAAGCGTTTCTGGGATCTTACACATCCGCTCCCAGCAGTAAATAGGTTTACCGGTTCGGTGGCATCTAGTGGTTGTGCTTCAGCACAATAAAATGTGACTCCACACCTACAATCAAGTCCTTGCTATACTAAACATATACACTATGAAAAAACAAAATAAACTATTTGCCTTGCAGCGTTTTGCATCTCGACACAGCGAACGATTTCGCGCGGGTTTTATCATTTCATCTATCATGATAGTTGGCGCCGTGTTGTTTATCGTTTCTAAAGCCGCAACTCCGGTGGCTAGTCTTGAAGCCGAGAACGGCACGGTGAGCGGCGCCCGCACCTTAGCTGGTAATGGTTCATCGGCCGGGTATGTACAGTTCCAGGCGCCGAGCACCTCAAATACTGGCTATTGGGACCCAGCGCTCAACCGACCTTTTGCTAATAATTCATTATTCAATACACCTACCCCAAGTACTACCCAGTGGTTTTCTCAGCCGGTACTCAATAATCTCGTGCCGGGCGATTATTACTATGCAGCAGGAGCTGTCCGGCGCTGGTATGTTCACCCCGGACATCCGATATGGTCAGCCAAAGACACTGATCCAACCTGGACACTCAAACTAGTTTCACCGCACGATGTTAATGCTCGTCGTGAGCGACCAGATATCACTGTCACGGTAAAGGCTCCAGCAAACCTAGCCGTAGATACTAACGATGGTGATCACGTACTGCTTTTGATAAGTGGTGGAAAATATTACGAAGTTTACCAAGCAGTAGTTAACCAAACTACACGAACAGTGACCCAAAGCTACCCTGGGTATGCTATCGGAGATATCCGCACGGATGTCGGCTACAGCTCGATGTCGAGCACCGCTAATATGGGTACTAGAGCAGGCAATATGTCATGGTTAGCTGGCATGATTACCGGCCGTGATTTTGCCAATAACAAAATTGATCATGCTGTGGCCATCGCTCTGGGTGATAAAACACTGTACGCAAGTTGTAGTGGTACACGCAATACGCCCAAGTGGGATCAATCTATCGCGACATTTTGGGATAACGGGCCTGGCTGTGGTCCGATAATCATGGGTGCAAAGCTCGGTATTCCACCTGGAGTCAGCAAACCACCGGGGCTTTCCAAATTCGGCAATATGCTATTTGACGCACTACAAACGTACGGTGCCTACGTAGGCGATTATGCAGGGGGCGACTGGCCAGTTATATATATGGATGCCAACTCAGTTGCACCAGCTGACCAGGGTTGGGAATATAACTCTTGGGTGAGCGATAATGCAGCCCTTATGCCACTTTTGCGCGTCGCCAAAAGCGCTACGGGCGAGTAATCTACTGAAGGGACAGCGGGGTAGTTAAAACTGCTGATAGCGGTTATACTTTTAGTAACGCATGAGCAAAGTATCTATTAAAAGTAAATTAAAACCTCTGAAGAAGTGGTCAAGTCGGCACCGCAACTTTTTGGTAATCTCAACAAATACGTTGGCATTCGTAGCACTGGGTATAATGCTGTTGATTTTTACCAAGGCTGCCACACCCGTTAGCAGCATAGAGTCTGAGCAGGGTGTTCTTGGCGGAAGCGCTACTATGATGAACGACAATAGCGCTTCTAATCGTATGGCCATTCGATTCAATGGCAGCATTCCTACGACACCTAGCAGCATAATGCTACCGAACAATCTCGAGATTAATAAATACAAGATGAACGAGCGGGCTAACGATTCCGCGCAAAACCAGATTGTCGGTAAAAATATAAAACTCGGCAGCTATTCGTCCACCGGTGGCAATGGCTTGCAGGGACAGTTTAGAATGTACTGCAAATATTCACATTTTAATTATGACGATCCGATTGTTTATCCTGGCCAACCCGGAAAAGCGCACCTGCATATGTACTGGGGTAACACCATGGCCGATGCTTATTCAACCAAGCAAACGCTCACAACCAAAGGTGGCGGAACCTGTGAAGGCTTCGAGCTAAACCGCACTGCCTACTGGATGCCCGCACTCCTTGATGGAACGGGTAACGTGGTTATACCAAAAGCAATCGTGATGTATTACAAATCGGGCGGACGAGCTGGTGATGCCGCAAAGACGACTCGTATGCCCCAGGGCTTGAAGATGATTTCTGGTAATTCCAGTGGCAACACAACCCAAACGGGATATCATAATCAGATTGAATGGAACTGCTACGATGGCTCAGCAAGCTGGCTATACCCAGCCGATGCCTATGGGCAGACTTCCGGAACAACAATACCGGCTAGTTGCCCCAATGGCTACGACCTCAATTCGCTGGTTTACTTCCAGCAATGTTGGAATGGCACTGGCCTGGAGCGAACAGATGTTCAGCTCGACAACAACGGACAATGTCCTGCCGGTTGGAAAACTATGCCACAAGTTAGCTACCATATTTTTTGGCCAAAAAGTCCGACGGGGAGCTACGCTAACTGGTATCTATCTTCTGATAGAATGCCCGGCATGGAGCCCAAGAAGAATGGCTCTACATTGCACGCAGACTGGTTTGGTGGCTGGAACGACGCCATTATGGACGAATGGATAGCCAAGTGTATACAGACTATGAATAACTGTGGTAACGGTCAGCTAGGTGATGGCAATCGCAGTCTTATGACCTTCTATCCCACCGACTACGAAGGTCCTACTAACTTCCTGCCGAAGCCATAGGTGCACTGACTACCAGGGGCTGCTGGGGCCTGCAGTATTCCGGGCTCCGGAGTAATATGCCTTCCTCGGCGGCACGCGTATAAGCTTCTTCACTTCTTGCACTTGTGCAATATAAGGATGTGCGCAAAACGAGTCTGTTTTCGTCGTATGGTGTCTCATGTGGCCGCATTGGCTCGTCGGTATTTACTATATTATTGGCAACATATCCTTGACCAGGAAGTAGTTCTAACCGTTCAAATGCTACGGGTGGGTTATAGGTTAGTTCGCCCGAAAGATACATTGCAGGGTCCCAATCAGTAGCCACGTCGACATAGGTTGGCTCTTCTCCAATATTGAGTAGGAATCGCACATCACCAGAGGAGTCAACGTGCCACGCAATATGTCGTTGGTTGAGGCCAGAGACTAGTTGCTGTTGCACATGCTCAAATGCTAATCCTGAACTCAATAGGCTGTACCTCAGGCAGTTGGTAACTTGCTCCAGGTGTTGTAGCGCAGTATTACCGAGATTGCCTCTGGTTTGAGGTGCGCCACTTTCTAAGAAACTTGCAAGCCAGGTTATATGTCCAAAATTCTCGAGCGCAATAGGGGTAAGTAGTCGGCCTAAATGCTCAGCTGCATCTGGGCGTAAGACTTCAAATGGGGTGCCCATTATTTCTGCTGGGAGAATTTGGTGCATTACCAGATTATACTTTACGACATAACACCAGGCAATAGTCAAAGCTTGACATGTTAAGTATGCAAGCGTAATCTAGATATGATGCGCGCAATTAACAGTCTAGGTTACCTGCTTAATCATATTGCATTCGTGATGGCTCGACAGTCTGACCAGGTATTGCAAGAACGGTTAGGCATTGGTTTCAGCCAGTTTAAAATCATGATGGTTTTATCACACAAACCGCATATTCAGCAAAAAGAAATTGCTGATAAATTGGGACAGACCGAAGCAAGTATTAGTCGGCAAATAAAATTGTTGACCGAACAAGGCTTGCTACAAGCTGTGCGACGACCTGAAAATAAGCGCGAGCGAGTAACAACTCTTACGCCAAAAGGTGAACGTTATACCGACGAAGCAGTGGATATTTTAAATTTGTACCACGCACCGGTATTCGATCGACTGAGCGAAAAAGAACGAGCCGCTCTCGAACAATCGCTACAAACTATGCATCAAGAAGTCTGTAACGATGACAAACCCGGTACTTGCCGGCATTTATTCGACAATAATTAATCTTTATCCCGAAAGGCAACTGCGTGGCAAAAAAAATAGATAAAAATGAACTTTCAAAGCGTGCCTTACCAGCGGTATTGCTGACTGTATTCCTTGATGTTATGGGATTGGGAATCTTGATTCCACTCCTGCCAGTATTAGTGAACCCACACAACCCAGCCAGCGTTGTCGGCCCATGGTGGAGCGATAAAAGTGCTTTCATAATGCTTGGGTGGTTAACGGCTAGCTTTGCCATTGCGCAGTTTTTGGCTGCACCAATACTTGGTCAGTTATCCGACAAATTCGGGCGCAAGAAAGTCTTGGCACTTTCAGTTGCTGGTACAGCTATAGGCTATGCAATATTTGCCTATGGCATCTGGGAAAAGAACCTAACCATTATGTTCCTAGGCCGCATTCTAGATGGTCTAACTGGCGGTAACCTCCCCGTTGCTCAAGCGGTAGTCGCCGATGTGAGTACACCCGAAAACCGTACCAAGAACTTTGGTTTAGTTGGTATGATGTTCGGCTTAGGCTTTGCGCTGGCACCATATATCAGTGGAAAACTAGCAACTCCAGGTATTCCATTTATCCATATCGGAAGTCTGCAGTTAGGTACAACACCAAGTTGGTTTAGTTTGACCACTCCATTTTGGATTGCCACGGCGTTGAGCGTAATTAACGTGATATTAATTATTACGCGACTCCCAAATACTCAAGCTAACATTGCAAGGCACCTTAAGATTGATTGGAACCGTTCATTCCACAACCTAGCCAAGGCAGTGACACATCCAACACTGCGACATATTCTGATTCCAATGCTGTTGTTCTTCAGTGGGTTCGGATTCTTCCGTGGATTCTTCCAGGTACTCTTAGTTAATAAACTCGGTTTTACCCAAAGCAATGTGGGTGACTACTTTGCCTTCTTTGGTGTCTGTATGGCGCTTGGGCAAGGTGTGATTACGCCCTTTATAAGCAAGCGTTTTAAGAACTGGCAGGCGCTGCAAGGCGGTCTGATATTTGGTGGTATTTCCATAATGCTTTTCTTGGTACCACGCACAACTGCTGGGCTTTTGATGGTCACTCCGCTGATGGCAGTAGCTATTGGCCAGGTATTCGCCAACAGTATTGCCCTGGTTAGCGCTTCGGCAACCAAAGAAATTCAAGGTGAGGTGCTCGGCATTAATAGTAGCGTTCAAGCCTTTGGCGATGCCCTACCGGCAGCTCTTAGTGGATATATCGCAGCCAGCCTGAGTGTCAGCGCACCGGTGTTAGTTGGCGGTATTACCGTATTACTATCAGCAGTTGTATTCAGATTTATGTTTAAGCCTGGCCGGCTGTCTCATAATCCAGAACAAATAGAAGGGGTGGTACACTAGAATGGTAAAAGACAAAATAAAAGCAGTAGCTAACCGCAAAGATACCGGTTCTGTGATTAAAAAACCTACTTCTAAAACTGCCGTACCCAAAGACGAGATTGCACCAGAAGTCGCCGAGCGAAAAGGACTACGCAAATGGTTACCGCTGATTGTACTCAGTCTGGCGGTCATGATTATCATTATTGATACTACTGTACTTAATGTTTCTTTACGCACCATTGTTAACGATCTCGATACTAATCTGCAGGGCATGCAATGGGTGATTACCGGCTACTCACTGACGCTTGCGGCGCTCACCGTAACAGGTGGTCGGTTGGGTGACTTGTTTGGTCGTAAGCGAATGTTTATGCTAGGAGCAATTATTTTTGCAATCGGCTCATTCATAACTTCTATCAGCCATAGCCTCGGCATGATGATTGCTGGCGAATCAATCATCGAAGGTGTTGGTGCGGCGCTGATGATGCCGGCCACTACGTCATTGGTGGTATCTAACTATAAAGGCCGTGACCGAGGAATCGCCTTTGGTGTGTGGGGTGGCATTGCTGCTGCGTCGTCGGCCATTGGGCCAATATTGGGCGGCTGGCTAACCAGTAGCTACAGCTGGCGCTGGGCCTTCCGTATTAACATACTCGTAGCCATTATCTTGTTGGTTGGAGCTACGGTGATTGCCGAAGGCCGTGACCGTGTGGAAAAAGCCGAGCTCGATTTCTTGGGTGTTTTCCTATCGGCAACTGGCTTGCTGGCTTTTGTATATGGCATTATCGAATCGTCAACCTATGGTTGGTGGCAGGCCATAAAACCCTATGCACTTTTCGGGCATGCGCTTCCGTTCGGCCTATCTCCAACACCAGTGGGTATCTTGCTAGGTTCGATTCTGTTAGCTATCTTTGGTTGGTGGCAAATTAATGCCGAGAACCATGGTCATACGCCACTGGTTTCGATGCACCTTTTCCAAAACAAGCAATTCACTTCTGGTGCTGCAGTTGTAGCCTTCCTATCTTTAGGAATGGTTGGGCTTATCTTTGCCATTCCAGTCTTCTTGCAATCAGTTCGTAATCTCGATGCCTTCCATACTGGCCTGGCTCTGTTACCAATGTCACTGACTATGTTGATTGTGGCCCCAGCATCGGCAGCTCTGACTAAAAAGATTGTACCTAAACGTTTAATTCAAGTGGGTCTTATTGTGTCGGTCTTGGCTAGTCTGGTCTTGCACTTTTCTATCACGGCCAGCTCAACAGCTGCAAGTTTTATCCCTGGCTTAATACTCTTCGGAATTGGTATGGGATTAGTCATGGCTCAAGCGAGTAACGTAACATTATCTGCCGTGCCAGTTCACCAATCTGGCGAAGCCTCTGGAGTTAATAATACGCTTCGGCAAGTTGGTTCGAGCTTGGGATCAGCAGTTATCGGGGCGGTCCTCTTAACGACTCTATCAAGCAGCTTGGCATCTGGTGTCACCAACAGCACAGTAATTCCTGCCCAAATTAAGCCCGTGCTTGCTGCTAAGGTTGCCGCTTCTGCGTCAGATGTTGAGCTCAGTGGTGGTACGCAGACTAAAAATACTGGTCAGCTGTCATCAGCGGTTCAACAAGAATTGACTACCATTGCCCATCAAGCATCAGCAGATGGCGCCCGAACGGCTGTACTATACATGGCTGGTTTTATCGGTATTGGCTTCTTGATTTCATTCGCTTTACCGCACACCCATGACTTAGAGGAACGGCACAACCAAAAACCTGTCGCCGCAGCTCATTAAGCAAAGACGGAGTGTTCCTTTAAACGCTGCCACCGGTGTGCGTACCACCGCCACCACCGCTATCAAATCCACCAAAACTACTGAAGCCACTAGATGAGCTAAATGATGAAGCTGCTGCTGCAGCTCGGCGTCGATCATCTTCTTCTTGTTGTCGGCGGCGACGCGCTGCTTCTTCGGCGGCCGCTACCTGCTGTTTAGCACGACGATGGGCACTCTCAATGTCAGAAATTACGCTGTCAAAGTCCGAGACCTGAGCGCGCAATCCTTGGCGACTATCTGATGTGTCTGCCGATGGGATAGAGAATGTAGCACTAACAGTAACATCGCCTCGGTTGCTATTTACGTAGCTCCGAAGACTTTGTAATTCTCGTTCGGCTTCTTGTTTTTTGGCTTCAATGGCGTTTCGAAGTTCAACCATTTCATTCTTTTCTTGCTTTGCGCGCGTAGTTACACTTTCAATTGAGTTGTTTAGTTCTTCCATCCGTTTGTCGAGAGCTAGATATTTTGGCTTTGCAATGTGAATCTGTGAGCTTGTAAACTCTGCTATATCAGCATTTAAATCGGCAATAAGTTGTCTCGTGGCATCTTCAACATCTCGATCTTCGCGATTAGCAAAGTCTGTCACAGACTGAGCGGTTGTTTCTATATGGCGCACATTGTCATCGAGGTCAGCAATGATAGAAAGCAGTTTTGCTTCACGGGTATGGATACTCCCTGCGAGGGTATCTACTTGCGAGAGTAGGTCTTGTGCTTGTGCTTCTAATGCTTCAGTTTTTATGACTGACTCAAGTGATTTAGTGCCACGTTGTGCCTCGACCGACTGCTGAATATCAGTTAATTGTGTGAAGATTGACTCCATCTGGGCCGGTACTTCCGCAAGGTCTTGATAACAGCTCATATCGTAGGTTTCTGTCAGTCCAGTAAATACTGTTTGGCTACCATCGATGAGCGGTCGTTTATCTGCAATGGCTTTGCGTTGAGTCGGAATTAACTGGTCCGCTTGCACACGACGTGCTGGGAGGGCCATAACATCGGCGGTTAGTTTTACAGCAGCAGGAACTGCGTCATCCAGCAGGTCGCCTGGTTTCTCGATATAATGCAGCCCAATTAAACGGTGTATTTCGTCGCGGGTTTCTGTGATTGAGCCAAGTTGCTCCTCGAAACCTACAACGTTCCAGCCATCACGTTTTAGGTCTTCGATATCAAGCTTTATGTCAGCTATCATTTTTACTAGTCGAGGCGCATTGACGTCGTTTGTTTTCCGATGCTTCTCTACTTCAGCTAGCAGAGAAGCAGCCTCTTTTGCGTTATTGGTGAACTCAAGTGCGTAGTCACCTAGCTCATGTGCCAGGCCGGTTACAACGTCAGTACTTGGCCATAGTCGGCGCCGTTCGTTACGGAATGTTATCAATGCTTTAGTGGATATTTCACCCAAACCAGCCAAGTCAGCTTCGACCTGCCGATGAGAATTATCTAAATCGTCGGCATCATCTTCGGGCAGGATGGCTAGTTGTTCGGCAGACTTGCCTTCAATGTCGGCAAGTGCAGTTTGGGCATCAGTCAATGACTGAGAGGCGGTACGATACAAGCTACTAACTGTTCGGTGACGCCAACCTCGCGCACCAAGTGCTCCGGCTATAAGTACACCACCAGCAACTTCACCAATAAATAAGAACGGAATACTTGGGCCATCATTCGCAGCTTCATCACTTGGGCTTAATGATTCTGGATCATATGCACCTTGGCCGCTAGTGCCTCCATTACTATTTGGGTTGAGTAGAGAAGAAGGGTCAAGGTCGCGTAATAATTGAGCCGAAGCTCCAACTATATCCGACGCATCACGCCTCCCGGCTTTAACATCTTTCAGGACAGGAATAAGTGGCGCAACAGCTTCGTCTACTCGACTCTGAGGGAAAAGATTATCTACAAATCCTTCGGCCTCGTATGCATCGTAAAAGATTCGATCATCGGCTTTGTCCAGACCAACGAATATATTAAGATACTGGCCTTTTCCCCAGCCACAGTCTACAGCAAGCTGCTCAATAAAGCTGCTCATTTCTTCTTCGTCGCTGACGCCAACCTCGCGGCTATTTTTAAGTAACTGCACATGTACATCAATGCCATCAAGTTGATACTGCGAAATCTCGCTGACTAATGCTTCGCTGCTTCCTCCGAGCTGATTAACTACGGGTGCACACAGGGCGGCATCTGGTGACTGTAACATTTCTGCGGATGCTTCATGGGGCAATACAAAGAACGCTCCGGCTGCTAAACCAACGGCGGCAAGGTGTTTTTTCATGCGCATATTGTACCATAAAAACTATAAATCAACAATAGTGCTTATGTTTGAAAAATGCTTGTGTATATGGTAGAATACTTGGCATTGGGGCTGAATTTTAAGCTCGACGTTGGACTTTAACAACTAGTTTGCAGACCGCTTGTCAGCGTTATAGGCACATCTGAATAGATGCAAAAGATTCAATTCGCGAAGCTAAAGAAGCAGTTGCAGCTATGCTACAACGCAGCAACTTTAGCCTAGCACCAGCTTTAGTTTAATTACTTTAGCCGCGTTTCGACCGACACCAGATAGGTTACCAACGCGCCATATATTTCTGGTTGCTCAGCTCGTACCGTCCATACGCGTTGCTAAGACTATTGGACTGGATTGCCCGACTTTTTGGTCGTTTACCGGCCGAGCAATCGAGACATCATAAACGACCTATGTCTGTAGACGGCTAGTTACTTAAACTGACGGACGCGGGGGCAGTACCCGCCAGCTCCACCAAAAACGCATCAGAGAAATCTGGTGCTTTTTTGTTTAATTGAATTCTCAACTAAATTTGTACGCTGAAAATAATCATATGTAAGGCTAGGTGCGTTCGTAGGTAGGTAAGACAGAGCGGCCGATTCGCGTTACTAAGGCGGGCTTTTCTTTAGTAATTTCGCGAACTTTTCGTCTTAAGAAACGAGCTTCGGATGTCGCGTAACTTGCGACTGCACGAAGTGTCGCTCCGCCGGCTAATGATCCAAGATAGATCTCTCCAAAGTCTTCTGGCTCAAAATGCAATCCATAACGCATAGCTGTTGTGGTACCAACCAACCCACTTACAAAAGCTGCATTTTTTATGACTCTCGATTTACGCACTGGTGCAGGCATATCACCTGTCTCAGATAATACGTTACGGACCAATGTTTTTAAGATGACCCTAGCCGCAGACTCCTCGAATGCGCCGGTATATTTCCTGCGTTGTTCGGGGGTGCCGCCATAGCCGGCTCTCATGTGCATTTGATGGTCTACGTCATGCGGCGATAATACTATTGTTTTTGGTTGTTCTGTTATGTCTTGGCCAGGGTTGCCCGAGTATATTGTCCATTCGGGAACCTCATTTGTAGGAACACCGAGTACTTCAAGCGTATCGGCTAACGCAGTTGGGTCAGTTATGTGCAATCCAACTAAGCGGGGGTGTTCAGATAACGGTCGTTCTATATTAATAATGCCGGGAAGTGCGTCAGGGGATGCCATTGGTTTAACCTCGTTTCAATTAGAATCTAAATTAATATCTAGCGTAGTACTTTCGTTGCTACTGCGCAATAGCCTATTTGTCGTTACTTTTACGGGTGCGCTATACTTTAAGCATGAAACGACTGTATCGCTCGACTACCGATAAACGTATTGCTGGAGTGTGTGGAGGCATCGCAGAGTACTTCGACATTGACCCAGTTATACCCCGGATAATTTTTATCATTTTATTTTTGCCCGGTGGCTTGCCCGGATTCTTGCCGTATCTCATTCTAGCCTTAGTCTTGCCACAAGCTCCCAAAATAAGCAGCAAGACTAAATCTGCTAAAATCATAGATCTGTAGCCAATAGTGTAGTACTTTGGTGTGATGCGCTTGACCATGCGGTGGTGACTGGCCTAGCATAAGGTGTATGACACAAGACAAAAACCTTGCTAAAAAATTGCTTCGGCGTGTTCTGAAAAAAGAGGGAACTATCGACACTGCTCATATTGCCGATGCTCTACAGTACATTGACAAGCATTGGGAGTTGTTAATTCATGACGAAAAGCAAGATCACGGTACAATAATTGGCCTACCGCATCCATACGTTGTTCCGGCTGCTGACCCCAGGGCTAAATTCACCTTCCGGGAACAGTACTACTGGGATAGCTACTTTACGGCCCTAGGCTTAGCCGACAAGCATCAGCAATTAGCCGAAGGAATGCTCGAAAACCTGATACATATATTTAAACGCTTCCATTTTATTCCTAACGCCAGTCGTATGTATTTTATGAGTCGGTCGCAGCCACCGCTATTGTCGAGTTACATTCGTCTTATCTATACAACCGGCAACAAAGACATTAAGTGGTTGCAAGACCGAATGGCAGCGGCCCAGCAGGAATATGAGCGGGTGTGGACAAGCGAAGCACATCCATTTTGGCACAAGGTTCACCATGGCTTAAGCCGTTACTACGACATTAATGTCTTACACGACCTTGCCGAGGCCGAAAGTGGTTGGGATATGACAACCAGGTTTGAGCGTAAATGTTTAGATTTTTTGCCGATAGATTTAAATTGTTTGTTGTACAAATATGAAACCGATTTTGCGTGGGCAGCAGAGCAGGTCAAAGATTCTAAACAAGTTAAGTATTGGCAAGGCCAGGCAAGTAAGCGCAAACACGAGATAAATAAGTACATGTGGCATAAACGAAAAGGCTTCTACTTCGATTACAACTATGCCAAAAAGCAACAAGGTGATGTTTGGTCACTGGCTGGTTTCTTTCCGCTATGGGCTGGGATAGCCAGCAAGGAACAAGCTGCACAATTAGTAAAGCAGTTATCTAAGTTTGAGCATTCTGGCGGGCTAACAACGACCAGCCGTTCGATTATAGACATGAGTATCTTCGGGTCGCTAAAGGCCCAGTGGGCATATCCTAATGGCTGGGCACCACTTCATTATATTGTGATTGAAGGCTTGAAGAATTATGGATATCACCAAGAAGCCGACCGTATTGCTCGTAAATGGATA
This sequence comes from uncultured Candidatus Saccharibacteria bacterium, assembly GCA_964409615.1. Lineage (GTDB taxonomy): Bacteria > Patescibacteriota > Saccharimonadia > Saccharimonadales > AWTP1-31 > AWTP1-31. Next base: position 193,662 of record CAYPDT010000001.1, on the reverse strand, counting down.
GCTACAAACTTAGCATGGTACGAGCGACATGGTGTATTTCTAGAAAAATATAATGTCGTCAAGCCACAAAAGCACCCAGTAGAGGGGCTATATCCCAGTCAGACTGGTTTCGCCTGGACCAATGCTGTCTTTGTAGCACTAACCAAAGACTTACAACTAGACAAATAAGCATACCTGTTTCATAAGCAGTATGATATCTTGAAGGTATGAAATTAGAACTAACCGTACCAGCACTATTGTTCCCCGCCATAGCAATTCTCATGCTGGGCTATATTAACAGATATCTCGGGGCAGCTGTAGTGGTTCGAAACTTTGTCAAAGACTACGACACGGGCTATCGTCATGCGCATGTAACAAGGCAACTCAAAATAATGCAGCGTCGCCTGGCTATCTTTCGGATGATGACCGGCTGCGCTTCGATTGCGCTGCTGTTAGCCTGTTCATCCATGTTTTTGCTCTTCGCTATGCACGAATATGCCGGTAAGATTTGTTTTGGTGCAGCCTTGGTTGCCATGATTTTTAGTATTCTGCTGGCATTGTCAGAAACCGCTTTGTCTAACCGCTCACTTAATATCGAAATTAGCGATGTGATGCAAAAAGAGGCTAAGTCTCGTCATAATGACTGACCAGACAACATTACCTTGCACCGATAAATTGGCCTTTGATACGCAAAAACAAGCCAGAGCCGCATCTGTAGTTGCCGATTTGCAGCACGGCACTAAGCTAAAAACGTACAAGTGCCGGTACTGTGCTTTATGGCATCTTGCTAGCGCTTAGATTGCGACAGTCGATCATTTCGCGGTATTATGTGTATAGTTAGAAAACTAACACTTTGAATGAAGCACAAAAGGCCTAGTCGTCGTATAAAAAAAATCGGGCAATCCAATCTTGGTAGCATATTCACTATTGTTATTTTTATGGCAATCGGCGTATATTTGCTATTTTCTGTTGGGGCTGCCACACCCGTTTCTTCAGTTGAAGTAGAACAGGGAGTGACATCATGCCCAAACATGAAAGTTCAAGACAACACCGCATCTGGTGGCTGGATGCTGCGTTTCGGTGTCAATAGCTGCACTTCTGAGCCTACAATAGATACTCGCATCGACACCGGAGTACCTATCGCCACCTGGACAAACGCGGCGGAAATCCCCGGGCTTAATACCGACTTATACAATGGCTCTCCGGTCGGAAATTTTCGTGTTCTCTGCTTCCCGTCCCACCTCAGTTACGATGATCCAATCGTGTACCGTAATCAGCAAGGCGCAGCACATTTGCATATGTTCTTTGGAAATATTGGCGCTGATTATAAAAGTAACTTCAACAGCCTCAAGCTTACTGGTGATGGCACCTGTTCGGGCGGTCCGCTCAACCGTAGCGCCTACTGGATCCCTGCAATGATGGACATATCGGGTAATGTACGAGTGCCCTCGATAATTAATGTGTATTACAAAACAAATGGAGCTGATAAAACTTTAGTACAAAAAATGCCCGAGGGGCTGCGCATGGTGACAGGTAACTCAAAGGCAACTAGTGCCCAATCTACGGAATATATTCATTGGAATTGTCTATCACGAAGTTCCGATCAGTTAGCCCTTATTCCTACATGCCAACCCGGTGATGGTCTGCAGATGTTCTTACGATTTGAACAGTGCTGGGACGGGCAGAACCTGGATACCACAACGGGAGCTTTTTCAAATAATGACCACATAAGTCATATGGCTCACCCAGACAATAATCATAACTGTCCACCATCGCACCCAGTTGTATTACCTGAAGTAACCTACAACATTGTTTGGGGTGGCCTCGACACTAATACCGCTGGATGGTATCTTACATCGGATAAAATGAATGGTTCGTTGCCAGGTGGCACCACTACGCATGCCGACTGGTTTGGGGCATGGCAACCTACTATTATGCAAACATTTATAGATAATTGTGTTAAGATTGGGCGCAATTGTGAGTGGGGGCGATTAGGTAATGGCACAAAACTACTGCCAATCCCTAATGAATATACAGGTGCGCGGACGGTTACAAAACCAAGTAGTACAACTCAGCGTCTTGATTTCAGCCGACCATTTTAAGCTGGCTATTGTAGCAGTGACCGCGCGGCTGCGATACAATAGGCTTAATGTTTATAGAACGTCCCGACCCCCGTCGAGTATATCGCCGAGCAGTATTACATGCCGGGGTCAGGGATGATGGCATTCATCACGAATTCGTCAGCGGACTACACGGAGAAAAACTTGATTTCGACCGAGTCTACCAACGCCGTCGGAGCCCCACCTATCTACTGGGGTTGGTCTTAAAAGGGCAATTAATTCACGATATCGCGCGTAATGACCGAATTGGTATTGTCGGTATTGCCAATGGTGCAACTCAGCATGCCGTAGACCTTAGCCGCTATATGCAGTTCCGATATCCGTATCTTTCGGTCACGCCGTTGATGACCACAAAACGAATAGAAGGCCAGCAGAAGATTGTTGAATTAACCTCCGAATCACACCATACACTCGGTTCGCAGTCTATTGATACGGTGGTACTGGATGATGATGTCGGGACTACTGGAAGTTCGACAGCCCAACCGGTGCCAGACCTGCTGAATATAGGTTTTGATGATATTTTTGCCACCTACGACTGGATTCGTAGCGACCAACTACCATACTTAGACGAACTCGGCGTGCCGGCTTATGGTTTGATTGAAGAGGTCTTGCCAAACTTTACACCATCCCAGTGCAACGAGGTGGGGTTATGTATGCAGGGCCTGGAACTGGTTCGCTACAAGTAAAAAACAGTGGTATAATATTTGTAATGAGTATTACAGTCTGTTACAAAACACCTACATCAGTTTTGAACATGCACCACAGCATGTATTGCAACATGCCCTAGGGCAGACTATTTTACATACCCCTCTCATCTATTAATAACCTAGCTACAAAGGTACAATATACATATGAACTATTATGTGACCACATCTATCCCTTATGTTAACGGCGACCCGCATATCGGCCACGCTCTTGAATTTGTTATGGCAGACGTGCTGGCACGTGCCGCTCGTAAGCAAGGCAAGCCAGTCATCTTCTCAACCGGCTCGGATGAGCATGGTAGCAAGATTGCCGAAAAAGCTGCTGAGCTCAAGCTAACCCCCAAAGCTTTAGCTGATCAGCAAAGTCAAAAATTCCGAGATTTAGGCAAATTGCTGAATATTACTAACGACCGGTTTATTCGCACAACCGATGCCGGGCACGAGCAACGAGCACAGATTATTTGGAAACAACTCCAAAAAGATATTTACAAAAGCAAATATATTGGCCTGTACTGTACTGGTTGCGAAGCATTTGTCACCGAAGCAGTTGCCAAAGAAAATAACAATGTTTGCCCACATCACAACAAACCATACGAACGAGTTGAGGAAGAGAATTATTTCTTCAAGCTTTCTGCATATTCCGACCAAATTCGTGCCGCAATCCAAGCTGGCACCTTCGAGGTAATTCCTAATACTCGCCGCAATGAAATTCTTTCGGTGATTGTAGAGGGCCTAGACGATATTAGTATTTCTCGCCCCGCTCAAAAAATATCATGGGGAATTCCGGTCCCTGGCGACAAAACTCAAGTTATGTACGTCTGGTTCGAGGCGCTCATGAATTACCTAACGGTACTTGGATATCCAGAGCACGAAGACTACAAGAAATTCTGGCCAGCAAACGTACAAGTGGTAGGTAAAGATATTATTCGCTTCCATGCTGCCATTTGGCCCGGCATGTTGTTAGCGCTTGGCTTGCCATTGCCAGAAAAGCTATTCGTGCACGGCTTTATCAATATTGATAACAAGAAGATGAGCAAGAGTCTTGGTAACGTGGTTAGCCCACAAGAAATTATAAAGAAGTACAGCACTGACGTCTTCCGCTATTATGTACTTCGCCACATCCCAAGCTACGATGATGGTGATTTTTCTTGGGACTTACTCGAAAAAGCCTATAACAATGAACTCGGAAACGAGCTTGGTAATGCTGTACAGCGCACCGCAGCCATGATTATCAAGTATCAAAAAGGCATTATTGGTGAAATTCCCGATGCTAATCACGACCGTACTCAGTATTGGGAAGCTGTCGAAGCTTGCCGATTCGACCGAGCACTCGACCTCGTGTGGGAACAAGTGCGAGGAATCAACCAGTATATCGAAGAGCAAAAGCCGTGGTCCATCGCCAAAGAAGGTGATGAAGAGCATCTGCAAGAGGTGCTGGCATACCAGGCAAGCAACCTAATTCAGATTGCTGACCTCCTCGAACCTTTCATGCCTGATACTGCAGCCCGCATTAAGCATGTTTTCGAAGAAGGTATTGTTCGACCAATCGAAGGTACTCTCTTCCCACGACACGACACTACCGCCAAATCAGCAAAAACTAGCCCAGCAAAGTCATAGCTGTTGCCGCAGAGGCAAACTGGTGAAACCGAACTGTTTGGTCGGGCGCCGGCATGACGCAGCGGGCTAACCAGTAGCCAATGAACAGTGCAGCATGGCCTCTGTTAAAATCAACTTCAAAACTTGGTAGATTACGAGTTTCGAAATCAGCCTTGTGCACATCTATCAAGAACATAGTACTGTCGCTATGTGGTGACGTGTTAGACGCCCAGCTCCAGTCAATTATTCGAACACCCTCTGTGGGGTGCCAGGCAATATTGCTGGGGCGCGCGTCGAAATGCCCCAGTTGGGTGTGTTCTTGCTGGGCTGCAGTAAGTGCTAGGTTAGCTAATGTTTCTACGCCAGTATGCAAAACTCGTTGTAATGCTTCGGCACCTTCAGCACTTTGAGTGTGCAGAAAAGGGGCAAACGCATCTATTTTACTTGCGACCAACGCCTGATGCTCGGGTTTACGCAGTAAGGGCCAGCCCTTTTCTACGAACAGAGATGTAGTAGACGGGTGGGGCGTTGAGAGCGGCGGAATAGATTGTAGGCCATCCAGAGTGTCAAGAACTTCGCTTGCGTAAGTACTAGCTGTGGCTAGGTCGCTAGGCACGTCCCACTGCCAACCATCTTCGGGTAAGTATGCACGGATACGTAGAGTATCATCGGCGTATGAAAAGTCTTCGGGCATACGGTCGAATGCCTGATCATGCAAGTACTGATACATTCTGGCCTCGTGCGCAAGCTCAGCTTGCATGCCTGGACCTTTTTCTGGCATTGTAAGTAAATTAGGGTCAAAAGCTTTGACGAAAATGGGCACACCCTCTGGGGTGATTTCTATGTGTTTGTGGTACAGCATATGGCCCCCAATCGCAGGGCTGACTCCTGGTTGGTTGGGTACAAATTCCGGCACACTCATACTAGCCATACATTTCCAGGGCCATCCGAACCAGGATTAGATGGGAGCCACGAAGGTGCTGATTGACCTGGGGTATTGTAAGCCACATTGCTTCTTTTGCATCGTCACCACCTTTGTATGGGCCAATTGGTAAGTTACGACTTTGAGATTTCTGCATATCAAAGCGAGTTGCGTGGGTATGTGGCCAGGCATGGGCGGTGATTCGCAAGTCGGCAACTGGTCCATCATAGACTCGCTGAACTTTTGCCCTATCTCCAACTGGTACAAATGCTTCTTCATCGGCTTCGCGCGCAGCAGCGTTTTCTAATGATTCGCCCGGGTCATGAAAACCGCCAGGTAGAGCCAGCTGATTATTATCTCCACGGCGAATAAGTAGAATGTGCGGCTCAGCTAGATCATGCCGGATAATAATGGGGTCGGCGGTTTCGTTGCCTCGCTTATTATTATCGGGGTCGGTTGATAGGCCGCCCCAGTTCCAGTAGCTGCCTTTTCCGGCAACTACACCAATATTACGGTTTGTCACCATCTGGTCTAGCCATGGATGCAGTGGCCGCCCGATACTATCAACCCGCAGCCCCATTCGCATGAAAGCCTGAGTTTCTTCGGCGGTAGGCATATCTAGTTGCTGAGTTTGCCACGGGCCATCCGGTATATCTACGACTGGTTGATCACTAAAGAATCGTTCGGTAGGGTAGCCGGGCTGGGTTTCGAATGGAAAGATTTGCTCCATTTGTTCTAGTGACAGCTCTTTAAATTTCTCCAGTACCTCTGGAGGTGATATTTCGATACTCATTATTACTCCTATTATATATTTTTCTAAATGACAAATCGATGTCGAAGTTTGTTTTCGTGTTGGTCCGTGTGTCTATCGCGCTACTGCAAATTCTTGCTCATATTGGTCAACCTTGGCTTGTGGTCCAGTGTGCTTGCCCACGTTATCGCTCAGTTTTACCAGGTCAGCTTCGTCACCAGCAAAAGTCTTCACATGCGTAGCCTTCATTACTATGTTGAGGGCTGGCAAGCCTAGGTCGTTGGTAAGTGTAGTACCCCAGCCAAAGACAACATTCACGCGGCCTTTGAAGTAGTTGTGCAGTTCGACTATGGTTTGCATATCGAGCCCATCGCTAAAAACTATTGTTTTAGTTGTTGGGTCAACATTGTTTGCTTCATAAAAAGCCAACGCTTTTTCGCCAAACTCAAAGGGGTCGCCCGAGTCGTGCCGCAAGCCGCGCCACTGCTGAGCTTGTTCGGCGGTAAAGTCTTCGAAGAAGAAATCGCTCCCAAAGGTGTCGGTCAGAGCTATCGACAAATCTTGGTCGTACTGACCATACCAGTCTTGCAACATCCGGTTGTGTGAGTCTCGGATACTGTGACCAGTTGCATCAGCCAACCCGGCATAGACCATAGGCATTTCGTGAGCGAAGGTGCCGATTGCCTTCACGTCTTTGGTTATGGCGAAACCGACATTAGAGGTGCCCATAAAGTTATCAGGGCATTTCTCGCGCAGCTGGTCCAAAACATACGATTGCCAGCGTCGGCTGAAATGACGACGGGTACCAAAGTCAGAGAAGTGTATGTCTGGGTTGGCTTGCAGTATTGCTATCTTCTCTTGTAAGCGGCGGTCGCCCTCTTCGTAAACAGCAAATAAGTCTAGGCCCTCTTGCTGGACGACGGACTCGAAGTACAGCTCGTTTACCTCGCTCATGACTACTGTTTCCCAGAAAGTTACCACAGGTGCTTCGCCGGTAGTAGTGATAGCTAGGTCGTTGGTTTCGGGGTCGGCCCCCACTTGTACAGGAGCGAGCTCGTTGTTGCGTAAGTAATTTACGAAGCTATCACTAAACATTCGTTCGCCCTTACTATTTTGTAGCGAGGCAAAGTAGCCTAGCTCGGTCTCAGACCAACCACGTTCCCGGATTGCTTCCAGTCTGTCATTCAGGGCAGATGGGTCTACATATTGAGTCAGGTTCTCGTTGTTACGGTTCTTGAAGGTAAAGGTTACTTCGGCATCAGGGTATTGCTCGTATTGAACTTGGCTCATGGTGGGTTTGTAATAGTCTAAGCCAGAGCTAAGCATGGTTTCTTCGAGTAGTGGACCATAAGGCACAACACTTTCGGGGTGGTAGGTTTGAGTTTCCATTATAGTTTCTTCTTTCAATCAGTTATTTACAGGTGTTTAGCGGTATATGTCGGCCACTAGTTCACGAACTTCTGCGGTAGTTGCTAGCTTGAGGCCCAACTTGGCGAGGTTTCGTAAGCACTTAGCTCGGTTCTCTGGCAACACGGCTTCAACGGCATCGGTTACTACAGTCACTTCGAAGCCTTGCTTGAACAGGTCAACTGCGGTTGAATCCACACATAGCTTGTTTTCGGCTCCATCGCCAAGAGCTAAGCCGCCAACGGTCACGGCAGTCACCTTTAGCCGCCGAAGGGCGTCGGGCAATAGTTCTCCATCTTTATCGTGGGCAAGTGCGCCGGTATAGCTGGTGTCGTCTTCTGGCCCCTGGGCGACAACATCACCTTTGATTGTTCGAGTTGCTCGCCAAGGGTCTTGAGCTACAAGTAGGTCGGGGTGGAGTTCGCCGCCGGGGGTTCCTGCACGGCCGTGCTTGGGCCAGGTATTCACGAAGTTTGGTTCTGCAGAGAAGTGGGCAGTTTCTTCGGGGTGTTGATCCTGGGTGGTGAATACTGGTAATCCACTTCTGTTAAAGGCGTCGGTGAGCTGGTTGAGTGGAGCGACAATATTCTGCCCGCCTTCAACTCCTAACTCGCCAAAGCCAGGTACGTTCAGTCGTACTCCTTCTTCAGCTGGCATAAAGCAACGCTGTGCGTCAACGATAACGAGTGCTTGATTATCCATAACTATCTCCTTGTTTAGTAAATGTAAAACATACACTAAGTATGATAGCTTCATGGTACACAATACATAATGTATTGTCAACACTAAGTATTGGGTGTAGTATTCAAATGTGGAAAACGTTACATACACACTAAGTAAAAAAGGAGTTTGCCATGAATATGCCCAATAGACTTGTAATGGTCCGTCATGGAGAGAGTGAGATTAATGTCGTAACTAATCTGGAAAAAGATGGCTTGATTCATCCGCAGCGTGACGAAATTTATGCTCGACCTGATTTTGAACAACGCTTGTCATATCCGAAAGGAGTTGAACAAGCCCAGATGGCTGGAGAATGGCTGCGAGATAATGGCTTGCCACCAGAGTCATTTGATCAGTGGTATGTGTCGATGTACTATCGTTGCCTAGAGACTGCACGCCATATCGGCGGGGAGGCTATCGGTTGGCTGCCAGATATACGTATAGTTGAGCGAGATTGGGGAGAGTACGGTGCTGTACCAAAAGAACAGCGGCTAGAGATGTTCCCACATATCGAAAAAATGCGTAAAGTGGCTAGCCTATTTGTTCGTTACGCCGGTGGGCAAAGCATGGTAGATAAAAGCCTAGACGTAAAAGACTGGCTGGGCACATTAAGTCGAGAGCAGGCAGATAAAAAGGTCATTGCCGTTATGCACGGTGAAACAATGTGGGCGGCTCGCTTTTTGTTAGAGCGTATGATGCCTCACGAATATCACGAACTTGATACCAGTAAGAACGAGCAGATAGAAAACTGTACTATCCTCGATTATAATCCGGTTAATCCCGAAGACCCTACTGATATACGGCCATCACTCAGCGATGGTTGGCGCCGTATAATCAACCCTGTTGAGCCAGAAAAATCTCCGTACGGTGGAGAGTGGCAAAAACTTCCGGGCAAACGACGCTTTAGCCCAGCACAAATAGATGACATTTTGGAGTCTACTCCTCGATTAATTGTGCCTAGTGAAGAGCTTATCGTGCCGAAGCGCGTCGCAGAAACTGCTCGTAATACCGAGCAATAGACGAGACGGATGTATCTGGAGTAAAACCGAGTTGTAACATCAGAGTCTGAAATTCTGGCGAGGCATCGCCCAGAGTAAACTGATGACCTTGGTCAGCGAACCCTTCGAATAATTCTCCGTTCAATCGCCAGCATTCTTGTGAAAAACGGCGCATTGATGACAGTGGAATGGCTGCTCGGCTGAAGCTCGAAACAAAGGGCAACATGTAGGGCGCGCGAACTATATCAGAGTAGTCGGGGCTAGGAACAACCAAGCCTCCAATGTATGAGCCGAGCATAAAGTCACGTAGGTCTACCATGTCAGTTACTTCGCGCTGGTTAATCTCGCTATGAAGACGACGCGACTGATTGTAAAGCGTTTGGAGAGCAGTGATACGAATATGGTCGGGGAGTAGACCCATGAGGTGGTTGACGGTTGCTCCAGATGCGATATCATCGTCGAGCAACAGGTATTCACCAGCCGCTATTCCAGCAATTTGGGTTTCAACATCTGGAAAACCTGGCCGAGCCACAAGGTCGAGCGGTTTTTCTTGCCCTGAAGCGATGGCAAATAATCGAGAGAAGTTTATGCCACCATCTCTGTTAGTGCAGCCATCTAGATTGAGCACAGGCTGTTCGGCAGCCAGCGCATCGGCCAGTTGTTGCTGTTCGTGGAGTGGTAGGTAGTGTACGTCTACTGTACGAGGTGTATCAGGCGTTTCGACGTCAGCGAAGGCAGCTTTAATTGCTATGCTTAAGCCAGTTTTGAAATGTTCAATCTGCTGCATGGCGTCAAAGGTTGGCCCTTCAGGAAAATACTGTTTCATGGCCCAGCCACCATCATCACGAATCATATAACTTGTCGAGGGTGGGGTAATGTCGGTATCACGACTCATCATGCCAACGCGCCAGCCAAAATACTTCTTGCTGACATCGGCTGGCATAAGTTGTGGTCGCCAGCGCCTCACGCTCGCTGATGAAAATTCCGAGCTAGGGTCTTCGCTTGGTACAAATAAAAGGCGCGGGTCTTCGGCAATTTCCGGTTGCTCAAAGATTGCTGGTCGGTCACCGTCGGCTGTACTACGGCTAACAGTCACACCGCCATTCATGTATTTAAGCACATCAGCAAAGCCAGCATTATCAGTCCCGTTAACATACATCACATCAAAGCCGCGTTCGTCGACGAACGTTTGGAGGTATGTTTGTAAATGACGAATAACGTCGGTGAAGTTTACGTCAGTCGGAGCATACTGCGATTCCCAGGGGTCGACCATTAGCCAGTCACGATATTCAGGCTGGTCGACGGCTTGTTGGGCAAGATAGATGCGATGTGGAGCCGACAGCTTAGCACTCCCGCCGTATTTTTGACCAACATAATCATCGTGAGATGGTGATATATAGCCACCGACTACGGCGCGGCCCTGTTCTTCTAGGGCCTGTTTAGCGGTTTTCATCATCGACAAGTGGCCCCAGTGAATTGGCGAGAAGCCGCCAGTTGTAACCAAAACAACAGGCTTTCCATCGGCATAATCGACGTTTTTCATCTGTTCCTGGATGGCATGGTAAGGAGTCGTTATGTCGTGCTCAGTATGCCTCAGTGCGTCGACCGTTTCTAAGGGTACGGCATCAATAAAAAACCCGGCATCATACAAGCGTTGTACGTTATTGGTGGCTGTGTATAGCGCTGCATAGGCTGGGTCGCGCAAGACTTTCCAAGCAAAGTGCCTATCTGCTGATCGTTCGGCTTCTGGCAGCTCTTGCCAAGCAGAATCAGCTGCTGCCGTAGTAACATCTTGGTTCACACCAAGAGCTTGCCAGGCATCGAAATCTGGCGGTAACTCGGGTTGCTTGTAGGTAATTGCAGGCTGATGTTCTAGCATTTGGTATAAACAATATCTGTTCTTAGAATCACTTTACTGCCGTCTGGAGCGGTGGGGGTGACTGGTTCGCCATCGTGCAACAAAACGTGATCAAACAATAAAGCCGAACCGACTTTTGGTGCCACCCGTGCTAATACGTCAGCTTCGTTTGCAAGTTCATCACGGTCGGCTAAATCACGTTCGCTAACTGGTATGCTCAGTCGGTCATCATGCAGAAAACGAGTAGCACCACCACTGATACCGTAGTTGTCAAGGTAGACAACTAGTGACTTAAGCGTTTTTACGTCGGGTGTTCCTGGATAAGTGAAACTGGCATCGTAATGAGGCACTAGGGCACCACCATCGGTATATTTAATAAGGCGGTGCAAGGGGCTAACACCAATAGGTCTCCAAACACTCCCAGGCTCAACCTCTAGCTGAGGATCTTGATTAAAGTGTCGCTGTGCTGGGATTGTCCGTGAAATGCGACTCCACAATAAATCGGCTAATTCAGGTGAAAAAACACTTGCTCGCCATGAGCCCACTGGGTCGCCCTCTTTAAAATCGGTAGTATAGCCATATGTATTTGCCGGAATCCATTTGTGGATGTCGGCGTCGGTTAATAGTGCATCAATGACGGTTTTGCCCAGTACGTATTCTACTATTTGAGCCTCACCTTTAGGTATTTCTAGGCTAGTGGTCTGGAGCTGAGGATATTCAGTGGTATCAAACAAAACTGCTCGTAACGTATCCTCGTGTAAATCGAAAGCATTTACAAAATGTTCGGCTCCAACTGGCTCTCGCCCAACCTTAATACGGGAGTATGGCCAGCCACCAGGCACGCCGCTTTCCATTACGTCTAGGTGCTTAGCTGGTGAACCTACGTTATATTTGTGCCCATTAAAGCGGTGTAGTTCTTCCAGATTATCGAGGCCTTCCTGGGTACGTGAACGGTCTTCGGGGGATAACTTTGCTAAATACAGGTCTGCTAAATCACCGGGTAGAGACTTCAAGAGTAATAACAGCTCAACGTAATCATAACTTGCTCCAAATACCTGCTCATCCTCGCGGCCGTCGTACATATCGCCAGTCGGAGCGGCGTCGATAATTTCTTGAGGGACCCCAATGTGCGCCGCTAAAGCGCGAACCTCAGACTTGTGCAAATCGCTAATCAGCTGAACATCGACCATGCCGTCGCTAGCTTTGCCAACATACCCAAGGTAAGCCCCTTCATCACGATTAGTCGTACCGCACAATATTGCAGGACGCCCAAGCTGTTTTTCAAGATTAGTAATGTAATACAAGGGCGCCGTACGTGCTAGGGCAACGGCTTGGCCGCCGGCCCAATCATCACCTACAACACCAAGTGCCTCATCTACCGTTCTCTTTAGTAATTTATGCAGGTCAGTTAAATCAATTTCAGTAACATCCATATCGAATGCTTCACCAACGGCATGAGCTTTAGATGCAGATGAGCTTTGGTTTTTGGTAAACTCGTCACGATACACTGGCAGTGTAACGGCCACTACGTTTTCGATTGGCGAACCTTCTTGCTGACGCGCGTGATTCACAATACCTGCAACAATTGCTGAGTCTATGCCACCACTCTCGGCAATCACACAAGATTTGAGCCCAGAACTTGCCATGTAATCATTCAGTAGTGCCGCTTTCGAATCAAGGTATTGTTCAGGTTCAAAATGACGTTGCTCACGTAGTTCGGCTAAAAGCATTTCGGTCGCTTGCGGCATTGCCTCGGCGGGGTGTCCTGGATAATGTTTCATGATTGCGCTCCTATCTCTAATAATTTGTGTAAAGCCGCTTCTTGAGCATCAACAACTCCGTCTTGCTCGATGGCTTGTTGGTTGGCAAGTAACGAAAGTTCAGTGCAGCCTAGAATTACTACGTCGGCTTTCTCTTTAGCTTGCTGACAAAGGGCTTGTAGCGTTGATTTGTCTTTTGCTAAGTCTTTGCCACTCATGCCACCCAGGATTAATTGATCAACTATGTCCTGCATCTCGGCGGTAGCCTGTACAAAATTGAGGCCGTCTGCAAAGGGACTAGCTTGATATAACTGATGGTCACTGGTGTACCGGCTAGATAGTACCAACACTCGTGCACTAGGATATGCGGTTTGAATGTATAGCAGGCATTCATCAATAGGGCTGACTTCGATAACAGATGAATTATTTTTTGCGGGCCGGTGAGACTGTAGGGTATTGCAGGCCATATAAATAATTTCAGCACCCGCATCTGTCAGTATTTTGTAGCTCCTGGCAAGCGTATGCCGAGTTGCCTTATCAGTATCATTCTTGTCGTCGGGGCCAGTTTCTGACACGCCAGGCACAGGTAGATTAGTGACAATAATATTTGGGAAATCAGTGTCTTGCGTGGCACCGTATTCTGTTTGGCACAAAGATATTAGACGGCTAAACGCAAAAGCGGTTGCAGCCGGACCAGTCCCACCCACGATACCGAGCGTACGCGTAATGGGCGTCGACATCATGACCTTTCTTTATTTAGGGTTATTTTATATGTATTAGACAACTTTGTCGATAAAATTCAACAGAATCGCTAAGTGTTAATCAAAGCTTCGCGAAAGCGACTCTAAGCTTTGCTTATTGAACTTGTAGAGTTTTGCAGGCCGATGGGCCCCCTGCATATGAAACTCTTTGGTTTCTTGAATCAAACCCAGCGACAAGAATTTTTTGCGGAAGTTACGTTTGTCTAAGCTGTGGCCAAAAATAGCTTCGTACCCAGCTTGCAGATGACTGAGTGTGAACAACGGAGGCAGTAAGGCAAAGATGGCATTGGTATAGGTTACTTTGCTAGCCAGTCGTTCATGTGCATAGCCGATGATTTTGGCATGGTCATAGGCTAGCTCGGGCAGGTCATCAACAGGGAAGAATTGAGGGTTTTGTGATGATTTACTGCCCACAGGTACAACATCTTTACCCAGACCCAGATAGGTGACCGAAACAGCATGACCACGAGGGTCACGTGCCACAGTATCAAAAGTGTACAGCTGCTCTACGAGGCCAAGGTCATTGGTGTCTACGCCAGCTTTTTCTTTTAGGATACGCTCCATAGCCTGTCTGGTTGTTTCCCCCTGTGGGTTGTAGCCACCGGGCAATGCCCAGGTGTCTTTAAACGGCTCCCGCAAGCGCTTTATGAGCAGTACGTATAAGCGGTCGTCAATCAGCTGAAAAATAACGCTGTCGATTGTCAGTATTGGTGCGGTGTATTCAGGATATTCCATATAATTCAAGTATACCTTACAAGTACCATTCAGGGGCTAGGTTAGGAGGCAAGCAGTGGTCATTGCGTTGACCTAAAGAGACTTCACCAATCTTAGTGCCGCCAGGGCTAGCAAGTATTTTCCATTGGTTCCTTGTGTAGCGTTGCATGAAGCTTAGTAGCCAGTGTTCGATTGTTGGCTCGTCGTATATGCCTTCAAAGGCGCGCGTGGCCAAGAAGCCAATTTTTTTAATACTACTGCCACGGCGCTTATGCTCATTCAGGAAGAAGTCGTGTAGTTCGTAAGGTCCGATTCGAGTTTCGGTAGTCTGGCTGAGGTCGCCACTACCAGTTAATTCTGGCGAGATTGGGGTATCTAATATGTCGTGTAAAACAGGCGCCATTGCTTCATTAGCGCGGCGGTTGGCGTACCATCGAACGAGGTGCGAGATGAGTGTTTTTGGAGTGCCAGAGTGTGGATTGAACATACTTGTTTGGTCACCGGCAAATGTGTTCCAGCCTTGAGCTATCTCGCTCATATCTCCGGTACCGAGGTCTAGTCCACGTACGGTGTTAGCATAGTTTTCTTGTAATGACTTTCTTAGGCGAGCTTGTGTATTTTCGTATGCTAAATCTTCGGTCACCCCATCATGCCCAAAGGCTTGCATAGTCTGCTTAGCCAGGTCGCAGATAGGTATTATTTTGTGGGTTGTTCCTAGTGTCTGGGCAAGTAGGGTGGCGTTATCTTGGGTTCGGTCACTACTGGCTTTGCCCGGCATTGTTAGGGTGTGGATGAAGTCGTAGCTCAAGCCGAGCCGGTCGCAGGCATACACTGCAGTCAGCAAAGCTAGTGTTGAGTCAAGACCACCAGACAAGCCGATAACGATTGCGCCGCTGTTGTTCTCTTTTATATTGCGAGCAAGGCCATATGAAAGACTGGCAAATATCTCTTCACATCGAGCGTCTAATGTTTCAGGATTGCTGGGTACAAAAGGATGAGGGTCGACCGTTCGGTATAGCTCTTGGTCGGTTGGTTGGGGCGCATTCGCCTCGACTATGCGGTAAGGGTGCTCGGCTCGGTACTCAGCGGCTTGGTCGGCGAACGTCTTATTATTCAGACGGTCGTGTGTTATGTATGCACAATCAATATCGTAGGTAAGTAGGTCGGTACTTTCGGTAAATGGTTGCACCTCGGCAGATAATTTGCCTAACTCACTGATTATTTGATGCCCGCCATACACTACATCGGCATACGATTCTCCGGCGCCAGCCGATGTGTACGCATAAGCACACACGGCGCTGGCGGCGTGCCCGGTGACTAATGCTCGGCGGTAGGGAGCTTTGCCGACAAGCTCATTACTAGCCGATGGATTAACCACCACCTGTGCTCCAGCTAAAGCGGCCATTCTTCCTGGAGAGACGGTAGCAAAGGCGTCCTCGCAAATCTCAACACCGACTAGTTTATCGCTCACATTAAAGAGTAAGTCTGTCCCAAAAGGCACTTGTTGGTTCCCGAGTTGTATATCTTGATTAACAACACCCCTGCCACTAGTGAACCAACGCTTTTCGCGAAACTCACCATTGTTCGGCAGGTAACTCTTAGGGACTACCCCCGCAACCTTACCGTTGGCCAACATAAATGCGCAGTTGTAAAGCAAGCCATTTACTTCGAGGGGCGCTCCAACGACTATTGCTGGCCCGCCTTCTGTCAGATGGGCTAGTCGCTCGACTGCGATGTTACTTTCAGCCAAAACATGTTGATCGAAAAACAAGTCAGCTGCACTATAGCCAGTAACAGCAAGTTCCGGCAGGGTCAATAACTGTGTGCCTTGGTTAACTGCTTTGCTATATAGCTCCGAAATTCGCTCAACGTTTGTCTTAGGGTCGGCAACAGCTACCTCGAAAACGCCATTTGATGCACGCAGATAGTCTTCGGTTGGTTTCTCGAATAGGGTGGATTGTTCTCGTTCCATAGTAGTTCCTTACTAGTTAGTGTATTAATAACTATTACTTGACTAATGTATCACGCATAATATATAGTGTCAATATGACACTAACAAATAAACCCGAGACGTTCATATTTGGTGGAAGCTTCAACCCACCTACAGAAGCTCACCGAGCTATCGTTGAAGCATGTTTTGAAATGCCAGACTGCGGTCAGGTAGTTTTACTGCCATCTGGCGAAAGACGCGACAAAACTATTGGCCTCGACCGCATCCATCGGCTTGGCTTATTGGAAAAGCTAGTACAGACAGTATCGATACCCGAAAGAGTATTCATAGACCCATTTGAATTAGATCAACCCGAACTAACCGAAACCTATAAAGCAGTTCGGTATGTAGAGAAAGAATACGGTGCAAATTGTCGATTTGTGTTCGGTGCTGATTCTGTTGCCACTATGGCTACCTGGCACGAAGGGGAGCGGATGCTGCAAACCTTGCCGATGGCAGTTGTGCCTCGCGAAGGCTTTGCTGTACCAAATGCACCAAACATCATTGAACTACCACTACAGGGAGTAGAAACTGTAAGTTCCACCGAGGTACGACAGAAAATTGCCCAGGGTGATGATGTCGGCGGATTAGTGTGTGGCGCAATCGCAGAATACATAGCTACCCGCGACCTCTACACCGTGTAGTATGTGTCGTTCGTGGCCTGTGCCCCTCGGCACTGTCCTCGTCTCAGTTAGATTGAAAAATATAATCTACCTGGCCTGCGGATGTGCCTCGGCACAGCAGGCCCGACGACACACTGACATGGTTATGAGCTGCTGGCACCCTACAGTTAGTTGGGTGTACTATTAAAAGATGCATCAACTTGTTGACACCCATTGCCATATTCAGATTGCCGACTATGGTGTTGACCCACAAATAGCAATTTCAGAAGCACGAGCCGATGGCGTCGCCAAAATGATGTGCGTTGGTTGTACGCTAGAAGACAGCAAGCTGGCGATTAAGCTAGCACAACAGCACAAAGGTCTTTGGTCTAGCATTGGTTTACATCCGCATGAAGCAAAAGAATATGTTAACGACCCTACAGCTTTGCAAGAATTTCGCGATCTAGCAAACCAGCCAACAGTGATAGCTGTTGGTGAAATTGGGCTTGATTATTACTATGGGCACTCAGAGAAAGATGATCAACAAGCGATGTTGCGGTTTCAGTTAACTGTTGCCCAAGAGAATGATTTGCCAGTGATTTTCCATATACGGGGCAGTAAAGAATCCGGGGGTACGGATGTCTGGCAGGATTTCTGGCCAATTTACGAAGAGTTCAACCTCCCTGGAGTGGTGCATAGTTTTAGTTCTGGTGTTGCAGAGTTGCAGGCCATACTCGACCACGGCCTCCACATTGGACTGAACGGCATTATGACATTCACCAAAGACCCTGGTCAGCTCGCAGCAGCCAAGGGAGCTCCCCTCGATAGGATAGTGCTAGAAACAGATGCCCCATTCTTGACTCCAGCACCTTTTCGTGGTACAATGTGCCAGCCTAAACATGTGGCAGTAACAGCTGCATTTTTGAGCCAATTGAGAGGTGAAACGCCGGAAGAATTTGCTCGTGTCACCACTCAAAATGCCGAAAGGCTATTTAGACTCGTTTAACCATTATGAAATTTTTACCAGAATCAGTCTCAGACTTTTTTGAAGCCGCGCCCGAGGTCATCTCTGTGATGTCCGAGCGCTTTTATAACGATGTTAATGTGGCCACTGATGCTCTTACCAAAGTTGCCAATGAAGTACATGCGGCAGATACCCCAGAACGAGCTAAAAGTGTTGGCCGTCTTGCAACAGAAGACAGTAGTGCAGAATACACACCCAAGGCACCAAAGCCACAGAAACTAGAAGCTCCCGTAGCTCCGGCCCCTGAAATCACCTATGAAACGGACCAAGGAAGTAATGTTGAACAGTATCGTCAGATGGTTAGCGACTCGTATTCGCACCGTCAGCCAGAATCTACCCCAGTTGATCAATCAGTTCCGCAGCAACAACCAACAGCAGAAACTCGACTCGATGACCCGCGCATGGCCGAAATCGCCGCTCAAATCGATGCCGCCTATGCCGAACAGGGCCTCACCGGCGAAATGTTTGCAGATACCAACATCCTAGGGGTGAATCGTGATTCAGCGTCTCTTTAAGATAATCATGGGTGGGAGTCAAGAAGATAGGCGGGCAGAGCTATACCGTAATCTTATCCGTCATGAAGCTAAAATTGGTGGCACACTTTTTGGGCCAGTACCAGAAGGCGGTCGAAGAGAGTTCTTTTGCCTCGATGCTCGTACATGGGTATGGCACGAAGAGTGGACCGACGAAAATGGTCAACCACGCAGCAAGACGACTCGATATGATGTACGGCCCAACGGTATTTTGAAAGCACAGGATGGTAATCGTTATCAGTATGTGACGTCCGATGAAGCTCGTCATCTTCGTGATGCCGCACAGTTATATCGACAGCGTGTTAAAAACGAGATTTATAGCCAAGTGTAGCCCGAGGTAGCTTATGATTTATCTTGATCATGCAGCAGCAACACCGCTCGACCCAATCGTTTTAGAAAGCATGACGCCGTATTTTACGGAGCGTTTTTATAATCCAAGTGCCTTGTATCTCGATGCAAAGGCTGTAGCAAAAGATATTGCCGAGGCTCGTCATACCGTAGCCAAAACCATGGGTGTACGCCCGGCAGAAATCACCTTTACAGCAGGCGGTACCGAAGCCAATAACTTAGGAATTCATGGTGTCATGAGTCAGTTTGCGGGTGCTCATATGGTGGTTAGCGCGGTGGAGCACGATTCGGTCTTGGAATCTGCGAAAGAATATAGTCACAGTTTAGCACCCGTTAAAGCAGATGGGCGAGTTGATGTCGACCAATTAGTGCACCTTATTACTGATAATACGGTGTTGGTGAGCGTGATGTATGTTAACAACGAGCTCGGAACCGTAATGCCTGTAGCTCGTATTGCTAAAGCGTTAGATGATATCCGACAGCACCGTCAGGCACAAGGCAATCCTCTGCCGTTATACTTTCATACCGATGCGGCGCAAGCCCCGTTGTACTTCGACCTACATACAACAAGACTCGGTGTTGACATGATGACGCTTAACGGCGGTAAAATCTATGGTCCTAAGCAATCGGGAGCACTGTACGCCAGTGCAAAAGTACAATTAGCTGCCCGGATTGTGGGCGGTGGCCAAGAATTCGGCCGGAGAAGCGGAACCGAAAACGTGGCGGGTATTATAGGCTTTAGTCATGCACTTCAACGTGCTGCCAAGAAGCGGGCATCAGAACACGCTCGCATGCTAGACTTGCAAAAATTATTCATCAACCAGTTATCGCAGCAGCTACCACAGGCAGTGGTCAACGGTTCTTTAAAGTATCGATCACCAAACAATGTACATATCACAATCCAAGGCACCGACAACGAACGGTTGATGATGGAACTTGATGAAAAGGGAATCATGTGTGCGGTTGGCTCGGCTTGTAGCGCAAGTAGCGACGAGCCATCGCATGTACTTACAGCGATTGGTCTGAGTGACGCCGATGCACAAGCAAGCCTACGGTTTACTATGGGCCATTCTACAACCAAGGCCGACGTTATGACCACCGTCTCCAACCTCGCCTCCCTGCTTTAGATTTTCCAAGGTCGGACCTTGGAAAATATGAGCGAACGGGGGAGTGCGTGCTATACTTTTATACATAAGCAAGATTGAATGGTGGGTATGGACGTACAACTAGCACTGTTGTTGACCTGGGTCGGAAGTGTACTGGCAGTACTGCTAGCTTTCATTTGGGTGGCCATTCGTCTCGGTCGCGTCAGGGGCGGTGGTGGTGGCGGTGGCCGGAGCAATGAGCTTTTTACCGAAGAGTATCGTCAACACCTCCGTGAAAAGGGCGAGGCGCGTTTCGAGCGAACTCTCGAAGAAAATGCGGCATTCTTACAGCAAGATCTGCACTCTATTGGTGAAGAGGTTACCGAGTACGTCAAAGAGCGTGCCGGTGAAATTATCAAAGAAGAGTTTTCCGACCAAAAGCAGTCTGTGGCAGCCGCACAGCAGCATATGAACGAAGCGTTTCTACGTATCGATAAGGCAATCTCTGAATATCAGCAGATGGTCCGCGAGCAATTTGATAAAGAACTAAAAATCGAGAAAGCGCGACGCCTAGAGCGCTTTCAGCAAAACATGGCAGATGTTGTGACGCATCACGTGCAGCAGACGCTGGGTTCGCATCTAGAAATAGATGATCAAATCAAGTTTATTCTAACCAACCTAGAAGCCAATAAGACTGCAATTGTAGAGGACATTAAACGTGAGTTCTGACCCAGGCGTACAGTTACCGGATTCCGTCGTCACTCCCCTCGACTTGGGTAAGATTCAACGAGAATTGTTTGCGTTGGATGAATTTCTAGGGGCCTCTAAGTCAGCCAGTAAGCTGCCGTATATGAGCCCGCCACTTAATAAAATTCTTAAACAGGCCGATATCAATCCGCTTCATGCGCAAGACCGACAACAGCTCATCCAGAAGCTGCAATTTGTGCGGCGCACAGCACCATCGGTGCAGATTAGTTTTGCATCAGAACCCAGCCAACGTGCTCTCCGAATTCTTATCCGTTGGTTCCGCGAAAACGGGCATCCTAACACGCTGATATCGGTTGGAGTCCAGCCGAATTTGGCGGGCGGATGCGTCATTAGGACATCCACAAAACAGTTTGATTTCAGCTTACAACAGCTCTTTAAGTCGAATAGCCAGGCTTTGGCGCAACGACTAATTTAATGGTATAATATTAACAATGAAACATACCAAAGTATATGTTGGCCTCAGTGGTGGGGTTGACTCATCAGTGACTGCCGCGCTATTGAAAGAAGCTGGTTACGACGTTACCGGTGTCTATATGAAGAACTGGAGCCAGGACTTGCCAGGCATGCCGTGCCCTTGGAAAGAGGATTATCAAGACGCAAAGCGTGTGGCTGTGCAGCTGGGGATACCGTTCAAGATGTATGATTTCCAAAAAGAATATCGTCAAAAAGTCGTCGACTACATGTTGGCTGAATACCAAGCTGGTCGTACACCCAACCCTGATATCATGTGCAATCAAGAAGTAAAGTTTAAAATTTTCTTAGAAACCTGCTTGCAGGATGGGGCCGACATGATTGCCACTGGTCACTATGCCCGTGTTAAAGACGGCAAACTGCTTCGTGCAAAAGATGATAATAAAGATCAAACATACTTCTTATACCGAGTGACCGAGGACGCCCTTAAACACACCCTGTTCCCACTTGGTGAATATACCAAGCCAGAAGTTCGCAAACTAGCAGAAAAGTTTGGGCTGGTGACGGCTACAAAAAAAGAGAGCATGGGTATCTGTTTTGTGGGCAAGGTGGGAATTAAAGATTTCCTGGTTCACGAACTTGGCCCCCAAAAACCAGGAGACATTATCGATAATCTAGGCGTTAAGGTAGGGCGACACGAGGGCGCCATCTTTTATACCATCGGCCAGCGCCACGGTCTCGACGTTGGAGGAGGCGTGCCATACTACGTAACCAGTAAGAATATGGCCAAGAACGAAGTTTACGTTACTCGTCAGCTCGATGATGAGCGTTTGTGGGCAGATACACTTACGCTGACAGATATGCATTGGATTGCTAAACCACTAACAAGTGGTTCTCCGGTTAAAATACGTACGAGGCACCGCGCGCCCTTGGTGAAAGGACAGCTCCAAGTTTCAGGTGCAGAAGTAATTATCAAATTAGATGACGAAATTCGAGCAGCCACTCCCGGCCAGTCGGCAGTGCTGTATGTCGGTCAAGAGGTAGCCGGCGGCGGGATAATTTGCTAATAGTATTGTAATAAATTACTATATATTGTATAATATGCTCATACAGAGCAATTGCAGCTTTGAAGCGTAGACCGTATTTGGTCGCCTGGACTACGTGGAGCTAATGGCGAAACCGCGAATTGCAACTCAAGTTTGCTCTGTACATAGATGTACGTGATACGTACAAGGAGCAAACATGCCTAATCGGCGCCATAATACATTCCAACACGCCCATGCCGGCGAAGTGAAGCTGACCCCCCAAAAGGTGGTGAGAGGTTTTGTTGTTAGTGTCGTAGCAGGCATGTTGCTCCAATCTGTTTTTTCACATGACATGTCAAGCGCCACAGAACAGCCATTGACTGAAAGTCGCGATTTCATGGCCGTTGTCGCCGAGCATGCCGATAGCGCAACGCGCATCGACAATACTAGCCCCGCTAATATTCCTCATCCTTGTGGATTTGAATTAAATATTGATGCCTCTACCGCTCCAGATATGACCACCCCGCAAGGTTGGTTAGAGGCTACAAATAAGCTACGAGCTTTATACAATCGATCACCACTATCACTTGAACCTAATCTACAAACTTCATCTCATGAAGCTGCGCTACAGCTCACCGAGCGCGATGAATTTCGCCACACTGAGTTGACTGAATCGGCCGGCAGTTTTGTGCCAGATTGGCAGGTGCTCGGTGAAAACATCGGGGTTGCCGACGTGTCGGAAGAAGCTAATTTGAACCAAATTAAAACCTTTGTATGCTTTGCAGATAGCTCCAGTCATCTCAGAAATATACTAAACCCAACGTATACCGACATGGGCGTGGCGCTTGGACTACCTTATCCAGAAGACGGCAGGCAGGGTGAACATGTGAGTTTAGACGTCGTACATTTTGCAAAGCTACCGCAATAGTATTAATCTACTTGTTGCTAGTTCCACCTCTGTTATACTAGAGGTATGAATGCACAAGCTATACGTAACGCCTACTTAGAATTTTGTAAACAAAATAAACATGTAATTATCCCACGCGCTAAGCTTGTGCCAGATAATGACCCAACCACCCTTTTTACTGGTTCAGGCATGCAGCCCCTATTGCCGTATTTATTGGGTGAGCCACATCCTGCTGGTAGTCGGGTCGCCGATAGTCAGACTTGCTTCCGTGCTGACGACATCGATGAGGTAGGCGACAATCGTCACACTACTTTCTTCGAGATGCTTGGTAATTGGAGTTTTGGTGATTATTTTAAAGCCGAGCAATTGCCGTGGTTTTTCAGTTTCTTAGTAGAGCAAGTTGGGCTAAACCCAGAAAAAATATTTGTCACAGTCTTTGCTGGCGACCAACAATTCGACCTTCCCAAAGATGATGAATCGGTCGCCATTTGGCAAAAATTATTCAAAGACAAAGGTATCGATGCTAAACCAGCATTAATTGGCTCGGAGGCTGACGGCTACGTGCGCGGGATAAAAGAGGGCGAACGAATCTTCTATTATGACGGTGCAAAAAACTGGTGGAGTCGCGGCGGCAAGCCGGCAACAACGCCCGTAGGCGACCCCTGTGGCCCAGACAGCGAAGTGTTCTATATGTTTGATGATGTCGAGCATAATCCTGAGTTCGGTGAGCATTGTCATCCTAACTGTGACTGCGGCCGGTTTATGGAAATCGGCAACTCAGTCTTTATGACCTACAAACGTACCGAAAAAGGCTTCGAAGAACTACCGAACAAAAATGTTGACTTTGGTGGTGGCCTAGAGCGTATTGCGGCTGCCGCTATCGATAGCTCCGACATGTTCAAAATCAGCCTTCTGTGGCCAATCATTGAAGGCCTGGAAAAACAAACAGGCAAAAAATATGCCGACCATACCGCAGCAATGCGAGTTATCGCCGACCATTTGCGTGTTGCTGCTTTCCTAGCCGTAGATGGGGTTACACCAAGTAATAAAGAACAAGGCTATGTGATGCGTCGCCTGATTCGGCGTGCGGTCCGCTTTGCCTTCGACCTAGGTATCGAAAAAGACTTAATGCAACTAGCCGTACCTATTATCACCGATTGCTACCACCAAGACTTCCCAGAGATTGCCGCAAAACGCGATGAAATCATGAACATTATGCAGAAAGAAGAAAAAGCCTTTCGCCAAACTCTCACCAAAGGACTCCGAGAATTTAAGAAGTTATTTGACGGAGCAGAGAAAAATCATCATGGGGAACTTATCTTTAAACTCTACGATACGTACGGTTTCCCGGTCGAGCTGAGTGAAGAAGAAGCCAAGCAACAAGACATCGACTTGGCTAGTGATTGGCGCGAGCAGTTCGATACCCACATGCAAAAGCAACGCGAAATGTCACGCACGGCAACCAAGGGACAGTTTAAGGGTGGCTTGGGTGGCCAGACCATGCAACACAAGAAATACCATACTGCTACACACTTGATGTACCAGGCGCTACGCGATGTCTTGGGCGGCCATGTTATCCAGCGCGGTTCGAACATTACCGAAGAACGACTACGTTTCGACTTTAGTCATCCCGAAAAAGTTACTCGTGAACAACTCGACCAAGTTGAAGCTATCGTAAATGAGCAAATTGGCAAAGACCTACAGGTATCATGGGCTGAATATCCTACCGCAGAAGCAACCGGACCACTTGGTGCTCTTGGTCAGTTCGGAGACCGTTATGGCGAAACAGTTAAGGTGTACAAAATGATTGCTGATGGTGCAAAAAAACCATTCAGTTTTGAAATTTGTGGTGGCCCACATGTTGACCACACCTTGCAGCTTATCGAAGACGGCAAGAAGTTCAAAATTCTTAAAGAAGAGGCCAGTAGCGCCGGTGTCCGACGCATCAAAGCCGCTTTAGTCTAGACGCAAACAAAAGACATAATGGTTATTAAAGGAGGGATATAACCATGGTTGCAAAAAGCAGTAGTGGTGAAACAACGGTTCCGCTAATTTTTGGGGAGCTTTTTCTGCGCCACGATTTTGGTGTTGAAGGTCAGGTATTTGATATTGCTTTAACAAATCCGGCGCAGCGAGAGGCCGCCAAGATGGCTCTGGCGCAAGCTGGGGTAGTGGTTGACCACGCATCGTATCTGCCGCGAATTGTGGGTGATTTGACTATTGAAGTTGTTGGGCCGGCCGAATGGGAGGCTGTAGCCGCCTCGGGTTTGGCGCTTACTCCTATCGAATTTCCCCCAACTAAGTAATATGGTTTGCATAAACACTGGCTCAACCCCGTTCCCGGTGGTATACTAAAACAGCTTATGCTAGATAAAATAAACAAACTTAAAGCCACTGCATTGGCCAAGGCCTGCAGAGGAAAAAACGATGACGACCGCTACCTAGTTGCACTTGATATCGGTACCGAGTTCGTCAAAGCGCTGGTTGGCAAAATTACTGAAGATGGTATCGAAATTGTTGGTGTTGGCCGAGCGCATCAAGAACTGAGCGATATGCAAGCCGGGGCAATCGCCGATATTGCCTCAGTTGTTAATAACTGTGATGAAGCACTTACTCAGGCCGAAGAACAAGCGGGAGTCAGCACTAAGTCAGCCATTATTGGTATCGCCGGCGAGCTTGTGAAGGGTACTACCACTACAGTGCGCTGTAATCGCAAGAACCCAGAAAAAGAACTTGATATTGCCGAGGTTGAACGCATTATTGGCCTAGTGCAGCAGCGGGCACGGGAACGTGCCAAACAGCAGCTAGCTTGGGAGCTTGGCGGCAAAGACGTTGAAATTAGACTAGTTAACAGTGCTTTAGTAAATATCGAAATTGATGGCTATCCAGTTACCAGCCCAGTAGGCTTTAAGGGTAAAGAGGTGGTCGTACAGTTGTATACCGCTTTTGCACCTATGATTCATATTGGTGCCCTCGAGCGCACCGCCAAAGAGCTCGACCTAGACTTAGTCGCCGTGGCAGCAGAACCATTTGCCGTGGCTCGTTCAGTAATTGGTGATGACGCTAACGCCAGTATGAGCGCCATCCTTATGGACATTGGCGGTGGTACCACCGACATTGCTGTTATTAACGATGGCGGGGTACAAGGTACTAAGATGTTTGGTATTGGTGGTCGGGCCTACACGCGTAGCATCGAACGTGACTTGGGAGTAAGCTTCGTGCAGGCAGAAGAGCTCAAGCTTGGAATCTCTACCCATAAAGTTCCGCAGTCTAAGGTCCCAGTTCTCGAAAAAAGTCTAACCAAAACGCTTGACGTTTGGACGGCAGGCGTAGAATTAGCCCTTGGCGAATTTACCCAGCTTGATCATTTACCACGCCGGATTCTATTATGCGGAGGCGGATCGAGCCTAGATATGCTCATGGAGCGCCTCGAGTCATCTAACTGGTATGCCGATTTGCCGTTTACGCGTAAGCCGGTTGTACAGCACATCAAACCGAGTCATGTTGTTGGTATCACCGACGAGACTGGCACCGTAACCGACCATACGTTTATTACGGCTATGGGGTTGTTGCGTGTTGGTTTAGATACTGTTCAGCAAGATGGTCCTAACGGGCCCGGCGGGTCTTTTCGACAAAAAATTGATAAAATATTACGAGTTTAAACAACGTGTATAAAGAACGAGTGTAAATAACTATGGCAGAAGCAAGCAAAGATACCATTTATGTCGACGTCGATGATGAGATAACGAGCATTATCGATAAGATTGCTAGTAGCGACCACAAAATTATCGCTTTGGTACTGCCGAAACGCGCAGCAGTGCTACAAAGCATTGTTAATATGAAGCTCTTAAAGCGCAGCGGTGATACTCACAAGAAAAAGTTAGTACTCATTACCTCAGAGTCGGGGCTACTACCTTTAGCCGGTGCTGTTAAGTTACACGTGGCCAAGACACTGCAGTCCAAACCAGCCATCCCAGCAGCTCCCGACGTACCGTCAGACGATATTGCGCTTGGCGATGCCGAGGCTGGCGTTTCTGAAGATGATGCCGCCGATGACCTGCCAGACGATATTGAAAGCGACGAGGTTAGTGATGAGCCTCTCGACAAAGAAAAGACCGTTGGCGAACTAGCAACTGCCAAAAAAGTAAGTCAAAGCGTCAAGTCGCCGATTGCTCCCGCAGAAGAAACTATTGACCTCGACGACGAAGCTGAGACAGATGCTGAAGATGTAGCCGAAGCTAAGCCAGCCGGCACAGGCAAGGGTGACAAAAAGCTTAAAATTCCTAACTTCGAGAAGTTTCGCACTAAGCTACTCATTGGCGGCGGTGTTTTTGTCGTCCTGTTAATTGGTCTGTATTTGGCAAACTTTGTACTACCCACCGCCAAAATCATTATTAAGACAAATGATGTGAGTGTTAATACAAGTGTGAACTTTACAGCCAGCACTTCTACCAAAACCTTCGATGAAAAGCAGGGGATTATCCCAGCTATCGAAAAGCAAGTTCAAAAAACCGATGCCGAGAAAGTTACTGCCACTGGCAAAAAGAACGTTGGTGAAAAAGCTACTGGTACGGTCAGCCTTAAGCTGACCGACTGCGCACAAGATGAGGTTACAATCCCCAGCGGCACCGGAGTTAGCAATGGTGGCCAGACGTTTATCACGCAAACCGATATCAGCTTTAACAGCGTTAAAATTGGTAACAAGTGTCAGAACGCCAGCTTCCCATCATTTACCACAGGCACCGTTAAGGTAGTTGCCCAGAATCCCGGCGACCAATACAACATTAGCGGCGGCCGAACATTCACCGTCTCTGGCTTCAGTAATGTAGCTGGTACCGATAGCAGCGCCATGACTGGCGGAACAAACAGGGAAGTCACTGTGGTGAGCGACCAAGATATCGAGACTGCAAAGCAAAAGCTAAACGACAAGAGTAAAGACGCTGCCCTAACTGACCTAAAAAAACAATTCCAAGATGCCGACTTGTTTAGTATAGTCGAGACGTTTGGTGCGGATGCTCCTACTGTTACGGCCGCGCCAGCCGTTGGTACCGAAGCCAGCGATGTGACGGTCACGAGTATTGTTATTTACAAGATGCTAGGCGTAAAGCGTGACCAACTAAAGGCACTAGTCGTTAATAGTGCAAAGTCACAGATTGACTCTACCAAGCAAAGTATTCAGAACGATGGACTTACCAAGGCTATTTTCCGGGTGACCGATAAAAAATCGAGCGGCTTGCAAACACTGTCAGTACAGTCGACTGTTAGTACTGGTGCCGAGGTTAACGAAGATGCTCTCAAGGCTGAAGTAGCTGGCAAAAAGAAGGGCGAAGTACAGCTTATTGTCGGTAACCGACCAGGTGTCAAAGAAGTTGATGTTGACTATAGTCCTTTCTGGGTCTATAAAACTCCTAAGAATCCTAAGAAAATTACCTTTGTGTTTGAACAAACCGGCAATGCAAGCAACTAATCGCATCTATGCTCTAGATATCGGTGAAACAAGAACTGGCGTAGCTTCGGCGCATACGGCGGTAGGTATTGCTTCGCCGCACAGTACCATTGTGGCCACTCCGCAAGAGCTGCCGCAGGCAGTCCAAAAACTTCTCAGCAACGACCCAGCCGACACGCTTGTTGTGGGTTTGCCGCGGGGTTTGAATGGCCAAGAGACTGCACAGACTAAGCACGTTCAGTCGCAAATCACGGCAATCCAAAAACTTGTGAGCATTCCAATCCATGAACAAGACGAAGCGCTGACGTCTCGAAAGGCCGAAGAAGAACTCCAGGCGCGTGGCAAACCCTATCAAAAAGGCGACATTGATGCTCTAGCGGCTACCTATATCTTGCAAGACTTTCTCGATAGTCACCCGGAGTTACGAGGGTGAGTCTGCAATCTCATCATCGTCCACGCGGCATGCGAAGGTTATTATTGGTTATCTTTTTAGCAGTAATTTTGGCTATTGGTGGCGGCGTGTACGTTGCTCGTAAGTATTACTTTGATAATCTAAAAGCTGTGAGTACCAGTCAAAAAACACTTACCATAACTATTCCCAAAGGCTCTGGCTTAAGTGAGGTGGCTGATATTTTTTATCAGAAAGGCGCAATTCGTAGTACGTGGGCTTTTAAGCAATACGTACGTAACCAGGGGCTCCAAGATGCTATTCAGGCAGGCACTTACGCAATAAAGCCAAATCAAACCGTAGCCGAGATTGTCGATATTATCACCGAAGGGAAAGTTGCCAGCAACCTCATTACTATTAAGCCTGGTCAGCGACTTGATCAGATTGAGCAGACATTTGTAAACGCTGGTTTTGACCCTACTGCAGTCGAGAAAGCGTTTAACCCGGCGCTGTACAATGAGCATCCCGCTTTGGTAGATAAGCCTGTCGGTGCATCACTTGAAGGATATTTGTATCCAGAATCTTTCCAGAAAACTGCCGAAACTACTCCTCAGCAAATTGTCACAGCATCATTAGATGAGATGGCGAAACGGCTAACCCCCAGCGTTAGGGCTTCATTTGCTGCTAAGGGTCTCACTGTACATCAAGCAATAATCTTGGCATCAATTGTTGAGCAAGAAGTTTCCGAGCCTGCAGATAAACCTAAGGTAGCCCAGGTATTCTTAAAGCGGTTGAGTGTGGATATGGAGCTTGGCTCAGATGTTACTGCATTTTATGGTTCGATTATTGCTGGCCAAGAGCCATCAGTGACCTATAAATCTGAATACAACACGCACTACCGTAAAGGCTTGCCGCCCGGTCCAATTAGTAATGTCAGCGAAAGTTCGCTGCAAGCCGTCTCTAACCCAGCTAACACTGATTGGCTCTTCTTCGTCGCTGGCGACGATGGAGTTACCTACTTCAGTAAAACACTTCAAGACCACGAAGCTCTCACCGCACAACATTGTAAAAAACTCTGCCAATAACCCACCCACTATGTTTCCAAGGTCCGACCTTGGAAACAGGGAAAATATGGTGTGGTATGATAATATTCACTTCTTAGCAACAGGGGTCACCCCTGTTGTGGGTGTTGGTTTTGTTGACTAAATATGCTACTATGATTCCTAGCAATTACGTGTATTTGTTCATATTTCACTCGTAATTGCCTCAAAGTAGCACGTTCAATATTAGTAGAGAAGAGTACTGTCGATAACTCTCAAAATTAAGTAATAAACTACTTTGAGCCATGATGTTTTACACATCAGGAGATTATTATTCGTAGTTTTAGTAAAGCGCTGAACGCCGGACCCGTAACTCGTTTCGGAGACGCTACAGCCAAAACACAAAAACTTCAAAAAACACTCACAAAGCGGTATCGCAAACGAATAGTGCGATACGGCATTCTACTAGCTAACCTTATTATGTTGGCTGGTGTAACTATATTTGTCTTAAGAACCCCAAGCTCGGGCCCAAGTGCCAACAACAGTATTGTTAACGCCAACGACACAAGTTCTGTTACAAGTGCCCTTGACCAGATTTCATCTGCAGATATTGCTGTGCACGTAGCCCGTCTAACCAACTTAACAGAAGCGCCATCTGTAGCTAACAAAGCAGATACTGTTAATGCTCAGCTTGCTGTTTCAGCATCTGATGACACTGTAATCGCCAAGCCTCAAGTTGTAGCTACGAGCTTAAAATCCTACAAAGACATTCGTAACTATACAACCGTCGCAGGCGACACTATTCCTAGTATCGCTGCTAAGTTCAATATCACCTCCGATACTATTCGATGGTCAAATGGCCTGCAGGGCGACAATATTGACGCCGGCAAAGTTATCTTAATTGCTCCAGTCAATGGTGTGGTCTACGTAGTTAAAGACGGTGATACCGTTGATTCGATTGTGTCTAAATATAAGGCAAACAAAGAGCAGGTAATTGCTGACAATGATATTGATGCCGCGGGCTTGCGTATTGGTAGTAAGTTACTCTTGCGAGATGGTAGTGTGGCGCCGGTAGTTACCCCTCGCGTTGCGACAGCCGCTGGTTATGGTAGTGGATTCGCATGGGGTGGCAGTGGTGCTATCTATGGATCAAACGGATATGACTACGGTTATTGTACCTGGTATGCTGCTAATCGTCGTGCTCAAGCTGGCCGTCCAATCCCAAGTAACCTTGGTAATGCTAGTACCTGGAAGGTCTTAGCACAACGAGCTGGGTTCTCTGTTGGTAGTGTTCCGCAAGCCGGAGCTGTTATCTGGACACCGCCACGCGACTACTATGGCCACGTTGGCTATGTCGATTCCGTAGACGCAGATGGAACAGTACATGTTTCCGAGATGAACGTTGCTGGCTGGGGCGTAGTCAGCTACAAGACTCTATCACCCGATGCCGCTGCCGGCTACTCGTACATCTATTAGTAAGATACTTGTGTGATTTGCTGGCCGCCTGTCATTGTTGCCGACACTTGCTATTGTGTAATTAGTGGTATGCTAGTTGGCTCAATGCGACTCATGGTGAGCAAGCGAGTAGCTGATGATGGAGCTCCGCTCATGTCTTGAGCAGTGTGGGCAGAGTGTACGTAGAGAACTCCAGGTTCACTCGCTTCTGATGCGTCATAGCCATTTGGGAAGACCAACGTCCGACTAGGGCCGGCCTCGCCACTGAACATATCATCTGGCGGCCTGTTTAATGCTTTTTCGGTTTTACCGTCATCAAGCAAATCAAAATCAACCGGGTGAAACCAAATACTTTCGTAGGGGCTCGTATTTTGTAAGCGCTGGTAGCGGTTATGAAGAGCCTGGTGTTCAGCATCATCTATATTAAATCGACGTATCAGCAAACGAGTAAATGGGCTGAACGACTCATCTTGTCCCGGTGCATGAGGTGTATTTACTTGCCAAAATCGATAATCAAATCCATCGAGGTGTGGAGCAGTTTGATTGCCAAAGGCTTTG
The DNA here is from genome assembly GCA_964409615.1 of uncultured Candidatus Saccharibacteria bacterium. Lineage (GTDB taxonomy): Bacteria > Patescibacteriota > Saccharimonadia > Saccharimonadales > AWTP1-31 > AWTP1-31. The sequence continues at coordinate 161,792 of CAYPDT010000001.1, read as the reverse complement.
CTGTCGAACTCTTTTACCAAACGAACTGTCGGTAACAACCCGACTCTTCCGACGATTGCAGCTGCAATTCGGCTATGTAGCTTGTGCATATCTTCCACTATAACTGTCAGCGGATCTTGTTCCTCTATTATGAAACCATCTTGCAGATAATCGTGGTCAAGTGAAGAGACGTCTAATAGACGACCCTCGTTAGTTCTCAAAAGAGGGAATTCAGTGGTAATGGTTAGTGATTCCAAAGTGTGGGGCATTATCGGTGACTAAGTAAAATTAATAAGCAAACCTGACTATTCTATCACATAGCTACAGGTTGTAAACTTTCAGAAAAAATTGTATTATATAACTAATGTTTGTCGATAAAGCAAAAGTAACTGTAGCAGCGGGCGACGGCGGTAATGGCGTAGTTAGTTTTCGACATGAAAAATTTGTTGACCGTGGAGGTCCAGATGGTGGAGATGGCGGTAACGGTGGCAATGTTGTTATGCTTGCAAGCCGTAACCAAAATACTCTAGCCAGCTTCCGTTACCACAAAGAGCTCAGCGCCGAAGCTGGCAAGCCAGGCTTCAAGCAAAAGATGCACGGCAAGAGTGGTAAAGACTTGGTAATTCAAATTCCAGTGGGAACAATTGTCCGTAATGCCGAGGGTGATATTCTGGCCGATTTTATTTCTGACCAGCAAGAAACAATAATTGCTAAAGGTGGCAAGGGTGGATTTGGCAATGCTCACTTCGTATCATCACGACGCCAAGCTCCTCGAGTTGCAGAAAAAGGTGAACGCGGCGAGGTGTTGGAGCTTTTCCTTGAGCTCAAGGTTATCGCCGATGTTGGCATCGTGGGTATGCCAAATGCTGGTAAGTCCACACTACTGGCTAGTAGCAGTAATGCTCGTCCAGAAATTGCCAACTATGCATTTACCACACTTACTCCTAATTTGGGTGTTGTTGATTTGGATAATAAAAACAGCCTACTGCTTGCCGATGTACCGGGGCTTATCGAAGGTGCTAGCCAGGGTAAAGGACTAGGCGATGAATTCCTGCGACATGTCGAACGCACTAGTGTACTCATCCATGTTATTGATGCTTACAACGATGACGTGGTAAAGACTTACCAAACCATCCAAAAAGAACTTACAGAATACCAGGTAGATTTATCTACTAAGCCGCAGGTTGTAGTCTTGAATAAGATTGACGGCCTAGATGCAGATATAGTCGCCGATTTACAGAAGCGTTTGAAAAAAGCTATTCCTAAAGGCACGCAGCAATTTGCTATGTCGGCAAAGAGCGGTGAGGGCGTGCGCGAGATGCTTTATGCCGTAAAGAAGCTGGTAGACATCGAACACGCTCGTGTTGTGGAAGAGAAAGAAGCTAATGAAGGCTTGCCAGTACTTCGCTTGCCCGAAACGCAAGATAGCTGGAAGGCTGAAAAGAAAAACGGCGGCTTTGTGGTTACCGGCCGTAAAATTGAGCGTTTTGCCGAACGCACCGACTTCGATAGTCGACATGGTGTCGAGCGTTTACGAGATATTATGGCCAAAATGGGCATTATGCATCAGCTACGACGCATGGATATAGAGCCGGGTCAGAAAATTACCATTGGCCATCCTGCCATTGGCTCGCTAGAATATTAGGTATGCCTCAAAACCCCGAAGAAATACCGCGACAGTATCAGTCATTATTTTCAGTCCATCCACGTACCATAAACCACCTAGGCCGAAGTATTGTCAGCGGCTGCTTGGCAGCAACAACTGCTGCGTTGGTGTCTATCAATACGGCAATGTTATATGACCCATCTCATGCCGAGGTTGTGTTTCAAGCGGATATTGCCCTCACATCACTCGTAATAGTAGAAGGTATGATTTTAGAAGGGCTTGCTCGGCAAGCGCAGGTTCGGAGTGGAAATGCTTCGTAGTAAGCTACTCAATAATGCTCCCGAACAAGGAGAGTGTGTTCTGTATGTTATGAGTCGTGACCAGAGAGTGACTGACAACTTTGCACTATTAGAAGCCCAGGCTAAAGCTATTACTTTGGGCTTGCCCTTAGCGGTAGTATTTTGCCTCAAGCCAACTGCGGGCCATCGAACATATGAGCAATTCCATTGGATGCTGACTGGTTTGAAGCAGGTGGAGCAGACATTAGCGGATTACGATATTCCTTTCATAATGTTACTCGGTGATCCGCAGTCAAATCTGAAAGCTATTATGCATCACACTAAACCGGCGGCAATCTACTTCGATATGAGTCCTCTGCGAGGCCCTCGCAAGTTACAAAAAGCAACCGCCAAAGATGCCGCATGTGCGGTCTATGTTGTCGACGCGCATAATGTAATCCCAGTCTGGGAAAGCAGTCAGAAGCAGGAGTACGCGGCCCGTACAATTCGACCGAAAATCCATCGTTTACTACAAGAATATTCAGTAGAACCCAGTGTACTTTTAATGCATCCTCATGGCTGGCCGGGCGTGGTCAAAAAACTCAGTGAACTACAGTCGGACATTACTCAGCTGCTTGGTGGTCTTAAGAAAACCGGGCAAGTTCTATCTATGCAGTCAGGAGAAGCTGAGGCCCATAAAATTTTACGAGCATTTATTACAATGCGTCTCGCTGGCTACGCTGAACGGCGTAATGACCCAAGTGAAGATGGTCAGAGCGAACTAAGCCCCTATCTACATTTCGGCCAACTCTCTGCGTTGCGAGTTGCGCTTGAGGTAGAGTTAGCTGTTGCCGAGGATTCTAAGCTGCGACAAGACGCCGACGCATTTTTAGAAGAACTGATTGTTCGTCGTGAGCTAAGCGATAACTACTGCTACTACAACCAAAATTACGATTCACTAGATGGTGTGGCAAACTGGGCCAACCTTACGTTGGCCAAACATGCCAATGATAAGCGTGAAATTGTGTATACCTACACCCAGCTCGAGGCGGCTCAGACTCATGATGATGCCTGGAACGCTGCTCAAAAACAAATGACGCAGACAGGCAAGATGCACGGATATATGCGCATGTACTGGGCTAAGAAGGTCCTAGAATGGACAGAATCCCCGGAGCAAGCCATAAAAATATTGATTCAACTAAATGACACCTACAGCTTGGATGGTGGTGACCCAAATGGGTATGTTGGTATTTTGTGGAGTGTAGCTGGGCTGCATGACCGACCATGGTTCGAACGTCCGGTGTACGGCACGATTCGATATATGAATTACAATGGTCTGCGTCGCAAGTTCGACCTCGCTCGCTACATCTCTCAACACACCCCCTAACATGTTTCCAAGGTCGGACCTTGGAAACAGTAAAAATGTGATCTAATAATATTGATGCTGTTCATGTCTAGCTGCCGATGCAATGGTACACTACTTGCATGGCAGATAGTTTTTACTTTTACGACCTCGAAACGAGTGGTATAAATCCGCGCAATGCGCGCATCATGCAATTTGCCGGTCAGCGAACTGACCTCGACCTCAACCCAATTGGTGACCCTCACAATATTTTAATTGCACTTTCAGAAGATGTTTTGCCCGAGCCGGATGCCATCTTAATCACTGGAATCACACCGCAATACACCCAGGCAGAAGGTACTACAGAGGCTGATTTTCTAGAGACATTCACTAACGAAATTGCTACACCAGGTACTATTTTTGTGGGCTACAATACGGTGCGCTTTGATGATGAATTCATGCGAGCATTGCATTACCGGAATTTTTACGACCCGTACCAATGGCAATGGAAGGACGACCGCTCCCGATGGGATTTGCTTGATGTTGTGCGCATGACGCGTGCCCTTCGCCCAGATGGAATTAAGTGGCCGGTAGATAGCAAGGGAAATCCTACAAACCGATTAGAGTTGCTTACCTCAATGAACGGACTCGACCATGCAAATGCTCATGATGCCCTCAATGATGTATTGGCTACCATTTCATTAGCGCAACTTATCCGAAGTAAGCAGCCCAAACTTTTCGATTACCTACTTACAATGCGAGGCAAAGAAGCCATTAAAAGCTTGGTTGATGCCAGTAAACCTTTTGTATATTCTTCTGGAAAATACTCAAGCACCTATCAGAAAACGGCTGTGGTAGTTAAGCTAGCAGATCACCCTAAGCGTGGCGGCGCATTGGTGTATGATTTACGATACGACCCGCAGCAGTTTGCAGATTATACCATTGATCAGATGGTTGAGGCCTGGAAGTGGCAGAAACCCGAAGACCGCGACCCAGCAAAACCACGGCTACCTGTTAAGACCCTTCAATACAATCGTTGCCCAGCACTGGCACCTCTAGCTGTTATAGACGAAGACAGTCAACAGCGACTCGACATTAACCTGACCACAATTAAGGAGCATGCCCAAAAATTACAGCAGATGCCAGAATTCACCGAACGCGTTTTGAGCGCGCTAGCTATTATGGATGGTGAACAACAGCAGCGTTTTGCACTGGAAGACAAGACTGTCGATGCCAAAATCTACGATGGTTTTATGAGTAACGAAGACCAACAGCTGATGAACAAAATTCGAATCGCTAAGCCTGATGAGCTGACAGGCTTTATTGCTAAATGCAGAGATACACGACTACGAGAGCTTCTACCGTTGTATAAAGCTCGAAATTTCCCTCGTAAGCTTACCGACGAAGAAAAGCAGGCATGGGAGCAGTATAAGGCAGAGCAACTTACTTCTGGCGGCAGTAACAGTAAACTGGCTCGATACTTTGCTCGACTACAAGAAATTAGTCAACGTAAAGACTTAACGCAAAACCAAAAATATTTGTTAGAAGACTTGCGGCTGTATGGCGAGGCAATTATGCCAACAGACCTTGAGGGTTAATAGCCTCTAATTCTACTGCCTGGTCTGTTGTTGTGCTGACAGCTGACTTTTGATTTGGCTTACGTAGTTCGATGTAAGCTAGAACAAGCACGGCAAAAATGAGGCCAAAGACTAACGACCATGCAAATGTGATGGTGAAATTTGTACCTGGAACAATACCTAGAACGATGAAATCTAACATGGCGGACTTCCCACTTAAATTAAGCGAGATTATAAACCTAATTGCAACAATGTCAACAATATTATGTAGTGCTTATGCTAACGCGCTTGGTATGAGCCAAGAATTTGTACATCCCAGCCCTGTGTTTGGAGTTCTGTAATAACCTGTTTACCCTTATCACTCGATAGCGCTTCGTCGAAATCAATGTAAAAAGCATAGGTGCGTTCTTTGCCTGGGCGAGGATGACTATCAAGCTTGGTAAGATTGATGTTTAGTTTAGCGAAACTACCAAGTGCATCGAATAACGTTCCAGGTTTATCAGATGTAGATTCTCGTAGAATGATGCTAGTGCGGGTACTATTCGACTCATCTTTACGGTCTTTACGGATGATAAAAAATCGCGTGTAGTTGTCGGGATCATCGTTAAGATTGGTCTGTAAGATGGTGCCTCCATATAAGTTTGCGGCATGCTGACTGGCAATAGCCACAGTGTGTACGTCTTGTTTTTGGATTACTTGGCGTACGGCTTCGGCGGTATCTTGGCCTTCTACCTGACGGGCTTGAGGAATATTAGTAAGCAGCCATTGTTCGCATTGGCCGAAAGCTGCAAAGTGTGAAAGTACTGTAGTTTCGGGGTTATCGAGCTCTTCAAGATTTTGGTGAGTATGCCCAACCAGACACATGCCAATTTGCAGACGAACTTCGCCGCAAACCCAAACATGTTGGTCAGCTAAAAGTCGGTAGACCGGGTTGATTGACCCATGCAAGGAATTTTCTACAGCTACAACACCAAATTCGGCCGAACCATTTTGGACAGCCGTAAATACGTCCCGAAAGCTGCGACATTCGTTAAGTGTAATTTCTTGATCAAAAAAAGTTTGTGCGGCCTGGTCGTGAAAGGAGCCGCGTATCCCTTGGATAGCTACGTTCATTCCATGAATTATACAGTAGCGGCACAAGTCTATATACAGGTTGCTAAAATACAACACCAAATGCACGTATTGGGGTTTATAATTTGGACATGGCAAGAAATAGCGCTCCACGGCCTCGCTCAAATCTAAGAGATGAGCGATGGTTTGAGCCTAACTTTGGGGTATTACATCGAGTACAGCATACTGACGAGCTTGATTTTATGTTTACCGACTTACAGGAAAAACTTCACGAGTTACCTCCTGTAAAAATTTACGATGATGCTGGTCGTAAAACAGCAGAGCGACCAGTAGTCACTCTATTCAGTCCAGAACGATTATGCCTGCGTGTTGTTGAGCGTCGTATAACTCAGGCTTATGGTAAGCGGAGTCGCTTTGTATGGCATCCTGCAGACAGGGCTCGTATACAACAAAGCATTGCAGACGATATTGGTAGATTCGACCTAGGTGGCCGAGTAATCAGAGCTACTATGGCCGAAGTGCATCGCTTCGGTGATCCTGATGCCGCCCAAGCTGGCAGTAAGCTAAACCCTGAAGATGATAGAAGGGGTATAAGTGGCGGTCGGTCCCTCGGCATTACGCCTGCTGCCACTAGTCTGGAAGCAGAATTCTTTGCAACTGAACATGAAATTGCTGTTAACGGCTTGCCTGATCGAGTTCGTGCTATGCGAACGACTGCTCCTTATTTGCCGCATATTGGTATTGGGCGAATTCACATGGAGGCTACTCCGCTCCAAGTGACAAAAGCAATTGAAACAATTGGTCAAGTTTTGCCAATCGAACTTGTGCTTAACCCTGTTGAGTTTACTCCTCGAAGAGGGTAGAGCAGGTTTGGGTCTGGAAAAAGTCTTGCCAAGCGCGTATACTAATACGTCACGATGAGTGGATATATTGATGTCAAAGGTGCCAGAGAGCACAACCTAAAAAACGTGGATGTACGTATTCCACGCGGTAAGTTGGTTGTTATTACTGGTCTGAGCGGTTCTGGTAAGTCGAGCCTAGCTTTCGATACCATTTATGCCGAGGGTCAGCGCCGTTATGTAGAGTCACTGAGTAGCTATGCTCGACAATTTCTTGGCCTCATGGAAAAGCCCGATGTTGACCAGATTGATGGCCTGAGTCCGGCAATTTCTATCGACCAAAAATCTACCAGTCGTAATCCCCGAAGTACCGTGGCGACGGTTACTGAAATTTATGACTATCTTCGCTTATTGTTTGCGCGTATTGGAGTGCCACACTGTCCGGTTTGTGGTAAGGCGGTAGAACGCCAAACCACTCAAGCAATCGTTGATCAAGTGGCTAGCCAATCGGTTGATGCACGGTTGCTTATCTTGGCACCGGTAGTAATCGATAAAAAAGGCGCATTCGAACATATCCCCGAGCAGTACCAGCGAGCTGGTTTTGCACGTGCTCGTGTGGATGGCGTGGTGTACGCCCTAGATGAATTTCCAGAACTGGATAAAAAGTATAAGCACACCATCGAGATTGTAGTCGACCGCCTGGTTAATAACGAGGAAAGTCGGGGCCGTTTAGCTCAATCTGTTGAGCAAGCCCTAGAATTGGCTGACGGTAAGCTTAAAGTTATAGACGCAGACCAACAGGCGGGCCATAGTTATAGCTTGCAATACGCGTGTATTGACCATCCAGAGATTAGTATTCCAGAACTTGAGCCTCGTACGTTTAGTTTTAATAGCCCCCATGGCGCATGTCCTGTTTGTACTGGCCTTGGCTCACGCCTAGAGGTTGACCCAGACCTGGTTATACCGAATGGTCGGTTAACCATTGCCGAGGGTGCGATACGCCCGTTTAATCGTATCAATACAGATGCTTGGTACATGAAAAAACTGCAAGCAGTAGCCGACCGGCATGGATTCAGCTTGCATGTTCCAACTGGCGAGCTAAATGAAGCTGCCATGAAAATTTTGATGTATGGCACTGGTAACGAAAAGTACGCGGTTTCGCTTGGTTCTGGTCGTACATTTGATACTACCTATGAAGGTGTTGTGAATAACCTAGAGCGGCGTCACAAAGATACCGATAGCGACTTTATACGCCGAGACATCGAACGTTTTATGCAAGAACGACCATGCCATGCCTGTGGTGGTAGACGTCTTAAGCCCGAAGTATTGGCTGTTACCGTTGGTAGTAAGTCAATTATGGATATTTGTGAGCTATCAATTGATGAAGCGATCAAGTATTTCAACAGCATCAGTCTGAACGATAAAGAGCAGCACATTGCTGCCATGATTTTTAAAGAAATTTGTGCACGATTACAGTTCTTGCAGGATGTTGGCCTGAACTATCTAAACCTGCTTCGCAGCGCTGCAACTTTGAGCGGTGGCGAGGCCCAGCGAATACGTTTGGCAACCCAAATTGGTTCTGGGTTACAAGGGGTTTTGTACGTGCTCGACGAGCCGTCGATTGGCCTGCACCAGCGTGATAACGAACGGTTAATCAAAACTCTCAAACACCTCCGTGATATTGGTAACAGCGTAATTGTGGTTGAACACGATGAAGATACAATCCGTACGGCTGACTACTTGCTCGATATTGGCCCGGGTGCCGGAGTGCATGGCGGTGAGGTGGTTGCTTCTGGTACGCCAGACGAGGTGGCACAGACCGAGAAGAGCATAACCGGCCAGTACTTGCGTGGGGCTAAAGAAATCAAACCACCAACCAAATATCGCAAGGGCAACGATAAGTCATTGACTATTGTTAACGCACGCGAAAACAACTTGCAAAATGTTACGGTTGAAATTCCGCTTGGTAAGTTGGTTGTGGTGAGCGGCGTGTCGGGTTCTGGTAAATCAAGTCTTATCAATGACATTCTTGCCAAAGAACTTTCGGCTCGGCTGATGCGAGCCAATTCTGTACCCGGTAAGCACGACGAGATTAAGGGCATCGACCATCTAGACAAAGTGATAATAATTGACCAGTCTGCAATCGGTCGAACTCCACGAAGCAATCCAGCAACCTACACCGGATTGTTCACACCAATACGTGAACTGTTTGCCAGTGTGCCCGAAGCTAAGCTGCGGGGCTATAGTGCTGGTCGCTTTAGCTTCAATGTTAAGGGCGGGCGCTGTGAAAACTGTGCTGGCGACGGCATTATCAAGATAGAAATGCACTTTTTGCCCGATGTGTATGTTGCGTGTGAAGTTTGTCATGGCAAGCGCTATAACCGCGAAGCCCTTGAGATTCACTACAAAGGCAAGACTATTAGTGATGTTCTAGAGATGACCTGCGAGCAAGCTTTAGAGTTCTTCAGCAATATTCCTTCTATCGCCCGCAAGCTACAAACCCTTGTAGACGTCGGTCTTGGCTATATCGGTCTTGGCCAACCAGCAACAACCTTGAGTGGTGGTGAGGCCCAGCGCATTAAACTGGCTACCGAGTTATCTCGTCGCCCAACAGGCCGAACGCTCTATATACTTGACGAGCCAACCACCGGCCTCCACATTGCTGATGTGGCCAAACTACTACAAGTCTTAAATGCGTTAGTTAATACTGGAAATAGTATGGTGGTCATTGAGCATAATCTGGATGTTATTAAATCGGCTGACCATATTATCGATATGGGCCCCGAGGGTGGTTCTGGTGGCGGCCAGGTTGTTGCCGAGGGCACGCCACGAGATGTAGCGAAGGTCAAAGAGTCTTATACTGGCCAATTCCTCAAAAAAATGTTAAAATAGTTTTTAATGAATACAATTGTGTCTGCAGGAGAAGCTCCGCGCGTTACTATTAACTATGACTTTTTCGCTGAAGATTTAATCAGCCGTGGTTTAGCGCCGCGCCCAGACATCGATACTGATGCAGTAGTAGCGAATATGCATACATTATCAGATGGTGTATCCAGGCTTCTGCCCGACGTTGACATCACTATTGGTGAAATTGTGCCATCCAACACAAATCTGGAGGGAGCACAACTAGAGGGCCAGCATTATATATTCGGTAGAGCGGACAATGTTGCTGAAGAGAAAAGGGTAATTATTCAGCTGGGATTAGCGCAGTGCATAGGCTTCTCACGGGCATTTGATTTTGTAGCGAGACAAGCAGGGGACGAAGTCGCCACCACGATGACTCCTGAGACTTTTGAGGGATATACATTAAGTTCGTCAGCTGAGATGGATGTAATACTTTTACATGAATTGAAGCATGCTGTTGACTTCTATAACCTTCGTATGATGAGACAACAGCAACGGTACAGAACTTTTTGTGAAAAAGGGAAGTCTCGAGTGGAAAATATGGTAGTAGGCTTAGTAGCTACTGGCGGTCTGACTGCGCTTTTGGGTATGGAGAGAAATGACATGCACGGGCTCTTGGTCTCGGGTTTCGGTATTGCTGGTGCAGTTTATGGGGGCCAACGAGCAACAAAATATATAGATAATGAAACCAAACGACGTGTTGAGACCTGGCATGAAGAATCACCATTAGAGCGTTCTGCATATGATGTTGACGCAGCTTCGCCAAGCTACCGGCCGATGGTTACAAATGGTTTAGAAATCCCACGTAACAATTTTATATGCTGGTAAGAACTGGCATTATGAGGGGAGTAATTTTTGAGTAACGTTTTATATAATGAGCGCGTTGCTCTCGTGCGATCATTTCACGCTATTCGTTTCCCATGGCTTCACCATGCAAAAATGAAGCTTGTTGATACCGATAATGCCGGAAATTTTCAGTGGCCGGTCGGTGAGTTCGAGACTCCTGAAGCTGCCGTGTTAGACCCTCTTGCTACCGAAGCTCAAAAAAGCCGCATTCTCCGAAGTTACTACCAGCCAATAGGTGAACTTTTAGTCGCAAGACATGCAAATATTTTTGGTGCACTCATTAGAGAATTCATTACAGAAATACCATACCAAGAGCTTTTTGACTATGATTACCAGCCGGCCGAAGATCATCAATTTGACGTTATTTTGCCAGACGATTTTACGCTAGAATCAATGCACTACACTGGACCACAAAAACCTTGCAATGCGTTGATTACATTTATTACCGCACAGACAGTTGCAGCTCGAAATGACCCAAATAGCTTTGCCTAGTCGACGCGTTTGTTCAGCAGAAGCTTGCGCGCTTGAGCTTTGATTCCGTTGAGCATCAAGGTTCGCGTCTTTCTATCTTTTAGCAGATGTACAAAGGCTAATAATAGGCTCAGAACCATAACACCGATAATAACTTTTTCGATGTAATGATCAAGGTGTGGAATGCGGCTGCCCAGTGCATACCCTAGTACTGGCAAACCAGCGCCCCACAAAATACCACCAATGATGTTATACACTAAGAACTTTTGACGAGGCATCTTACTCGCACCCGCAACTACCGGAGCGAATGTGCGAACAATAGGGGTGAAGCGAGCCATGATAATGGTCTTACCGCCGTGGGCTGAATAGAATTCTTCGGCTTTTTGAATGTATTCTTGTCTGAAAAGGATGCCGTCTTTTTTCTTAAAAATTCGCGGTCCGGCACGGCGACCAATGCTGTAGCCAACATTATCACCAATAACTGCAGCAATCACTACAAAGAAAATTAGCCAAAAAAGTGAGAATTTGCCCTGGCTCGCAGCTAGGCCTGCACCAAAGAGTAAAGTGTCTCCCGGAAGGAAGAAACCAATCAATAAACCAGATTCAGCAAAGACAATTAACGAAACGAGCAAAATGCCACCAGCTGAAATAATTTGCTCTATGTCAAACACCAATATATAGTAACCGATTCTGCACATAACGTATAGTCACTGTCCAAGGTCGGACCTTGGAAAATATGATTTTTGGTTATGCTTGCATTACTCTGCTGATGCGGTAGACTACAAAGCAATAATGATTAGAAAAAAACAAGACTATGGCGCTCTGAGAGGGTTATTGGCCGAACCTCAATTGTGGGACCCAGCAAACATGCCGGTGGGCAGGGACTATCTACGCAGTCCACAAAAAGCTGCTCTTGATGCCCTTTTAGGGCTAGGAGTTTTGCCGATAACCGCCATCCCGACAGCCGCAGGTGCTCTCGCTGTGAAATATATTGATCACGAACGACCCGTCTTCAAACAAAGAAGGATTGGAGTAGATGGTGAGCCGTTTACTATTTTCAAACTAACAACTATGCCTGGTGCCTCTGAGGATACACACAGTAATGGTCGGCACGATGACCCATGTAGGAGCCCTCTTGGACAAGTCTTGAGCCTGCTGCGTATTGATGAATCTTTACAATTGGCAAACGTTGCCAAGAGGGAAATGTCTATTATTGGACCACGACCACTACTAGGTCTTTACTTAGAAAAGGTTCACCATCTTATCGGCGCAAAAGAAGCCGATGAATGGATTAAAGTTCGCTCATTAGCCTTACCTGGAATATTCGATGAATTCAGTAACCTGCACCACGGTTACGAATTAGAGGGAGATCCAGACGATTTATTGCGTCAAAGAATTGAACTAGAGTCAACCTATATACTTGAAAAGGCTTCTGTAGGTGAAGACCTGCGAGTTCTCGGCAATACCTTGCAGCTTTTTGCTAGCACAACCAGCAGCCATGCCGGGAGAATTGCGATGCAACTAGCACATAAAGTTACGGGAGAACGTTTTGGCCAGTAGTGCATTAGAGGACCCGCAACTACATACCTATAGTAGGGGTGCAGAGATATTTGCAACGGCAGCAGATAAGTTTGGCCTGTATGTGTCGGATGATCAGAGCAACGAGTGGCAAGCCATGCTTGCAGCATGTCGTAATCTTGATGACATTCTGGATGGGCAAGCTCCTCAGGTTGAACGAGAAGAGTCATACGATGCAGAAGTTGCACGACTATTCATGGCGCCATTAGACAATGCTGATGCACAATATAACGGGCTAACGAGCAATATGCAGGCTTTAGCGCGCGATTGGTCTGCAGAAAAAACAACTCGTGTGATTGACGCTACTATGGCGATAAAAGAAATTGCCCTAACGCGTCGTATGGCCTTTCATCCGCATGCATTAGGGCGACTCGCATTGTTCGAGGGCGTACAAACCGCTCGATTGTTTGAGATTGAAAATCAAACCGGCACAGAGGATAGATTTAACCAGTGGCTGCAGGTGCTTATGCAAGTGGGGATTGTGGTAGATAGTGCTGTTGACCTGGCACAGGACTTTGGAAACCGACTAACCCGCGTTGAGCCAACCAAGGCGAACCAATTAAGAATTCTGCGATTCGCAGTGCCTCGAATACGACAATTGGTAGCTACGACACCAAACTCTTTATACTTACCTCTTTTCAATGCCACCCGCGCTGTAGTCGACGACAGTAAAAAAGATTCATTGCGAAAAGAATTTGCAACGAGCGGCTAAATAGTTCGTTATTGGTAGATTCAACAACGTTAGCGGTGTTTGTCTCTGATATAATAAGCAGTACTAATTGTTGAATGACGGAGGGTAACCGGAATGACTAGCGAAACAATCGCTGTAACGCTCGAGAAACGTGAAGTATTAGGCAAGGGGCTTGGAAAAATCCGCCGTGAAGGAAATGTTCCAGCCGTAATACACGACCATGGTAAGGAGTCGCTGCATGTAATGGCGCCATATACCGACTTGTTAAAAGTATTTAATGCTGCTGGCAAGCACCACCCCGTTAACCTAACGGTTGGTTCTAAAAAGTACATGGCACTCATCAAAGATGTTGATTTTGAGCCGCGCAAACATATGATTCGCCATGTTGTTTTTAACGCTATTAAGGCTGATGAGAAACAGCAAACCGAAGTGCCAGTACACTTTGCGGAAGATGTAGAGATTCCAGCAGAAAAAGCTGGCCTGATGGTTATTCGCAACCTCGATGTAATCGAAATAGAAGCCTTGCCAAAAGACTTAATCGATGAGATAATAATAGACCCAAGCAGCCTGACAGAGATTGGCGACAAACTAGCTGTTGCTGACCTGAAAGTACCTGCTGGTGTCACAATTATCACTGAGGCCGAGCACGCCATTGCTACTGTCGAAGAGACAAAAGCACAAATGTCTGAAGAGGCTGAGGCAGAAGATGCGGATGCCTCCGCAGTTCCTGCCGCAAACGGTGGCGACGACAAATCAGCAGAAGCTGAAAAAACTGCTGAATAGTCTACTGATTATTTCGTAAATTCTAATACATATGTCACACCATACAGAATCGCCCAAAGAGCCAGTTGGTTTTCCACTAAGCTTTAGGGCGGATTCTGTTATAGATATTAATTGGCAAATGCTTTGTGAAGAAGTTGGCCAACCTCCGACTGTCTTATTTGACTATGATCAAGCTGTCGCCTTTGCGACAAACCCTGTACTACCTGAAGTTCGTACCAGTATTTGTGAAGCACGTGACATTGGGCATATTGCTGGCTTTGGGATGGCGAGCGACAATCCTTTTGTTGGAGCTTTGTCTGGGATACGCAGCCATGCCGACCATATTTTCGGTCCGTTTCTAGCTGGTAAACGAGTAGTGACCAAGGCGACTCCAGCCTTTTATGAGCGAATTATTAATGAACTTAATGCCGACCCAACCAGCGTGGTAATGATTGGCCATGATGCCAGGCGCGATATCGCAAATGCACAGGCTGTTGGTATTCATACTATCGAGGTGCCAACCTTAGGCACACTTATGCAGGGCCTTAGGCTCCATAGAGGACGTCGTCTTGTAGAATCTGCAGTACGCTTTTTGCCTACGCGTTCAGATTTAGATGCAGCTGCCTAGAGCCTACAAGCTAAAATGCCCAAGCTGTTTTGTGTTCTGTAACTATTCTTCTATAAATCCGCCAGATTGGTGAGCCCAGAGTTTGGCGTAGAGACCTTTATGTTTGAGTAGCTCGACGTGGCTACCTTGCTCGATGACGCTGCCTTTATCAACTACCAATATGCGGTCCATTTTCTGGATTGTGCTGAGCCGGTGCGCGATAACAATAGTAGTACGGTGCTTCATTAAGTTATCAAATGCATCCTGAATGAATTGTTCGCTTTCGCTGTCGAGCGAGCTGGTGGCTTCGTCGAGTACCAAGATTGGAGCGTCGCGAAGTATGGCACGCGCTATTGCAATGCGCTGGCGCTGTCCGCCACTTAGTTTAACGCCTCGTTCGCCAACAAGTGTTTGATAACCGTTTGGCAAGTCTTCTACAAAAGCATCTACCCGCGCAAGCTTGGCGGCTTCGGCAACATCCTCTGTAGATTTTTTGGGTGCAGCATACGCGATATTTTCTAATACAGTCCGATGGAACAGGAGTGGTTCTTGCGGAACGTAGGCGATGAGATTACGAAGATCATGCTGGGTGATATTACGAATATCAATCCCATTAATTTGTATACTGCCATCACTGACATCCATAAAGCGTAACAGTAACTTGGTGAGTGTAGTTTTGCCACTTCCAGAACGACCGACTATACCAATTTTTTCACCCTGCTTAACCTGAAAGGATAGTGTGTCGATGGCATGGATATCGGCAGCATTGTCTGGGTATTGAAAGGTTACGGCATCGAAAGTCAGATGTTTGACGGGGGATATAATCTTTTGCGGCGTTTCGGTATCTCGAACGCTAGGTCGAATATTCATAGTGACCATTGGCTCGTAAGCTGAGCCCATAACTGTTTCGTAGGATTTAATAATTTCGGCAATGTCTAATGTTACGCCAACCAACTTAACGGCGTATAACTGAACCAAAGTAACAATTGCGATGGTTATTGTACCTTGCTGATACATACGTGAAGTTAAGATAAGTAATGCGCAGGTCGTGAAGGCATTAAGCAGGTTGCGCCCGGTGTTGGCTGGAGTAAACAGGTCCCACGATTGCAGCTGAGCTTTACGCCAAGCACTAAGTGGTGCTTCAAGTCGCTTAGCTTCATACTCTTCAGTTGCGAAACTCTTGACTGTTGCACCGTGCCCAAGCGCATCGCCAATAACACCAGACAAGTGGCTGCTAGCTTCGCTCACCAAGCGCCGGTACTTAAGACGAAGTTGACTGGTTATGATGGTATAGCTTAGCACCAGCAGCATGCAGCCAGCGGTCACCAAAGCCAAAAGGATAGATTTTGAGGCAATAACGCCCAGCCCAGCGATTATAATAACGGCACTTTTTGGGATGTCGAAGAGGGTAATGCGATTATAGTCGATAAAAGCATCTCGCATACGAGAGGCTTGCGCTCCCAGCGCCCCAACATAGGTGTTGCTGTAAAATTCATAGTCTTTCGAAAGATAATTACTAAAAATTTGTTTTTGCACATAGCTAGCACCTTCAACACCATCACGGTTAAATGCCCAGGTGGCAAAGCCAAGCAATACGTTGTAGCTAACTGCTAATAGCATTATGACAATGGCGTAATGTGGAACGGCTGCAAAGTTTTTTGTGAGGATTGCTTGGATACCATAGGCAACCTGTAGCGGTATGGCCACGTGTGTAATACCAAAAGCGGGAGCATGGAGCAGGACTGTAACAATAAAGTACTTCTTGTTGTTAGTCATGGCTCGCCAGAACAGCCGATGGATGCTGCGCGTGGTCTGTTTGTCGCGGATGCGTTGTTGCCGTGTGTTCATATAAAAATAAAAGCAGAACTAGTTTTTAACAGTATACTACGCCGTTACAGATAATGCTCCAGGGGAGCAGGAGGGGTACCTCCTGCTTAATCCTCTAAGAAGCCGCCTGATTGATGCGCCCAGAGCTTGGCGTAGACACCTTTTTGATTGATGAGCTCGGTGTGTGTTCCTTGCTCTACAATAGAACCCTTGTCTAGCACAATGATGCGGTCCATTTTCTGAATGGTGCTCAGCCGATGAGCTATGACTAATGCTGTTTTAGATTCCATGAGTTTCCAGAGTGCGTCCTGAATCAGAACTTCACTTTCACTGTCTAGGGCACTTGTGGCTTCATCGAGCACCAAAATGGGTGCATCTTTCAGCATGGCACGGGCGATGGCAATTCGTTGGCGTTGCCCACCGCTTAATTTGACACCGCGTTCACCCACCAGTGTTTCATAGCCTTCCGGCAGGCTGCCGATGAATTCGTCAGCATGAGCGTGTCGGGCAGCTGCCAAGACTTCTTGCTTTGTAGCGCCAAGTTTTCCATAACGAATGTTATCGTACAGACTGCGATGGAACAGAATCGGCTCTTGCGATACGTAGGCTATGTAACTACGCAAGTCTTGCTGGCTGATGGCAGCAATATCTTGACCGTCAATGGTTATGCTACCGTCTTGAATATCCATGAATCGAAGCAGCAACTTTGTAATAGTGGTCTTACCGCCACCACTTGGACCAACTAAACCAATCTTTTCACCTGGTTTAATATCGAGTGCAAGATTACTGAACAAGGTTTTAGTTTTGGTCTTCGACTTGTCGCCCTCGTAGCGGAATGTCACTTGATTGAAGGCGATGGCGCCATCGGTTATCTGTGGTGTTTCCGGTTCAATAGGGTCTTTTACTTCTGGTGTGATTTGCAAGATTTCGGTCATATCGTGTGCATCACCAAACACACGGGTGATGTTGCGGAATGTACTGTTAAGATCCCAAAGACGTCGCAGAATAGCACGAGTGTACTCGAGCGATAGGTAGATGACCCCAACTTCTATTCGGCCAGTTGTTGCCAACCAGATGGAGAATCCAATCACGAACACATTCAAGCTACGCTGTATGACACCACTGACCAATTCTTGATTCATGTTTAAACGCATGGTGTCTATTGATCTATCAAACACCTCATCGAATCGTTTGCGGATCAGCTTCTTTTCGAGCTTTTCATTGCTGAATGACTTTACGGCAATAATGTTGCCAACGTAATCAGCAAGTTGCCCAGTGCGATGTGTTTCGGCTTGTGCCCAACGTTTGTTAAAGGGCACCTGCTTTTTACGGAAGTACCAGACGGTAGGAATGTAGATAGTTGCAATACCGATTATGCCGGCTACAACTATCGGTGCCTTTGGTAGTAAAACCACACAGGTAGCAACTGCACCAATTACTAACTTGTAGACATTCCATGTCATAGAATCGGTTAGGCGCTCGAATGAGCCAGAAAATTTACTAACTTGGTTCACTAGCGATCCGGCAAACCGGTCACTAAAGAAACGGTAGCTCATGGTCGACAGATGATCAGACGACCGTTCGGCTAAGTCGCGCATAACGTTTTCTTGCCAGCGCCAAAAAATACGAACAATGGTAATCCAAAGAAAATGTGAAAACAGTTCAATGGCGATAATGATGCCGATAACAGGCAATACCTTTTCACTAGTAAGTTCATCGAAGCGTCCCGAAGCCAGCTTATTCAAAATAGAAGCAACTAGCAGTGGCGAGATAGTTTCTTCGGCAATTTGAGCAACTGGCATTAAACCATACACCAAAGCCATGGGTTTTTTAAATTTGAGAGCGCTTTGCCAATACAGGCGAAGTGTGGCCATAGGGCCAATAGTAGGTTGAGTTTTCATGCGATTGAGCCTCCTTGGCCTCATCGCTTATTAAAATGTAATTATATATCGAACAGGTTTATTTTAGGTTTTTTACAATTCCGACCGTCTAGCGTGTCGCAATGTGGGCGACCGAAGAGATAGTTGTTGGTTCCGACATGGTGGTTGTGGCCGCCCTTTCCGTTAAATGATATTGCTTAAAAGTGTAACACATATTCACAAACAGATACCATATTGTTGTAAATAAAGTAACATATGATTTCCAAGGTCGCACCTTGGAATAGTGAAAAATATGGTGTAATAGGTTTAACCAACAGGGGTTATAGTGTATACTGCTTGTGATGAATAAGGTAATTTTGTATTACAAATTTGTGCCTGTAGCTGATGCGGCAATGACTGTTCGATGGCAGAAAGAGCTATGTCACCGACTCGGTCTTAAAGGGCGCGTAATTGTCAGTAAACACGGCATTAACGGTACACTTGGCGGCGACATCGAGAACCTGCGTGAATACAAGCGTGAGATGAATCGCTCGGTAATCTTCAAGGGTATTATGTACAAGTGGAGTGACGGTACCGGTACTGATTTTCCTCGTTTAAGCATTAAAGTCCGTGATGAACTCGTAGCTTTTGGAGCTCCAGACGAAATTAAAGTGAGTGAACATGGTGTAATAGGTGGGGGAAAACACTTAAAACCTGAACAAGTGCACAAGCTGGTTTCTGAGCGTGATGATGTGGTCTTTTTTGATGGCCGCAACGCGTATGAAGCAGCTGTCGGTAAATTCAAAGATGCTGTAGTACCCGAAACTAAAACAACTCGTGATTTTCTAGACGACCTTGAAAGTGATAAATATAACGACATCAAGGACAAACCGGTTGTAACTTACTGTACTGGCGGTATTCGCTGCGAAGCACTAAGTGTACTGATGAAAAACCGGGGCTTCAAAGAGGTTTACCAAATTGATGGTGGCATCGTAAAGTATGGCGAAAAATACGGCGACGAGGGCTTGTGGGAAGGTGCGTTACATATTTTTGACGACCGTATGACCCATCGTTTTTCGGATAAATCAGTGGATATTGGTGAGTGCATCCATTGTGGCGGTAAAACCAGTCGTTACATCAACTGTGCAGACAAAAGCTGCAATCGACTGGTGTTGGTGTGCGATAGTTGTTCGCAAGAAACTCACTGTGAAAACCATGCAACATCCACCGAACAAGATAAAACTACAGTATTGACATAATATCAAAAATGTAGTATTATGCATTCACCAAAAAGTTTTGGTTGTAGACAGTGAAGCATTACTCGTATTTGGACGCTTGAGTATTGTGGAGTCGCTAGCGTAACCGGGCAACAAAACCACTCTCGATTATGAGCGGTTTGGGCCACCAGACCGCTTTTTGGTAGTTATATGTAACGACATTAGGAGGATGCTATGTCGGATACTACCAATTTTGGTCCTGAACATGCAGGACCCGAACAAGACCCGTTTGCACCATTCCCCGATGCAGTTCTGCTAGAAGTGTTTGAAGCAGAAGGTAAGCGCACCGGTATCTATGGACCTGCAGGTGGTTCATTTGACCCTGTTTTGGTTCGACTTCCAAGCGAAGCAACCGAAATAGCTATGCCCGCAGTTGTTACCTCGCAAGACTTTACTCGTAATACGTCACGGCTTTCGAATGTGCTTTCAGAAGCACAATCCCAAGTTGACGAAGAAGAGCATAGTTTAGGGCGAGATATTTATGAAATTTCAAGCGCTATCTGGCAACGTCTTGACCGTAAACAACGGAAAATTGCCGGTGTTGCAATGACTGCAGTTGCCCTAAGTCTTGGCATAATCGGACAGGTATTACCTCATGCTGCTGAAACTTCTGAGGCTACGTCACTTGATAACGTTTCGCCGATGCAAATGCCAAAAGTGATAACAGTTAACTATACAGTGCCCGACAAGCCAGTGCGTGTCTACGACTTGGCGGTGGGTCTAGATATGGATTCTGATGAGGTCGCGAACCAGTTGGCACCTCAGCTTGGTGCGGTGCCCGGTGAAATGGATGTATTGCCAGCAGGCAAGAGTGTTCGATTGGACGCACAAGGTACTGCTTATGCACCAAAATATGGTGAATCAATCCAGTCGTTGTCACAGCGATTTGGCGTTGCTCCGAACTTACTTCGAGCTGCCAATGATTCACTGCAAGATCTTGCAGCTGACCAACCAGTTGCTGTAAAGGCGACGTCGATTATTATTCCTAAGCCAGTTGTTCTTATTTCTGCTAAGACAAATGTAACACCCGAACAAGCGGTACAACTCCCTGGTGTTGCAGAGGCAACCGACAGCGACACGGCTGTGTTGGCTGAACTTGACCCTGGTTTTGATGGGGGTGATACACTTGCAATTCCAGCGGATGCAATACCTGTTGAAGCTATAACAACTACGACTGGTCTTTTGCAGGTTGCAGAAACCAGTACATCAGCTGCAGACACCACAACTTCAGCGCCAGAAACAACCACCATAGCACCTGAGACTACTACAACTACAATCCCTGAGGTATTGGCTGAACCAGTTTCACCCGAGGTAGCCAGAGTTAATGAGCTGCTTGGTGCCGTTAATATCAATGCATCAACTATCGACCTGAGTGATTTGGTCGAGGCAGTAAAAGCAGCCGATGCCGCATATGCTCCAAATGACCCTGACCGTTACCCTGGCTTGCCGGCTGGATACGTCAAAATGGCGCTTCCTAATGAAATACAAGGTGCTACACGACTTCGGACGGTAGCCGAGAGAACTATGGGTGCTGAACGATATACAACTCCTCAGGTAGAAGCATCTATGCGGGCTATGTCAGAAGCCTTCGAGCAATTCATTTACATGAAATACCCGCAGTTCGCCGGCTCATTGCTGCGTATTCGTGATGCAAACTCGCCGTTTCATAATAGTCACAACTATGGCCAGATGCTTGATGTATCAAGCCAGCGAGACTTGACAGTCACGCAGTACTCTACTGGGCCAGTATTCGATAGTAAGTTTTCACCAAATTACAGCGAAGAGTTCACCGTAGATATGTTGTTGTTCGCAGCACGACTCAAGGTTGGTGACGTGCGGGTGGTTCAGAAAGTCGTTTCCAGCAATCGTGCTGTTATTAAAAAAGTAAATGAAGCACTTGGCTACGCATTTATGATTTTTGATGATGATATGGAACACGAAGACCACGACCACTTCATTTTCAACAAGATTTTTAATTTACCTGCATCTGGTTTACGAGCGAAAAACCTACTACTAAGCACCGAAGAAGATTTGTGGATTGGAAACCGCGCTCGTGCTATTAGCCCCGAGAAGCACACCCAAATTCATGGTGCACTAGAGACTTGGGTCGCTGAGCAGATTCGTAAGAAAACCGAGGCCACACCTGCTCCTGCGCCTGCCCCAGAGACCACAGCACCCGCTGAGAAAAAACCTGAAAGTCTGAAGGTTGATAGTGCTGTGATTGACGGATTAAAACTAAACGAGACTCAAAAGAATTTTCTCAAAACAATAGCTCCAGTCGTGGCCGAAATTGCTCCACGCTACAATGTTAATCCACAAGTGCTTTTGGCCCAGGCAAGTCTAGAAAGTGCATACGGCACAAGCGTGGTGGCAACTCGAGCATTTAATCTGTTCGGTGTACGAATGCCGGCTGGTGCAGAAGGTCCGTCAATAAGCATTGAAACCAAAGAGCGAGCTAACGGCGTAAATGTATATCGGGCATATGGTTCGTTCGCTGAATCGATTGAAGATCATGCACGACTCATTACCGAAAAGCCTTGGTACGCCGACGCCGCCGCGCATAAAGATGATGCAAAGCTATACCTCGAAGGATTGGTACACGAGCTGAATCCCGACGGCAGTATTGCTACTCGACAGGGAACTAAGGGTGTTAGCAGCTATAGCATCGACAAGCAGTATGTTGAAAAAACCTTGGCGCTTATAGAGCAACTAAAGATTAATCAGATTATTTCTTAAGGAGAATGTATGGAAGACAATATTTCGATTAGAGGATTTGGAATACCTAACGGTGAGCAGGTTGTTGCGTTTGAGCACGATGAACAGGCTCGCGAACAGTGGGAGCAACAGCATGCTCCATCAGAAACAAACCAGATGCATCAAAATCAAGAGGAGCAGGCAGTAACGCCACTGACCGGCGGGGAGCGAGTAGGTGACTCGAATGAGGGGCCGCGGCCGACTATCACGGTTGATGTGGTGACGCGTCCAAAGCGACGCTGGATGTTCAAAACTTTAGGTGTTGTGGTTACTGCCGGAGCTCTACTTGCAGGTGCAAAATATGTCTCGGAGCATATGCCACATATGCCTCAGATTGGCCCAGATGCAACCCATGACCTATCGGTCGAAATTGATAAGGTTGAGTCAGAGGTTGTGTATGACCGGACTATTACCTATGCCACTATTGATTCATCATTTGACTATACGGCAACCAATTCATTAGATCGACCGTACCTACCATTCAACTGTGATGCTGGCATAGACCAGCGACTCGAAACCACGGCCGATGCTGACATCTTAGTCTCTGAAGCCAAGATTACACGCAAAGGTAATAAAGGCACTATCGAAGTCGTTGGCAATCTGTCGACGGCTACCAGTGTCGATGTTTCGAGTGGGCTCCCAGATGTAAAAATCGCAACAGGTGGCGTGGATGTTTGCAATGGCGATAATGAGAGGCAATGGGCATCACGCATTGCGTTTGGTTACGAGAAGAAAAACAAAGAGGGCAAAGTAGTTGAGCATGAAGATGGCACAGTCAAGAACGCCGGCGAAATCGCTACGGCGTGCGCTATCCAGAAAGAAGGTGAGGGTGCATTAGTAGAGGCTATCAAGCACAATGCTACGGTGTTCTCAGAGAAGCTTGATGGTATTGACCCAGGCAATATTACAGTTACATTCGACACCGATTTTGCTGAGTACGCACAGTCGCAAGTTGACTCGTCGGTGGCAGATTTTTACAAAGAATTTGAAGACGTTTCAACTAAATATGCTGAAGAAACCAGCGACCACCAGGATGATGATGGTAAAGCTAATATCCGTTTGAAGGCAAAGAATTTAGTCAGCTGCGATAAACACACTATTACTGTTGTTCCAGTATCATAAGTACTGACGCTATAATAGAAGGGTGAACGACCAACTTAAAGCCAAGCTCAAAGAACTTCCCGCCCAACCAGGTGTCTATTTCCATAAAGACAAGACTGGGCAAATCATTTATGTGGGCAAGGCAGCTATTTTGAAAAATCGTGTACGACAGTACTTTCAAAAATCACGGGCCCGTGACCCAAAAACGGATTTACTAGTATCAGAAATTGTTGATACAGACTGGCAGGTTGTAGATAGCGAATTCGACGCATTATTTCTTGAAGCCGAAATGATTCGCCGCTACATGCCGCGCTATAACATTCTGCTGCGCGATGATAAAAGTCAAAGCTTTGTACGGATAAATTTCAAAGATCAATATCCAACTGTAACCATGACCCGGCGTCCGCTCGACGACGGTGCTACTTACTATGGGCCGTTTCTCAGTACTATTGCCGTTAAACGAGCGTTGAAATTTTTACGCAAAATTTTTCCATATTCAACTCATACCATATTGCCACAACGTGCTTGCCTGCTTGTTCATCTGCACTTGTGCCCTGGCCCCGAGACCGGTGAGTTAGATGAGAAAGAGTATAAAGCTTCGCTTCGTAGGCTCGTAAAAGTTCTGGAAGGCAAGAAACGAACAATTGTTGCAGAGCTTGAAAAAGAAATGAAGATTGCTTCTAAGGCGAAGGAATTTGAACAGGCCGCCAAGCTACGCAACCGAATTACTGCACTCAATGACCTCGACCGCAGAGTCTTGTTTAGCGACAAGGAATTTCTGGATTTATCTAAAGATCATGCTCTGGTAGAGCTGACGGATTTGCTTGGATTACAGAAAGTACCGCGACGCATCGAGGGTTACGATATCTCGCACATGAGCGGTACTGACGTGGTAGCCAGTATGGTTGTTTTTACTAATGGAGTTGCCGATAAAGCCAACTACCGTAAGTTCAAGCAAAGAAATCAAACGAATGATGACTTCGACCACATGCGTGAAACTATGGAGCGACGTTTGAGTGAAAAGAATATAAAAGAATGGGGTATGCCTGACTTACTACTAATTGATGGTGGTAAGGGGCAGTTAGCCGCTGCATCAGGAGTAGTTGAGGCAAAAGGGCTGAAAATACCTATGATTGGTTTGGCAAAAAAACACGAAGAGATCGTTGTACGTAACAATTGGGCGGCAACCCGCCTGGACCCGAAGGTGGTATTGAAGTTACGAGGCTTTAGCCGAGAGAGTGAAGACTATACGCTCGTAGACCTGCCCAACAATAGTAATATCGTGAAACTATTACAACGTATACGTGACGAGTCACATCGCTTTGCAGTTAGCTACCACAGTGTTCTGAAAGTTAAGCGCCAGACATCGAGTATTCTCGATGATGTGCCCGGCATCGGACCGGCTACTCGCAAGAAGTTAATTCGTACATTTGGTAGCTTGCGGGGTGTTCAGCAGGCACGTAAAGATGAATTGATACACATGCTAGGCGATAAGAAAGCTACGGTGCTCATGCAGTACCTAAGAGCTGCTCGCAAATAACATATCCTTACTGCTCATAATTAGCTTAGTGGTATACTAATCTCTTGTATGAGTGACTTCTTTTCGGCAGGATTCTATAGTGCCAATCGTCAGAAGCTACGAACTTTGTTCCAGGGTACTGCTCCTATAGTGCTATCTGCAAGTGTGCCATTGCAGAAAGGTATCGATGAAACCTTTTTTCAGCAAGATGGCAACTTTTACTACCTCACGGGCATCACTGACCCAGAAGTGATTTTAGTTCTTGATAAAGATAAAGAATATTTGATTGTGCCAGAGCAATCTCAGTATCAGCGCGATTTCTTAGGTGAAAGCGATGCCGAAAAATTTACCCGTACCTCAGGCATTACTACGGTATATGATGCAAAAACCGGGTGGAAAAAACTATCCTCTCGGCTACACAAAGTAAAACACGTAGCAACTTTAGCGCCACCACCAGAGTACATCGATGTTTATGGCTTCTATACAAACCCTGGCCGTGCTCAGTTGGTTAAAAAGATTAAAGAAGTCAATGAATCTATTGAGTTACTTGATTTACGACAGCACTTTGCAGTTATGCGCATGACTAAACAGCCAGAAGAGATAGCCGCAATCAATCAAGCGATTAGTATTACGGTCGATACTCTTAAAAAAGTTAAGCGCAAACTTGCCAAGTATACACACGAATATCAGATAGAAGCCGACATTACCCATGGATTTAGATGGAATGGCAACGGTGGTCATGCCTTTGACCCTATCGTTGCTGGCGGTGCAAACGCTGCCATTATCCATCACATGCACAACAATAGTCCACTCGACCCAAAAGGACTGCTCCTGCTCGATGTGGGTGCAGAAGTAGCTGGCTACGCCGCCGACATCAGTCGAACATACTCACTTAATGGTCAGCCAACAAAACGCCAGAAGCAAGTTTATGAGGCGGTTCTAGAAGTGCAGCAATATGCGTATACCTTACTCAAGCCGGGCGCTGTTGTACGAGATAATGAGCAAAAGATAGAGCAGTTTATGGGCGAAAAATTACGTAGCTTGGGCCTTATAAAAAACGTTGAGCACGAGGAAGTTCGTCGCTTCTTCCCGCACGCAACCTCGCATCACCTGGGTATAGACGTACATGATATTGGCGATTATGACCGGCCTCTTGAGCCTGGTATGGTGCTTACCGTTGAGCCTGGAATTTATATCCAAGAAGAAGGCTTGGGTGTTCGACTTGAAGATGACATACTGATTACCGAAACCGGATACAGCATATTGACCGAAGGGTTATCTAACGACCTCTAAGATTACATAGTAGCTGAAAGACAGAGACTATTCATAAGCATCATGCTATACTGTTTTTAACTATGAAAAAGCCCTTCTCGCGGTTTCTAATTCGCTGGTTTGTGAGTGGCCTTGGTCTGTGGATTGCAGCCGGCCTGCTCGGCGGTCGCATCAACTACGACCAGCGTTTGGGTGTGATAATTATCTCTGGTTTAATACTCGCTTTGGTAAATACCGTCATTAAACCAATTGTCATTATTTTGTCTCTTCCAGCAATCTTGTTCAGCCTTGGCTTGTTCATGCTGGTAATTAATGGGCTAATGGTCATGTTAGTTAGCAAGGTTTATGCGCCACTGCACGTCACTAACTTTGGTGCAGCCATGCTTGCCGGTATGGTTATCGGCTTGGTAAATTATCTTGTAACAACTATACTAGAAGAACGATGAACATATTTAACTACATAACTATCGTCTCTGCGGTACTCTCTACAATTCTTATCTTGGTCCAAACTCGTGGCGCATCTTTGGGCGCAGGCCTTGGTGGTGGTGGAGAAGTCAACAGTGTCCGACGTGGTTCAGACAAGACAATTCACCAGATTACCATTGTCATGGTGCTCGTGTTTGGAGTGTCGTTGATCCTGGGTATTTTAGCGTAAAACTTTAGTGGGAGAGTTTTATGATTGATCGCACCACCAAGTTACGATGGCGGCGTCAATTTAGACGAAGTAAACAGCAGGTCGAGGAGTTTGGTACTCAAACTGAAGACCAGCTGGAGAAACATTTCTTTACTCGATTAAGTCGACTTACCAAAGTACGACGCTTCGTTGCAGCCTGGGTGGTTTTGTTTGTATTGTTGATTGGCGGAGTATTGTATCAAACACGAACCCTGGGTAATCATTACCTATCGGCCACGCCAACTCCTGGCGGTATCTTTACCGAAGGTATTGTCGGTACGTTTACTAACGTCAGTCCTCTGTACGCTACCGGTAGCGTGGATGGTAGTGTAGAGCGTTTGGTATTTTCTGGATTATTCAAAGCAGACCAAAACAACAAATTAGTTGGTGATTTAGCCAAGAACTGGCAATTGGACGAATCGGGCACAATCTATACTGTCACCCTAAAAGATAACTTAAAGTGGCACGATGGTACCGAGCTGACATCTGCGGATGTACTATACACCTACAAGATGATTCAGAATCCCGATGCCAAATCACCGCTAGCCAGCAGTTGGCAGGGCATTAAGGTTGAGACTCCCAACAAAAAAACGATTGTCTTTACGTTGCCCAGTATTTTGAGTGCCTTCCCGTACTCTATGACCAACGGCATTGTGCCAAAGCATTTACTGGCTGATACCCCGCCATCACAATTGCGATCTTCGCCGTTTAACACCCGCAACCCAGTAGGCTCAGGCCCCTTCAAGTGGGAAGCGGTAGAGGTTGTATCGGCCGACCCCGATGCGCGTGAGCAGCGTATAGCGTTAGTACCCAACGAAAATTACGTCGGTGGAGCACCAAAAATCGACAAATTTATCATGCGAAGCTTTGCCAGTGAAGAGCGGCTCAAAGATGCTTTGGTTAGCCGAGAAGTCAACGCTGCAGCAGGTTTAAGTACAATGCCCGATGAGCTAAAAGACGATGTTGCCACCAAGGCTTATAACGTACCCTTGACTAATGAAGTGATGGTATTCTTTAAGTCATCATCTGATATTTTCGCCGACCCTGCGGTGCGCCGCGCGCTTGTATCGGGCACAAAAGTAGGTGATATTTTGGTCAACCTCGGACGGCCAGTATTACCGGCTTACGGCCCGTTGCTTAAAGGTCAGATTGGTTACGACCCGACCATAAAACAGCAGACTGGTAATATCGATGCTGCCAAGCAAGCGCTCGATGCTGCTGGCTGGAAAGTTGGTGCTAACGGTATTCGTTTTAAGAGTAAACAGCCTTTGACCTTTATGCTCACTACTCAAAAAAATCCAGTCTACGACACTGTTTCTAAAAATCTCAAAGACCAGTGGCGAGAGCTAGGCGTAGACGTGAAAGTTATTAAGCTGGAAGACCAGGAACTACAGTCTGCCCTAGTAGGGCACACCTACGATGCCTTGCTATACGGCATTGCTCTTGGTGCCGACCCTGATGTGTTTGCATTCTGGCATAGCAGCCAGGCAGACTCTCGCTCGGCTAGCCGTCTGAACTTTTCTGAATATAAATCACCTGTTGCCGATAAAGCTCTAGAAGGTGGTCGAACTCGCAGCGAAGACTTTGTGCGTGCTGTAAAGTACAAGCCGTTCTTGGAAGCATGGCAGCAAGATGCACCAGCATTAGCCCTGTACCAGCCACGATACTTATATGTAGCGCGGGATAGTTTCTATGGCTTTTCACCAACCAGTATGAACAGTGGTGCTGATCGCTTTAACAATGTTGAAAAGTGGATGGTGCGTGTGGCAAACCGTCCGGCCAACCCATAACACTTGAGAAGCAGCCCGCAATAGATTAGAATTACAGAGTTCTAGCTGTGCGACTGTGGCGGCCTTATGGCAATCGTAGACGCGCGGCGCGAGGCAACAATGTGCGGATGTGGCGGAATTGGTAGACGCGCTACGTTCAGGTCGTAGTGGGAGCAATCCTGTGAAGGTTCAAGTCCTTTCATCCGCACCAAACTAACTTTTGCTTTTCAGTGGTTTGTAGTATTTAATTATACAAAAGCAAGGAGTTATTATGGCAGGATTAGAAAATTTACCACAGGCAGATACATTCTTAATGCTCGATGAGCAGATTAGTGCTTTGCACACACCAGCTCCACGAGAAGGTTTACTGACACTGCTCGCAGATCTAGAGGCAGAGGGCATGGCAATTGTGGCCAGCCAGGGCGATAGTCGTGGCATGCGCTACGAGGTAGCGTCTGTGTTGCATCGGCGCTTTATGGAAGCAGGTACCCTAGAAGTGGTGCCGCCATTAGACGAAAGTCAATTTCAGCAATTTGCAGGCAAGGTGGTAACGTACAGTGCACTTATGGATATGAATAGTTCAATTACACCACCTCAGGGCCCGACTCCAACCAAAAAATCCACGACCACTGCCGCTAAGCCATAGTTAGATACTGCATGATTCAACGCACCGTTCCTTGTTACGAAGTCACCGATATTGGTGACTTCAATGTTGCACACGAGATTGCAGGCTTTGAGCCGGGTCGGCGATACATTAAGGACTTGTTGACACGGTGTCCGTTTTTATTTACAGAAGGTGCAGAAAATTCTTTGCCATTTAATGATGACGAATTTGGCTCAGAGGCCCAGGATAGTCAGCGGATGGAGCGTCTTACGCCAATACATGTGCGGTCTTTTGAAGTACGCGATGAATCTTTACCAGAATACTGGACAGATGAATTTGGAAACCCATTTACATAGGTTAACTTAAAGGGCAACAACGTTACAAAAGCTGTGCTCACCCAATCTGCGGGGTCGAGCGAACGGTACACTGCATTTGGGCTGCAGGAGTTGGCAGTGCTTGGGCGGGTTGCACGGGTTTCGGCACTGTTAAGAGCTGCAGGAGTCGGAACTGAATACTTACTAGGGCTGAGTGAGCCAACGTATTTTGCTAAACCACTCCTTGATGAGCAAACAGATGCACACCAAAAAATGACATTACAAGCGTATAAAGACAGCCTTGTGTTGGCGGACTGGAATCGTCTCCCCGAAGAAAAGCGAACTGCCGAGAAGCTAGCCGAAATGCAGGGACAATTGACCAGAGAAACGTTTATGGTGAGTGCACGAGCTATGGATACAAGTATGCGAATGATTGATTTGGCTCAACCTGAATTGAGGGAAGAGTTATTTGCCAAATATAATCGTCACTTTATAAAACCTGGGCAACTACCATTCGACTCTACCAATCCTGCAGATGTTCGGAGATTCCTTACTGAGCAAACTATTCAGTTCGCAGGTAGTAATCTTGCTAAAATTCACGCTCTCGGACTGGCATGTAAATATCCGAATGAGCAAAACATAACTGCGCTCGGTAGTTTGATAGACACCGACAGCTTTCATGGCGAACCCCTAGATATCGGCGATGAACCAATAACTGTGCGAGATGTCTACCAAGACTTCAGAGAAGTGTACTCTGCGATAAGCCAGACTGCGCTTGCTTTGGGTGGCACGGAGGATGGCTTGGAATTAACACAGACATTCCTGAGTGCCTATCGTATGCAATTTAAGCAATCGAAAAATGATCAAACGCCGATAACCGAGCAAGATATTGTGACATATGCTATGAGCCAGCTCCCAGTTAATATCAATCGTACCGAAACAATACCCCAGATGGAAAGTTATATTTTTGCCAACCTAGTAACCGCTATGTACGAAGACCATTCTCCATTCGATATTGATAATGAGCTTGAGCTATTCGACTACTGGCTGGAGTGTAATGCGAATCGGGTGCAAGAGTTACTGGATAGCTCACTCGAAAGTCTACTAGACAACTCACTACCACTCGCTATCCAGGATTTGCTCGATGTTACAGACCCCAATGATATTGACCTCGAGGGCTACATGTTTGACGAGAATAACGACTTT
The DNA here is from genome assembly GCA_964409615.1 of uncultured Candidatus Saccharibacteria bacterium. Taxonomy (GTDB): domain Bacteria; phylum Patescibacteriota; class Saccharimonadia; order Saccharimonadales; family AWTP1-31; genus AWTP1-31. The sequence goes on along the minus strand of CAYPDT010000001.1, from coordinate 131,066 downwards.
AATTTTCAGAGTTTACTGGGGGGTTATCTGCATGTAGCAACTCGAGTTTTGTTGCTTGAGGAATATGCCAAAGAGCTACACCAAGTAAAGCAGATGTTCGTAAGAAAAGTTTTGTGTTATTCGCTCGGTTCATCTGATAGTTTGAGCGATGCCGTAGAGAAAGTAGTGGCTGGTAATAAAGAACGTGTGCTGCAAAGTGTTGCTCGTATGAAATTCAAATCTATCACAGATTCTAAAAAATATGCTATTGCAGACCATACAGAAAAAGGCGGCTTGGTGCTCACAACTCAGTCGGTTGGGCTGGCAGAGCTGGTTGAGAATCTGCAGGCAAGCGATATTCGAAATTTTAGTGTCGGCTTAATTTGCGAGAAAGACCTGCAGATAAACGACGAATCTGAACAATTTGGTTTTGATAGTGCAACGTATCAAATACCAGTTAGGAAAGATACCCAGTGGGTAGAGGTTATCACCGATTCAGGGTTACTAGATGTTCATATAAATACTGATGACAATAGTGAGCAAACGATTGTGAAGTTCGGGCCAGCACTATCTTATTTTGCAGTTGTTGAGTGGGATAGACATCTTAATCCACCAGCCGTTCTTTTATTTGTCCGGTCAAATTCTTATAAGACCCAAATTCTTTCTGGTGAAACCAGAAAAGGCTTAGAATTTTTGCAGCAATTTGTGGCAAATCAACTAGAATTATTTCCTCGTGCTAAATATTGGATGGCAAAACCAGATGATTTGGATAAACAAGCGGAGTCACCTAGAATAGCGGTATGAGCACAAACATAACAAGTTATATTCCACCAATATTGATAGTTCTAGCCGTTGTGAGTTCGGTATATCAATACGTTCGCGATAAAAAGAAGGTGCAGGCAATTACCGAAGCCTGCAACCAGCCCAACCCAGTAATTAATTGCTATGCCTCGGTGCAATCTTCGGGCAAGCTGGCCATCAATAGCAAGGCAGTACTAACATTGCAGGGCAGTACGGCAACCATAGATTTTGTAAACAAGGGCAGGCAAGAAGTGATTAATCTTAAGCAGGCGTCTGTTCGCCAGGGTGGTGCGATCAACTGGGCTCGCATCCAGATTCGAACAGCAGAGACCCTCATTGAGGTTCAGCCGTACAGTTTTCAGTACATGTGGTTTTATACCGGCTATCGTTTGTTCGGTATGGAAAATGTCCTTAGCATACGCAATGCCATTACCGGCGCACTTGTTAAACACGGTGCAACACTATCTGCTGACTCCGTAAAATAGGTATTATTTTATCTGGAATTGAATACCGACAGAGCACTAGTTTGTGCTATTATGAATGAAAGAAAAACAGTTAAGCTTTCCTATACATAAGAGGGGCCATGAGCAAAGTCGCGCAGTATTTACAAGAACATTTACATGGAGAAGTTACCGCAACTCCAGCGATTCGGAAGTATTTTTCAACAGATGGTAGTGTCTTCGCAGTCACACCTTCGCTGGTAGTGTATCCGCGTAACGAAAGTGATGTGCGTAAAACGGCACGATTTACGTGGCAGCTTGCCGAACGCGGTCGGGTAATCCCAATAACTGCTCGCGGGCTTGGCACCGACCAAGCGGGTGCCGCTGTTGGTAGTGGCGTGCTTATGGTCTTCCCAGCACACATGAACCGAATTTTAGAGCTCGATGGTAAGACTGGTGATGTGGTTATAGAGCCAGGCTTAACATATGGTAAGTTGCAGCAGACGTTGCACACCCACGGTCGTTTCTTGCCGCCATTCCCTTCATCTATTGAGTACAGCACGGTTGGTGGTGCAATTGCCAACAATGCTGCGGGTGAAAAGAGCATGAAGTATGGAGTTACACGTGATTACGTAAAAACTCTCCGAGTTGTTTTGGCTAATGGTGAAGTCATCGAAACTCGTCGACTCAGCAAGCGTGAACTCAGCAAAAAGATGGGCTTGACCAACTTCGAGGGCGAGCTGTACCGAGCAGTAGATGCGCTCATCGAGGAAAAGAAAGCAACCATTAACGATGCAAAACTCCACGTCAGTAAAAATTCGGCTGGCTATGCGCTCGCCGACGTAAAACGCAAAGACGGCTCCTTTGACCTAACTCCGCTTATTGTTGGTTCTCAGGGAACATTAGGTATCGTTACCGAAGCGACTATCAAGACAGTGGCCTACAATCCAGAAACAACTCTTATTGCAGCTTTCTTCGATGACCTATCAGTTGCCGAACAGGTCTTGGCCGAAATTCGGTCATTATCAGACAGCCCAAGCGCCATGGAAATGGTTGACGAAAATCTTCTAAAATTTATTGATGTACACAGCCCTAATCAGCTGAAGGGAATTGTAGAGAAGCCATTCCATAAGATGATTGTCTTGATTGAGTTTGACGATGCAAACATCCGTTTGCAAAAACGCATGGCCAAAAAAGTTACTAAAATTCTAACTAAGTCACAAATCCAGTATCGCCTAGAAACTGAAGAGATTGAAAAAGAGCGACTCTGGAAAATTCGTCATAGTGCTGCTGCTGTTGCTGCACACTCTGAGGGCAACACAAAAGCGATACCAATTATAGAAGACGGTATCGTACCGGTAGAGAAGTTCCAAGAGTACATTACGCAGGCTTACGAGCTCTTCAATCGCTATAATTTACAAGTTGCCCTGTGGGGACATGCTGGAAATGCTAATTTACACATGCAACCTTTCTTGGATCTCAGTCAAATTGGCGATCGCCAAAAAGTCTTCAAGATTATCGACGAATACTACAATATGGTAATTAGCCTTGGTGGTAGCACGAGCGGTGAGCATGGTGACGGCCGCTTGCGAGCACCTTACTTGAGCAAGCTCTACGGTGATGCTATGTACGGCGTATTCCAAAAGCTCAAACTTATTTTTGACCCGTACGGCACGCTCAACCCTGGAGTCAAAATAGATGTCACCCTAGATGACATTAAGCCACTACTGCGCCATGAGTACTCCATGGAGCACCTGGCGCACCATTTACCCCGCACTTAGGGTGCGTACTTATTTAGGTGCTCTCTTAACGCCTATATCGTTAACGATAAGAATCCCAGCTTCAGGGCCGCTATATGCTCGGCTTGGCTTTCGGTGGACTTGAGTTCCAACACGAACGATTGACCCTGGCTGCGGCTGATAATACATAGAATGTCTCAGTTGTGGCAATATGAAGAGACTGTTAGCCAGGGTCTCCATCAGTACAGAAGCAATGCGTGGAGACTCTACACCAGTATCGGGGTTAAACGGTATAATCCAGCGCTTCCCTAAAAAGAACTCGGTAGATGCAGAGCTTGCATAGGTATATCGTGCCCTACCAGGATGTGCCAGTACATTCACATCAATGTGCGCGCCCCCAGGGCGGGAGTGAGTACGTTTTGGAAATCCCATCAACTCACGCAAGGTCGGTCCATAGATGGGGGGGCTAACATCTTGCATGCTATCTGGTCGAACCCGCAAGCTATGTCGTAAGACGACGTCATCGGCTAAATTGTAGAGATTTCTAAAATCTGCTTCCGCTTGCCTCCAAACCGGCGCGATTGCTTCAGTGACCTCAACCCAATCAATATGCACGGTTTTTTTGGCTAGTACCTCTCCAAGTTCTGCAACGCCAGCAACACTGTCAAATGAGTAGTTGCCGTGAAACTGCAGTCGAGGGTCAATTTCGGCAAAACCAATAATTGGTGGGGGTGAAGATTCGATGATTTTCATAGATAAAGACTAGGACCAATCGTACCATAAGTGTGGCAAAAAAACAAAAAACATTGTACAATATGTATATATGACTAAAAAACAAGTGCCGAAATCAGGCTTCCGTAGTCGTCAGCCTGTTAATGTAGGCAGACTTGAACAATCACTTAAGAAAGAATGGCGCACCAGCACTATAGCGGCAGGCCAAGTAGAGGAACCAACGTTGTTAGGTTGGAGCCCTCTTGATGTTACGGTCGAAGACCCCGTCCACATGGCTCGTGCTCGGGATTTTGATTTGCCAGCAGACTTCACTGATGGTTCATTAGTGACGCGTACCTTCTTTAGATACTTGGATGTTCGGAGTTCAATGACTCAGGGCGAACTCGAAGCAGCTCGTAAGACGTTTATCAAGGTTGTTGACCAACTTGTCTTCACTGAATTCATACCAGACCAAGCTTTAGCCGAGCATCAAGAATTACTCGATGTTGCACGAGGTATTGCGGTGGCCAAGGTGGCAATCAGCCAAACAGCTGACGCTCCGAACTAGTCTGAGCTGTAATGAACGAAAATAAAAAATCCAACCGTAGCTGGACATTATACTTGGTGCGCTCACTGGATTGTTATTTGAACCACTTATGCAGGACATATATTTGCTACAATCCAAAATAGAAGCGCTGGGTGTTGTTTACCAAAATGGTAAGGTAATGTACTTGGATGGGGAGGATAGTCATGTTTAGGTTTTTGCGACGACCCCCGTCTCCATCCGACTTGCTAACATCAACATTGTATAACGAGAAAGGCTTCTATCCAACTTTTTTGCGAGATTTAAAGCGCTGTCACACAGAGGTGATCATTGAAAGTCCTTATATGACAGTCACTAGAGTTAATGCACTAGCTCCTACTTTAAGAAAGTTGGTTAAACGTGGCGTTAGGGTGAGGGTTAATACACGCTTTCCTGGTCACCATGACGAGCAACTACGAATTCAAGCGTGGGTAGCCACCAAGTCTCTTAGAAGTATTGGCGTTAAGGTAAGGTTCTTTAGTAACTACCATCACCGCAAAATAGCTGTCTTAGACGGACGAATATTATATGAGGGCAGCCTCAATATTCTCTCTCAAAGCAATAGCGCTGAGATTATGAGGCGAATTGAATCGGAGGAGCTGACGAAGCAGATGGTACGGTTCTTGGGGTTAAAGAGGTTCTATTGGTGATATAGTAAGGAGTAATTATGACTAAGAAATATGAGATCAACGAAAAAGACATAGAGAGTGTAATGCGCTACTTACAGGCTCATGACCCAGAGAATGCGACTCGTGAAATGGCAATCTCTTTGCTTGAAGATCTGCGTGCGGGTTTTCATGGCATGGCACACAGTAATCCAGAGCTATTAGAGAAGCTTAGAGCTGAACTTGATACGTAAGCAGCTTGTTCTTGAATTTAGCCGCACTGTCGTTAGTTATGATCTGCTCCAAGTCAGTATCTATGGATTGTTCGATTTCGCTTTCTATAGACTTAGCAGCTGCTATCATTTCAGGAAAATCTGATCTGCCAGCATATTTGTCGTAACGCTCCTCAATATCACTTACTCGTTCGTCGAGTGTCATAAGCCCATGTGGTGATGTTCTGAGGTCGCAGTATTGAAGTATCTTTGGTAGCCAATTGCTGGATGATGCAGTTTTCCGTATGTTTCCAAATGACTTTGCCTGTATAGTTTCTTTGATCTTGGAATCTACTCCAAGCTCGTCGAGCATCTTACCCGTTGCAGCATGGTCGTCATTTCCATACTTAGCTATTAGACGTTTTTGTTCTTCTCTCCAGAACTCAATTCGGGGCAGTTCATCGCCAAGTAGCTGAGGAAATTTATCTAAATCAAACTTAATAACATTACCAAGGTCGTGTAGCAACCCAGCTCTAATCAAGCCATCCCAGTCTATGTCATCACCGCTCCAATGTTCTTGAACTGCACAAATTAAGCCTGTTACGGTCAACATATGCTGCTGGAGGTTTTTTGGTGTTCTAAATAACTTGTAGGCATCCTCAGTTGTCATAATCTAACTATAGCAAAAACGATGGGCAACTTAGTTAATTAGAAATTCTAATATATCTAGTTCTGAATTTTTTGAGCCTATTAAGCCCACACCATAAGTTAAGTCATTACTTTTATTAAGCACTGGCACAACTACTTCCGGTAAACCACTCAGTCCGCTTACGGCATTTAATCTTACGGCCATCTTTCTGTAGTTAAAGAGTTCGTCGGGTGATGCATCGCGCTTTGGAGGTAAGTCATATAAAACGGGTATAACAAGTATTGTGCCGCTACTCACTATCTGGCTAACCGACTCGGTAAAGTTCTCACGAGCTTGCTTATCGGAATCAATTTTATCTTGAGTGTCGGCAGCGAACTGCTCTGCGCCTTCCATCCTAGTCTGTAGATCGGCTGCAAGGGAATCCCAATTAGCTTTTATCCATTCACCGTGTGCATTCCAATTATCTCGACCAGCCATTCGACCGAACAAATCAGCGGTATCCTGACTAACATACTCAGCAAAATCAATTTCTTCGAGTTTAATATTGTGTTTTTCAGCAAGTTCATTAGCAAATAGTGTCACTGCTTCTGCAGTCTCAGGACTTACCTGTTCAAGACAATCTCTTGGAAGCAGAATTTTTGTAATCTCATTGGTCTGTAATGAGTTCTCGCTGAGTATTTTATAGACATCTCGAACTAGCCCTAGGTCTTTAGACAGAATACCGACCGTATCAAAGGAAGCACCCCACGGCAACACGCCCTCTGTACCTATATCCCCGTAGGTAGGTCGTATACCGTATAACCCGCATGCCGCTGCTGGTACACGGACAGAGCCAGCAGTATCTGTTCCAATGGCAAAATCCACTAGATCTCCTGCGACTGCCGATGCTGAACCTGAAGATGAGCCGCCCGTAAATCTATCTGGATAGAGTGAATTAAGCGGAGCTTTGCCTTCGCCTATGTTGCCAACCAAAGATCCTGCCAACATATCCTCCTTTGCCATACAGCGTCAGTCCACCCACTCTTTCACCGAGTGTAGTATTACGCTCAAGGAACGAATTGGTGACTTCAAGCCCCCATAATCGATTGTAATTACCATTGACCGTAATATTGCCATCGATAGTCGCCCGTTCATTGTTATAATTACGAATCGTGATCGGCTGTTCTCGGCTACCGTTCAGATCATCAACGAAAGTAGTTTTGGCACCTGTCCCATACGTGCCCGCACGGAGCCAGAGATTATCGCCCGGGTTAATCACCGTCTTGTTGAGTAGTGCTGTTTTTAGATCCCATGGCTTCTCAAGAGAACCATCACCGGCGGCCGTACCAGTGGGAGCAGCATAGTAGGATTGGGACGGTACCTCGGCAAAGCTGTTGCCCAGGATATAAACCCCTACCGTCATCATACTGAGCACCACAAACAGCTGCGATAACTGCCGGACGCGTCGTTTAGTGCGTTGACGCTGGAAGGGGGTCTTTTTTTTCATAAGAATTCTACTGCAAGTATACGCTTATGCATCTTCGAACTAAAGCGTACCAGGAGATCCAAATGTAAGGTACCTGTACTGAATCCCAGAGTGAGTTAGGTGTATAGATTATAAATCTGTTGAATGTATAGTATACTTGGTAGGCATAAGCTATTTAGGCTGGTTCGGAGAAACACACATGTTTAAAATTAAACGTACGGTAGGCATTATAGTTGCAGCGGTCATAGTTCTCAGTATGGGGGCTGCTTTTGCGTTAAATCTGCGTCACGCCCAGGCGGCTAGTCTTAATGACGTGGTGATTAACGAGATAATGTACCATGCTGCTTCTGACCTCACGAGTGATGACTATCTTGAGTTATACAACAAGACAGGAAGCACAATACAGCTTGATGGCTGGTGTTTTACAGCTGGTATTACCCTTTGTTTTGGGCCTTCGCACAGTATCCCGTCACACGGTTATGTAGTGGTGTCACCTAGTATCTCGGCTACACAAGGAACCTACGCAGGCGTCACGCCAATCGCAGAGTACACCGGTAATCTATCTAACAGCGGCGAAACAGTAACACTGAGCGATAATGCTACCCCCACTCGAAACGTCATTAGTACTGTAACGTATTCAGATCGAGATCTGTGGCCAACTAGTCCTGACGGTTCTGGTCCCTCGTTGGAATTAAAGGACGTAGATCTAGACAACACCGCACCGGCCAACTGGGCAGCAAGCCTCGGCGCACCCACCCCAGGAGCAGTAAATAGTCAGATGTTACTCAACACGCCAACTATCACCAATGTTTCGCAGCCATCCAACATAGATCCGGCGAGTGCAGTTGTGGTGACGGCAAATGTAGCTGACGCTGATAGCGTAGATTTGGTGTATCGCACTAACTTTGATGCTGAGCAAACCATTACTATGAACGATGACGGCAATAGTGGCGACGGAGCTGCCAGCGACGGAGTATATGGGGCGGAGATTCCTGGGCAAGTGGCATCGACGCTCGTACGGTTTAAGATATCGGCTACGAACGGGGACGGTACTAAAACAAATCCCGGTAATGACGACTCGATTAACTACCTGGGTTACGCCGTAAAGAACCCAGCGGTCACCTCCAATGCGCCTATTATTAACTGGTACATTGACGATGCTGACTTTACGGACATGACGACAAACCATGTTAACGATAATGTCACCTTTCCTGCAGTTGTAGCATACGGGGACAAGATTTTTGATAACTCCCGAGTTCGTATTAAGGGCGAGTATTCAAGATCTTTCCCTAAAAAGTCCTTTAAGTTTAATCTACCAACTGGTCACAAGATAAATCTAGCAGGTGGGAGTAACCGTGAATTGGATGAGTTCCATTTGAACAGTGATTACGCCACAGCAAGTATTGGTCGTACTTTGGCTGCATGGTGGGTAGTTGAACAGTCAGGGGCAGCAGTGCCGGATATTAGTGCGGTACGTTTGCAACGAAACGGGCAGTTTGAAGGCTCCTATATCTTTGCAGAGAAGTATGAGAAAGAATGGCGTCAGGAAAAAGGCTTCAATAACGGAACACTTATCGAAGACTGGTATGAGATAGTTATGGGTTCAGATACCGCAGATCGTGATCTCTGGCAGTCGCATATGACGCTCGATAGGAAAGATCCTGCCCGCAGAAACTATGCGCTCGACGAGAACGATGTCCCGGCAATGATTAACAATATGGCTATCATGGCCATCTTGCGGGGTCATGACTCATCGCTCTTTAGCAACACGCTTTTGTATCGCAGTAATGATACGGAACGCTGGACACCCCTGGCGTGGGATCTGGATTTGCTGTATCAGCTTGATCCCCTTAATATCGTGAGTCCTTATAACTCGGCACCGTACATGTCCCTCGGCGAGAAGGCTGCCCTGCAGGCTATCTATGATCAGCCTGAACTGAAGGCCGCATACTACCGTAGACTACGGACGCTCGTAGACAAGTTCTACAGTAGCGATCAACTCCATACAAAAGTTTCTCAACTTAATACATTGTACGGTGCAGATAGTGTCTTGGACCAAGCTAAGTGGCCATCACAGCCAGGGTTTAGTCGAACACCCAACTTTGATGTTCTCTCGGGGATAATGTCACAAAAGCATACTCTTGTAGCCGAACATCGCAATGATTGGGCGATACCATTGTCACAGACGTTAACGCAGCAAAACTCTGTCTCTATATCACAGGTGGTAGCTAGCGGTACTAACGCTAGTGAGCTTGTTAAATTAAGTAACTCATCAAATACGCCCGTAGATATTTCCGGATGGCTCATGGAAGGCATCGACTACACCATTCCGGCTGGTTCGGTCATCCCTGCAAATGGTGACATATATCTGCTACGTGATGATGCGGGCTATAAGGCAGGGCATGCCAGCGTATTGGTAGCGGGTCAGTACTCAAACGATCTAGACACTGTTTCTCCCCATACACTGACGCTTAAAACTGACACAGGTCACGAGGTAGATAGTTATGATTATTAAACGATCACGATCGTCTTGGTTTCTACCTGCCTTGGCGGTGTTGGCTTTTCTCGGAGTAGGGACGTTCACAAATCACGTCTATGCCGCTCCACAGACGTTTACCGTGACTAATATCAACGATTCAGGGGCAGGTTCACTGCGGCAGGCTATTGTGGATGCTAATGGTAATGGCAACCCAAGTGACCAAGATAGCATTGTCTTTAGCATTGATAGTGACGCCGTAGGCGATAAGTTTATTGAACCACTCAGCCCTATGACTATTACGCAGAGTGTATTCATTGATGGATACACACAAGGTGACTCCGTAAAGAACACCAACCAGGCTCCCCAGCCATTTAACGGTACTGTTCGAGTTGCTGTATATAACACTAATGCTGGTGGTGGTTTTACCGTTACTGCGCCCAACGTAACGCTGCAAGGTCTTAATATAGCTGACTCTGAAGACGGCAACATTGTACTTGATCATGCTGACGGCTTTAAGCTACTCGGTAGTTACCTCGACACACAGACAGCTGGCTATGGTAAACAAAAGACCGATGGTTTTGTGAACTCGGTGGTTATTAATAACTCAGATAACGTGACCATTGGTGGTACGGCCGCCGCCGACCGCAATATACTAGGCTACTGCACCGAAAGTTGTATCGTCGCCAGTGGTTCGACGGGTGACCCATCCAATAACTTGCGCATCCTGGGCAACTTTATCGGTGTTGGCGCTGATGCGGTCGCCAACTTATTTACGGCCGCAAAGGGTACAGGAATCGTTCTGTCTGAAGGGGCTACCAACGCTTTTATTGGTGGCACGGCTACTGGAGCAGGCAATACTATTAAGAGTAATACCTTTGGTGCGGTGAGAGCAGAAGATGTTTCGGGTCTTACGATTCAGGCGAACCGTATTATGTTTAATGCATCGGCACCCCAGACTTGTAGTGGTTGCACTGCCAGAGCGTCAGGCATTTTCTTAGGTGGTGTTACGGATTCGGTTGTTGGATCCACGAATGCCGCAGGAAAAAACGTTATGGCCGGTGAATACTCAAAAGAGTTAACTATTGGTAATTCTACAATCACCGACGATCCGTCTACGAACATACAGGTTGTTGGTAATAACTTAGGTGTTATGGACGATAACACCACCGCATATCCAACACCCGAAAATCAGATTACAGTTACTGATGACAGCGATTACATCAGGATAGAAAAAAATATTATTGCCAATGCACACAGTAATACCAACCCTACTTATCTCGATGGCATAGGTATCCTGGGTAACGCACAGCATGTGTCGATTTCGCAGAATTCTATACACGACAATGATCACCGAGGTATTAGTATCGGTGGGGGTGGCCCGGTTGTGAACGACTCCACCGACAACGATACAGGACCGAATGGTAAACTAAACTACCCAACCTACTTTAGGGTGACTGAGTCGGGTGGCAACACTAAAGTGGATTATTCGTATCAGGGTGCGGCTGGCAATTACCGAATAGAATTCTTTAGTAATACCGTTGCCGACACTGATGGCCCGGGCGAGGGTGAGCACTATCTTGGTTCAGTCGATATTGTCTACGCGGGTAATGGCCAAAGCATATTGAATCACACTCTGACCGGTATCAATCATGACAATATAACTATGACAGCAACTGAGATCGATGAGGATAGCCCTAATGGGTTTGGTGCTACGAGTGAGTTTGGTGCAGCAGGAACTCCACCCAGCGATCTCGCCGTAAGCAAACGACTACTCAATCCGGAGGCCATGGTAACGGGCCAGGTTGTCCAGTATGAGATTTCACTGACCAACAAAGGCCCTGAGCCACTTGATATTAGCTATTGGGACGGCAGTAGCCATGGTTCGAATGATCTACTAGCCGATCTTATGCCACCCGGTGTCGCTTTCCTCAGCTCTACTACAGATACTGGCGTGGAATGTATAGGCGGTGGTCCTGGTTCAGCTGGAGCGTACTTTGGTAGCTACTTCCCAAATCATACAGCGTACGAAATTGTACTTTGTGGCTATGTGGACGGCACTAAGATCCTGAGCGAAGGGGAGAGTGTCTCGGTCGTTGTTTCGGGAACAGTCGTAAACGACACGCCGAGTACGCAAGCTAACTTTGTTATTGGCCCTCTCACACAAGGAGATCCGGACTATGGAACAGTTTTGGCTGCGTTTGCGAGCGGGAGTGACGTAGTGGACTATCTTTTAGCTCGGCCTAATAACAACATCGCCTACGCTACGAGCTTTACAAGTGATATGAGTATTACAAAGACGCTAGATAATCCACAAGATGTGGCCGATCAAGCTACTCTGAACTACACTATAACGGCTACGAATAATGGGCCATTTCCGGCTGACTTGTCTCCGGCTGATGGGTCAGTACCAGTTCAAAAGGATCTGATTCTTGACGTACTTCCCGATAATCTTGATTTTGTTTCGGCGGAGGGTGATGATGTGACCTGTAGTATGCTGGCGCCGGCCAACGCACTGCCATTCTTCTCGGGCCACCCAAACTATAATGTCATTCATTGTTTCTACACTGGTGCAGGAGAGCTTGCCAGTGGCGAATCCATTACGGTGCACGTGGTTGCCACGGTGAACGGAACGGTAGAGGATGGTTTCACAAACTTTGCCATGCTTGTACCAATTGTCTATGGTGATCCCGAAAGCTATATGGGCCAACAAGTCTTTGCCAACGCATATGTGCTTGGTACTGATGCTATTGATGACTTTACTGCTAACTCGCTGGGGCAGGGTATCGCGCTCGCTGCCTACACTATCCCAAGTCCAGAAACGCCAGGTGGCTCTGGTAATAGTGGAAATGGTGGCGGACTGATTAATGCTCTAGGAGAGACCGGTCAGCGAATAGTGTCCGTCTTGCTGCCTATATTGTTGCTTGGTGGTTCTCTCTGGCTTTTGCGTCGCCACAGAAGGCCTGCTCGCTAATGAAGCGGCGCATATAGTGATGAAAATGGAGCGGCCACTACGACGTACCTACAAGACTAGTCGCAGATCGCTAGTCATGCGTGTAGCTGTGGCTCTTCTTGTTATTGCACTCTCTATTGTTTTCTGGCAGGTACGCAAGTCCTCTAGTGATGATGGAGATAAGGTGGTCTTCAGGAGTCCCCAATCCAAGCCTATAGATGCTGGTAGCTTTATGAAGCTCCCCGAAAATTCTAGCAGCACAATCTGTAAAAAAATCACTAGGAATCAGATCCAGGGCATAATCGGCGAGCCAATTCAAGAAAAAATGATTCCATTTCCAGATGTCAAAACGAGTGAGGGAACCACAGCGGGGTGCTCATATGCAGTAACTCAGTCGAATACTCAGAAATTACGGGCGGTCAGTATTACTGCGCGTACTATAGATGACCAGGCTGAGGCCCAAAAGATCTATACCCGTATGATCCAGGACAACGGCAAGGCAATAGCTGGTCTTGCTGGAGCGGCGCACTATACCGAAGACTCAAATCAACTCCACTATCTAAAGGACAGTACTGTAGTCACCATTACTATTAGTAAACTTGACCCAGAGGTTGAGATTGATATAGGAATGCTTAAGAGTATTGCTGCTCTGCTATAGATTTTATTGGTATGGCACGCAAGTACTCAGCGCTAGTTTGTAGCGAGCAAGACCGCTATACTTAAAGTAATAAAGCTTAAACGGAAACATTATGTAAAGGTAATCCCCTTAGCTAGATGCATTATGCGTAAGACCAGAAACAGAATTAGTACCCGATTTTATAGTCACAGAACCCGTCTGACCAATCATAGCAGAGATTTCATGATTGTAGCCGGGTCATTGTTGCTCATGATTTTCATATCATTGTCACTCCGCTCCACCTCTTCGTTAAGTCGGGACATCTGGAGACTACTGTTTACCGGTAACAAGATTGATTACCTAGCTGTACTTGCTGTTCTAGGATGCATAGCTCTCCTGTTAGTAATAGTGCTGAGTATTTGCTACCAGCTCGACTACAAGCGGCACCAAAGACCACTCATAGTGGAAGACCCGAGGGTTCGATACGGGTTGCTGCATCATGCCAAGGCGGTGTTTATTCCTAGAGCACTGTACTACAAGAAAAGATTATTGCTATGGTCGGGGTATACTGGAGTCCTGCTCACCTTATTGATAACTGCGGCGGCCGTGCAATTAAGTCGAACCTACGCTTATGCCCCTGATGAGTTTGTGACTACTTGGAATATTCAAAATGCTAGCAAGGCACTTTCCATACCCTCCTATAGTTTGGGCGGTTACAACTACGATATTGATTGGGGGGATAGCGCAGTGGATATGGGTGTTACTGATGCTGCATATCATACGTATGCATCCACAGGAGTGTATACCGTTAAGATAACTGGGACATTCCCTCGCATGCTTCTGAGTCCGGCAAATGCTCCGGAACTACTGACCGTAGAACAATGGGGAACGAATCAGTGGGCGAGCATGGCGTCTTCGTTCGAAAATGCTTCCAACCTTACGATCACCGCAACAGATACACCCGATTTGTCCAATGTTACTTACATGGACAATATGTTTCATGGAGCCAGTAAAGTGAATCAGCCTCTAAACTCCTGGGATGTGAGCCATGTTACCTATACGAACAACATGTTTCAGGATGCTTCTGCTTTTAATCAACCCCTCGACAGTTGGGATGTGAGTAGTGTAACTGCTATGGATGGTATGTTCTCTGGGGCATCGAGTTTTAATCAGCCTCTAAACTCCTGGGATGTGAGCCATGTTACTAATATGGGAGGTATGTTCCAGAATGCCAGCGCCTTTGACTATCCGCTGGGCGACTGGGACGCCAGCAACGTTACCGACATGAGAGGGATGTTCTGGGGGGCTACATCCTTCAACCAGCCCCTCAATAGTTGGAATACAGGCAGTGTTACAAATATGTCAAGAATGTTTTTGAACACCCCAACATTTAATCAACCCCTCAATAGTTGGAATACAGGCAGTGTTACAAACATGGCTCTAATGTTCAGTGGAGCTACATCCTTCAACCAGCCCCTCAATAGTTGGGACACTGATGCAGTACTCTCAATGGAGAGTATGTTCTCCGGAGCTTTGTCCTTCAACCAGCCCCTCAATAGTTGGAATACAGGCAGTGTTACAAACATGGCTCTAATGTTCAGTGGAGCTACATCCTTCAACCAGCCCCTCAATAGTTGGGACACTTCAAGTGTTGTTGGTACCGGTGGACTCTAATATTCATACTATGGCATGGATGGTATGTTCATGAATTCCAGCGCCTTCGACCAGCCGCTGGGCGACTGGGATGTGAGCCATGTTACCAACATGAATAGAATGTTCAGTGGAGCTACATCCTTCAACCAATCCCTCAACGGCTGGGATGTGAGCCATGTTACTAATATGGGAGGTATGTTCCAGAATGCCAGCGCCTTTGACCAGTCACTTGATACCTGGGATGTTGGCAATGTCACAACTATGGAAGGAATGCTGATCGGCTCAGAAGGTTTTTCTTTGCAGAGCTACGATCAATCTCTTATCGGATGGCTAGCACATGGCGTTCAGTCGAATGTGCCACTTGATGCACCTAGTGTAGCGTATTGCCAGGCTATTACAGTTCATCAAACGCTTACAGCCGACTACAACTGGGTCATCATCGATGCAGGCGAGAAGTGTGAGGTGCCAACCATTGATACATCAACCCCCGATGGAACATATGGTGTGGGTACGGTAATTGCCCTAAAGTTAACGTTTGCCACCCCAGTCTATGTTACTGGCGCGCCCCAACTGAACTTGCGTGACGGACTGACCGCTCAGTATACCGGAGGATCGGGGACAGCAGTTCTGACGTTCACCTACACAGTGTCGCCAGGCGACAATACGACTGATCTAGATTGGTCCTACGTAAGTCCCGATTTCCTGTCTCTTAATGGTGGCAGTATAAAGTACCAAAATATACAAGATCTATCGCTAGATAGCGCTCGATGGCCGCTCGGTGGCGGCCTTACGCTTGGCTCCAACCATAACATCCGTATTAATACCGTGATTCAGACTGATTTCGGACTGGCTATTACTGCGCCAGGACCATCACCTATACAGAGTGGAGCAACGGTATCGTCGCACATTACGATTACAAATTATGGGCCATATAATTCATTCTTTGGTGGTGGACTATACTACTTTATGCCAGCTGGATTCACCTATGTTTCCAACACAAATACGAGTCAGGTCGGGTGTCAATACATCGGAACTGGCTCTGATTTTGATGACCCATACTTCAATGATCTTTATCCTAACAATGGGTTGATTGCGTGTGTTGCTGCAGATGATTCAATTCCACTGGCAGTTGATCAAAGTATAGAGTTCGATATAACCCTGACGGCGACCATTACTACTGCCGAAGGTGCTATCTTCGGGGGATATTATTTGGATGATGCAAACGAATCAGATTCTTTGCAGCAGTTTGAAAACGCCTATGCCATGCATCAAGATCTGACCTTATTGCCTATCAATAATGCAGCGCGTGCCACCTATCATACACCCAGTGTACCTCCGCCTACTCAGCCAACGACCAGCTATGCCTGCACTCGCCTCGTAGCACTGGCAGACACTAGCAACGCACTACGAACGGCACCACTAGATGTTAGCTTCACGGCAAAGGGACAAGTCAGTAACACTAATATTCAGTCCTACTTATTTGATTTTGGAGACGGTAGCAGTATTGAGTCATCTGCGCCCGCCGCCAATCATAGGTATATAAAGAATGGGACATACAAAGCAACCGCGCGGATTAAAACCAGTCAGGGTACAACAACTGTCGCAAATACTTGTGCCGTAACAGTTAGTATCAGCTCCGTTCCTCGTGCGCCAACGAGCTCTCAAAATACTAATCTAGACAAAAGTAACATACCAACACCTAAGAATTTGTACCGGCAGACTAGAGATCGAGCGACTACCAAAAAGAGCTCATCAGGTAGTGACATGCTTCGAAAGCCTGGAGCAGATTACTACCTATTCATATCCTTACTCCTGTTGCTTGCGCTTGCTTATGTACTGCAAGCATGGCGAGAGTACCGCTTTACACGAGATGCTCAGCAGGCCATCGCAAAAGCTAAACAACGAGCCAGCATGACTCAGCAATTCCTTGAGATCATCACCCACTACCTTAATACGCCGTTAGCAGTTTTGCAGGGTGCCCATGAACTCATGACCAGCAAGCATACACTGGATAGTATATTCCTTGCCAACTTTGGGCAGAAACTCATTGCACTGCGTTCAACGGTGCAAGGTTTCGAAGGTTCAGTGGAAGCCTCACTGGCACAGGGTGGTCAATCAAGCTTCGCGGATTCTGACCAAAAACTGCTCACTAAGGCACGTACGATGTGGGCTAGCTTGCTTGGGATTGCCCTGGCTATCGCCGCTATTGACCTGACCCTGCTGTTGACAGGTGCCTACGAGAAGCGCGGTGCCCGCCTCGTTAACTTGATACTCCTAGCCATTTTCAGTGCGCTGCTTATTGGAATTTACTACGTCTACCATAAGCGATCCAAAGTCTTACATGCTGACATCGACCGAGAATTAGCAAATGTTCAGATGGTGACCAAGCAAAAAGAAGAGCTCCTGCAGTCAGTAGCGCCTGCTTTGCAGCACCACACCGACCAGTTGAGTCAAGGGACTGAAGGTATGGCACAGCTTCCTGACGCTCATCTACTTGTCAACGGACTAACCATGTTGCACAAGCTGACTCAGGAACTTACGAGTTACCAACGTCTGACGCAGATTAATCCAGCAGCTTCTGTGGACGCAGCAAGTTACTACAAACAATCTATTGAACCTGCGGTTCAAAGATTAGCACAAGAAAAGGGCAGTACGTTACAGTCTAATGTGGCGGACGGTCTGTTAGTGCCGCTTCAATCTGACCAGCTCGACTACATTCTCAGTGCCGTTATTGGCAATGCAATAGAGTACAGCCCTGCAGGAAGCAAGGCAGTTGTAGGGGCGCAAAGCCAGAGAAATAAGGTGTCCATTAAGGTGAGCGACAATGGTCCAGGCCTCAGCCCCGAAGTACTTAATGGACTATTTGAGCCACTACAGCGTGGTACGGACACCCAGACGTTTGATCACCAAGGACTTGGTTTGAGCATGTTTGTAGCCAAGCATGTCATTGAACAGAGCGGCGGGACCATATCCATAGACAGTGAAGTAGGAGCTGGTACGAGCGTGAAGATTAGTCTCCCACGACTAAAAGGCGAGGTGGGCGGCCAGAACAGCTATATCATCAAGCCAACAACAGGCTTAGATTGACTTAGATACCAATCGATAACGCTGATTCATAAGACGTGTTGAGGTAATAACTACATACATACAAATCATGCAGTTTTGAAAATGAGCCTAGCAACTTAATCTCATAACGTGCACTGGCCGGTATGATAAAGAAAGCAAAACGTATGATTCTCGGGTGATTGTCGTCACTGAATGTATCCAGACCTCCACTATATTACGATCAAACCTCGTCGCAAGCGACAAGGTGGCTTGTTATTTTATATAATGCCAAGTGAAGTTATAAATCAACTAGCTTTTCTTCAGTACTCCAAATTACTTTTTCCTGAGAGTGCTTATTGAGCAATGCTTTCAAAGTAGTAGTGCGCACCTCAAGATCATCTAATCTGTTCTCTAGATATTTTTGTACTTTCATTTCCATACGACTATCCCCACATATCCACAGCAAGATTGGATAGCCATTACCCTGATCATCCCACTCCCCTGAGTCGGCGTGTTCAAAATAGACATCTAACCGCTTTTTTTGGACGAAAAAGCGTGCGTCGGTGTTTATTTCTAGCATGTACTCGTTTATCAGGTCATCTAAGGGTGTTTTGCGTATCAAATAGAGATCTGGTGAGGGTTGGGGGAAATAAGCGAAATCAGCCAGCTCAGAACGGGTAAACATACTAAAGGTTTCAGGATAGAGTTCTCGTAATCGTAAGTAAGCTGCAAATATATCTAGACATTGTTGCCTAAACTCAAGCGTCGCCTTTGTATTGTTATACATAGTCCGCATGGCTTTCTGGCTTAGCCCCATATCCCTAAGCAACTTCATACCCTCAAGGGTAAGGTAGTACTCAGCGCCTCTACCGCTGAACTTGTAGGAACTGCCGTAGTGTCGATCAATGAGCTTTCGTTCAGTAAGGTTAGCCAATGTTTTCTTAATAGCTGTCTGACTGACACTCTTATATCTTGCTAATAACTCAGTATTTGCAAACCTAAACTTAAACAATAGTTTTAAAAACTGTACTTGATTTTGATTTAACTTGTACTCTTTTCTTGGCATCTAACACTCTCTCACCACCGCTCTCTATTCCTGTCTCTGTACTATACTCTTGTCACTCTTATATTTATATAATAGAGGAAGAATATTGAGGTAGGTTTACATCTGTTAATTTAAGTAATAATCGTTGCTTACGGTAGCAACCTTTATTGGAGTAAATATTACGTCAGAAAATCGTTAATTAGTATTGCTATTTAGTTTAATTAGTAATACTATTTATATGTAGAAGGTACGTTAATAATTCGGCTAAACGAGGGTATATGTAGCAGAAAAACTGATTAAGTATTAAAATGGGGCTTATGTCCAGGAAGATAGTGAGTATGCAGATACGAGTGTCAGACGCGGTTCGTAGCCGCGCTAAAGCTGTTGCCCAGAAAAACGGCAAGACACTTAGCGAACTCATCCTGAAGCTCCTTGCCAGTTCTGGCGACAAAGAACTTAAAAAGTTAGTGGAACAAGAATTAAAAGACAGACCTAAACCAGGCAGACCCTGGGAGAAATAACCTCCTGTTAGTCGAGTTATAAGCGTACCTATCAACGGTACGTTTTTTAGTGGAGGGTAGACATGGGTAAGGTCAAATCATCAAACAGAAGACAAATGCTCAAAGTATTAGCAGTTGGAGAGATGATTGTAGAGATTGCCGATGTCCGGATTATTTGCTTTGTTCAGAATGAGATTACCGGAAAACTCACTAAACGAGAGATAAGCCTAGGCTTTGAAGCCAAGGCGAGCCGAAAGAAGTTATAAGATGGCACGCACCAAAGGCTCAAAGAATAAACAGACGACCGCCCTATCCGAGTTTGTATACATGCCGAGTGAAGAACGGTTAAAGCTTATAGCAAATCTAGTGATTGATCGTGTAATAGAAGATCAAAAGGGCGATAAGCATATAGAGCGTAAGTTGAGGGTAGACCATGCTATTGGAACAATCTCGACCACGTAATACACTACTGGGCGTTCGTGCTTCTACGCCAGGCCAAAGTATTGATGGTGATTCACCCGATGCGCAAATAGAACAAGGGCAGAAGTTCGCACCAAATCGTAATCTTCGTATCGTAAAAACACTGACCTACCTTGAATCTGCATCGCACGAAGAACAGCCGATGCAAAATCTAATCGACTATGCAATTAATCCTAAAAATGGAATTGAGGTAGTGCTGGTTAAGTCTATCGACAGATTTACGCGTGGCGGATCTTACTTCTACGATCAGCTGAAACGACAGCTAGAGCCGCGAGGGATCGAGCTAATAGATATGTATGGGGTTATTAGCAATGTTAAGGTTAATACTCTGGAGCACCTCGGGGTGGAGTATTATTGGAGCAAGTTTTCGCCATCTCACACTACAGAGCTACTAGAAGCCGAACGAGCAAAGTCTGAACTAAGAGACATTATGAGCCGTATGATAGGCGCAGAAGTCCGTTACACGCGACTTGGCTACTATATGCGGCGTGCGCCTTATGGATATTGCAGTCAGCGTATTGATACGCCAAATGGCAAACGCTACATACTTGCGCCAGTTGAGAGTGAGGAGTTTTACGTATTAAAGATGTTTGAACTCCGTTCCCAGGGTAATTTAACTGACCAGCAGATTGTTGATGAGATTAACCGCTTAGGCTACAAGTCGCGAACCATGATTAGGCGAAAAACTATATCAAGTGGCAAGGTATCCAAAACAATGGGTGGCAATAAGCTTACACTGAAGCGATTTTGGAAGTTTATTGAGCATCCTATCTACGCTGGAGTTATATGCGAGAAATGGACTGATAGCGAGCCTGTTAAGGCAAAGTTTGAAGGTCTCGTGACGTATGAGGACTTCAACAAGGCTAACCGAGGCAAGATTACGCTCGTAGAGGACGATGGTAAGACTAAGATAATCAAGCGCGAAGCTCCTGAACACCAACAGCGTAAAGGTAGATTTAACGCAGACTATCCATATAGAAAGATTGTTATGTGCTCAGGTTGCGAGAAGCCGCTCTACGGTAGCGCATCTCAGGGTCGGAGTGGGAAAAAGTATCCCGCTTACCACTGCAACAAGCGTGGCCACTATTTTCGTGTCGCAAAAGATGAGTTCGAGAGTACTATTGAGCAATTTGTACGCCGTGTAACCATGCCACAAGAGCAGATAGACAGTTTGATCACTGTTCTGGAAGAAACATGGGCAACGCGTCAAGAATCACTGGGAGTCGAGACTCGATCCATAGATGAGCGAATTACTGAGTTGCAACTGCAATTAGGGGCTTTAGTCGATAAGCTCAAGATGCTGAGTAGTAAAACCGCTATTAAATACATTGAGGAGGATGTAGTGAAGATCGAGAAAGAAATTAAAACACTGGAGGAGGAAAAACTAGTGAAGAAAGCAAAAGAACCACTTAATTTTGACCTAGTTCTGAAGTACCTAAGATACTTTCTGGAACACATGGATTACCTACTGTTACAACAGAGTGATCCGCTTAAAAAAGCTAACTTTTTTGGAGTACTTTTTAACCAAACTCCAACCTATGCAGAAATAGAATCTGGAACCACAAACCCAAGCCTAATAACAGGTCTGAATGAGCTCTTTAAAGTAAAAAGTGACCAATTGGTCACTTGTGGTGCGCGAGAGAGGACTTGAACCTCCACGTCCTTGCGAACACTACGACCTCAACGTAGCCTGTCTACCAATTCCAGCACTCGCGCAAATCAACGGTTATTCTACCATTTTTGGTAGTGGTTCGTAAATAGCGTTTAACTATACTAACAGCTTGAATAATATTAGTGAAAAGTGTAAAATAGTTGCTATTGGTTTGGGCGCTTAGCTCAGCTGGCTAGAGCACCTCGTTTACACCGAGGGGGTCGGGGGTTCGAGTCCCTCAGCGCCCACCATATTACATCCCACCTGTCGGTGGGTTTTTAATTTGTTTGAGTGAATGCACCAGTTAGTTGCGTTTTAGTTCAGCGATAGTATCGTGCACAGCGCCGAAATACTGACTTGAAACTTGAAATTCAGGTGTAACTTGACTATCCGGTGGATAGACTTTTTGTACAATACCCTGTGGAATTAAGTATTTTTTGATACCACGGGCCATTTTATCGAAAACTGGTTTGGTGAGAAGTTGGTCGGGGCTCAATAGTCTCGAAATAGCACTAGTGTTTAGCGAGATGAAATCTGCGGTCAGTATTTGCAGTACGTCAACATCTAAATCAGTCAGGTAGAGCACTTTATCGTCAATGGTGACAATATTTCTCCGCTTGAGTCCAATTTCAGGATTAGCGCTTACTCTATATTCAACTAGAATCTCACCATCAATTTCATGACTTACTTCTTCTACAATACCTCGTCGGTGCAGGTCAATCAACGCCTCTTCGGCGACGTCAACCTCAGAATTGGTAGCTGCATCATCGCTACTCGAGAGCTTGGCTGCTAAGCGTGAAGCGCTAATTGCAGTATCAAGATTGAGCATTATATCTAGGTAGGGTAATTGTTCGGATGATGCTGCGTACCAAACATTGTTGATGACTATGCCGCTGTCGGTCAGGTGTATTTCGGGTTTTTCAGTGGTTGCAGCGTCCAATGCTTCTGGTTTTAATACTTCGTCCTGGGCATTGGAAAGCGTTTGCTCGAGCTCTTCTGGCGTAACCCGACTGTTAAAACTTTCGTAGAATTTCCGCAGAGCCTGACTGATTGCTTCTCGAGTGCTGCCATATTGTTGAGCAATTTCAAGGTTGGATTTTCCATCTAGATGAAGCTGTAATTGTGCAGCACGGTCTTGCTTTGCCTGACTGCTCAGTCGAGTGATGGTCATGTCTGTGTACCGCGAGCTTACACTTTGGAAGAGTTGAATGAGCGCCGAATCATGCAGGTCTTGAATAGAGTCGTCTCCAAAAATTTTCCCCAAAACTGTCTGGTATCTTGCCCGAGTTGCGTCATCAAATAATTCGGGTTGTGGTGAGTGCTCTGGAGTCTCTTCAGAAACTGGATGAGGTAGTACATCCTCGATGGTAGTAATTGTTGGTTCTGCTGTAGAACCATCAGGATTATCGGCAAGGTCGATTGTCACTTCGGGAGTCTCTACCTCAGGAGGTGCAACAATGGTAGATAGTGCCACGGCGGCAGCTGGTAGCAAGCGTTCTATTTCACCTAATTGTATGGAGAGTTCTTGTGCGATAGGCTGGAGTCTATCGGTTTCTTGGCCTTGTGCAAGTGATGCGTGCAAAGCTGCAATCGCAATATGTTCGGCCGCTCGCAGTAAATGGTCGTCGGGTGATAGAGATGCTTCCGGCAAACTGAATTCTGGAGACAATGGGAGTGCTGGTGCGGTATGAATAGTCATCTTGTCTCGAAGCATAGCACTGCAATACCAGCGAATCAATAAAGTTGTCGCTTTGTCTGCTAAGCATTGTTGTAAATTAATACCTGCGCCTTGCCTCAGAACATAACAACTACGTACACTAGGTTGAATGACTACTCCAACTGCTGCAAGTAATGGGATGGAACACGCTGCTCAATCGATGACAGCAGAAATTACTGCTGCCGACGCCCACTTACGTGAAGCGCTTGCACACATTGCTTTGGCAAACAGCTTTGCACGAGTAGATGGGTTCGCAGATGAACAAAGAGCTACGGCGGTCCTTGCCGAAATGCAGCGACTATTGGGAGGAACGTCTATTTTGCTGCCAGAGGCAGCACGAGCTGATGTTGAAACAGCATTACCTGTAGCTGCCCAGCCTGCAATCAAACTTACCGAAGAAGACTTCTGCCTGGATGATTCGTGCGCGGAATCGCCGGCGCCAGCACCAACACCAACACCAACACCAACACAAACAGTAGAAACACCAGCTACGCTAGATGAAGAAGCTAATACGGTACTTCCGGTAATAGAAGCTGACGACCAAGATACTGATGATGACCTGGTTTGGCTGATAGAACGCAGTGACGAATCACAGCCAATCATCACCACTCAGCCGGTTGAAGCAGCAGCTCCTGTTGAGCGAACTGCCAGACAACAATTCATAGATGAAGCACTCGATTGTATTTCGCGCGGTGAGCTACCTGATTTTGTTGATAAGCGCGGATTAATTTCAGACTTTATACGTGTTACAGAAATGTTTGATATTCCAGGTCAATTAGCTGAAGGTCATTTGGGACAGCGGTTAGTAGACGTTTATACGGAATACCGAGGCGGTAAATTTGACGCTTTGTTGCCATCGTTGCGGGCGATTAGTAACAACACGTTATTGCATGCGGACGGTACAACTTCAGTTGTCCGGTTTGAAGGGCAGCGTGAAGTGATGAATATCTTGCTTGCCCTTTCACCCTTTGGTTTTTTGCGTAATCAAGACATGTGCAAGCTATTAGTTTTAAGTCCTGGAGCGTATAACTCTCGACTAAAAGGACTAAAGGCATACACCGGTGATTCTATGAGTCAGTTGATTCCTAATCAGCGTGCCATAGCATCAAGAATTACGTCTGGGGTCGTTGAATATTCAGATAACGATTCTACTGCGAACGAAGGAGGGGCTAAAGATTCCGATAGAAAACCATCTCCTCAACTGACTCAAAGAACTAATGCAGGCGAAGCAAATCGCGACACTGAAAAAGATGAGGATTCTACTGCTGAACCATTTGTGGATGCGGAATTTGGAGTGTGGGATATTGCACGACTTGCCGAATACCTCGGTGACCCAAGCGCAGACCCTGCGAAATTGAGAAATTTCCTTGCAGGAGACTACGTCCATGCCGACTATATTCCTGCGCGTGATGGCGATATTGAACTACTACGTCTGGAGCCTGCTAAACGCTGTGTACTCAATGGTAGGCCATTACAATTTAGTAGACCAGAAGTTACGCTCTTGAATCTATTGGTGCTTTCACCAGACTGTCGAATTAACATTCCTCGACTCCAAGAAGTCGGTCTGCTTTCTAAAGACTCAGACACACTGCATGGCGAGATAACCGCCTTGATTGCTAAGTTGAATAATGCGAGCCATGTAAACGGGTTGCTGAGATTCGATTCTGAAACCGGTGACACCTGGCTACAAGCCGCTACTCCAATTGGCTATAAAGAGCCAACCTTTACGCGAACCGTAAGGCCACTCAGCAAGACGCCAAGTTTTTTAGCGTAGGCCCCTCAGAGGCCGGCCAGCAATCTTCCATACTGGCCACGCCTCACGCGGTGGCAATTCGCCGCCGGCGGTTAACTGAAGATGAAGTAAGCGAAATAGTTAGCGATTTTAGTGAAACCCAGAATACGATTTTTATGGCTGCTATTGAGAATGACATGTCATTACTAGAAGATGTTATTGCCTCACGCGAGGATATTGAATTGGTCCGTGACTTGTTTGCTCGCTCTGGTATGTTGGAGCAAAACCAACTGATACCGGAATTTCTTATGCGTTATGCACAGCAGCTATCTGAACACGCTCTATTGGTCAGACGACTATTAGCCGAAGCCGACGAAGACAATCGGGTGAAAGACCAGGCAACCCTCGACTATATAGATGATTTACGCGAATTGCTTAAAAAAGATGCAAACTGTAAAGGTAAAGACCCAGTGATATTCCACCCAGTACATCTAGAACAACTGCCACTTGCACAAAGAATATGCGCATCGTGTATCGTACGGTGGGAATGCTTGTACGTTGGAGTATATGGTGACCGAATTGAAGAAACGGCAGTTATTGGTGGCGTCAGCCCCCGTGTCCGTAAATTACTCGTTAAATCTGGCAAACCCGCGGCAACTCATCAACAACTACGCGCCCGATTGCCCACTGTTGACCAATGGTCGGTAGGTTTAGAGTATGCCGACTGGGAATATGATGAAGCAAGTAAGTCGTATGACAATAATGTACTTCAAATTACTCCGCGATATCCTCAGTTAGGCAAGAATGAACGGATTGCTCGAGCAGTTTTAGATAAATTTCGTGGGCAAAAAGTAGCACAATCAGTTGTTGAGAATTTCATTCTAACACGCGACAATGTGGCAGCCAGAAATAGTGATATCCCCATGTGGAAGAAAATAGAGCGGATTCCGGAATTTCTAGAGCCGGGTTCGGTAGAAATCTTAGAGACCGGAGAAATGTATTTCCAGCCGGACGGTGCTTATCTGAATTGGTAAACTAGCTAACAAAAAATGGTTTCGCTTTCGAGAGTCTGGTGCTACGATACCTATATATAAAGGAGATGCGAAATGTGGATTTTTCTGTTAATTCTAGTGGCCGTTGGTGTAATTATGGGCCTACGATTGGTCAATCAGTATGAGCAAGGCGTAGTATTCCGACTTGGCCGAGTGCGCTCAGCACCAAAGCTAGCTGGACTGCGGGTAATCATTCCGTTTATTGACATCATGAAAAAGGTGGATATGCGCATCATTACGCTACCAGTCGACAGTCAGCAAATTATTACCAAAGATAACGTTTCTATCGAAGTTGGTGCCGTTGCCTACTATCAGGTAAACAACTCCATCAAGTCATTAGTAGAAATCAGTAATGTTGTATCGGCCACTTACCAAATTGCCCAAACTACTATTCGTAATATTGTTGGCCAGAGTAATCTCGACGAAGTGCTCAGTGAAACCAAGGTCATTAACGAGAAAATTAAATCTATCTTAGATATCGCTACCGAAAAATGGGGCGTGTACATTAGTACTGTCGAGCTCAAAGACATCCGCCTTCCAGAATCTATGCAACGCGCTATGGCCAAGCAGGCAGAAGCAGAACGTGAAAAGCGAGCTAAGATTATCGCTGCAGAAGGTGAGGCTCAAAGCGCTGCCAAGCTTGGTGAGGCTGCAGCCGAGATTGCTAAGAACCCAATTGCATTACAGCTGCGCAACCTGCAGGTGCTCAGCGAAATCGCCGTAGAAAAGAACAGTACCATTATCTTCCCAGCTCAGCTGATGGATTCTATGAGTGATGTTAAGAAATTTGTCGCTAAAGAGCTGGGTAAGTGAGCCATAGCTTCTCTATAGATACCAAGCAGTATGTGATTCCGCCTTCTTTCTTCCGGGTGTCAATCAAGCTGATGGTCCGCGATGCAGATGGCCGTGCGCTGTTGGTGCGCAACAAAGATGACGGTAGCTGGTGTTTGCCTGGGGGTGGTTGGGATTACGGCGAAACGGTAGAGCAGTGTATCCGCCGAGAAATTCAAGAAGAGCTGGGCGTGGATATCAAGCATATCGATGCCACGCCAGTAGGTTTCTGGGATGGCAAAAACAGTAAATACGATTACCGCGCCCTCAAGCTTGTTATCACTGGTCAACTTGCCAGCGACCAATTTACCGTTACTGATGAAGCATCTGAAGTCGGTTACTTTAACCACGATGAAATGAAGCGACTCGACTTTAACCCCGATGAGATAGGAGTTGTTGAATTATGTCGTTAGCAGATTACCAAAAACGTGTTGATGATGAACTACAGCAATATGAAAAGCCTTACTGGGAACCGCTCAGTATCTTGGCTCGCTTAACAGAAGAGGTTGGCGAAGTTGCTCGCATTATGAACCACCAGTATGGCGATAAGCCAAAAAAGCCTACTGAAGAACATGAACTGTTAGAAGACGAACTTGCAGATGTGATTCATGCAGCTATTTGTATTGCAAACAGTCAGGGCTTACAACTAGACCCAGCAATGGAGCGCGTTCTTAGCAAACTAAGCACCCGCGATGTTGGCCGATTCAAGAAGAAGTAATTGTAAAATTACCCCTGATACTGTATCCTAGACACGTTGACCAAACAGCAGTTGTGCTCGTCCGCGAGTACAATCTGGCTCTTTAGCTCAGTTGGTAGAGCAGAGGCCTGAAGAGCCTTGTGTCCCCAGTTCGAGTCTGGGAGGAGCCACCAAACCAGGTAAATTGAGGTCGGCAAGTTCAAAAAGCTTGCTGACCTCTGTTAATTTGGCCGCATTTTGAGTTCCAGATTTTAATTCTGCGTATGTTGGTATTTTATCGAAAAATACCCCAAAGAACTGTGCTTTTTTGATCGGGTCAATCTGTTTTATGAGCAGTTCATCGAGGTGTTCCAGAAAATACTTAACCCTCGCTACGATTCGCTCCATGTTTATCGGCTTCTCGCTCGTTTTCTTATCTTTCTCGGCTCGTAGCTCACGTATCTTTTGTTCGATGTTCATAAGATCTGCCTCCATATATTTAATTGCTGTTTCCGATTCGACCATCTTAAGCTTTTTGACGGCCATATCGGCCTCTAATTCCAGTTCCTTAATCTGCGTGTCGTAGCGTGCTAGATCGGCTACGAGGTGCTCCAGGCGCTTATCCCATTCAGCCATGACGGTGCTGGCTATTAGATCTATCTGTTCTTGGGGTAAGGCTATATTCTTTACGAACTCAACAACAGTCGCCTCTAGCTCGGCTTTGGGAATACGGAAGTAGTGTCCTTTGTCGCAATGATAAGCCGGATACAGTTTACCGCCTTGTCCACGATTGGAGCTACCGTACATGGGTCTGCCACATTTCGAGCAACCAATAAATCGTCGATAGGCAAACTCGGGGCTTTTAATTCCTTTGTTGAGCTGGTGTTCTGGCGCTGCCTCCTTTTTAATCTCTATATCGTTTCCGTCCTCGATAATCATGACTTTGCCCCGATTGGCAGCATTAAATGTATCAATACTCACCAACCCATCAAACACGGTGCGTACTGGTGTGCCCTGTGTCCACTTTTCGTTATTAACCCCAGCATAAATCGGATTACGTAGGAATAAGTCCATAGCATCTTTATCGAGTGGATTGCCACCTCGTCTACTAATAATCTTTGAGCGGTCTTGTTTGTCTCGTATATAGTGCGTTCTGGTGCGAAAACCCATGCGATTGAGCTCAGCAATAATGTCTTTGTCGTGCATTGTTCCTGTGGCACGCATTTCAAACATCCGTTTAATAAGTGGAGCTTCAGTAGGCTGGGGCTTTAAGATGGCACGCTTGCCATTGCGGGTTTCGGTCTTCTCGCTCACAAAACCGTAAGGCGGTTGTCGCATCCAGTAACCCAGTCGTGTATAGCGTACCGATGCACCGACAGTGCGGGTTAATATGTCACGTAGTTCATCTTTGGCACGTTCGGCTTCTAAGTACTCAATCTTCTGACTTGGTGAATATTTACTCCAGCTATACTCCACACCCAAGTGCTCTAAGGTATTGACTCGGTTCTGACTAATTACGCCGTATTTATCTACTAGCTGTACATCGATAGCATCAAGCTGGCGTTTCAAAGGAGCGTAAAAGTCAGCACCGCCACGAGTAAACCGATCAATCGACTTAATAAGGAATAGCTGAATGTTGTTGCGTCTGTCGGCGCAGTAATCGATTGCCTCCTGCATTGGCTGATGAAGTTTTGCACCAGATTCAGCAAATATAAAGACCTTGGCCACTTGTGCATTCAGGTTGTCCGCAAGTTGCTGGAGCTGTTCACGTTGTGCTTCTGGGGAATCGCCTTCCTGAAACTGCTTATCGGACGATACCCGAATAGCTATGACAGCGTTACGCCGTTCTACTCCTGGCTGCATACCTCTTCCTCGCATATGAGTTCGATCAGCAAGTCAGCTATAACGTGCAAGCGTTGCTCCGGCGATAATGTATAGACTTCTGGAAGCGGTATTTCTTTGTTGGTTGCGCCCTTAGTTCTACCCATATTACTACCCTCTAGCACTATGCTTTATATGGATAGTATAGCACCCAAATATGAATAGTTGCAAGACTATTATTGTCTAGAACTGCTGTTCAAAATCCCCACTAAGGCACAGGGTAATTTACAAATGACTTTAACCTGTTATACCTTTACTTTCAACTTCTCCTCTTTTATATATACATATAGGAGAAGAAACCATGAGACGGGCGGAGACAAGAGCAAGATACAAAATTAGTCCTTCACAAACTGCAATATTACTAGCATTACTAAAATACCGATTCCTAACAACTGACTTACTAGCTGAACTATTAAAGAAAGACAGATCAACAATATACGAAAGATTAGCAGTACTAGTAGATCAAGGATACGTTGCGAAGAAATACGAGGGCACTTACAGGATAGATAGACGACCAGCTACCTATTACTTAGCACCTGCTGGCATACGCTACCTAAAATCACGAGATATCCCCCGTACCCAGATCCACTACAAAAACAAGGACTTTACTGAACACCAGATAGACGAATACTACCGCTATCCGAAGTTTAGTCTGAATATACACCGCAACTACCCAAAAATGTTCCGCACCTACACCAAGTACCAACTTGACCCGGAAACATACATCAACCCTATACCTTGGCTATTGCTGTCACCGGACGACGAAGATGCCCCAGAACTCTTCGTAGAATATATCCCTGCTGGTGAACAAAGCTGGATTATCCGAAAGCGCATAAACCAGCATATCGATTACTCCGACGAGGTAGACTACCGCTACCCATACCTATTATTAGTAGCTGGCAACGACAATACCGAGAAACGCATTATTAAGATGTCAACCGACCTTATGTGGGATTCAGAACTCTACACCACAACTGAAGAACGCTTGCTGAGTGGCGAGAAAAATATCTGGTTGCGGCCGATTGAGGTAGATTGGGATGAGGAGTTGGTGTATCACGGGTTGCCGTTGGAATTTGTAAGCTATGATTGAGAGAACCTTGCGCGCAATTACATAAAGTTGACACATGACAACGGTTATGTTAATATGCTTGAAACGTAAAGGAAGAACATATCCAATGATAGATTTAATCAACAGCTAAGATGTCACGCATGAACGCGTAGCTTTGCTATTGATTGATTTTTCAACCTAACTTCTAAAGAAACCGAGCGCATGTGTGGCATATCTGCATAATCGCTCGGTTTTTTGATTGGAGTAAAACATGGCATTTAGCTTACGCCATATCAGTAAATCATATTCCGGATTGTCTGTTCTAGATGATATCAGTTTAGCCATTAACGCCCACGAGGTAGTTGCTTTAATCGGTGCTAACGGTGCGGGCAAAACTACCTTACTGCAGATCTTGACCGGCACAGTTAAGCCAGATGGTGGTACTGTGCAACTTCGTGGCGTGGTCGGGTATGTTCCGCAACAGGCGACCTTAGGGAAAACAATTCGAGAAAGTTTTTCGGCTACTCATGAGACGTGGCATATTCAGTACGCCTTGTCGCAGGTAGATTTAGACAAAGATCTTGATGCACCTGTCAAAACCTTGAGTGGCGGCCAAAAGACTCGGGTTAGCTTTGCCGTGGTGCTGGCTCAAGATCCCACGCCTTCGTTGTTACTGCTAGACGAACCAACTAACAATCTCGATGCTGATGGTCTTAAATGGCTGCGTAGCTTCATTACGTCTTTTGATGGCGCAATATTGTTGGTTAGTCACGACCGAGCGTTCATTAACCAGGTAGCCACTAAAACGTTAGAGCTGCATAACGGTAGCCTCAAGCAATATGGCGGTAACTACGATTTCTATAAGCAGCAAAAGGAGCTAGAGCGTGCAAGCGAATTGGCACGCTACCAAGAGAATATCGATGAACGCAACCGACTAACGGCTGCTCTGCGTGAGCAACGCGAAAAAGGTAGTCATACCCATAGCCATATGAAGCCGCGACATGACCATGATACGGCTCAACGTGACTTCTTTAAGAATCGAGTTACCAATAAGTTTGGTCAACAAGCCAAGCAGTTAGAGAAACGACTCGATCAAATGGAAGATGTAGAACGCCCAGAGTTTGCTAAGAGCTACGGTATCAAACTCGGTGGTCAGGTTAATGGCGATAAGCTAGTGTTGCGTGCAATTGAAGTCACAAAACGCTACGGTGCATCTGGTCTGCGTTCAATCAATCTAGAGATCCGAGGTAACGAACGCATCCATGTACAAGGGCCGAATGGAGCTGGTAAAACAACCTTACTGAGTATTGTTGCCGGACGATTGCAACCAGATAGCGGACAAGTAGACATAGGCACTAATGTTAGTGTTGGCTATTTTAGCCAGGATGTTGATGGGCTCGATCACCACCAATCTGGCCTTGTTAACTTACAACACACTGGTGCTCATATGACTGACATTTTCCGAGAAGCACGGAGTTTGGGGCTTACCAAAGATGACCTCACCAAACCAGTTGAGGAGCTATCACGAGGCCAGCAAGCCAAGATTGGCTTTGCTAAGCTGTTGCTCGCCTCGCATCACTTACTGATCTTGGACGAACCGACAAACCACCTTGACTTACCAACACGCGAACACATTGAGGAGGCACTGCAACGCTACCAAGGAGCAGTACTATTTGCTTCGCACGATACATACTTTGCTGAGACATTACAGCCAACTAAGGAGCTGCATCTATGAATCTATTGCAACACAACATGCGGGCGTTGTTCCGCTTCACGTTCCTATCCAACGTACAACCCTACTATGTAGTGTTAGTGCTATATTTTGCCCATATTTTGCATTCCTTTACACTCGGAGCGACTGTATGGGCAACAGTACAGATTACCCAAGCGGTACTAGAGATACCAACGGGTATTATGTCTGATCGGATTGGAAGAGTAATTAGTATGCGAATTGGCGCAGTAGCAAGTCTTGCCGGACTTGTCATCTATGCACTCGCTCCTGCCTACGCTTTGTTGCTTGTAGGTGCAGTACTACAGGGACTCAGTTTCGCGCTGTTCAGTGGAACCAACAATGCTCTCATGTACGATTCGGCCAGACACGCGGGGGAACGAGACGAATTTCACCGCTATTACAGTAAGATCAATATTGCGCTAGAAGTAGGTGGGATCATTTCAGCTATTGCTGGGACAATCTTCGCAGCCATATCCTACACCTGGGTATTATGGATCTCTGTTGTGCCCCAAGTGTTGGCTGTGCTCACTAGTTTCACGCTCATTGAGCCGCCACGAACAACACCCGTAACGGGAACTTTCTTGAGTCATCTCGGTGATACGTTCCGCTACTATCGAGCTAACTCACACCTGCGGATGATGAGTTTTGCTTCGATCTTAGGTGGTGGCGTGGGTGGCGCAGCATGGAACATGATGCCAGCATATTACCGACAATATGTTCCGTTGTCATACGTGGGTAGCTTATTGTCTGCTAACTATATTTGGAGCACTATTGGCTTCAAGACAAGCAACTGGTTTATGAAGCGATTCAAGCCAGCAACCATCCTGCTTTTCAGCGAAGCTTACTCGCGGATTGTCTCGTTCATCGCTCTGGCAGTATCTTCTGTAGCCTCGCCATTCATTATGTTGTTTTATGGCCTTAAGTCCTGCCGCACCATTGCCGTAGGTAACGTTAGAGGCAATGATGCCATCAAAGCTGATCTCGTAGTATATGCCATTGACCAGGTTATCTCGTGACATATTGCCGATGATAGCATTATTCTGGCAGCTTAAGTCGCACCAGAAGCCTGAACCGTAGTTACCCTGGAATAAGTTGTTCTTGACTGTTGAATTAGTCATAACAGCCATCTTAGAACCGGCAAAGGATCCGTAATCCCCCTCCCACTCAGCTTTTTCGGTATTGTTGTTATAGAAGATATTGTTCTCGACGGTCATGGAGTCGACTTGGTTGCCTGACAAACCAGAAGTACCATTGTTTGCAAAGATACTATTCCGTACCACCAGCCCTGTTGATTTATCTGCTGCTGAGCCAGTTACAAACAATCCATTGGCGGCAGACTGCGTAAAGACCATGTTATCGAATTCAATGCCTTTAGCGCCATTGCTCACTTCAATCTGCCCTGGCTGAGAGGTAAAGACAATCTTAGAAGCAAACTTACGGACACCAATACCGCGGAGCTTGCTACCTGCAGTGCCCGCTTTGTAATACTGTATAGCCTGCTGTCTTGTTGAACCTTCTACCTGCTTACCACTTGGGTTGTCCCCGATAAAGACCTGCGAAGTATTTCGGTTAATATAGAATGTCCCAGCTTTAACTTCGTTACGCGTGAGCACTTGCTTAAGTTGTATGCCGTCTACAAAGAACATGTCAGGCAAGAAAGATGCAGGATTTGCCGCATTGACTAGCCATTTAGAGCCCTGTGGGTCAGTGGTGTAACAGCTATAATTAACGACATTATCTGGATTACTTGGATCTTCTGGCGTCGTCTTCTTAGGACACATTGCGTTAGCTGCGACCCAGTTATCCTTGCGCCAGCTGGTTCCATCTTGAATCCATTCATTTTGTGGAATGACATCTGAGCCATCCAGCCAGACCTTTTCATTAGGATATGCCTGTATCATCAGGGATTTGGTCATGCTCCCAAGAGCTTCACGGTAAATTCCCTCACGCATCACAATGGTATTACCAGAAACCGCCTTAGAGACAGCGAATTTAAGTGTCTTATACGGCGCATTCTGCGTACCGCAAGAAGTAGTAGTACAGTCATTGCCGCCAGGAGACACAAAGAGAGCATTAGACGGATAAGCATACTGCGTCTTAATAATGTCCACCGACACAGTATTAGGATCTGCCGCACTAGAAAAGGCTACAACAGCGCCGCCCACTAATGCAAACAGCAGAGCTCCAACGAGGACTTTGCTCCGCATAGTCAGATTAGTGAATTGTTTCAAAATTGGGTTGGGCGTGCTTTTAGACTTACTTCCGGTCGGGCGCTTTGCAGTTCTTTTTGTTTGTGCCATATATCTTTTTTGTTTTAGATTGTATTACCAAAAGTATACCATAAGCGTAAAGAGTACGAATAACAAAAACACCTCCGTAAAAGAGGTGTTCTCACTGTCGTGCGCGCCCACCCGCGGCGGGTGCTTTTTGTTTTGGTCAATGTTTGTTTTGCAAACGCCGCTAGAGCGCACGATTATTCTAATCATAACCGCATTGGCGGCAATGTCAAGTACGCTACTTTTTCTTGACTGTTTTCTTACTCGGGCCAGAGGACATCTCTTTTGTCACGGGCAGAATACCAAACACGAGTACCAGTGCCCAGGTAACTGCAAAGCCACACATAACACTCGGTATGCCGCTCATCGTCTCGGGCTTGACCATGTTAACTACTGTTGTAGGTATAAGGAAGAAGCAGTACCCTGCAATGACATACCACAGTGCCTTGGCCTGGGCTTTCTTGACAGTTCTGGCATATAGCGCCGCAAAAGCCATGGCCATGAATAACCAGCCGTAGTAGTAGATAAAGTACAGACCACCAAGGTGCATATCTGCATTCAGCTGGAAGATGGCATAGTTACCAGCACAGACATGCGAGTTAAAGGCCACACTACTGAACGCAAATATGTAAATAAACACCGCACCCATGAGATAGCTCAACCACGCTAATACGCGCTCCTTCTTACCAGCCAGGACGTAGACTAGATACATACCAAGCGGCGGCAGCATCGTAATGGACACAAAGCCGATGCGAGACCACGTCAATGCGTCTATATTAAACCGTCCACAAACGTTATATTCAGCCAACTGGAACAAGGCCAGGAAGAATAATATTGCCAGCACCAGCCTGTTAGCCGTACTCTTTGCACCCCACTTACCAAGTACCCAGAGGAATAGTCCGATTTCGATAATAAAGGTCGCCAACATTACAGGCGGCGAAAAACAGTACAGTCGCAATTTGGATTGTCTCATCGTTACTGCCAACTGTAACGGTTATGGTTACTTTAGACAAGTAGTTTATTTGCTACAAACCTACGCTGGAGCATACACCATGCTCGTAGGTAGACTATTTGTATGTGGAAGCGTAATAGTTGCTACCGTGCCTGCCCCATGAGTGCTTGCCGCTAATTCGAGCGATCCACCAAGTTTTTCTATAAGTATTTTAGCGTTATAGAGTCCTAGTCCGAGTCCTTGGTTATTGTAGGTTATAGTGTCAGTTCCTCTCGTGAATGGCCGTGAAAGCTGCGAGACTATCGCCTGGTCAATACCAGGACCTCCGTCACGTATGGTGAAGATATCATGCTTGCCGTGTCTTCGTGCCTGCAGCTCAACCTTTGCGTTTTCTGGACTAAACTTAATAGCATTGTCCAGGAATGCTGTGAGCAAGAAGCGCGCCTCACTGCCTTCCAGCTGCATAGTTACTTCCGGTTCTATAGTAGATTGGATAGTCACATTCTTCTGCTTAGCGACAGGATCAAGTGACGTAACTACTGAGGTGATGATCTCAGTAGCCAATATCGACTGAGGTGATGCTGACAAAGTAGCAAAACGCGCACCGGAAATAAGCGACTGGGTCAGTTTTCCAAAGTCTTTAAGGCCATTAAAGAATAGTCGCCCTTCGGGGAGTTGTTGAACAGTAGCGCTCTCCTGAATGAGTAGATGCTGGTAGCTTTCAAGTTGTCCGGCGATATCATGGATAAGTGCTTGTTTTTGACTCAGTAGTGTTTTTTCACTTGCCAGCTCTTGCTCAATTCCAGCCCGCAGCGCTTCACTGCGAGAACGCATAATGCCAGCTACAATGATTGAAATACCTGCCAGCGCAAAGAACGCCACGGCATTAGCTAGTCGAAGTTCTGCAAGCTTGTAGCCACCAGACAAGGTAAGACCGATATCAACAATGGCTACCATTAGACCCGTTATGGCTAACGGCATCCAAATACGCTTGGTCTTAGCGAGTTCTACGAAGCCTACAGAGCCCACCTGCTTCGTATCAGCCTGCAGCACCGATTCATTCTGCCCGACTATGCCTTGGACATAGCTGCTCAGTCCTTGTAATTGTTTTCGTATACCATCTAGCGTGTAGGTCGTTATCGATGTCAGAGTTCCTTTTTGCTT
The DNA here is from genome assembly GCA_964409615.1 of uncultured Candidatus Saccharibacteria bacterium. Taxonomy (GTDB): domain Bacteria; phylum Patescibacteriota; class Saccharimonadia; order Saccharimonadales; family AWTP1-31; genus AWTP1-31. Next base: position 94,402 of record CAYPDT010000001.1, on the reverse strand, counting down.
GGCGGCGGTAAGTATTTCTAATGCACCCTGCATAGTAGCCAATGGTGTATTAAGGTAGTGCGACGAAATCGCTACAAAGTTTGAAATACTTTGGCGCGTCTTTCTATTTCGCTCCAGCAACTCCTTGAGTTTATCTTGTTGTTTCTTATCTCGATAAGCCAGCCACAGGTAGATCATGGCAATTAGAAGCAGAAGTGAGGTGAACACAAATGGCAGTAGCGCAATGGTTCGTGTAAGCAAATTGTGCGTACGAACGGAAGCCAATGCCCCTCCAAATACACCTACTGATTCCTTTGCCACTACTTGGCCAACGCCGAGCCTTACAGAACAAAGTGGGTTTTGCTCTGCTAGGCCGTTACCTGTTTTTAGCCGCACCGCTGCGCTATATGTTCCCCACTTGTCGTAGGTGTGTTCGACTACCTTATCTGACGACTCCTGAGTAGTTCCATCCCCAAAATCATATACGTACGTTGTACCCGTAGTATCACCGGTCGTTTCTACCGTATAGACTACCGCCAGTGGGACAGCGTATGGATCACTACCAACGGTACGCACCGTTAGCGCCTCACACACACCTTTAACTGTGGGGCTAAGCGTAGTCGGTCTTGGTCGTATAGGTGTTCCAGGGGGATTAGGATTTGTTGGTGTCTGCGGATTCGGGACATCAGGAACGTCTGGTGTTGTAGTGTAAGTAAACGCATAGTTCGATATATTATTACCCGTAAGTTGATAGACATCTTCGCCGTCATCAAGAGCATCCTCAAGAGCACTCCTATCGATATCGTTATACCAATACAGCAAAGAACGAAGCTTTACTTCATTACCATTTTGGACGGTCGACTTAAGTTTTGTCTGTATATTCAAAGTTGTCGTATCGCCAGGAGTAAGGAGTGGTGTTGGTGTCCAAATACAGAACACTACTTGCAGCCCAGAATAGTGCTGCACAAAAGCAGGTATACCTATGTCTTCAGCTAACACCACCGTGCAGTTCACTGGTGATGTTCCGGCCGCAGACACAAACTCCACAGTAGCTGGGAGTAATGTAAGTACTGAGGCATCATGATTAGTGTCACCATTGTTTGGACCATGATTTCGCACGGTGAGCGTGTAGTTCAACGTATCTCCCACCTTAATCGCTCCTGAATTTGTTAATGTGGTGGCCAGACTCATGTCGGTCGATAAGTATTGTTGGCATTCCTTGCCTTGGTCGTTGATAGTCCACCCGAATGTGTCTATGATGCTTTGACGCTCAACCTCTGCAGTGCAGTAGCGGCTATAACCGGCATCAAAAATGACGTCATCTTGCAAGGAGCGAGCACTCCAACCAATGAGCGTAGCATCGTAGTTTGTTGCCGACATACCTGATTCGAGAGTCTGATAATTCTGCTCGTTCATAGTATGACCAACAATCTGTGAAAGCTCATCAAAAACCATGGTCTTAAAATTCTGATCCCAATCAGCAACTGGGCCATAGTAAAATTCCATGTAATCTACAAAGCTACCGAACATTGACTGCATAGTGGTCACCTGATCAATATTCCAATTACTCAATGGCTGATTAAACTGAGGTGCACTATTAAACATCATTGCCATATTTGTGACGTTACCTACATTCCAAGAATTAATCGGTTGGCTGAATACAGTTGCAAATGTAAACATTGAAGACATATCCGTAACACTACCGGTGTTCCAACTACCCAACGGCTGGTTAAACGTAGTGGCCATGTTGAACATCTCGGACATATTGGTAACATTACCTACATTCCAACCCCCAATGTCTTGGTTAAAGTTCGCAGCGCTACCAAACATTCTTCGCATAGCAGTCACGCTACCCGTCTGCCACTGCCCAATTGGCTGGTTAAAATGGCTGTTACTAAAGAATAGTTCTGACATGTCCGTGACATTACCAGTGTTCCAGCCGCTAATATCCTGATTGAATATCGATCCGTCACTGAACATACCAAACATATTGGTCACATTACCAGTGTTCCAACTGCTAATATTTGCGTTAAAACTCGAAGCCTCTTTGAACATTTCACCCATATTTGTAACGTTGCCAGTACTCCAACCGTTAAGGGACTGGTTGAAGGCGGTGGCTCCGTAGAACATCATTGCCATATTTGTGACGTTACTAGTGTCCCATGACCCTATATTTGCGTTGAACGTGGTTGCCTCGTAGAACATAGCGCTCATATTAGTTACAGCCTGTAGATTTGGACTGTCCGTCGCTGTGACTTGCACATTTGAAGCTCCCCAGAACATACCTTCCATACTATGCCATTCAATATCACCCCATTGCTGAACTTCCAGTATCTTCTCTGCATCGTGTCCATTTCCTGAGTTGAGCGCCATGTGTGGAAATGCCCCAGAAACCGCAACTTCATATTCACCTGCAGACGGGTAGCTACAAACGACTGAATACGTTTGATGCGTGAACTCTGGCGTGCCATCGTTGTCGCAATCTACGTCAAAGTCGTAGGTATCACTGTCATTACCATATGTCACCTCGAACTCATTGTTGCCACTGTCGCCTGGATTATCAGTTTTAACCTTCATAATCAAGGGACGTTGTGGGGCACAGGCGTTTCCTTGGTCGACAATATTCCAGTCAAACGTATCTATGATATTTTGCCGCTCAGCCTCAGCAGTACAGTACCTACTTGTACCAGCTCCAAAATTTACGTCATTCTGCAAAGCAAGTGCATTCCAGCCAATGAGTGTTGCATCGTAGTTTACGGTGGAAAGGCCAGAACCTAGAGAGAACATGTGCCCCAAGTTTACAGCGCCACTAACATCCCAGTCGCCCAATGACTGATCAAAGCTTGTGGCACCGCTAAACATACTCCCCATGTCCGTAACGTTACCCACCTCCCAGTTGTTGAGGGGTTGGTTGAATGCCGTGGCACCATAAAATAGATTATTAGTTGCTATGACATGAGTAACATCCCAATCGTTTATATCTTGGTTAAACGACGTGGCGTTCATAAACATACCCCACACGTCTGTGAGGCTGGGTGTAGTCCAGCCATCCAGGGGTTGGTTGAAGGCACTAGCACCCTGGAACATAGAAACTGCATTTGTAAGATTGCTCACGCTCCATCCACCAATATTCTGATCAAAGCTTGTAGCACCACCAAACATGCTACCCATGTCCGTAACGTTGCCTACCTCCCAGTTGTTGAGTGGCTGGTTGAATGCTGTAGCGTAGGAGAACATGCTACCCATGTTTGTCACATTGTCAGTGGTCCATCCACCAATATCTTGGTTGAATGCTGTAGCGTAGGAGAACATTCCACCCATATTAACTACGCTGTCGGTGTTCCACCCATTTAATGGTTGGTTAAAAGAAGAGGCATGCGCAAACATTCCACCCATATGGGTTACGTTTTCGACATTCCACCCATCCAGGGGTTGGTTGAATGCTGTAGCGTAGGAGAACATTCCACCCATCAGATTAATATGGCTTACATCCCAGGACTCGAGATCTGAATTGAGACTTACAGCACCCCTGAACATATATGAGATATCTGTCACAAATGAAAGATTTGGTGCGTCAGTAGCAGGAATTGTTAAGTTAGTTGCTCCGCTGAACGCACAGTCTAGCCGCTCCCATGCACCAGTTCCCCACTGTTCAATAGTTAGCAATTTTTGCGCCTCTGCCATATCGCAAAACTGTATGCTCGGAAATGCACCACTTATTTTTACAGTATACGTTCCTGGGCTGGCGTAGGTATGTGTTATAGAGGTAGTCACGTTAGCACTCGTCGTGTTGTCACCCCAGTCGACATCATAGTCGTAAGTATATGGTCCAGAAATTGTTGGTATCATTATCTGGTTGCTTGCACTGTCGCCAGGGTTATCGGTTTTCCAGGTAGTGATAAAATCATCTGGATCTGTCGGCACACACCCTGGGGCTTCACCTGAATCATTAATAGTCCAACTACGTGAGGTTATAATGCTTTGCCTCTGCGCTTCGGCATTACAATATTGACTGGTGCCGGCATCAAAGGTGACATTATTACGAAGCGGACGATTACTCCAACCTGTAAGTGTAGCGTCGTAATTCGTAACAGAGAGTCCGGAACCAAAACCAAACATGCCCACCATATTCGTGACATTATCTACATGCCAACTACCCAGTGATCTATTGAAAGCAGTGGCGCCATCGAACATACCACTCATATTCGTTACGTTAGCTACATTCCAACTATTGAGTGGTTGGTTAAACGGTGTGTAGGAGAGCATATTGGCCATAGTAGTCACATTACTAACGTTCCAACTATTTAGGGGTTGGTTGAACGGTGTGTAGAAGAACATACTCTGCATATGAGTAACACTACTAACATTCCAACTATTGAGTGGTTGGTTGAAAAGCGAACCTGTGAACATACCAGCCATATTCACGGCATTACTAACATCCCATGTATTCAGGGATTGGTTGAAGGATAGTGCGTTAAAGAACATACCGCCCATATCGCCCGCATTGCTGACATCCCAATCTTCAATGGGTTGGTTGAAGGATGAGGCACCTACGAATAAATTATGCATATCTATCACATTGCTTACATCCCATGTATTGAGCGGCTGGTTGAAGGATGTAGCGCCTGTAAACAATCCGTTCATACTTGTGATGCCACTCACATCCCAGTCTTCAATGGGTTGGTTGAAGGACGAGGCATAGTAAAACATGTAGTTCATGTCAGTGACATTGGAAAGATCTGGTTTATCGGTCGCTTGAATAGTTAGGTTTGAGGCTCCCAAAAATGCGCTCCTCATCGACCGCCACGAATTCGTCCCCCACTGCTCAACAGTCAAAAGCTTTTCCGCCCCACCGTAATTTTGCATGTACAGATGAGGGAAGGTGCCCGATATCGAAACAGTATATGTGCCTGGAATAGCATAGGTGTGACTTGCATTCCCTGTCTGTCCAATGCTCGTATTTCCATCCCCCCAATCTACGTCGTAGTTATAGCCGCCAAACAGCGTAGGGATAGTTATAGTTCGATCGTTTATGTCCCCCGTGTTGTCGGTTTTCCAGGTAGTGATAAAAGGTTGCTGGGTGGTACAGTTCTTGCCTGCGTCATTAATCGTCCAACCATAGGTTGAGATAATATTTGCTCTTTGTGACTCAGCACTACAGTACGTAATGCCAGTGGCATCCATGGTCACGCCACTTTGCAGCGTCTGCGTATCCCAGCCCTTCAAGGTAATATCATAGTTGACCGTCGACATGCCGGTATTGGAAAGGACGCCATTGGCGTCTGCAACATTACGAATATTCCATCGATTTAAGGGCTGGTTGAAGGAAGTGGCATTAAGAAACGTAGAGCCCATATCAAGCCAGTCGCTCGTGTCCCAATTATTTAAGGGCTGGTTGAAGGAAGTGGCACCCCTGAATAGCAGCGAACCACTGCCAACATGGCTCACGTCCCAATTATTTAAGGGCTGGTTGAAGGAAGTGGCGCCATCAAAAATGGCGCTCATATTAGTCGCGCTACTAGTGTCCCAATTATTTAAGGGCTGATTGAATGAAGTGGCACCTCGAAACACTCCAGCCATACCCACTACATGACTCACATCCCAGTGATTAATACTGGTATTAAAGTTAGTAGCGTTCATAAACAACTCATGGAAATCTAGCGTATTACTTAAGTTTGGTGCATCAAGATTGACAAGCGTAAAGTTGGTAGCATCCTTAAACCCACCATTAAGAGATTCCCACGGATTGTTGCCCCACTGTTCAACACTAAGTAATTTCTGTCCATCTGGCCCTGCGGTGAACTTAGGAAACAGGCCAGTAATAGTAACCGTGTACGTTCCAGGCGATGCGTAGGTATGCGTTGGGCTATTTGTTATCCCTGACTGGATGTTGCCATCCCCCCAGTTAATGGTGTGGTTGTAGGTGTAGCCAGGCTGTGCGTAGATTACAAGCTGATTCGAAGCTGTGAGGCCCGGGTTATCAGTTTTCCATTTAGTAACGAACTGATTTGGAGTATAGGTGCCATTATATGAAACGCTGTTATCAGTTGATGTCGAAGCCTGGTTGGTGCCGTTATCAAAGTTCTCTGCAGAGACTGACTCAGCGGCAATAGAGGGGACTATCGTGCCCGAACCCGCTACCTGCACCCTAACCTCATACGTCGTCTTGTTGAAAGGTGCCGATTCGGTAATTGACTGTATTTGAGGACTTACGGCAGTTCCACTGAAAGTAATATCATTCGAAGTAAAGCTTGTCTTACTTATTGGCACAGAGAATACCACCGTGTATACGGAAGTATATGATGGGTTAGGATCTGCCGTCCCGGCCTTCTGGTTAATCGTAACGGATAGCGAACCGGGTGCTGCCAATGTACCTTTACTCATGCTCACTGATATACCGGTATACGTCACGAAAGCTAATCCGAGTGCTAAACAACTTACCGCAAATTGCCGCCACTTCATGACCATTAGGGGGATAGTAACAACGCGCACATGATTCCGAAAACTGTAGTCCACCGTCTTATCTTCGGTTGTAAGCGGCCGCTTATGTGCCTGGTAGTCAATATGGAGATACAGCACCACAGCCAGGACGAGTACTGCTATAAAAGCAATGGCCGTCACAAAAGTACTGTGGTCAAGCAGTAATCTATTTAAACGAGTTGTTGCTGAGCCTAAGGCATCAATGGAGTTAAAAAGAACGGCCAGAGAAGCTGCGAATACAGTCGTAGTGGCAACACGAATAGCACCTCGTCGACTTTGCAACGTGGCCTTCAGCACCCTCGGCAAAAACTTCCTCTTTTTATCCATAAGTGTTATATATAATTGTAGTGATATGACAGTTTAATAGCAACAGATTTAAGGTGTAATTCCCAGGAGAGTCATGCAAGATTCAAATACAAATGTGACGACAAATTTAAAGCCTGCAAATAAAACGCGATTTATTCTCATTGGGACAATTTTTATCATTGTCTTAGCCCTAGTGGGCGCCTTCTTTCTTGGCAGACAGTCAAAAAAGTCAGATAACACTACCAAAGATACAACCAAGAAGTCTACCGCTTTAGTGGCCGACCAACTTGAAGAGAATAGAAACTATTGGAGTATTGTCGGTACTGTCGAAGCGGTAACAGATAAGACTATCACCGTTAAGAATAATAAAGACAAGATTGAAACCGCTACATTCACCGATTCAGTTGTAATCACCAAGAAAGGTGCGGGCGGTTCTAACCGAGAAGCAATTCAAGTTGGCGCCAAGGTCATTGTTATCGGCAAAGACGCAGACGACAAGATAACCGCCAGCCAAGTAATTATTCAGTAAACGAGTACAACCTCACTATAGACCGAGAAGCTGTCTAAGTTCTGCCTCGGTAATTTGGGTTGTGCCCAGCTTGTCAGCCTTAGCAAGTTTACTCGCACCCACGTTTGCCCCTACTACGAGGTAATTGGTGTCTTTCCCAACACTACTTTGAAAAGTACCGCCTAGGCTTCGAATCTTCTCTGCAGCTTGGTCTCTGCCCATAGTTTCGAGTGTTCCGGTTACTACAAAGCTCTTGCCTTCCAGCGGACCGCCGGTTTTGGTGACTTCTTCTGGTCGTACTCCATTGTCCTTAAACTTAGCTAGAAGCTTTTGGTTCTGGGGCTCTTCAAACCATGCCACGATAGCTTCGGCCACGACCTCGCCGACGCCTTCTACGGCAGATAGCTCGTCAATGGTAGCTCGTTCTATGTTCTCGAGCGAATGGAAGTTAGTAGCCAGATCAATTGCTGTCTGTGTACCCACATGACGGATACCGAGTCCAAATACAAAGCGTGCAAGTGGTGGCGATTTTTTAGCCTGAATAGCGCTCACGAGCTTATTGGCACTTATCGCTGCAAAGCGGTCGAGCTTTAGCACTTGCTCGACGCTCAGGCTATATATGTCCGCTTGGTCGGCTATAAGACCAGCATCCCTCAGGGCAACGACGTTCTTCTCCCCCAGTCCTTCAATATCCAGTGCTCCTTTACTAGCAAAGTGCTCTATATGCTTCCAGGAACGAGCAGGACAAGCATTGTTAGGACAGCGCCAGACTGCCTCATCTGCTTTCAGTTTGGCAAGCTTAGTGTTACATTCAGGACAATGCGTGGGCATAACAAAAGGTTTCTCACTGCCCGTTCGGAGTGTCATTAGTGGCTCGACAACTTCAGGGATAATATCACCAGCTTTGTGGATAATAACGGTATCACCAACTCGAATATCTTTCCGGCGTATTTCACTTTCGTTGTGGAGCGCACCGTCTTTGAAGCCGATGATAAACGAGATGCCGAAAGCATTCACGTGGTTATTGAAGGCCGGGGTAAGCGTGAAGATGCCCAATTAGCAAAACGATATAACGAGCTTCTATATCGCGGTACTGGCCAGATAGATGCCAAACGGCTAATCAACATGTACGACCAGGAACTGGAAGTAAAGCTCAAGCGAGATAACGATTGTGGCCTACAAATTGCCGATTTGTGCGCCTATCCAATTGCCAGACATGTTATTAGCACTAATGAGCCCAATATAGCCTTTGATGTTATTCGCAGCAAAATCCGGAGTGGCCCAAGAGGCTTCATGGGTTACGGTATTAAGGTATTCCCAAAATAGTTATAGAAAAACAAAAAGCCTCAACTAGTGAGACCTTATGCCGATTGGGGACACCCCAATCCACATACATAGTACCAGATTATTAGGACATATACAACTGCATCCTGTCAAATAGTAGCATTTACATACATAAGTATAAGTGGTATAATAATTCTTATGACATCTGGTGAAATAAGAACATTCTCTACCTCACCCTTGGACAGAAAAATTGACTTTTACTCTGTCTTAGAAGGTTACTTTGTGGCGGCAGATCATACGCCAGAACGACCCTTTTTGGCCACCATGGGACTCTTCACCTGCAAGGCAATTGCTATGTACTCTCCTGAAGCACAAAGAGGGCTGCTAGCGCATTTGTCGCATGCTCGAATGCTAGATTTGGACGTAGAAAGATTAGTCAGACAATTCGGTGCTGGCTTTGAAGCTGCAAGCGTGCAAATTGTCCAAGCTCAACAACACACCGATGAACATGAATGGCCTACCGCAGATATGATTGCTACTGAAGTTACAAAGCACAGTCCTAGTAGTATTGCTATTGATCGTAACGATGACGGACTCCAAATACGAGGAATTGCTCTTGATCTAGCTGACGGTAAGATATACGAGCTGGATAATGAATTTGCCGATGAACTGGCGGACGAATGGCATGGTTCAGTAGATTTCTCGCAGAATGCTCCTATTAATTCGCAATTTCCAAGCTTAAGGTCTAGATAAAATGATCGTCGTAGTAAAATAACAATATGTCAGAAAAAACTTCCAAGCACATCGGTCACAAACTACAGTCTGCTCGACAAAAGAAGGGTTACACGCAGGCCGAGGTCGCTAAGCGAGCCGGTACTACGGTGAATCACTATGCCAAAATTGAACGCGGTGAAGTTGTGCCATCACTCAAAACACTAGAAAAGATCGTTAAAGCACTCGGAGTGTCGTCTTCGAGCGTAATGCCGTTCTAGCTGTTTAGAGATTTTTCGTATTCGTTGACTAGTTCTTCGAACTTATCAGGGTTATCAAGTGCGATGCTGCGGACGTTTTCATCGATACGCGCTTTGATGTGCTCCAAGAAAGCCAAGCAGTAAGCCGGTTCGGCCTTTTCGGGACGGTCAGGATAAAACATTTTCATATAACGTCCAACTGCTGCAATGTCTTCGTCGGTAAAGTGATCACTCATGATTTGCAATCTTATACCACTTTCGGAGGTTGGTAAAGCGTATCATTTGCCGTACAAGCTCTGCCGAGTCGGTACGGCGCATCATTTCACAACTATCTGACTGCGACAAGATATTCAGACTGCCCTCATACAATATGCGGTGGTCGATGATTGCTAGCTTGCGGTGCAGATTACCTGTATAGATCACCGTTACTCCTAGATGTTGTAACCAAGCGACGCCATCTCGTGCTTGTTGGCGCATTGAACCTCTATGTGTATCTGGATCGCGGGTGTTTATAACAATATGTACGCCCCGCTTGCGTGCTCTTTTAAGTGGATAGTGCAACAAAAGTAAACGTTTCGTGGTGATGAATGGACTTTCGATGATTACACTTCTTCTAGCTCGACGAATATCATGTAGGAACACGTCATAAAAAGCTTCCTCATTGAGTAATTGCGAACTAAGCAGAGCGGAGTTATCGTAGGCTCGTTGACCTAACAGGAAGAGGAATCTACGCATTGTCGGTCTCCATAACTATGTCGATGCCGAGCTTCTCCAGTTCATCGCTCAATCTAGTGATTCCAGAGAAGATGTCGTTCCAGTTTTCCCTGGGAGGAGCCACCAAGAAAAGTACCTCAGCTTGACTGGGGTCTTTTTCTTGGTCACCCAAACTTGAACTGAGTCTTTTGCGAAGCAAAAGCCAGTTCGTTCATGACGAGCACTCGAAGGTGCTTATCCTGATTAGTTTACGTTTGTATTATTGAAGGTGAAGCTAGCAACATGTATCTTCTCTATCTTTAGTGTATTACTGCTGACTGTAAATTCTGGAATTACTTTTGTTGGGTTTTGCCATATTTGGTTATGTTGCTCGCGGCGTTTTCTGAAGTGACTGAGCACCTCACTGCCTTCATCCCAGGGGTCATTGCGGTAGGCGCCGTGCAGCATGGCAAACGGCATAGTGACGGCTAGGTCTAGCCAGCGTTTGTAGTCGTGCGGTGATGGAAAGCCAAAATAGCCCCCAATATCCATGCCTACAAAGTTATAGCCGGCTTCGTAGGCAGTTTTATACCCCCAAGTTAGACTCCCGAGGCCTGCAAAGCGTGACATATCTGACGACTGGTCTCCAAGCCACAGGCCAGAGTGGGTATAGGTATCTGTCCATCCCGAACGAGATATGAGACACAAATCAAATTGTCGAACTATTTGGTGCAGGGCTCGCTTTGCTTCGCCAACGTACCAGTTATGACCTTGAAGGCTACGTTGCGCGTGAATATTTACTGCTGGAGAAGAATTTTGGAAGACAGCACCGTCAGGCAAAGATTCACCAAAATCAAACATGATGCCTTGTAATCCTGCTTGATGGAGTGCGGTAATTTTTTGCTGCAGAAACTGTAATAATGATTCATTGGTATAGTCGATATACGAACCAAATTGCAAGTTGTCGCCAGTCACGGCAAAGACCATTGAGTTACCATGGACATCCTTAACGAACCAGCCATTGGCATGAAACTGTTCCCAGTTCCTAGTCTTAACCGTTATATACGGTGCCATCCAGACGATCGGTTGTATCTGCTGGTCGCGCAAAGTAGTCAGAAAGTTATTTCCATCTGCAAATCGACGTTTATTGAAATCTAAGTATGATGCGTCTGATGACCAGCCTGCATCGAGTAACCACACTCGTGGAGCGAGATGGTGCTGCTTAGCCTCAGCTATATCTGTTGTTACATTTTCTCGGCTCATACGCGTCCAGGAGGTCGTAAACCAGAAGTCATAAGCTCACTGGGGTGGGGCATAGCTTTTGTGCGCTCGTGTGCGTCGTTGTAATACGCCTGCATTAGTTGTATGAATAATTAGTTGTTTACCAGACCGGTGGGGAACTATCTCGAGCCCCTCATCGCCTGGCGAGACAAATTCAAGATGAATACCGTCTAGGCTAAATGCTTGACTGGGTGCATAGGTGGTAAGGCCCACACTACTATTTACTGTGCGCAGGTTCCATGATTGATAGCTTTGAAGTGGCGCAAACCGTACCCCAAAACCTGCAATATTTTGTTTAAAAGCTATAGTTAATACATCGCCAGCTTTGTAGTGTACAACCCGGCCGTGTCGCAGGTGATCGACGGTAAGATGTATGAATTTTGACATAGATTACTTCTGGTAGAAGTATACCATCTAACCATAAGCATGTATCAGGTCATGCAGCGGGTGGGCAGTTATTGACAAATCATAAATATGCGTAGAAAATATACTTCTATGTTTTCACCACGAAACACCAGTCCAGTACCAGAAAAAGACAACCAAGAATCATTTTTCCACCGCCCCGGGCTCAGGCGGGCCGCTTTGGTTGCTGGTGTTTTAGCTGGTAATGCACTTTTGGCGACAACGGTTTTAGTGCTTGATATCGGCAATGTTGCCAGTGATAACCAGTTGTGGCCATACGAAACACCAGTCTGCCCGCAAGGTTGGCAGGGGCAGCGAGCCAATCCAGTAAAATTGGTTGAAGGCTTTCATCGGGTGTATCAGCCAGTGATAGACGAGGCTGTAGGCATGAGCCACGAAGATGTTTCAGGGCTCACTGGCCCAAGTGATGCGCTAGAACGTACTGCAGCCTTGTATGATGCATATTTTCAGCTGCAGGACGACGGGGTTTTCTTTACGAGCGAGAGATTTGCCACGCAGTCAGCCGTAGTTTGTCGTATCGGTTCTGAGTACCGTGTGGGCCCAGAGGCCGCCGAAGCCTTAGCTACTCTGCGCCAGGCAGGTTACGGTATTGACCCTATAACCGGTGATTCTAATGGTCCTAACTAATTCAAGCTTAGATTGCTTGCAGAAAATTATCTAAAGCCAGCTAATCTTGTGGCAGCATCTGTGTGAACTGATTGTCGAAGTGGTTTGTACAATAGGCATCATGAAAGTTATCGCCTACTAGTTGTCCAGCGTAATCGGCGTGATTTGAAAACGCAGCTTCTCTAGTAGGCTGCTGCCTAAGCCAACGACCAAGAGAACGGCTCGAAAGCACTGCCGTTGTAAGTGCGGTGGCGGCCGGGAACGCGAGAGAAGCGGGTTGTAATGGTACTTCTAGCGCGGTGACCACAAAAAGCGGGGCAAATGTCGATGTTATGCCAACGCCGCCCAAAATCTGCAAACGCTGTTTTATAGACATGTTATCGTAGTGTCGTTCTCTTGCAGCCAGTGCAATGCTTGTCTCATCAGAAACAGAATTGGATAGTTGGTGAGCTATTAGACTTTTTGTTTGTGCCTCGATGGTATCTATAATAGGCACGTTGTCTGGTGTTACCATCCGTCCTAAGACCTCGTCAATTGTCAGGTCTTCACCTAACAATGGTTGAAATTGCTCAAATAAAGATGCTTTTTTCAGTTCTTTCGCACGGGGCAAGTCCATCCCCAGACCCACTAGAATTCCGATATCTGATTTGCTTTGGACGTGACTTGTCCAAATAGAACCTTCCTGAGGTGGCTCGGGCAATTCATGTGGCGCAGCCAAGACTACCTTTACTAGTGATTTCGTCGTGTCATTAGTTGCACGCAGGTCGCTTCTGTCGGTAACGGTAGGCACTAGAGGCGTCAAGCCATACGCTTCATGCGCACCTTCAGTGACTTGTATAGTGCCCCAACCACAATTCATACCATAGCTCATTGGTAATTCAAGCTCAGGCATATTGAGCTCGGTACTATAGCGGTCAGGGAAGACATTGATTGACATTTGTTGTATTATAAAATAAAACTGCAAACATCGCAACATTGTTTTGCAAAGTTGATGTGGCAACAGTATAATATGTCACTTATGTGGATATCCGTGAATGATGAGCGTGCACCCGAGGTGTTTGCTAAAAATAAAATCGACTGGCGTTTGCCTGTTCCGAAGGAGCTTGACGCTGACCGCCTCATGGTTAATCCGACTCGACTACGCCGCTTAGCTCGGTCAGGCGGAGGTTTAGGAAGCTTGACAGTTGCTAGTGCCACACTCGAAACACAAACGAATGCCAATGCCAGTGTTAATTTCGACGGCACTATGTCGCTAACTCGCGTAAAGCAAAAAGCGCGGCTCAGTCGTGGTACAACTTCAAGCGCCCCCAATCAGGGCAGCGATATCACGCGCCGTTTTTACAGTGCTTATTACCGCCCTGATGGCACGGTCGACCTCGACACCGCACAAATCCGTGACGGCCTCGCAGCCCGTGGGTTGCAAGACCAGCCAGTGTCTTGGGCACGAGCACTTGACGGCGCTATCAAAAGCGGCGTCGTCGAGAGCTCAATCAGGTCTAATGTGCTGGATGTTGCGTACTTTCCAGAGATAGGTCGAAGAGGGTCACATGTTGGGCGAACATTTATGTTTGCTCTGGGTGCCATGAAAGCATATGCCGCCTACCGTGGCATTGAGGACCTTACTCAGCATGTAACGGGTGCAGTAGAGTCACTCGACTACGCAGCTGTGGCGGCAACGTCAATGGTGTTTCGTAATATGTCTGATGCAGTTTTCTATGGACTCTTCACCAAAATGAACGGCAGCGACATTAGCATACGAGACTTCAGGCCCTCTGTAGTCGATTCTATAATTCCTGTAGATCGTGTATTGTTGGCTGGTGCGCAGCAATATCTGAGCACACCAGTTGTTCGTTACGATGCTCCGGCAGCGTAGACTATCGGTTTAGATCCACTTAGCCCCGTACATCAAGCCGCCAATAATGATTACCAGCTGAAGTACTAGCCAGCACAGCTGGTAAAAAATAATAACTTTTTCTTTGTGTACGATGCCGTACCATAGCCAGATTAGAGTGAACAGTTCGTAGCCAATCCACGAACTAATGGCAATCCCTTCAGCGGTTTTATCGTGAAAGATAACGTACACCTGGGGAATGGTGACAATTGGCTCTATGGCGGCAACCAGGTATGTCATGCGGTCGACAAGCTTTGTTTTGGCTTGTTTCTTGATGACTAAAACTTTTTGCTGTTTTTGATGTGCTTTTTGATGGTATTTTGTCATTGTTTATTTTTCGTTATTGCCATAAGTATAACAAACTACTGGGTAATTATTCACATTAACGCTTGCGCTTATGTATGTAGTCATCCATAATTACTCTCAACAGTGGAGAAACAATGTACTATATTGATCGAACCGATTTGGGCAGCCGGTTAGCAATTCAGATATCTTCTATCGTGGTGCCAGAACCAATCATCGTTTGCCTAAAAGAATCGTCGCTTGCTACGGCAGTATCGTTGGCCAGTAGTCTTCATGGTTGGATATATCCGTTAGTGTCAGAAACCATCCAACTGGATGCCGACAACCGTGTGCTTGGGGTTATAAGCTCAGATGGAAGTTATACGGTTAATCCTGCGCTTTCACGGTTTGAAGTAGAAGACATCATGATGGAAAACCACGGCGTGATAGAAGATAAAAAACGCCAAGCATTCTCGCGGCTTAATCAGTCGGCTAGCGTTTACGGGCATCTAAACCCAGAGGTTTTTAACGACCGATTGGTTATTTTGTGCGCCGACATCATCAAAGATCAGCTACATATTGGTGCCATTAAGAATATTATGAAACCTTATCGTCCACGCTCAGTCATTGCTGCGGTTGGCAATATCGATGTTGATGCTGCCGACCTTATGCGCCTGACAGCCGACCAAGTGCGACTGATGGATGTGATGAGTTCGATGTTCGATGATGGCCACTACTTCGAGAAAACCGACCCGTATCCATTAGAAACCCTGCAGCAGATAGCCATGAATATTTCGCAGTTCTGGAAACCACTAACACCACAGCAATAACAAGGAGAATCACGTGCAGCCTCAACAACTCGGCCAACAACCAACTCAATCAGCAATGCCAACTATGTCACCACAGCCAGCACCTGCAGGACCAGCACCCGCAGCACCAGTTTTTAAGAGCGGATTATCGAATGAAGAGTTGGCTAAGACCAAACAGATACTGGACACCATTACCAGTTCGTACGAAAAGCGGATTGTCGGTCAGCAGAATCTTCGTACCAGTTTGCTCGTGGCGTTGCTGACCAGTGGCCATGTATTGCTAGAGAGTGTGCCGGGTTTGGCCAAAACCACCGCAGCGGCAACCTTAGCATCGGTGGTGCAGGGAACATTCCACCGAATTCAATGTACGCCAGACTTGCTGCCAAGCGATATCATTGGTACGCAAATTTACGACTACACCAATGCTACCTTCAAGACTCAGCTCGGCCCAGTGCACGCTAACTTCGTACTACTCGATGAAATTAACCGTTCCAGCGCCAAGACACAAAGCGCCATGCTCGAGGCTATGCAAGAACGCCAGACAACTATTGGTGGTAAATTACATCCATTGCCAAGTCCGTTCCTGGTACTGGCAACCCAAAACCCAATCGAGGAAGAGGGTACATATGTACTACCAGAAGCTCAGATGGACCGCTTTTTGTTGAAGGAAATTATTGGCTACCCAACGGCCGAAGAAGAATTAGAAGTCATGAAGCGTTTCGAAGGTGGCGTGCTGTCGCAAGAAGCTTTGAAGACACTACAAAATGTCACGCTCGAAGACGTCAAGTATATGCAAGATAGCGTTGCCAAAATCTATCTGGATGATTCTATTAAGAAGTATATTGTGTCGCTAGTTGCTGCTACGCGCGAGCCAGGGAAGTTCATTCCAGCTGACCAAGCGAAGTATGTGCAGTTTGGTGCTAGCCCGCGCGCCAGCTTAGCCTTTATGCAGGTGTCGCGTGCCTTAGCACTATTGAATGGTCGTGGCTACGTGATTCCAGAAGATGTAAAGCAATTACGATACAGCGTATTACGACACCGCATTATCCTCAACTTCGAGGCCGTTGCCGACCAAGTTCATCAAGAAACTATTATCGACGCACTCTTTAGTGCAATTCAAACCCCGTAGGTAATACAATTGGCTAGCTTGCTCAAAAAAGTTAAAGGTAAGATGACCATCTACGCACACCAAAAGGTGCGTGGCTTACTTGAAGGCGAGTACGGCTCGGTATTTAAGGGGCGCAGTATGGACTTTGATGATTTGCGTGAGTATATCGTTGGCGATGATATTAAGGACATCGACTGGAAAGCCACCGCTCGTAGTGGGCAAACACTTATTAGGCGTTATGTCGCAATTCGTAAGCACAATATTATGCTGGTGGTGAATACCGGGCGAACCATGAAAGCCATGACCCCCAACCAAGAAGACAAAACCGATGTATCGATTATGACGGCCGGTGTTATGGGATATATCGCCCAGAAGCACGGTGACCTTGTAGCCTTGGTAGCTGGCGATGACGAAGGGGCACACTACATTCCGCTATCTGGCCGCAATGCAGACCTCGAGCAGATGTTGCAGTACGTTGATAAGCGAGCCAAAATAGATGGCGCCAAGAGTAACAGTGGGCGTGTGCTGGAATATATCGCCCGCAATATCAAGCGCAAAATGATACTGGTAGTAATTACCGACAGTGAGGTTATCGACGACAGCCAGGCATTACTTTTACGGCGCTTACGAGCTCAGCATGAAGTACTGTATATTCACATCGAAGATTACGACCCTACTAACAAAGACCATCTACACGATGATATCTACGACATCGAAGAGCCGGTGCTGTTGCCACAATTTATTCGACGCAATAAAGCCCTGCAAGCAGAGTTACAAACCAGTTACCAGAGTCGCAAAGCTGCCAACCAACAGACCTTGCAGCGTCTTGGCATCAATACTGTCCACATCGCCAGCGAGCAAGAGGTTATTCCTAAACTATTTTTATTACTAGAGAAGCAGCGCCATGCCAAATAGTGAGTTAACACAACCAATGCAATACGGTGCCGGTTGGCTGAGCGCTGGTATTGCCCTGATGGTACTGGTTGTTGGTTTTAATGCTTGGATTTTTTATAGCACCCGCAAAAAGAAACAGCGCAAGATGGCTACTTTACCGGTCTTGCCACCAGCGGCTCCCCCATTAGATACACTGCGGCAAAAGTACTTCGCACTGATTACCGAAATAGAGGTTAAATATCACCAACAAGAAATTACGGCCCGCACGGCATATCAGCTGTTAAGTATTACCGTTAGACTGTTCGTGCATGAGGCCCGCGGTATTGCTACGCATCGATTAACCTTAGCCGAGATTAAGCGTGCTGGCCTTGATAACCTGGGCAATGTGATTGAGCATTATTATCCACCTGAATTTTCTTCCCTCGATCCTGCTGAAGTTGACACGGCCATTGGCATAGCTAGAAAGATGGTACAAGAATGGTCTTAAGAGCATGGTGGATGATTCTAGTCTGGGTGGGTATAGGCCTGGCTTGTGGTTGGTACGTGTTGTTTTACCGTCGGGCAGCACAGGCTAAAAAGCACAAGAAGCCAGTTGCTCAGAGTAAGCACCTAAAAGCACTGCCAGCCTACCAGAAAGCGATGAAGCGATATACTTGGCTGGTTCGTGGCCTGGCTGCGTTGTCGGCCTTGCTTCTATTAGTAACTATTGTGTTAAGTATGCGTCCGGCGAGTAAAAGCACCGAGCAACCCGAAGCGCGTAACCGCGACATAATGCTTTGTTTGGATGTCTCTGGCTCCATGACGGCTGTGGATGCCAAAGTTACCGAAGTGTTTGCCAAGCTTGCCGAGGGCTTCAAGGGTGAGCGCATTGGGCTAGTTATTTTTGATAGCTCGGCGGCTACCATCTTTCCGTTAACCGACGATTACGATTACGTTATCGACACGCTCAATAAAACCAAAGAAGCTTACACTAACGAAGATTACTCCAAAGACACTTACGATATTTACTCCGGGGTGTCAGAAGGTGAAGGTTCTTCACTCATTGGAGACGGCCTGGCCTCGTGTGCCTTGCGCTTTGACAAGCTGGATACAAAGCGCTCGCGGTCAATCATTCTGGCCACCGATAACTACGTGAATGGCAACCCAATTGTCGACCTCAAGCAGGCTGGAGCTTTGGCCAAGAAGAATGAAATTCGGGTGTACGGCCTTAACCCGGGCGATTACAGCACTAACTATTTTGTGGATCAAAACGCACTAGATTACAAACGAGTAGTGCTATCCACGGGCGGTGACTATTACAAGTTCGAAGACGCTTCTGCCGTACCGGGCATCATAGAGAAAATCACTAAGCAAGAAGCAACGCGTTTTAAAGGCCAGCCTACACTAGTTGTTAACGACCAACCTCGCTACTACATTGTTGTTATTGTCGGGTTACTGGGCGTGATTATGCTGTTGTACTGGAGGCTAGAGATATGATGTTCAAACCAATTTTTCATCCGCTGATTCTTGCGGCAGTTGGTGCGGTGTTACTAGGCTTGGTTGGCTTTGTATACTGGCGCAGTAACAAGGTAAAACGCCCACGTTGGCTCATCCGGGGCGGAATGGTGGCGCTTCTAATCCTGATGGCTTTTCGCCCAGCAATTGCTGGCGGCGTGTCGCAACAGGGCGTTACCAATTTTGATGTACTGTATGTAGTAGACACAACCAGCTCGATGGTGGCCGAAGATTACAACGGTAAGAACCCTCGCCTCGACGGAGTGCGTAAAGATGTAGAGAGCCTGACCAAAAACTTGGCTGGGGCTCGTTTCTCGATTGTAAGCTTCAATAGCGCGACCACCATGCTGTTGCCATACACAACCGACACCGATGCCGTGGCGTCAGCAATGGGTACGGCTACACAAGAAATAACTTACTATTCTGCCGGAACAAGCATTGACCAGCCACTCGACACAATTAAGCAGCAGATTACTCAGAATGTTAAAGCCAAGCCAGGTCGCGTGCAGATATTGTTTTACTTTGGCGATGGCGAACAAACATCCGACAAAAAGCCTAAGTCATTCTCTGCTATACGGTCGTTAGTACAAGGCGGGGTGGTTATGGGTTACGGTACCGACCAAGGTGGCCCAATGAAAGAGAACGTTGGTTATACCTTAGACCCTGGTGAAAAAGTTGACTACATTAAAGACTACACCAGCACCGACTATGCGGGTGACCGAACGGCTATCTCTAAAATTGACGAAGGTAATTTGCGCACCATTGCCAAAGACATGGGTTTGCAATATCAGCATCGCAATCAGCCAGATGACACAGGCAATATTGTAAGTAGTTTCCAGTCTCAAAACTTAGAGCGTTCAGTTAAGAACGCCGATACTGCTACCGACATTTACTGGGTGTTTGCACTTGGATTTGGATTGTTGTTGCTGATAGATGCCCGACGAACCCTTGATATGCTAACCGAAATTCAAGCAGGTACTCGTAATGGGTAGCGACATAACCACCAACAATACTCCACAAAATACCGGGCCGTACGACCTTTCTAAGCTGACGCCCGACAAGACTCGTTTAGCACGGCGCAAGAAGTTACTCAAACAGACCATGGTTGCCAGTATCGTAATCTTTATTGGTGGATTCTTGCTGACAATGCCAAATGCCATTACGGGCAAAGCGCTGAAATCGTACTTCAAGAACGACTTTAACGGCGCCGCTCGCACATTGCGGATACTCACGTTCCCTAACATGATCGAAAGCTACAAACTACACCTCAATACGGGGGATAGCCACTACCAGCTGGGTAAGTTTAAGGAAGCCGAGAGCCAGTTTAGGGCTGCCCAAGAGCTGGCCCCAAGTAAATACTACTGCCAGATGACCATCAACTTAGCATTATCTATCGAAGCTCAAGCAGATGCCTTAGCTTCAGAAAAGAAATACGACGAAGCAATTGTGCGTTACGACGAAGTCAAAACGCTCGCCACCGATGGAAAATGTGGTGGAAGCAAGCCAGAGAATCAGGCAAAACAGAAGTTGCAACAAGCCGAGCAGCGTGCACAATCTAAGTCAGATCAAGCCAAGCAAGCTCGAAACGGTGACAAAGCCGAAGACCAACAGAAAGACACTGGTGAGCAAAATCAACCCGACCCGGCGCAAGAGCAGAAGCTCAAAAATGCTGCCGCTGAGTCAGCCAAAATCCGGGCCAAACGCCAACAACAGCGCCAATCTTCGCAAGATAACAGCGAGCACAAGTACGACGCTAAGAACTGGTAAACAAAAACTACCAGCAACAGCTTGAGTTACAGCAATTTTTGCTATATAATCTTCCCCTGTTATGCGGGTTTAGCTCAGTTGTTTAGAGCGCGTCCTTGCCAAGGACGAGGCCACGGGTTAGAGTCCCGTAACCCGCACCAATTTTGACCTTTCCATTTTGAATATCGAGAAAACACTGGTAGAACGGACTTATTTGGGTGTTGGAATAACCCGGATAGCTCCAAGCCAATCCTTTAGGGAATATCGAACACAGTAAAACCCGTTTACGCTCTAAATCAGCCTCTTCGTAGGTGTTATTTAGGTTTGTAAACTTATCCTGAATGAACTGCGTGATTGCCTCGAGGTTATACTTTTCGATAGTCGCTACATCTTTTGCAGTCTGAATAGCACCAATCTTTTCCTCTAATATCTTATTCTGCTCCTTGAATATCTCATCCGAATAGGTACCATCTAGGTTTTTCTCTATCAGCGCCTGTCGTGTCTCATAGACTTTCTTAAGTTCGATGTCGGCCTGATCTCGCTTTAGTCGTAAAGCACCTACTCGTAAGACGTAGGTTCTCCGTATAAAAGCGTTAATGAGCTGAGTTGTCTCAGGCTTTAATGTAATACTCTCAAGTAGGCCTTTGGTTTCAGGCTCGATTTCAGCTAATGGTACGTTTGACTTCGCGCCACAGCGCTTAATACAAAAGTAATAGCCGTATAGCAAGCGTTTACCTTTACTCCAAGCACCTGTAAAAGATTGACCACATCTACCGCAACGGACAACACGCCTCAAAGGGAAGTCGGGGTTATTTCGAGTGCGTCTGGCAAGTCGTATGGGCGTATTATGGTTCTTGCCATCTAAAACTGCCTGTACACGGTAGAATACCTCTTCGGTGATCATGGGTGGGTGTTGGCCTTGGACTTCTTGTCCGTACTTCCTAGACACGACTTTGCCAGCGTAAAACTTATTACGAAAGATACTACTCATAGTCTGTTTGCGTATGAGAGTTTCCTTGTAGCCTTTACGTCGATTCCTGACACCTTTTTCATTTAGGAAGTTAGCCATATCTCGAAGACTTTTAGTGCCAGTAGCCATGAGTTCCCATGCTTCTTGAACAATGCTATACGATTCCGCGTCTTTTGCTGCATATCCGTCCTGTCTCACGTAGCCTAAAGGAGGCGGACCATTATATAGACCGCTCATAAAACGTGCTTTCATGCCGTTCCTCGCGCGCTCACCCCGAACATCGTTATCCATTTGAGCAAATCCTGCCAGCATGGTCTCTATAAAGCGTTCGGTTGGGGTATCGCCCGTTGGTTCTGAGGCCGATATGAGGGTAATATCGCATTCGGTTAGCTTCTTGCGTATCGCTAAGTAGTCAGCTGTTTGTCTTGAAATTCGATCAAGCCTGTAGACTATTACGGCATCAACTTCTTTTCGGTGTTTTCGGCAAAACTCTAATAGCTCTATGAGAGTGGGACGGTCACGTATGGTCTTTGCCGAGCGTCCTTCTTCACGGAAGATCTCCAGTATCCCAAATCCTCGTCTTTCAGCTTCCTTGCGACAAATATCTGCCTGCGTATCTAGCGAATAGTTTTCAACTTGTTCTTCTGTTGAAACACGTAGATATATTACTGCTTTGCCAGATCCAGGAGGCTTACTGGTAGAATCGATGTCTGCCATGCTAGCTTTGACCGAGCACTTGTTTAAGTGTGGCTCCGTTAAACATGTCCTGCTCGAAGCAATCAAACCAACCATCGACCAAGTGCTGGAATTCAGTGAGATATACTTCTAAATCCTCATCAGGCACATCAACCAGAGCAGCACCCATAGTATGGCGAGCTTTTAGTAGTTTAGTCTCTTGCTGAGGTGGAGCAAGGACACGCTGCATAGCTTCGTCTATTGCAGCCAGTGGACTATTACCCCGTATCCCTGCTTGTTGAACCATCTGTTCTAGTAGTGCCATGTCGTACCCTCGACCAACATTATATGGATATATTGTACTATCCGTATAGTGTGTATTGCAAGAGTAAAGTGAAGATATTTCGTATATTCCTGTGGATAACTAGCCCCACTATCGGAAGCCCTATTATTTCGCATCTTCTAATCTGTATGCTTGCTATAAATTTTCCTCTCTATTATATATACATATAGAGCTACTAATAGTAAGAATGGTAGTGGGAGATAGAAGATTAGAGTGTGTTAAAAAAAGAACCTAAATATAGAAAGACGTTAACAGAAAAACAGTTAAGATTATTAAAACTAATATATAAGTTTAGATTTGTTAGTGTGCCGTTATTGGCAGAAGTATTAGGAAGAAATAAGTCGAGTGTCTATGAGAATCTGTATGTCTTGGTTGGGCAAGGATTTGTAGAGAAAAGGTACAACGGAAGCTTCAGGTTGGCGCATATACCTGCAATCTATTGTTTGGATACCAAAGGGATCAAGTTACTCCGAAACGAGGAGCACAAACTGAGCGATATGGCGCTCCGTAACATGTATAAGAACAAACGGATGAACTTGGAGTACATCAACAAGTGTTTACAGGCTTTAGAGATCTTCAGTGCCTTTAAACGACATTATGGTGACACTTTCAGTATCTTCAGCAGATTTGAGCTAAGTGCCTATGACTTCTTCCCAAGGCCATTACCAGATTTCTACCTTAGGCGAGTGAAGTCAAAAGAAGGTAAAGTTAACGAGTTTATGGTGAGCATCCTTGAGAAAGGCGTACCCTACTTTGTCCATATTAAGAAAATGAGAACGTACCAAACGCACGAAGAAGATGAGGGTTGGGAGGGCGATTACCCGTATGTGCTTTTAATAGCTCCTACTGACACTATTGAGAAGCGCTTACTCAAGACTATTGAAGAGACTAGCCAGGACTTTGAGTTTTACACGACGACTATAGATAGACTACTCGCAAACGATAATAAGCCGTCCGTTTGGGCTGAAGCTTTTGAGGAAGATGAGCAAGTGTCGATAAGCGACTTGGAGCGATAGGTTCTATAACATGACCAAGTTAACAGGGTGGGATGCACAGTCTGACAACCAGTATTGCTCAGTAGTTTAAAGTGCTTGCACTCAAGGTTAGCCAAGGTGTTCTTGTGATACAATAAATACAAGCATGAGCGTAAAAAAAGCGGGTAGTAATATATGGCTGTTAAGTTGCAGAGTCTACTGACTCGCTTAGGAAGACTCAAAGCATATATTGCTCGTGTAGGCTACCGATATCGGTACTTCCTGTATTCGATTCTATTGATTGCATCCTTGAGTACAATTACCACTGTACTAGCATACAGTTCACTCGGTCAAAGCCTCTATCATTCGACTTCTCACGAAATCACTAACTCAAAGATAAACTTCTTACTTGACGAAACGATCCTTTCTATCGGTCTATTAGCAGCCCTGGTTTTAGGCCTAACAGCCTACCTCATCATTGACTATAGGCAGCACAAAAAACCCTTGAAAGCAGAACTGCCATCTGTTCAATACGGACTTCTTCATCACCTGAAAGTGGTTAGCTTGCCGTTACTAAGGTATCATTGGCGGCCACTCAGCTACTCGGTGGCAATGGGGACAACCAGTTTTGTCGTGATGGCAATTACACTGCTGATAGTAGCTCCTCATATTTTTGCATTCTCGGGCAGCGGGGCAGGAACCAGTCAGAACCCCTACCAAATCGCAACCTGTGACCAGCTGCAGGAATTAGAATCTAATTTAAGCGCGCACTATATATTAACAACAGACATAGATTGCAGCGCTTCAAGTGGTTGGGACAGCGGCCAAGGCTTCACGCCAATTAGCATATTTAGTGGTGAGCTAAATGGTAAAGACTATGCCATTAACGCTTTTTATATTAACCGCTGTGCCTCACAACTAGGGATATTTCAGTTCATTGTTACGGGTGGAGTTGTAAAAAATCTTACGGTGCGCGGTAATATTACGGGGTGCCCGACAGGAGCTGGAGTATCTGTTGGTTCTGTTGCTGCCAGCAATCTCGGAACAATAAGTTCTGTCCATGCCGATGTCACTATCAGTTCAACAACAGGCGTAGGTGGTTTAGTAGGCGACAACCGGGGTCTTATCGAGAAAAGCTACGCTAGTGGTAATATCAGTTTGCTTAACGCAACAGGTGTAGGATCAGCCGGCGGATTGGTTGGAGTTAACGGCACACCGAGTCAAGCAGGAGTTATAAGAGATAGCTACGCCACGGGCAGCATCATCGGTGTATCTAACGCTTACTGGAGACATTGCGGCGGCCTCGTTGGTACAGCTTTGAATAGTACTATTCAACGAACATACTCGTCAGGAAGCGTAAGCTGTCCCAGTAGTGATTCGTCAGCCAGTTCGGCTGGTTTAGTCGGCTATGGAGGAGGATATACCCAAACCGTTGAGGATAGTTTTAGCGCTAGCTCTGTTGTTATTTCTGGTAGTGAGAATGGAAGTGGCTTTTTTGGTGCTACTTCGTCTGATCTGAGCTCCAACTACTTTGACGTTAGCCGTACTGGGCAAGCAGATGGCGGCGGCAACGGTATCGGTATCGGCCAGAATGCCGTAGGAGTTAACATTGCAAATGGGCAGCCTAACTACTTCACCAATAATAACTCAAGTGCACCGCTTAACGACTGGGACTTTAGCACCATCTGGAAAACTATTGCCGATGGTCTTCCACAGTTACGAGCACCTCCACTTGTCTCGACAAATGCAGCAACAAATGTAACTGGAGACACTGCTAGATTGCAAGGTACGCTATGGACGGTTGGTTCACACCCCGTCAATAGTAGAGGTTTTGAATACGGAACTTCCACAAGTTATGGCCAAACGGTAAGTGAATCTCCAGCAAGCTATACACAAAGTAAACAATGGGGGCAGGCTGGCGGTGGTGATGGCCAGTTCACCACCACTTCAGGAGTTGCGCTCGACAGTCAGGGGAACATCTACACTACAGAGGGCAACAACGGCGTCGGCTCACCACCCAATCGCGTTCAGAAGTTTGATAGTAACGGAACTTTTATTACGAAGTGGGGCTCATTTGGTACGGGTGATGGGCAGTTCAACCAGTCGTGTGGAATCGCCATTAGTCACAGTGACGAAGTATACGTGGCTGATTATGCTAACAACCGAATACAGAAGTTCGATAGCGATGGAAACTTTATTACCAAGTGGGGCTCATTTGGCACAGGTGACGGGCAGTTTAATGAACCATCCCAGATTGCCGTAGACAGTATCGGTAATGTCTACGTAACGGATCAGCTGAATAATCGAATCCAGAAATTTGATAGCGATGGGAACTTCATCACTAAATGGAGCTCGATTGGAACGCTCGGTGATCATCTCCAGACACCTTTTGGCATAGCAATTGATAGTCACGACAGAGTTTATGTAAGCGATAAAAGCTCACCTTCTGTAAATAATGATCGAGTTGTTAAGTTCGATAGCGACGGGAACTTTATCACTGAGTGGGGGTCGTTAGGTGGCGCTGTTGGGCAGTTCAATGGTGTCGTCCGAATGGCATTTGATACGGTTGATAACATATATGCCATTGACTTCGGCAATGCCCGCACCCAAGTATTCACCAGTAGCGGCCATTATGTGACAAGTTTTAACGGTATGGGTAGTAGCATTGCAGTCAAGGGTGACGGAACTGTCATCCTTCCCGGCTCTTCGGAAGTTCGTGAATATACCGTGCACCAGGTTGGTGATTACGCGCTCGACGTCAGCACACTAGATTGTGGCGTTACTTACCACTTCAGAGCATTCGCACAAAACATTGACGGGACTGGTTATGGTGAAGATCAAACCTTCGATACCGTTGCATGCACTACCCCGCCTTGTACGGGTACATGTCCTTTCATAACTACCTGGAAGACGGATAATCCTGGTGTATCTGCCAGTAACCAGATCATTATTCCTACCCACTCGGGCGAAACTTACAACTACAACGTTGATTGGGGTGATTCTAGCACTGACACAGGCTTCACGGGGGATGCAAATCACACCTACGCAACGGCTGGGACGTATACAGTTAAAATTACCGGACTTTTTCCACGCATCGAGTTATATGGAAGTGATACCGATAAAGATAATGAGAAAATCCTAACTGTTGAGCAATGGGGTACGAATCACTGGACATCAATGTATGAAGCCTTTGGTGGCGCTTCCCATCTTACTATCCCTGCAACTGATACGCCCGATTTATCGGGGGTGACCGATATGGACTTCATGTTTACGGGTGATACTTCACTTAACTCAAACATCAATAACTGGGATGTTAGTCAGGTAACCAGCATGTACGACACTTTTGGCCATGCGACTATGTTTAACCAGCCTCTTGATAACTGGGATGTTAGTAATGTGACAAACATGGGCCTAATGTTCCAAGAAGCTGCTTCATTTAATCAGCCACTTGATAGTTGGGACACTAGTAATGTAACCGACATGGACTTCATGTTTGGCTACGAAGGTCTCGCTGGTACAACAGCCTTTAACCAGCCGCTCAATAGTTGGGATGTTAGTCAGGTAACAGATATGCATTGCATGTTTTGTGGTGCCGCTGACTTTAATCAGCCACTTGATAATTGGGACGTTGGTAATGTGACTACAATGAGTGGAATGTTTGCTGCAGCAACTGCCTTTAACCAGCCTCTTGATAACTGGGATGTTAGTAATGTGACAAACATGGGCCTAATGTTCCAAGAAGCTGCTTCATTTAATCAGCCACTTGATAGTTGGGATGTCAGTAGCGTGACGGATATGGAAGGAGTGTTTGTAGGCGCCGTATCTTTCAATCAACCTTTGGACAGTTGGGACGTAAGTCATGTGACACGCATGGATGGTATGTTTGCGGGAGCCTCTTCCTTTGATCAGTCATTGGACTCATGGAACGTAGACCAAGTAACAAATATGTCTTATATGTTTGGAGACGTCGGCGGCATGCTCTCCTCAACTTCTGGACTTTCAACCACTAACTATGATGACACCCTGGTGGGTTGGGATCTTCTAGCCTTGCAGGCTGGTGTCACCTTTGATGCTGGCACCAGTACCTACTGTGCTGCTGCCTCGGACCGAGCTGATATTATTTCTACTTTTTCATGGACTATCAACGACGCTGGGGAGAACTGCCCGCCTCCAGTCTCTGATCAAACCGACTTCAGCCTCACCCAAACTCTCACTACAACAGGGAATATTGTAAATGGAGATACTGTAACGTACCACATTAAGATCACGAATGAAGGTCCGGTTAATTCAGAGTTTATAGGCGAGATGATCACTGTCCTGCCCACAGAATTTACCTTCGTCTCTAATACCAACGGGTCACAAGTGACGTGTACAGATTACGGTCTTGCAGACAACATCCCAAGTCCATACTGGCCAGCGGTGTTTGCTGGTCATCATGTGCTCGATTGTACAAACGCAGTGTCTAATGTTTTGATCAATGTAGGGCAGAGTATTGAGTTCGATGTACTAGGCTCGGCCAATGCAAACTTTACTACCAGTAGCTCAACGAGCAAGGCGTTTTACATTGATGTTCATCACGAGACAGCCGATGCAGCAGTTATCTATGCAGCACTCGGTAGTAACATCGATTTTTCAACGCTCACAGTTAACAATGTTAGTAGTGCGGCTTACACTCATAGCTCAGGTGGTGGCGGTGGAGGAGGTACTACTCCACCGCCCGTTGCCCCTAACCCAAAGCCAAAACCCACTACCCCCAAGACGCCTCCGAGTACTTCCATTCTCAGCCCACCGTCCACAAGTTCCGAGTCGGCGGGTGGACCTCAAGAGAGTGTCTTGAAAGATCAAATCAATAATTTTGCTGTGAGCAAACGCAGTGGTTTCTTGCAACGCTTTTCAGATACTGCAGCCATCTCGATAAACTGGCTCTTGCTACTCATCCTACTCATCATTGCTGGGCTATATTCCTGGCGAGCCCGCAAAGAATACCTGGCACGAAAACGACTGGAGTCAGCTTTGTCGAGACTGCGAGGCACAAAACAAGCCCTCGATACCTACTTGGCAATAACCACGCACTACCTCAATACACCGTTAGCAATCATGAATGGAGCTGTTGAGCTGCTTGCCTCACTCCGTAAGCTACCGGAGTGGGCTATAGCAAACCTTCAGTCAAAGTTAAAGAAATATTCTGCAGACGTAACGCAACTAGGCACGGCTGCACAACTGGTAACTGCCGCAAGTGACACCCACGATCTCCCGAGTGCAGGTGTGGCTATGATAGGCACGGTTTCACACAAATCCAGTCCCCTCAAGCAACGAGCCGTCTGGGTACCCATAGCTATCGTGACGACGCTCTTAATCCTAGCTACCTTCTTGTTCACGCACGCCCACGTCTATACACTGAGCTTGGTACAGACCGGCCTTCAAATACTTTGCCTCATTTTGGCAGCTGGCCTGATCGCCTTTGCTCACAATAATCGTGACGTGCAGCTTACAGCTCAAGCAGTTGCCCAAGCCTCGATTGCCACAGAACAACAGTTGGTGAATCAACGAACAATCTTTATGTCGCAGGCTAGTTCATCACTTGCTGACAACTACGAGAATCTGAGTATCGCTAGTAAGGACTTCCATATCATTCCGGAGACTAGGACCTTCTATAACGGACTCGGTATGCTCGGGGCAACGGTTAGCAGTCTGGCAAAAACAACCCAGTTAACGAACTTGTCTTCTGACAATCCACTCCTTAACCTAAAACAAGAAGTAACGCGCACCCTTAGTGAACTGCAGCCTCAGACCGAAGCGAAACATCTACAAATACAGGTAAGTATTCCCGATGATCTCGAAGCCTCCACTCAGCCGGAGCAACTAAAACAGCTCGTGCGGTCTGTTATAGATAATGCCATCAAGTTCAATAAAGATAGCGGAACGATAGATATCTCAGCTCATCCAGCCAGAAAACAGGTAGTTATACGTGTGACTGACAATGGTATTGGAATCCCAACCGAACGACTACCCCATATGTTTGAACCGTTCTATAGGGCTACCGACACAGAAACCTACGACTATCAGGGTCTAGGCTTGAGTCTCTACACGGACAAGTTAATTGTTGAGCAATTAGGTGGAAAGATTGAGCTATCCAGTAGCTCGAATGGTACAACTGTGCAAATCACCCTACCAAAAGCCGGAAAAGCTACTAACTCCGTTCCAAGGTTGGTGACTCCGACCGTGCAAGCAGGGTAGAAGCACCTATAAATATACAGTTATGGTATAGTATCCATATATGGCTAGTGATGAGCAAGAAAAAGCACGAAAAGAACTTGGCGAGCGGTTAAAGAAAGCACGCGAAGTTTTAAAGTTGACTCAGCTTGAAGTCGCTACAAAATCTGGCGTACATGTTAACTTCTATGCTCGTGTAGAGCGTGGCGAGGAAAATCCCTCATTTGAGAAACTGCAAAGTATGATGAAGGCGCTTAAGATTAAGTCCATAGATTTGCTCTAGCAAAAAGATAAACATGGCAAGCTTTAAAAGCTCAAAAGAAATACTCAGGGAATTCTTTGTTGAACAGAGTTTTGAGCTCTATAGTGCTAATACTCGACAAAGACGAAGTGTTTTGATTGAACTCGAGCGAGACCTGCAGTACGCAATTGGTCTACCGGGTAGACTCAGGAAGTTGGGGCTTGAGGAAAAAGAGGAGAGTAAACTCTCCACTGATCTACCCTATGTCTCACCATTACTAGTCTACTGCTCTGCTATCGAAGTTATAGCTAGGGCTTATCATAAAAAAGAACATCCACCCAAGAATAAAAATGGAGAATGGTTTAAGGAGAGTGCCGAACTTTTCTTTGACTACCCCATATCACTTACAAAAGTTTTATGGAGGCTACGTAACTCCTTGTCACACCACTATTCGATAAACGGCTTTGTGTTTACTCGTGGATTTTCTGATAGTGAGCTGCCATTAGCAAAGGTCCATGGTGAAAATGGAACGCACATTGTTTCCACGCGTAAATGCCTAACTAGCTTAAGGAAAGCACGGCTAAAAGCATACGAGGCAATCTTAAATCAGTCGCAGGAAGATATAGATAGAACAGCCGAGTATGTATCAAAGCATTTCATCTATTACCTAGTAGGGTGAGACTGCTTAACCAGCTCAAAAGGTGTTCGAAAGAAAGTCGGTCAAGGGCACCAAATATTTGAATTATGACCCGCAAGGGTCTTTTTCTTTGCCTCAACGATGGTTTTAAAGGGGTCGTTTAGTATATAGGACAGCTTTTTGTCCTTTAATTCAATGTTTGAAAGTAAATATTCAAGCAGCTTCTGTGTTAGCCCCTCATTGCTCTCATTAAATAGCTGTTCGGCTCGCTGAGCTAGGTCTAACAGGTAAGAAGCAGTCACTTGGAACGTCTTATTGTCGCTTGTTAGCAACTTTAGGCGGTCATTCAGTTCTTGTTGCTTCTTTTCTAGTTCAGTTGCAATTTCATCGTGGAATGTCTGTGTAATTCTCACGTTAGTAAGTCGTGTATAGTTATAGTATGACACAATCAGAGAAAAAAGAGCCGAAGCTACTCACGCTTAAACAGGCGTGTGAGCTACTAAACTGCCATCCAAACACGCTTCGGGCGTGGGATGAAAAGGGCTATCTGGTTGCAGTGCGGTTTGGCACACGCCGTGATAGACGATACCGCCGTGAAGACGTAATGAAATTGATTGAAAGGAAAAAGTAATCGCATATGAGCGGCGACTATGTCTCAAAGACCCTACAAGCCTATAACGATAGCCCTGAGAAATATGTTGAGAGCACTGCTGAGATGGTTTTAACGCCAGAGCTAGAAACTCTGGCGGGCTTAGTGCCACACTCTGATAAACCTCTGCTTGACGCTGGATGTGCATACGGCAGAGATATGGACGTTCTCAGCTCACGTTTTGGACTGAGTGTAGTTGGCATTGATATGTCTGATGAGCTGCTACAACGTGGTCAGCAACTTCATCCTCAGTTTGATTTTAAAAAGATGGACGTTCGTCATCTTGGCTTTGAAGATGAGGCATTTTCGGGCGTGTGGTGCAACGCTGTTTTACTTCATCTTAATGACGAAGATATAAGAAAGGCTTTGGCGGAGTTTAATCGTGTGTTAGTTGCTGGCGGCGCAATTTGTATCTCGTTTAAAGAGGGTGAGGGTACAGAACAACTTGTTGAAAAGTTCAGTAGCAACGGAGCACGTTTTTACAATTACAAGACATTACCCGCTACAGAAGAAATGCTCCGAGAGGCTGGTTTTGAAGTAAAGCAATCATATGTACTTAATGAGCGAGAGCGGTTCGGTGCAGATAAACGTGACTTAAATTGGGTGTATTCTTTTGGGGTAAAGGTCGCTCAATAAGTGACTGACTATACTTGGAAGCCAAAAGGTCTGCCTATCAAGGTTCAGGGTGTTGCGATTGACCCTTACCTTGCATTCAAGCACTTTGTAATGCCTGCTCTTGGCGACCCGAACTGGATTGAGGATAGTAGCAAGGTAACCGACACAGGTATGAGCAAGCGGGAGTGGATTGGGCTTATTGTCCACGCTATCGCACTGATGGACTTAACGGGTGATGATTTGCGTGTCGCAAAGATGATGGACAATGATGATGGCGGTCTGGTACGTGGCGAAAACGAAGCCGTATACGTAGAGCAGACACTTGCTACGCACAGAAACAAGAAGCACGATACGTTGCTTGAAACAGTAGCTGAGCGGGTTGAAGACAAGTCGTCAAACGGCGATAGTTACGCTGCGAATATGCACCT
Source organism: uncultured Candidatus Saccharibacteria bacterium (assembly GCA_964409615.1). Classification (GTDB taxonomy): domain Bacteria; phylum Patescibacteriota; class Saccharimonadia; order Saccharimonadales; family AWTP1-31; genus AWTP1-31. The sequence goes on along the minus strand of CAYPDT010000001.1, from coordinate 61,902 downwards.
AATTGTATTTTGCAATATGGATGGTGACCTGCAAGAAGCTGAGCTGGCTAAAATCGTATCTGAGGGCAGGTTCAACATCGTCAATATCTTTGGTTTTAACAGCAAGGATAGGCACTACCTATCACTACTATTTGATAGGGACAAAACCGATGCACCAATACACAGATGTGCCATCAGTGAAACAAAGCTAATTGAGCAAGCTAATCGTTCAGGCGGGCTGGTTGGCACGGCTTTTGATGCCTCATCTGTTGATAACTCATTTTCTGTAGCCAATATGCAAGCTGTTCGTGTAGCGGGTAGCGTTGGCGCAATTGTTGGTGATGCCGCTAACCCCAGCGTATCAATAACAGACACATATTTCGACCAAGTCCAAGCCGGCCGCTCTAACTGTAAAGGCACGGGGGATGCCACGGTTACCTGTAACGCAGTAACTGACTCAGAATATTTCTTGGGCAACGATACTAACGCACCGTTAGCTACTTGGAATCAGGTTAACCTTTGGAATCTGCACGAAGAAGGCCAACTCCCATCTTTTTCAATTGGACAAGTTATCTGTGATGACCCAGCTACCCAATCAGAATCGACACTACTATTTGGTTGTGACTGGGGTCGTCAGGAGCACCATAAGTATAGTGGGAATGCTGTTTCGCGACAGGTTCGATACAGGGTACGAAATAGTAGCGACCCCTGGGTGTATCAAAATTGGCCAACAAATACCATGAAAGTTCTCATTACTGGCTTGACGGCTTCCACCGACTACGAAGTTCAGTTTCATACTAACTGGGAAGTTGGCTCATCAGACTGGGAGGTGGCTACTGCCTGGCTGTCAACTGGTGCGAGCGTAAATCTGGATACAGATGGAGATGGTATCCTCGATTCCATCGAGCTTAATGGGCCCAACTATGGCGATGCAAATGGTGACTCTCATGGAGTAGACTACAATACTGGCATGGATAGCCAGCAGGCCAATGTGACCAGCTTTAAGAATCCACTCACCAACAATTACGTTGTTTTACAGTCAGACTGTACCTCAAATTCGGCAGCGACAATCATTTCCGAATCGACTACACACAATGACTCGTTCTACGACTATTCTGCTGGTCTTATGTCCTTTACTGCATTTGGGTGCGGCACAACGGCGACTTTCACTCAGTATTTCTATGGAAACTATGATGCCAGCAAGCTAATTGCCCGCAAATATAATGCTGCCAGTCATAGCTACACCACTATACCTGGAGCAGTTTTGAGTAATATAACCATCAATAGCCAGAAAGTGCTAAAAATTGTCTACCAGATAGCCGATAACAGCCCTTTCGATGAAAATCCAACAGTTGGTACCATTACTGATCCATCCGGCCCAGCAACGCTGATGGTCGGAGCGCCTAATACTGGCATTGCATCCCGTAGAAAGTAATTTGCTTTGTTGCTCGCTGTGGTTAGTATCTGCAAAATGCTAAAATTTTACAGTATAGTATAGTACAGAACAGAACAGAACTAATGTAGGAGGGTTTTAATATGGCAAAATATGTAGATGGATTTGTGCTGGTTGTACCAAAAGGCAAGTCTGAAGAATATAAGAAGATGGCCGAAGATGGTCGCAATTCATGGCTAAAGCATGGAGCGCTGCAATACTTTGAGTGTAAAAGTAACGATCTCAAGCAACAAGAGATGGGCCCCGAAAAATCACGTTCATTTACCGAAATGGCTGGTGCTAGTAACGATGATGACGTGTGGTTCTCGTTTATTATTTTCGAATCAAAAGAACATCGGGATGAGGTAAATGCTAAGGTCATGCAAGAAATGACTGAAACCTATGACGAAAGCAGTAACTTTGTATCACCTTTCGATATGAGTCAAATGGCCTACGGTGGCTTCCAGGTCGAAATTGAAGGCTAAATATTCATAATTAATCTCGGTTTCTGCTACCATTGAGCTATGAGCAAAGCGGACGAACGTAACGATATTTCGGTCCAACAATATATAGATTCTTTAGCCGACGAAGCACTAAAGAGTGATGCCAGTGCAATTATGCAGATGATGCACGATATATCTGGTGAAAATCCTGTTCTGTATGGCATTGGCACTATTGGTTATGGCGTCTACAAGTACCATTACACAAGTGGACGCAAGGGTGATGCTCATACCCTGGCGTTTTACCCTCGCAAAGGCAAGATTACAGTGTATTTAATGGATGGAACGGCTCATTACAGTGCCTTGCTTGCTAAGCTCGGCAAACACTCTACTACCGGCTACTGTATCTACATTAAGGAGTTGAGTGATATCGATGTATCTGCGTTACAGCAAATCCTTGAACAATCTTTCCAGAATATAACAACTTTGTCCAAGGCTGGACCTATCGACCACATGCTCTGGCAGGATAAGAAATAGAGTATGCGTGTTTTAGTATTTGGTGACAGTATTGCGCAAGGCTTTTGGGATGTCGATGGCGGTTGGGTAAGTCGCATCCGCAGGCACTACGACAAGCAGATGATAGAACGTTTGTACGACGACCCTCCGACAATCTTTAATCTGGGCGTCTCCGGAGATTGTAGTGACGATGTTCTGGCTCGTTTTGAAAATGAAACAACGGTTAGGGCACGCGAAGAACTGGTGTTTGTCATTGCAGTTGGCACTAACGACTCTCGTACAAAAGCCGGCCAAAATTTCTCTAACACCTCTCGGTACATCCAGAATATTGAAAAGATAATAGACCTAGCAAAACGCCATAGCAGTAAAATATTAGTTGTTGGTTTAACGCCCTGTGTAGAGGAACGTTCTAACCCGGTAGCGTGGGGTGATTCAGGATACACCAATCAGCGGGTCAAAGAATTTGATGATACTCTTATGCGCTTTTGTAAAGATAATGGTATCTCGTTTGTAAAGATTTACGAGCCATTTGCCGTAGCACAAGCACAGGCCGAGCTTCTGCCAGATGGCCTCCATCCAAACGATGCTGGCCACCAGCTTATTGCAGACCTTGTGTTACCAATGCTAGATGAGCTACTCTCTTAGCTCCATAAACCTAGTGAAAATATTCGCTCGACTAGAAAATGATCTTGATATAGTAAGGATATGTCATTTCAACATGTTATAGAACATGGCGCTAATATCGGTGACAAGCATGTCAATATTGGCGGAATGCATAGTGACGACAGGAACATACTTCGCCTTGATGGAATAAACAATCGTTAACTGTATGCAAAAATACCAAACCGTTGAAAATTTCCTTGTCGACCAGTCTGATGATAAACGGCAACAGATTGAAATGCTTCGAAGCATTATATTGAAAACTGCACCTCAGTTAACTGAACATATAAAGTGGAATGCGCCAAGTTACATGCTTGATGGTGAAGATAGAATCACGTTAAACCTTATGAATAAAGAAGGTCTTGTGAAGCTTGTTTTTCATATGGGTGCAACACGGAAAGAAGAAAAAAAAGCCAAACCAGCTATGCATGATACCAGTGGACTTATGGAATGGAGCTCCGATATCCGTGGCATGATTACGGTAACATCACTAGAAGATATTGTTCAGAAAACGGCACAGCTGCAATCAGTCATTTCACAATGGCTGGCAATTCCTTCAACACAGTAGGCGCTACCTTTTCTTAGAGAGTGACTGACCCACTTTTTGAATTGCTCCGACCACTAGTGCATTGCCCATAAAGAAGGCTCGCTTGCTGTCGGGTACACCATCGAGACTGGTGTGATTGTCGGGGAACATGTCTAAACGTTCTAACTCTAAGGGTATAAGCCTGCGTAAGCGGCCCGACGGTGTTCTGACCACATGCTTAAAGCGAGAGGCCCCAGCACCGCCTTCGCCAGTAATAATCGTTCGTGACGGTTTGTCTAGCGCGTCAGGAAAGACCATTGCACCCTCGGCATAGTGATATTTATGTCCACTGGCGGTGGTCCGTTCTTCTTTTTTGGCACCCTTTAAATACGTCCAGGTTGGTAACTTTTCGTCAGATATAAAATACTCTTCGGGCACTTCGTTCTCATCGACCAGCACATCTCCGAGGGTGATAGTCTTGCCGTCATATACAGGAGCAACTTTGCCAGTTATAACCTGGCGGTCAATAACCATGCCAGCATTGTGAAAGGGGCTAATTGTTGGTTTGTGTGCAGAAAAGTTGTCGGTAATCTCGGCATATGTACCGTCTAATTCTAATGTATGTGGTTGCACTTCTGGCTCAACAGGGAAGGCATCTGCTAATACACCGTCGGCTGTCAGCCATGTAGCAGCGTTTGCGGCCATGGCCGCCTTCGCCTTGTCATACAGCTTGGTGCCCTTTTTATAACCAATGATGAACACTCGGCGCCGGCGCTGAGGGAAGCCATACTCAGCAGCGTTTACAATCCGCCATTCAATGGCATAGCCTAAATCAGACAATGAGGCTAGCATTACAGCAAAGTCTTTGCCGCGTTGACTAGCCGGCGACTTCAATAGTCGGTCGACGTTTTCTAGAAATAGATAGTCAGGCGCTGCATCTCCCTTGCGCTTGAGGATGGAATAAATTGACCAAAACAAGACGCCCTTTTTGCCAATCAAGCCGTGAGAGTTTTTTAGCGTGCTGGCTACAGAGTAGTCTTGGCAAGGGAAGCCACCAACCAACAAATCGTGGTCGGGAATGCTATCGAAATCTTCTTCTATAACCTTTTCGATGTCTTGGCCACTAAACCCTTGGTTTCCAAAACGAGCTACATAGACTTCCGAAGCATATTGACGGCTTGTTGCCGGCTCGAACTGGTTGGCCCATACCGTTTTGAACGTAGTCTTAGTATCGCTGGCATTTTCTAGTCCAATTCGGAACCCACCAACTCCGGCAAATAGTTCGATGATTCGTATTGTTTTCCCCATAGTCATGTATCATCTTAACAACTTTGATGGTTTGGATCAAGCCCCCTGCGGTCAATTCGGTTACGTTGTTTGCGACAATTATGCATATGGCTCAAGTAACTCCTGTCGATTACGACCTAAGCTCACCTAAATCACTCCTCCAGTATGCTAAGGGTCTGTCTGGTAAAACGCTAGCAGAAGTCGTCGACATGACGCAAATTGCTGAAAATATTAGCAATAAAGGCGACCTTGGTAACATGGTCGAAAAGTATTACTACCGATACCAGCCCGATAATACCACTCACAAACCAGACTTTCCCCAAGCCGGTGTAGAGCTTAAAACCACCGGTGTCCTCAAACGTTCTGACGGTAGCTATCGTGCCAAAGAACGGCTAGTTCTGACAATGATAAATTACGCCAACATCGTGTCGGAACAGTGGGATTCGTCATCACTACTAGAGAAGTGCCGCCTGATGCTCATCTTGTTCTATTTGTACGAAAAAGATGTAGCCGTGTTCAATCGACGCTTTGTGCTTGATCCACTTTTGTATGTCTTTCCACCCGAAGACATGTTGGTTATAAAGCGCGACTGGCAAATTATCCAACAAAAAATTATCGACGGTAAAGCTCACGAGCTATCAGAAGGCGACACGTATTATTTAGGTGCTTGCCGCAAAGGTTCTGGTGGTGCGAGTGAGTCGCTCAAAAAACAACCGTTCTCTGCTGAGCTAGCTAAGTCACGTGCTTTCTCACTAAAAGCTAGCTACATGAACCGTGTTATTCAGGGCCACGCTCAAGAAGTTGGCCAGTTAGATATCTCTCCTACCCAAACAATCGAAGATGCCACCTACGCAAAATTCAAACCGTATATCGGTAAGACTATCGATGAGATTTCTCGACAGCTCGATTTTTATAAGAAGGGCAAAAACGATAAAGGATTCTACCGTAATCTCACGATGCGAATGCTTGGCAGCGCACACCGTATTGCACCGGAGCTTGATAAAGCAGAAGTAGAGCTTAAAACTATTCGTGTTAATAAAAATTGGATGCCAGCAGAATCTATGTCGTTCCCAACATTTAAGTACATGGAAATTATCAACCAGGACTGGGAAGATAGCAGTTTCTTCGCCAAAATAGAGCGTAAGTTTTTGTTTGTAATTTTCCGTGAAGACGATAATGGTACGTATCGTTTTGAAGTGGCAAAATACTGGAATATGCCCTACGCCGACCGGCAAGAGGCAGAACGAGTCTGGACAGAGACCAAGCGACGAGTATCCATTGATGCTACTAATTTGCCCAAGGCTTCCGAGAGCCATGTTGCCCATGTCCGACCAAAAGGTAAAAATGCTTCAGATACTTTGCCAACACCGCAGGGCCAAGAACTATTAAAAAAATGTTTTTGGCTTAACCGCGGATACATAGCTGATATTATCAAAAGCTTAGTGTGACCATGGGTGTGATAATCTTTAGGAGCGTTGCACTAATGGTAGAGGGGAGTATACTATCCCAAAACGGAGAACTATATGGCTGAGCAATTAATACAACCAACCTTTACCGAAACTTTATTAGCAGAAACTCCGCCCGAGCTTATAGAAGTCAATGGGCTACCCACTACGTCTTTTGAAGATGGATTGTTGATTGCTGATACAGTTGCGCAAGATGTAGGTGGTGGTGGCTCGCAGTTTGCTATCCCGCGCTGGGCTTTTGTACCAACTGTTGATTTGTCGAGCGGCGTTGAAAAACATCCTTTTGCCGGCGGTGGTAGACCAGAATTTTATGATGGCCTCGATTATGCTCGTGCTATTGGACAGGAAGTCTTTGATACGGCTGCAAAACGTGCTGGCTACATCGATTTTCTTGATATGCACCGAGCTGTAGGCGCCAATCATGATGATGCTGATTTTGAGAATCACTGGCGGTTGTACGATGGAGGATTAATCTTCGATGTCGACCGATACGGCAATGATGGCGCTCCGACTCTCTGGGAGGAACTATTAGAAAAATATAGGGCTAGTGAAGACCCAACTGTCATGGAGTATTTTACGACTGTAGCTGAAAAGTTGCGTATTAACGCAGCCGGTCTTTTTCGATGCATCGACCCAACCCCCATGTTTGTCCTCTCAAGTGAAACCGAACAAAGTCTTGAAAGAAAAGTTCGCGTTGGCAAAGCGCTCAATATGTTCTTAATCGACCGAGGATATACCCCAGATCATAACGGAGTGGTCGTGCTGGATATGGCCACTAAAACTACTAGTGAATCGGCTATTGCCCCAGACGGTGGAATCGAATGGCGAAGTACTAATTTATGAAAACAACCTATAAAACGACCGTGCTCGGTTTTGGCAATCATGCCTCGATTGAAATTCCCGAAAATAACCTGGCAGAAATTGGCGGTAATAAGCGAGCTCCCCTCAAGATTACAGTCAACGGGTACACTTATCAGAGTACCGCCACGGCTGTCGACGGCGTATGCATGGTTGTCTTTCCGCAGCGTGACCGTGATGCTGCTGGCGCCAAGGCTGGTGATGTAATTACCGTTACACTTAAGTTAGATGATGGATATCGATTGGTCGAAATACCAGCCGAGCTGCAAATTGCATTAGGCGAACACTCACTACAAAAAGTTTTTGATAACTGCAATTACTCAACTCGAAAAGAATATGCGCGGCAAGTTGCAGAAGCTAAGGCTGAAGAAACCAAGCAAAGACGTATCCAGAAAATTATTGATCAATTAATGGTAGGCAACTGAACCGCTATGCCAAAGACTAACAGCAATAGTAGTACTAACTTTGTTGTACATCGTGGCAACTCACCCGTTAACAGGCCGACTCCAATCCAACAGGTGGAGTACTATGTTGGCCAAGGATTTAAGACTATTGAGGTAGATTTTTATGTTACTACAGAAAATACCTTTAAGTTTTGCCATCCGCTAGATGCCCAGCGAATCAATGAAGTTAATCATGTCGACGACTCATTTATTACTGACTTTGCGACACGATTTCCTGGCATTAAGTGGCTTGTTGACCTTAAATGTTTAGACTTGGACCGTGCCCCCGAACGGCTGATGGATCAGCTTATAGCAGCGCTTGGTAGAAATGCCGTGTTCATCTCTGCTCAAGACGATATTTTAGAATACGCTCACACAGCGGGCTCAGCTACGGGGCAATACTTTAGGAGCGAGGAAGCCCCGGGGCTAACATACCAACCCGATTACTATCTCTATCCGTCGACTGAACAGCGAGATGTGCCGCTTGATAGAACCATACTATTTTGTGGTTCACTGTTTGAGGCTCAACAACTGCAGTCAGAGCAGTATGCAGGCCTTATGCTCGATGGCAATCTGCTTATATAGACGCACTACGCATGCCTTGCTATCATGCAAGCATGACTAAAAACACCAATAATCACCTTCAGGTCGAGTTGCACGTGCCAGATTTCGACATTGTTTTAGACTTTTACGGAAAACTTGGGTTTAGAACAGTTTGGCAACGAAGTAACGGTGATAGTGGCGATTACCTAGTGATGGAGCGCGCAGGGACTATATTGAGTTTCTGGCCTGGTAATGACCAAGTGTTTAATCAATCCTATTTCAATCGTTTTCCCAAAGACACTAAGCGAGGCTTTGGTGTTGAAATAGTTATAACCGTAGAGGATGTACATAAGCTACACGACGAGATTAAGAGTTTTGCCAAGATAGTGAACCCGCTTGTGAAGCGTGCCTGGGGTTTATGGGACTTTCGCATCGAGGATCCTTTTGGCTACTATCTGCGTATTACCGAACCTCATGACATCACTGACAATACCTATGCTATTCCAGACGATTTCAAAGACGAATAACAGATACAAAATTGACAAAATGTTGATACAGTTATAAAATATATTTCACTATGTAACTGGTGAATGAGTTTTGTATGGCTGAACTAACACCCGCTCAAACTACTACTGGCGAAGCATTCGCCCTCTGCCAAGAGGCTGTGTTTGGCACGAATCAAGATAACTTACTGGTGCACATGTGGGAAGACCACAAAGGTGCTGAGGCAACTCCAGATGGTTTAGGCCACCGCTTTGAAGAAATACATTCAGTACTGGGAGTGATGGCCAACCAACTGACGGCAACATACGACGACACTGATTATTTGTTGCCCACGGGCTTCCGGTCGCGAACGGCATCCGGTGTTCTGTACGATGGCTTTGCAACACTTGCAACATCTGCAATTACTCGCCACGCGCCCAAGATTTGGAGTGGTTCAACTGGATTATTACTGCGCAACCCCGATGTAGTATTTGCGGCACCAACTGACGCCTGGACCCTGTTTTACGAGCAACCAAAAGATATCCCAAGTGACGCAGATTGGCAGGAAATGATGCAATACGAGGTAATCAACTCATTTTGCCCGGCACGCGAATTGCTCGTTGCAGATGACCAGGTTCGCAATAATATGGCTGGAAAACTAGCAATAACCTCTTGGTATCCTGGCCAGCTTAGTCCTAAAAGCGAAAAACGCTGGGAGCGGTTGGTGGCTGGTCAACTGCCATCCCCAAGTGATACACGCCCACGGGCCAGTGATTTACTAATTGACCCATTTCCTCCATCAACCTTACAAAAAGGCTATGATGCCTTGCGGCAAATGCGTGATCACGAGCTCGAGATACGCGAAGAGTTCGGTTGCCAAGATATTTGGTCGGAAGTCTGCGTTAATGCCCGATTACAGGATGTTGTCGGATTATTAATTCGCAATGACGAAGCGCCTTTAGACAATCAGCCAAAAGATTGGAGTCAGGTAATTGCTTCACGGCCACAGTTGGCCGAATCATTGCGCCGTGCGGTTGTCGAGATTGAGTCAGTTGGAGTATATCAAGAATCTGTTGGAATCTCGCGAGCACCCGCCGCGGTGGTTTATCAAGAAGGTAATACTGCAATGCCGATAGTCCACTTTGAATTGACCGATACCAACATAGAGCAAATATCAGAGGGCCAATTAGAATGGCGATAGAAGCTGCAGGAGCTACGCCAGAAGACTTTGCGGTAGTGCATTGGGTTGAATCAACCCACACGCCAAGCCACCTGGAACGATTTGCTGAAATAACTCGAGAAGTTGCCAAAATTGGTGTTCACCAAGTGCTTCTGAGTGGGGACAAGGGTTTAGAAATGGCCACCGACAGGTCTGGCTCATTGCAAGAATTTGGATTCGACAGTAGCATCCAGGTGGTTTCATTGCCAACAGAACGTCAAACTGGTCAAAATGCAGAAGCACACTCTGACTTTGACCCGAGCTATGCCTTATGGCAATACATGAACGACCCAGTTGTTTTGCATGCCCGACGTAATATCATTAGCCAAACATTACAAGGGATCAAGCAGGATGGGTTACAGGTGTCGCATGTAATTCCCGAGATGTATCCCGTGGGCATGTGTATATTAGGTGCCGAGGTTGAGTATTTGCATGATACAGCTAAGTCAATGTTTCCCAATGCTTTGGTCACGCCCCTGGCGCGAGATATCCCTGCAATAATGCTCGGCTCTCCATTTAATGATCCATACGACCAAGTCGCCCGTATGCGACGGTATGCAGACGCCTTGTTTGTGCGGGGTGACCCAGGGGTGCTAGAGCAATATTACCAGCAATATGGCATGGACGAAGAAGTTCGATCTAAGTTCCGAAATATCGGTCACTTTATTGGCCATGCCACCCCAGAGCCAGATACTTCTATTCCCGACGAACAAAAGCGTGTTCTAGTCTCAGCTGGTGGCAGTAGTAGTCAGGCTCCACGCGAACAGAATCAGTATTACCAATTTTATAGAGGCATTATCGAGGCAAAAGCAGAATCCTCGGTAGCCGAACGCGACTGGACGGTTTGCATTCCCGATGATTTTCCGGCAGAGTTGCGAACCGAACTTGCCGAGCTTGCAGGTCGTGTGGGCGGCATTGAACTGCGAGGCAATATGCCGGTTGCCGACCACCGGCAAGCAATTGTCGATAGTGCACTATTCGTGACAGTCAGCGGCTACAGTAGTATGTTGGCTGGTTTGCAATCCCGAGTTCCAACAGTTGTAGTACCGGCTCAAATTCAAACCAACGGTGTGCAGCAAGACGTTATTGATCGCTCGCAAAGATATCACAACCAAGGATTAGTCACTCAAATTACTTTGGAAGAGCTAGCTGATAGTCGACGAGTTTCGGAGCGTATTTCATTTCGTGCCACTGCTGGCCCGGCACCCCTTGATTCAATTCCATCCATGGACGGTGCCCGCAATATCGCCACGTACATTCAATCAGACATATTTGACATGCAAGAGACTAGCTAGTATTATTGCGTTTATGAATATTACAAGCACCCAGTTTGTAGCACGCCATGACTCACGTATCTGCGGGAGTTGTCCTTGTAATTGTTAGAAAGTTTGTAAGGCTCCAGATGACTCCCATAGCAGGGAGTCTTTTTAAATTTAAGAAATTACATGGAGAATTACAATGAATATAGAATACAGAATATTTTCGGAGCTTACCCCTGTACAACAGGCCGAAGTTGCTCTGTGGGTGTCAGATTACACGCAGGGCATGACTGGTGAGTTACCGCAAATGATTCCAGTCACACAAGAAGAAGTAAGGAATAAATATCTCGGTTGTGTCGCTTTTGCAGACGATAACTTTGCGGGCTACATATCTGCCTCATATCCCGAAGCCTGGAATGGACAGGCTATGAGTGAGCTTGGAACACTTTGGGTGCCAAAAACCTATCAAAAGCAAGGCATTGGTGGTGGGCTAGTCGGCTTTGCAGCCGTTGAGCTTATCGAAGAGTCGATAACGCCATACGGGTTTTGCAACCAATTTAGCTTGTCGTTGTTTGTCAAAAAAGATTTTGTAGTAGCGGATGCGTCTGCAATCCCACCATCAGCCTTAACACTGTGCGCCAAGTGTCCAGCTAAGCCGAGTGCAGGCTGTTGCGATACAATTGTAGTATTTGGAGGCAAAAATGCGTAGATTAGCACCAATTACCAACGACATAGTAACTATAACCGGGCCCCAACCAGGCCCGGTGGTAGCTATTTTTGCTGGCGTGCACGGTAATGAGCGCGCTGGGGTATATGCTTTGCAACAGCTGATTCCAGACCTGAAAATAACGAAAGGCACAGTGCACTTTGCATTTGCTAATCCGCCAGCAATCGAGGCAAATGTCCGTATGGTAACAAAAAACCTAAACAGGTGCTTTTATGCTGGTAACGATGGTACCGATGCCGAAGACATTCGCGCGCGTGAGCTTATGCAGGTGTTAGACGGCTGCGACGCCTTGCTCGACCTGCACATGTTCTACGACAAAAAGAACAAACCGTTCGTGATTTGTGAAGATAATGCCGTAGATATTGCTCAGCGATTCGATGTAGACATAATTTCTACCAACTGGACCCAAGTTGAACCCGGCGGTACCGATGGCTATATGTATCAGAACGGAAAGATTGGTATTTGTGTAGAGTGCGGCCCGCTAGAACTATCCGAGGAATACACAGATTTCGCTATCCAAACGGTATATCAGTTCTTAAACTTTTTCGATATGACAAACAAATTGGTACCAGTTTCCGTGAAGAAAAAGCGATTGGTGAAAGCCATAAGGGCTGTTAACAAAACATCGCCGTCGTTTGTACTTACACCTGGAATGTATGACTTTCAAAAGCTCACTTCTGGCCAGGTATTAGCAACAGATGGAGAAGACGAGTTTACGGCACAGAGCGGTGAATGTATTATCTTCCCGCACTACGCCGCTCGAGTGGGTGAAGAAGCCTATATCATCGGCCAAGAAATCGACGGAGAATAGCAATAGCTGAATGGTATACTTACTGTATGGAAAAGCCACTAAAGCTTATCGTAATTGGTATCTTGGTATTAATTACTGGGGGTGTGGTATATTTGAGCACTACTGGCGGTGGTAAAAAAGCAGTCACTCCTGTTGTTACTATGCAGCAATCTAATAACAAAACTACTGCAGACTCATCTAAGAAAACTCAAACCAGCATGACGTCGGAGCAAGCGCCGCAGCAACCAACTGCCGAAACTGTTCCCGCAACCGGGACATACGTTGATTATTCGGCAGAACAATTTCAAAAAACTACGGGCACGCGAATACTGTATTTTCATGCAAAATGGTGTCCGCAATGCCGAGCTCTCGAAGCAGATATTTTGGCTAATCAAATTCCAGCCGGTGTGACTATCTTTAAGATAGACTATGACAGCAATCAGGGATTGCGCCAGCAATATGGTGTTCGCCTGCAGACTACCTTGGTCTTAGTCGATGAAAACGGAAACAAGCAAAAAGATTTTGTAGCTTATGATACTCCTACGCTACAGGCAGTCAGGCAAAACCTACTGTAATGGGGTTAGCAATCTTAGCCTACATCGCTGGTGTACTTACCGTTGCTGCACCGTGTATTTTGCCACTACTACCCGTTATTTTGGGAGGTACATTAACGAGTAATACAGACAAAAAAACCAAGGTTTGGTGGAGCCCCTTAGCAATTGCAGGCGGTCTAACTGTGTCGGTTGTGTTGTTTACGTTATTACTCAAGGCTACTACCGCTTTGCTGGGAGTCCCCCAAATGTTTTGGAATATACTTTCAGGATTGATTGTGGTTCTATTCGGCATTAACTTGCTGGCGCCAATCCTTTGGGAAAAATTTATGGTGCTAACAGGTTTACACCTAGCTAGCAATCGGCTACTCGGTGCCAGTTACAAACAGAAGGGCATAGCTCGTGATGTATTAATTGGTGCTGCACTTGGCCCAGTATTCAGTAGTTGCAGTCCAACCTATGCTTTGATTGTTGCCGCAATTCTGCCCGTGTCGTTCGCCAAGGGTCTCGTATACTTAATACTGTATGCTTTAGGATTAGCTTCTGCGTTGTTATTGGTAGCTTTTGCTGGTCAATCACTCGTACGGCGACTTGGTTGGCTTACAAATCCTGGCGGTATATTCCGCAAGGTTATCGGTTCTGTTTTTATTATCGTAGGGCTTGCTGTCATTTTTGGTCTAGATCGCACGTTACAGGCAAGCATTCTGGAGCGTGGTTGGTATGACCCCATCATGCGCCTGGAACAACGTTTCAACCTTAATTAACTTCCAAGATTCGCCAGTTTTTAAACAAACTACACTATTCGACTGTTACAGATTTTGCCAAGTTTCGCGGTTTGTCGATATTGCACCCGTTTTTTGTGGCAATTTCTAATGCCAGCAGCTGCAAACAGGTGTTCATGATGAGCCCGTCAGTGTGTTGACCTAGATGTGCAACGCTAATGTGGTAGTCACTGCCGCTCGGCTTAGAGCGGGTTGAAACGGTTAATACTATGCCTCCTCGAGCTTTTATTTCTTGCAGGCTGGACAGACCCTTTTCGTACAATAACTCGTCTTCGGGCAATAGCAGAACAGACACATGATTGTCGTCTATCAGCGATATCGGTCCATGTTTCATCTCACCAGATGGAAAGGCTTGCGCATGAATATAGGCCACTTCAGATAACTTCAAGGCGCCTTCTAGTGCAGTTGGGTAGAGCTCGCCGCGACCCAAAAAGAACCAGTCATGGTGGTTGTGTAATTGCTGTGCAATTTTGGTTATTTGCACTTTGAGGGGCAGGGTAGCTTGAATTTCGTCAGGTAGCGCCCGTAGTTCGGTTGCTAGATTCCGCATAATCGTTTGGTTGAGGCCAAGTTTGTTGGCCATAAAGCCGCCGAACATTAACAATGCGGTTACCATAGAGGTGAAGGCCTTGGTGCTGGCAACCGAGGTTTCTACTCCGGCATGTAGGTAAATTCCGCCATGGTCAACATCTCGAGCAACCGACGACCCAACAGCGTTCACTATACCCATGGTCATCATTTTGCGTCGCTTAGCTTCTTGCAGCGATGCAAGTGTATCGGCTGTCTCGCCAGATTGACTCATAAATATTGCCAGGGTATGTTCGGCGTCGTAGGCACCAAAGCGATAGCGAAATTCACTAGCGTGCTCTACGCTTACCTGAATACCTAGTATCTCCTCAAGCCGATACTTAGCATAGTAGCCTGCATAGTATGCACTGCCGCATCCAATAATAAGGATATCCCGTATATTTTGCATTTCGTCGAGTGTTAGATTCGGGCCACCAAGCACTATTGAGCCATCTTCACCAACACGTCCGCGCATAGTGTTTTTTAGTGCTTCTGGTTGTTCAAAGATCTCTTTTTCTAAATAGCTTTTAAAACTGCCGAGTTCTGCTTTGTGGTCTAGTTCGTCAAGCTTGGTGATGTCCACATCTTGTGCTTGCATCCGCATATCGAATACCTCTAGCCCAGCTTGCGATATTCGGGCTACCTGGTCGTCGGCCAGATACACAACTTTATCAGTGTGGTCGATGATCGCTCCTGGGTCGCTAGCAACGTAATATTGGTCGTCATCTACACCTATAACTACAGGGCTACCTCGACGAGCTGCGATGATGCTAGTCGGGTTGTCTACCGTCATAACTAAGATGCCGAACGTGCCTTTAACTTCTGCAAGTGCACCCTGGACGGCGCCCAGCAAATCTTTTTGCTTTTGATAGTGCAAATCGATTACAGCAGCTAGCACTTCGCTATCGGTTTGGCTCTGAAGTTTCTTAGCGTTAATAGCTTGCTTTAGCTGTTCGTAGTTTTCAATAATACCGTTGTGTACTAATATGATATCGCCAAAAATATGAGGGTGGGCATTCACAACCGATGGCTTTCCGTGGGTTGCCCAGCGGGTGTGCCCAATACCAGCGTGCGCAGTCGCAGAGAGTTTGTTTAGTTTGAGTCCACTCGTATCGCCAAGGGCTTTTGTGACACCGACTTTAGTATCAACAACTGCAATTCCAGCAGAATCGTAGCCTCGGTATTCTTGCTGCTTTAATCCGGTGTACACAATGTCTTTAGCTGGCCGATTACCAATGTAGCCCATAATCCCACACATACTATTCCTCCACTTTCTCGATGATAATTTTGTTGCCTTGACGTCGAACCATTAGGGTGGTTCCTTTTACCCATCCTAACTGTTTAATAGTCTCAACCGGTATGCTTACGGCAAATGACTTACTGCCTACCATGTTGAGTTTTCTTAGTTCTGTATTGTCATTGTCTGGTCGTGCCATGGTTACTAGCTTACTGCTACAAAATCATAAACGCAATAAATTACGTAATTAAGAGAACAGCCCATGAACTAACAGTAATAACATTGAAAAAGTACAAGAAAAGTGCTATAATAACACTTTATGTCACGAAATATTCACCCATCTACATATGTTCACCCAGAAGCCGTTGTTCATCCAGATGCAATGGTCGGCGCTGACTGCATGCTAGATAATGGCGTCAAAATAGAGGCCGGCGCTGACTTGTATAAAAAAGTGGTTGTCGGTGCGGGTGTCACTATAGGAAATGACGTACTGGTCGGTAACGAAGTATTAATAATGGATGGTGCCAGTGTTTGTGCTGGCCCCCTCGCTGAACGTCATTCTTCTGATGCTCGAAAGATATGTAGTGGAACAACAATTGGTAGGGATGTCACCTTGCATGGTGAAGCTGAGCTGGGGACATTTGCCATCATACCGTCGCAGTCTACCATTGCACATCTTGGCAATCTCGGTGCAAAGAAGCGAGTTGTTACAATTTATGGATCAGAATTAGGACCACGATACAGTATTGGTTGCCAGATAGGTGTTGATATCGATACCGTTGAAGCACGCGTCGATAGTCGCGCTAACACGAAAGCAGCGAGCGCAGAAACTTATCGACCATTCTTGCCAATTTTTCGTTCTATCGGAGATGTCGTGCAAGATGCATATAACCGACAGCAAGATTATATTGACGAACTTATGGAACTTCGTAAGTTATTTGGCCTCACACTACCACCGACCATCTTATAAGTTTGCCGACTAAATCTAGTGTAGTAGTTTATTAACTCGTCGAGTGCTGACATAGAACACCGATAATCCAATTATAGTGACTGCAGCTACGTGAATACTGAGCTTAAAGACGATGAGTAGAGGCATTACCAAGCCGCTCATGGTGATAGGTAGGCCGATTAAATAGCCTTTGGTAAGGTGACGATTAATATTGTGACGTGCCAGGCGCAGGGCACCAGCTACCGGAATCAAGATAGATAGCAATGATAGCCATGGCGTGTTGTAGTAGGCGGTTACAAGTACCATGGGTGCAACACCGAAGGTAACCAAATCAGCCAAAGAGTCTAGCTCGGCACCAAACTTCGATTCGATATGCATACGGCGTGCCACAAATCCGTCGATGGCGTCAAAAAAGACTCCAGCTAGCAACAGTGTTGCCGATTCCCAGTAATGATGATGAATGGCGGCATATATGGCCAACAGGCCTGAAATTAGATTCAAGCACGTTATATAGTCGGGCAACTTCATGATTCGTCTAATTGATTTTTGCAAGGATACTCTCTCCGGCAACAGTACGGTCGCCTTTCTTAACCTGTAGCGTAACAGTCTTGGGCAAAATCATAGTAACTTGCGAACCGAGGTTTATGAGGCCGATTTCTTGACCAGCTGTAACTACATCACCAGGTTGCACATTAGTTACTACTCGGCGTGCCAAAAAGCCAGCAATTTGAATCATTTTAACAGTAATGCTGCCTGTTATAGTGGTTTCGGCCTTTTCATTTACTAGGCCCGCCTCGAAGGTGTTGACGGCAAGAAACTTACCTGCACTATGAATCACTTGGTCAACGGTACCGGTGATTGGAGCACGATTAATATGAACATCCATTGGCGACATGAAAATTGATACGATGTACCCCTCTGGCGCGACATCCTGTGTCATTGTATGAATCAGGCCCAATAGACGGTGATTGCCTTTAAAAAGCTTGACGTCTTTACCTGAAAATTCAAAAATCTCGATAATTTTTCCGTCAGCTGGCGCAATGACGAGTTCGCCTTTTGGTGTTTTACGTTGGGGGTTTCGCAAAAACACTACTTTCCAGAAAACGAAAAGTACCAGCGCTAACCCTAGTAGGATGTAGGCAGCTAGAAGCATAATGTCTCGGTAACGGTAATATGTTGGGCTTGTTGTGTGCTCATATATTGCATAGAAAGCTTGTACTTCTTATTAGTGGCATGACGCCATATTTCATGTTTAATCATAGCACAAGCGCAACAAGGGTAGGACAATGATTATTCGTAGACAACTGCACGCTCTTGAAAAACATTAGCATAAATGGTATTCTATAAGCTTTGCTAGGTTTTGCATTAAGCAGTAATTACCTGTGTTTTGGCAGGTAATTTTTATGCAGAAAGGATGATATGCCAGAGTCGCAACCCAATACTCCCGAACAAACTGCCCCGACGTTACAGGGTGTTGTTGAGTATGAAGCGGGATTGGCTATAAAGGCACTAGTTACGGCAATGGATATCACCTTGAGATTAGCACGGATTCCTATGTCTGGCGTGGCGCACGTGGCCCTTGCTGGTGCGCAAATCCTATCACGTTCTGAAAATGTGGACGAACATCCGACATACTAGAGACAAGTTGCTCGTTCCTTGCTAAAATGGGTAGCTGTAAGGCGCGTTGGCCGAGAAGTTAGGCACAGGTCTGCAAAACCTGCTAGACGGGAGCGTTACCCGTACGTGCCTCCAAACAAGTTCATATATACATTTATCTACATACATTCAAATAAACGAAATCAACAAATAGATAACTTATACAAATTGTCTAGCTCCCATCTGGTTTTACAGCCAAGGGGGCTATTTTTGTGTAAACAAACGCAGACACGCGTTGCAGTCCAGGAGTACACTATGTGTATGAACCCATGGGAAGAAGCACAAGCAAATCTGTTGTCTGCGGCTAAAATTGCCAACACTGATAAACATATTGTCGATGCCTTATTGCAGCACAATAATGTAATCAATGTAGAGGTGCCGTTTACTCGTGAGGACGGCACAAAGCAGAAGGTACTTGGTTACAGGATGCAGCACAATAACTGGCGGGGGCCTTACAAAGGTGGTCTGCGTTTTCATCCACAGGTGTCTGAAGATGAAGCAAAAGCATTGAGTCTGTGGATGACAATCAAAAATACCGTTATTGACGTACCCTTTGGTGGCGGTAAAGGTGGTCTGCAAATTAACCCACGAGACATGAGTCCGATAGAATTAGAGCAAGTGACCCGAGCCTTTACTCGGGAAATTGCTGAGCACATTGGGCCAACGGTTGACGTTCCCGCGCCCGACGTCAACACCAATGGTCAGGTAATGGCATGGATTGCTGATGAGTACGGCGACACGGCGGTGGTAACGGGGAAGGCTTTGGACAATGGTGGCTCACAGGGCCGGACCCAAGCTACGGGCTTGGGCGGTATCTATGCCTTACTTGAATATTTTACTCTTCACCATATCGACCCAAAAACTCAAACAATGGCCGTGCAGGGCTTCGGCAACGTAGGAGTGTATGCAGCATATTTTGCCGTGGAGCAGGGTATAAAGGTAGTGGCCATAGCAGACTCAAAAAACACCATTGTCTCTGAGTATGGATTTTCAGACATTATGGCACTCGAATCTGCAAAGCGACAGACAGGCTCCTTGGCTAAAGCGGCAGCAAGCCTAGGTATTGACTGTCAAGTTTTACCGGCAGACAGTATTTTTTCACAGTCTGTCGACGTCCTCACCCCGGCTGCATTAGAAGCCGCCATAACAGTGCAAAACGCTAAATCTATTCAGGCCACCATAATTTTGGAGTTAGCTAATGGCCCTGTCACGACCGAGGCCGACGAAATGTTGGCCAAGAAGAAGGTAACTATCATTCCTGATGTACTTGCAAATGCTGGGGGTGTTGCTGTGAGCTACTACGAGTGGTACCAGAACAAGCACAATCAAACCTGGTCAGAACAAAAAGTGTTTGCTAAGCTCAAAACTCAAATGGCTACAGCCGTGGCTGCAGTGGTCAGTGTTCAAAAACAATATGATACCAACCTGCGGACGGCCGCTTACATTCTAGCTATTCAACGGCTTGCCGAAGCAAAGTTAAAATTATCCTAATTAATGATAATTATCCTACAATTTTGTAGGGTTTCTACATCTGTTAATTAGTATAATTAAGGGGTGAGTGACAAAAGAACGCATACATCCTGGACGGATGCGCAGCTTCGTCAAGCAGTTGTGCTATCACGTAGTTTTCGAATGGTCATTATGAGGCTTGGGTTAGTACCGGCGGGCGGTAACTATCGGCAAATTCAGCGTCGTATTGAGGCTTTGGGCATTGACGTTAGTCATTTTAGTGGCCAAGGCTGGAGTAAAGGGCAGACTGGCAGTGCAAGCTCTAAGAAGATACCACTTGATAAGATTTTAGTTAGTAATTATAGTTACCAGAGTTATAAGTTACGCAATCGACTTTTTGCTGAAGAGGTTAAAAAGCGAGAATGTGAGTTATGTGGCTGGTGCCAAATGTCAAAAGACGGTAGAATTCCACTTGAGCTCGATCATATTAACGGTATACACACCGATAATCGGCTAGAAAATCTACGTATTCTTTGTCCAAATTGCCACAGTCTGCAATTAACCCACAGAGGGCGTAACAAACATAAGAATTAGCGCGGGTGGTGGAATCGGTATACACGCGACACTTAAAATGTCGTGCCCACAAGGCTTGCGGGTTCAAGTCCCGCCCCGCGCACCAGTATCCTAAAAGCAGCTTTGCCACTTGTGAAAACGTTTACGAATGGCAAGGCTGTTTTATATTTTGATGCTATACTTAAAGAGTAATCTTAAGGAGTAGAAGATGCCACTTATTATCGTAATTGCTGTTATAGCTGTAATCGCAATCGCCGTCGCAGCTATGTATAACGGATTAGTCCGTGCTAACGTTCGTGTTGATGAAGCCTGGAGCGACATAACCGTACAACTCAAGCGTCGGGCCGACCTTATTCCAAACTTAGTCGAAACTGTTAAGGGCTATGCTAAGCAAGAAAAAGAAGTCTTCGAGAATGTTACCAAAGCTCGTTCTGCTATCCTTGGTGCAACCGGTGTCAAAGAGACTGCAGAGGCTGACAATATGTTTACTGGTGCGATGAAAAGCCTCTTTGCTGTTGCTGAGGCCTACCCACAGCTTAAATCCAACGAAAACTTCGCTCAGCTACAAGCCGAGCTAACCGACACAGAAGATAAAGTACAAGCCGCTCGTCGCTTCTACAATGGTTCTGCAAGAGACCTAAACATCAAGGTTCAGACCTTTCCAACCAACATTTTTGCTGGCATGCTTGGTTTTAAGAAGCGTGAATTCTTCGAACTCGATGAAGCAGAAGCTGCTGCAGTCAAGAACCCAGTAAACGTAAAGTTCTAATCTACGGAACATGTATAACGAGATTGCCTCGAACAAACGCAAAAGTGCGTTAATTATGCTTGGCTTTTCAGTATTCGCAGCCTCCATTGCATACCTCGGTGGCTATTACGCTGGAGGAAAAAGCTTCGCGCCGTTCGCAATTATCGCGGGGTTGGCCTATGTGGTGTTTTCATACTTTGCAGGTGCAAAGATGGCACTGGCATTAAACGGCGCACATGAGGTGAGCAAAAAAGATGAACCGCGCTTGTATCGGATTGTAGAAAATCTGTCGATAACAGATGGCTTACCCATGCCCAAGGTGTATGTTGTCGAAGATCAAGCTATGAATGCTTTTGCTACCGGTCGTGACCCTAACCATTCGGTTGTTTGCGCAACTCGTGGTCTTATAGACGCCATGACAGACACCGAGCTTGAAGGGGTGATGGCTCATGAGCTAGGTCACGTAAAAAACTATGATATCCGTGTTAGCTTGGTGGCTTTTGGACTTGCATCAATTATCGGAATTATTAGCGACATAGTGCTTCGTATGTGGTTCTTTGGTGGAAATAATAGTGACGATGATGGCCCGGGCGGCAATCCAGTCTTTATGGCCATTGGCGTGTTGGCAATTATCTTATCGCCAATTGTGGCTGCTATGATTCAGATGGCAATCTCTCGTCGTCGAGAATATCTTGCAGACGCTACCGGGGCTTTGACAACACGCTACCCAGAGGGCCTTGCTTCTGCCCTAGAGAAGATTGGAAACGCTGGTGGAACCATGAAACGCCAGAACAGCAGCACGGCACACCTGTTCTTTGCAAACCCGCTTAAGGGTAAGGGGCTAAGTAATCTGTTTAGTACGCATCCGCCTATTCAAGATCGTATTCAACGCCTCCGACAAATGGGTGGAGCATCGTAGATGGCTCAACGTACAAAAAGTAAACCAAAGGCAAAAACGGTCAGCAAGAAGGCTCAAGCTGCTTTAACTAAAAAAACTGCCGCTGCAAAGTCAAAGTCGACTCAGGGTACAAAAACTAGTACTGTCACTAACGATAAACCACGAAAACGCAAAGCAGAGAAGTATCGTTCTTTTAGATTGCACCGTAAGATTCGTCCACCACAACCTAAAGTAAAAGGTGCTGTTGAAATGTTCTTTATGTCTTGGCGACTTGTCCGTCAGAATTGGCGTCTGTTTGCAGGGCTGACATGTGTCTATGCGTTTCTAACCCTTGTGTTAGTCAGGGGTTTTTCTGCAACTACCGATATCGCCCAATCTAAAAATGCTCTAAAAGAAATATTCCAAGGAGACTGGGCGGGCTTGGCTATCACTACGAGTTTATTTGGCGCTTTGTTGGGTACAACAGGGGTTGTGAGTACCGCTTCGGGTACTGCTTATCAATCACTGCTACTGGTGGTTATGACACTTGCGACTGTTTGGGGGTTGAGGCAAATCTCACTCGGGAAGCATATTTATGTACGGGAGACGTTTTATCGGGGTCTGTACCCCTTGGGCGTGTTTGTCTGCGTATTATTTTTTATTGGAGTTCAACTGTTACCAATTGGTATCGGCAGCTGGTTGTACGCTGCTTTGGTAGGTGGTGGAATTGTGATTACTGCATTAGAGAAGTTCCTAACGGCCGTCTTAACAGGTTCACTTGTTGTTTTATCAATGTATATGGTTAGCTCTTCACTTTTTGCTTTATTTATCAGCACACTTCCGGACATGACTCCGATGCTTGCCCTCAAGAGTGCCCGCCAGCTAGTATTGCATCGGCGGTGGCAGGTTATGGCCCGGATAGTCGTGTTTCTGTTGGCTTTACCGGTGTTATCGCTGCTGGCAATGTTGCCATTTATTTTATGGCTGCCAGGTATAGCTGAATGGATTTTCTTTATACTAACGACTTTTGGTACTTTGTTTACCGTCACCTATATGTACACCTTATACCGAGAACTACTTAATGAGTAAACTAAGCCAAGCTGACGCTGCAAAGCGTGTAATAAAACTCCGTGAGCTAATCAACGATTATCGATACCACTACCACGTGCTTGATGAATCAACCATGAGCGAGGCGGCAGCCGACAGCCTCAAGCACGAACTCAGCCAGCTCGAAGAGGAATACCCCGAACTGATTACGCCCGACTCTCCAACACAACGAGTTGCAGGTGTACCTCTGGCCAAATTTAAACGCGCCTCACACAGTAGTCGGATGCTGAGCTTGAATGATGTTTTTGATGTTGAAGAGCTGCGTGCGTGGGAAACACGTTTGCACAAATTGATTGAAGCACCTGCCCAATATGGCTACTTTATGGATATCAAAATGGACGGCTTTGCATGTGCACTGGTGTATCAAGATGGTACGTTAGTGCAGGCCATAACTCGTGGTGATGGATTTGTTGGTGAGGACGTAACCACAAACGTAAGGACAATTGAGTCAGTGCCGTTAACTCTTCGTCCAGGCAAAGGCAATGAACTTTTCCTGCAGGGTCGAACCGAAATTCGCGGCGAGATTGTCATGTATAAAGATGATTTTGACAAACTAAATACGGCCCGCGAAAAGGCTGGCTTACCACTGTTTGCTAATCCCCGGAATACTGCCGCGGGTACAGTGCGCCAACTCGACCCCAAGCTTGTCAGCGAACGCCCATTAAAATTTCATGCCTACGACCTACGGCGCGATGTAGATAGTGAAGTGCCGAGTCATAGCTTTGCCTATCAAACACTGCGTAATCTTGGTTTCCAGGCCAATAGTGTGGCTAAGGTTGTGCACTCTATCGACGAAGTTAAGAAATTTGCCGACAAGTGGGAAGAGAAGCGCAAAACACTAGCGTTTAATACAGACGGTTTGGTTGTAAAGATTAACGACCGGGGGGTCTATGAGCGCCTCGGTGTGGTTGGTAAGGCACCCCGAGCTGCGGTCGCCTACAAATATCCGGCCGAGCAATCCACGACCAAGGTGAAAGACATTTTTGTGTCTATAGGTCGTACCGGTGCTGCAACTCCAGTGGCTATGCTTGAGCCAGTAGTTGTAGCTGGTAGCACCGTTCAGATGGCTACTCTACACAACGAGGGTGAGGTGCACCGCAAAGATATCCGCATCGGTGATACGGTGATTATCCATAAAGCTGGCGACATTATCCCTGAGGTTGTCGAGCCGCTTAGTACGCTTCGCACTGGTAGCGAGCAAAAGTTTGTAATGCCTACGCATTGTCCAGAATGTAATACTCTTTTATTTAAAACCAAGGCCGAAGACGCCGTTTGGCGTTGTCCGAATAATGCTTGCCCGGCGCGCTCCCAGCGACATATCGAGCATTTTGCCAGCAAGGGCGCACTCGATATCGAAGGACTAGGTGAGAAAAATGTTGTAGCGCTTCTCGATGCTAAATTGATTACCGACCAGGCTGATATTTATAGTCTTAAGGTTGAGCAGCTTCTAAAGCTTGAGCGATTCGCCGCTATCAGCGCCAATAAATTGGTTGAGGCAATTCAGGCTAAGAAAAATCCTTCACTAGCACGCTTTTTGTTTGCCCTAGGTATTCGTCATGTAGGTGTGCAAACTGCCATCGACTTGGCCAACCACTTCCATACTATGGAAAAACTTTCACAGGCAACAATCGACGAACTATCTGCAGTCGATGGAGTAGGAGAGGTTGTTGCCGAAGCTGTGGTCGCATGGTTCGAAGACCCACAAAATCAGTCTCTTCTCAAGAAATTTACTGCAGCTGGCGTTATTCCTCAAAAAGTTACAGTCGTCGGTGGCCCGTTAGTCGGTAAGGCATTTGTGGTAACCGGCACACTTCAGAGTATGGGTCGTGACCAAGCTGCCGAAAAAATTCGAGCTTTGGGTGGTACTTTTCAGAGTAGTCTAGGGAAAGATACCGACTACCTAGTGGTGGGCAGTAATGTTGGTGCTAGTAAGTTGGCCAAAGCAGAAAAGTACGGCACTACTCAGCTCAACGAAGATAGCTTTCTGGCACTTCTTAATAAATAGGCACAACTTAACCATAAGCAGCTTGCTTATTCAGGCTTCAGACAGTACAGTCATAGATAATGAAAATGCGACGCAGGTTACAAACCTACTGCTTCTCGCCGCCGGTTATGGCTGCCACAGCAATCATTGAGCTGAGCTTAATGGTCTATACCCTTTGGAAATACCGTAATACCAAGATTGGTCGTATTGCGGCTGCACTATTATTCTTTTTAGCACTGTTCCAGGTGGCAGAATACAACGTTTGCGAAGGGTTTGGGCTGAGCGCACCAACCTGGTCGCGAATTGGCTTTATGGTAATTGCTTTGTTGCCGCCTCTTGGCATCCACTTAGCATTAACCATCGCTCGTGCTAACTGGCGCTGGTTACGTTGGGCTGCCTACCTGCACGCTACGATTTGGATACTCATATTTGGGTTGACCGAGCGTATGTTTGCTGATCATGCATGTGGTGGTAATTACATTATCTTCCACATCAAGCCTGGCTATGGAGTGCAGTACACCTTGTATTACTACTTCTGGCTATTCGTAGGTATTGGCCTATCTGCTTGGCTGATGCGTAAGGTTTCTAAGAAGCAAAGAGAAAGCCTAGCATTGCTTATTGTCGGGTACTTAATTTTCATGGTGCCAACCTCTTTAGTGACCACAATTAAAGCGCAAACAATGGAAGGCTTGCCCTCTATCCTTTGTGGGTTCGCAGTTTTCTTTGCCATATTACTGGCGTTCGGAATCCTCCCGAATGAATTAGAAAAACCTAAGAAGGGTAAGAAGTAGTACAGAAGTTGACTCGTTAGGCATAAGTAGTATTATGTAACTATCTCGTGCGTTCCGCGGCGTTTGCAAAATAAACACAGTCAAAACAAAAAGCACCCGCCGCAGGGTGGGCACGCACGAATACATCATGCCCCATGCGGGCATTTTGTATTTCCAAGGTCCGACCTTGGAAACTGTGGCGAAATGCTTGTGGTATACTAGCGGTAATACAACTTAATCTATAAAAGATGCCACAAAACACTAAAAAAACCGTCAAACGAACCACAAGCAAAAACAATAAAAATAATCTTATTGCTCGCCGAATTACTGGCATGAGCCGCTATACAATAATGCTAGTTGCCGTGCTAGTTTTTGCTGTTATTGGTGCTGTTATCGTATCGTTTTCTAGCGCCGAAGACCCATCATCAATAGCTATCGGCATCACCAAAACACAATATGCGTACCCAGCTAACGCAGTTTTCGTGTCACCGAGCGGAAATAATAGTGCAACGGGCAGCAAAGACGCACCGTTACAGACTCTTCAAGCTGCTGTCGACAAAGCATCTGCAGGCTCAACTATTGTTATGCGTGCCGGTACATATCGTGAGGCTCTTAAGACGCTTGCTAAACAGCTGACTATACAACCGTATCCAAATGAAGAGGTGTGGCTTGACGGCTCCGACCTGGTAACAGGCTGGGTACAAGACGGAACGGCCTGGCGAAAAGATGGATGGACTGTAGCTGCCTCTCTATGCCCTAACAATACTTGTTATGATGCGAATCTAGTCACACCCCAGAACCCAGCTGCTGGATTACCCGACATGCTGTTTGTAGGCGGTAATCAGTTACGGCAAGTACTAACGAGGGCAGAAGTTACCGACGGTACATTCTATGTCGACCGTGCAAACTCCCAGATATTTATGGGCACTAATCCAAGCGGCAAGACGATAGAGGCTTCTACCAGAAAACAGGCCATTATGTACTACTCGGCTGCAACGGCTGGTAGTAAGTTGCGCGGTATCGGGGTTCGCCGTTATGCGTCCAATCTGTATTTTACCTCCAAGCCTGCTCAGATTGAGGTTAGTAATGGCGCTAAGGGGATCGAGTTTGAGAATATGACCTTTACGCAATCCTCGGCCAACGGCTTGTTCTTAACGGGCAGTGCTGCCGATAAAGCTACGGGTATTGTGGTGCGAAATAGTGTCTTCGCTAGTAACGGTGCCTCTGGACTATCTGGTAACTATACCGATGGTCTGCAGATGGAAAATAACATTGTATACAACAATAACACCGAAAAAGGGCAATGGGAGGGCGAGTATGGTTCATACGCCGGAACAAAGATTGCGCGCATGACCAACTCCACTATCAAAAATAATTTATTCCAAGATAACTACGGTACCGGTTTTTGGTGCGATCTTGACTGTAGTGGTAACACTATTGTTGGCAATATGGCACGAGGGAATGTTACTCACGGTATCTTTTACGAGGTTTCATACAACGCTATAATTGCCTCTAATGTCTCATACAATAATGGAGTTTGGGGTTTCAAGATTAACGGTCGAGGTGTAAAGGTCTTCAACAACACTGCTTACAATAACGCTTCAGATAACTACTTTATTTATGATGATTCTCGTTTGCCCTCTCAAAATATCGAAGTGAAGAATAATATATCGGCTGGTGGGCCTAAATCCGACCCTAACAGCCGCCTCATCTTCGCACGTTTAAATATGAGTACTGTGGGGAATGTCGTGACCGCCATGGACTCAAATGTTTACTTTCGCTCATCAGCTACACAGCCAAAATATCTACTAGGTTGGCAAGGCACTAATATTAATGCCAGCTACACCACCCTAGACGCCAACTTACGAAACCAGACTGGTCGCGAAGCTAAGGCACTTTCTTTTGAGGGCAAGCCTATCAACGCATTGTTTAAAGATGTATCTGTTGGTAATTTTCAGCTTGTTTCAGGAACGGCAGTGGTCGATTCCAGCGAACCACTACCCGCTGATGTGGCTCAGGCTACGGGTCAGGCTACCGGCCAGGTTGTGAGCCGAGGCGCTATTACGTGGAAAAACGGATCAAGCAATGTACTCGCATACGCCACGCCGGATCCAGTTGTTACACCGACTCCTCCTGCTAACGTCGCACCGGTTGCTAGCGTAACGCTTAGTACCAATTCGTTGACTGCACCTGCAACTTTTCAGGTTACTACAAACGCATCCGACGCTGATGGTGCCGTGACAAAGCTCGAGATATTACAAAATGGTGCAGTTGTATTTACTTGTTATAACAAGACTGACTGTCGATACGACGCCAGCGGATATGGAGTCGGTACCTTCCAATATGCGGCCAAGGCCTATGATAATGCCTCGCCTACGGCGGTAACTGTTTCATCGACGCAGTCTATAGTAGTTAATGCACCTGCAGCACCACCAGTTGTTGTGCCTGCACCTGTGCCTGCCCTAACTAAGCCCAGCAATATCAAGCTAGGTGTCGACCAGTCATTCTTAAGTGTTGGCTTGGGTATGCGATGGGACAGTGTAGTAGGAGCAACAGGTTATAAGGTAACACCGACTGGCCGCACTGCAATCCTACGCTCAGCTAACACGTTTACAGACGCTGGGATTAATCTTGGCAATATCTATACCTATGACATCGTAGCCATAAATGGCTCAGCAGAATCACCCAAGACCTCAATAAAGACGCAAGTTAGCTGTGGTTTCTGGATTTTTAACTGCAAAGCTACGCTCATCTCGATACAATAAACTTTTCAGCAGAATTTCTTAGGACCGAGCAAGCAAAACTATCCGACGGTTGTTTATGAGGCTAAAATAAAAAGCCCAGTATTTCAACTGAGCTTCATATTGTGGTGGAGCCACGGGGACTCAAACCCCGGACCTCAGCGCTGCCAGCGCTGCGCTCTAATCAACTGAGCTATGGCCCCGCAATAACCTGTAGATTTTAACAGATTACGCGGGATAGATAAATAGTTTTCAGTGTCGCCTACTTAGGCACGCCACCATAGAAGCGGGCAATACAATGCACTGGTGGACGGAAGCCATGCGCGGCATCGCCTTCAACCTCGGGCATAGCACGAGAAACACCTGGGGCGCCATCTTGATTCCATTCAATCTCTACACCGGCGAGGTTATATAACTTTGTACCTTCTAATACCGCTTGTCGTGTAGTTTGCACTTCAGGGCTTACTTTAAGCTGATGCGGCTCGACACAACTAAGCTCAACAGCTGACTTACCGACTGTAATAGCGACAGTAGCTTCTGGTGTTCCTGTTTGCGCTTCAGTCGTTTCAGGTCCGTCGCACCAAATAATATATTTGCTGTGCACACAACCGTCATCTGGTGTTCCTGAATTAGATTCCTGGTTAGTCCTATTAGAATCACCAAGAAATGGACATCAAATTTACCAGAGCTATCTGCCCATGCACCAAAGCAGAATAGGCCAACAGCGATTGTTGCTTTTGTAGATCCAGACATTTTTGCCATAAAAAATCCTCGGTCACTTGCCAAGGAAATACAGGCTCGCAGAGAGACGAGTACGTCGTGGGTTCGCTATTAGCTCCCTGTGATTCAAGCGACCATATACAAATCACAGTTCAACGCTGACATTACTTAGAACAGATTAATAAAACAACAAAAATACAGAAAGTCAATATACTTTACAATAAAAATATACAATGTCTAACACTATCTAGCTTTCTTGTAAAATATCTATGTCATCCAGCTCGGGTGGTAAAAAGCCTTTGCTGTGCGAGAAATTTGCCTCCCACTTATAGCCTTTGCTATAGCCCAGTTCTTTCATGAGACCTGTCGGGGCATTACGAAGATGTAGTGGTACTGCAAGGTCGGGGTGTTCGCGTGCTAAAGATTGGGCTTGCGACATTGCATTAGCTACCATACGGGACTTGGGACTTTTAGCTAGCACCGAAGCACAGTGGTACAGATTGTATTGGGCCTCAGGCATGCCAATTTGGATGACTGCATGGAAAGTACTGACTGCGATATTGAGTGCGGCCGGGGCGGCCAAGCCAATATCTTCTGAAGCAAAAATGACCATTCGTCGCGCTACGAATTTTGGATCCTCGCCGGCCTGCAATATGCGCGCCATGTAATAAAGCGCTGCCGTAGCGTTCGAACCTCGAAGTGATTTTATAAAAGCGCTAATAAGATTGTAGTGATTCTCGCCATTTTTATCATATCCAGGGATGCGTTTCTGGGCTGCAGTCTGGACCATTTCTTTAGTTATTGGCTTAATGCCCGATAGCTGTTGCGCGACTTCTAAGTTACCTAATGCTACACGACCGTCGCCTCCTGAGAGTTCGGCAAGCATATCTACAGCCTCGGCAGACAAACGCTTACTCGTTAGTTTTAGATGTTTTGCAGCTCGTTGAATCAACTCTACCATCTCGGCTTTGTTGAGGGGTTCTAGCACGACTACACGGCTTCGACTCAATAGCGGAGTAATGATTTCAAAACTTGGATTTTCGGTTGTTGCCCCAATGAGTGTAATAGTACCTTTCTCGACATGGGGTAAAAATGCATCTTGCTGGGACTTATTAAACCGGTGTATTTCATCAACAAACAGAAGTGTCGGAATTTGTAATCGTCCATTTTGTTCAGCGCGCTCAATCACCTTACGAACGTCAGCCACTCCAGAGGTGACTGCACTCAGTTCAATCCAATCAGCACCAGTTTCGGCAGCAATAATTCGTGCAATAGTTGTCTTACCGCTCCCGGGCGGCCCCCATAATATCAAGCTTACTGGTTGTTTGTTGGCAATAATTTGCCGCAGTATTTTGTGCTTTCCAACCAGGTGTTGCTGGCCGATAACATCATCGAGTGAGTGTGGTCGTAACTGTTCGGCGAGGGGTTGCTGCATACCACATAGTATACGCTGGTCGTGATTGGTGCAGTGATATATACTGAGATAAATAAGCATGAGAGCCACCTCTCAATGACGCTCAACGGAGGGAGCAATCATGGAACCACAATCAACAGCACCACAACAAACTACTCAAATTACACAAGACTCCACGCCACTCCAGCCAAGTACGTCCACGCCCACTGCATATCCGCCGGTCACAACATCGCCTGCAGGGAATGGTTCGAGTAGTAAGAAGAGCTTAAAGCTTGTCGCTATAGCGCTGGTAGCTGCATTGGTTGTCGGCGGAGGAAGCGCTGCAGCATATTTCGGCCTTGTAGTACCGAATAAGCCAGAAAATGTACTGCGTACTGCACTCATGAATAGCCTAGAACAAGAAAACGTAAGTGCCACATTTAATATTGAAGGCAAGTCTGGTGATAGCCCGGCCTACAAGTTAGAAGGTACTACCAAGTCAAACCAGAAGGCAAAAAGTTCTGAAGTCACAGCCAAATTTACCATGGCAGGCGTGTCGGTAAATGCCGAAGGAAGATACGTTGATTCTAATGCCTACGTCAAAGTGGGTGACCTGTCGAGTGTTACCGATATTATTGGGGCATTTTCGCCAGAGGCTGCCACAATTGCAGAAAGTCTAAACACCAAGGTTGCCGACAAATGGTTCGAGATAGATAGTACTCTTATCAAAGAGTCGGGTGCTAGCTGCGTAATTGATGCTAACCTCAAGCTAGAAAAGGGTGACTATGATGTTCTAGAGAAAGCTTATCAAAAAAACAGTTTCGTTACGGTAAAAAGCAACAGCGGTGATACTGTTGGTGGGCAAGCTGCGACCAAGTACGAGTTATCTGTCGATCCAAAAAAAGCTAGCAACTTTAGTAATGGCCTCAACGACTTGCCAATTTTAAAGAAACTGCAATCTTGCGACAAGAGTCTTGCTAAAGATGCCCCTGCAGTTGACCAAGAGCTTAAAAAGCAAATTGAAGATACTAAGCCCGTGCCACTAACAGTGTGGGTTGATAAAAAATCCAAGCGCATCGTAAAGTTAGCCAGCGAAACAAGCATTACCGAAAATAAAGAAACTACAAGCGGCAAGGGCGAGGTAACATTTTCGTACAATCCAGTGACGGTTGCCAAGCCAGAAGGCGCCAAGCCGATTACATCGTTAATCAGCGACTTAACGCCGTTGTTTGAAGATTCAATTAAAGGGATTACTGATCCAACTTCTCTTCAGTAGTAGTTGACTGTTACAATATATTTATGCCAAAAAAATCTCAAGAGACCGAAAGTTCTAATACATTACCGTTTGTTCTGACACATAAAGCCCTGTCGCTGACTATTATCGCACTGATTATCTTTAGTGTTTCTGGTGTTGCTTGGTGGAAGCATGTTTATAACAGCCCACGACGGGTTTTTGAGGGAATGCTCAAGGCTAATCTGAGTACTCAAAGCGTAACGCGCGCTACCGTTAGCCAAGATCAAGGTGGACCAGTAGAAAAGACCGAGCAAATTAGCTTTGTTCCAGCAATGGCAAGTCGTACTGTAGTAACTATCAACCAGGAATCTGCTGATGGAGTTACAAATGTTGTGAGCGAGACCATAGGCACAACCACTCGTGATTATAGTCGTTACATAAAGATTGAGACTCCACAAAAAAATGCCGAAGGGAAAGCGCTCGATTATACTTCGGTCATTAATAGATGGGGTGAATCTTCTAGCCCGCAAGCATACCAGCAGGCAACGTTAGGATTAATTCCATTCGCTAATTTGCGACAAGCCGACCTCAACGCAGCTCTAGCTTCTTTTGACAATAAAAAGGTTTATGACATCGATTATGCAAAAGTTGAGCCAAAGCGGCTTGATGGAAAATCAGCCCTTATATTCACAGTCAAAATAAATACTGCTGCATATGTGGAAGTGCTGAAAGACTTATCGAAGAAAGCGGGCTTTAGCGAGTTCAAAGACCTCAATCCGGCAGACTATAAAGATAGCGCTCCGATTGAAGTCAAGCTGACAGTCGACAAATTATCACGGCACCTAATGGTAGCGGAGTATATTGGCTCTAGTCAGAAAGAAACCTATAGTTCGTACGGATTGAGCGCTCCGATTACGCTCCCCAAAATGACGATGCCAATTGAGTCGTTACAGCAACAAATACAAGAAATTAAATAATGGTGGGAAAGCATGCAGGCGGTTGTTAGTTCGCTGTTAACCAACTACAACAAAGAGGGAAGCGGCACCACGCTCCTCCTTCTTCATGGTTGGGGCGATAGTAGTAAGGGGCTTGAGTCTTTTCGGAAAGAGTTATCACGCACATACCAAGTTATTTCGCTCGATTTGCCGGGTTTTGGTGGTAGTCAGGCGCCACCGGTTGCATGGGGCCTGGATGAGTACGCCGATTTTGTAGAAGCTTTTGCTGCCAAAATGGATCTATCGATTGACGCTATTGTCGGCCATTCTAACGGTGGAGCAATCGCCATTAGGGCACTTCGCCGAGGGCTTAAAGCTAAAAAGCTGATACTTGTTGCATCGGCGGGGATACGCGGTGAGTACAAAGGGCGAATGAAGGCACTACGGTTGGTAACCAAAGCCGGCAAAGCCCTAACTAGCCCGTTACCTATGCGCATCAAAAAACGTTTACGGGGCAAAGTGTACTCTGCTATTGGTTCAGATATGTTAGTAGCAGAGCACATGCAGGCTACTTTTAAACGGGTTGTAGAAGACGATGTTCGGCACGATGCCGCAAGCTTATCGTTGCCAACCTTATTGATATACGGAGACGCCGACACGTCTACGCCTCTACGGTACGGGCAGATTCTTCACGACGCTATAGCAAAATCAAAACTTGTTGTTATACCAAATGGCCAGCACTGGCTGCCAACTGATAATACCCAACAAGTTGCACATATCATTCGGGAGTTTCTATGATAAAAGCACTACTTAGTATTTTTAGTTTTAACTACCCGAGAGTACTCGTCTATATGTTACAAAGTACCGAATACCAAGTACGACCATATCTTGCCTGGTGGTGGCGGACCAATAACTTTAGCACTGTTGCCAAGCGTCGCACACTCGATATGACTAAACGTGCCAGAATGTTACTGTATTTTGCGCGCCTTGGCATGGCTCTACAGATTATATTTGGTATCGGTTTGGCATATTACGGGCACCAAAAAGGCAGTAATCTGCTAACTATTATCGGCGGGTCGATTGCCATACTATACCCCACTGTCTGGGCGCATCTCATAACTGTACCCCTTTTGATTGCACGCGTGCTGATAGTTGCTCCGGCGGAGCGTCGGTTAGTAGCACGGGCGAGTGGAATCTTCAAGAACCACCCGGCAACCATTATTGCCGTTGCTGGCAGCTACGGAAAAACCACCGTTAAAGAGTTGTTGCTGACCATTCTCAGTGAAGGCAAAGATGTTGCCGCAACACCAGCAAATATGAACGTCGCAGTTTCACATGCCCGCTTTGCATCCAAACTTTCAGGTAAAGAAGAAATTTTAATTATTGAATATGGCGAAGGTCGGCCAGGTGATGTCGTGCAATTTGCCAAAACTACGCGGCCAAACATCGGTATTATCACTGGTTTAGCACCAGCACATCTGGATCACTACAAAACGCTTGATGCAGCCGCCAAGGACATATTCTCTTTAGCTCAAGCAGTTGGTGATGAAAATATTTTTGTGAACAATGAGTCGACTGACGCACAAAAATACCTTACTAAAACTTACGGTACGTATGATGCCCATACTGTTCTAGGTTGGAAGATAAGTGCTGTCAAAGTTGCAGTTGATGGCCTTTCGTTCACTATGAAAAAAGGCAAGAACACATTAAAACTTACCAGTCATCTGGTTGGTCGACATCTCGTTGGTCCTTTAGCATTATGTGCTGCACTCGCCCACAAGCTAGGTCTTACCAAACAGCAGATTGAGTCAGGTGTAGCTAAAACGCGACCGTTCGAGCACCGAATGCAGCCTCGGCTTGTTGCTGGCGGTTGGGTAATTGATGATACATACAACGGTAACCTCGAAGGAATTCGTGCCGGACTGGGGCTACTAAAAGAACTACCAGCTACGCGCAAAATATACGTCACACCAGGGCTTGTCGACCAAGGTCAGGAAACCGAGCGAGTACACCGGGAGGTGGGAGCTTTGATTGCTCAGGCACAACCGCAAAAGGTTGTGTTGATGAAAAACTCTGTTACAAACTGGATTAAGGCCGGATTAACAAGCCATAATTTCACCGGTGAATTAGTTATAGAAGAAGAACCTCTTGCTTTTTATACCAATCTTGATCAGCACATTGCCGTCGGAGACGTGGTGTTAATGCAGAACGACTGGACTGATAATTACAATTAAGCACTACTAATTGTATGGTACAATTGTAGTATTCAAAAATCACCACTTTAACCAAAGAAAGTGACAAAATAAGATGAAGACAATAGCAGTAATATTCGGTGGTCAATCAACCGAGCACGATGTATCGATAGTCACGGCACTAGCTGCCATCATCAAGCCCCTTGAACTGAGCAAGCAGTATACTGTAGAGCCAATTTATATTGCCAAAGATGGCTCGTGGTACTGGGATCAGAAACTGAAGGATATTACTTTATACCAAGGAACCGGCATTGAAGACTTCATAGCTAAAGCTCCAAAAACCCATTTGTTATTTGATAATGGTCTGACTCTTGTCAAGTCTAGTCAATTTGCTGGCCGAAAACAGTACAAGAAGATTGATATTGTGTTTCCGGCAATGCACGGCACGCATGGTGAGGACGGTGAGCTGATGGGCATCCTAGAAATGGCCGGTGTACCATATGTTGGGTGTGGTGTTAGTGCGAGTGCTGTTGCTATGGATAAAGTTTTGTCTAAACAGGTTACACAAAGTGCTGATATCGCCAGCACGCCATGGACGTGGTTTTACTCTCGCGACCTCGCTCGTAAACACTCAGAAATATTGAAAGCTATTGATAAACTTACCTATCCATTGTTTGTAAAACCAGCTCACCTCGGTTCGAGTATCGGTATCACACGTGTTGACCAGAAGTCTGAACTTATGAACGCACTTGAAGTTGCCGGCCACTACGATGACAAGGTGATTGTAGAGCAGGCAGTTACTAACCTTATAGAAGTAACATTACCGATAATGGGTAACGAAGAGCCTGTTCCAGCCTACCTAGAACAACCCCTGCTTAAAGCCGATGAATTCTTTGACTTCGAAACGAAATACATGAGTCAGGGTGGCAAAAAAGGCGGTAAGAAAATGGGTGGTGGCAAGCAAGGCGCACAGGGTTACAGTAAAATTCCAGCTGACTTGCCGGAAGACGTGTATAACAAAGCAGTACAGCTAGGTTTAGAAGTCTATAGAGTGCTTGGCTGTGAGGGTATTGCGAGAGTAGATATGCTTATTGATGGTAAGACTAATAAAGTCATGTTCAACGAAGTTAACCCCTTACCAGGCAGCCTGTATGCACATAACTGGCGTGCCAAGGGCTACTCAGCTGTTGATTTAGTGACCAAGCTCGTGGATTACGGGCTTGAGCGTCATGCTCGCCTATCGCGCCGCCAAACGGCCTTTGCTACAAGTTTTCTAAAACAGTTCTAATGAGTACATTCGACTACAAAGCAGCCAAAATTTGGTATGGAAATGGTTTGGTCGACTTCAATGATGCTCGCTTGCACGTTGCCAGTTCGGCGGTGCTATATGGGCTCAGTGTATACACAGTATTTCCAGTTAACAGTACCGACATAGGCATGGCAGCATTCCGACTCAAAGATCATTATCAGCGACTATTAGAGTCAGCAAAAATAATCGGTATCGATACTTTTGCGCCCGATTGGGATTTTAATAAATTCACCACAGCAGTTAAAACGCTCGTTACACAGAATCATGTTTCAGAAGATGTGTTCATACGGGCTACCATTCACGCAGACGAATTAGTGCCGGGCACTCGTGTACGCGGGCTTGCATCGGTGCTCAGCATGTTTATCTATCCGGCCAAACCAATCTTACAGGCAGAGGGAGCGCGGCTGAAGACAAGCGTATGGCGCAGAGTGCCGGACTACTCTATTCCAGCTCGCGCTAAAGTGAATGGTGCTTATGTTAACTCGGTTTTGGGCAAGCAAGATGCTCTTGAT
The DNA here is from genome assembly GCA_964409615.1 of uncultured Candidatus Saccharibacteria bacterium. Taxonomy (GTDB): domain Bacteria; phylum Patescibacteriota; class Saccharimonadia; order Saccharimonadales; family AWTP1-31; genus AWTP1-31. The sequence goes on along the minus strand of CAYPDT010000001.1, from coordinate 24,988 downwards.
AGTGGCTATGATGACTGTATCTTCTTAGACGCTAATGGGCATGTCTGTGAGTTATCGGCTGCCAATATCTTTCTAGTGCGCAACGGTGTGCTGATAACTCCTTCTACAACCAGTGATATTCTAGAGGGTATTAATAGGCGTAGCCTGATTGAGATTGCCCAAAAAGAAGGAATCGCAGTACAAGAACGTACCGTCGACCTTACAGAATTGTATGTCGCCGACGAAGCTTTCGCTTGTGGCACTTCAGCACTTCTCGCTCCAATTACCGATGTAGATGGGCGGCAAATTGGCCGAGATATTCCTGGCCCAATAACGAAACGCCTTGCTACCTTACACAATAATATTCTGCACGGCAAAAATCCTGAGGCGACGGCCTACTTAACAGTTGTGAATTAGTACTATGCTGTATCGGTTTCTTTGAATATCTGCGGTAGTGTTTGTGCTGGTTGAACACCGAAGTCAATTTTAGGAGCATCCACAAAAAGTATGACAGCATGACGCTTACCAGCCGTCTGGCCAACAGCACGAACGCCGTGCTTGAGTGCGCGTATTTCAGTCCCAGTACCTTGGTATAAGTTTTCGTAACCTTGACCTGCAAAGAAATGTGCATAATTCGCTTCGGACGGATAGTAGAGCTGCTCGCCAGAAGGTGATTCTGCCCAGAACCCATCTGCGTCAGCATCGGCTTGTATAGTAAAGCCGCCAATGTCGCGATGCTCTTTGGCTATATCAAGTTCGGCAGTGGCGCTTGGTGGGTCATAGCTGATAATGCGTAAGAAACTACACGTACCCACGAGCGGCGGGAAGAAAGCCTCTGTGATATTGGGGTGCGTATCTTCCAAAGCTAGAATAGTTCGTTTAGCCACGCCGATAAGTTGATCATGAATTTCGGCGCCAGCATCTAGAAAATGGCGCATGGTTGCCGGAGTAATGCGGAACTCTCTATTCCAGCGATGTCGCGCCCTTTCATTAAAATGAAAGAAGTTTTTACCGTCTTGCACCTGTATTCCATCAACAGCTTCAGGCTCACGGCGATACTGACCAGCCTCGTTGCCGAAGCGGCCATCTACTCGGTGCGCCGTTTGGGCTAATGCTTGAGGTGCATCATCAAGGCAAGCTTCGTATGCATCAGCTAGGGCTCTAAAATCACCCTGAGGGATGGGCATGGCAATTCGTGCTACGCCATCTACAACCAATGTGTCGTGTAAGTCTCCGGCAAAAAGCACTGGGTTATAGCTGAGTTCGTAATCTCTACGAGCCTCATCCGTGTTTAAAAATTGCCAATTAGAATTACCTGAGAACGTTTCCGCCATACAATGTTACCCCTTCTGGTTGGTAGTATATCAATCACGGATCATGTCGTGGTTGTGATTTATCCAACATATTTGTATGTTGCCTGCCGTGCTTGTTTGAATAACAACCTCTATCTGTTATGTGGCATTTTGCGGTATACTGTTCTAGATGAAACGATACAATCCAAAAGAGATAGAACCCAAGTGGCAAAAAATCTGGCAAGAAACTGGCGTCTATACCGCTAATTTACATAGCAAGAAGCCGAAGTATATTGGCATGAGCATGTTTAACTACCCTAGTGGTGCCGGTATCCATGTAGGGCACGCTATGAACTACACCATTAGTGATATAAAGGCCCGTTTCAAGCGCCAACAAGGCTTTGAGAGTTATCATCCGGTGGGCTGGGATTCGTTTGGCTTGCCAGCTGAAAACTACGCAATCAAAGCAGGTGTTTCACCGCAAGAAAGCATGGCAACAATTATTCCAAGCTACCACAAGCAATACCAAGCCATGGGTTGGAGCAACGACTGGGAAAAAGAAATAACCACCAGTACACCCGAATACTACAAGTGGACGCAGTGGATTTTTGTCAAAATGCACCAAAACGGACTAGCTTACCAAGACAGTCGTTGGCAGTGGTGGTGTACTAAATGTCAAACTGTTCTAGCTAACGAACAGATAGTCGATGGCAAATGTTGGCGACATGATGGCGCCGATGACCCAATCGTTGAGAAAAAAGAAGTCAAGCAGTGGTTCTTTAAAATTACTGACTATGCCAATGAGTTGCTAGAGGCTACTGATGCACTTGACTGGACGCCAAGTGTAAAGCTAGCCCAGAAGAACTGGATTGGCCGCAGCGAAGGTGCTGAAGTAACGTTCCAAATCAAAGACCACGAAACTCCAATCACTGTTTTCACTACAGCTTACGACACCATATTTGGTGTCACCTTTATGGTATTAGCACCAGAAAATGACGTACTCGATAGTATTACCACTAATGAACAAAAAGCCGAAGTTGATGCTTATCGAGAAAAATCACTTCGTAAAACAGAAGTACAGCGTCAGCAAGAGGGTAAAGACAAGACTGGTGTTTTTACGGGTGCGTATGCTATCAATCCAGTCAATGGTAAAGAGATTCCAATCTGGGTTGCAGATTATGTTTTGGCTAGCTACGGTACTGGTGCAATTATGGCGGTACCTGGTGAGGACGAGCGAGATTACGAATTTGCTCAGAAATTTAACTTAGATATCATCTACACCACCGAACAGCAAGAATTTGTTGAGTATGTTGAAATTAAGAAGAATCCTAAAAAATTCACATTGGCAAATTCCGGCAAATTTGATGGTTTAGATTTTTCCCAGGCCCGTAAAGCAATACTAGAAGAGCTAGTTAGTACCAGGGCAGGTGTTAAAAAAGTTAACTATCGCATGCGCGACTGGAGCATTAGCCGACAGCGCTATTGGGGTGCACCTATTCCTGTGGTCAACTGTCCGAAATGTGGACCGGTAGTCCTAGCCGAAGACCAGCTACCGGTTGTCTTGCCAGAACTTACTGATTTTGCACCAAGTGGCGACGGACGTAGCGCCCTCGCGCGCGCAACTGACTGGTTAAAGACTACTTGCCCACAGTGTGATGGGCCAGCCGAAAGAGAGACCGACACTATGGATACCTATGTCTGTAGTAGTTGGTACATGCTACGTTATCTCGACCCGCATAACCAAGAACAGATATTCGACCGTAGTATTGCTGATAACTGGTCACCGGTAGATTTTTATAATGGTGGCGACCATGCCACGGCCCACTTACTGTATGCTCGTTTCGTCACCAGGTTCTTTACCAAGATTGGTTTGCTTACAAACCCAGAGCCGTTTAAGCAAATGCTTTACAACGGCAAGGTAACGGCTAGCGACGGCAGCGTATTCTCGAAGTCTAAGGGTAATGGCCCAGACCCCCTGACTATCATCAATCAGGGTTATGGCGCTGACGCACTGCGCACCTATCTTATGTTTGCTGCACCACTCGAGCTCGGCGCTCGCTGGGATGAGCAGGGTGTTCCTGGTGCCCATAGATTCCTATCTCGTATCTGGAATCTGGTGCAAGAATATATCGAAACGTCATCAGAAAAAAAGGCGGACGAAATTTCTGAAGCCCAAGCAAAACAGATACTCGGGCTTGTTCATAAGGCTGCCCGCAAGGTTACTGACGACATCGACGGAAACCGCTACAATACTGCCATCGCCGCAATCATGGAGGCAGTCAATAAGCTATATCTTGCAAAAACAACCATGCCGCTCGCTGGAGAAGTCTGGCAAGAGGCCCTTGAGTTTGTGGTTATGATGGTTGCTCCATTTGCTCCTCATATTGCTGATGAACTCTGGCAGCAACTTGGTCACAGCGACTCTGTGCACAAAGACCATTGGCCAAAAGTAAACGAAACATTTTTAGTAGACGATACCATCACTATTGTCGTCCAAATTAATGGTAAAGTTCGTGCCCAACTTCAGATGCCTGCAGCAGCCACAAAAGAAGAAGTCATCGAAGCAGCGCGTTCACAAGAAAATGTTATCGCTCACATCGATGACAAAGAGGTTCGAAAAGAAATCTACATCCCCAGCAAATTACTCAACTTAGTAGTTGGGTAAGTAGGCAACGATACTACCTTGTAAGCACCAGCTTACTAACCATGTCCTGTGCGGCGTTATGGTCGGTTATGTGCGAGGTGGTTCTTGTAGGTATGCCGCTATGCGCCCGTCACCAGGTCCAGCCCATGTTGGTTTGGTTGGCATGGCTATGGTACCTATTGGTCGGGCGTCGACGCCTCGGCGAATCTGTACGTCGTCAGTAAGCTCTGGTGAATCACCGGCCCAATCATAGTGTTCTTTTGCCCAGTCGTACGGAGTCGGCCGTTCAATGGGTTGTACTCCTTCACCGTAGACGGTGTTGGATTGTATAGGGGGCAGCTTATTACTGCCGTCTGAGAAATCGTAAAACTTCATGTAGTCATGTATTCTACTACAAATCCCAAAACCCTTAAAGTAGCGCTCCATAACTCGACCTTGAGTAACAGCGTAACTTCAGGTATAATGACGATAAGTTTTATTAATCTAATCAACAGGAGCTCTGTTTTCTATGGGTAAGCCAAAGAAGCGAACTACACCTCGTCGTACCGGTACTCGTCGTAGCCACCTCGTCCTAAAATTGGCTCGAGCAGTTAACGGCAAATCGCCCGTAAAGGCCTTTACGACTCGCCGTGAGAGTGCAAAAAGCATAACCAAGTAAACGCCGAGTGCGTTATACTGTGAGTGTGCCTGACTGCTAGCGAATAGCAATATTCGCGCATATTTAACAATAGAGTTACCAGAAAGAGACATATGGCTTCAAACCGTCATCTTGGTCGAATCCTCGCCTTACAGACACTGTACGAACACGATTTCCGTCGTGATTGTGGTGACACGACTGTCGATTTGGCCGAAATTCTAGCTCGTAACGTCGAACGTTACAGCAAGACCGTTGACGACCAAGATTTTATTGCCGCTTTGACTCGTGGTGTCGAAGCTTGTGCAACTGATTTGGATGCCGTATTACAACCTGTTGCTCCCGAATGGCCCATCGACCAAATTGCTCGCATGGATCGCCTTGTTTTGCGGATGAGCTTATACGAGCTACTGCATGCAGGTGATGTGCCACCAAAGGTTGTTATTAACGAAGCAGTAGAGCTATCTAAAGCATTCGGTGGTGAGAATAGTTCCCGTTTTATCAACGGTGTCCTAGGAACACTCCTCCGACATATCGAAGAGAAGACGCTACAACTGCCCAAAAGTCTCCAGTTTGACCCTATAGAGCAGAAAGCGAGTGCATAATGAAGAGACCGCAACCCTTCCAGGGATTTAAGAAATTTGTTAACAAAAGACGACCGGCTATCAGCGAAGTTGTCCGTGAGCCAACCGCTGGTGGTGTGGTGTTTCGTCGTGATAAGAATAACGACGTCGAGATTCTGCTCATCCAAGATGCAAAAGACCGCTGGACTATTCCAAAGGGTCACATTGAAGAGGGTGAATCAGCCAAATTCACTGCACAGCGAGAAATTGGAGAAGAAACCGGCCTGAAACAAATGAAGGTGCTGAACTGGTTAGGTAAAATTAACTTCAGATATCGTCGAACCAATAGCTTAGTGTTGATGACTACCGAAATATTTCTTGTTCAAGCTCTTGGTGATACTGATGACCTTACGCCAGAAGACTGGATGAATGGCATCAAGTGGTTTCCAGCAAAAGATGCTTTAGATAAAATAGAATACGAAGATATCGAGAAATTAATATTGTTGGCGCTCAAACGCATTCGGGATGGTAAACTCGGTTTACAGAGACAGTAATTACATGGATTTTAGTAGCTACAAACAATTTGCAAAAGACGTTCTGGGCGTTGAGTACAACGACATCGAACTGCTTATAACAGCCTTTACACATCGATCATACGTTAACGAGCATCGTAAAACTGCTCGTGAACACAATGAGCGTCTTGAGTTTTTAGGAGATGCCGTACTAGAACTGGTCGTAACCAGTTATCTGTACAAGAACTTTGATGACCCAGAGGGAATCTTAACAAACTGGCGAAGTGCTCTAGTTCGCACTGAAAGTATTAGTGCTGCCGCATCGCGAAATAACTTCGAACCTCTGCTGCGGCTGAGTCGTGGTGAACGCCGAGGTACCGACCGTGCCCGTGCTCAAATCTTAGCAAACTGCTTCGAAGCTGTTGTTGGGTCGTTGTACCTCGACCAAGGCTATGCTGCTGCCGAGAAGTTTATTCATAATAGTCTTATTACTACCTTCCAGCAGATCCTCGATACCGGTTCTTGGATGGATCCGAAATCACATTTCCAGGAAGTGGCTCAAAGCAAAGAAAGCTCAACCCCAGTGTATAAGGTTTTGTCAGAGGACGGGCCAGACCACGATAAAGTCTTTACCGTTGGAGTCTTCGTGAATGGTACTCTAAAGGGGCAGGGCCAGGGCCCGAGTAAGCAGGCAGGGCAGCAAGCCGCTGCTGCAATAGCGCTTGAAAAATACCAAGACCAGTAGCGGTGTTGACAATAGGGGTCGTTATCTGTAAAATAAGGTGAAGTCTTTTTATAAAATCTAAGTAGAGACAAGAAAGAGAATAAAACCCCAATATGTTAGCTATTCGAATGCAACGAACCGGCCGCAAAGGACATGCAATGTTCCGTATGGTCGTGCAAGATACTCGACAAACACCAACCAGCGGAAAGGTCGTTGCTCAACTCGGTCACTACGACCCGCACACGAAGGATATCTCTGTCGATACAGAAAAAGCTACATTCTACCTCACCAATGGTGCGCAGCCATCTGACCGTGTTGCTCGCTTGTTGCAAAAACAAGGTGTAGAGCTACCAGAGTGGGTACAGTTATCTGGCAATAAGAGCAAAGCCATTCGCAACCCCGAAAAACTCCGCAAGAATCAACCCAAAGAAGAAGCTGCCGAAGAGGTCGTAGAAGAAGTAACTGAAGAAGCTGCTGAAGCGCCTGTTGCAGAAGTCGCAGAAGCTCCAGTAGATACTCCCGCAGAAACACCTGACGAAGCACCAGCTGTTGAAGCAGCAGACGACACAACCGAAGCAGCTACTGACGAAGCTGAAGCTCCTAAAGAATAATCATCACCATTAGTGCTTACCGCACTACATAGAGCACTCACTTTGGTGAGTGTTTTTATTTTGTAATACATTACGCAATATGTAACGCGGTGCTGCTGCCCAAGTTTGTTTGGTATAATAAGAAGGTCAGTAATTAACAGGAGTGTCTGAATATGAGTAGTATTGATGAACAGTTTGTGGAATTTATTGTTAAGTCATTGGTTGGCAACCCAGATGCAGTGGTAATAGACCGAAGAGTCGACGAAAAGGGTGTTCTTTTAGAGCTGACCGTCGATCCAGAAGACCTCGGCCGAATCATTGGTAAACGAGGTGCAACTGCTCAAAGTTTACGTACCTTACTGCGAGCACTCGGTACTAAAAACGAAGCTCGCTACAACCTCAAGATTGTAGACAACGGCCCAGAGGGATATGAGCGGCCCCAGCGCGACGATAACCGTGCGAACCAAGAAGACGACAATGTTGGTGGAAACGCTGTCACTAATACTGATGATACCTCAACACCTGTCACAGCCGACGATGATAGCGAAGAGTCAGAAGAAACACCGGCAACAGTTGCTCAGGTCGAAGATGATAAAGAAGACGATAATGAGCCAAGCGATATGGCTAAGCGTCATCGTAAAGACCTCGAAGATCTTGACGATTTAGACATTTAATAATATTCAGGCCGGCCGGATATTGCTATTCCCCTCGAGGTACGCTATACTTTTGCTAGTCTTTACAAAGACAGAAACTTGCAAAAGAAAAGAGAAGCTCTTGCGAGCCAGTGACAACCAAATAATTTGGGTCATTGGGAGCTTTATGTGACAAACGGAACCCCCTTTGAAATTCAAAGACAAGGGGTTCTTTTTGTTTCTGGCGATAACCCAAGAATGTGGTAAAATATACATAATGAAGATTCAGATAATAACACTGTTCCCAGAAATGTTTCCAGGTGTCATGGATACTAGCATGTTATGGAAAGCTCAAGATAAGAAACATCTTGAAGTTAGCTACCTGAATTTACGTGACTATGGTCTGGGTCCGCGCCAGACCGTCGACGACACACCATACGGGGGTGGTGACGGCATGTTACTGAAGCCCGAACCGTTATTCGCAGCCGTGGAAGAGGCAAAAAAGAGCGACCCTACAGCCCTAGTACTGCTAATGACTGCCCGGGGCACGCGGTGGGTACAAGCTGAGGCTCAGCGTTTTGCCGATCAGGGCACGGGGCTAATCATCATTTGCGGTCGCTATGAGGGTTATGACGAGCGCATCACCACAGTGGTTGATTACCAAATATCGATTGGCAACTATGTTCTAACTGGCGGTGAAATACCTGCCATGGTGGTAGTAGATAGTATTATCCGTCTTATTCCCGGCGTACTTGGTGGTGAACAAAGTGCTATTATCGAAAGCTTTAGTGATGGTAAGACGTTAGAGTTCCCACAATACACTCGTCCAGAAGATTTCAGAGGTATGAAGGTTCCTGAAGTGCTGCTATCAGGTAACCATGCAGCAATTGAGCGGTGGCGTAAAGAGAACAGCGTCGATGCCGAGTAGGGTGGATGCGCAACAGGCATGGATGTTGCGACGACAAACTGATAAATTCGTAATAGATTTGCAAGCATGGCTCTTTTTAGGAATACATAATCCAGAGGCTGTAAATAGCTACAGAGGTTTAGATATCCTTGAGGGAGCAGCGGAACGGATGCAGACTATTATGTCGAAGCTTGATTTCCCATTTGTCATGAGGCTAACTGCTGGCATCGAACCAGTACACCTGTTGCCCCCAGAAGTGGTTGAACATGGCAGTCGCCAGCCTCACTGGGGTGAACTTTTACCGGCGGGTGAAACTATGCATCTCGACTGTCTAACGCGAATGTTCGATATAGATGATGCGGGCATAGACAGTCGAATTGGACGTGTCGGGTTGGGCTACCTGACGCTGCCGAGTCTTGCTACTGTACTTCTACAAGAGCGTGGCAGGCTAGAGATTATTAATACGCAGCCTTAAATTCGGATATCTCGTCGTGTGAAGGCTATTAGGCCTGTAATGAAGCCAATGACTGCAATACTAGCAAACAAGGCCACGCTCACCATATTTACCTTGTGCAACACAAGCATGTCGTGTGCATTGAAATAATAAAATATACTTGTATATCGCAAGCCGCTCAGACTGGTCTGAAGCCCGGATACGATGTTCAGCACAAACATTAGTATTATGCCACCACCAAGTAGGCTGTATACTTTACTCCGTTCGCTTACAAAAGCAGAAATAGCCATTCCAGCACCATACAGTGCCAAGCCATACAGCACGCAAACACCAGCAAAAGCTAATTCGCCTGAAACCGAGTAACTAAGGCGGTAGGCGCTTATGAGTGGGATGTTGGCTAAAACGCTTGCAAGTATAAAAGTCACAAGTGTAGTTATACCCGCCAAGTACTTGGCCAAGAAAATCTTGGCACGGCTAATTGGTTGACTGAGTAGTGTGCCAATAGTACCGTTTTCAATTTCTCCAGCTAGGCTGTTCGCTGCGCGGTTTAACATCAAGACGATAGTTAATATAGGCCACACTAGTCCAAATTGCTTGCTGGCGAGGAGCCCTTCTACGTTTTCTAACCCGGTGCCTTCTGCACCGAAGGCCTTAAGAATCTCTTTGGGCATAGCCTCTAGAATCTTTGTCAAATCTTTGGCTTGAGATTGCAAAGATGGGAACATGGCCACATATAACCAAATGGCACCTATACTCACTAGACTGTACACTACCAGAGAAGTACGTCGCTCACGGAGCTCCTTTTTTATGATGGTAGTCATTAAACTCATGAGTAAAACTCCAAGAATACATCCTCTAGACTGGCATGGGTAATCTCTAAGTCATGGACCCTTCTACGTGCCAAAAAGCCCAAAAGAGGCCCGAGTTCGCCTTTAACTCTTAAATTTGCATGTGTCTCTGCTTGGCTAATAATTTCAATGTTTGCAAGGTTAACGGGGAGTACTAGGGGGCGTTCGGTCACCACACTTACCATATGAATACTCATGTCGCGGATGTCTTGCATAGATTTATCTGCAACTATACGGCCATCTTTTATGACTGCTACACTGTCACAGACTTTTTCTACCTCAGATAAATTGTGCGACGACAGAAATACCGTGCCACCTGCCTGCTTGTATTCACGCAGAACCTCATACATATCTTGCTGTAGTAAAGGGTCAAGGCCACTCGTTGGCTCATCCATAATGAGTAGCTGTGGATTGCCAATCATCGCAACTGTAAGAGCTAACTTCTGTTTGTTACCTGTAGACAAGTGTTTAACCTGTAAAGTTAGGTCTAGGCCAAGGCGTTTTGCGATATTAAAGTCACCGCGCGGCCGGGGTGATTGATAGAATTCGAGGTGCTGACGACCGGTCCAGTTTGGATACAGTTGCCGGTCGGCAGGCACATAGCCAACTCGCTGTTTTATCGTCACGCTATCCTTGCCGGCATCCAGACCTAGAATTTCTATAGTGCCTTTGTCGGGTTGCATGAATCCCATGAGTGTGCGAATGGTTGTGGTTTTACCAGCGCCATTAGGCCCAAGAAAGCCAAATATTTGCCCTATACCAACAGTTAGATTGACACTTTTAATACCCTTACCATTCGGATATTTCTTGCCTACATTACGTAGATTAATTGCGGCGTTCATGATTAAGCTTATTGTAGCAGATATATAGAATGCGCTCCGCTACTCGACTTCCATATAGTTATCGGCAATTACGTGGTTTTCTGTATTGTGCCGCACGCTAAACGAGGGCCACCACTGTGGCCCGAGCCAGTTTCGCCAGGCGTATGAGGGTCGGAATTTGCATGAACCATCAGCGATGTACCTTCGGGCGCGGATTCTTTACCGAGAAGCGATACGGGCCCGTCAGAAAGGGTTACCCGTGTCGTAATCGCTTCTAGTACCCCATTACCATCTTCGTCAACAGTAATGCTTGGTAAGTCACCGGCATGATAACCATGGTTAGCGTCGGGGTCGGTGTTTCCGTTAGGGCCTGGATCAAAATGTCCACCAGCGCACTTAAACCCCTCGCAGTCACAAGCCGCCTTTTCATGAATATGTACAGCATGTTTGCCCGCGCTAAGCTTGCCACCCAGCTCAAGACGAATGTGCACGTATTTAGCGCCATCCACATCGTATTCGGTAAATACGGCCTTGCCACTGCTAATATCTGGGCCTTTCATGAGTGCTTCGGCGGTTGCAGTGACAGTGAGGTTTTCTGCTTGTATTGAAAGTACCATTATTTGTTCCTCCTATTGTATACGTACACTAATACGGTACTTGCAAGCACGATTGAAACGACAAAAACCGTTGCGTAGCTCGTATTACTTTCTAAACTATGACTAACTGAGTGATGGGCGAAATGTTGCATACTTAATCCTCTTACTACAAGAAGTATAGCAAGATGTGTCGTCACGGAAGAACTTGTTAGGAGTTATTTTTTTGGCGCTTGCGCATGTTCGGGTCAAGCTCACGCTTGCGTAAACGGAGATTCTTTGGTGTGACTTCTAGCAATTCGTCGTTTTCTAGGAAGTCTAAGCACTGTTCTAGACTGAAGATAGTTGGAGGTGTCAGCTGTACGACACCATCGCTGCTACTGCTACGCATGTTGGTAAGATGCTTTTCTTTGGCAACATTAATTTCCATGTCGTCACCACGAGTGTTGAGTCCAATAATTTGGCCAGCATACACTTCTGTACCAGGGGCTACAAAACATGTACCGCGCTCCTCTGCAGTTTGTAGGGCATAGGCTGTAGTGGTGCCAGTCTGGAAGGCGATTAGTACACCATTACGCTGTTGATTCAAAGCCTGACCCAATTCCTGGTAACCGATAATCAAGCTATTCATAATAGCTGTACCTTTGGTGGTAGTCATCAAAGTGTTTCGTAAACCAAGCAAAGCTCGTGTTGGCATTTCGTAAATTAATTTTGTCACACCCTTGTTTGTTGTGAACTGATCTATCAGGTTTGCCCGGCGTTGCCCTAGTTCTGCCTGAACTGTGCCTACATTGTCTGCGCCAATTTCGATAATAACTTCTTCGAGAGGCTCCATCGTTTTGCCGTCTTCTTCATGAGTAACTACTTGTGGGCGACCAACCTCGAATTCAAAGCCTTCGCGCCGCATTGTTTCAATAAGTACGCTTAGGTGTAGCTCGCCACGTCCGGCAACCAAGAATCCAATTCCATCTGGTTCAACTTCTAATCCAACATTGGTTTCAAGTTCTTTCTTGAGTCGGTCACTAATTTGCCGGCTAGTACTAAAGTCGGCTTCACGGCCTTTGAAAGGAGAAGTATTTGGACCCATATAGATTTTCAGTGTCGGCGCCTCTACCTCAATAATTGGCAAGGCTTCTGGATTGTCGACGTCAGCGACAGTTTCGCCAATTTGTACATCACCTAATCCGGTAATGCTGACGATGTCCCCAGCGATTGCCGACTTGGTTTCAATTTTGTTTAATCCTTGGTGATTGTAGATTTTATCAATCTTACCTTTAGCAGTTGAACCGTCTTTTTTACAAACAGCCACCGGAGTACCGGTAGTGATATGTCCACGAGTTATTCGTCCAACGGCATATTTACCCTGGAAACTATCCCAGCTTAAGGCAGTAACTAACATCTGGAATGGCTCATCAGGCTGTACGGTCGGAGCTGGCACGTCGCTAATGATACCGTCAAAGATAACTGTCAGGTCAGCATCTGCAGATGGGTCGGTAGGTACTTCTTTCCAAGCTTTTCCTTCGCGGCCGATAGCGTAGTAAATTGGATAGTGCAGTTGATCTTCGTGCACGGCAAGCTCTAAGAACAAGTCGGCTAGTTCGTCTTCTACTTCAGAAATTCGGCTACCAGGTTTGTCGATTTTATTAATAACGACAATTGGCTTTAAGTTCAGTGCAAGGGCTTTGGTGAGCACAAACTTAGTTTGTGGCATCGGACCTTCTTGTGCATCAACAATTAATATGCAGCCGTCAGCCATATTTAGGGTTCGTTCAACTTCACCACCAAAGTCGGCATGCCCTGGTGTGTCGATGATGTTGATGCGGTAATCGTCATGCGTAACGGCGGTAATCTTTGCAGTGATAGTAATACCGCGTTCTTGTTCTTGATCACCACTGTCCATGATGAGGTCTTGGCTCATTTCGGCTTGGTTATCACGAAACGTGTTTGACTGTTTCAATAGGCCATCAACTAGCGTTGTTTTGCCGTGGTCAACGTGGGCAATAATCGCCACATTACGAATTTTCTTGGGGTCTAGTGTTTGCATAGCTTTCCTTAATAAAATAACCGCATCAACAGCGGTTTACTTAGTTATATTTTACCACAAGAAGTGCTAAAATAGAAGGACTATGCAAAGAACCATACCAGTAGCAACCATTCACACTATCATGATGTGTCGTATCTCTAAGGAGTGTTGCTCTATGTGTATGTGTTAACGTTTATCAATCTGACCAATACACCTCGGGCGACCGGGGCTTTTTTATTTCAAAATTTATCTAGGAGAAAAAATGATTTCACAAACAATTGCCGATATTCCAGAATTTGGAGCCGATTACATACAACTAGTATTTGAAAATGCTGGGCGAGGCTATTTTAAACCAGAAGATGCTGGTCATATCCACGAAGGGCTAGGGCAAATAGCAGCTCAGCAAGCAGTATATGTACTGACCTGGCAACAGCAAGCTGAACAGTTGTCTGGGGTACTTTTCCCCGAACAGATTTCTGCGGTGCTCGGTAGCGGCGATAGTCTATTGCTTAAAGTACCGGTTGAGGGGCGTGAGGACCCATTATATGTAGTACCACATCACCCTATCCCGGGGCTACGCGTCTTAGGTGTCCAAAGCTAAGCTACTTTTTTGGTTTACGCTGCGACCATGGGAAGAACTTGTTGGTGCGTTTTGCGTACGCTTGGTATGCGGGGTTATTGGCATACTTCTTCTCTAGCAACGGTATTCCGGATACAAACAAAATAAGGGTGGTGATTGTCAGAGGGCCTATAATTCCTAGTAATTTGTAGGAGGTTGGCAAGCTGGTCGCGCATAGAATGAGCCACAATCCCCACCACTGTGTCACCTCACCAAAGTAGTTAGGGTGGCGGGTATACTGCCACAGGCCTTTGTTCATAATTTTACCCTTGTTTGACGGATTGACTATAAAGGCACTAAGTTGACCATCACCAACCGCCTCGAAATAGAATCCGAATAACCATGTTATAAGGCCTGCCGCAACCCAAGATGAGACGCTAACGGTGTGGGGGGTGCCAACAGTAATTGTTACTGGCAAAGCAATAGCAAATAGTAGCAGTCCCTGTAATAAAAAGACTTGCAAATAACTTCGTAGTGTAAACCATTTGCCCCAGTCTTTCCGCCACTGTGCATAACGAAAATCCTCCGTTTTATGCCGGTTACGTAGGTAGATGTGTAGCGCAAGGCGCAGGCCCCACACTGTGGTCAAGAACATACTCAGACGTGCCAGTGAACCTGTTTTGCTTGTCATGAGGGATGCACCGATGGTCACGGTAACAAAACCCAACCCCCAAGCAACGTCGGCAACATCGTTACGCTTGATTACGCGAGATACAATAAACCAGAACGTTACATACGCTATCACTAAGTACAAACTGTTACTCAAGAGATACTGCAAATCAGTGTTCATTACCCTTATGGTAACATATTTCCAAGGTCGGACCTTGGAAACAGTATAAATATTGTCTAATATGTTTCGACCTGGGTTAGTCTATTACGCTACAATGAAGGTCCAATGACACAAAAACAAGCACTCGACATTTTAAAGATGGGCAAAAATGTCTTTCTTACGGGCGCAGCCGGAAGCGGTAAGACTTATGTACTCAATCAATACATCAGCTATCTCAAAAAGCACCACATACCAGTAGCCATCACGGCTTCAACTGGCATCGCTGCGACGCACATGAACGGCAAAACTATCCACTCATGGGCACATATCGGCATAAAGGAATATCTTACCGCAACCGACCTGCAACATTTGTTTAAACGCAAAGAGCATCGTCAGACCATCGCAGAGGCCAAGGTTTTGATAATTGATGAAGTCTCTATGCTCCACCATTTTAGACTCGATATGGTTGATGCAGTTTTGCGCAAAGTGCATGGTAAGGATGAGGCCTTCGGGGGTATTCAGGTAGTACTTTGTGGTGATTTATTCCAGCTGCCTCCAGTCACCAGAGGTGGTCGTGCCCAGTATGTCACCGAAGCAGATGTTTGGGATAAGATGCAGATTCATATTTGTTACCTGACAGAGCAATACCGTCATGAAGATGATGCGCTCAGCCAGCTCCTCAACGAGATGCGCGCCGGTGAAGTCAGCGAGCAATCGCTCGAAAGACTACAGACACGAAAGGGTGCTGCACTCAAGACTAAAGTAGTGCCTACTCGACTATTTACACATAATGCAGATGTCGATGCAATCAATCAGGCAGAGTTAGAGTCGTTGCCCGGCGATGCTAAAACCTACACCATGACTCATCGCGGTGACCGCTCGCTAGTCAAAACTCTGGCGAATAACTGCTTGGCCCCCGAAGAGCTCCAACTGAAGAAGGGTGCACTGGTTATGTTTGTGCAGAACAATTATGCAAAAGGCTATGTTAATGGCACACTCGGTACAGTCAAGAAATTCGATGAAGATGGATTGCCCGTCATCGAAACAATAGGTGGCAAAAAGATTACTGCCAGCATGGGTAGCTGGCGGATTGAAGAGGGTGAAGATGTTGTTGCCGAAATCAACCAGCTGCCGATTCGCCTAGCATGGGCAATTACCGTGCACAAGAGCCAGGGGATGACACTCGATGCCGCAATCATTGACCTTACTAAGTCGTTTGTTCCGGGAATGGGCTATGTAGCGTTATCGCGCGTTAGAAGCCTCGACACCATGAGTTTAATAGGGCTAAACAATCAAGCTTTATCTGTCGACCAAACGGTCATCGAACTTAACCATCGTTTAGTTGCCGATTCTGATGCGCATAGTCGTTTTGTTGTAGCACTTTCATCAGATGAGATTGAGCGCGCTCATAAGGATTTTATTCATGAGCAAACGTACGTCGGAACACTCTTGTAGTTGGTCGTTTTTCTTGGCATTGTTGGATGGTATATACTAATTATGAATATTAAATTCGTTTACTAAGTGGAGGAGGGAACCTTATGGACCCAACAACAAACGACCCAACTACTAACCCGGCCCCAGCGAATGACCCTGCGGCTCCAACGCCAGCTCCTACTGAACCAGTAGCTAGTGAAGAAGTGGCGCCTGCAGCGGAGCTAAATCTTCCTGGCGATACTACACCTGCAGAGAGTTCTGCTGTTGGCTCAACTATCACACCAACTGAAGCACCAATGCCAGTCGTCGAGGCTCCTGCAGACGAAGCAGCAGTTAACCTACCTGCACCAACAGAGGATTTTTCACAACCAGCTCCTACTGAACCAGTAGCTAGTGAAGAAGTGGCACCTGCAGCAGGCCAAGTTCCTGCGCCAACAGATGAAGTAGCAACCGACCCAATGGCTCCAGCTCCTGATTCTAATCAACAGCTCGGCTCATTCTAAGAGTCTTATGGTAAACACCCCAAAACGCTCGTTTATTGATCGATGCTTTCGTGACAATGATGGGCGTCTTGTAATTATGCAAGCTCCCAATGCACCAATCGTCATTTGGGTTGTGTCTACGCTTTTGCAAAAAGTCACGTCGGGTACACTACAGAATTTGGCTAGCCTTGTTGCTTTTGGCTCTCTGTTTAATTGGGCGTGGCTGGAACTCACCAAAGGAGATAGCTACTTCCGACGATTTCTAGGAGTAATTGTGCTGGTAGGAATTTTGGTGAATCGCCTATGACAATTACAATACGAAAAATTGTCGCCACCGGCCTGCTTCTAATTGTTTTTTTGTTGGTCGCAGAAGTTATTGCCTTGCTGCGCCTGCGCGGAAATATTGCTCGCTATCAAACATATTGGACCAACCGCAACAAAACCGAGCAGGGTGAATTTATATATCTTGCGCTAGGCGATAGTGCAGCTCAAGGCCTTGGGGCAAGCAAGCCGCAAAATGGATATGTCGGACTATTGTCTCAACGAGTAGCAAAAAGTACGGGTAAGACAGTACGTACTATCAACTTGAGTAAAAACGGAGCTAAAATTCGTGATGTGCTCGATACTCAACTTCCTCAGACAACTAATCTCAAGCCCAATCTCGTAACAATTGAGATTGGTGCAAACGATATTGCTACCTTTGATGCTAAAAAATTCACAAACGAGTTCGGCGAGTTAGCAGACCGGTTACCTGCCGGCACTTACGTGGCCAACATGCCATATTTTGGCAGTCGCGCAAGCCGAAGACCGGCTGCATACCAGGCAACAACAATAATCGAATCTATAGTGAAAGCACACCCTAAGCTTGTATTGGTGGATCTGCAATCACAAACAAAAGCCCGAGATAGTCTGCGCGGTTATGCACCGGACTATTTTCACCCCAACAATCGTGCCTACATTGGGTGGGCAGATGCATTTTGGAGCCAGATAGATGGCCAATTATAAGGGCCACGTTGCTGGCGGAATTCTAGTAAATACTGCCTATCTAGCCTCTCTTGTAACAATTGGTTCTCATCAAATTTTAACCAAGACAAACGGTCTACTTAGTAATTGGCAGTTCGTGGTGGGCCTATACATTGTTGCCATACTATTCGGGTTGTGGCCAGATGTTGATACAAATAGTAAGGGGCAAGACATTTTCTTTGGCCTAGCCTTTATAACAGATGTGATGCTGATTGTATACGGGAGAATTGAAGCTGCTGCATACTTAGGATTGCTTGGCATGACACCCATTCTTGGTAAGCATCGTGGCTGGACGCACAGTAAGGTCGCCATGATACTGGTGCCTTTGCCGATTGTTATAGTTCCATATGTACACAATGCCCGCATACTCCCTACTGCTGCGCTCGTATATGGGGCAGCAGTTGCGGGATATTTTAGTCACTTATTGTTTGACGGCCTTATAATTCGCTGGTTTCGTGTCAAAGGTAACCGTTACGATTAGCGGTTCTCTAGTTCATGTATCTGAGTGTGGTCGAGACCGAAGTAATGTGCCACTTCGTGCCAAACGGTATTCTGGACTAATTTCTGCAGTTCATCCATCGAACTGCTGGCCTGTTCGATAGGGTTTTTGAAGATAGTAATTTTATCCGGCAGTACCATATTGTAGCCACTGGCACGTTTTGTTAGGGGCACACCTTCGTAGAGTCCGAATAGTGATTGGTTATCGCGAAGTTTGAGCTTTCGGCGTTGCTCGGGGCTGGGGTCGTCGGCACTGACGAAGGCAACATTGTTGAGCCGCTTAAAATACTTCTCAGGTATCGCATCAATAGCTATGGAGACAATTTTCTCGAATTCATCTTGAGTTAGCATAATCATCATGCATCATATCATGCTCATGTAAGAATACTCACAGACAATCTTCAGTAACCATAAGCTACTATGTAAGTACTGTTATAACGTAAACAGGAGCAATACATGGCACGCAAAAACATAGCAATACCACAAGGGGGCCGCATAGACGTCGAGTATGCAGAATACTTCTACGAAAAACTACTCGACGCTATGCCAAAAAGAGCTGTAACTAGGCTGCAAGATTAAAGCCTAAATGCACAATGACAAAACGCCCTATTCTACGGGGCGTTTTTCATGTCCAGGATGATTTACTAACGAGACCAAACCAGCATTCGGCGGGCAAACTGACGTAAACGCTGCACCTTTTCTAGTCGTTTTTCTTCCTTGGCAAGGTTTTTACGTTTTCTCTCTACCGAACGCAGTTTACGGTTTTCGGCTGACATGGTGCTTCGCATCAACGCCCAGGATCCGAAAGCTTTGTTACGGAAACCAATTTCTCGTTGCGCATTTTGCAGGTCTTCAGCTTCTAAGAAGGCGTCGCCTTCTGTTTCTCCAGATAATAAAGCCATGGTATTCTCCTTGTTATGCTTAACAGTATGTAGGTACGTATGTAATTTAGCTGTGAAAATACTTACACCTCTAACTACTTCTTCTGTTAGACTCTTAATCTATTCTTAAACTAATTGACACCTATATCCATAAAGTTATATTGAATTAACTACGTAACTAGAGGGTGTTATGGTAAAAATCAAAACCATTATTTGGGGTGCGTTAATTACGGTCTTATCAACCGGTTTAGTGGTCGCAGGTCTTCCGAATCGAGGGCATGCTATTGCTGCTGAAACCGGTGGTTATCCTTGGGCGGATGCATTGACTGTGAATCAAAGAACATACGATTGGGGTTACCCGGAATGCAAACAAGAAATGCAAGCGGCTGGCACCTGCCAATCGAACATAAGCTATCGTGATGGTCGGGCATATTATCAGAGTGATCCACTCCGTTATGATGTTCGTAATTGCACATCGTATGTGGCTTGGCGTATCCAGAAAGAGTTTGGCATTCAACTTGTTGGTTGGGGTAATGCTAATAACTGGGTAACTGCCGCACTGCAAAAACACTATATAACTGATGAGAAGCCTCGTGTTGGCGATATTGCAGTGTGGCCAGGCTACTACGGGCACGTGGCTTATGTTACTTCAGTAAACACAGACGGCACAGTAGATATAGACCAATACAACAAACAAGGCACCGGTGAATTTAGTAAGCAATCACGTGTTCGGGCGCCAAAGTACATACATATTACAACCGCGACAGTGATTGAAGCCCCGCCTAAGACATCGACGCCGCTCAAGAATAGTGCGCCCACCACAGCGGTACAGCGCAATACAAGCCCCGTTCCAGCTGTACCAGTACTGATGCGCAACGAAACGAATACAGACTCTACCACCGAATATGATGTAATTCGTGATTCGGTAACACGACACGTAGAAGTCTATGGAATCCAATACCGCAATACAGACTCTGGCTTTGTCGAAGTTAGTCGTTCAAATTATCAGGATGGTAATAGTACATGGCAGCAGACTTGGGCGGTGAATCAGCTAGCGCATAGTGGCAATCAGGCAAGTTATCGTGTAGCGGATTATAATGCTGATGGTCATATGGATTTGTACCAAATTAAATATAGCGGTACAACCAGTAACCAGACAGAGGTTCGTATATTTGACGGTAGCAGACAGTATGCCGAGCTCCTGGGCTCGTGGCGCACAGCATCCACCGTAAAAACAAACATTGCGGTCCAGTACGCCGTAGCAGATTATAATGGCGATAGTCAGCTTGATATCTACAGTTTAGCCACTCCAAATAGTACAGGCAGCCAGACAGTAGAAGTTTTGGATGGTGCAAAACAATTCGGCCAGGTTATGGGGACTTGGCGGGCTGAGGGTTCTATTCAGCAGCCCACTATGAGGATTAGTATCGGTGATGATGATAGAGACGGTACCCCAGATATATATCAGTTACAAAATTCTGAGCGTGCAGACACTCCAGATGTATATGTCCGACGTTCACAAGATACATATCGCCCGATTCTGAAAAGAAAAGAATAAACTTAAGTGTAGGATACTTCACAGAAGACGAGTAATATTTAAGCTAAAATAACAGTTATGAGACATATTCTGCGGCATACGAAGAAAATAATAATACTGGTTGTTGGTCTAACAGTAATTGGTATTGGAATTGCTTTATTGGTACTACCTGGTCCGGGCATAGTAGTAGTGATTGCAGGCTTAGCTATACTCGCCACTGAGTTCGCTTGGGCGCAGGGCTTGCTTGACCGTGCCAAGATGCACTATCAGCGAGCAAAGCAAAAAGTCACCAAAGATTCTCCAAGCAGTTCGGAAGTTAGTCGCCAAAGTGATAAAATAATTCCTAACTAATAGGAGAACCACGTGGCGCAGGATAATGTGATTATTGTTAAGAATTTGGTGAAGTCCTATGGCAAGAATGAAGTCCTTAAGGGTGTTAGCTTTAATGTAAAACGAGGCACCATGTTGGCGCTGCTTGGCCCTAACGGAGCGGGCAAGACGACAACGGTAAGAATTTTAAGCACCTTACTTAATCTGGACAGCGGCTCGGTAACTATTGAAGGTCACGATGTTACTGAGGATGCCGACAAAGTGCGTGGTGTTATTGGACTAACAGGACAGTCTGCAGCTGTTGATGAGCTGCTGACTGGTCGTGAAAACCTTGTAATGATGGGTCGACTATATCGATTAACGAAACGTAGTGCCGAGGCTCGTGCGGAGGAGTTGTTACAAGAATTCGACCTAGTTAAGTCTGCTGACCGACCAGCAAAAACTTACTCTGGCGGTATGCGGCGTCGCCTCGACCTTGCAGTCAGTCTTATCGCTACTCCACCAGTTATTTTTCTAGATGAGCCAACAACTGGTCTCGACTCACGGTCTCGTCTAGCTATGTGGGCCATCATCAAGCGCTTGATGGCAAATGGTACAACTATTTTGTTAACCACTCAATACCTCGAGGAAGCAGATCAGCTAGCAGATCAAATAATCGTAATTGATGGTGGTAAGGTGATTGCTGAAGGAACTGCTAAAGAATTGAAGAGCAAAGTCGGTAAAGATCGTCTTGAACTTACCTTCGCAAACTCAAATACACTCAAAAAAGCGGCTCAAACACTCGGTAAACAAGTGACTGATACCGATGAAAAAGAAAACACTGCAACCGTAGTTATTGAAGACACCAACACCGACGTGCGAGATGTCTTAGATTCCCTGAATGCTCAAAAAATTGCGGTCGAATCGCTGGCAGTTCATAAGCCAACTCTTGATGATGTATTTCTGAGTCTAACAGGTAAGCAGAAAAGCAAAGACACTGAAGAAACTTCCAACAAAAACAGCAAGAAAGGGAAAAAATAATGTCAGTTACACTCGAATTTGAAAAACGCCCGCGTATTGTGCAGGAGGTTGTTGATTCATTACTGATGATTAAGCGCAGTAGTCAGCATATTCTACGTAATACTGACCAACTACTAGGTACCTTCTTCCAACCAATTATGTTCTTGCTGCTATTCTCTGCAGTATTTGGAGGTTCAATTGGCAAAGCGCTGCCTCCAGGCGTTAGTTATCTAAACTTCTTGATGGCAGGTATTATCGTGCAGACGGCTGCGTTTGGTGCTACCACTACTGCTATCAGCGTCTGTAGTGACCTACAGAAGGGAATTGTTGATCGTTTCCGCTCGCTTCCTATGAGCAACTTAGCTGTTCTTAACGGCCATGTAATCTCAGATATATTTCGCAATGCGATATCAACATTAGTTATGATAATCGCTGGTTTTATCATTGGCTTCCGGCCTCATGCGTCAGCACTTGATTGGCTCAAGATTACTGGCTTGCTGTTGCTATTTTCACTTGCATTCTCTTGGTTATCAGCAATCGTCGGTGTTATTGCAAAAAGCGTAGAAGCTGTGCAATGGTTAACCTTTGTCTTCATCTTCCCGCTTACTTTTGCAAGTAGTGCATTTGCTCCAACGGCCGATATGTCTAAAGGGCTTCGTATATTTGCCGAGAATCAGCCAATCACCCAGATTATCAATGCAGTTCGCGGCCTAATGTTAGGCACTCCAATCGGTAATAGTGGTTGGTTGGCCGTGGCATGGTGTGTAGGAACATTAGCTGTTGCCATCCCAACGGCAGCAATTCTATTCAAACGTCGAAGCAATAACTAACATTTGCTCGTGAGTTAATAAACCTAGCTTACTGTACGTGAAAAACCATCTGCTGGTAGATTATTTCAGAGAAAGCAGTGGAGTATACTAGTGGTATGAAAATGAAAAGCATCTCGGGCCTCATATATTTAGTATCAGATTTAGAGGCAACAAAAAAGTTCTATGTGTCACTAGGATTTATCATCAGGAAAGAAATGCCAGGTGTTTCTGCAACCGCCTACCTTAACTGGTTTTGGATTGAATTTTTACTGGCCAGCAAGGTTGTCAGTGAAGAGCTGTTACCAGACGCCAAAGTCAACCCTAAAGGAATAGGGCAGTATACTCATATTAGTGTTGAGGACGTTGATGACTTCTACGAAGTTTTGGTACAGAAGGGTATCAAGCCCATTGCCGAGCCACAAGACCGCCCCTGGGGTCATCGTGAATTCGTAATCAGTGACCCGGATGGCTATAAACTAGTCTTCTTCAAGAAAAAGTAAATCCAAACTTTGTAAGTCATATCTACTTGCTAAATACTTGACGTGAATGTACAATAGTTATCTTATAATCTTTGTTTACTATGGTTACTATTCAACATACTCCTGCAGAAGTCGGCTTGCCACCTGGTTTGTTTTTGGCATTGCCAGACGAACCTACCGAAAAATTCAGAAATGAATCTTTTAGCCACATTGGCCATGACTATGAAGACATAGTTGAGTTTGGAATCTTTATGGTCAGCTTGATGGTTTATCAAGAAAACATCACCCACGAGGGTCGAACAAGTATGATGCCAACAACAGTAGACATTCAAGACCTCTATGATGCCGGATACGGTATGAGTATTGGCACCTTATATACATATGGTGGTGTCGGTAAGCTGCAGGATGCGCTTGGGTTCTATCCTGACCGGTCTAAGCCAGACAAGAAAGCTTTACTAGAACGTTTCAGGTACTTAAAAGACACTGCCATTCCACAGGATTCAAATGCTTCAATTACCTCACTAGATGATGTCTTAAAATGGGGTGCAGAGCGTGATTTAATACCGTCGATTAATGTTACACATCAGGCATTTGAGTATGACATGCTTGCCTTGCGCTCCTTATTTGGGGTTGAGCGCCGCGAAGTGGTTCGCCATGGAACATTTATGAAGGCATTTAGGCTAGGAGCCCGGACTATTGCAAAACACGGTCGGCCGATTGACTCAAAGCAGCTCGATTCTGAGTATCCAGAAGTGTTTAATGGTAAAACATCAAGAATGCTTCGTTATCTATTCGGTACACTAACGGAATACTGGTACGAATATGGCTGGGTACCAAATTCAAGAGGCATGAAGAAAGAAGATTTACTTAATCTAGGTGTCCGTTGGGCTATCAATCACGATGGCCATATTCCGTCTACTTCAGAAATTAACAGATTATCGGCGCAACAATTATATGTCAGTCAGCAACCATTAAAAAATCATTTTGACGGTGTGAAGCATTTTAGAGAAGAGGTATCAAAAGCATACCAAGTGTATCAAAAATGTGTCAGCGCAATGAAACGACAAGGAGTTGACGCCGAGGTGATTCGCGTTTGCAGTAGACTATATGATACAACCATTGATTTTCCAGCACTTTTGAAGGACAAAAAGGGAGTACTCCAAAGTCTATCCGATGGTTCAGCCAAAGCTTCGTGGATACTAAAGATTATGGAACAGGGCTTCGATTTAATGGATGACGAGGTGTTCGTGATGCAGATTGAAGACTTTGTGCGCAGTCTAAAACGCCGGGGCATTAGTAATGACGAAGATTTGCGGTTCATATTTTCAGTTATTCCTCGGATTCATACGGATGAAGGCATAAAGATGGCTCAAGATATCTTGTACGATACGGCAAGTAACTAGAGCAAAAATACTGCAAGCTTTAAAGATACGGTATTTAATTTCATTAATTTACCGCTGCCTAATGTAGACTAGTAGTAGATATGAAAAAACGAGACCCGGTAAAACACGCAAAGTACGACAAGCAAGCACGGAAGCGAGCATTGTATGAAAAAATGCGTAAGCTCAAGAAAAAAGTCGCAACACGCTCAGCTAGTTAAGTAATACACACAGTCTGCGATGCCTGGGTAAATAGTATACGTCGTGTCAGCATCAATACGTGCGGCATCGCCTGGCTGTAGTGATATTTTAGTAGCTTCAACTTCAATCATCATAGAACCCTCGGCGCACCAAAGGGTAAAGGAATTGTCTGAATGTTGTGTGGCCGCGGACTCGCCAGCTTCTGCGTGTACACGAGTGCTCGGTATGTTTCGTACTTTCAGTAACGAAACTAGTTCTTCTTCGGACGATTCGTACACACGCGACCAGCGAAACTTTTGTATGTGCATAATCGAAAATATTCTTGGCTGGGG